>CAWHIO010000037.1:0-262217 GCA_963829315.1 uncultured Alphaproteobacteria bacterium | reverse complement strand
CACCGCGGCCCGTGTCGGCTGGCCGGGGGCATCGATGAGGTCGCCGGTAAAGACCGAATGCGGTGGCTTTCCCCGCGCCTTCATTCCGGTAGGGTTGCCGGCGCTATCGGGCAGTTCAGTGCCTGTGAAGGCCGTCCCGAAGGCGGCGCGCAAGGTCGCAAAACGTGACGCCCGGCACAGGGTATCGCCTTCGAAGCGATAGCCCCGCAATCCCACCCGTGACGGGTGCGTTCTTTCACCCGGGCGAGATCAGCGGGCGCGATATCGAGCGCGGCCGGGCTGAAGGCCGGCACGCCCGGTTGGGCGAGAACCGAGGCCAGCACGACCGGGTCAAGCGCCATGGAGAGCGCAAAGCCACCCGTGACGCACATGCCGATGGCTCCGACGCCGGGACCACCGCATTCTTCATGGGCAAGACGCGCGAGCGCGCGCAACCAATCCGTCACCGGGCTGGACTTGTTGGCCCTCAGATCGTGAACTCACGCGAGATGCAAAGCGAAACAATGCGCGTGGTGGAAGGCTCTTCGGCGTTGCCGGCATCCGGCTCCCAAACAGGATGGGCGCATAGACACGGAATCCGGCATCTCGCACCCAGCGGCAAAAGCGCGCCAGGCGTCGGCGCGAAACCATAGATCTCGTGGATGACGATGACTGCGGGGCCGGTCGTTCCCGTTACCAGCACGGGTTTGGTCTTGCCGAGCAGGCAAAGGTCGCGTCGCGTGAAGTCGGCGATGTCGGAGGTCATTTCCATGCGTGCACCTTGTTGGGCTTCCTGCCTTCAATAACTGAGGCTTCCGCAGCGCATACTGCGCATTGAATTGAATTCAGCCATGGAGATTCCGCGTGTCTTCGACGGATCAGCCGGCTCACTTACTTCCCGGCGCGGTTTCATGGAGCGATTTGAGCAGGGCCTGTTCGATGCGGCTCGCATGCCGCTCCTTGTGCCGTAACATGTAGAAAGAACGTCGAGGCAGATCGAACTTGACGCGGTGCAGGGTCTTGGCGGCAAGCGATTGCGCCACGACAGGTCCGAAATCGCGGTGGCGCAGTCGCCGGTTTCGACGGCGGTGCGGACGGCTTCATTGGAGGGGAGTTCCAGCGCGACCCGAAGATCGGATAATTCGATGCCGGATTGCCGCAGCGCCGCTTCGAACATCGACCGGGTGCCGGAGCCACGCTCCCGCAACACCCAGGCGGTCGCCGGCAAATCCTTCGGCGTGATTTTTGTCCGGCCGACCCAGGGGTGTTTTGCGCCGACCACCACGATCAGCGCGTCGCCGTCGAACTTTTTGACCGCGAGCAGGCGTCATCGACTTCGCCTTCCACGAACCCGAGATCGGCGCTCCCCTGAAGCACGGCACGGGCGACCTGCTCGGTGTTCGCGATGGTGATGTGGAGATCGATGCCGGGATAGGCGGTGTGAAAGGTCTGGATGCGGCCCGGCAACCAATAGTTTGCGACCGTCTGGCTTGCGGCGATGGTCAATGAACCGCGTTTCAATCCGGCCAGATCGTTGAGCACCTGCGCCGCGGCTTTGGCGCGCGCCAGCACGGCACGGGCCTCGACCAGGAACTCGCGGCCGGTCTGCGTCAGCACGATGCCCCGGCCGATGCGGTCGAACAGCTTGATGCCGTAACGGGTTTCGAGTGCCGCGATGGCGGCGCTCGTCGCCGATTGTGTCAGGTTCAGTTCGCTCGCGGCCTGCGTGACATGCTGTTTTTCCGCGACGGCAACGAAGATACGAAGCTGTTCCAGTGTCATGAGCCGCTATCCAATGAGTTTGATGAGCACGAGGCTGAAGCTTGCGATAAAGAGGAATGCCAGCGCACCCAGCAGCGCGGGTCGAACGCCCCTGGCCGTCAGCTTGCGGATATCGGTCTCCAGTCCCATGGCCGCCAGGGCAACCGACAGCAGGAAGGTGGTCGCGGCCACGATCCAGATTTTACCCGCGGGGGGAAGGGTGATCAGGCTGTTGAGCCCGACCAGTGCCACGAAGCCGAGCACGAACCAGGGCATAGGAGGCCGGGTGGAAGGCGCGGTTGCGGCGGGACCATCCTTCTCCACGTTCGAAGCTCGCAACAACCCCAGCACCATCACGGTGGGCGCCAGAAGCATGACGCGTGACAGTTTTGCGATGGTTCCGAACTCCCCGGCCTTCTGCCCGTCCTGGAAAGAAGCCGCGACGACCTGCGCGATCTCGTGGATCGACGCACCGCTCCAAAGTCCGAATGCGTGCGGATCAAGGTGCAGAAGTCCCGGCAGCAGCGGGTAGCTGAACATTGCCACCGATCCGAATACGGTCACGCAGGCGACCGCGTAGGCGATGTCTTCGTCGGGGGCGTCGGTCACCGTGTTGGTGGCGATGACGGCGGAGGCGCCGCAAATGGATGTTCCGGCTGCGATCAACTGCGTCAATTTGCGATCGACGCCCAGCAGCTTTCCCATCCAGACGGTAAAGGCGAAAGTGGCCGCCAGCGTCACCGCGATGATGCCGATGCCGCGGCCGCCGACCTCGATCACCTGGCTGATGGTCAATTGAAGCCCGAGCAGGATGATGGCGATGCGCAACAGTCGCCGCTGGCTGAAGTTGACCCCCGGCCTGGCGATTGCCGGCGTGCCGACGAGATTATGGAAAGCGGTGCCGAGCAGGATGGCGAGGATCATAGGGCTGAATGTCGTCATGCCCGGCAGCGGACGGAGCAGATAGCCGGACATCGCTACCGCCGACGCCAGCAGCAGGCCCGGCAGAACAGCCAGGATGGCTCCGCCCCGAGCAGTTTGCAGCTCTGACGGCACGGTCTGGGCTTGGCCAAGCGAAACGGCGAGATCGGTGTCCGAAATGAGTTGGCGGGCTGGGCTGGTCATGGGGTGGGCTCCATCGGCTTGCCCACGCAATATCGGTAGTTTCGATCAATCAATCCAACAGATTATAATGGTAAAATCAATCGATTTTATGGATCGATAACCAGCGGCTTTGCGGCTCTGCCGAGACCGTCAGGTGAAACGGGCGGTCCAGCCGTTCGCACGGACTGGCACGCGCCGGATCAGCCCCGCCCGCGATAAGGCGCGACGCCCTGATCCGGGATCCACATGCCCTTTGGCAATTTTCCGGTCTGCCAGAACACGTCGATCGGAATGCCGCCGCGCGGATACCAATAGCCGCCGATGCGCAGCCATTTCGGCTTGATCTCCGCCGAGATCCGTTTGCCGATCGCCACCGTGCAGTCCTCGTGGAAGGCGCCATGGTTGCGGAAGCTCGCGACATAGAGTTTGAGGGATTTCGACTCCAGCAGCCATTGTCCCGGGACGTAGTCGATCACGAGATGCGCGAAATCCGGCTGGCCGGTCACCGGGCAGAGCGAGGTGAACTCCGGCGCGGTGAACCGCACCACGTAATTCGTGTCGCTTTGCGGATTGGGCACGCGGTCGAGTTTCGCCGTCGTCGGGCGTCGTGGGCCATTTCACGGCGCGGCCAAGCTGCAGACCGGACGAATCCGACGCCGACTTTGATGATTTCCGGGGCTTGCTGGACATAACTTGTCTCCGTTGCCGGGTTATTAGACAATTTGTTCGGCGGCGTCACGGGCCAGGCAACCTTTTCCGCCACGGTGGCTTGCTGTAGAAGCTGCGCCAACCGCTCCAATCAGGCTTGCAAAAGAGGCACCCATGACCGCCATCGTCGACATCATCGGCCGCGAAATTCTCGATAGCCGCGGCAATCCCACCGTCGAAGTCGACGTGGTGCTGGAGGACGGTTCGGTGGGACGGGCGGCGGTGCCGTCCGGCGCCTCCACCGGCGCGCATGAGGCGGTCGAGCTGCGCGACGGCGACAAGGCGCGCTATCTCGGCAAGGGCGTGCAGAAAGCGGTCGCCGCCGTGAACGGCGAAATCTTTGAAGCGCTCAGCGACATGGCGGTCGAGGAACAGGTTCAGATCGACCAGATCATGATCGATCTCGATGGAACGGCGAACAAGAGCCGGCTGGGCGCCAATGCCATCCTCGGCGTCTCGCTTGCATGCGCCAAGGCGGCGGCGGAATCCTTCGACATGCCGCTTTATCGCTATGTCGGCGGCACCTCGGCGCGGACCTTGCCGGTGCCGATGATGAACATCATCAATGGCGGCGTGCATGCCGACAACCCGATCGACTTCCAGGAATTCATGATCATGCCGGTCGGCGCCAAAACCTTCGCCGAGGCGCTGCGCTGCGGCTCGGAGATCTTCCACACCTTGCGAGCGGAACTGAAGAAGGCCGGTCACAACACCAATGTCGGGGACGAGGGCGGTTTCGCGCCGAACCTGCCGTCGGCGGATGCGGCGCTTGAATTCGTCATGGGGGCGATCGGCAAGGCCGGTTACAAGGCCGGCGGCGACGTCATGCTGGCGCTCGATTGTGCGGCCACCGAATTCTTCAAGGACGGCGCTTACGTCTATGGCGGCGAGAACAAGACCCGCTCGCGTTCCGAGCAGGCGAGATATCTCGCCGATCTCGCCGCGCGCTACCCGATCGTCTCGATCGAGGACGGCATGTCCGAAGACGACATGGACGGCTGGAAGGAATTGACCGATCTGATCGGCGGCAAATGCCAGCTGGTCGGCGACGATCTGTTCGTCACCAACGTCACCCGGCTCGCCGACGGCATCAAGAACGGCCGCGCCAATTCCATTCTGGTCAAGGTCAACCAGATCGGCACGCTGACGGAAACGCTGAGCGCGGTCGAGATGGCCTACAAGGCCGGCTACACCGCCGTGATGTCGCACCGCTCCGGCGAGACCGAAGATTCCACCATCGCGGATCTCGCGGTCGCCACCAATTGCGGACAGATCAAAACCGGCTCGCTGGCGCGCTCGGACCGCACGTCCAAGTACAACCAATTGCTGCGCATCGAGCAGGAATTGGGAAGCCAGGCGAAATATGCGGGCAGGGCGGCGCTGAAGGCGCTGGCATAAGCCGCTCCCCGGCGGGGCAATAGCAGGCGGCGGATGAATTCGCCGGGCGCGATCGCTCGGCCTAACCCAGGCGCGGACGGTTTTGAATGATACAAAACCATGACGCTTGCGTTTCCCGGCCGCCGTGCGAACACTCCCGGCCAAACTCGGCAACGCCGAAAACAGGGAGGTTCAGGATGAGTGCCGACGGCAAAACCGGGCTGCAGCTTCGCTCGCTGATCAGGAAAAATGGCGAACTCGAGATCTCGCTGGTCAATGTCCCGGTCGCCGAACCGTCAGCCGACGAGGTGGTGGTTCGCGTCGAGGCTGCGCCGATCAACCCGTCCGACCTCGGCGCTCCTGATCGGAGCCGCCGACATGACCACCGCCCAAGCGTCCGGTACCAGGGACGCGCCGGTGATTACGGCAAAGGTGCCGGAAGCGGCGATGCGCGCCATGGCTGGACGGCTCGACGAATCCATGCCGGTCGGCAATGAGGGGGCCGGCGTGGTCATCAGGACCGGATCGTCCGAGGCGGCGAAGGCCCTGATGGGCAAGACGGTCGCGATCATCGGTGGCGCCATGTACGCGCAATACCGCACGATGCGGGCGAGCGACTGTCTGGTGCTGCCGGACGGCATCACGCCTGCCGAAGGCGCATCCTGTTTCGTCAATCCGCTGACGTCGCTCGGCATGGTCGAGACCATGCGGCGCGAGGGCCACAAGGCCCTGGTGCATACCGCGGCCGCTTCCAACCTCGGCCAGATGCTCAACAAGGTTTGCCTCAAGGACGGCATCGCCCTCGTCAATATCGTCCGCAGCCCGCAGCAGGCCGAGATCCTGCGCAAGATCGGAGCGAAATATGTCGTCGATTCCACCGCGCCAACGTTTATGGAAGATCTGACCAGCGCGCTGGTCGAAACCGGCGCGACGATTGCGTTCGATGCAATCGGCGGCGGCAAGCTCGCCGGCCAAATCCTCACCTGCATGGAGGTTGCGGCCAACAAGAACGCAAAAGTCTACAGCCGCTACGGATCGAACGTGCACAAGCAGGTCTATATCTATGGCGGCCTTGACATGCGCCCGACCGAATTGAACCGGGCGTTCGGGATGACTTGGGGAGTCGGCGGCTGGCTGTTGTTTCCGTTCCTGCAAAAGATCGGCCCGGCCGAGGGATTGAAGCTGCGTCAGCGCGTCGTCGCCGAACTCAAGACCACCTTTGCCAGCCATTATACCCAGGTGGTCTCCTTGCAGGAGGCGCTGCAGCTCTCTCACATCGCCGTCTACGCCAAGCGCGCGACCGGCGAAAAATATCTGATCAATCCGAACAAGGGCGGATGACGCCAAGCGCCCGCGACCGGAGCGGCGATCCACCCGACTATTTGCCGGCGAACCAAGCCACAGGAGTTGTTGAAAACAAATCTTTATAGAGGGGGAAAACAATGTCTGCAGACCTGAAGTATCTCGCCTTTACCGCAATTCTGACGGCGTCGCTCTGGATTCCCTATGTGGTCTCCCAGGTAATGACTAACGGGCCTCTCGCGCCTCCGAATTATGTCGATCCCACGCCGCGTCCGCTGCCACCGTGGGGCAAGCGTGCCGATCGGACCTACATCAACGCGGTCGAGACCTTCGCGCCCTTTGCAGCGCTCGTGATCGCGGTTCATCTGGCCGGCAAGGCCAATGCCATGACGGCGTTCTGGGCGATGGCCTTCTTCTGGCTGCGGCTCGCCCACGCCGTCGTGTACCTGCTCGGCATTCCCTATCTGAGGACCCTGATCTTCACGCTCGGCTATGTCGCGGTGATCGGAATCTTCTGGGAATTGGTCAAGTAAGCGCGCACGCCAGCGCAGGCGGCATATCTTGGCGTCGACAGGTTGCTCGACGCCGAAAAAATTGCCGCGGGCGCATGGCAAAGTGACTTGCGTTTGGCGCGCAACGAGGGAACATTTGCGCCGAAAATCCGTGCCAAAAACTCAAAACGCAGACCAGGGGAGAACCTTCCATGAATGATTTGAGCCGCCGCCATCTGCTAGCCGGCGCCGCCGCTGTCGGCGCTGCGACCGCCCTGACGCCGTTGGGCGCGCTGACCGCGCGCGCCGCGGTGCCACCCGCCGCCACCCAGGCGCCCGGTTTCTATCGTTACAAGGTCGGCGCCTACGAATGCACCTCGATCAACGACGGGGTGTTTTTACGTCCCATCGATAACTTCGTCAGCAATGTCCCGAAGGAACAGGCGCAGGCTGAGGCCGAGGCCGCTTACATGCCGAAGGGCATGGTCGCGGTGCCGTTCAACCCGCAGCTCGTCAACACCGGGTCCAAGCTGGTCCTGATCGACTGCGGCCTTGGGGTAGGCATGTTCGAGCAGAGCAAGGGCCGCGTCGGCCGCACGATGCAAAATCTCGCCGCCGCGGGCGTCGATCCCAAGAGCATCGACGTCGTGCTGATCTCGCATTTGCATCCCGACCATACCAACGGCATCCGGGCCGCCGACGGCTCGATGGCGTTCCCGAATGCCGAAATCATGGTACCGGCGAAAGAATGGGAATTCTGGATGAGCGACGAGAACGCCGCCAAGGCCCAGTCCAACGAAATGATGAAGGGTTATTTCGCCAATGTGAAAAAGATCTACACCGGCATCGAATCCAAGATCACCAGGTATGACTGGGGCAAGGAAGTCGCGCCCGGCATCACCGTCGATCGCGACACCGGGCCATACGCCGGGACATACCGCCTTTGCCATCGCATCGGGCGACTCGAAGGTTCTGATCCAGTCCGATGTCACCAACATTCCCGAACTGTTCCTGCGCAATCCGGATTGGCACGTCGCCTACGACGCGGATCCGGCCGTAGCGCAGGAAACCCGGCATAAATTCTATGACATGGCGGCGGCGGAGAAGGCGACGGTCGTGGGCTTCCACTTCGCTTTCCCGTCGATCGGCCATGTCGAGAAGGACGGCACGAAATACCGGCTGATTCCGGTGGCCTGGAATCCCGTGATCTGATCGCGGCTTCCGGCGTTTGACAGGTCAGGCCGCCGAAAGGCGGCCTGATCCGTTTTGCGGGAAAGGCTGCTTCGTCGGCTTCCTCGAAATCTTCCAATTCATGCACTTGCATCTTCTGCCGACGTCGCTAGGGTAGCGCGCAAGCCGAACCGGCGCCGCGTCAAAAGGGAAATCTCATGGCCACCCCACACACATATCGTCGTACTTGTCGGCAGCCTTCGCAAAGAGAGCTTCACCCTCAAGATCGCCAATGCATTGGCCAAGCTGGCGCCCGACACGCTCAAGCTCGACGTCGTCAGTTTGCACGGCATTTCGTTTTTCAATCAGGACCTGGAAGCAACGCCGCCGGCCGATTGGCTGGCGTTCCGCGAGAAGATCCAGAAGTCGGCCGGCGTGCTGTTCGTGACGCCGGAATACAATCGTTCAATTCCCGGCGTCTTGAAGAACGCCATCGATGTCGCCTCGCGTCCCTATGGCAAGAGCTCGTTCCTCGGCAAGCCGATCGGCATCGTCAGCAATTCACCGGGCCCGCTGGGTGGCGTCAGTGCGGCCAAGCACCTGCAGAATATGCCTGCCGGGCATTTCGGGCCCGATCCTGGGCCAGCCGGAAATCTACCTGAACGGCGTCGGCGATGCCTTCGACGAAAAGGGCCATCTCGCCAAGGAGGGGCTGCAGAAAGTGTTGCAGCAATATATCGACGCCTTCGCGGCTTTCGTCGACAAGCACAATAAATAGGCTCGGGACTGCACGGCAGGCGGGGCCTTAGGATTCCGTTAACTGGGCCGTCGCATGCTCGGCCCATGGTTTCCCGCAGTCGACTCAGATCCCTGCTTACCGGGCTTGCCCTCTATACGATGGCGGCCGGCATGGTCGGCTATTTCGGCGTCAATGCCTATACCGGCAAGTATGGCCTGAATGCCCGGCAGGAACTCGATCAGGAAATCATCGCGCTGACTTCCGAATTGGCGCGGCTGAAGCGGGAGCGTGCCGAAGGCGAGCAGCGTGTCTCGTTGCTGCGTTCGGACCGGGTTGACCCCGATATACTCGATGAGCGTGCGCGCTATCAGCTCGATTACGCCAATCCGCGCGACCTGGTTCGGACCGTCAACCCGAACTGATCGTCAAATTACAAAAAGCTGCGGAATCAATTTCGAAAATGTCGCGCCGCATTGCACTGCGGCATAGCGAATTCTTCGCAAGTGCACGCAATCCTTTCATGGCGGTTTGAGTTGGGATAGAGAGAGCTATTCGTTCTCTGATCCGGAAATGCCATGGCTGCCCCCAAGAAAAGCGTCGCGAAGGAAACCGCTCACGAAAAGGGAAACGGTGCCGACACCCCTCCGGACTTCACCAGGGAACAGGAACTAGCCGCGCTGCGCGACATGCTGCTGATCCGGCGGTTCGAGGAAAAGGCCGGCCAGCTCTATGGAATGGGCGCGATCGGCGGCTTCTGCCACCTCTACATCGGCCAGGAAGCGGTCGTCATCGGCATGCAGATGGCCCTGAAAAAAGGTGATCAGGTCATAACCGGGTACCGCGACCACGGGCATATGCTGGCCTGTGGGATGGAAGCCAAAGGCGTGATGGCCGAATTGACCGGTCGCCATGGCGGCTATTCCAAGGGCAAGGGCGGCTCCATGCACATGTTCAGCAAGGAGAAGAATTTCTTCGGCGGCCACGGCATCGTCGGAGCCCAGGTTTCGCTCGGTACCGGGCTCGCCTTCGCCAATCGCTATCGGGGTAACGATTTTGTCAGCCTGGCCTATTTCGGCGACGGCGCCTCGAACCAGGGCCAGGTCTATGAAAGCTTCAACATGGCCGAGCTGTGGAAGCTTCCGGTGATCTACATCATCGAGAACAATCGCTACGCGATGGGCACTTCGGTGACGCGCTCCTCCGCCCAGACCGATTTTTCCAAGCGCGGCATCTCCTTCAATATTCCCGGCGAGCAGGTCGACGGCATGGACGTTCGCGCGGTGAAAGCCGCGGCCGACAAGGCCGTGGCCTGGTGCCGCGCCGGCAAAGGCCCCTTCATCCTGGAAATGCAGACCTATCGCTACCGCGGGCATTCGATGTCGGACCCGGCGAAATACCGCACCCGTGAGGAAGTGGAGAAGGTCCGTCACGACCAGGATCCGATCGAGCAGGTTCGCAACCGCCTGCTTGCGGCTGACATGAGCGAGCAGGAATTGAAGGCCATCGATGCCGAGGTGCGGGAGATCGTCAACGCCGCTGCCGACTTCGCGCAGCACGATCCCGAACCCGATGCCGCCGAATTGTGGACCGACGTCTATCGTTGAACGCGCGAAACGCTTATCCCGCGGGGTACGCAGCTTAAAGAGTGAATTTCCGGAGCTGATATGCCAATTCAAGTACTGATGCCCGCGCTCTCGCCGACCATGGAGAAGGGCAACCTTTCCAAATGGCTGAAGAAGGAAGGCGAGGTGATCAAGTCGGGCGACGTGATCGCCGAGATCGAGACCGACAAGGCGACCATGGAAGTCGAGGCCACCGACGAAGGCACGCTTGGCAGGATCCTGATCCCCGAAGGCACCGCCGACGTCGCGGTCAATACGCCGATCGCGACCATTTTGGCCGATGGCGAGAGCGCCTCCGATCTCGGCAAGGCACCGGCTCCGAAAGCAGAGCCCGTTGCGCCTGCCGTCGCCCACGAAGTCGCCGAATTGCGCTCGCCGGTCGGCGAAGGCAAACCAGCGATCGCCGCGCCGCAAGCGCCCGCAGCCCCCAAAGCCGCCGCCGAGCCCGATCCGGAAGTGCCTGCAGGCACCGAGATGGTGACCATGACCATCCGCGATGCCCTTCGCGACGCCATGGCCGAGGAGATGCGCAGGGATCCCGGTGTATTCCTGATGGGCGAAGAGGTCGCGGAATATCAGGGCGCCTACAAGGTCAGCCAGGGACTGCTGCAGGAATTCGGCGCCGGGCGCGTGATCGATACGCCGATTACCGAGCATGGCTTTGCCGGCATTGGCGTCGGCGCGGCGATGGCCGGCTTAAAGCCGATCGTCGAGTTCATGACCTTCAACTTCGCCATGCAGGCGATGGACCAGATCATCAACTCCGCGGCGAAGACGCTCTATATGTCCGGCGGGCAGATGGGATGCTCGATCGTGTTCCGCGGCCCGAATGGCGCGGCCGCGCGCGTCGCCGCCCAGCACAGCCAGGATTACTCCGCCTGGTATTCGCAGATTCCCGGCCTCAAGGTGGTCGCGCCGTTTTCGGCCGCCGACTACAAGGGGCTGTTGAAGGCCGCGATCCGCGATCCCAATCCGGTGATCTTTCTCGAAAATGAAATGCTCTATGGCCATTCCGGCGAGGTACCGAAGCTCGACGACTATGTGATCCCGATCGGCAAGGCGCGGATCGTGCGCTCCGGCGGTCACGTCACCATCATCTCCTGGTCGAATGGCATGTCCTATGCGCTCAAGGCCGCCGACGAATTGGCCAAGGAAGGCATCGAGGCCGAGATCGTCGATCTGCGGACGTTGCGCCCGCTGGATACCGACACCATCGTCGCTTCGGTGAAGAAGACCGGCCGCGCCGTCACGGTAGAGGAAGGTTGGCAGCAAAACGGCGTCGGCGCCGAGATCGCCGCCAGGATCATGGAGCACGCGTTCGATTATCTCGATGCGCCGGTGGCGCGGGTGTCGGGCAAGGATGTGCCGATGCCCTATGCCGCCAATCTCGAAAAGCTCGCATTGCCTTCGGTGGCCGAGGTGGTCGCGGCCGCCAAGGCCGTCTGTTATCGGTGACGCATGGCCGGTCCCAGCGAGCAGCCGTTGCCGCCCGGCGTGATAGGCCGCGATGATGCCACGGAGGTGTTGCGCGCCTTCGTGGTCGATGGCGGACTTTCCATCGCGTTCGCGCGCGCGTTCGAGGAGCCGGATATGTGGGGCCTGCTGCTGGTCGACGTCGCGCGTCACGCCTCGCGCACCTATGCGCGCGAGAGCGCCTATAGCGAGGAAGAAGCGTTGAGGCGTATCATCGACAGGTTCGAAGCTGAACTCGCGCGGCCGACCGATATCGGCAGCACCGCGCCGCGGTCGGGACAGGGGCACTGATTGTGACCGTTGAAGCCTATCATTTCGATTTCATGGCCGAAGCCATTCGCGAGGCGGAGATCAGCATCGCCGAGGGCGGACTGCCGATCGGCGCGGTGCTGACGCGCGACAGGAAGATCATCGCGCGCGGCCATAACCGCAGGGTGCAGGAGCAGAACGTCATTCTTCACGGCGAGATGTCATGCATGCGCAACGCCGGGGTGATCCCGTTTCATGACACCGTGATGTACACGACGCTGTCGCCCTGTTCGATGTGCGCGGGCGCGATCGGGTTGTTCAAGCTCTCGCTTCTTGTGATCGGCGAGTCCGTAACCTTCCCGGGCAGCAAGGACATCCTGGCGCAGTTCGGCATTCCCTATATCGATCTTGCGGACGAGCGATCGGTCAACATGATGAAATCATGGCGATCGGTTCCCGCCAACGAGCGCCTCTGGCAGGGCGATATCGGCAATTGACGCAAGTCGTCGATCTTTCATCGGGTGGCGGTGACACCCAAACGGTCTTTGGTTGGCTTTCCAGCAAATGGAAGACAACGAGCAAGAATATCCTGTGAGGTCAGTATGCCCATCAACATTCTGATGCCCGCGTTGTCGCCGACCATGGAGAAGGGCAACCTTGCCAAGTGGCTCAAGAAAGAGGGCGACAAGGTCAAGTCCGGCGACGTGATCGCGGAGATCGAGACCGACAAGGCGACCATGGAGGTCGAGGCGGTCGATGAGGGCACGATTGCGAAAATCCTGGTGCCCGAGGGTACCCAGGACGTCGCGGTCAATGACGTGATCGCGGTGCTCGCCGGCGACGGCGAGGACGTCAAGGCGGCCGGCGCAGGCGCCACCAGCGCGCCGCCGAAGGCCGCTGCTACCGCACCGGCGCCTACCGCCGCGAAGCCGGTGCCGACGCCTGCGGCTGCGGCCGGCCCCGGCGGCAAAGACTCCGGCACGGAGCCGGCTGGTCCGGCGCCACAGGCAGCAGCAGTTCCGCAGACCAACGGTCATGCGCGGACCTTTTCGTCGCCGCTCGCCCGGCGTCTCGCCAAAGAGGCCGGCATCGAGCTTGCGCGCATCAACGGATCCGGCCCGCATGGCCGCGTCATCGCCCGCGATGTCGAGGAAGCCAGGTCCGGCAAAGGGCTGAAAGCGCCTGCCGCAACACCGGCAGGCGCGCCGGCGTTCGCGCCCTCGATGTCCGACAAGCAGATTCTGGCGCTGTTCGAACCCGGCAGCTACGAAGTCGTGCCGCATGACGGCATGCGCCGGACCATAGCCCAACGGCTCACGGCGTCGGTGCAGACCGTGCCGCATTTCTATCTGACGATGGACTGCGACATCGGCAAATTGCTCGCCGCGCGCGAGGAGATCAATGCCACGGCGCCGAAGGACAAGGAGAAGAAGCCGCTCTACAAGCTCTCGGTCAACGATTTCGTCATCAAGGCGATGGCAATTGCGCTGCAGCGGATACCCGATTGCAATGTGAGCTGGACCGAAGCCGGCATGCTCAAGCACAAGCATTCCGATATCGGGGTGGCGGTGGCGATGCCGGGCGGCCTGATCACGCCGATCATTCGCAGCGCGGAAACCAAGTCGCTGTCGACGATTTCAGGCGAGATGAAGGATTTTGCGGCGCGCGCGCGGGCCCGCAAGCTCAAGCCGGAGGAGTATCAGGGCGGCACCACGGCCGTCTCCAATCTCGGCATGTACGGCATCAAGGATTTTACCGCCGTGATCAACCCGCCGCACGCGACGATCCTTGCGGTCGGCACCAGCGAGGAGCGCGCGGTGGTCCGCAACGGCAAAATCGAAGCGGCGCACATCATGAGCGTGACGCTGTCGTGCGATCACCGCGCGGTCGATGGTGCGCTCGGGGCTGAGCTGATCGGCGCGTTCAAGATGCTGATCGAAAATCCGGTCATGATGATGGTGTGATGCAAGCCAAGCCGTTTGGGGGCGACGTTGAGTGTTCGGACGCGATGGCCCTGGATATCGATGCTGTTCGCAGCGATCGCTGCGCTCAATCCCCTCGGCCTCGACGTGATCTACGCCGCGTTCTTTTCCGGTGAAGCGCTGTCGCGGAACATCTGGAGACCAATTGCGCTGACCGGAGTGGCGATCATGGTCTTGGTTGTCGTGCTGGAATGGCAGATAAGAAACTTCATCGTGAGGCGTCGTGCGCGCGTCATGCCGACATCGAGTTAAACGGGAGCCTTCATGGCCGACACATCCTTCGACGTCATCATCATCGGCTCCGGCCCCGGCGGTTACGTTACCGCCATTCGCGCCGCGCAGCTCGGGTTCAAGACCGCGATCGTCGAGAAATCCTATCTCGGCGGCATTTGCCTGAACTGGGGCTGCATCCCGACCAAGGCGCTGCTGCGCTCGGCAGAAATCTACCACTACATGCAGCACGCGAAAGATTACGGGCTTTCCGCTGACAACGTCTCGTTCGACCCGAAAGCCGTGGTGCAGCGCTCGCGCGGCGTCTCCAAACGCCTCAATGACGGCGTCGGCTTTCTGATGAAGAAGAACAAGGTGGCGGTGATCTGGGGCGAGGCCACGATCGATGCGCCCGGCAAGATCACGGTGAAGAAATCCGCGGTCGAGGCGCCGAAGGGCGCGCTGGGCGAGGGCGCTTACCAGGCCAAGCATATCATTCTTGCGACCGGCGCGCGGCCGCGGGTGCTGCCGGGTCTTGAGCCCGACAAGAAGCTGGTCTGGACCTATTTCGAGGCCATGGTGCCGGAAAAAATGCCGAAGTCGCTTTTGGTCGTAGGCTCCGGCGCGATCGGCATCGAATTCGCGTCGTTCTTCCACACCATGGGCGCCGACGTTACCGTGGTCGAGGTGCTGCCGCAGATCCTCCCCGTCGAGGACGCCGAGATCGCAGGGCTAGCCCGCAAGCGCTTCGAAAAGCAGGGCATCAAGATCCTCACCAACACCAAGGTGACGAAGCTCGAGAAGAAGAGCGACAGCGTGGTCGCCACCATCGATGACGGCAAGCAGCCCCAGACGGTTGAATTCGACCGGGTGATTTCGGCGGTCGGCGTGGTCGGCAACATCGAAAATCTCGGGCTGGAAAAGCTCGGCGTCAAAACCGAGCGCGGCTGCGTGGTGATCGACGGCTACGGCAAAACCAGCGTGCCCGGCATCTATGCCATCGGTGACGTCGCTGGTCCCCCGATGCTCGCGCACAAGGCCGAGCACGAAGGCGTGGTGTGCGTAGAGGCGATCAAGGGCCTGCATCCGCATGCCATGGACAAGAATCTCATTCCGGGCTGCACCTATTGCAACCCGCAGATTGCTTCGGTCGGTCTGACGGAGGCGCGAGCAAAGGAGGGCGGCCGTGAGATCCGCGTCGGGCGGTTTCCGTTCGTCGGCAACGGCAAGGCGATCGCGCTTGGCGAGGATCAGGGGTTGGTAAAAGTGATCTTCGACAAGAAGACCGGCCAGTTGCTCGGCGCGCATATGATCGGGGCCGAAGTCACCGAACTGATCCAGGGCTATGTGGTCGCGATGAATCTGGAGACCACGGAAGAAGAACTGATGCACACTGTCTTCCCGCACCCGACGCTGTCGGAAATGATGAAGGAAGCAGTTCTGGATGCTTATGGCCGCGTGCTGAATATATAGCCGATGATCATGACAGCCGTGTTCTCGGCTTCCCGAGGACACTGGTAGCGGCAGTGGTGAATATCTAGCCGAAAAGTTTTTTGAACAAAGAATTTGCTCGCTGCTTCGTGATTCCCAACCCAGTAATAATCGTCGTCGTCCGTCCATATCTCACTCGAACACGGCGGGGAACGTGAGGCGCCGGGCCTTGCACCGCGACTGTTCAAGGGAGAAGAAGAATGAAGAAGCCGATTCTGACGATCGCGGGTTCCGCACTGATTGTCTTGTCCGCGGTGCAGTTCGCCGCCGCGTCCGAGCCTCACCAGGGCAGGGTCCGTCACCATACCACCGTCCGCGACAGCAATGCCTATGTGGCGCCCGCCTATGATGCAGTGCAGTCCGAGGGGTACCGCTATAGCGGTGGGTATTCGGCGCCTGCTGGCCACTGATCTCCGTCGTCCCGCCAAGCGAAGGGGCCGGTCGCGGCGGCGCGACCGGCCTTTTGCTTTCCGAAAAAAGGGTTGCTCTGCGGCAACGATTGTGGCTTGCGCGCAACAGTTGCCGAACATTTAACCCTCATATCAGCCCGCTCTTGTCTGCGCCGCTTTTTAGCCACACCCCTCCATGAAATGATTTCTTCGTAGGCTGAAGGCCACGGCGCTCGCGAAGACGATGGGAAATTGGGATTTCCCGGGTTCCACAAGAGATGGCTGGGGAAACAGGTTCGCGATGGACGCCAAGACCAGCATCAAGAAGAGACTGCCGAGCCGTCACGTGACGGAGGGTCCGGAGCGGGCGCCTCATCGCTCGTATCTGTATGCCATGGGCCTGACCACCCAGCAGATCCACCAGCCCTTCGTCGGCGTGGCGTCCTGCTGGAACGAGGCCGCGCCCTGCAATATTTCGCTGATGCGCCAGGCACAGGCCGTCAAGAAGGGGGTTGCCTCCGCCGGCGGCACCCCGCGTGAGTTCTGCACCATCACCGTCACCGACGGTATCGCCATGGGCCATGACGGCATGCGCTCGTCGCTGCCGTCGCGCGAATGCATCGCCAATTCCGTCGAATTGACCATCCGCGGGCATGCCTATGACGCGCTGGTGGGTCTGGCCGGTTGCGACAAGTCGCTGCCGGGCATGATGATGGCGATGGTTCGGCTGAATGTGCCTTCGATCTTCATCTATGGCGGCTCGATCCTGCCCGGCAATTTCCGCGGCCAGCAGGTCACAGTGCAGGACATGTTCGAGGCCGTCGGCAAGCATTCGGTCGGCGAGATGTCGGACGCCGATCTCGATGAAATCGAGCGAGTGGCTTGCCCGTCGGCCGGCGCGTGCGGCGCACAATTCACCGCCAATACCATGGCGACGGTATCGGAGGCCATCGGGCTGGCGTTGCCCTATTCGGCTGGCGCGCCCGCGCCTTATGAAATTCGCGATGCGTTTTGCATGACCGCTGGCGAAAAGATCATGGAGTTGATTGCCCTGAACATCCGGCCGCGGGACATCGTCACGCGCCGCGCGCTGGAAAATGCGGCCGCTGTGGTCGCCGCTTCCGGCGGTTCGACCAATGCTGCGCTGCATCTTCCGGCGATCGCCCACGAATGCGGTATCAAGTTCGACCTTTTCGACGTCGCGGAAATCTTCAAAAAGACACCCTATGTCGCGGATTTGAAACCAGGCGGTCGTTATGTCGCCAAAGACATGTTTGAAGCTGGTGGCATACCGCTTCTGATGAAGACGCTGCTCGATAATGGCCACTTGCACGGTGACTGTCTGACGGTCACAGGCCGAACGATCGCCGAGAACCTCAAGAGCGTGAAATGGAATCCGCACCAGGACGTGGTGCGGCCCGCCGACAGGCCGATCACCGTCACCGGCGGTGTGGTCGGCCTGAAGGGAAATCTCGCGCCGGAGGGCGCGATCGTGAAGGTCGCGGGCATGTCGAACTTGAAATTTACCGGTCCCGCCCGCTGCTTCGATCGCGAAGAAGATGCCTTCGAGGCGGTGCAGAAGAAGACCTACAAAGAGGGCGAGGTCATCGTGATCCGCTATGAGGGGCCGCGCGGCGGTCCCGGGATGCGCGAAATGCTGTCGACCACGGCGGCGCTGACCGGGCAGGGCATGGGCGGCAAGATTGCCCTGATCACCGACGGCCGGTTTTCGGGCGCGACCCGGGGCTTCTGCATCGGCCATGTCGGACCGGAAGCGGCGGTCGGCGGGCCGATCGCGCTGCTGCGGGACGGCGACATCATCGAAATCGACGCCAATATCGGGACTCTTAACGTAAAGTTGACCGAGGCGGAGTTGGCCGAGCGCAAGACCAAATGGCAGCCACGCGCGACCAATCATACATCAGGTGCACTGTGGAAATACGCCCAGCAGGTTGGGCCGGCGGTGGATGGCGCCGTAACCCATCCGGGCGGGGCGCACGAGAAACTCTGTTATGCGGATATCTGAGCGTATCATTTTTGCGTTGATTTTAGGGGCCACGCCGGTGGCCACGCAGGGATTCGCGTTCGACGGAGCGCCGGTCAACCAGGATACCGCGATTCCGGTGGTTTCGGCCCAGTCGGGGGGCGCCGCCGCCGCCTTGAAGAAGGCCGTTCCCCAATCCGCGCCCGAGACCTCGCTGACCTCGTTGCAATATGCCGCCGAAGGCGGTCATCCCATCGCCCAGTGGAAACTGGGGCGGATGTACGCCGACGGCGATGGCGTCGCGCAGGACGACCTGCGCGCGTTCGAGTATTTCAGCCGCATTGCCAATGCCCATGCGGAAGACAGCCCTTCGGCGCCGCAGGCGGCGATCGTCGCCAATGCCTTCGTGGCGCTCGGGCGGTATTATCTCAGCGGCATTCCGAATTCGAAGATCAAGTCCGATCCGGAGCGGGCGCGGGAGATGTTTTCCTACGCGGCCTCGTATTTCGGCAACGCGGACGCGCAATATGATCTGGCCCGGCTCTATCTGAAGAGCGCCGGCTCGTCGCGCGATGACTTCCGCTATGGGGCGCGCTGGCTCGGCCTTGCCGCCCAGAAGGGCCAGCACCAGGCGCAGGCCATGCTGGGTCAGATGCTGTTCAATGGCGACAAGCTGCCGCGCCAGGCCGCCCGTGGATTGATGTGGCTGACGCTGGCACGGGACAGCGCCGCGCCGGACGAGACCTGGATCAAGGACAGCTACAGCAAGGCGATCGCCAAAGCGTCCGATGACGACCGTGCGATGGCGCTGCAGATGCTCGAGCACTGGGTGCAGGGTCGCAAGGACTGATCCCGCAAGAAACGATCCCTCGCGCTGCCTGCGAAAGCAGGGGCGGGCTCAGGCCGCATCGAGGTCGAGGTCGATCCAGACCGGCACGTGATCCGACGGTTTCTCCCAGGCGCGCACATAGCTGTCGATCCCGGCATCGATGAGCCGGTCGCTGGCCTGCGGCGACAGCAGCAGATGATCGATACGCAAGCCCTGGTTCTTCTGCCAGGCGCCCGCCTGATAATCCCAGAAAGTGTATTGGCCGGGGGCGTCGGTGACGGCCCGGAGCGCATCCGTCAGGCCGAGGCCGAGCAGCGACTGGAAGCTTTCTCGGGTAGCCGGGCGGAACAGGGCGTCGTTGACCCAGGCCGCCGGATTGTGGACGTCTTCCGCCTTCGGGATGACGTTGAAGTCGCCGGCCAATATCAGCGGTTCTTCGGTCTTAAGTCTCTCTCTTGAATACTCAAGAAGCCGCGACATCCATTTGAGTTTGTAGGGGTATTTCTCGGTTTCCGGCGGATTTCCGTTGGGCAGATAAAGGCAGGCGATCCGCAGCACGCCATGCCTCAGCGTGACCACCCCTTCCAGGAAGCGCGCATGGGCGTCTTCATCGTCGCCGGCGAGGCCCGACTTGGTTTCGTCGAACGGCAGCTTGGACAGCAATGCGACGCCATTGAAGGTCTTCTGGCCGTGGGTGACGACGTTATAGCCGAGCGCCTCGATCTCCAGCCGCGGAAACGCCTCGTCGACGCATTTGATTTCCTGCAGGCAGACGATGTCGGGCGAGCAGTCCTTCAGCCAAGTCAGCAGATGGTCGATCCGCTGGCGGACCGAATTGACGTTCCAGGTGGCAATACGCATCGGGAATGACGGTCTCTCAGATCGAGAAGCTGGTGCCGCAGCCGCAGGAGGCGGTCGCGTTGGGATTGACCACCCGGAACGAGGCGCCGATCAGGTCGTCGACGAAATCAACCTCCGAGCCGGCGAGAAACGGCACCGAGGCGGGATCGACCAGCACCACGGCGCTGTCGCGCGCGATGACCAGATCGTCCTCGGCCCGGGCATGATCGACGTCGAATTTGTACTGGAAACCGGAGCAGCCGCCGCCCTCCACGCTGATCCGAAGCATGGCGCCGCCGCCCTCGACTTTAAGGATTTCGCCAATGCGGCGGGCTGCCCGCTCGCTGATGGTGACGGCTGCGGTCATGTCAAAGTCTCCGGTCGCGGGCGCCTGGCCCAAATCATCTGGTATCCTGCGCCCAGCATAGTTAAGTGCGCCGGGCAGCGGAATCAAACATTCAGGAGATAAATACCCGTGTCGGTCGGAATGGCTGCTCCTCGCTCGGCCTATGCCTGCGACCCCGAGCGTAGCCGCGGGCGGCTGTTCGCGGAACCGCCGAGCAAGACCCGCAGCCCGTTCCGGCGCGATTGCGACCGGGTGGTTCATTCCACCGCCTTTCGCCGCCTGAATTACAAAACCCAGGTTTTCGTCTTCCATGAGGGCGATCATTACCGCACCCGGCTCACCCACTCGCTGGAAGTGGCGCAGATCGCCCGCGCGCTGGCCCGGCAACTCGGCCTTGACGAGGATTTGACCGAGACGCTGGCGCTCGCCCATGACCTCGGCCATCCCCCGTTCGGCCACGCCGGCGAGCGGGCGCTGGATGCCTGTCTGCAAGCCCATGGCGGCTTCGATCACAATGCGCAGACCCTGCGCGTCGTCACCTCGCTGGAACATCGCTATCCCGATTTCGACGGGCTCAACCTGACCTGGGAATCGCTGGAGGGCATCGTCAAGCACAATGGCCCGCTGACCGCGCGTAACGGCGCGGCGGTCGGTCGTTATCGCGACCGCGGCATTCCGGTTGGCGTTTCCGACTATGTCGGGACATACGACCTGGAATTGTGGAGCTTTGCGTCGCTGGAAGCGCAGGTCGCCGCGATCGCCGACGACATTGCCTATGACGCGCACGACATCGACGATGGCCTGCGCGCCGGCCTGTTCGATGTCGACGATCTCAAGGTCATCCCGATTGCCGCTGACATGATCGCCGAAATCGCCCGGCGCTATCCTGGTCTGGACGACAGCAGGCGCGGCGCGGAACTGGTGCGCGAGCTGATTTCCCATCTGATCGGAGCGGTGGTCTCGGAAGCGCGCCGGCGTCTGGAGCTGGCGCGGCCGACCGGCGTCGACGATGTTCGCAACCATGGCGAGGTGCTGATCGCCTTTCCAGCCGAGGTGGCGCAGGCGGAAGCCGGAATCAAGGCATTCCTGAAGCTGAGAATGTACCGGCATTCGCGGGTGATGCGGGTGATGGGGGACGCGGAGCAGATCCTGTTCGACCTGTTCGCGCGCTACCACAACCATCCCGGCGATCTGCCGGCCGAATGGCTGCCGCCGGGCGGCGACCGCAGCGAAACCGAAACCGAGCGGGCCCGACGGATTGGCAACTTCATCGCCGGGATGACCGATCGTTTCGCGCTGACCGAGCATCAGCGGCTTTTTGACTCGACCCCGGATTTGCGTTAGGCGGCGGCCATGGCCGGTAAACCCTCGACGCAACATCTCTTTGCCAACGTGCTGACGCGCGTGCATGCCGTCTGCGCGGCGGAGCTTGGCGCCGGCGCCGATCTGGCGCGCGTGGTCGTCGAACCGCCGAAGGACCCATCCCATGGCGACATGGCGACCAACGCCGCGATGGTGCTCGCCAAGGAAGCCGGAAAGAAACCGCGCGATCTTGCCGAACAGATCGCGGTCAGGCTGCGGGCGGACGATTTGATTGCCTCCGCCGATGTCGCCGGTCCCGGCTTCATCAATCTCGCTCTGAAGGTATCGGTCTGGGCCGACACGCTGCGCACTGTGTTGGGCGAGGGCCCTTCGTACGGGCAAAGCACGATCGGTGCGGCCGAGAAGGTCAATGTCGAATATGTCTCGGCTAATCCGACCGGGCCGATGCATGTCGGGCATTGCCGGGGCGCGGTGTTCGGCGATGCGCTGGCGAACCTGCTGGTGTTCGCAGGTTATGATGTCGCCCGCGAATATTACATCAACGATGCCGGCGCGCAGGTCGATGTGCTCGCCCGCTCGGCCTTCCTGCGCTACCGCGAGGCGCTCGGCCAGAACATCGGCGACATTCCCGAAGGGCTTTATCCGGGCGACTATCTGAAGCCGGTCGGAGAGACGCTGGTTGCCGAATATGGCGACAAGCTGTTGGCGGTGCCGGAAGCCGGGTGGTTGCCGGCGGTGCGCGCCAAAGCCATCGCGATGATGATGGAAGCGATCAAAGGCGATCTCGCCGCGCTTAATATCAGGCACGACGTGTTTTTTTCCGAGCGGTCGCTGATCGAAACCGGCAACAACCGCGTTGCCCGGACCATCGATTTTCTTCGCGCCAAAGGCGACATTTACGAGGGCAGTTTGCCGCCGCCAAAGGGCGGGCCGATCGAGGATTATGAGGATCGCGAGCAGACGCTGTTTCGCGCCACCGCCTATGGCGACGATGTCGATCGTCCGCTGATCAAGTCCGATGGGTCCTATACCTATTTCGCATCCGATATCGCCTACCACCGGGACAAGTTCGAGCGCGGCTTCCGCAACCTCGTCGATGTCTGGGGCGCCGATCACGGCGGCTATGTCAAGCGCGTGGAGGCAGCGATCAAGGCCGTCACCTCGGGCAAGGCCACGCTGGACGTGAAGATCGTGCAGCTGGTCAAGCTGCTGCGCAATGGCGAGCCGGTGAAGATGTCGAAGCGGTCGGGTGACTTCGTCACCTTGCGTGAGGTGGTCGACGAGGTCGGCAAGGATGCCGTCCGTTTCATGATGCTCTACCGCAAGAACGACGCGGTGCTCGATTTCGACCTCGCCAAGGTGATCGAGCAGTCGCGTGAGAACCCGGTATTTTATGTCCAGTATGGCCACGCCCGGGGCCACTCGGTGTTCCGCAATGCGCGGGAGGTGATCCCGGACTTGCCGGAAGAGGCCGGCGCGCGAGCCGCCTTCCTGGCCGATGCGGCGCTCGAACGCCTGAACGACCCTTCGGAACTTGACCTGTTGCGGCGGCTGGCGCTCTACCCCCGGACCATCGAGGCGGCGGCAGCCGCGCATGAGCCCCACCGAATCGCCTTTTACCTCTATGATCTCGCCAGCGAATTTCATGCGCTGTGGACGAGGGGGCGCGATTTGCCCTATTTACGCTTCATTATCAATAATGATGCAGAGATTACAAAGGCGCGGCTGGCTTTGGTTCAGGGGGTCGTCTCGGTGTTGGCATCCGGGCTTGCCGTTCTCGGCGTCGATGCTCCGGACGAGATGCGCTGACGGAGACAGGCACCGCTCACTGGGGGATTATGTGAGCGGCATCCGGCAATGGCCGGTTCGTTTGTAGAGGTGGGCTGACGGCTTTCCCGAAGGGGACGCATCATCACGATGGCTGATCGATATCAGGATAGACCTTTTCCCGCTGACGACGACTATGATCGCGGCGGAGAGCAGCACGCGTCTGCCGGGCGGGACAGCGATCCGCTGGCGGAGCTCGCGCGCCTGATCGGGCAGACCGATCCCCTCGGGACGATGGGACGGGCCAATCTGCCGCTGCAGCCGCGGGACGCCGAGCGCGATCGGCGCGATCAGCGTAATCAGTATCAGCTGCCGCCGCAGGCCGATGATTATGGGACCGATGAGGGCCCGATTCCCCCGCCCAGCCCGCCTTCCTGGATGCAGCGCGCTGCCCGGCAGGAGGCGCCCGAGCCGCAGCCCGATTATCCAGCTGCCGTGCATCCGCTGCACCGCTACGGGGCCACCCATGCCGCGCCCGTGGCAGATGATATCGATGCGCCGCCGTTCACTGATGCCGGTCATGAACCGGATCCGTCGCGTTATGATGATGCGCTCTACGGCGAGCTCGATACTGGCGCGGAAGCCTTTCAGCACGATCCGGTCTACGCGGACGACGCCTACGATCAGGACGGCTACGGCGACGGCGCGGAGGATATCGTCCCCAAGCGCCGTGGCGGCATGGTCACCGTTGTCGTCGTGCTCGCGCTGGCGGTGTTGGGGACCGGTGGGGCTTTTGCCTATCGCACCTTCATGGGATCGGCCCGCAGCGGCGAGCCGCCGATGATCCGGGCTGACGCCGGCCCGACCAAGATCGTTCCGGCTCCCGCCGATGGCAGCGCCAAGGTCCCCGATCGCATGTCGAGCGGCGACGGCAGCGAGAAAATCGTGCCGCGCGAAGAAACCCCGGTCGACGTCAATGCCAGGTCGGGCCCCCGCGTGGTATTTCCGCCGCTGAACCAGAACGGCAGTCCGCCATCGATGGCCGTCGTGGGGCAAAGCGCCACGCCGCCGCCCACTGCCGGGAATGGCACGCTATCCAACCCTGAGCCGCGAAAGATCAGGACCCTCTCGGTCCGGGGCGACCAGCCCGACGGTGCCGCGATGCCGGTAGGGGCCACGCCCCCGGCGGCCGCAAAGCCGGCCGCCAATGCGCGGACGGCCGCACCGGCCCCAGCGGCTGCCCCGCGAGCCGCGCCTTCATCGGCCAATGCAAACGCCAATGCGCCCCTCTCGCTCGCGCCACAGTCCACCCAACCGGCTGCGGAACCTGCCACCCGGGTGGCCTCCAACACCCCGGCGCAAATCGCGCCGAGCGGGGGCGGAGGCAGCGGCGGATACCTGGTGCAGGTTTCCTCGCAGAAGAATGAGGCGGATGCTCAGGCTTCCTACAGGGCGCTCCAGGGCAAGTTCCCAGCCGTGCTGGGATCTCGCGCGCCTGTCATCAAGCGTGCCGACCTCGGTGAGAAGGGCATCTACTACCGGGCCATGGTCGGTCCATTCGGCTCTCCCGACGAGGCCTCGCAGTTCTGCGGCAGCCTGAAGTCCGCCGGCGGGCAGTGCGTCGTCCAAAGGAATTAACGGCGGTTTCATCGACCCTTGTTGACCCCCGGGGCGCCAGCGGGCTAATCGGCGCGCATGCAAAGCCGCGCATTCATTACAGGCGTATCCGGACCAGAGTTGACCGCCGCCGAGCGCGAATTCATCGGTTCAGAGCGGCCGTGGGGCTTTATTCTGTTCAAACGGAATATCGAAACGCCGCAGCAGGTCGCTCTATTGGTTCAACAATTGAGAAAATCCGTTGACGCCCCGGATGCCCCGGTTCTGATCGACCAGGAGGGCGGCCGGGTCCAGCGTCTCGGCCCGCCGCACTGGCCGGTCTATCCGCCCGGAGCGCTCTTCGGTGCGCTTTACGACATCGACCCGGCGCTCGGCCTTTCGGCGGCGCGGTTGAGCGCCCGGCTGATCGCTGCCGACCTCGCAGATCTCGGAATAAACGCGGACTGCCTGCCGTTGGCGGATGTGCCCGTTGCGGGGGCCGATGCGGTCATCGGCAACCGGGCCTACGGAACCGAGCCGGCGAAGGTTGCGGCGATTGCCCGCGCGGTGACCGACGGACTGGAGCAGGGCGGCATTTTGCCCGTGCTCAAGCACATTCCCGGGCACGGGCGGGCGACCGCGGACAGCCATTTCCGTCTTCCAAGGGTCGATACCTCTGAAAAGGAGCTGGAACGGACTGATTTTGCGGCCTTTCAACCGCTTTCGGACCTGCCGATGGCGATGACCGCACATGTTGTGTTTAGCGCGCTGGACCCCGCCCATCCGGCCACGACTTCTGCGACAATCATCGAACAGGTGATTCGCGGCGTGATCGGGTTCCAAGGTTTGTTGATGAGTGATGACGTGTCCATGAATGCGCTCGCGGGATCGATCGCCGAGCGGACGCGGGCCATCTTTTCCGCCGGCTGCGATGTGGTGCTCCATTGCAACGGCAGATTCGACGAGATGCGTGAAGTCGCCGCAGAGACGCCGGAATTGTCGGGGAAAGCGCTGGATCGGGCGTGGCGGGCGCTGGCGTCGCGCCGTGCGCCGCGACCATTCGATCGGCGGGCGGCGCGGGCGGAACTGGATGCGATGATCAGCAGGGCGGGAACAGGCGCATGACCGCGGAAATTCTGTCATTCGAAACCGGACGGCCTGCCGAACTCGCGGACGACGAGCCCTCGCTGGTTGTCGACGTCGAGGGTTATGAAGGCCCGCTTGACCTGTTGCTCGCGCTGGCGCGCCAGCAGAAGGTCGATCTCGCCAAGATTTCCATCCTGGCGCTGGCGAATCAGTACCTGGTCTTCATCGAGGCCGCCCGGAAGATCCGGCTTGAGCTTGCCGCCGACTATCTGGTGATGGCGGCATGGCTGGCGTTTCTCAAATCGAGGCTGCTGCTACCCGAACCCGTCACCGCGGACGGCCCAAGCGCCGAGGAAATGGCGACGGCGCTGGCCAACCGGTTGCGCCGGCTCGAGGCCATTCGCGAAGCTTCCAACCGCCTGATGAACCGCCCGCAATTGCAGCGCGATATCTTTCCACGCGGCAATCCTGAATCGATCGCCGAAATCCGGCATCCCAAATATACCGCAACGCTGTTCGACCTGCTCACCGCCTATGCCGCGCAACGCCAGCAGCGGGTGCTGGCGACGGTGCATCTGGCCAAGCGCACGGTGTGGTCGCTCGCCGAGGCGAGGGCGTCGCTGGAGCGCCTGATCGGCATGGCCGAGGACTGGAGCCGCCTCGACGAATACCTCATCAACTACGTCGTCGATCCCTCGCAAAAATCTACGGTCTTTGCATCCAGTTTTGCCGCCGCGCTGGAACTGGTCAGGGAAGGCGAGGTCGAACTGCACCAGAAAGAGGCGTTCGCGCCGCTGTATTTTCGAAAGCGTCCGCCGCAGCCAGCATCCGACGCGATGACCGCGCCGGATCTGCCGGCCGAGTAAGTGGAAGAAGGAGACCGTGCCATGGCAAGCCTGGCGGAAAAACGCAAAGCCGATGCCGAGGAGCGCTCTGTGGAACCGGAAGCGCGGCCGGAGGAATTGCGGCTGCTGGAAGCGCTGTTGTTCGCTTCCACCGAGCCACTCGATCAGGCGACGCTCGCAAAGCGGATGCCTGATGGCGTCGATATCAAGGTCGCCCTCGCGCAACTGCAGGCGGATTACGCCTCGCGCGGCGTCAACCTCGTGCGCATTGCCAATAAGTGGACCTTCCGCACCGCGGGCGATCTTTCCTGGCTGATGACGCGGGAGAGCACGGAGACGCGGCGGCTATCGCGCGCGGCGATCGAGATGCTCGCGATCATTGCCTATCATCAGCCGGTCACCCGCGCCGAGATCGAGGATATCCGCGGCGTGATTACCTCCAAGGGGACGCTGGATGTGCTGCTGGAAACCGGCTGGATTCGTCCGCGCGGCCGTCGCAAGACGCCGGGCCGTCCGCTGACCTTCGGAACCACCGAAGCCTTTTTGTCGCAGTTCAGCCTTGAGGCGCTTGGCGATCTGCCGGGCCTGGAGGAACTGAAGGGCACGGGCCTGCTGGATTCGCGGCTGCCCTCCGGGTTCGGCGTTCCGACGCCATCGGATGACCCGGCCCTGCGCGATGACGAGGATCCGCTTGAGATCGGCGATCTGGAACTGGCCCTGGCCCCTGCGGTCGAGCCGGAGACCGGCGGCGAGGGTTGATTCCGTCTCTCCTTTGGCGGCCTCTGACCGGAACGTCGGCGCCGGTTAACGGTCTCGGCAATGTGTCGCGTCGACCGCGATTTGACGCGGCTTAAGTCCTTGTTTTTGACACCTCCTGAGCCTACTTTCCGGACAGGTTAGCGGGATCCAGGATCCCCGCATGTTTGGAGGGTTGCAGGATGGGTTCGCTTAGCATTTGGCACTGGATCGTCGTGATCGCAGTCGTCCTGCTGTTGTTCGGTCGCGGCAAGATTTCCGACCTGATGGGTGATGTCGCGCAGGGCATCAAGGCCTTCAAGAAGGGCATGCAGGACGATGAAAAGACTGCGGAAAAGACCGAGCCCGTAAAGACGATCGATCATAACGCCGCGCCTTCTGCGGCGACCCGGTCGGATGTCGGCAGCAAGGCTGTCTGAACCAGCGCACGTTTTCGGCAAACCTCTGGCGGCACGTTGATCTTGCGACAGGCGTGCGGCAAGACCGGTTGAGGAATGACGCGGGCGGCCCGGATATTGCTCCCGGACATGGCTCATGGATACTGGGCGGAAATTGCCTCGCGTAAGCGGAACCTTTCATGTTCGACATCGGCTGGAGTGAATTCGTCGTCATCGCGGTTGTCGCGCTGATCGCCATCGGTCCGAAGGAATTGCCGGGCGTGCTGCGCATGGTCGGGCAATGGATGGGCAAGGCGCGCAAGATGGCCGCCGAATTCCAGGGCCAGTTCCAGGAAGCCATGCGCGAGGCCGAAATGGCCGACCTCAAGAAGAGTTTTGATGAGGTCAAGGAAGCCGCGACCGGCTTCACCAGCGGCAATGTCATGACCTCGCTGCAAAAGGACGTCAGCGCCGCGCTCAATATCGACGACGTCGACAAGCCCGCCGCGAGTGCGGATGTGCCGGCGGCGTCGAACCTCGACGCGCCGGCGGCGAGCCCCGAAGCACTTGCCGACACGCAGCCAGCGACGTCCGAGCCGCTGGCGCTGACGCCGGAAAGCCAGCCGCAGCCCGCAACCCAGCCGACGGCGCCGGTGGCAGCCGAGGCCGAACTCCCACGGGACGCCAAAGCGTCATGAGCGACGAGGATATCGAGGCCAGCAAAGCGCCGCTGATGGATCATCTGATCGAGCTGCGCTCGCGCCTGATCAAGGCGCTGCTCGCGTTCGGCGTCGCCTTCATTTCTGCTTCTTCTTCGCCAAGCAGATCTACAACGTGCTGGTGTGGCCGTTCGTCTGGGTCGCGGGCGCGGAGAACTCGAAGTTCATCTACACCGCGCTGCTGGAATACTTCCTGACCCAGTTGAAGCTGGCGCTGTTCGGCGCCGGCTTCATCTCGTTTCCGATCGTGGCCACGCAAATCTACAAATTCGTGGCGCCCGGCCTCTACAAGCATGAGCGCGGCGCGTTTCTGCCCTATCTGATCGCAACCCCGTTCTTCTTCGTGCTGGGGTCGATGCTGGTGTATTTCGTGGTGCTGCCGATGCTGGTGCGGTTCTCGCTCGGCATGCAGCAGTTGGGCGGTCCCGAGACGGCGCAAATCCAGCTTCTGCCCAAGGTCGGCGAATATCTGTCGCTGATGATGTCGCTGATTTTCGCGTTCGGCATCGCGTTCCAGCTGCCGGTGATCCTGACCCTGCTGGGGCGGATCGGCATCATCACCTCGAAACAGCTGCGCGAGAAGCGCCGCTATTTCATCGTGGTCGCCTTCATCATCGCCGCCGTGCTGACGCCGCCGGACGTGCTCAGCCAGGCCTCGCTCGCGATCCCCCTGCTGGCGCTGTATGAAGGCTCGATCGTGGCCGTGCGCATCGTGGAAAAGAACGCCGCGGCCGCCAAGGCCACCGCCACCACACCGCCCCCGGCCGCCCCGCCGCCCGATCCGACACCGGCGGAGTAGGGGTTCATTCGGAGTGCTCGCGGCGCTGCCGTCATCCTGGCGGCCAAAGGGCCGCGTCTCGAGTGCGCTTGCACCGTCAGGTCATCCATCGGCTCGCCAGACTCGCACCTCCCGCGAGACGCGTAGCCGTTACGAGGGATGACGGTCCGGATGGCCCGGTGTTCCAAAGCCCGCATTCGGGTTACCGGATGCGCCTTCGCGGCACAATTGGGACCGAACCACCATGCACGACATCAAATCGATCCGCGACAATCCCGACGCCTTCGACGCCGCGCTGAAGCGGCGGGGACTGGCGCCGTTGTCGAAGTCGCTGCTGGCGATCGACGAGAAGCGCCGCGCGGCGATCATGGCGTCGGAGCAGGCGCAGGCGCGGCGCAATTCCGCATCGAAAGAAATCGGCGACGCCAAGAAGGCCAAGGACGACGCGCGCGCGGCAAAACTGATGGCCGAAGTCGCCGAGCTCAAGACCACCATGCCGCAGCTGGAAGCCGCGACCAAGGCGGCGGACGAAGAACTGGCGAAAGAATTGGCGGCGATTCCGAACCTGCCGCTCGATGACGTGCCGCCGGGATTGGACGAGCACGGCAATGTGCGTCCGCCATCATTTCGGCGCGGCGCGCAACTATGCGTTCACGCCAAAACCGCATGACGATCTCGGCGGCGCGCTTGGCTTCATGGATTTCGAGGCGGCGGCGAAATTATCCGGCGCGCGATTTGTCGTCTTGAAGAAGGGCCTGGCGCGGCTGGAGCGCGCGATCGGGCAATTCATGCTCGATCTGCATACCAACGAGCATGGCTACACCGAGATCAATCCGCCGCTAATGGTGCGTGACGAGGTGATGTTCGGCACGGGACAATTGCCGAAGTTTGAAGAGGATCAATTCGTCGCCACGAATGTCGAATACATCGACAAGCCGCGAATTGACCATCGCGAAACTTGAGAACCGTGATCAAGCGGCCCTGATGATGCGAGCTTCTGACGCCGACAAGAACCCGGCTAAGGAGTTTCAGATCGGGCATCATTACGATCATGTCGATTTTGCTGAAGTAGCCGCGACTCAACAGATCGTCGCTGGCTCATCCCCACCGCCGAAGTCCCGCTGACCAACCTCGTCCGCGAATCCATCCTCGATGAAAAAGAATTGCCGATGCGGCTGACGGCGCTGACGCCGTGTTTTCGCGCCGAAGCAGGCGCGGCCGGGCGCGACACCCGCGGCATGATCCGCCAGCATCAGTTCACCAAAGTCGAACTGGTCTCGATCACCACGCCGGAGAACAGCCGCGACGAGCACGAGCGCATGCTGGCCTGCGCCGAGGAAGTGCTGCGGCGGCTCGATCTGCATTACCGGGTGATGACGCTGTGCGCCGGCGACATGGGCTTTGCCGCGCAGAAGACCTACGACATCGAGGTCTGGATGCCGGGGCAGGGCGAAGGCGGCGCCTTCAGGGAAATCTCCAGCTGCTCGGTGTGCGGCGAGTTCCAGGCCCGCCGGATGGATGCGCGCTATCGCGGGCCCGACGGCAAGCCGCGCTTTGTCCATACCCTCAACGGCTCCGGCACCGCCGTTGGCCGCGCGCTGATCGCGGTGATGGAAACCTACCAGCAGGCGGACGGCTCGATCGCCGTGCCCGATGTCCTGCAGCCCTATATGGGCGGGGTGAAGGTCATCGCCCGCGAAGCCTGATTTTGCGGCAAATTGTCCGGAGCCTTTTCGGTTTCGATTTAATCGAAACGGGGCTCTAGATTGTTGATTTCACGCGTTTTCTTGACGCGAACCGTCTCCACTTCGCTTGAAAACGCTTTTGCCCTGCCTCGCCTTCGATGTTGCGAAGGCGCCGTGTCCCGGTATCTTCGTTTCCGCCGCGGCGAGAGCCACATTTTTTCGGAAACGATGACACGCAATGGCCCTGCATCGCGACATCTACTGGGTGGGCAGACAATGGGCCGTCACCGGCTACGGCATCCAGGCCTGCGATCAGAAGCAGAAGGGCCAGTTCGATATCGAGGCCGCGAGACTATGGGATGACGGCGTGCAGGAAAGCGTGCGCGCGCTGAAGTGGTTCAACGGTCGAGGATTTCGACAAGGCGGTTTCCGTCGCCCGCAAATATTATCCGGAGCCGCCGCGAAAGGCGCCGCTGCCCGCGCCGCCGGTTCCTCGGTTCCGCCTGTGAAGGACGACGTTCCTCCGCCAAACCCGCCCCGAACGGCCGCGCCGCCCGACAAGCCGGTTTCACAGACCAAGGACAAGGTTCCCCCTCCGCAGCCACCGAAGCCGGCTGCTTCGAAAATTCGAGATGCGGAGTAACGGCGTGCGCGCGAAATTCCTCCGCGTCTGGCGCATCCGTTCGCGCGCCAGCGGTCGCTGAGAAGACAACGGCATTTGAATCGCAGTGGCGGGGATCGCGATCGGGGCCATTCACCCTCGCCGATAAAGTTTTTCAAGGATGAGCAATTTTGACCACGGCGTGAGACGCCGGAAGCGTCATTCTGATGTATATCGGCCCTTGGGATTCGTGACGGATTCTGTAACGGGTCCATGGCAAATCAGGATGCGTCATGCCCGAATATCAGCCGGTATCATCAGCCGCATATCGCCGCCATCGAGCGGCCGCGCTGTCCGGACTGCCGGCAAAATCGCATGCTGCTGTCGAAGCTCGAGGCGGGACCGTCCGGCTTCGACTACCGTACATTCGAGTGCCAGAAGTGCGGTCGCGTCGAAACGACGGTGGTATCGAGCGACCCCATGAACTCGGAAGTGCGCGGTTGGCTTGCCGGTGAGCTTAAACCGCCGGTTTGAGCTCGGACGCAGGGCGTCAGCTTGCCGCATTTCGGGCCAGGGCGCGCGGGCATTTCTACCCAGAATTGAGTTGCCTGCCCGACATAATCGGAATATAGTGTTCTATAACCGACGGCCTGCGGCTTTTGCCGGTGACGAGAGTGTTGTGCTCCCGCCTGGAAACGGACCAACACATGCCCAACACCCAGTCAATTCAGATCAAGAATGGGTTTGATCCCCAGGTTTTTCTGGGCGAGGCCGGCGCGGGCAAGACCATCGAGAGATACGCCAAAAACCAGAAGATATTCAGCCAGGGCGACGTCGCCGACACGGTCTTTTTCATCCTGAAGGGCAAAGTCAAGATCACGGTCCTGTCCGAGCACGGCAAGGAAGCCGTGGTCGGGATTTTCGCGCGAAGGACAGTTCTTCGGCGAAGGCTGTCTCGAGGGGGCGAAACTGCGCGCCGCCACCAGCCATGCCATGGAAGACTGCCTGATCACGTCGATCAAGAAGAGCGCCATGCTCGCGCTGCTGGGCGCGGAGCCGAAATTCGCCCAATTTTTCATTTCCTATCTGTTGTCGCGGAACAGCCGGATCGAAGACGACCTGATCGACCAGCTGTTCAATTCCAGCGAACGACGCTTGGCGCGCCTGCTCCTGCTGCTGGCGAATTTCGGCGAGGAGGGCGACGCGCCGCCGATCCCGGTGACCCTCAGCCAGGAAACCCTGGCGGAAATGATCGGCACCACGCGATCCCGCGTCAGTTTTTTCATGAACGGCTTTCGGAAAAAGGAATTTATCGACTACAATGGCAAGATCGAGGTTCACCGCTCGCTGCTTGACGCGGTGTTGCGCGAGAAGCCTCAGATCGATGAAGACAACTAGCGGCTCCAGCCGCGGTGCGGCACGTCGATCCGGCATCGCCGGCGCCGTTGATGCGCAGGAAATCCGCAAGACACCTCCAGCCCTTGTCGACAGGCAAATAACCAGCAGGCACGACAGGTTTGCCTCGTGGGCGATAGCCGGATAAGACGGCGCTTCGACCGCCGTGGAATCGATCGAAGAGGGCCTGTCTGCTAGATGCGAATTCTCTGCACCAATGACGACGGCATCCATGCCCCCGGCCTGAAAATTGTCGAGGAGATTGCGCGCGCGTTGTCTGACGATGTCTGGATCGTGGCGCCGGAGCTCGATCAATCCGGCGTCTCGCATTCGCTGTCGCTGAATGACCCGCTTCGGCTGCGTGAAGTCGGGCCGCGTCATTTCGCGGTGCGGGGCACGCCGACCGATTGCGTCATCATGGGCGCCCGCCACATCCTCGGTGAAAAGCTGCCCGACCTCGTGCTGTCAGGCGTCAACAAGGGCCGCAACGTTGCCGAGGACGTCGTCTATTCCGGCACGATCGCGGGCGCGCTGGAAGGCACGATTTTGGGCTTGCCGTCCTTCGCGCTGTCGCAGGAATTCAGCATCGAGTCGCGGGAAAAGCCGCTATGGGACACCGCGCTGAAATTCGGTCCGCCAATCCTGCGCAAGGTGATCGCGGCCGGCGTACCCAGGAACACCGTGATCAACGTCAACTTTCCGGCCTGCGCCCCCGACGAAGTCGCCGGTGTGCGCGTGACGCGGCAGGGCAAGCGCAACCTCGGGTTTCTGAAAGTCGACCAGCGACGCGACGGCCGGGGCAACCCGTATTTCTGGATCGGGTTCGAGCGTTTGGCACAGATTGACGTGCCGGCCGAAGGTACGGATCTCTGGGCGCTGGCGGCGCGCTACGTCTCGGTGACGCCGCTGCGGCTCGACCGTACCGATGAGGCATTTTCCGAGGCGCTGACGGCGACGCTGAAATGACCCGCAGCGTGCAAGCTCGTGCATCGACTCGAGGAGCCAGCGGCTTCCTGCTTTGCTGCAGCTTCGCGGTTATCCTCACTGCTCTGGAATACCGGGTCACCCGCTTTGCGCGGGTCACCGACGGCGTGGCCGTCGTGATAGCCCAACTCTATTTTACCTGCCTAAACCGCCGCGCTCTTCAGGGTATTGTCGATCACCCGCGCCAGGGTTTCGATCTGGAAGGGTTTCTGCAGCGCCGGGCGGTCGCGGTATTCCTCCGGAAGGCCCGATGAGCCGTAGCCGGTCGCGAAGATGAAAGGACGGTTGCGGGCCTTGATCAGGTCGGCGACCGGCGAAATCACCTTGCCATTGACGTTGACGTCGAGAATGGCGAAGTCGAATTCAGCCGATTGTGCCAGCCTGATGGCTTCGTTGATTTCACCGGCTTCGGCCGCGACGCTGTAGCCGAGCTCCTCCAGCATGTCGGCAACCATCATTCGGATCATGACCTCGTCCTCGACGAGGAACACAGAACCGCCCGGCGGCCGCGTCGCAATCATGAATTCAGTCCTTGCCCCATGCCAGAACCAAAGGTTCGCAAATTACGACAACCCGTGCAATGTCGAGATGCGCAAACGCGCTCCAACGGGCCGTTTGGCTCCGGATTTGCGAACGGGCCTGATCGCCCCGTCCCCTAACGCCGGGAGTGTATATGGGTTCCCCGGCTGGAACACGGATTTCGACTGAAATATTTCGTTAGGCCGGCAGGGCTTATGGCATCAACTTGCCTGATCTGGCGGGCCGCCTGGCCGGCAAGCGACCTCATGGGACCGAAATGTCCACTGCACAAAATCCGCCAAGACAGATGATGTTTCAGCTTAGCCTGCGGCGGCGCGGGATCAGCGATCAGGCGGTGCTCCGCGCCATGGAAGAGATTCCGCGCGACATGTTCGTCGAGGCGGCGGATCGAGCCCATGCCTACCGCGACAGCGCGCTCGGCATCGCCTGCGGGCAGACCATCAGCCAGCCCTTCGTGGTGGCTTACATGACGGAACAGCTGCAATTGCAGCAGAATCACCGGGTGCTCGAGATCGGCACCGGCTCCGGATACCAGGCCGCCATCCTGTCCCGGCTTTGCGGCCACGTTCTGACCATCGAGCGTTACCGGACGCTGGCCGACCGTGCGCGGGCGCGGCTTGCCAAGCTCGGTTGCGACAATGTCGAGGTGATGCTGGGGGACGGCTTTGACGTCCCCGCCGATGCCGGCAATTTCGACCGCATCATCGTCACCGCGGCGATGGAGCAGATCCCCGATGCGCTGGCGCAGCGGCTCGAGCCCGGCGGCGTCCTGATCGCGCCGGTCGGACCACAGCAGGGGACCCAGACCCTGGTTCGCCTGGTCAGGACCGACGCCGGCTTTGAGCGCAAGCAGCTCGTGGACGTGCGCTTCGTGCCGGCGCTGCCCGGTATTGCCCGCGAGCTGTAAAAACCCGGATCGGCTGTCCCGCCAACCTCTTATTCCTAAGCTTAAGTGGTTGTTTACTCAGCGCGTGTTTACTCAAAACAGGTATTTGTTGCGTACGAGTGAGTAACCATGTCCGGTGTCGTCGAGTTGTTCTGCTCGCGTCGCGTACCGCAAGTCGCGGTGCTGGCGCTGATGTCGATCGGTTTTGCCGGCTGCAGCGCCGACATGTCGTCACGCCTTTCGCAAAATCCCTTTGCCTCACAGTCTGATGCCACGGGCACGGTGCCGCCCGCCGCGATCGAGCGCCGCGACCTTCCGCAATCTGCCCGCCGCACGCAATACCAGTCGCAGGCCCTGCCGCCGGCGATCGCCGCCCCGCAGTCCTATCCGGCCGCCAATACCGGGGTGTCCGGAGGAGGCCGAGGATTGGCCTCTTATGCTCCACCCGCGCATCCGATCGAGACCACTGGCAGCGTCCCGCGCTCGGTCGCGGCGGCCCGGACCCCGGGCCAGGGTACCACCATCATCGTCGGCACCAGCGACACGCTCGATTTGCTGGCGCGCCGCTACAATGTTTCGCCGGCCGCGATCCTGCAGGCCAACGGATACAAGGGGCCGCGCGTCCTTTCTCCGGGTCAGCAGCTGATCATTCCGCACCCAACCGCGGCTGCCGCAGCGCCTGCACGCCGTTCCTGCGAGCAAGCCGGTGGCCGCCGCGAGCGCGCCGGCTTCGGTCCATGTCGTCAATCACGGCGATACCTTGCTCAGTATTGCCCGTCGCAACCATGTTTCGGCCGCTGAACTCGCCAGAGCCAACGGCATCGAACCATCCGCGAAACTCAAGCTTGGCATGAAGCTCAACGTCCCCGGCGCCAAGACCGCCGCGGTGGCTCCGGTTGCCCAGCCGGCAGTTGCTGCTGGCGCACAGCCTGTCGCGACGTCCATGGCGCCGGCGACCAAGGTGGCCACAGTGACCTCCGATCCGCAGCAAAAGGCCCGATTGGCGCAGGCGACGACGGTCGAAGACACGCCGGCCGAAACGCCGGTCAAGGCCGCCGAGGCGACCGGTGCGCTGCCGACCTTCCGCTGGCCGGTCCGCGGCAAGGTCATCACCAGCTACGGCGCCAAGACCAATGGCAAGTCCAATGACGGCATCAATCTGGCGGTGCCCGAAGGCACGCCGGTGAAGGCCGCCGAAGACGGCGTCGTCGCCTATTCCGGAAACGAGCTCAAGGGTTACGGCAATCTGGTTCTGATCCGGCACACCAACGGCTATGTCACCGCCTATGCCCATGCGAGCGAACTGCTGGTGAAGCGCGGCGACACCATCAAGCGGGGTCAGATCATCGCCAAATCCGGTCAATCCGGCGAGGTGGCCTCACCACAACTCCACTTCGAGATCCGCAAGGGATCTTCCCCGGTCGACCCGCTTCAATTCCTCAACGGCGCGTAAGGGTCACGTGTCCGGATGCGGGACAGCGTCCTTACGCTGCCTCGCACGAGCCGGGATCATCGCAACTCTTGATTTCAGTGTGGACCCCGGCTCAGTGCGGCGACGAGTCGATCCCGGGAGAGCGCGGACCAGTCCTACTTGCCGGCCAGCTTGACCCCGAGCCGTCCCGCCAGTTCCTGGGTGAACTGCCAGGCGACCCGTCCCGAACGGGAGCCGCGCGTGGTCGACCATTCCAGCGCTTCGCGTTCAAGCTCTTCGTCGGCGAGCGTGATGCCGAAATGGCTGCAATAGCCTTTCACCATCGCGAGGTATTCGTCCTGGCTGCAGCGGTGAAAGCCGAGCCACAGGCCGAACCGATCCGAGAGCGACACCTTTTCCTCGACCGCCTCGCCGGGATTGATCGCCGTCGAGCGTTCGTTCTCGATCATCTCGCGCGCCAGCAGATGCCGGCGGTTGGAGGTCGCATACAGGATCACGTTGTCGGGACGGCCCTCGATGCCGCCCTCCAGCACCGCCTTCAGCGATTTGTAGGAGGCGTCATTGCCGTCGAACGACAGGTCGTCGCAGAACACGATGAAATGGAAATGCGAGCCGCGCAGCAAATCCATCAGGGCCGGCAGGCTCTCGATGTCCTCGCGATGAATTTCGATCAGCTTCAGGCGATCGGCCGGCTTGCGGTCGATGTTGATGCTGGCATGCGCGGCCTTCACCAGCGACGATTTTCCCATGCCGCGCGCGCCCCACAGCAGCGCATTGTTGGCGGGAAGCCCATTGGCAAAACGTTCGGTATTCTCGATCAGGATGTCGCGCATCCGGTCGATACCCTTGAGCAGGCCGATATCGACGCGGCTGACGCGCGGCACCGGCGCCAGCCGTCCTTCGGGATGCCAGATGAACGCGTCGGCGTGACCGAGTGCATCGGCGGCGGAGGATGCGGGCGATGCGGCCGAAAGGCGCGCGGCGATGGTTTCGAGCGCGCGCGCAATCCGCTCGGCGGCATCACGCTCGGAGGACGCCGCGGCGCGTTTTGTCGCCGATACTCGGCGATTTCCGCCGGCCCGTCCGGGAGGCGGGTCGAGGCGCCGTTTTGCTGGGTTTTCTTGTCATCCTTGGCCTTCCTTGCGACGCACCCTTAACGGGCCTTACGGGGGGCCGCAAGCGGCGCAAATTGGGGTCTGGCAGCGTTGCAATTGGGACCGCGGCCGCTATAGTCCGCGCGAATTTGCCCGGACCGGCCTGGCGCTCAGGCGCCGCCGGTTCATACCCGTTCCACGAGGATTGTCCGAATGCTGATTACCCCTGCGTTTGCCCAGGCCGCGGCCGGCGGCGATACCAACAGCATGTTGATGTCGCTGCTGCCGTTCGCGCTGATCTTCGTGATCATGTACTTCCTGATTCTGCGGCCGCAGCAAAAGAAGGTGAAGGACCACGCGGAACTCGTGAAGAACATCCGCCGCGGCGATACCGTGGTAACGACCGGCGGGCTGGTCGGCAAAGTGACCAAAGTGGTGGACGACGACCAGATCGAGTTCGAGATTTCGGACGGCGTCCGCGTGCGGCAGATGCGGCAAATGATTTCGGGCGTTCGCGCCAAAGGCGAGCCGGCCAAGGAAAAAAGTGAGCCCGCCAAGGACGAAACCTCCGCGAGCTGATTTTCGGCGCCGCATTCTCCTGGATCTGACGGGTCAACTCAATGTTGTATTTCACGCGGTGGAAGGCGCTGGCGATCATTTTCGGGGCGCTGGTGGTGTGCCTGTGCGCCGTTCCGAATTTCTTTCCCGAGGCGAAAGTGAAGACCTGGCCGCTCTGGGCGCAGCGTCACCTTGTGCTCGGGCTCGATCTGCAGGGCGGCTCCTATCTGCTGCTGGAGGTCGACTCCAACTACGTCAGGAAAGAGAAGCTCGATCAGGTGCGCGACGACACCCGTCGCGTGCTGCGTGAAAACAAGATCGGTTACACCGGCCTTGCATCCCGCGCCGATTATGTCGAAGTGCGGGTCAAGGATAGCGACGCGCAGACGGCGCTGGCGAAGCTGCGGGAGCTGTCGCAGCCGCTCGGCGGTCTGCTCGGCTCCAGCGGCCAGCGCAGCCTCGAGGTCAGCGATGCCGGCGGCGGGTTGATCCGCCTGACCGTGCCGCAGGCGGCCATCACCGAGCGCATCCGCCAGACCATCGAGCAATCGATCCAGATCGTCGAGCGCCGCGTCAACCAGCTCGGCACGGTCGAGCCCTTGATCCAGCGGCAAGGCACCGACCGCATTCTGGTGCAGGTGCCGGGCCTGCAGGACCCGACCGAGCTCAAGCGAATCCTCGGCAAGACCGCCAAGATGGAATTCCGCATGGTCGATTCGACGGTGCCGCCGGATCAGGCCGCGCAGGGCCGGGTGCCGCCGGATTCCGAAATTCTGATGAGCGCGCAGGCCCCCAAGATACCTTATGTCATCAAGAAACAGATACTTGTGTCGGGCGGCGAACTCACCGATGCGCAGCCGGGCTTCGACCAGCGCTCGGGCGAGCCAATTGTCAGTTTCCGCTTCAATTCCTCGGGCTCGCGCAAATTCGCGCAAGCGACATCGGAGAATGTCGGGCAGCCGTTCGCGATCGTGCTCGACAATGAGGTGATTTCCGCGCCCGTGATCCGCGAACCGATCACCGGCGGTTCGGGCCAGATCTCCGGCAGTTTCACGGTGCAGGCCGCCAACGAACTGGCAATCCTGCTGCGCGCCGGCGCCTTGCCGGCCCCGCTCACCGTCATCGAGGAGCGCACCGTCGGCCCCGGCCTCGGCCAGGATTTCGATCGAAAAGGGCGAACTGGCGGCCTATGTCGGATCGATCATGGTCATCGTGTTCATGCTCCTGACCTACCGGCTGTTCGGGGTATTCGCCAACATCGCGGTCGCCATCAACGTCGCCATGATCTTCGGCGTGTTGTCGCTGCTGAACGCCACGCTGACGCTGCCGGGCATCGCCGGCATCGTGCTGACCGTCGGTATCGCCGTTGATTCCAACGTGCTGATCTATGAACGCATCCGCGAGGAAATTCGCGGCGGGCGCAACGCGATTTCCGCGATCGACGCCGGCTTCAAGCGCGCGCTGTCGACGATTCTCGATTCCAACATCACCACTTTCATCGCCGCCGCGGTGCTGTTCTATATCGGCACCGGACCGGTGCGCGGCTTTGCGGTAACGCTCGGTATCGGCATCCTCACCACGGTTTTCACCGCGTTTACGCTCACCCGGCTGATCGTTGCGGGCTGGGTGCGGTGGAAGCGGCCGCAAAGCGTGCCGATCTAGGGGAATGCGGCTTTGACTTATTTCGTTCTTATCGCGCTGGGCATTCTGATTGCCGTGCTGACCGTGGTCAGTGCGTTCGGCATTCTGCCGTCGTTGCGGATCGTGCCCGACAACACGCATTTCGATTTCACGCGCTTTCGCCGCATCAGCTTTCCGATCTCGGCGCTGCTCTCGATTGTCGCGATCACGCTGTTCTTCACCCACGGGCTGAATTTCGGGATCGACTTCAAGGGCGGCACGCTTCTGGAGGTGCAGGCCAAAACCGGCACGGCCGACATCGCCAGCATGCGTGCGACGCTGGGCGGGCTTGGCCTTGGCGACGTCCAGTTGCAGCAGTTCGGCGGCCCCGCCGACGTCCTGATCAGGGTTGCCGAACAGCCCGGTGGCGACGCCGCGCAGCAGGAGGCAGTGCAGAAGGTGCGCGGCGCGCTCGGCGACGCTGTCGAATACCGGCGTGTCGAGGTGGTGGGACCGCGCGTCTCCGGTGAGTTGCTCGCCTACGGCATGCTCGGGCTGATGCTGGCGATCTTCGCGATCCTGATCTATCTCTGGTTCCGGTTCGAATGGCAATTCGCGCTCGGCGCCATGATTGCCAACGTCCACGATATCGTGCTGACGATCGGTTTCATGTCGATCAGCCAGGTCGATTTCGACCTCACCAGCATCGCGGCGCTGTTGACGATCCTAGGCTATTCGCTGAACGACACGGTCGTCATCTACGACCGTATTCGTGAAATGCTGCGGCGCTACAAGAAAATGCCGATGCCACAATTGCTCAACGAGTTGATCAATTCGACGCTGTCGCGCTCGATTATCACCCACGTCACGGTGACGCTGGCGCTGCTGGCGCTGCTGTTGTTCGGCGGCCACGCGATCAACAGCTTCACCGCCGTGATGATGTTCGGCGTGGTGCTGGTCGGTACCTACACCTCGATTTTCATCGCGGCACCGATTCTGATCTATCTCGGTGTCGGCACCCATCGGGCCGACGCGCCCTGGACACGCCTCAGAAGAAGTGACACCGGCATGATCCCGAACAGCCCACTGGCACATCAAGTGGCAACCGGTTTTCGGACGAGATCATGCCCAGACCAACGACCAGCCGCCCAGACGCTCCACATCTTCCGAGGTCGGCCCCGATCGAGGCTTACGGCAATGGCGGGTTTGCCTTTGCCGAGATGTCGCATCGCGGTTCGTTGCTGTGCCTGCCGGATGCCATCTGGGCCTGGCCGGTGACGACGGCGAGCGATATCGACGAGGCCTCGCTGGCCCGCGTCTTCGCAGCCGCCAATGCCATCGACACCCTGATTATCGGCACCGGAGCGGATGTCTGGGTGCCTCGCCGTGGGTTGCGCGAGGCGTTGCGCGCCGTCCACATCGTGCTCGACCCGATGCAGACGGGACCTGCGATCCGCACCTACAACATCATGATCGGCGAGAGGCGGCGGGTTGCGGCGGCGCTGATCGCGGTCCCATGAGCGATCCGGCCGAAGCAAAGGAGGCCGCGAGCTTCTGCGCCGATTTGGTGCGCGCGCACGATTTTGCCCGCTATGCCTCCACGTTGTTCGTGCCCGCGGCCCCGCGCCGCGCATTGTTGGCGCTGTATGCCTTCAACGTCGAGATCACGCGCGTGCACGAGCAGGTGAGCCAGCCGCTGCCGGGCGAGATGCGCCTGCAATGGTGGACCGACATGCTGGCGGGCATGGACCATGGCGGGGTCGAGGGCAACCCGGTGGCTGCCGAATTGCTGCTGGCGATCCGGAACTGGCGGTTGCCGGTCGAGCGGCTGTCGCGATTGATCGAGGAGCATCAGTTCGATCTGTACAACGATCCGATGCCGACCATGGCGGCGCTGGAAGGCTATATCAACGATACCTCGTCGGTATTGTTTTCACTGGCGGCGGCGATCGCCGGACAGTCGTCGGAGGAGATCGAGCATCTCGGGCGCCATGCCGGGCTAGCCCAGGGCATGGCGCAGGTGATGGCCTCGCTGCCGCTGGATGCGTCGCGGCGCCAGTTGTTTGTGCCGCTGCAGGTGCTGGAGCGGCACGGCTGCGGAACCGAGGAGGTATTCGCGGGCAAACAAACGCCGAAATTGCGCGCCGCGCTGGATCAGTTGCTCGGGGAGGCGCGGGGGCATCTGAGGACGGCCTTTACGCTGCTTGCGAACGCGCCGCCGGAAGCACGGCCGATGTTCCTGCCGCTGGCACTCGTTCGACACGACCTCGCGCGGATGTCGCGTGCCGACAACGACCCCTTCATACCGCGATCAACCTCAAGGTTTCGGACGCTGTGGACCTTGTGGCGGGCCTCGCGGTCGCGGGAATTCCGGGCGACTGAGTTGCCGGGACCCTACAGCGAGCGCGCCTTCCGGTAGGCCTGTTCGGCTTCCCGCGGCCGCTTGAGATCGCGCAACACCATCACCGAGGTTATTCCAGCCGTCGGCGAAGTTCGGTTTCAGCTCCAGGGCTCGCCGGTAGGCGGCCTCTGCCTCCGCGAAACGCTTCAGCGCGCGCAAGGCATTGCCCCGGTTGCTGTAGGCTTCGGCATATTGGCCGTCGAGCGCAAGCGCGCGATCGTAGCAGGAAAGCGCCTCCTGATATCGGCCTTCCTCAAACAGCGCGATGCCGAGATTGCTGTGCGCAGCCGGGAAGTCCGGCTTGAGAGCGAGCGCTTGCCGGCCGTGAGCGATGGCCTCCTGGCGATATCCGGCCAGCCGCAGCAGCTCGCCGAGATTGGCATGGTAGTGCGCGGCGTTGCCGTCGAGTTCGACGGCGCGGCGAAGGTGCGAGATGGCCTCGTCGATTTTCCCGGACTGGTAGGCGATGAGCCCCAGCGTATGCGCGGCCTCGGCCAGGTCCGGCTGCGCCGCCAGCGCAGCGCGCGACAGCTCGGCGGCCTCGCGCAGTTGTCCGGCGCGGCGCAACTGTTCGGCGCGAACCAGCGATTCACCGGGCGTGGCGGGGCGAGGGGACGGAACGGATGCGTCGCGCGCGGCCTCGATGGCGATGATTTCCGCCGCAAGCAGGGCACGCCGCTCGCCTTCGGATTGGAATGGCGCCAGCCGGGTGGCGTCGCTGGCAATAGCCGCGCCGAGCTCGGCGGCCACGCGTTCGATGACCGGCGGCCACAGGCCGTCCGGTTGTTGCCGGAACAGCCGCATCGTCGGGTACCACGGATTGTCCTCGCGTTCGAGCAGCCAGCGCCAGTCGCTCACGACCGGCAGCAGCACCCAGGTCGGTTTACCGAGCGCACCGGCGAGATGCGCCACCGCGCTGTCCACCGTGATGACCAGATCCAGCGCCGCGACAATGCCGGCGCTGTCGGAAAAATCCTGGATCTCGTCGGATGGATCGAGCATCGCCGCGCCGCTGCTCTGTGAGATCCGCTGCCCGCGCCCCGACCTGCAGCGAGACAAAGGACGCGCCCGCCACGTCGAACAGCGGAGCCAGTGTTGCAAATTCTAGCGAGCGCCTGAAGTCGTTGACGTGGCCGGGGTTGCCCGCCCAGGCGAGCCCGACCTTGAGCCCTTTCAGCCCTGCGAGCCGTTGCCGCCAACGCACGGCATGCCCGGCCGGCGCCTGCAGATATGGTACCAAAGCGGGAATGGTTTCGTGCCGGGTCCGGAACAGCCTGGGAAGGCTGACCAGGGCGGCTTCGCAATCGGCCGGCGCAGGCACGGCGTCGTCACCCAGCACGGCGATGCCGGGCAGGTTGGCGCGCATCAGGGTGACGAGCTCACGGTGGAGGCGGAAGCTGACCGCGCCGGCGCGCTCGGCCAGCATCGGCAGGTAGCGCGCGAACTGCAGCGTATCCCCAAAACCCTGTTCGGCCTGGACGTGGAGGTGGCGGCCCTTGAGGCTTTCGCCGAGCCATGGCCGCTCCGGAAATAGCGGTCCCCTGAGCTCGTTGGACAGCAGCCGCCATTCGTATTCGTCCCACCCTTCGCCGAACTCGCCACGCATCAACAGCAGGATGCCGAGCCCCGAGCGCGCATTGGCATGACGGGGATCCAATGCCAGCGCGCGGCGCAGCGCCGGCATCGCCTCGTCGAACCGGCCGGCATGATGCAGCGCGGTGCCGAGATTGGCCCAGGCGTCGGTAAAGCCGGGATCGATCGCGATCGCCCGGCGGTAGGCTGCCGCGGCCTCGTCGAATTGCTTGACCGCGTAAAGCACGTTGCCGAGATTGCTGTGGGCCCGCGCAAACTCCGGGTTCAGCGCGACGGCGCGGCGATGGCAGTCGGCGGCCTCGACATAATCCTTCTTCTCATAATGCGCGATGCCGAGATTGCTCAGCGCTTCCGGGTAGTCGGGCTTGAGCGCGAGCACCTGCCGGCCTTCGCGGATCGCGTCATCGGTCATTCCGGCCAGCCGCAGCATCTCCGCCAGATTGGCGCGGTAGACCGTGTGCTCCGCCGCCAGATCGACGGCGCGGCGCAGATGTTCGATGGCCGCCTCGAGCCGGCCCGACTGGTAGAGGATCAGCCCGAGAATATGGAAGGCCTCGGCGTTGGCCGGATCCAACTGGAGGATGCGACGGCAGGCCGATTCGGCTTCCACGAGGCGTCCCGCCAACCGATGCTGCTCGGCTTCGCGCGAGCAGCTCAGCCACAGATTGTTCCCTCATAAGGCGTCCCGCGAGTTCCAGAGTCGGCGATCGAACATCAGTCTTGCCTACTCAGACTGAAGGCGAATTCAGATCCGCCGTTTCGAAATTGAACCGGTCGCGCAAATTCTTCCGCGATTCCAGGATGTCTTTCAGGAACGCGCGATCGGTTTCGCTTGTCATCATCGGCTCGATCAGATCGAGCTGGTTGGTCGCGACGAGCTGCAGGATCTCGGTGCGCGGTTTGCCGCTGGCATCGCGCGGCAGCGCCTGCACCACCTGGATATGCTCCGGCGGTTTTGGCCCCTTGGCCGCTGCAAGGTCGCTGCGCAGCCGGCCTTCGAGGGCGGTCTGATCTGCTTCGACGAAGGCATAAAGCCCGACGCCGGTCCGGCGGTCGGCGAAGGCGACAATGGCCGCATCGCGCACCGCCGGATTTTGTCTGATCAGACCGATCAGCACCGGTGCGTCGTTGACGAGGCGGCGGCCGCCGCCTTCGCGATCGGTGAAATTGAACAGGCCGCGGGTGATGGCGCGGTATACCTTCTTGCCGGTCGCGAGCCAAATGCTGGCGACCAGCGATTTGCGGGCGAGAATCTTGCGCTCTTTCGGCGTCAGCGCGCCGGCGGCGTAGCTGCGCTTGTGCTTCAGCAGATGACGCAGGTCCTCGTAGGCCGCGATCCGGAACAGCCGGCCGCGGCTCCGAAAGCAGGCCGCGAGCTGGAAGTCGGTGAGATAGGCCCGGCCGTCGCGGCCCACCAGCCAGTTCTGCTCCTTGGCGAGATCATTATGGCAGATACCGGCGCGATGCAGCTTGCGCAGCGCCTGCTTGGCGGATCGGAAATAGGCGGCATCGCCGAACGGCTTCGCCAGATGCAGGGCCACGCCGTCGATAAATCCGCGGACCAGCGCCTGCCGGCCGGCCCATAGCAGCTCGGGGCCGACACGCAGGTCGCGCGCCAACGCAAGCGCGCGGCGCTCCCGCCCGAACAGATGGCGGGCAACCAGATAGGACCACCACGGCACCTGATCGATCCGGCGCAATACCGCTTCGACGTCGCCATCGGCTGTTCGAAAGCGGCCGCGCTCGACCGTGGAGAACACGTCGCGCTTGAGCAATACGCCTTCGGTCCACCGCGCCGACAGAACCTCGGCGTCATGCTTTCGGCAAGCTCATGAAATGCTCACGCTGCCGCCGCCACGCGCAGATGATCGGCGATCCAGCGATCGAGATCCGACAGCGCGCGGGCGCTGATGGCCCGTCGCCTGGCGATGGTCTTGTCGTTGCCGCGCAGGCGCGTGCCGTCGGGGTGTCTGGTCGGCGGGTTGGGCAGTGGCGGAAACAATCCGAAATTGATGTTCATCGGCTGGAACGAGCGCGGGCCGTTGTCGATGGTTTCGAGATGCCCGCCGGTGATATGTCCGAGCAGCGACCCGAGCGCTGTAGTCGAAGGCGGCGGCGGCAGCGACCGGCCACGCATTTCGGCGGCGGCATAGAGACCCGCGATCAATCCGATGCTCGCGGACTCCACATAGCCCTCACAGCCGGTCATCTGACCGGCGAAGCGCAGCCGCGGCGCCGCTCGAAGACGCAAATGCGCATCGAGTAGCTTCGGCGAATTCAGGAAGGTGTTGCGGTGCAATCCTCCCAGGCGTGCGAATTCGGCGTTTTCGAGTCCGGGGATCGTGCGGAAGATGCGCTGCTGCGCGCCGTATTTCAGCTTGGTCTGGAATCCCACCATGTTGTAGAGCGTGCCGAGCTTGTTGTCCTGGCGTAATTGCACGATGGCGTAGGCCTTCACGGTCGGATCGTGGGGATTGGTCAGGCCGACCGGCTTCATCGGCCCATGGCGCAAGGTCTCGCGGCCGCGCTCGGCCATTACCTCGATCGGCAGGCAGCCGTCGAAGTAAGGCGTATTGGCCTCCCACTCCTTGAAGTCGGTCTTTTCGCCCGCGACCAGCGCATCGACGAAGCCGTCATATTGCTCTTTGCTCATCGGGCAATTGATGTAATCGGCGCCGGTACCGCCGGGGCCGATCTTGTCGTAGCGCGACTGAAACCAAGCCGCGGACATGTCGATGGAATCCCGGTGCACTATCGGCGCGATCGCGTCGAAGAAGGCCAGCGCGCTCTCGTCGGTCAATTCGCGAATGGCTTCGGCGAGCGGCGCCGAGGTGAGGGGGCCCGTTGCGACGATGACGTTACCCCAGTCGGCTGGCGGCAGGCCGGCGATTTCGCCGCGCCGCAGTTCGATCAGGGGATGGTCGTGCAAGGCCCTGGAGACGGCTGCCGAAAATCCATCGCGGTCCACGGCCAGTGCGCCGCCGGCCGGCACCTGATTGGCGTCGGCGGCGCGCATGATCAACGACCCCAGCCGGCGCATTTCGGCGTGCAGCAGCCCGACCGCGTTGTTGGCGGCGTCGTCGGAGCGAAACGAATTGGAGCATACCAGTTCGGCAAGGCCATCGGTGCGATGGGCTTCGGTCATCCGGTCGGGACGCATTTCGTGCAGGACGACGCTTACCCCGGCATTCGCGGCCTGCCATGCGGCTTCCGAGCCGGCGAGGCCGCCGCCGATGATATGCACGGATTGGAAAGAGGGTCTGGTGCCTGTCATGGGCACAGAGGTAGCGCGTTTCGCGGCGTAGTGGAATGCGCGCGACCGGCTGGATACGACAACGCCCGCAACTCGGCGGGCGTGGTCCGTCTCAACAGTCGGCTGAGACTGTTTCAGCCGTTGTAGTTACCGGCTGCGACACGCGGGATATCCGAGCGATCAAGACCGATATCGGCCAATTCGCGATCGGTGAGCTGGGACAATTCGCTGACATTGCGCTGATAGTCCCGGAACGCCTGGAACATTCGGATGAGCGAGAGCAACATGGGTAGTCTCCTTGCATCTTCGATTCAGCTCTTGGAAGAGAACCTCATCGTTGAAATGAATATAGGGCAGTATCTCGCACTGCAGAAGTTCCAATGCTGCGGTGCAGCTAATCATAAGATGCATAGCTTTAGTAAGAAACGATTAACCGTTCGGCATGGCTGCCCGCGGGATCCGCCAACATCGGCGGCGCTCCGCCGCGTCTAGCAAAAGAGCCCCGTAAAATGCCGGAATTTCGCAAAACCAGGCGCGCGCCTCAATGCAACAAAGATAGGCGCAGCTATGCTCAGCGGCAAGGCGCGCGGAGGAGGATCCGGTGGATTGGGCCTCCTCAGGACCACTTCTGGCCGATTGCATCATGCGTGATTTGCATGCTGAAGATAAATAATGAATTTCAATTCATTCTTGCAATGGGGCAGGCTATCAGGGCGTATGGGCGAGCTGGGTTGCGAAATAGCCGATGGTTTTCGCGTAAACGTCGCTCTTGTTCCATTGCTGCAGGACCGTGAAATTGGGGCTGCCCACTTCCCAGTCCTTGCCGCGTTGCCAGCCGTAACTGGCCAGGAAATTCGCGGTTGACGCCAGCACGTCGGGCGCACTGCGCAACAGGTCGCGGCGGCCGTTGCTGTCGAAATCCACCGCGAATTTGATGTAGGACGACGGCATGAACTGGGTCTGGCCGATCTCGCCAGCCCAGGCGCCGCGCATTTCCGAAGCCGCGAGGTCACCGCGTTCGATGATGCGCAAGGCGTCCATCAATTCGCCCCGGAACATCTCCGCGCGCCGGCAGTCATAGGCCAGCGTCGCGAGCGAGCGAATCGTCGGAAACTTTCCGGTGTTGACGCCGAAGTCAGTCTCCAGTCCCCAGATCGCAACCAGAATTTCGCCGGGCACGCCATAGCTTTGCTCGATGCGCGACAGCACCGAACCATACTGTTTCAGCATGTTGGCGCCGCGGGTGAGGCGCGGCGGCACCATGCGGCCGGAAAACTCTTCGAAACTCTGGCTAAATACCTTTTGCGAGCGATCCCGGGACAGCACCGCCTGGTCGAGTGTCACGCCGTTGAGGCCTGAGGCGATTGCCGTTTGCGAGATTCCCTTGGCGGCGGCTTCGGTTTTGAAATCATCGAGCCATGCCTGAAAACTGGCGGTGCCGCAGGGCGCCGCCGGCGCCGCGGCCGCCGGGATTGCCAGGACAGCGCTCACCGCAAAGGCGCCAAACAGGTAGCCGAACATCACCGAAATTCGCACAGAATTTTCACTCTCGGAAAAAGAGATCGTCGGGCGATCCCGTATGTTGGGGGCAACCGCGGCCAAAACAAGGCTTTTGGCAACAGTCAGCCGAGCGGGGCGCGGCAACGGTCGAACGACGTTTCGTCACAGCCTACACACCACACCGCCGGTCACAGGGCAACCGGCGGCGCGATTGGCCGTTGGCAGCTCCAAACGCTATGCGCCGTCCTTGCGCCGCCACGGAAACAAGGCGGCCGGGAAATCCGCCGCGGAACGCCGCTCGCGCGGCGGACGGGGAGGGATCGGCTTAAGATTGGAATCCGGCGCGATCACCTTGCGATAGAGGTGCCAGGTGGCGTGACCGAGCAGCGGGATGACGACGGCGAGGCCGAGAAACAGCGGAAGCGACCCGGCTACCAGCAGCGCCGCCACGATCAACCCCCAGACCGCCATCGGCACCGGATTACGTGCGACGGCGCGAAGCGACGTCACCATGGCGTCACCGGCGCCGGCGTGACGATCGAGCATCAGCGGGAACGACACCACGCTGATGCACAGGGCCACGACGGCGAACAGGAAGCCGACGCCGCATCCCACGATGATCAACCACCACCCCTGCGGCGTCGTCAGCACGCGCCCTACGAAGTCGGGGATTCCGGCCGCGGCTTCGTAGCCGAACGTCGCGACGTAAATCGCCTGCGCGGTGGCCACCCAGGTCACGAACAGCGCCAGCAGCAGCGTGCCGAGTCCGAGCATGGCGCCGAATGACGGCGAACGCAGCACATCGGCCGCATCCCAGGCCGACGCCGGTTCGCCGCGCTCGCGGCGGCGGCTAAGCTCATAGAGGCCGAGTGCCGCGAATGGGCCGAGCAGGGCAAAGCCCGCGGCGAGCGGAAACAGCAGGGGCAGTACCGAATAACCGAGCACGGTCCGCGCCAGCACCAGTCCGAGTACCGGATAGATCAGGCAGAGGATGATGGCGTGGCTTGGAACCGCCTTGAAATCTTCCCAGCCCAGCCGCAGCGCTTCGTTCAGATCGGCAAGGCCGATCTTGTGGATCACGGGTACCGCCGCGGTATCTTGCGCTGGCTGAGCCAGCGGCGTGACATTGCCGGAGTATGGTGTGGCCATGGTCGCTATCTCCCTTGAGGCGGCGGCCGCAACTCACGCCGCTGCAGGGCGCGTACGACCGTCTGCAGAAATGATCACGATCAAGCCAGACGCGAAGACAGGGAATCCAAAACTGGCCGTGTCGCGAACTGAGCCGTCAGGGTACTCTCAATTATCGACACTGTCGCTCACGCTTGAGTGAATTCCTTGTTGTCGCAGCGCTGCCGGGGTTGTCATGCCGCCGTCATTCCGCCGCAGTTAGGCTCACCTCTAGGCGCCTCGTCTGCACTGGGTAAAAAGTGGCCGATGCCGTTTAGCTTTGCAGCCCGTGCTGCCGGTCACTGAGGACATTCAAGCGCCTCGCACGATCACCGGATTCAACGGGAGGAAACCATGAGCATTTTCGGAAAAATCATGAGCGCGATCTTTGGCACCAAGGTTGATGCAGCGCCGGCCAGCGGCGGCTCGGCATCCAGCCCGGCTTCCGGATCGGCGGCGCCGGCCGGCGGATCGTCCTCCGCTACGGCCGCCCCGGCCCAATCCGTCGATGTCGCCCCGATCCTGGACAAGGCGGTCGCGGCCAAGAAAGAAAAACTGGAATGGCGCACCTCGATCGTCGACCTGATGAAGGCGCTCGATATCGATTCCAGTTTTGCCGCACGCAAGGAGCTGGCGAAGGAACTCGGCTACACCGGCGACAGCAGTGATTCCGCCAGCATGAACATCTGGCTGCACAAGCAGGTGATGGCGAAACTGGCCGCCAATGGCGGCAAGCTGCCCGCCGACGTCAAGTGGTAACCGATCCTCGCGCGCTATCCAAAAGGCCCGCGTTGTCGCGGGCCTTTTTTCATGCCGCGGCCAAAGCCGCGCTGGGGCGCCCGTGTCTTGCCCGGCGCATCGCGCGGCGCTAGATACGCTTGCGGGAAAGATCAACCGACAAGCCACCGGAGCAACCCCATGGATACCGTCGATCGCAGGACCCTTCTGGCATCGGGCGCGCTGGCCCTGGCGGGGGCCGCCGCACCGGGTGGTCCGGCGCATGCGCAGGCGGGTCCGAAGCCGATTTTCACCGTGCCCGCGATCACGATCCCGATTGCCGGCGAAGCCGGCGTGTTTCCGGTGCGCCGCATCTATTGCATCGGACGCAACTATGCCGCCCACGCCATCGAGCGCGGCTCCGACCCGACCCGCGAACCGCCCTTCTTTTTCCAGAAGCCAACCGACGCGATCCAGAATGTCGGGGTCGGCGAGGTGGCCGATCATCCCTATCCTTCGCTCACCAAGAACTATCACCACGAGGTCGAGCTGGTGGCGGCGCTGAAATCCGGCGGCAGCAATATTGCGCCGGAGAAAGCGCTCGATCACGTCTACGGCTATGCGCTCGGCCTCGACATGACCCGGCGCGACCTGCAGAACGGCATGGCATCCGAGAAGAAACCGTGGGAGATCGGCAAGAGCTTCGACCATGGCGCCGTGATCGGCCCGATCCACCCGGTGGCGAAGACCGGAAATTTCAGCAAGGGCGCGATCTCGCTTGCCGTCAACGGCACGGTGCGGCAATCCTCCGATCTCGACAAGATGATCTGGAGCGTCGCCGAGCAGATCGCCAAACTGTCGGAGGCGTTCGAGCTGAAGGCCGGCGACATCATCTACTCGGGCACGCCCGAGAATGTCGGCCCGGTGGTGAGGGGCGATGTGCTGTTGTGCAGGCTCGAAGGCCTGCCGGACATGTCGATCCGGATTGTGTGACGAGCTGTCGTCCCTGCGAAAGCAGGGACTCATACTCCGGGTCCCCGGTAAGTGGCACGATACCTCGCTCAGCATGTCGCGCTGGCTGCGCCACCCCAGGCGTCAGTGGTTATGGGTCCCTGCTTTCGCAGGGACGACCGTGGGATGGCGTGGAGCGTCACTCCATCAGATCCTCGTATTCCCGGTGCTTGCGCAAGTAGTCCACCACGAAACTGCAGCCGGCGATGACCTTGTGGCCGTCGGCGCGGATCAGCTCCAGTGCGCCCGCCACCAGCTCCGAGGCGATGCCGCGGCCACGCAGCGCGCGCGGCGTCTCGGTGTGGGTGATGATCACCGCCGGGGGTGTGCGGCGGTAATTGGCGAAGGCGACCCCGCCCTCGACGTCGAGTTCGAAGCGGCTTTGTGCTGCGTTGTCGCGGACGTGATTCATGTCGGTCTCATTCAGGCAGGTCGTGCAAGCAGATCCTGATAAGGGGCGTTCTTCTCGATAAACGCCTTCACGAACGGGCACTGGGCGATCACCTTCAGGCCGTCGGCCCGTACCTGGTCGAGCGCGCCCCTGATCAATCTCGAGCCGATTCCCTTGCCGCCGAGTTCAGGCGGCACCTCGGTATGGACGAAGGTAATGACGCCGTCTGACAGCTTGTAATAGGTCGCGGCAAGATGGCCGTCGACCGTGAGCTCGTAGCGGTGATGCGCCGGATTGTCGACGACTTCGGTCATGTCATTGCTTCCCGTCATTTTCCAGATTTCATCAGGCCAGCTCCTTCAGGGACTCGCTGAGGATGTCGCGAATCGACCAGGCCTCGCCGTCGATAGTGCCGCTGATATCGTCGATCTTCCATTTTCCGTCTTCGCGCACGAAATTGTAGCGGATGGTGTTGTCGCTGGACTTGGCGCGAGGCATCCGGCCGGCGATGGTGACCGCGATGACCGCCTTGTCGGCGTCCTGCTTCTCCGCCTCGACCTTGAATGATTTCACGTCCGGCTCTTGCGAGTTGGTGACGGGATCGAAGTCGATCGGCGGGATGTCGCCCTTCGGCGTGTTGGCATCGGCCCTGGCCCACAAATCGACCAGCGATTTTGACAGGTACTTTGCCTTGGCGGCCTTGTTCTCGATGATGAACGCGCCGCCGCCGTCGCCTTTACCCTTGGCCGCGCGCGCGTAGATGGCGTTGAGGATCGCGACGGGATCGCTCGGGGAGGGTTGCGCGGCGCGGGCGCGGCGGGGTGCTGCGCCGGCGAGCAGGCCGGCAAGCCCGGTCAGAATGAATGTGCGGCGGGAAACCATGCGGGGCCTCAAATCGATTACCGCTTGCTTATAAGCGAGAATGCGGCCTTCGTGGGGGAACTTGTCAAAATCACCGAAGGGAGAGGGATCATGGGCAACGAAAAAGGTCCCAACATCAAGAAGAAGCAGAAGTGCAAGAATTGCGAGGGCAAGGGCCTGCTCAAGAAGGGCGACAAGGTCGTCAAATGCCAGCGCTGCGGCGGGACCGGGTTGCGGTGAAGTAGCCATGAATCCCACGCACGTCTTTCCGGGGCGCGAGCGAAACGAGCGAACCCGGAATCTCGAGATTCCGGGCTCGTGCTTCGCACGCCCCGGAATGACGATAGCCCCGCCCATTAACAAACGCCGCTGAATCTGGTTGAACTGCCGCGAGGCAGGCGGCCATCGGATTCGCCGGTCGTTGTTTCCTCTCCAGGGGAATTCATCCATGAAACTCATTCTCACTCTGCTCGGCGTTGCCTTGCTTATCATTGCCGGGGTCTATTTCCTGATCCCAGGGGAGCAACTGCCAAGCTTCTTCCCCGGCCATGAGACCGGCGTGATGCGGCTGCATATCAAGCACGGCGTGGTCGCAGCGGTGGGCGGCCTGGTGCTGCTGGCGGCGGGATGGTGGATCGGACGCAGGTGAGGGGATTTGCGCCAGGCCCGGCGCCCGTGGGCCAAAGCCGGTACGTAGCTTTTCGAATTTCAAACAGTCAGGAGTTAAGCTGTCATTGCGAGCGTTAGCGAAGCAATCCATGAAGCAAGGAAGTGAACGTGGATTGCTTCGTCGCTTCGCTCCCTTGCGCAAACGCGTTCCGCGTTTGTCGCAGGCAATGACGAAAAAGACACAACTCCGCGATCTCGCCGCGCGTTTCGCCCGAGCTATGCAAGAAACCTTCCGCTCTCTCCATTGAGAGGGCGTGGGGAATGCCGGGTGCCCAGTGCACCCGCAGCCTCGTGTGCGCATGGTAGTTGGTAAATTGCACACGAGTATTCACAGCGAGTTCACCGGAGTAGCCCGGCATTCCCGCACGCAATGGTTTTACGGCTTATAACGCGCTCTCCCCGGGGACCGGGCTTTCTTGCCCCCGTCATTCCTGAGAAGCTCGCTTCTCAAGAACTTGATGCCAGCGTCGGGGCATCAGGACCACACGCCTTCGCCGTCCGCAAGCAAAGCGCTCTCGTCAGAAGCGCCGCTTGCGTCCACCGCATCCCGCCCCGCGTCCGTGACGATCGCGAGCGCCCCTCCGTAAGAGGCGGGACGGGGAGAATTATTAGCTGATTTGCTTCTTCGGAAAATCAGAATATTTTTTGCAAAAGTGCCTGGATAGCAGTAAATCAACAGATGAACTGATTTGCCCGTCGGGCAAAATCAATGGGGCGTTGCTCGGTTGATGCTGGCGCATTTGCTTCGAATTTCGCGAGGGTGACGCGCACGTGGTCGAAATCGTGGACTACCATCGAGGTTGAACGCCATGGCTCCTGTTGTGCACCCCGGCCGGCGTCAGGCCGGCCGATGCGGCATGAGCCCGCCCGATCAGCGAAGACACCCCTTCCATGCCAATGGCGTTCCTGTTATGTTCCGCGCGGGTTGAAAGCGGCTTGGGTCTCAACTCGCACGGCGCGGAACGGAGCGAGGGCGGGAGTATGAGTTCACGGCGAAATCGCACCATCGATATGCCGGCGCCGTATCTGAGGCGGCTCTGGCTCGATCCAACGCGTATCGCCGACCGCAAGGCCTACCCGTTCTGCCTGCCTTTTCTCCGAGACGATTTCGAGCTGAGTCTGGATCGCTCCATCACGATCATCGTCGGCGAAAACGGCACCGGGAAGTCCACGCTGCTCGAGGGAATAGCGGTGCTCGCCGGATATGACGAGGCCGGCGGCGGCAAGGGCTATAGGCCGGTCGATCATTCCAACGCGCTTGAAGTAATGGGCGGCGAACTTTCGAAGGCGCTTCGCGCGAGCTGGCTGCCGAAGATCACCAACGGCTGGTTTTTTCGCGCGGAGAGTTTTTTCTCGGTCGCGCGATATCTGGATGAGGCCGCCCGCGGAACGCCTGGCCCGCCGCCCCCGGACTTTCTCTCCCACTCCCACGGCGAAGGCTTTTTGCGCTTCTTCGAGGAACGCTGTCAGCGGCAGGGTATCTTCATCTTCGACGAGCCGGAATCGGCGCTGTCGCCCGCGCGGCAGATGGAATTCCTGAAACTGATGTGGCGGATGGAGCAGTCCACGATTTGCCAGGTCGTCATGGCCACGCATTCGCCCATGCTGATGGCCTATCCCAACGCGCGCCTGCTGCGGCTATCGAAGTACGGGCTGGAGCCCGTGACCGTCGAGCAGACGGATCATTACAAGGTCATGCGGGAGTTCTGCGACGATCCGGCGGGATTTGTGGAAGCGGCGATCGCGGAGTAATCGAGATCGCCCGAGAGGATCACGGTCAGTGCATGGCCCAACTGGCGAGACGCCATGACACCGAGCCCAGGAACCAAAGCCATCCGCCCATGGAAACGGCGACGACAACAATATAGAACGCCAGCAGCGCGTGATCCCTCAGGGATGATCGCGGGGCCGGCTGGTCCCGATCGTGTATTTTTGCCCCTCGATCTGTTGTCATGGCCTCATACGTCGTCACGTCTGCACCGTCCGTTCCCTGTAATTCCATTAGACGCGATTTTGATCCCGATGGTTCACCGGGCGGTGAAAATGTCGCAGGTTAACCTAACCGCTCAACCTTACCGGCGATTCCGGGTCGGGTCTGTGAACTCGATCACACATCGGATCGGTTCGGTAAGAACCCAATGGCTGCCTCCCGACGCCGCCGACGTTAGCGGTCGCCGGGCGGTCCGTATGGCCACGCATTGGCAGATGTTGATGGAGTATTCCGAATACGCGGCTATTGCGGGCGACGAAATATGCTGGAGCCGACGAACGCCGGGCAGACGGATCATTAAAGGGTCATGCGGAAGTTCTGCAGCGATCTGGCAGGGTTTGTGGAGGGGGCAATTGCGGAATAACCACCGTTTGGGTCGCTGACAACCTAGGCTTTGCGTGATCTCTTCAGACCGAGAGAACGCCATGACCTACGAACGCATCGAAATAAACCCTGACATCATGGACAGCAAACCGGTCATTCGCGGCACCCGCGTTCCGGTAGAGACAACGTAGCTGTAAGTATAATCGCAGAGCACCCGTAGGGCGCAATAGCGAAGCAAATTGCGCCGCGTGTGCGGTTTACGAAAGAGGCGGAATACGCTCCGCTATTCCGCCCTACGCGGCGGACCACTTCAAAGGCAATAGATTGCAGCCCGGATGAGCGAAGCGATATCCGGGAGAACCGGCACTCCTATTTGGCCAAAACGTCGACGCCCCCTTCTGAAATGCAAACCCGCATATCGCTAACGCTCATGCGGGCTACGCTCGCTGCAACGATCCGGCGGGGTTTGTGGAAGGGGTGATGGCGGAGTGATCAGACCGCCGCTTGCGGCTGATCCGGACGGGCGAGTTCTCAAGACCACTCGTGTCATTGAATGAGCTTTGCAATCCAGGTGGGAAACCAAAGGCTGGCCGCTTGATAAACTGCGATCGCCATCAGGAGCGACAGGAAATTGCCGATGACGTAGGTGTGGTAGTGGGCTATCGTCTCAAGCATCTTTGTTTTTTCGCCGGCAGAATCTGCGGTCGCCCGATGTTCGGTCCAGGCGAAGAATGCCTTGAGAATGAGGACGCCCGTGATCAGGTTTGGTTGCGTGAACATGAACGCATAAATGAAAATGACGCGCTCCCCGGCACCGATGATCCGCGCTGTCTTTGAACGGAATTCAGCAAGGTCCCTTTCGGGTGAAAGTTCCTCCAACCACTCTTTCATGTTTTTGTTGGGCAGAGGACTTTTGGCGGTGCTAAGGATCCAGGTATAGATTGTCCCAATCAAGAAGTTTCCCGGCCATGTGGACAAGATGCAGGCCAGCAAGAAACTGAGGAATATAGCCATGGCCGAATCCATTGCTTTGAAAAGGGCGCACAATTAGTGATTGCATTTAAGTCTCGAATTACATTCGTGTAAAGAGGCTTGCACTGCCGTTGCCCGCCGGTGCTCCAAGAGAACATAATGAGCTACAAGCGCATCGAAATAAACCCTGACATCACGGACGGCAAACCGGTCATTCGCGGCACGCGCGTTCCGGTAGATCTGCTTCTGCGCAAACTCGGCGCCGGTGTGTTGCCCGAGGCGATCCTGGCTGACCACCCACGCCTGACGCACGGCGATCTTCTTGCGGCGCAGGCGAACCGGTAGGACGCAATAGCGAAGCGATTGCCCGCATATCCACGGACAAGAAGGAGGCGGAATACGCAACGCCATTCCGCCCTACGGGCTGTTGGCCGCGCATTCGTCGTTTTTGGAGGTTTTTCCGGATACGCAGCTATCGGGGCTGACGAAATTCGGACTGGCGCCGGCCGCCTTCGGGCAGACAGATCGAGGGCCAGAGTCGTAGGGCGGATTAGCGCAGCGTAATCCGCCACCCATTCGAAACCGAGCGGCGGAATACGCCTTCGGCTATTCCGCCCTACGGGGTCGGCATACTTGCGCGCGACGATCAACGTGGGGCTGATGCCGAATGAAGGAGCCACGAAACTTGGTCACGATTTCTGGTCGGAAAGACGATCGAAAGCGGATGATCATCCGACTTCGACATCTTGCGAGCGGCACGATTCAATATCGCAACGTAGGTTTTCGCATTCCGCACATCGCCAAGCAGCGGTATATCTGCATGTTTCACAATTACCGGGCCGATCGGTAACCAGGATAGATCACCGATACATTCATCCAATGCGTCCCAATTTTCGCCAAAGTAATCGGGAAAGCTGAGCTGCGTCGCGAGCGTAGCCAAAAGAGCCTGTTTGCTCGTTATATTCTCAGGAACGTTGGCGCGGGCGACTGCGCCGTGAGACGTGTTCTCATCTCCAAACGCGAAGAATAACTCGATGGGCACGCTCAACCGGCTCTCGTCTTCCACCAACCTCACTCCGCCGCTTCGCTCGCCCCGCTCTTCCTCGGCTTGCCGGCCTTCGCCAGCACCGGCGCCAGGAACTTGCCCGTGTAACTGCGCGGCGCCTTGACGATGTCTTCCGGCGGGCCCCAGGCGACGATTTCGCCGCCGCCGTCGCCGCCTTCGGGGCCGAGGTCGATCACCCAGTCGGCGGTCTTGATCACTTCGAGATTGTGCTCGATCACGACGACGGTATTTCCCTGCGATACCAGTTCGTGCAGAACCTCGAGCAGCTTCTTGACGTCGTGGAAATGCAGCCCCGTGGTCGGCTCGTCCAGGATGTAGAGCGTCCGGCCGGTGGCGCGTTTCGACAGTTCTTTGGCGAGTTTGACGCGCTGGGCTTCGCCGCCGGATAGGGTGGTGGCCTGCTGGCCGACATGGATGTAATCCAGCCCGACCCGGTGCAGGGTTTTGAAGGTTTCGCGGACGCGAGGGACCGCCTTGAAGAAGTCGGCGGCTTCCTCGACCGTCATGTCCAGCACGTCGGCGATCGACTTGCCCTTGAACAGCACTTCCAGCGTCTCGCGGTTGTAGCGCTTGCCCTTGCAGACATCGCAGGTGACGTAGACGTCGGGCAGAAAGTGCATCTCGATCTTGAGGACGCCGTCGCCCTCGCAGGCCTCGCAGCGGCCGCCCTTGACGTTGAAGGAAAACCGCCCGGGCTCGTAGCCGCGCGCCTTGGCCTCGGGCAGGCCGGCGAACCATTCGCGGATCGGGGTGAACGCACCGGTATAGGTCGCCGGGTTCGAGCGCGGGGTGCGGCCGATCGGCGACTGGTCGATGTCGATGATCTTGTCGATATGCTCCAGCCCCTCGATGCGGTCGTGCGGGGCCGCGCCTTCGCTGGCGTTGTTGAGTTTTCGCGCGATCGCCTTGTAAAGGGTATCGATCAGCAACGTCGACTTGCCGCCGCCGGAGACGCCGGTGACGCAGGTGAACAGCCCCAGCGGAATCTCCGCCGAGACGTTCTTCAAATTGTTGCCGCGGGCATTGACGACCTTGATGGTGCGGCGATGGTTCGGCGGCCGGCGCTCGGGTATTTCCACCGACAATTCGCCGGTGAGATATTTTCCGGTCAGCGAATTCGGATTGCGCATGATGTCGGCCGGCGTGCCCTGGGCGACGATATGGCCGCCATGGGTGCCGGCGCCGGGACCGATGTCGAGCACATGATCGGCCAGCCGGATCGCGTCCTCGTCATGCTCGACCACGATCACGGTATTGCCGAGGTCGCGCAGCCGCTTCAGGGTATCCAGCAGCCGCGCATTGTCGCGCTGGTGCAGCCCGATCGAGGGCTCATCCAGCACGTAGAGCACGCCGGTCAGCCCCGAGCCGATCTGCGAGGCCAGCCGGATGCGCTGGCTCTCGCCGCCCGACAGGGTGCCGGAGGCGCGCGCCAGGGTCAGGTAATTGAGGCCGACATCGAGCAGGAACGACAGCCGCTCGCGGATTTCCTTCAGCACCCGCGCGGCGATCTCGTTCTGCTGCGCGTTGAGCGCCTTCGGCACGGTCTCGAACCACTCGCCGGCGCGGCGCACCGACAGCTCGGAGATTTCACCGATATGCTTGCCGCCGATCTTGACGCACAGCGCCTCCGGCTTGAGGCGATAGCCGTGGCAGGCTTCGCAGGGGATGTCGGAAAAATACTTGCCGAGTTCCTCGCGCGCCCACTCGCTCTCGGTCTCGCGATAGCGGCGGTCGAGATTGGTGATGACGCCCTCGAACGGTTTCTTGGTGTCGTAGGAGCGCACGCCGTCTTCGTAGGAGAACTTGATCTCATCGTCTCCCGATCCATGGAGCAGCGCATTCTGCGTCTTCTTCGGCAGGTCCTTCCACTTGGTGTCGAGCGTGAACTTGTAGTATTTGCCGAGCGCGGTCAGCGTCTGGATGTAATAGGGCGAGGATGATTTGGCCCATGGCGCGATCGCGCCCTTGCGCAGGCTCAGTTCCTTGTCGGGAATGACGAGGTCCTCGTCGATATGCTGCTCGATGCCGAGGCCGCCGCAGGCCGGGCAGGCGCCATAGGGATTGTTGAACGAGAACAGCCGTGGCTCGATTTCCGGGATGGTGAAGCCGGACACCGGGCAGGCGAACTTCTCCGAGAACAGGATCCGTTCCGGCCCGCTCTTGTCGTGGATTTTTGCTGTTTTCTTGTCGGATTTCTTCTCGTCGGCTGCTACGGGCGGCGCGTCGGCATATTCGATTACCGCGAGGCCTTCAGCGAGCTTCAGCGCGGTTTCAAAACTTTCCGCCAGCCGCTGGCCGATGTCCGGCCGCACCACGATGCGGTCGACCACCACGTCGATGTCGTGCGGGAATTTCTTGTCGAGCACCGGGGCGTCCGCGAGCTCATAGAACGTGCCGTCGATCTTGACCCGCTGGAATCCCTTCTTGAGATATTCGGCGAGCTCCTTTTTGTATTCGCCCTTGCGGCCGCGCACCACCGGCGCCAGCAGATAGAGCCGGGTGCCTTCGGGCAGCGCCAGCACGCGGTCGACCATCTGCGAGACGATCTGGCTTTCGATTGGCAGGCCGGTGGCGGGCGAGTAGGGCACGCCGACCCGCGCCCACAACAGCCGCATATAGTCGTAAATCTCGGTGACGGTGCCGACCGTCGAGCGCGGATTCTTCGAGGTGGTCTTCTGCTCGATCGAGATCGCCGGCGACAGGCCGTCGATCTGGTCGACGTCGGGCTTCTGCATCATTTCCAGGAACTGGCGCGCATAGGCCGACAGCGATTCCACGTAGCGCCGCTGTCCCTCGGCGTAGATGGTGTCGAAGGCGAGCGACGATTTGCCCGAGCCCGACAGGCCCGTGAACACCACGAGCTTGTCGCGCGGGATTTCGACGTCGATGTTCTTCAGATTGTGTTCGCGCGCGCCGCGAATAGTGATCGCGCGCTGGCTGCTGTGTTGGCGCTTCGCCCTGATCACTTCATCCATAGCGGTATTTCCAGGCGCGTCGGGCGCGCGGCTTTGGGGCGCGCGCAACACCGGGAATACCGGGATCGGACGCCAATGGGTGCGTTCGGAACATAGGAAGAACGAGGGAGAATTTCCAGTGCTCCGTGCAAACCGTCAACGGTTTGTTGCGGAACCAGCTTTTTGTGGCAGCAGCAGGCAGTAGCGCCGCATCGACGCCAGCAAAAAGGCCGGCGCGAGGCCGGCCTTTTGGCAAGTCGAGAGGTTCAGACCGCGATCAGTACTTGGCGACCACCGGGCCGCCCCAGCGATAGTTGACGCGGACGGTGACGAGATCGGCATCGCCGCGAATGCGGTCGGAACTCACCAGCGTAGCGTTGGCGAGGGTGGTGAAGTTGGTGTTGTTATTGGCGATGAACAGATGGTCGTATTCAAGCGCCGCCGACCAGTTCGGGGCAAAGCTGAATTCCAAGCCAGTACCCACCGTGCCGCCCCAGCGATTGTCGCCCGATGACGTTGCAACGACAACGCCGCCAGTCAGCAAATCATTGCGATCAGCGACCACGGCCGCGCCGCCCTTCAGATAGAGCAGGGCGGTATTCCAGGAGTAACCAATCTGTCCGGTAAACAGCCCGAACGCATCCATCCGCGACCGATCGACCCTGGGGGGATTAAGGACGCTGACATTGCTGCCGCTGAGATTGGCCCAATCACCCTGGAACTCCAGACCATACACCCAGGAACCGGTCTGCAAGCGATAACCGATTTGACCACCCGCGACGGCGCCCGAGGTGTTGTGACATCCGTCAGCCGCAATGAAGGTGCTCGCAGCAGTAATCAAATCGAAGCAGCGACGCTCACTGCCCCAGCCACCGTTGATGCCGATGTAAACGCCGCTCCAATCATACGCGGCCGGAATCATCACCGGCGCCTTGCTATAGGTCTGCGCCGGAAGATCGGCAGCGAGCGCAGCAGTACCCATCGCCACCACGCCAACGACACCCAGCAAGAACCTCTTCATTCGGTTTTCTCCGGCCTCTTGTTCGCTTCGTATGACATCGAAGCGTCTTGCCTCAGCTGCGATCAGGTTTCAGACTCAACCATAATAGCAGTGCGGAACAAAAGCCGTCTCCGAAATGCAACACTCCCGGGCGAAGTGGGATGTCCGGAAGTGGATGAATTGTAAGGTTTTTCTGGTGGCCGCTGGAACTCGTATCGCGGCCCTGGAATGAAGCTCAGTCCTGCAAGGAATACCGCTCGCGACCTGGGAACAAAACTGGAACATGCCGGGATGAAATGCTATATGTGGATAACCGCCGATCCCGGAGCTTGTGGGCACAGGCGAGCGTATAGGGTCGGCGCAAGACAGTCCCGAAAGTGACCAATGCGGTGACCGGGACCTCGGGCCGATGGCTTGGGGTCGGACCAGTCCCAGTGATGACGAGAGTGGAGAGCGGCGATGGCAGGTAGCGTGAACAAGGTGATTCTGGTCGGAAATCTCGGCAAGGATCCCGAAATCCGGCGCACGCAGGATGGGCGGCCGATCGCCAATCTCAGCGTGGCCACCTCGGAAAGCTGGCGCGACAAGGCCACCGGCGAGCGCAAGGAGAAGACCGAGTGGCATCGCGTCGTCATTTTCAATGAAGGTCTTTGCAAGGTCGCCGAGCAATATCTGAAGAAGGGGGCCAAGGTTTACATCGAGGGCCAGTTGCAGACGCGCAAATGGACCGACCAGGCCGGCGTCGAGAAATATTCGACCGAGGTGGTGCTGCAGGGGTTCAACTCGAACCTGACCATGCTCGATGGCCGCAGCGGCGCCGGTGCCGGCGGCGGCAGTTTCGGGTCCGACGATCAGGGCGGCGATTTCGGCGCCAGCGGACCATCCAGTGCCGCGCCACGCCGCGCGGTGGCGGCCGGGGCGCGCAACAGCGACATGGACGACGACATTCCGTTTTGATTCCGGTTCTGGAGTCAATTCTTGAGAGGGGCTCGTAAGAACCCCAATTCGCTTATAAAACAGAACCCCCGCACGATGGTTTGGGGGCGCTGCTGATGGGTCTCGCACCGTTGCTCGATGCCGCGCCGGCGATTCCCATCCATGCGTTCGCGGCGATGGCGGCGTTCGGACTCGGCGTGGTCCAGCTTGCCGCTCCCAAGGGCACTTTGCCTCATCGCACCCTGGGCTGGATCTGGGTCGGCCTGATGCTGTCGGTGGCCGTCAGTTCGTTCTGGATTCATCAGATCCGGCTGGTCGGTCCGTGGAGCCCGATCCATCTGCTTTCGATCTTCGTGCTGATCACGGTGCCGCTGGCGGTATGGCGGGCGCACCGGCACCGGGTCGCGGATCATCGCCGCATCATGATCTCGGTCTTCTGCGGCGCGCTGGTGATCGCGGGCCTGTTCACGCTGCTGCCGGGACGGATCATGCACGCGGTGGTGTTCGGCCCTTAGGACTCGCTTTGGCACGCGGTCTTTCCAGGCCATTGGGGCGCAGGAGAACCGGTGCCGCCGAACCCGGTTCCCGGCGCGGTTTCGCGATCGCGCGAAGGCATCCGCTCAGCCTCCTAAGTCTCTGGAAAAACGAAGGGAAAAACCGCCCTGCGGCCCCGTAAAAGGGTGGTTTTGGCGGCCCCGATGCGCTATATGATTCGTGAACCAGAACTGACCGGATTTCCCCCTTGTCTGACCCTGAAGATACGAAGCCCGGAGAGCCGCCGGGTCCTTCCGATATTCGTCCCGTATCCATCCTCGACGAGATGAAACGCTCCTACCTCGATTACGCCATGAGCGTGATCGTGGCGCGCGCGTTGCCAGATGCGCGCGACGGTTTGAAGCCGGTGCATCGCCGCATTCTCTTCGCGATGTACGAGAACGGCTTCGAATATAACAAGCCGTACCGCAAGTCGGCGCGCACGGTCGGCGACGTCATCGGTAAATACCATCCGCACGGCGACCAGTCGGTCTACGACGCGATGGTGCGCATGGCGCAGGATTTCTCCATGCGCGTGCCCCTGATCGACGGGCAGGGCAATTTCGGCTCGGTGGACGGCGATATGGCCGCCGCGATGCGGTACACCGAATCCCGCCTGACCAAGATCGCGCAGCTGCTGCTCGACGACATCGACAAGGACACCGTCGATTACCAGGACAACTACGACGGTTCCTTCCGCGAACCGCGGGTGCTGCCGGCGAAATTTCCAAATCTGCTGGTCAATGGCGCCGGCGGCATCGCGGTCGGCATGGCGACCAACATCCCGCCTCACAATCTCGGCGAAGTGATCGACGCCTGCGTCGCGCTGATCGACGATCCCGCGCTCGGCATCGACGACCTGATCAAGATCATTCCGGGGCCGGATTTTCCCACCGGCGGCATCATTCTCGGGCGCCAGGGCATCCGCTCCGCCTATCACCTCGGCCGCGGTTCGATCGTGATGCGCGGCAAGGTGTCGATCGACACCATCCGCAAGGACCGCGAAGCCATCATCATCTCGGAAATTCCCTACCAGGTGAACAAGGCCACCATGGTCGAGCGCATCGCCGAACTGGTGCGCGACAAGAAAATCGAAGGCATTTCCGATCTGCGCGATGAATCCGACCGCGACGGCTTCCGCGTCGTGGTCGAACTCAAGCGCGATGCGGTTCCCGAGGTGGTGCTGAACCAGCTCTACAAGTTCACCCCGCTGCAGACCAATTTCGGCGCCAACATGGTGGCGCTCGACGGCGGGCGTCCGCAGCTGATGAACCTGAAGGACCTGCTCACCCTGTTCATCGCCTTCCGCGAACAGGTGGTGACCCGGCGCACCAAGTTCCTGCTCAACAAGGCGCGCGACCGCGCCCATATCCTGGTCGGCCTCGCGATCGCGGTGGCCAATATCGACGAGATCATCCACGTGATCCGCACCTCGCCGGATCCCAACACCGCGCGTGATACCCTGATGTCGCGCGACTGGGCGGCCAAGGACGTCGCCGCGATGATCACGCTGATCGACGATCCCCGCCACACGCTTGCGCCCGACGGCACCGCGCGGCTGTCGTTCGAACAGGCCAAGGCCATCCTCGACCTGCGGCTGGCGCGCCTGACGGCGCTCGGCCGCGAGGAAATCTCCCAGGAACTCGACAAGCTCGCGGTCGAAATCGCCGACTACCTCGACATCCTGCGTTCGCGCGCCCGCGTTCAGGCCATCATCAAGACCGAACTCGCCGACGTGAAGTCCGAATTCGCTACCCCGCGCAAGACGGTGATCGCCGAGCATGAAGACGAGGTCGAGGACGAGGATCTGATCCAGCGCGAGGACATGGTCGTCACCGTCTCGCATGCCGGCTACGTCAAGCGGGTGCCGCTGTCGGCCTACCGCGCCCAGCGCCGCGGCGGCAAGGGCAGGGCGGGCATGCAGACCCGCGACGAGGATTTCGTCAGCCGTCTATTCGTGGCCTCGACCCACACCCCGGTGCTGTTCTTCTCCTCGCGCGGACAGGTCTACAAGGAAAAGGTCTGGCGGCTGCCGATGGCGGCGCCGAACGCCCGCGGCAAGGCCATGATCAACATCCTGCCGCTGGAGCAGGGCGAGCGCATCACCACCATCATGCCGCTGCCGGAGGATGAATCCTCCTGGGCCAATCTCGACGTGATGTTCGCGACCACCGGCGGCAACGTCCGCCGCAACAAATTATCGGATTTCGTCGACGTCCGGCGTTCCGGCATCATCGCCATGAAGCTCGATGACGACGAGGCGATCGTCGACGTGCAGATCTGCACCGAGCGCGACGACGTGCTGTTGACCGCCGCCGGCGGCCAGTGCATCCGCTTCGCGGTCACCGATGTCCGGGTATTTTCGGGACGCACCTCGATGGGCGTGCGCGGCATCGCCTTGCCGGAAGGCGACAAGCTGATCTCGCTGGCGATCCTGCGCCACGTCGAGGCGACCTCGGACGAGCGGTCGGCCTACCTGAAAATGCGCCGCGCCGTGGCCGGCGAAGCCGCGGCCGAGGAGGCCGTGGAAGCCGAGGAAGAAACCAGCGGCGCCATTCAGCTCAGTTCCGAGCGCTATGTCGAGATGTCGGCGCAGGAACAGGTGGTGCTGACGGTTTCCGGCAACGGATACGGCAAGCGCACGTCATCCTACGAATACCGCACCACCGGACGCGGCGGTAAAGGCATCGTGGCGATGTCCGTCAACAATCGCAACGGCAAGCTGGTGGCGTCATTCCCGGTCGAGGACTCCGACCAGATCATGCTGGTGACCGACAAGGGTCAGCTGATCCGTTGTCCGGTCGAGGGTATCCGGATCGCCGGCCGCTCGACCCAGGGCGTCATCGTGTTCGACACCGCCGAAGACGAGCACGTGGTGTCGGTCGAGCATATCGGCGAGGAAGCCGAGAACGGCAACGGCAACGGCAACGGAGGCTAAGGCGACCGCCGAGCCACCGCCTTAAATCCACCGAGCAACCGCAATTTCAAGCCGCCGGCGGCGCGCCGCCGCGGCGCGCCGGCCGGCCGTTTGGGCTATAAAAAAAGCCGTCTGCTGCGGTTGCCAGCATCGGTGATAGTTTGGCCTGGTCATGAAGCGCCTTCTCGTTGTTGCGATGTTGCTGACCGCTCCGGGCGCGCTGGCCTGTGAGCTGTCGTTGGTCGCGCCGGCGCGGTCGGTTCTCAAACAGCCCGTTCAAGCCAAGGCCGTGCTTGCGGACGATATCCTGACCATTGGCTACTCGGTGTCGTCGCCGTCATTGAACGCCAGGAAGAAGCTTGGCCCGGGACAATTGCCATACATGTTCGACGTCGTTGAATTGTTCGTGACGTTTTCGGAGACCGGATTTCCGTATTACGAATTTGAGGTATCGCCGTTCAACCAGACCTTTCAGGTGAGGATCGTCAGTCGCACCCAGCATCAGGAAGGCGTCGATCTCGGTCTCCTATCCGCAGCGAAAATCGTGCCGGGCGGCTGGAGCGCGGAATTGAAGATTCCGCTCAAGCCCCTCGGCTGGAGCGGCGATCCCCACGCTGTCAGAGGAAATTTCTATGCCATTCTCGGGCGTGCTCCCCGCAGCTATTGGAGTGTGTTCCTGCCAAAGGCCAAAAAGCCGGACTTTCATCAGCCGCAGTTTTTTCAGCCGCTGTTGCCATGTGAATAGCGTTGGGAAGGAAACGACATGGAAAGGCGTGATTTCCTAAGGGGCTCGGGCGGTTTGTCGGCTTATTTGATCGTCGGCGGTTCACTGCTTTCGGTCCGTCAGGCGGAGGCCGCAACCGGTCTGCCGATCGCGGCGCTGCAGGCCTCGCTCGATCCGAAAAAAGACAAGCTGCTGCTTCATGGCGACAAAGTTTCCGCAGGCTTCGACACGTCCTACAACACGCGGACGCAAATCTCGCCGCAGGTGCGGGTGGTCGCCGCCAGCGCCGCGTCGGTCGGCGCCACCATCCGCTGGGCCACCGACAACGGCATTGGCTTCGCCATCCGCTCGGGCGGTCACTCCTATGAAGGCTTTTCGCAGAGTCCGGATCTGGTGATCGATGTTCGCGGCATGACCGCGATCAAGCTCTCGGCCGACAAGAAGTCGGTGTCGATCGGCTCCGGCGCGTCACTGGGATCGGTTTACGACAAGCTCGCCCCCAGCGATCTGGCGATACCGGCGGGAACCTGCTTTCCCGTGGGGGTCGCCGGCCATTCGCTGGGCGGAGGCTTTGGACTGCTCGGGCGCGCCTTCGGCCTTGCCTGCGACAGCATCCTGGCGATGGAAGTGGTCGATGCTTCCGGCCAAATTCTAAATGTGAGCGAACAGGAAAATCCCGACCTGTTCTGGGCGCTGCGCGGCGGCGGCAATGGCAGCTTCGGCGTCGTGACGAATTTCAGCTTTCGCACCAGCGCCGTCAACATGGTCGCCAAATTCGCGATCACCTGGAACAAGCCGGCCGCGCAGGGGGTGAAGATCGTGCGGGCCTGGCAGGAGTGGCTGGGTGATTTGCCGTCGTCGATCACCTGCACGCTTCACCTGACCAAGGGCAACGGGGGATTGATGACCCTGCATGTCGCCGGACTGTCGGTCGCATCCGAAACCAGGCTGAAGGTCGAACTGAAGCGCCTGCAAACCCTGGCCGGTCCGGCAGAGACTTCTGAGCACCAGGACGATGACGTTCGACAAGGCGGCCAACATCTTCAACGGCGGCGGCCCCGACGCCGCTTTCATGAAAGGCAAATCCGACTACGTGACCGATCCCATGTCCGATCAGGGAATCCTGACATTGCTGGATCGCCTGCGGAAATCATCGGTGGCGATCGCGGCGTTGTGCGACAGCTATGGCGGCGCGATCAACAAGGTGGCGTCCGACGCGACGGCCTTCGTGCACCGGGGTACGACAAGATACTCGATCCAGTACGTCAAGGAGTGGCCGAGCGCGAGCGCTTCGGCGGTTAACATCGCGGCGATGCGGACGCTGTATGCGTCGATGCGGCCGTTCGTTTCCGGCGGATGCTATGTGAATTATTGCGATCTCGACCTCGGCGATGGTTACGCCAAAGCCTATTGGGGCGATAACCTGCCGCGGCTGATGAAGATCAAGGCGCAGTTCGATCCGAAGAACATCTTCCGCCATGCGCAGAGCGTGCCGCTGGGCTAGGGCGGTCCTCGCAAATCGAGCTGCCGCCGCGTGGTCTCGGTCCGCTGTTCCCCTGAAGCGTCGGCGGCCGATCGCGCGGATGGCAAACAGCACGCCAAGCGAGCCCCGTAAGAGCAGCGAAAAGGCCGCCAATTGAGGCGGCCTTTGAGTGGCGTGGGAGTGTTGAGTGGCCTGAGGATCAAGCCGGCTTTTGACCGATGGCGCCAAGCATTCCGTTCAACACGTTGGTCGGGGTGGAGTCCTTGGCGTTCAGAATGGCGTGGATAACCTCGGCGCCAATGGCTCCGACAAGCCAGCCTACGAAGCCGCCGCTGCCACCCGAAACGTTATCAAGTTCATTGAAGCTCAATTCGCGGATTTCGTTATTCATGTCTCTCTCCTGCTTGTTTAGGAAGGGACTATCCCCTCAATTGGTGGTCGCAGGTATAGGCGGCGCAGTTCACTGACACCGTGATAGACATCACACTGCGGCATGTCCCCGGAAATTGGCAAAAACCCGATTGCCGCGACGCCTTTTTCCTTAGAGACGCACCTCGAACGAAGGATATTGGTCGTGGTGTCGATGAATTGCAGCGCCTGCTGCGTCTTGCCAAACCACAGGGGAAAACGTGCACTGATCCAACAATTGGACCAGTCATTCTTGTTCGCTGGTCTAACACGCGTCACCCGATTTAAAGCGGCGGGTTGGCTCGTACCGCCAATCCGCGCTGCCCAGCGAAAAGGCCGCCAATTGAGGCGGCCTTTGAGTTGGTGAGGGGGTGTGGAGTGGCCCTGAGGATCAAACCGGCTTTTGACCGATGGCGCCAAGCATTCCGTTCAACACGTTGGTCGGGGTGGAGTCCTTGGCGTTCAGAATGGCGTGGACAACCTCGGCGCCAATGGCTCCGACAAGCCAGCGTACGAAGTTGCCACCCGAAACGTTATCAAGTTCGTCGAAGCTCAATTCGCGGATTTCGTTATTCATGTCTCTCTCCTGCTTGTTTAGGAAGGGACTATCCCCTCAATTGGTGGTCGCAGGTATAGGCGGGGCAGTTCATTAAGACCGTGATAGACATCACACTGCGGCATGTCCCCGGAAATTGGCAAAACCTGAGCCGCGGCGTCCTTTTGCTAGAGACGCACCTGAATTGAACTAAGGATATTGGTCGTGGAGTTGATGAATTGCAGCGCCTGCTGCGTCTTGCCTGTCGACAGAGGATAACGCGAGCACTGGTCCGACAACTGAGTCAGTCGTTTTCGTTCACTGGCCAAAATCGTGTTGGTTTTCTCGACCGCAAATTTGACGATGCCCCGCATCGGGTTGTTGTCGCCAAAATCAGTCATCTCCTTCTCAATCGTGATCAGATATTCGTAGCTCGAAAGCTCATCGGAAATCTGAAGAAGCTCCCGGATTGTCGACCTGATACAGTCGGCGTCACCGCTGGAAATGTCCGTTCGTTTTGAGGTTTGAAAGAGATCAGCCATCAAATTCTGAAAGAGCGGCTTGATATCCTCAATTTTCTTGAAATCGCTCTCTGTAAGGACGCCGCTGCTGCATAGCGTCGGTGTGAGTAAAACAATCGCGAACCCAAAGCCTAACTGCTTTATCCATTGACCAGCGCGCCGGGCAAACATCAGCGCTGAATTCTTGACGCCGGCCACGATCATTTCAGATCAACCTCGCAAGGAAGCTCGTGGAAGCATAGTCCTGACCGCATTGTTGCGCTAGGGCAGGACGGCGAGGGTTCGTCTTTTCGGCCAGATCGAACCTCGATCCAGAGGCGCTCCTTCCCGATCGAGTTCGATCGGCCCGCGGTCGGTTGTTCGGCATTCGCTTTGGTGTATGATCCGGCACGGCGAGCAGGGGTTAGCTGTGTATTTTCGGCAGAATCCACCGTTGTACGCACCCGATATGCCAGTCCGCGGCACGACCGCGAACCGGAGGACGCGACCGTGACCGAACAGTCGCAACGGGCCTTCCGCACCGTGGCGCTGCAGCGAGCCTCGTCGCCCGAACAGCTCGACCATCTTGTCGGCATTACCAAACCGTTTGACTGGATTTTGACGTTCGTGACTTGTCTGGCCCTGGCGGCCGCGTTGACATGGGGCGTCATCGGCCGAATTCCGACCCGCGCGCCCGGCGAGGGGATCTTGATCAGCAAAGGCGGTCGGGTCGTCGATGCCGTCTCCGCGGCCGCCGGACGGCTCTCGTCGGTCGACGTCTCGGTCGGCGATCACGTCCTGCAAGGCCAGGCCATCGCCCAGATCGTCCAAACCGATATCCAGCAGCGCCACACGAGCGCCGTCGAGGTGTTTCGCGAACGCGAGCGCGAGCATGCCGATCTGACCTCGAAGATCGCCAGCGAACTCGCGTCAAAGAGCCAAAATTTTGCGAAGCTTGAGGCGGCGTTCAACCAAGTCATAAAAGCCACAGACCAGCGCATCGATTATCTGACGATCGATGTCAAGAACCTCGAGGATTTGCTGGCCAAGGGATACACCACCCGACGCAACCTCGAGGATCGTCGTCGCGATCTCGCCGATGCGCAGCAGCGAAAGGAAGATACCCAGAACGAAATCCTGAAGTTGCGATCGCAAAAGACCGATCTGGAGACGCAGCGCGAACACGATATCCAGCAATCGCAATTTACCCTCAATGACGCGCGCCGGCAGATGGACGCTGCTGCTGGAATGTTGAACCAGAATACCCAGGTCATCAGCCCGATCGAAGGACGGGTCCTCGAAGTCAAGGTCTCCGCGGGCTCGGTGCTCGCCGTCGGCACGCCGGTCATCGCAATCGAAAGCGAGGGGGTGAAGCTCGAGGCGTTGGTCTATATTCCGGCGGAGCGCGGCAAGAATGTTAAACCCGGAATGCAGGTCCGGATCGAGCCGAGCACGGTCAAACGCGAGGAGTTCGGAACCATGGTCGGCACCGTGATGACAGTCTCCGATTTCCCGATGACTCCCCAGGGCATGGCTGCGGTGCTCCACAATGACAGCCTCGTCAGCCGCTTTTCGCAGAAGGGCGCGCCCTACGCCGCGACGGTCAGCCTGGAACAGGACCCAACAACCGTCAGCAGCTATCGTTGGGCGGTTGGAAAGGGGCCGCCCATTCGTCTCAGCAGCGGAACGCTGACCCGCGCAGAAGTTACCACGCGAAGCCAACGCCCGCTCGACCTGGTGCTGCCCCTCATCAAGCGGTTGACGGGGCTTGATGGATAACGCCCCTTTGCCCCAGCCATCGCCGGACGAGGTGCCGCCGCTGTCGTACGCGCGGCCCGCCCGCAGACGGTTCTGGCGCAAGGCGATACAGCGGACGCCCACCATCCTGCAAATGGAAGCGGTCGAATGCGGGGCCGCGGCGCTGGCCATGGTTCTTGCCCACCATGGCGCCTGGATTTCGCTGGAGCAGCTCCGCGTCGCCTGTGGGGTCTCGCGCGACGGCAGCAAGGCAAGCAACATCGTCCGGGCGGCGCGCCGTTTCGGCCTTGCCGCCAGGGGCTTCCGCAAGGAGCCTTCGACGCTGCACGAATTACCGATGCCCTGCATCATTCACTGGAATTTCAATCACTTCGTGGTGCTGGAGGGCATCGTGGGTGATCGCGTTTACATCAACGATCCGGCGATCGGGCGGCGGCGTATCGACATGGCGGAACTGGATCTTGCGTTCACCGGTGTCGTCCTCATCATGGAGCCAACCGAGGCGTTCAGGAAGCTGGGTCGCAAGCCGCAGGGACTGCGTTTGCTGCTGCGCGAATTGCGCGGCTCGAAGCCCGCGGTCGGTCTGCTCGTGGTCGTGAGCTTCGCGCTGATCCTACCGGCGATAGTAAGCGCAGGATTTTCGAAAATCTTCGTCGACGACATCCTGATCCAGCACAGCACGAACTGGCTGGTCCCACTGTTGATCGGCATGGCCGTGACCGCTTTGATCCGCGCCATCCTGACGATGGTGCGTCAATCGCTGCTCCTGAGGCTGCAAACGAAGCTTGCGGTGGTCATGATCAGCCGTTTCCTCTGGCACGTCATGGCGCTTCCGGTCGAGTTCTTCACCCAGCGCCACGCCGGCGATATTGCGAACCGCGTTTATGCCAACGAGCAGATTGCCCGCCTGCTCTCCAGCGGCATCGCGGCCAACGCGCTCAATCTGACATCGATCGTGTTCTTCGCCGCCGCAATGGCGATTTACGATGCCCCACTCGCGGCGATCGGCGTCAGCATGTCGCTGGCGAACGTGCTGGCACTGAAATTCGTTGGCGGGCGCCGGCAGGATCTCAGCCGAAGCCTTACGCTCGAACAGGGTAAGCTTGTTGCCTCCACGGTGAGCGCCGTGCGTACCATCGAGACCCTGAAGGCAAGCGGACTGGAGGACGAGGCGTTCGGTCAATGGGCGGGGATTCAGGCCAAGGCGCTCAACGCGGAGCAGGAGCTCGGCGTATCCTCGATCTTTCTTGACACGCTGCCGACGCTATTCTCCGGGCTGACGCTCGCGGCGATACTGGGCATCGGCGGCTTGCGCGTGATCGAGGGCTCGCTCACGCTCGGCAGCCTCGTCGCGTTCCAGTCGCTGATGGCCAGTTTTTCAGCGCCTGTCACCGACCTCGTCAATCACATCGGCAGCTTTCAGGTCATCAAGGGCGCGCTCGAGCGCCTCGAGGATGTATATAATTACCCGCTCGACAATTCCGGCAAAGACACCGTCGCGCCGGATCGCTTTCCTCCGAAGCTGACCGGCAGGATCGAGCTCAGCAACCTCCAATTCGGCTACTCGGTTCTGGAGCCACCGCTGCTGGCGGACCTCTCCATCACCATCCAGCCGGGTTCACGGGTGGCGCTTGTCGGCGCCTCCGGCAGCGGAAAATCGACCCTCGGCAAGCTGATTTGCGGACTCTACAGGCCATGGGCCGGTGAAATCCGCATCGACGGATGGACTTTGCCGAATATTCCCCCACAGGTATTTGCAAACTCGATCGCCTACGTCGATCAGGACATCTTCCTGTTCGAGGGAACGGCCCGCGATAACCTGACGCTGTGGGACGCCACCGTAACCGACGCGGACCTGTCACAGGCGTTGAAGGATGCGGTCATCCATGAGGACATCGCCACGCGGGCGGGAAACTACGACTGCTATATCAACGAAGGCGGCACGAATTTCAGCGGCGGCCAGCGCCAGCGTATCGAGATTGCCCGGGCGCTGGTTTCCAATCCCTCGGTAGTCGTGCTCGACGAAGCGACCGGCGCTCTCGACCCGATCACCGAAAAGGCCATTGACGACAATCTGCGGCGCCGGGGCTGCACGTGCATCATCATCGCGCATCGCCTCAGCACGATCCGCGACTGTGACGAGATCATCGTGCTGCAGCATGGCAAAATTGCCGAGCGCGGAACCCATGAGCAGCTGATCACCCTTCAGGGCGCATACGCGAAACTCGTGGCTCAGGAATGAACGACTCTGTCCTCCCACAGGCGCCCGCAGCGGCCGATCCAGAGGCGACCGCTTGTCCGCCTGCTTGCATTGTGCTCGATGGTCGTTACCCGAGACTTCTCGATCACCGCGAGCACGTGTTGCTGGTCGTGGCGGGGCACGTCGATGTCTTCGCCGTCAGCTTCGTCGAAGGCCGCACCGAGGGCGCTCGACACCATCTGTTTCGGGTCGAGGGCGGCGAGATTATTCTCGACCTGCAGGATGCCATCGACGGTTCGGGCGCGCCGATCCAGCTGATAGCAGTTGGCGGTCCCGGCACCGAAGCGCTGTTCGTGCCGCGTGGGGAATTCCGATCGGTCGATTCGATCACCGCATGGATCACACGACTCGCCAGGTTAATCGCGGGTCCAACCCCGAGCTGGGAGATGCGCGAAGTGACGGGCGATGGAGCGGCCGAGATTCCGCCTGGCGACCGGCGCCGTGGTCCGGTACGCAGCATCGTTTGGGTCGCCCTGCAGGCAGGTACGGTGAAGTTCATGGGGCTCGATCCGGTCTTTACCGCCGGTGGTCCGCCGCTGCCGTTGACGTCAGGGATGTGGATCGAGGCCGGTCCGTCTGCGTGCAGCGTTGTCGGGAGCACCGGCATGCCGGAAACCGATGTGCTGTGGCGTGCCGCCGATCAATTCCATCTCAGCGTCATCGCATGTATTCGGGATTATCTGATCCGTGATATTGGCCGCGAAACGCAGCGCCTGGTCCGTCGCGGCGATCTGACGACGACACAGACGTTCGAATCCTTCGACCGCCTCTCCGCGATCATGGTACGGCACTTCGACCGCGCAAAGATAGACGCGGACCCGTCGGATCCGCTGCTCGCCGCCTGCCGGATGGTCGCGGAAGCGTTTCAAGTGCCGCTCATCGTCCCTCCGCGGCCCGCATCGGCTGGCCAGGAATTTGCCCACGTTGTCGAGATCGCGAGAACCGCGCGACTACGCGTTCGCCGGACCCTGTTGCGCGGCCGTTGGTGGGAGCAGGACGTCGGTCCGCTACTGGCCTGGCACGGTGAGGAGCGCAATCCGGTCGCGCTGATCCAGGGCGCAAGACATCGTTACACCATGTTCGATCCGAAAACAGGAACGCGCCGTGCGGTCAACCGTTCGCTGGCAATGGAGCTGGCCTCGGAAGCGGTGACGTTCTATCCCGCGTTGCCGTCGCGCCCGGTTGGATTTCGGGACCTGCTCACATTCTCGATCCGCCATTCCAGCGGCAACCTCAGCCGCATCGTGCTCGCCGTTGTTGCGATCGGCCTGCTATCATTGGTCGCCCCACTTATTACCGGACATCTGATCAGTTCCGTCATACCCCGCACCGAGCTCGACCAGCTCGCGTTTTGCGCGCTCGCGCTTACCGTGACGGCCGTCGCCATGGCCGGTGTCCAGGCGATGGAAGGGCTGGCGATGCTCAGGCTCGAAGGCCTGATCGACTGGAAACTGCAAGCGGCGGTGATCGACCGTCTGCTCAGGCTGCCGGCCGCGCTGTTTCGCGAATACACGGTCGGCGACTTTGTCGACCGCGCGATGGGGATCGATGCGGCGCGGCGGACCTTAACCGGGCGCGCCTTGCGCGGAATGATGGCCGGCTTGTTCTGCTGGTTCAGCATAGGTCTGATGCTTTATTATGATCTCAAGCTCGGGCTGATCGCGTTGCTGCTGACGGTTGTCAGAGCGATCCTGATCATCGCCACCAGCGTGCTTCGCCTTTATTATGAGAACAGCCACTTCAATGCGCAGGGCAAGATCAGCGGCTTCGTGCTGCAGCTCATCTCCGGCATCAGCAAGCTCCGTGTCGCAGCCGCAACGCTTCGCGCCCTCGCGGTGTGGTCGAGACAGTTCGCGATCCAGAAACAGTATTTCATTGCCTCCCAGCGGGTTGCCAACGCTCTCGGCGTTTTTGAGACATCGTTTCCAACTGTCGCCACGCTTGTCATTTTCGCGGCGGCGGCATTTACGAAGAGCAAGCTACTGGAAGACGTCGGCGGCTTTTTCGCGTTCTTCACTGCGTTCGGCCAATCGATGGGATGGATCGGTGCTTGGGCGTCGGGCGTGAGTGAAGCGCTGATCGCAATCCCCCGTCTCACCCGCCTCCGGCCTCTGATCTCGGCCATGGTCGAGGTTTCGGAGGACCGCAAGCCCCCGGGGCAGCTGTCCGGAGCGGTTGAGTTCTCCCGCTTGACCTTTCGCTACCTGCCGAGCGGGCCGCCCGTCCTCGACAACGTCACCCTGCGGATCGCGTCAGGGGAATACGTCGCGATTGTGGGTCCGTCGGGAAGCGGCAAATCCTCGCTGTTCCGGCTGCTCTTGGGCTTTGAACGGCCGGAGACGGGCGCCGTGTTCCTCGACGGAAAAGCAATCGACACACTCGACATCAGCGCGGTGCGGCTGCAGTTTGGCGTGGTCCTGCAGAACGGAAAGTTGGCGACAGGCAGCCTCTACGACAATATTTGCGGCGGCGCCCAACTGCCGCTCGAGCAGGCGTGGGAGGCCGCGCGGCTTGCTGGACTTGATGACGACATCAGGAGCATGCCGATGGGCATGCACACGGTGATCGCAGAAGGCGTCAACACGCTTTCCGGCGGCCAGCGGCAACGGATCATGATCGCCCGCGCGATCGCACGCCGCCCCCGTATTCTGTTGTTCGACGAAGCAACGAGTTCGCTCGACAACCAGTCGCAGGCGATCGTAAGCGCGTCCCTCGGCAACCTCAATGTAACGCGGATTGTCATCGCGCATCGGCTGAGCACCGTGTGCCAGGCGGATCGCATTATCGTGCTGGTCGATGGCAAGGTCGCACAAACCGGAACCTTTACCGAGCTTAGCAACGCTCCCGGAATATTCGCGTCCTTCGCCGAACGGCAATTGCTTTAGCGAACGACCGAAGACGTCGTGCCGAAGTCACGAGGGCGCGGGCCAGGTCCGCGTTGAAGGGCCCGCCAGGTCACGACCGGCGGGCCTTCAGGACCTGAGAATATCTTCGCGAATTATGTGTCTTGCAACGAGTTGGTGAGCTGACCGGCTCAACGCGCTGCTCACATCGGCCGCGGCTGGCCGATCCAGGGATTCCAGGTGATCGTCCCAGGCGGGTACCCTAGCGGCCGCGGTGTGGTGCAGCCGATGATAACGACTTCGTCGCGGGCGCCGCCAGCGACAGCTTCGAGTTCGTTGATGTTCAGTTCGTCATTGACCTTGGTCATTTCAATCTCCTGTTTGTCCAAAAAGTCGCGACCGTTCCGCTGCGCGCTCACGCCGGAATTGGAGTGAAGGGTGAGTTGTAGCCGACATTGCTGTGGAAGAGCCCGGTGGTCCGAATGTTGATGCCGTCGTCGAGGAGGACGGTCGGCTCCTTGTAGCCCGGTAAGATTTGCGATTTCCTGATATCGCCGCCGCTGACCAGATCGAGTTCCGCAGTGCTCAGTTCGTAGTTCATGACTTTCTCCTGCCTTGTGTGGGAAGGGACCATCCCCTCTCCATCGTGGTCGCAGGAGTACGCGGTGTCGTTCATGAGCGCTGTGATGAGTGTCACACTTCGACTCAGGCCAGAAGGTCGCTCGAACCGGCATCCCAACCCGCCGCGCAACGTCAGGCTCTGTTCGCTTGCCGCCACTGGGAGCGGTAGTATATTGGGTCGATGGCTGTCAGCTCCCCCGATCTGAAAGCGTTCTTGCTCGCCACCCCTTTCTTCGGTGGCCTCTCAGACTCTGGCCTCGATCTCCTGGTTTCCATGCTGGCCGAGCGCCGCATCGATGTCGGTGCCACGGTCGTTGCGGAAGGCGAACCGGGGCGCTCAATGTTCATTGTTCACTCCGGCGAACTCGTGGTGAGCAGGCTGGGGCATTCGGGGCGCGCAATTCGCATGGCGGGTCTCGGGCCCGGTGATTTTTTCGGCGAAATGACGCTCATCGAAATGCAGAACCGATCGGCCACCGTCGTCGCGGAGAGCCCAACCGTGCTGTACGAACTCACGGCCCGACAACTCTACACGTGCTACAAAGCCGACATCCATGCGTATGTCATGGTGCTACAGAATATCAACCGCGAGCTTTGTCGGCGGCTCCGCCGCGCCGACATTCGATTTGCCGAGCTACAGAAGCTTTACGAGAGTCAATGACGCAGAGTTGCGTGCGAAGCAAAGCGCGGGTACCGGTTCGGGCAAGGCAATCCAGTCAAGACAAAAGGCTGGGACTACGGCCCAGCCTTTTTTTTCCGGTCTGATCAGAACGGGTATTCGATCGGCTATGCGCCTTATGGCGTGCGGTCGGCGGTGACCAGGCGGGCTTCGCGGATGGTCGCGGTCTTGGACCCCGCGACACGCAGGCAGGAAGCTTCGAAATGCGGCCAGGCCTGCTGCGAGCAATCGCGGCCCACCGGGCGGATGTCCAGCCGGTCGCCCTTGGCGAGGGCGTGCGGCACACTGGCTTCGACCTGGGGTGCAAATCCCGGAAGTACGGTAAGGGCGGCAGCGACAAGCGCCGCAATAGCGACTGCTGTAAGAGCCTTGATCATGGCGGTCCCCTGTCATTAGGCCTTGATGGCCCGTTTGGTTGGTCGACTGATACAAAGCTCCGGTTTCCGGATGTCTTCGCCGTCCCCAAAACTGGTTTCGTCCCGGCAGAGTTTTGTTTCATCGCCGGCACAGGGATGAAACACAGCCGATACCCTTAGGAGACGCGCCGACGGGGCAAGTAGTTCAGCGGCCGATGAGAAATAAAGCTTCGGCAATCGGCGTCGATCCGGGGAACCGGACCGGCTTGCAGCCCCGGCCGGGGCGGGGTAGACGGATTTATGGCCCGCATCGCGCTTTATCCCGGTTCCTTTGACCCCGTTACCAACGGCCATCTGGACGTTGTCAGGCATGCCGTCGGCCTGTGCGACCGGTTGATCGTCGCAATCGGCGTGAATTCGAGCAAAAAGCCGCTGTTTTCGACCGAGGAGCGTCTGGACATGGTCCGGACCCTGTTCGCGCCGGTGGCGGCAAAGGCCGGTTGCGCCTTCGATTGCACGACCTATGACAATCTCACCGTTGCCGCGGCGCAAAAACATGGCGCCACCATCATGATTCGGGGCTTGCGCGACGGCACCGATCTCGATTTCGAGATGCAGATCGCCGGCATGAACGAGACCATGGCGCCCGAGGTGCAAACGGTGTTTGTTCCGGCCTCGGTGGCGGTTCGCCCGATCACCGCCACACTGGTCCGCCAAATCGCTGGCATGGGCGGCGACGTATCGGCGTTCGTGCCAAAAGCGGTCGCCGCGCGCCTCAAGACCAAATTCACCGGCTAGCTTTCACCCCCATTGTTGGAGTTTTCATGATCCGGATTCTTGCCGTTCTCGCCGCGCTGATTTGCGTCGCTCCTGCGATCGCGCAGCCGCTTCCCGCCGGTCTCGACAAGCAGAATGCGATTGTCATCGACACCACCAAGGGCCGCATCGTCTTCAAGCTGCGCACCGACCTTGCGCCGCAGCACGCCGAACGCATCAAGCAGCTGGCGCGCGAAGGGTTCTACAACAACGTCCCGTTCCACCGTGTGATGGACGGCTTCATGGCGCAGACCGGCGACGGCCAGAATTTCAACGGCACCGGCGGATCGAAATATCCGAACCTGAAACAGGAATTTTCCAGCGCGCCGTTCAAGCGCGGCACCGTCGGCATGGCGCGGCGCGGCGACAGCGTCGATACCGCCAATTCGCAGTTCTTCTTCATGTTCGCCGACGGGCCGAGCCTGAACGGCCAGTACACCGTGATCGGCGAAGTGGTGTCGGGAATGGACGTGATCGACAAGCTCAAGAAGGCGCCGCCGGGATCGCAAGGTGGCACCGTGACCGATCCCGACAAGATGGTGAAGGTGCAGGTCGCATCCGACATCAAGTGACATCGGGTGCGCCGGCCTCGCACCCAGCGGATCCGGTATGCGGCGGCCCTGCTGTTCCTGGGGTCAACCTGCGCGCCGGCGGAACCGGCGCAGGTCAACACCATTCACGACGTATTTGCGCGGCTGCGGACCTGCTGGAGACCGCCGGATCCGTCGCGCGCCCATCCCGGTATCGACATCACCGTGATCGTGAGCTTTAACCGGGCAGGCGAGATTCTGGGCCATCCCAGGATCACCTATGAATTGGAACAGGCTGATGACAACGACCGGCTGATGTACCGCATCGCGGTAATGGAGGCGTTGCAGCGGTGCACGCCGATGCCATTTAGCGAAGGGATGGCTGGCGCCGCTGCCGGCCGTCCGTTCGCCGTCCAGTTTCACAACCGGAAACCTCCTCCACCCCAACCCGCAGAGAAGAGAGCATGGCTGACACCGAAAATACTTTGATCCTCGAAACCACCCAGGGGCCGGTTACGATCGAGATGCGGCCCGATCTTGCGCCCGGTCACGTCGCGCGGATCAAGGAACTGGTGCGCGAGGGATTCTACGACGGCATCGTGTTCCACCGCGTGATCGAAGGATTCATGGCGCAGACCGGCTGTCCGCAGGGCACCGGCACCGGGGGCTCCGGCAAGAAGCTGAAGGCGGAGTTCAACAAGGAGCCGCATGTCCGCGGCACGGTGTCGATGGCACGCGCCGCCAGTCCGGATTCCGGCGACAGCCAGTTTTTCATCTGCTTCGACGATGCCTCGTTCCTGAACAACCAGTATACGGTCTGGGGCAATGTGACGTCCGGCATGGAGAACGTCGACAAGATCAAGCGCGGCGAACCGGTCAAGGACCCGGACAAGATCGTCAAGGCGCACATGGCCTCGGACGCGGCGTAAGGCGTTCCTCATGGTGAGGAGCCTGCAAAGCAGGCGTCTCGAACCATGAGGCCACGGACAGCAACAACTCGGCCTCATCCTTCGAGACGCGCTGTCGCGCTCCTCAGGATGAGGAACGGGCCCCGAAATAGCCCATGCGCACCGATCTCTTCGACTTCGAACTTCCCGCCGACAGCATCGCGCTGCGGCCGGCGAGCCCGCGCGATTCCGCGCGGATGCTGGTCGTGCAGCCCGACGGCGTCTTGCGTGACCGCAGCATTGCCGATCTTCCGCTTTGGCTTGAGCCCGGCGATCAGCTCGTGGTCAACGACACCAAGGTGATATCGGCACAGCTCAAGGGCCGGCGCATCGGCCGCGATACCGAACCCAAGATCGAGGCGACGCTGATCAAGCGGCTCGACGGCTCGCGCTGGCAGGCGCTGGTCAAGCCGGCCAAGAAGCTGTCGCCGGGCGATGTGGTGCGCTTCGGCAATGAGGGCAAGGTGTGCCTTCTCGGCCATCTCGACGCCGAGGTCGAGCACAAGGGCGACGACGGCGAGGTCACGCTGTCGTTTTCATTTCATGGGCCAACGCTCGATTCTGCAATCGCCGATCTCGGCAGTCCGCCGCTGCCGCCCTACATCGCCTCCAGGCGTACGCCCGATGAGCGCGATGCTGCCGACTATCAGACCATGTTTGCCGTCAACGAGGGCGCTGTCGCGGCGCCGACCGCGGGATTGCATTTTACGCCCATGCTGGAGGATGCATTGCGCCGGCGCGGGGTCGGAATTCACCGGATAACCCTGCATGTCGGGGCGGGGACCTTCCTGCCGGTCAAGGTCGAGGACACCGCGGGACACAAGATGCATGCCGAGTGGGGCACGATCTCGCGCGACACCGCAGCAGCGCTGAACGCGGCGCGCGCCAACGGTGGCCGCATCGTCGCCGTCGGCACCACGTCGCTGCGGCTGCTGGAGAGTGCCGCGGCCGAGGACGGCATGATCGAACCGTTCAGCGCCGATACCGCGATCTTCATCACGCCGGGCTATCGCTTTCGCGCGGTCGACATTCTCCTGACCAATTTTCACCTGCCGCGTTCGACGTTGTTCATGCTGGTATCGGCCTTCAGCGGACTGGAAACCATGAAGCGGGCCTATGCCCACGCCATCCAGGGCGGCTACCGGTTCTATTCCTATGGGGATGCGTGCCTGCTGTTTCGTGATAAGTCGACCGGATGACATCAGCCAATCATTTCGAACTGCTCGGCCGTGACGGGCAGGCGCGCACGGGTCAATCGACCACGCCGCATGGCGTGGTGCGAACGCCTGCCTTCATGCCGGTCGGCACCGCCGGCGCCATGAAGGGCATGCACTGGCGCGAGGTGCGGGATGCCGGCGCCGATATCGTGCTCGGTAATACCTATCATCTGATGCTGCGGCCCGGCGCGGAGCGCATTGCCGCGCTTGGGGGCTTGCAGACGTTCACCGGCTGGAACGGTCCGATGCTGACCGATTCCGGCGGATTCCAGGTGATGTCGCTGTCGGAGCTGCGCAAGGTCGGCGAAAAGGCGGTGACCTTCCGCTCCCATATCGACGGCGCCATGGTGGAATTGTCGCCGGAGCGCTCGATCGAGGTGCAGCGGCTGCTCGGCTCCGATATCGCGATGCAGATGGACGAATGCGTGCGTCTGCCGGCCGAGCGCGGCGATATCGAGCGGGCGATGCAGCTGTCGCTGCGCTGGGCCGAGCGCAGCAAGCGCGCGTTCGAGAGCGCGCCGCCCGGTTATATGCTGTTCGGCATCGCGCAAGGCGGCGACGTGCCCGAGCTGCGCCAGGCCAGCGCCCGGGGCCTCGTCGAGATCGGGTTTCACGGTTATGCGATCGGCGGTCTTGCGGTCGGCGAACCGCAATCGGTCATGCTCGCCATGATCGAAGAGGTCGCGCCGATCCTGCCCAAGGGGCGCCCGCGCTATCTGATGGGCGTCGGCACACCCGACGATATCCTGGAGGCGGTCGCGCGCGGCGTCGACATGTTCGACTGCGTGATGCCGACCCGCAACGGACGTCACGGGATGGCGTTCACGCGGTTCGGTCAGATCAATCTTCGCAACGCCCGCCACGCCGACGATCCGCGGCCACTCGACGAGGAGAGTGCGTGGCCGTCCACGCGCAACACCGCGCGTGCCTATTTGCATTACCTCGTCAAATCCGGCGAGACGCTGGGCGCGATGCTGTTGTCGGAGATCAACATCGCCTACTACCAGCGCCTGATGCAGGACATCCGGCAAGCCATCGCGCTGGGAAGCTTTGCAAGCTTTAGGGAAAGCACCCGTGCCGGATGGGCAAGGGGCGATATCGCGCCGCGCTGACGACGGTATCAACAAATCGAGATTAGCGGGCCGCTTCACGCCGGCCGCCCGGCGCGCCGTATATGGCTGCGAAGTCAGCAGGCGATAATCGGTAGTATCGCACCATGCCGACGCAAGCTCTCCCGTCTCATCCGGGCCCAGCTAATGGCAACCGGTCGCGTCCCGATCAGGGCTCGCGCCGGCGCGGCAATCTGGCATTCATCGGAAGATCAGTTACAGGCAAACCGCTTGAGCGCGTGCTTGGTCACGAATCCGTAACCGCAGGTATCGCAGGTCCAGAGATAGCTGATGACGTTGTCGGAAACGTAAGCGGACGCTTCCGCAGCCACCATGGAATCCGCGCAAACCGGGCAGGTCGGCAGATCGCAACCACGAGGATCGGGGTTGGGCGCGACGGTCGACAGGACTTCAGCAACTGCTGACATCGTGACCTCCTTGCGATCTGAACGGGCAGCTTGAACATACACCGATTTGCTTGACGATGTCGCAACACAAATGCGTTGGTTTTAAGTTGTTTGGCGAATTCCAGCGTTTGCAATGCAGCGAACTATGACTCGCACGATTCAGACTTGCACATCGGCAGGCGCTGCCCCTAATGAAACAAGTTCCTTCAAATCCACGTGCAGTGCGGTCAAGGGAGTACGTTCATGGACGCATCGTCAGCTACGAGTGCAGTGCACCGTCCGGGCCGGGGACGGGTTTTTGACAGCATCGTGGAAGCGGTCGGGGATACCCCGATCGTGCGCTTGCGAAAGCTGCCGCAGCAGCACGGGTCGAACGCGACCATTCTCGCCAAGCTGGAATATTTCAATCCGGCAGCAAGCGTGAAGGACCGCATCGGCGCCGCCATGATCGTGGCGATGGAAAAGGCTGGCATCATCCACGCCGACACCGTGCTGATCGAACCGACGTCCGGAAATACCGGAATTGCCCTGGCGTTTGTTGCCGCCTCGCGCGGCTACCGGCTGAAGCTGGTGATGCCGGAATCGATGTCGATCGAACGGCGCAAGATGCTGGCGTTCCTCGGCGCCGAAATCGTGCTGACGCCCGCCGCCCAGGGCATGAAGGGATCGATCGCCACCGCCGAGGAACTGGTGCGCACGACGCCCCATGCCGTCATGCCGCAGCAGTTCAAGAACCTCGCCAATCCGGAGGTTCATCGCCGTACCACGGCCGAGGAAATCTGGAACGATACTGGCGGCAACATCGATTTCTTTGTCGCTGGCGTCGGTACCGGTGGCACCATCACCGGGGTGGGGCAGATACTCAAACCCCGAAAGCCATCGCTGCGGGTGGTCGCGGTGGAACCGGAGGAGAGCCCGGTACTGTCGGGTGGCCAGCATTCCCCGCACAAGATTCAGGGCATCGGCGCAGGCTTCGTTCCGGAGATCCTCGACCGTTCGGTGATCGACGAGATCGTCAAGATCAACAGCGCGACCGCGATTGAGACCTCGCGCGCATTGGCGCGCAACGAGGGCATTGCCGGCGGCATCTCCTCGGGCGCGGCGATTGCCGCCGCATTGGCGATCGGCAAACGCCCGGAAAACGCCGGCAAGACCATTCTGGCCATCGTGCCATCGTTCTCCGAGCGTTATCTGTCGACTGCATTGTTTGAAGGAATCTAACTTTGTCGGATTTGCCACGACGGCCAAGAACCCTGAACGACGCACGCACCGAAGCCGAGGCGGTGTTCAAGAAAGTGACCACGAAGGCGGCAGAACCGCCGCCGAAGAAAGCGACGCTTCCGGGTGTCAAGGAACTGGTCTCGCTGCGGATCGATCAGGACGTCCTCGAGCACTTCCAGCAGGGCGGGGCCGGTTGGCAGGATCGGATCAACGACGCACTGAGAAAGGCGGCAGGGAAATAGCCCTGGCAAGCCTGATGAGGTCGCGGTCGGCCATTTCCCAACTCGCGCTGCTGACGGGGTTGCTGGTGATGCCGGCGTCGGCGGAACCGGTACCCTTCGACTGCGTCATTTTGCCGGGCGCGGAGGAGGCCAGCATCAGGCTGACGAACTCGCTGACCCGCAATGCCTCCTGCATGGTCAGCTGCAAATTCTCGACCACCAAATACAACAACAATCCACAGATCACCTGCGCCAAACCGGTCCCGGCGGGCAAGGAAGTGGAAATGTGCCGGCTGACCTCGGGCGGCGACAAGATGGTGAAGCTGATCGGCGGACAGGGAGAGTGTACCGACTAGATCCGGGGTGTCAGGCTCCGGCTCGCACCGGAGCCGGAGCGGAGGGTTTCAGGTTCAACAGATTGCCTGTGAGGATCAAACCGGCGCCGAGCACGGTGAAAGCATCCAGCCGCTCCGAATAGATCAGCCAGCCGGCCGTGGCCGTGAGCGGAACCCGGAGAAAATCCATCGGCAACACGATCGTGGCGTCGGCGTACAGCATCGCGCGCGCCATGCAGAAATGCGAAAATGTGCCGCAGAACGCGATCGCGACGATCCAGCACCAGACCTCCGAGGAGGGCGATTTCCAGAGGTAGAGCGCAGGAAAAAAGCCGGCCACGGACTGGATCACCAGCATCCAGAAAACAATCGCCACGGTCAGTTCGGTGCGGGTCAGCGATTTCATCATGGCGACGGAAACGCCGAATCCCACGGCCGCTGCAAGCGCGATCAGCTGCCCCGGATTGACCTCCCCGGTCGCCGGCCGAACGATGATGACGACGCCGACCAGGCCGAGCGCAATCGCGGAGATCTTCCAGACCGTTATGCGCTCGCCGAGAAAACTCGCCGCGAGGATCGCCGTCCAGATCGGCATGGTGAATTCGATCGAGACCACCTGTCCTAGTGGAATGAGCGTCAGCGCGAAGAACCAGCCAAGCTGTGCGGCGTAGTGAATCAGCGCCCGCATGATTTGCGGCAGCGGCCGTGACGTCCGCATCGCCGCGAAGCCGCCATACAGGCGGATCAACGGGTAGAGCATCAGCAGGCCGAGCGTCGAGCGCAGTTCCATGATCTGAAACACGTTCAGTTCGCGCGTTGCCTCGCGGCCGGCGACGGCCACGATCAGCATCAAGCTGAGCCAGCCCGCCATCCACATCGCGGCCCTTGGTTTCGAAGCTGTTCGGTCCATCAGCGGAGGAAGCCCGGTGAGTTGGGAGCGGCGGAGCAGGCCGGTATCGGCGACCCCGCGTCGGTTTGCAACGCGTAAATATGCCGGCAGCGATGCGGGCGCGCTGACTTCGATCGGGGCACCGGCGCGATCCGGATACGAAGCGGCGGGCGCCGGTATTGGTGCAGCCTGGCGCGAGACGCTCGGACGGAATTTCCGCCCTCGATCCTGCTTCACGTGGACGGCCTCGTCGATGCCCGTGCCAAGGTCGAGATCGCCGCGTTTTTCCCAGCCGCCCGGATCGTGATCCGATCAAAGGCTGAGGCGGACCTTCCGGTGCGGATCAGCGGAAGGCCGACAGCGCTCAGATGCGGGACAGCGAAATCGTGGCGCCCTTGAACTGGTTCTCCGCCCTGATCACGACGGACTGCTTGTTGCCGCGCGTCGTCAGCGTGATGTTTGCCGAGAACCCCGGCGCGGTCGCGACGACCTGAAAATTGCCGCCGCCGGAGCGCCCCTCGAGGTTGCCATTGATGTTGCGGCTGGCTTCGGTCCACGTCCCTGAAATCGCGGGGCCTTGCGCGGTGATATTGGTGGCAAGGTTGAATTTGTAGCTGTCGCTGGCGCAAGTCAGGGTCTGTTGCAGACCATTTCCGCCCGCGCCGACGGCGTAGCTGGCACGGCAACGAATTCGTTCGGTCGAACCATCGTCCAGCGTGACGGTGCCCGCGCCAGACCAGTTGCCGGCCATCCCGGCGAAAGGTCCCGATTGCGCGTGGCTCGCGGTGCCCCACATCGAGGCGACCAGCAACGTGGCGACAGCGAATATCAGCCGTCGCGCGAACATCAGGGCAGGGGTCATTTGGGCTGCCTTATTGCCGCGACGCTTCCCACCGGCCGCTGCATGGTACTCCCGCAGATGCTCCATTCCACTTCCCCCATCCGGCATTGCCATTGAGCTGGCCGTTCGCATATGCACCATTGATGGATACTCGCACAAGTCCCTCCCGTCCGATGCTGCCGGAAACGTCGGAACCGGGTGCAGAAATCCTACCGTCCGCCACCGTGAGCGTCGAGCGCGTCGACGGTTCGCATGAACCGGCCTTGGTAATAATTGTCACATTCCAAAGTCCGTCATAGGGGCTCTGAGCGAAAGCCGGCGCTGCGCCGAGACCAGCCGCGGTGGCGGCGAGAGCGAGGCCAAAGAATGCCTTTTGAACGCGATCATGGCGCATGAAAGAGATCCCCGATTTGCGTGATGGACTGGCTTATTCCGGGATAATGTGTTGAAACTTTGGTGCGCCGCGGCGGCTGATTAAAACGCTTTGTAAAACAAATGCTTGTGCCAAGATTCAGAAATTGGGAATGAGAAATTGGGATGACCTGACGGGACCGAATCGGAGGAGGGCATACGTGCCCCGTCCCGCAACGGCCTAACCGGTGAGGCTTGGCGCCTTGGTCGCAAATTGCTCGTCCTGCGGTTTGCCGGGCAGGACGTCGTGGATTTTGGCGTAGTCGATGACCTCGCCCAACAGCTTCTGGCCGAGTGGCGCCAGCGCGCGTTCCCAAAGCTCGCGGGCGGTTTCGCCCTTCTTGACGAAACACCACTCCTGGGCCGCGATCGCGCCGGCATCCATGCGGTCGGCCAGATGGTAGACGGTGCCGCCGGCGATCGGATCTCCCTCGCGGATCGTCCATTCGACCGCCGCGATGCCGCGATGCCGCGGCAGCAGCGATGGATGATATCCGATGCCGCCGAGCCTTGCCGCGGCGAGGGCTTGCTTGCTGATGCGCGCGTGGCTGTGCGCAGTGACGATGAGGTCGGTTGCCTCGGCGATTTCCGATGCCACGACAAGTTTCGGGTCGGCCTGCACGGTCACCGCGATCCCGGCGGCGCGGGCGGCGGCCGCGAGCCGGTCCTCGGCGTCCGCAACGACAACCCGGACGATGTCGACACCGCGCTGGCGCAGCATTTCCAATGTCGTCACGCCAAAATGGCGGGAGCCGACGAGGGTGATCCGCATGGTGGTTCTTCCGTTACGCTGTGATTTGTCTGCCGTCGATAACACGCCGCCAGCATCTGTCACGCCGCCGGGAGATGGCGGCGGCATGTTATCAACAGGACCGGACGAGGCAGAGCAACCCTGTTCGAACAAAAAGACCGCCCGAAGGCGGTCTCCCTATCGTTAGAAAATCGTCGCCCGCCGCTCAGTTGCAAACCATCACGCAACGCCCCTCAGGGGAACAGGCCCGATGCCGTCCCCTGCCACCGCAAGGACCGACGCCAGGTGCCACGACAACCGCTCCGGGAACGACGACGACGGCCTCGCCGTTCGGACGGCATCCGCCATAGGGACCGCGGTGAAAGCCCGGACCGCAGCCGCCCGCTACCCTGATCACCACGTCGGCCGGAGCCTGGCCGGGGGCAAGCGGCATGGCCTGCACGGCGCTGCCCGAAAGTCCGAAAATAAAAGCAAGAGCGACAACCTTGTTCATGCGCTTCTCCCTGGTTTGTTTGTGCGCGACGCGATCATGGGCTGAGCAGCGAGGTTTGGTAAAGAGCGAAATCGCAAGGCGCGCCGCAACCTGCGGCTAGCGCGAAGAAAACTTCGGGATTTTTTCCGCAAACCCATTGAAGCACTTCAACCGCTCATCTTCCTCCTTGACGAAGCGGCAGTCCATAACGCCGTTGGCGGGCGCCGATTTGGGCTTCGGCTTCGGCGGAAGGATGGCGTCGTAGCAGTCCAGCCGGTCTTTTGTTTCGTCATCAATTTCGAGACATGCCTGCAGCTTTTCAGCCATGGACTTCGGAGCGGACTTCGGAGCGCCATGCGACTTCGCATGCGCGGGTGGTTTGTCCCCTGCCGGCGGCGGGCCGCTTTGTGCAAACGCTCCCGCGGAGGACAGCACGGCGATCAACACAAGCGTTTTTTTCATGACGTTTCCCCTTTGCCTGGAACCGTAGCTCTACAAGGCGATGGATAGGCATGGCAACACGCAGAAACGAACGCGCCGGGGAATCCGGTCTGGACCCGCCGATCTTACTGATTTGTAACAAGACAAAATCCGCCAACTTCGTCAGCAATGTTGCAGACACGCATGATCGGCGCAATTCGGGGTGGCGTTGATCCAATTTGCCTCTTAGAATCATCGCATGGCCGTGGAGATGGCATGAGAATGAGCAGGTCCAGGCGCTCTCGAATCGTTCTTCCCTTGGTATCGGTCCTGACCGCCTTTGCGCTGTCGGCGCAGGCGGAGGAGCCGATCAAGCCGCCGCCGAAACCAGGGCAAAGCAAGCCCCCGGTAGCGGGACAGGGTAAGCCCGCGGCAACAGGACAGGGTAACCCCGCGGTTCAGGCTACCCGCCCGGTGCCGCCACGCGCCGGACAAGTGCAGGGCCGTGGGCCGCAGGATGGACGTTACGCCCGAGGGCGGCTGCCGGAACGCAATTTTGGCGGACACGCCTATCATGGCCGGATGGCCTGGGAGGGTGGGCGCTGGAGACATGAGGCCCATAACGGGCGCTATGGCTGGTGGTGGGACGTGGGGGGCGTCTGGTATTTCTATCCGCAACCGATGGAGGGGCCGCCCGCTTATGTGTCGGACCTGGAGGTCGTGGACGACTACGGCGGACCGGACGGACCGCCGGTCGACGCCGGTTATCCACCGCCGCCGCCGGTGGCCTATGCGCCGCCTCCGCCTCCGCCGGATCCCGCCGCAGGCGCGGTCGGTGGCGCCATCGTCGGCGGGCTGCTGGGTGGCCTCATCAGCGGACGACCGGGCGGCGCGATCGCCGGTGCGGTCGCCGGCGGCACGGTCGGCGCGATCGCCGGCGCGCAGGCTGCCGCGCGGCCCGGCTATTATCTGGCGCAAGGCAATTGCTATTACCGATATCCGTCGGGACAATATGTCCAGGTCGATCCGCGCAGTTGCTATTGAAGCGGACGTGAAGCGCCCGGGTCCGGCAGACCGTTGGCCGTCGGACGCCGCAGGTTCTTTCTCGGAAATCTCTCTCTTGCCGATCCGCCTTGAGCCCAACCGCCGGCATCCGCGCATGACGGATCAACCCTCGATCGATTTGACGTCGCGCGCCCTGGCTTGCTTCGCGACAGCTTGTCCAACTTTGGGGTGAGCGCTCCGGCATTGCGGCCGCCGTTGCGGAAGAGTTAAAGTCGCGACGCGTCAACGAACATGAGTACTGCCGATCATGCGAAAGTCTTCCACGACATCGCTGCCATCCTTGAGTGTTCGTATCGATCTGAACACGGACGGTCGCATCGGGCCGGGCAAAATCCAGCTGCTCGAGAATATTCGAGCCTGCGGTTCGATCTCGGCCGCGGGCCGGGCGATGGACATGTCCTACAAGCGGGCGTGGGACCTGGTGGACGAGATCAATCGTATCTGCGGGCGTGCCGCCGTCGACCGGCAAGCCGGCGGCAAGAACGGCGGCGGGGCAGTCCTTACGCCATTTGGCCTGTCGTTGGTTGCGCGTTACCGGAAAATCGAACACTCCGCGGAAAGCGCGGCCCGCAAGGAGCTTCTGGCGTTGCAGTCAGACATGGGTGTTCGAAGAAAACCCTGAGCCGCCGGAATAACCCACGACCGATCGGATCGCTTGCCAGTTGCCGGCAGAATGCTGTGTATCCCGATGATCGACCGATCGGATTGAATCGGGTGCTCGCGGTTTGACTTGGCCGCGGCAAAATCCCCGCCGCGGCAGCACCGGCGCGACCTCAGCTCGGCGTGCTTCGTCCGACGCAGTCGGACCTGCGGCGGCACGGGTGCCGCGATTTTAGTTCCCCACTGTTGCCAAATTGCACTTTGTGACCGGGGCCATCTTCGTTATATCCGTACAGATATAGCGAAATCAGGCAAGGCTCAATAGCCTGTCGGTGTCATTGGACAATCCTGGGGGTAGTCAAGATGAGAAGAACGTTGGTATTTGCGCTTGCGATGGTGGGCTTGGCAGCGAACGCGCATGCCGCGGACATCGGTTTGTTTACAAACCCGCCGCAGTTCAAGGACCCGCTTCCGGACAGTTTGACCTGGTACGGCGTCACCTTCTTCGCGACACTCGACGTCGGTTATGCCTATCAAACCAATGGCCGCCCGCTTGGCGCCGTGGTCTCGGGCCTTGAATTCATTCCGTTCACGACCACCAGGAACTACACGGGGCAAAGGATATCGACGATTGCCGAAAACGGTCTGCAGCAATCGAATTTCGGCCTGAAGGTCGACACACCGATCGGTCAGGGTTGGAATATCGTCGGCCGGCTGGATACCGGCTTCGATCCGCTGACCGGAAAACTCTCCGACGGTTGCAGTTCATTCATCCAGAATGCCGGTGTCGTCTATAACCAGCAGAACTCGAACGCGGACAGCGGCCGGTGCGGCCAGGCGCTCAACGGCTCAGCCTTTGGAGGCGTCAGCAACAAGCAATACGGCACACTGACGATCGGCCGGCAGAATTCGTTCCAGCTCGACGCCATCGCGGCTTACGATCCGATGGCTCTTTCCTACGCCTTCTCGCTGCTTGGTTATTCCGGCACCAATGGCGGCTCGGGCAGCACGCAGGCCGCACGCTGGGATGACTCGGCCAAGTACGTCTACGATTTCGGGCCGATCAGTGCCGGGGCCATGTATTCCAACGGCGGTTCCAACACCGGCATGTTCGGCAGCGGCTACGGCTTTTTTGTCGGCGGAGCCTACGGCGGCTTTTCGGCCGAGGCGGTCTATACGAAGGAGCACGGCGCCGTAAACCTGCAGACCGCGGTCAACGATGTGTTCGGAAGCCAGACCCTCGCCGCCAACATTTCGGACAACACGGCGTGGTCGGTGATGGGCAAATACACCTTTGAGTTCGGCAGGCCTGCAGCGGGCGGGTATCCGACCAAGGCACCAAAGGCTGAAGCGCCCGCCGACAAGCTGACCTTGTTCGCCGGTTACACTCACATCGATCAGGCAAACCCGAGCACCCCGGTTGGCTTTGGTGGTGCGGCAGGCGGATATTTGTTGACCGTGAGCGGGACTCTGCCCGACAACAATGCCTTCACAACCGACAAGATCCTGCAATTCTTCTGGGTAGGAGCGAAGTATGATTTCGCCTGGGGTCTCGGTTTGACCGGCGCCTATTATCACGTCAACCAGAACTCCTACGTGGCTGATGGCGCAGGCTGTATCCTGGGTGGCGCGAGCAAGCTGGATTGCGCAGGTAGCTTCGACCAGGTGTCGTTCCTCGCCGACTACATCGTCACCAAGCATCTCGATGTCTACGCCGGCATTACCTATGGCAAGGTGCAGAACGGTCTCGCCTCGGCATTCCCGGGCACGCCGGGCGCCAAGTTCGGCTTCGCCGGCAGCGCGACCAGCATCGACACGACATCGATGATGACCGGCTTCCGCATCAAGATCTAGGACGACTGGCCAGGCGTTGCCCGGCTCGTTTTCGAACGAAAGCCTGCCCCGGACTTGATCCGGGGTGGGCGCGCGTTGGCGATGGGGCGGTTGATCCATCGCAATGCCAGGTGTCGGCGGTCGCCTATTCTGGCAATGGTGCGGCTTTGTCTGACGCGCAGGAGCAGCCCGAAAAGGGAGGGCCATGACAACGCAAGCATTTCTATTTAGCGGCGAAATATCCTGTCTCTCGTTCGCGGCGATTTTCTTGTTCTGGGTTGCCGCCAGGCTGCGATCCGGCTTCCTGGGGAAACCGTAGCGCGAAGAGCGAATCGACGCGGCTGGCCGCTGCCGGCATTCAATCCGTCGTCAGGTCGTAGTCGTGGCGCAAGGCGTGCTGGACATTGAGCGCAGCGCGCGCCGCCGTGTTGGCGTCGGCAGCGCCTGCCGATAGCACGCACATCGACCAGTTGTTTCCAGCCCGTTGATCGCTGACGCGATTGATCGCGATATTGCGAACGTCTGAGCAGCCGGGTTGCGTCCGGACTGCCGTCAACGCCCGCGCCTGCAAATCCTGGATCGAAAGCAGGGTCTTTGCCATTCGGGCCGCGGCCTCACTTCGAAGCGTTTGCGATCTTGTGCTCGAGGTGACCGGTCTCATGATCGCGGCGCAACTGGCTCAGTGACGTTTCGTTCAGTTGAAGAAGCACCTCGCTCAGCTTCTCGGTTTCGGGATAACCCGCGGCGAAACCCTGCCCGTAAAGCTTGCGCAACGTGCGGACCAGGGTGTTTCCGTGCTTGTGGCTGATTTCGCCATCTTTGTTACGGTGGCGATTGTCGAGACCGGCCTTGTTCATGCTGCTCTCCATTGTGCCGACGGCCGGCAGCATCCTCCCGCCGGGACCAAATGGCAATCTTGCGCCGCAACCGGGAATCTTGACGGGACAAGGATGTTCGACGAGCGCGCGGCGGATTTCAGCTAAAGTTCCCGATGACGGGCTCGCTCTGCCTGCCTGCAATCTCGCCTTGAATGAATGTTGCGCATCGAGATCGTGCGGAACGATGATATTTCGTCATTGGTCATCACGGATAAGAACAAAGTGATTTCTCGCCGGCCACGTCCGCCGCGACGTCCGCAGACCTTGCCTTTTGGCGGCATAACGCGATAGACAGTCGAAATCTTGAAACCCGCGTCGCGGGGGACGGGACCTTCCCAGCAGTGAAGCCATCTTGCAGGTGTCCGGCGTCAGGATGCGCCGCCGACTCCGGCGCCGAAATCGCGCCTCAGCGGTCGGGATCGCAACTGTCGCAGGCTACCGCCGGTCGTGGATGTTAATGCCTCTGCAGGCGGATCGAGGCCGGGACGACACAGTCCTTAACCATTTCGAAACCTCTTCCGGCAAAGAGGGGGCCTGGAATCATGAAGAGTGAGACGAATGCCCACTAAAGACGAGCCTCGAGAGTTAGTCCCGGTGATCATCGCCAGCATCGTCGCGGCGATCGGCGCATTTTGCCTGTGGTCTGACCTCAGAAGCGATTCGCTTGGCCGTGGCGATGGCATGATCACGTCGGCGGTTGTGTCACGGGCCGGCGCGATCGTGACTCCATCGGAACCGCCGACTCAACTGGTGGTGCCGCAGAGCGTGACGGCCTCCGAACCTTCGACGGTCGGCCGCGCGACACCCTGAACGCTCCCGCCGGAATCATTGTTAACGATTGCTCTATATCGTGCAGATGGTCGCGGAATTGTTTTCGCGTACCGTGACCTCGGTGATGCATGCAGCCTGTCGAAATTACTGATCCGAATGAGGCCCGACGTTGCCGCTTCGCCCAATATCGGGGCCAGAAGGCGACCGTGATGTTAAATGGATTGCCGGTTACCGGAATGGTCCGTTCGGTCATGGAAGTTAAGTCGAGCAATCCGGCGCGCTGGATCGTCTCGGTGGTACCGAAGCAGGGCATCGCGGCCTAACGCTTAACAGGATTGGCCCCAGCGTCCCGCGCGATGCTTCCCGGCATCGCAACGCCGATGCCCGCTTGACGCGTGCCATCGGGATTTTTCTAACGTTCCCCAGCATCCAAAATCCAGGTTCGGTCAGCAAAGGCTACGTAGATTCGCTCCTGCCCAAGAGCCGCGCCAAGCTCAATCGACAGTTCGTTCAACATCGCCTCGATGGTCTCGTCGGACAGATGGCCCAGATAGGCGTGTACAGCTTCGCCGGTGAACAGCGCTACCGGTTCGCGGTCTGAGCCAACCGTGCCGTCCGGACGTGGCCACGCATAGGTAACTTCCGCACGGGTGAACATGCCGGACAGTGCGGGCAGGCCCGCTTCCACGCGTCGTTTCATCCAGGCACGCGCGGTGCGGACGGCCTCCGAAACGTCGAACACGCGACCCTCGGCGTCCCAACCCTCGCGCAGGCCCACGCTAATGCGAAAATCACGGCGAGGACCGATTGAGCCCGGAACAACGGAATAATCCTTCGACTTCGGCGCAGGAGTTCGAGCGCTCATTTCCGATTCACCTTTTGGCCGTTGACCCAACGAGCCCGCGTCGATGCACGTTCCGCACCCCAGTCGGAGATCGCGTGAAAACTGCGCACGAACGGACGGCAGAGTATATGGGTATTCTTGTCAGCGATGCCGCGCGGGCGAGGGCGTCGCGGTACCGTTCCGGCGTGCCGCCGTCTTCGCCGAGGCAACCTTAACCCGCTCGATCAAAAGCCAAAAGCCGCCCGAAGGCGGCTTTACCATCTCTCGATGGGCTATCGATACGGAGGCCCCATATTCTCGTCGACAGTGCCCGGATAGTCACCGTCGCCATACGGACCGCCCCATCCCGAATGATAGGTTGGGCGAGCTATGCCGAGGTCCAAATGGTCAAAGTCTTGCGCGGGCATGCGATGGGTCGCTCGGCCATAGTACCCATGATATGCACCATGCATTCCATAGAGGTCATTGCCGGCTGCCATCGCCGGACCCGCGAGCACAAGCGAAAGTGCGGCGGCTCCGATTATTCTGAAGTTCGTCATCACGGTTTCTCCTACCCTCGTCTCTCACAAGGGAGGTCGTCGCTGGTGGCGGCCTCCTTCAGATAACGACGGTGTCTAGTAGGTGCTGCCTGAAAACATCGGGTTACGTGCGCAAGCATCGTCGCCGCGACTATCCCAACCGCCCCTGGCTCGCCAGCCGCTCCAGGCTTCGTAGTCGTACACGGGGGAATAGGGATTTCCGGGTTCAATGGTCGCGCAATAGGTGCTCAGGCCATTATGGACCGGGTGGGCGATCACTTGCCGCGCCATCGCGGGCCCCGCCATCACAGCAGACAGGATCACGGCGGCGCCCAGAAGTCTGAATTTCGTCATGCGTTTCTCCTTTTGGTTTCGGCAACGCAAAACACCAAGCGTGGGCTCGAGCGGAGGTTCCGGCCTTGATTCCTAAAAGAAAATTCAGTTTTCCGGACGGGCGTCGTCCGCACTTGCCCCGGTCGCGCCGGCGGGTTTTCTTGTGTGCCGCGTCTTGCCTGCCGCGAGTCTCGCCGGATACGGTGACGACTCGTCCAAACTGGGGGAGGACCGAAATGAAAGCTTCCATTTTATGTTTCCGTACTGCCGTGCTGCTGGTTCTTGCAGGGATGCTGTGGGGCATCGTGATGGGGATCAGTGAAAATCATTCCACCATGCCGGCCCACGCCCACCTCAATCTCCTGGGCTGGGTGTCGCTCTTCCTCTTCGGCATCTACTATCACCTGCACCCGGCGGTTGACCGCAGCCGTTTGGCTTCGCTGCAGGTCTGGATCTGGATTGCCGGCACGATCGTCATGACGATCGGCGTGGGTCTGGTGCACTCAGGACACGCAATTGGCGATCCGATCGCCGCACTATCTTCGCTGCTGGTTCTTGCCGATACGCTGCTGTTTGGCTGGCTGGTTTTCCGCCCCGCGCCGGCTGAGTTGGCTAGCCGATCGAGCGTGCCCGCCGAGTGAAGGGCGGCTCCCACACCCAACGGTCAGCAGCCGTCATCCAGGCTGCAGCTCGCGATAGCCTGGCGGGCTGGGCGGATGCTCACTTCATGGGTGCGCCGAAAATAATGGTCGGCCGTGCGCGTCGAAGCTGCACTCTCCGGGTACGAAGGCAGGGTTACGCCAGCAGGCATCGTCGAGCTGGCTATCCCAGCCGCCGCGCTGTCGCCATTTGCTCCAGGCGATGTAGTCGCAATACTTGCTGTGGGGATTTCCCGATTCCCTGGTCGCACAAAAGATGCTCTGCGCGGGGTGGCCGGGCGAGATGACATGCCGGGCCATCGCCGGCCCTGCCAACACAGAAGAGAGTACCGCGGCGACGCCAATCAGCCTGAATTTCGTCATGCGTTCCTCCTGTGATTCCACTAGCGCGGATCACCCAGTATGGGGGAAAGTACCGCGCCTGGTTCCTAAAAGATAATTGATTGTTCGGGGCGCGCGACCTCGGGTCCGACGAGCGCATTTGGCTCGCAAGCTTCATGCACGATGATCTCGGATACTTCGACCTGAGTGTTGTTGGTGAGCGCGGAGGGACTCGAACCCTCGACCCCATGATTAAAAGTCACGTGCTCTACCGCCTGAGCTACGCGCTCACGTGAGGCGCTGTGTAGGGGTCCGCCGGGTGCGGGTCAATAGCGCGGCAAACCCCGAATACGCCGCCGGGGGAAGTCAGATTTCCTCAATAATCCGGTCTGTTAGGGCGATTTCTTCAGGCGCCGCGCTGGCGGCAAACCCGCCTGCCGTCAACTGGCTTCAGGATGAATCTCCGAGGCCACGGGCTGCGACGGGCCGGCCACCGTCGGCATCGCCACCGGGCGCAGCCCGATCAGCTCGGCGGTGCGAATACCGGTATCGCGCCAGAAGGTGAACGAGTTGAGCCGCGAGCTCTCCAGGATAGCGATCGCCACCGCCGACAGGAACGGCAGGCTTTCCAGCACCAATACCGCGGCGAAGATGTAGATCTCGGTGATTTCCTTGAAACTGTTGGTGACCACCAGCACGGCGGCGCCCATCAGCAGCAGCACCCCGATGACGGCCTCCCAGAACGCCTGAAACTCGATCGACATCCGGGACAAGCCGCCCTTGGAGGTGCGGGCGAAGGCGAGATGTTCGGTGATCAATCCGTTGGCCACCGCGCGCGACACCGTCCATTGCACCGACATCGCCGCCACCATGGCGCCGAACATCTGTCCCCATTTCACCGGCACGCGCAGCCGGTACAGGATCATGAAATGCAGCAGCGAGACCACGAACGCGGCGATGATCGGTAGCGTCAGGATCCGGTCGGGAATGGCGATGTCGGCAAAGGCGACGATCGGCACCCAGATCAGATTGAGGATGGCGACCAGCACGCCGATGCTTTCGGCGCCAAGCCAGTTCAGCCAACCCAGCGAAAACTCGCGCTTCTGGTCGGGCGTCAGCCGGCTCGCCCCCGGCAGGAAACGGCGCCAGTGCTTCTTGACGATCTGGAAGCCGCCATAGGCCCAGCGATGGCGCTGCTTCTTGAAGGCCTCGTAGGTGTCCGGCAACAATCCGTAACCATAGCGATGGTTGGTATAGTGCGTCAGCCAGCCGTGTTCGATGATGGCGAGCCCCAGGTCGGTATCCTCGCAGATGGTGTCGCCGGCCCAGCCGCCGGCCATGTCCATCGCCGCGCGGCGGATCAGGCACATGGTGCCGTGAACGATGATGGCGTTGACCTCGTTGCGCTGGACCATGCCGATATCGAAGAACCCGGCATATTCGCCGTTCATGATGTAGTGCATCAGCGAGGTACCGCCGTCGCGATGGTCCTGCGGCGCCTGCACCAGGCCGACGCGGGGATCGGCGAAAACCGGCACCAGGTCCTTGAGCCAGTCCGGCTCCACCACATAGTCGGCGTCGATAATGCCGATGATCTCGGCATCGACGGCGGTCCGCTCCATGGCGATGCGCAGCGCGCCGGCCTTGAAGCCCTCGACCTTCTCGGCGTTGATGAACTTGAAATGCTCGCCAAGCGCGCGGCAATGATCCTGGATCGGCTGCCAGAACGCGGGATCCGGCGTGTTGTTGATGATCACCACGCATTCGAAATTCGGATAATCGAGGCGTGCGACCGCATCGAGCGTCTGCTTCAGCATGTCCGGCGGCTCGAAATAGGCCGGGACATGGATCGAGACTTTCGGGAAGGTGACGCTGTCGCCGATGGTGGCCGGCACCAGCGGCGCGCCTTTGACGAGCAGCCGGCGCGGCTTTCGGCCAAAGGCGATGGCGGCGATTTCCTCGATCCTGGCGATCGCGATCAGCACCAGCGGCACCAGCAGGATCAGGCCGAGCGTCAGGGCAAAGGCCGAGCCGAAAACGAAGTAATGCCCGGCCCAATAGGCAAACACGGTGGCGGTCCATGCCCCGACGCCGTTGGCCGCAGCCGACAGGGTCAGCGACTGCATGACGGTCGGCTGGGCAAGCCTCAGGATCGGCAACGACATCAGGATGCCGACGAGAACGGCGATGGTCGCCAGCTTCCAGTAGTCGGGGTTCACGATCGGGCCGGTCCAGGCGAATTTCGGCTCGCGCGCGGCATTCAAGATGCCCCAATAGGGGCCGACGCCACCCTCGAAGAACTTCCAGGGCTGATCGATCGCCTCGACGATATTGTAATCCATGCCGATGGCTTCGGCGCGGCTCACGAAGTTGCGCAGCACCGCCGCCTGCGCCAGCGGACCGGGAACCGCGTTCCTCAAATTGTAGCCGGCGCTCGGCCAGCCAAACTCGGCAATGACGATCCGCTTGCCTGGAAACTGATCGCGCAGCAGCTGGAACATGGCGACTGCCTGGTCCACGGCCTGCTTATCGGTGAAGTTTTCCCAATATGGCAGCACGTGCGCGGCGATGAAATCGACGGAATAGGCGAGCTGCGGGAAATCACGCCAGATGTTCCAGATTTCACCTGTGGTCACGGGGACATTGACCGATTTCTTGACCCGTTTGATGAGTTCGATCAGGTCGTCGACCTTCTGCTCGCCGCGGTAGATGGTCTCGTTACCGACGACAACGCCGATGACATTGCTGTTGTGCCTGGCCAGATTGATGGCGGCGTCGATCTCCCGCTCGTTGCGATCGGCGTTCTTGTCGATCCAGGCGCCGACGGTGACCTTGAGGCCGAATTCGGCGGCGATCGGCGGAACCAGCTCGACGCCGCCGGTGGAAGAATAGAGGCGGATCGCGCGCGTGATCGCCGACAGCTTTTTCAGGTCGGCGCGAATCTTCTCGACGCTCGGGATGTTGTCGACATCGGGATGTGAGGTTCCCTCGAACGGGGCGTAGGAAACGCTCGGCAGGATACCGCGGAAATCGGGAGCTTGCTGCTTCTGCTGGAATAAGCCCCAAAGCGCAGCGTGAGCAGCGGTTACAAACAACAAAACGGCGACGACGGCGCGCATCGCGACTGGACCATACGGGGCCTGCATTGGAAGAAAGCGAACCCGTCCCCTAGGTTCGACCGACACGGCGGGAACCTTGAGGATAATCCTGCCACGCGATTTAACAACTGGTATGACGCGATGGCGTTTTAAGGGCGCGGCGGCTCAACCGGTGAAAATTCCGGCCCCTGCCAACGTCGAAGATCGCTATTTCGCCGGCGCGGCGGGGGCGGCGGCCGGCGCCGGTGAGGCCGAGGCTGCCGGTGCCGCATTGCCGGCGGTAGAGGCTGCCGGAGCCGGGGGGGCCGCCGCGGCGGCCTGCGGTTGGGCGCCCGGATTGATCCAGCAGGCGTGAACCCTGTCGTCCAGGCTCTTTTGCACCTTGTCGTCGATTTGCGCGCCAAATCGGGTCAGGCAGCGGAACGTGGCCTGGACATGCCCGCCGGGGCAGCCGAACCGGTCGTAGAGATCGAGATGACGAAAGGCGGTGTCGAGATCGTCGCGCCACATCAGGCGCACGACCCGCCGGCCGAGCCAGACACATTCCGGGTTGCCGGCGGGGCCGTTGATCGCTTGCGCCGCCTCGACGAATTCGTCCGTCTTGCGCTGGCTGTCCTTGGCGGCATCGGCCGAATTGGCGGCGGGCTTGCCGGACTGATCCGGGGCGGCCGGGTTGCCGCTCTGGGCGCCCGCGCTTCCAATACCGATCAGGAGTGCAAGCCCGGAGGCGGCAAGGTGGCGCAAAACCGCGGTCTGAAGCTCTAGCACCCGTTGACGCATAAATTCCCCGACTTTTTCCAGCCCGCGCCTGGCCCGGGACGCGGCTCGCTTGATGCCGTTCAAATGGGTCTCCAATGCGGCGGAGACCTTTTCCGAATTCCCATGACGGACATTTCGCATTTTGTCCAGCAAAGTCACAACTTTATCATGTTGTGGTAAAGCCAACCGGCGCCAAGATGGACGGTTGGGCCTTTTGCGCTCTTGGCAGACGGTCGGTGACCGGCTAATCGACGAACCTCGCCCGAAGGATGGAACCGATTTCTCTTCGTACGCCGCTGGCGCTTCTCCTGATCTGCCTGGGTGCGATTGCCGCGGTGTGGTGGTGGCTGGCCGCGCCGATTACGCTTTCGCGCGCGCCGATCGATCCCGACGCCAAGTTGATGTGCGTGTCCTACGCCCCGTTCCGGGGCGACCAAACGCCGCTGTCGCCCGTCGCGCGGATCTCCGAGGAACAGATCGCCCAGGATCTGACGCAGCTTGCCAAAATATCCGATTGCGTGCGGACCTATTCGAACGAAAACGGCCTTGATCAGGTTCCCGAACTGGCGGCCAAAGTCGGGCTCAAGGTCATCCAGGGAATCTGGCTCAGCAACAACCGGCTGAAAAATCTGGCGCAGATCTCAACCGCAGTGCGCCTGACCAAGGAATATCCGGCCACCATCACCTCGCTGGTGGTTGGCAACGAGGTGTTGTTGCGCGGTGAAATGACCTCGATGGACCTTGCCGCCACCATCCGCTTGGTGAAGGCACAGGTCGCCGTTCCCGTGACCTATGCCGACGTCTGGGAATTCTGGCTGCGCTATCGGGAAGTCTATGAAGCGGTCGATTTCGTCACCATTCACATCCTGCCTTACTGGGAGGATTTTCCGATCCGCGCGAAATATGCCGCCGCCCATGTCGACGCCATCAGGAGAAGAATGGCGGTGGCGTTTCCGGGCAAGGAAATCCTGGTCGGGGAAACCGGCTGGCCGAGCGAGGGACGGATGCGCGACGCGGCGCTGCCCTCGCGCACCAACCAGGCCCGCGTGGTCTCGGAGATTCTCGATCTGGCCAAGCGCGAGAACTTTCGCGTCAACCTGATCGAGGCCTACGATCAGCCGTGGAAGCGCCAGCTCGAGGGAACGGTCGGCGGATATTGGGGCCTGTTCAACTCGGTGCGGCGGGCCCTGAAATACCCGCTCGGTGTCGCCATCAGCAACTATCCGTTCTGGAAGCTGCAGATGGGCGGCGGCATGGGTTTGGCTGTCATGGTGTTCGCTGCGGCCTGGCTGACATTGCGACGCAGGCCCTGGACGCCGCGGCTCGTCTCCTGGATCGCCGTCGGAATATCGGCGACAACGGCCGGAATCCTGCTTGGGGTAGCCGCCGACAAGATGTTCTACGAAAGCTACGGGTTTGGTGGCTGGCTGCTGTGGGGCTCGCTGCTGGCGGCCGCAACCGCCGCACCGGTGCTGTGCGCCAATGCCCTGATGTCTGGACGGAGCTTGCCGACATTTCTGGAACTGCTGGGTCCCCGTGAATACCAGGAACCGATCGGCGCTGACGATCATCCTCGGGCTGAGCCTGATGGTGACCGCCCTGATTGGCGCGCAGAGCGCGCTCGGCTTCGTGTTCGATCCACGCTACAAGGATTTTCCCTTCGCAGCCTTGACCATGGCTGTGGTGCCGTTTGCCGCGCTTATGCTGCTCAATCGGCCGAAGGAGGGGATGCGCCCGGTCGCCGAGACGGTATTCGCCGCACTGTTCGCGGGAGCGGCGATCTATACGGCTTTCAACGAAGGATCGGACAACTGGCAGTCGCTGTGGACCTGCGGCGCCTACTTGCTGCTTCGCGTTACGCTGTGGCAGGCGCGGGTCGTGCGAACCCAAGAATAAGCAGGCCGATCGCGATACCCGACAGTCCCAGATTGTAAAGCACGACGCCCAACCCGGCGGCGATCAGGCCGCCCGTGAGCAATACGATCGACGGCCGGATGACGTGAAGCGTTGCGATGATCAGCGCCACGATCCCGAACACGGAATGGCGAAACAGGTAGGTCGCCAGCAGCCGTGCCTTGCAGAGCATGGTCTGCAGGCCGGCGTCGCAAGCCAGGCCCACGCCGGAAAACTCGATCGCGAGATAGCGCAGATAGAGCGCATAACCGACAGTGGCGAAGCCGACGACCATCAACCATTGGACCTGGTAGGGCGTCAGCCGAAACGGAGTTTTTTTCACTAGGTCATTTCCCGGGGTGGTGGAATCTGGCCAGTCGCAAACAAAACACCTGACCGATTGCGTCGTCTACCCGCAAGACCGGTAGCCAGTTTTGCGGAAGCCGCGCAAGCCGAATATGCGGCTCAATCTCAGGTAAGACAACGCCCCGCCACCACATCCCCATAATACGTGAAGAACGGCGCCCAAGCGTTTGAAATAACAAGAAGTATTCGAACGTCTACCGCGTGCCGAACAGCCGCGACAAAGTCGAAGGCTCCGGTTTTGCGGCCGGTTCCTCCCTGACGGCTCGCTTGAAAGTGTAGTGCTTGTGCACGGTGGGTTTGGCTGCAGCAGCAGGCTGCACCTCAGCGGCGTGAGGCTTGGCGTCGGCAGTGGCGGCCGGCTGGTCGGCATTCATGGCCAGGCGCTGGCCTTCGAACACTGTTGTCGTGCAGCTCCGATCGTTTTCGGTCATCGCGGCGCAGATTTTCGCCGCCGCCGCGGCATCCTTGATCGGTCCGGCCACCAGCCGCAACTGCATGCCGAGGCCGTTGTTGCCTTCCTTGATCACGATGATCGGGCGCAGCGCCGTCAGCGCGGCATTCGATCGCGATTTGAGCAGCCCGCGCCACAACGCGCGCAAGCCGGGCAGCGAGTTCGCGCCGCCAACGTCGACCCCGAATTCGGTGTGCTGGACGGCGAGTTGGGGCGTCGCCGCGGCATTGTCCGGCTCCGCCTCCTCGGCGGGCGGAGTTGCAGCCACCACTTCCGGCATGGGCGCGGCGGTGACGGTTTTGGGCGGCAGGCTGGATTCGATCAGCTTTCCGGCCGCCGGATCGGGCGGCGCCATGATCGATTTCGAGGCCATCAGCGGCGTCGCCGGTGTTTCGGCAACGGCCTTTACAGCTCCCCCCTGCGCGCCGGAGGATGCCGCAGCCGGCGCGGGATCCACTGCGGCGGCAACCGTCGGGGGCTTTTCCACAGGTGCGGGCGGCATTGCCGCCACCGGCGATACCACCGGTGCGGCCGGCTGTTTTTGCGCGATCGTCGGCGTTTCTGCCGATGCGGCAGCCACGGGAGCGGGGGCCGGAGCAGCCGGGACAACAGCCGCCGAAGAAGCAGAGGCGGCGGCTAGCGGCGGCGTCAGCGCGGAACTTTGCCGCGCGATCGCGCCGGTCACCGAATCCAGGCCCTGTTCCAGGACCGAAACGCGCGCGTACAGCCGGTCACGATCACCGTTCAGGGTTTCGATGGCGGCGGCCAGGCGCCGCGCTTCGCTTTGGCTTTCCTTGGCGACCGACTGAATCTGCTGCCGCGCCAGATCGGCCGATGCGATCTGTTCGCGCCGCGTTCCGATCGAGGTTTGGTTGGCAAGCATCGCAATGATCACGGCGCCGACCGACGCAACCGCCCACGACCCGAGCCGCCACAGCGCGCGCCGGTCGAATTCATCCTCCTCGGCGAGGAAGCCGGAGAGCAAGCCGCCGGTATTCTCGGTCTCGAACTTGCCCGTCCGTTTATCGGAATCCCTGCCCATACGAAGTCTTCGGCCCCCCTAAGGCCCCACCGAATCACGCGGCAAACATTAACAGGAAATGGGCCCTCCACTTGAATCCCCGGCATTTTACCGGGTGATGAATCCTGAGTTTCCATGCAGGACAAAAACGCTTTATGACGACGGCGGCGCAATATCGGCCGCAACTGCAAGGATTCGGATGACCGGCAGGACCAGCCTGACCATCGTGCTCGCGGCCGGCGAGGGTACCCGCATGCGCTCCGCGGCGCCCAAGGTCCTGCATCCCGTGGCCGGTCAGTCGCTGCTGGCGCATGTGTTGAACGCGGCCCCGAGGGGCAGTGGCGCCTCGCTCGCCGTGGTGATCGGACCGGACCACGAGGCGGTCGCCCTGGAAGCCAAACGTGTGCGGCCGGATGCCGTGACCTTTGTTCAACGCCAGCGTCTGGGCACCGCGCATGCGGTGCTGGCGGCCCGCGATGCCATCGCCCGCGGCGCCGACGATCTGCTGATTGCCTTTGGCGACACGCCGCTGATTTCGGCCGCCACATTCGAGCGTTTGCGTGCCCCCCTGACCAAGGGTGCCGCGCTTGCGGTTCTGGGCTTTCGCGCGGCCGATCCCACCGGTTATGGCCGGCTTGTGGTCGAGAACGACCGATTGGTAGCGATCCGGGAGCAGGCCGACGCCAGTCCCGAGGAGCGTGCGATTACGCTGTGCAATGCCGGCGTGATGGCGTTCGACGGCCGCAAGGCGCTCGAAATTATCGAAAAGATCGGTAATACCAACAGCAAGCGCGAATATTATCTGACCGACGCGGTGGCTGTCGTTCGGAACCTGGGATTGGAGGCCGTCGTGATCGAAACCAGCGAGGATGAAGTGCGCGGCATCAACACCAAGGCGCAACTCGCCGAGGCCGAACAGGTCATGCAGGCCCGGTTGCGCAAGGCCGCGCTCGATGCCGGCGTGACGCTGATCGCGCCCGAGACGGTTTACCTCGCCGCCGACACCACGTTCGGCAACGACGTCACGATCGAACCCTTTGTCGTCATCGGTCCCGGCGTTTCGATAGCGGACGGCGCGGTGATCCATGCCTTCTCCCATATCGTGCAGGCATCGATCGGAAAGAAGGCCTCGGTCGGCCCCTATGCGCGGCTGCGGCCGGGGACATCGCTTGGCGAGGGCGCGCGGATCGGCAACTTCGTCGAGACCAAGGCCGCAACCCTGGAGGCCGGCGTCAAGGTCAATCATCTCAGCTATGTCGGCGACGCCCATGTCGGCGCCAATGCCAATCTCGGCGCCGGCACCATCACCTGCAACTATGACGGCATTTCAAAGCACAGGACCGAGATCGGCGCGGGCGCCTTCGTCGGCACCAATTCGTCGCTGGTGGCGCCGGTCAAGATCGGCGCCGGGGCCTATATCGGTTCGGGCTCGGTGATCACCCGCGATGTGCCCGACGATGCGCTCGCGGTGGAGCGCAGCCAGCAGACCATTCGCGAGGGCGGCGCCAAGCGGTACCGTGAGATCAAAACGCGCGGCAAGGCGCCGAAGGGCGGATAAATGCTCGGCTTTGTTAAGCTTTCGGCTTAACGCTGTTTCAATCCGCAATAATTATTGAGTATCTGGGCATCGGCGATACTCGTTAAGAGATGCCAGCGCTTTTTTCGTCGGTTGGGAGATATTCACCCGCATGTGCGGCATTGTCGGCATTCTCGGGCGCGGACCGGTCGCGGAGCAGATCGTGGATTTGCTCAAGCGGCTGGAATACCGCGGCTACGATTCCGCCGGCATAGCTACGATCGAAGGCGACCATCTCGAGCGCCGCCGCGCCGAAGGCAAGCTCAGGAATCTCGAGACGCGATTGCGGGCCGAACCGCTTGCGGGCCATACCGGCATCGGACACACGCGCTGGGCCACCCACGGCAGGCCGACCGAAAGCAATGCGCATCCGCACGCCACCGACAACGTCGCGGTCGTCCACAACGGCATCATCGAGAATTTTCGCGAACTCCGGCAGATGCTGGAAAAGCAGGGCGCCAAATTTTCCAGCGAGACCGACACCGAGGTCGTGGCCCATTTGGTCAATTCCTACCTCCTCAAGGGAGCTTCCCCCCAGGATGCGGTAAAGGCATCGCTGCCGCAGCTGCGCGGTGCGTTCGCGCTGGCCTTCGTGTTCAAGGGCCACGGCAATTTGATGATCGGCGCCCGCAAGGGTTCGCCGCTGGCGATCGGCTACGGCGATGGCGAGATGTATCTGGGCTCGGACGCGATCGCGCTGGCGCCTTTTACCGATACCATCAGCTATCTCGAGGACGGCGACTGGGTGGCTCTGACCCGGGAAGTCGGCGTGATTTATGACGAGCACGGTGCGGTGGTGAATCGCGAGGTACTGAAATCCGGCGCGTCGTCGTTCCTGGTCGACAAGGCGAACTACCGCCATTTCATGGCCAAGGAAATTCACGAGCAGCCCGAAGTGGTCGGCCATACTCTGGCGCGCTACGTCGACATGGCGACCGAGCGCGTGGCGCTGCCTGTCAAGCTGCCGTTCGATTTCAAGGATATCCAGCGGATTTCGATCACGGCCTGCGGCACCGCGAGCTATGCCGGTTATATCGCCAAATACTGGTTCGAGCGGCTCGCCCGCGTGCCGGTCGAACTCGATGTGGCTTCCGAATTCCGCTATCGCGAGGCGCCGCTGCGCAAGGGCGATCTGGCGATCTTCATATCGCAATCCGGCGAGACCGCCGACACGCTGGCGGCGCTGCGCTATGCCAAGGCGCAGGGCCTGCATACGCTCTCGGTGGTCAACGTGCCGACGTCCACCATCGCGCGCGAAAGCGAGACCGTGCTGCCGACCCTGGCCGGCCCTGAAATCGGCGTCGCCTCGACCAAGGCCTTCACCTGCCAGTTGATGGTGCTGGCCGCGGTCGCGGTCGCCGCGGGCAAGGCGCGCGGCGAATTGTCCGATGCCGACGAGGCCAAGCTCGTGCATGCCCTGGTGCAAATTCCGCGGCTGATGGCGGCAGCGCTTGCCACCGAACCGCAGATCGAGAAACTGGCGCGCGACATCGCCAGGTGCAAGGACGTGCTTTATCTCGGCCGTGGCACCAGCTATCCGCTGGCGCTGGAAGGCGCGCTCAAGCTGAAGGAAATCTCCTACATCCACGCCGAGGGTTATGCCGCCGGCGAACTCAAGCACGGGCCGATTGCGCTGATCGACGAGAACATGCCGGTGGTCGTGATCGCGCCGCACGACCGGGTGTTCGAGAAGACCGTCTCCAATATGCAGGAAGTGGCGGCCCGCGGCGGCAACATTATCCTGATGACCGACGCCAGGGGGGCGACAGAGGCGACCGTGCAATCGCTTGTCACGATCGTGCTGCCTGACATGGACGCGACCTTCACGCCCATGGTCTATGCGGTCCCGGTTCAGCTTTTGGCCTATCACACCGCCGTCATCATGGGCACCGACGTCGATCAGCCCCGAAATCTCGCGAAATCGGTAACGGTGGAATAACCGCGTTACGGCGTTTTCAAGCCAAGCATGCCCTCGGGCTTGATCCGTGGGTGGATACCGGTCGCGTCAAGAAAACGCGTCAAAACAGAAGATTAGAGCCGGGGTCCTCACTCAATCAAACCGTGGCCGCCAGGCGTGGCTCGCGTCGGGTCTTCAAAAGTCTGCTAGGATGGCTTAGCTGCCATTTGATAATGACCGCTTCGACCGACCTGGAACCCCGATGAACCGTGACGATTTGCCTCCGCCCATGCCGCCGGCGGATACCCCGCCGGAAGTCCACCACGGCTTGATGGCCCGATTCCGGAACTATTTCCTCACCGGCCTGATCGTCGCCGGCCCGATCGCTATCACCTTCTATCTGACCTGGTGGTTCGTCACCTGGGTCGACGGGCTGGTGCGGCCATTCGTGCCGATCGCCTACCGGCCGGAGACCTATTTGCCGTTCGGGCTGCCCGGTTCGGGGCTGATCGTGGCGGTAGTCGCGCTGACCCTGCTGGGCTTCCTCACCGCCAACCTGATCGGACGGACCCTAGTCGATCTCGGCGAGCGGCTGCTCGGCCGCATGCCGGTGGTGCGCGCGATCTATCGCAGCCTGAAGCAGGTGTTCGAAACGCTGTTCTCGGGCAAGGGCTCGAGCTTTCGCCGGGTTGGGCTGGTGGAGTTTCCTTCTCCGGGCATGTGGTCGATCGTGCTGATCTCGCAGGCGCCGAGCGTGGATATCGCCAACAATCTCCCCGGCGAGGAGGAGCACATCTCGGTGTTTCTGCCGTGCGCACCGAACCCGACCACGGGTTTCTTTTTCTACGTGCCGAGGAGCCGGATCATCGAGGTCGAGATGAGCACGGAAGATGCCGCGACCCTGATCATGTCCTGCGGCGTGGTGCAGCCCGGCTCCGACGGACAGAAGAAGATCGCCGCTTTGGCCGGGATGGCGCACGCCGCGCGCGTCGCCAATGCAGCCTCGCTGCAGCCGGAAGCGGCCAAGGCGGAGTAGGGAACGCGCCGTCTTTCTTTTTCCCTCCCCCGCGAAGCGGCGGAGGAGCGGAGCAGATCGATCCGAGTTCGCGGCGTCGCGGATCGTGCTCGCTCGAATGACGGTGATCGATTACCCCGCGCCGATCAGCGGTATCGCCTCATCGCGCTCGAACAGATAGAGCAGACAGCGCAGCGCCTCGCCGCGGGGGCCCATCAGTTTGGGATTGTCCTTCATGATGCGCAGCGCTTCGTCGCGCGCCTGGGCGATCAGCTGGGCATGCACATCGGAGCGTGCGATTCGGTAGCCGGGCAGGCCGCTTTGCCGGACGCCCAGCACATCGCCTTCGCCGCGCAGCTTCAGATCCTCTTCGGCGATCCGAAAGCCGTCGGTGGTTTCCCGGATCACCTTAAGCCGCGCCGTCGACATTTCGCCCAAGGGCTCCCGGTAGAGCAACAGACAGGTCGATGCTTCCGAGCCGCGGCCGATGCGTCCGCGTAACTGGTGCAGTTGCGCCAATCCAAAGCGCTCGGCGTTCTCGATCACCATGATGGTGGCGGCCGGGACGTCGACGCCGACTTCGACCACCGTCGTGGCGACCAACAGGCCGATCTCGTGCGCGGCGAATTGCGCCATCACGCGATCCTTTTCCGTGCCCTTCATCTGGCCGTGGACGAGGCCGACCTTGTCGCCAAAACGCAGCCGCAGGCTCTCGAAGCGTTTGGTGGCGTCGGTCAGGTGGTCGGTGCCCTCGGCCTCGGATTCCTCCACCAGCGGACAGATCCAGTAGACGAGCTTGCCGGCGGACAGCGCACGTCCGACGGCTTCCATGACCTCGTCGAGGCGGCTCATCGGCACCGCGCGGGTGTCGATCGGCTGCCTGCCTGCCGGCTTTTCGCGCAGCTCGGACACATCCATGTCGCCGAAATAGGTCAGCACCAGCGTGCGCGGAATCGGTGTCGCGCTCAGCACCAGCACGTCGACGGCCTCGCCCTTGGCGGTCAGCGCCAGCCGTTCGCGGACGCCGAAGCGATGCTGCTCGTCGACCACCGCGAGCGCCAGCGCCTTGAAGATCACGTCATCCTGGATCAGCGCGTGGGTGCCGACCAGAAGATCGATCTCGCCGGCGGCAAGCCGGGCCAGCAGTTCACGCCGCTCCTTGCCCTTTTCGCGTCCGGTGAGGATCGCAACCCTCAAACCCGCACGTTCGGCCAGCGGCGTGATGGTCTTGATGTGCTGGCGCGCGAGGATTTCGGTCGGCGCCATCAGCGCGGCCTGCTTGCCCACCTCGGTGACGGCGGCGGCGGCGAGCAAGGCTACTACGGTCTTGCCCGAGCCGACATCGCCCTGCAGCAGCCGCAGCATGCGGACCGGCTGGCGCAGATCGTCGGCGATCGCGGCGGCGGCCTGTTGCTGCGACGACGTCAGCGCATAGGGCAGGCCATCGATGATCCTGTTGCGCAAATGGCCGTCGCCGGCGTGGCGGTCACCCGCCGGCCGCCGCAATTGCGCCCGCACCAGCGCCAGCGCCAGTTGACCGGCCAGCAGTTCGTCGAAGGCCAGCCGCGACCAAAACGGACCGTCGGGCAATATATCGGTCACCTCGAGCGGGACATGGACGCGGTTCAGCGCTTGCGCGATGTCGGGAAATTCGCAGCGGCGGATCACTTCCGGGCTGATCCACTCGGGCAGATGCGGCAGCTTCTGCAGCGCCTGCGCCATCGCACGCTTGAGCGAGCCGAGCGCCAGCCCCTCCGTGAGCGGATAGACCGGATCGATGCCCGTCAGTTTTGCAAAACCTGCCTCGTCCACAACGCGGTCGGGGTGCACGATCTGCGGCACCCCGTCGAACGTCTGCAGGGTGCCGGAGACGTAACGCTTGGCGCCGACCGGCAGCAGCTTTTCGACATAACCGGGCTGGGCGCGGAAGTAGGTCAGCACCACGTCGCCGGTGTCGTCGCTGGCATAGACCAGATGCGGCGCGCGCGCATTGCGCGACGGCGTCGGCCGATGCCGATCGACGGTCACTTCCAGCGTCACCACGGTTCCCGCCACCGCATCGCGGATTTTCGGCCGCGCGCGGCGATCGATCACGCTCGCCGGCAAATGCAGCAGCAGGTCGACCAGCCGAGGCGTCTCGTCGCGGCCGAGCAGATAGCGAAACAGCTTGTCCTGTTTCGGCCCGACCCCGGCAAGGCTGGTGACCGGCGCAAACAGCGGATTGAGCAGAGCAGGGCGCATCGGAAAAGCCTATGACCGTTCCCGCTCCTCATGCCCGGCTTTATGCCGGGCATCCACGGGTTTTTTGGCCGGCTTTGGCACGTCAGGGCTGAAGCCAGGGAATCAATTGTCTCGCCATACTTTCTTGCGATCACCAACCTCTCATCCTCCGACTGCCTCCTGATCGTCCGTAAATACGTTGCAATCAACACGAGAACAGAACAAGCCATTCAAAGATAGTATCCCGGACCAAATCAGCAATAAGGACACTTTCGGCGTTTCGTACGGGCGAGATAACTCAAGGGTAAACCGCGCTCCCCGAATAAGTGTTGTTCCAAAAATCATAGTACTCTTGAACATGCACATTGGCAGCGCCTTGCAATGGGACGCTTGATTCGCGAAAAAGGCGACGCGGCAAGTTCTTTCCAGTGCCTCTAGTCGATGTAGTTTTGCGCTGAAAAATAGTGTTGCCGAAACGTCGAAGACGGCACCGGGTTGAAAACTAGATAGCGATCCGCTAAGCCCAATTTTCGGCATGCTATGCAGCGAAACAGAGGGCAATATAAGCGAAAGGACGAATAGCACGAGCGCTGTCTATAGAAGTATCCGTATGATTTGCTGTGCGACCAGTATCCGAGAACATAGACATAGTTCAACCTTTTCAGCCTCCCTTGCGGGAATTGAGATCTTGAAGTCTGCTTTACAGGATCACTCGCCGCCAAACATATGGCATGTCAAAATTCGTATACTGCAATACATTGTGCGCTTGGTGCCGCCCTCTTGCAGACTGCTTGCCAGGCCGCCGAGCTGAAATTGCTCACTGCCGGCGCATTCAAGTCGACCGTGCTGGCGCTGCTGCCCGAATACGAGAAGACCAGCGGCAACAAGGTTACGGTCGAAAACGACACCGTCGGCGGGCTGATGAAGCGGATCGAGGCTGGCGAAAGTTTCGATGTGGTCGTGATGACCCCTGAGGGAGTCGACCAGTTGACTGGCGAGGGCAAGGTGATTTCCGGCAGCCGCACCAACCTGGCTCGCGTCGGCGTCGGAGTCATGGTGAAATCAGGCGCGAGCAAACCCGACATCTCGACCGTCGAAGCTTTCAAGAAGGCCGTGCTCGAGGCCAAGTCGATCAGCTTCATCGATCCCGCCAGTGGCAGCTCCAGCGGCATCTTCGTCGAGAAGCTGCTCGAGCGCCTCGGCATATCGGATCAGGTCAAGCCGAAGGAAAAGCTCAAACAGGGCGGCTATGTCGCCGATTACGTCGAGTCCGGCCAGGCCGAGCTTGGAATTCTGGCTGTCCAGCCCTTTTTGCAAAAATATTCTGATTTTCCGAAAACCCAAATCAGTTCATAAATCCCCGCTGTCTCGTCCCACTCGAGGGGCGTATCGCGATCGTCACGGACGCGGGGCGGGATGCGGTGGACGCGGACGGTGCTAAAGACGAGAGCACTTGATGCGGACGGCGAAGTCGTGTGGTTCTGACGCCTCGACGCTGGCGTCAAGCCCCTGAGAAGCTTCTCAGGGGTGACGGTGACAAGAAAGCCCGATCGCCGGGAAGAGCACGAAGTAAGCCGTAAACCATTGCGCGGGGAATGCCGGGTGTTTGCCGGTGTGACCTGACTAACGCGTGTGCGCAATACCACTACCGTTGCACACGCGGCTATCGGGCGCATCGGACGCCCGGCATTCCCTGCGCCCTCTCATTGGAGAGGGGCGGAACGAGCAGGCCAAACCTCGCGCGAAACAAGCGGCGAGATCGCGAAGGTGTGTCTTTTTTTCGTCATTGCGAGGAGCGAAGCGACGAAGCAATCCAACTTTCTCTCTTCACTGACTGTCGTTCTTGCCGCGCCATGGATTGCTTCGCTGCGCTCGCAATGACGAAAACGGACGGATTGCACGCCGCGCTCCACTTTCACGCATTCCGAAGACAACGCTACTGACATTCGCCGATCACGACGTTATATCAACCCCGCCCGGCACGTCCGGGCTTTTGGCGTTCGGATTGGAATCGGAACAATGACGGGATCGACACGATCGAGCGGCGGCCTGGACGATCGCCGCAAGCGGCTGTTGTTTCGCTGCTGGCATCGCGGCACCCGCGAGATGGATCTCATTCTCGGCCGCTTTGCCGACGCCGAGATCGCCAATCTCTCGGACGACGAATTGGCTCAATTTGAATTTCTGATGGATGTGCCCGATCCCGATCTCTACGCCGCTCTGACCGGCAAGAGGCCGCCGGCGCCGGACTATGCCAGCGGCCTGTTCGAACGCATCAAGTTGTTTCGTCCGGCGGATCAAGCCGAATGAAGCAGCCCGCCCAATCGCCCGCGCAATTGCTCGGCCCCGGCCGTGCACTGACCTTCGCCAATGTCGCCGAGGGCGCCGAAGGCCTTGTCGTTTCGGACCTGGCGCGCGCGGTCGCTGCGCGGCCGAAGCCGCCGTCCGTCAGCCTCGCCGTGGTATGCCGGGACGGCCCGCGGATGCAGCAGCTGGCGCGGGCGCTGGAATTCTTCGCGCCCGATTTGCCGGTGTTGCAGTTTCCGGCCTGGGATTGCCAGCCCTACGACCGGGTGTCGCCGCATGGCGGCGTCCTGGCGCAGCGGCTGACCACACTGGCGCGGCTGTCGCGGATTGCCGGCAGCGACAAGCCGCTGATCGTGCTGACCACGGTCAACGCCATCGTGCAGCGCGTGCCGGCGCGCCAGACCATCGCGGCGCAGGCGCTGTCGGTGGCGCCCGGTCATGTGGTGCCGATGGATTCCATTGTCGCCTGGCTCGAGCACAACGGCTACAACCGTTCCTCGACCGTGCGCGAGCCCGGCGAATACGCGGTGCGCGGCGGCATCCTCGATCTGTTCCCGGCCGGCCTCGATCAGCCGGTGCGGTTCGATTTTTTCGGCGACAGCCTGGAATCGATCCGCAGCTTCGATGCCGAAACCCAGCGCACGCTGCTGGACATGCGTTCGCTCGATCTGGTTCCGATTTCGGAATTCCAATTGATTACCGAGACCATTCGCCGCTTCCGGATGGGCTATGTCGCCGCCTTCGGCGCGCCGGAGCGCGACGATCTGCTGTATGAGGCCGTCAGCGAAGGCCGCCGTCATCCCGGCATGGAGCATTGGCTGCCGCTGTTCACCGAGCGGATGGATACTCTGTTCGACTACCTGGCGGACGCGCCGATAGCGATCGAGCCGCAGAGCGAGGACGCCGCGCGCGAGCGCTTCAGGCAGATCGCGGATTATTACGATGCCAGGCGCGAGGCGCTGGAGCATCCCGGCGGCGGTGCGATCTACAAGCCATTGCCGCCGGACCGGCTCTATCTGACCGAAGCCGAATGGGCCGGGCGCCTGGAAGCATCCGCGCTGGCGCGGCTGACCCCGTTCGCGGTGCCCGAGGGAACTGCCGACGTGGTCGATGCCGGCGCGCGGGCTGGCCGCAATTTCGCGCCGGAGCGTGACCGACACGTCGGTCAACGTGTTCGAAGCCGTGGCCGCGCATGTGCAGACATTGCAGGCGGCCCGCAAGAAGGTCGTGATCGCGCTGTGGAGCGAAGGCTCGCGCGACCGCATGGGCAGCATGCTGCGGGATCACAAGCTTCTCAATCTGACCAGCGTCAACTCCTGGCGCACCGTGCAGGCCACGCCCCGCAACGAGGCGATGCTGGCGGTGGTCGGCATGGAATCCGGTTTCGAGACCGACAACGTCGCCGTGATCAGCGAGCAGGACATCCTCGGCGACCGGCTGGTGCGGCCGCGCAAGGCCAGCCGCAAGCTCGACAACTTCATCTCCGAAATCACCAGTCTCGCCGCCGGCGATCTCGTGGTTCATGTCGAGCACGGCATCGGCCGTTTTGTCGGACTGCAGACGCTGGAAGTGGCCGGCGCGCCGCATGATTGTCTGGAACTGCGCTATGCCGCCGAGACCAAACTGTTCCTGCCGGTCGAAAATATCGAGCTTCTGTCGCGCTATGGCTCGGACCACGCCAATGTCGAGCTGGACCGGCTGGGGGGCAGTGGCTGGCAGGCGCGGAAGGCCAAGCTCAAGAACCGCATTCGCGAGATCGCCGGCGAGCTGATCAAGATTGCCGCCGAACGTCATCTGCATGAAGCGCCGAGGATGCCGGTGCAGCCCCACGTCTACGACGAATTCTGCGCGCGCTTTCCCTATGAGGAAACCGAGGACCAGCTCGGCGCGATCAATGCCACCTTGAAGGATCTCGACAGCGGCCGTCCGATGGACCGGCTGATCTGCGGTGACGTCGGATTTGGCAAGACCGAGGTGGCGCTGCGCGCAACCTTCGCGGTCGCGCTCGACGGCAAACAGGTCGCCGTCGTGGTCCCGACCACGCTGCTCGCCCGCCAGCACGCCAAGACCTTCACCGAGCGGTTTCGCGGCTTTCCGGTCAATGTCGCGCAGGCCTCGCGCCTGATCGCGCCGAAGGAACTTGCGCAGGTCAAGAAGGGCCTCGCCGACGGGTCGGTCGATATCGTGGTCGGCACCCACGCGCTGCTCGGCAAGTCGATCAAGTTCAGGGATCTCGGTCTTCTGATCGTCGACGAGGAGCAGCATTTCGGCGTCAGCCACAAGGAGCGGTTGAAGCAACTGCGGGCGGAGGTGCATGTGCTGACGTTGAGCGCGACGCCGATCCCGCGCACGCTGCAACTGGCGCTGACGGGGGTGCGCGAACTTTCGATCATCGCCTCGCCGCCGGTCGACCGGCTGGCGGTCCGCACCTTCGTGGCGCCGCACGATCCCCTGATGATCCGCGAAGCGCTGTTGCGCGAACGCTACCGCGGCGGACAGGCCTTCTACGTGGTGCCGCGCATCGAGGATCTGGCAGGGGTAAAGGACTTTCTCGACAAGAACGTGCCGGAGATGAAGGTCGCGGTGGCGCATGGGCAGATGCCGCCGACGGTGATCGAGGACATCATGTCGGCGTTCTATGACGGCAAATACGATATCCTGCTCTCGACCACGATCATCGAGTCCGGCCTCGATATCCCCACCGCCAATACGCTGATCGTGCATCGCGCCGACATGTTCGGGCTGGCGCAGCTCTATCAGTTGCGCGGACGGGTGGGGCGCTCGAAGCTGCGCGCCTACGCGCTGTTCACGCTGCCGGCGCAGCAGAAGATCACGGCGCAGGCCGAGCGCCGGCTGAAGGTGCTGCAGTCGCTGGAAAATCTCGGCGCCGGATTCCAGCTCGCCTCGCACGATCTCGATATCCGCGGCGCCGGCAATCTGCTCGGCCAGGAACAATCCGGCCACATCAAGGAAGTCGGTTTCGAGCTTTATCAGTCGATGCTGGAGGAGGCGATCCTCAACCTCAAGGCCGGCGTGGTCGAGCCCGCAGCCGATCGCTGGTCGCCGCAGATCACCATCGGCATGCCGGTGCTGATTCCCGAAGAGTTTGTCGCCGATCTCGCGGTGCGGCTGTCGCTGTACCGGCGGCTCGCCGATCTCGATACCGACGACGAGATCGACAATTTCGCCGCCGAGCTGCGCGATCGTTTCGGCGTCCTGCCCGATGAAGTGCGCTATCTGTTCAAGGTCGCGGCGATCAAGGCCTATTGCCGCAGAGCCAATGTCGAGAAGGTCGATGCCGGGCCGAAGGGCGCGGTGATCACCTTCCGCGACAACAAATTCGCTCAGCCGGATCGTCTGGTCTATTTCATCCGCCAGCACGGCCAGGCCGCGCGGGTACGGCCCGACATGAAGGTGGTGTTCTTCCAGGAATGGGAAACGCCGGAAGAACGCCTGATGGGCACCACCGAAATCCTGCGCCAGCTCGCCAATCTCGCCGAGGATCGGAAAGCGGCTTGAAGCGCGTGCTGAACCCTCAACGTCATTGCGAGCGCAGCGAAGCAATCTAGAACACGGCAAACTGAGATATGGATTGCTTCGTCGCGGAGCCTGCCATCGGGCGCGCATTCGCGCGACCCATTGGCTCCTCGCAATGACGGTGTTGAATTTACGACGCCGCGCGGCGGCCTTCGTCAGTAAGCCGCGCGAGCAGGGATTGCGCCGTATCCGACGGCTGCATGGCCGCGACCGTGACGGCCGGCTCTGACCGGGTGTCGCGCTTGCCGTAGGCGGTATGCCGCATCACGCTGGAAAGCCGCCGCGCGATCCCGTGCGCCGTGCGCAAGTCGGTCTCGGCAAACACCACGATCACCGAGCCGTCTTCCTGCGCGGTGCCGAAGTCCATCTGCCGCATCAGGCGGCTCAGAATCCGCGCGCCGTCGAACTGCGCGCGCGGATGGGTCGGATCGAAGGCAAAGCGCGCCACCGACAATCCGCCGCCGTGCGCGAGTGTCTGACGGACGGCGGTCGTGAAATCGCGGTTGAACGCCGCCGCCGTCAGCAGACCGGTTCGCGGATCGAGCAGTCCGCCGGCGTCGATCGAGCGAAGGGTGCGGCTGAGATGCGCCTCGAAGGCGTGCTGACGGATCAGCGGCAAGGCGTTGGCGGCAATGCGGGCAGGATCGCCGGAGACGATTTCGAGGTTTGGCAGATCATACGCCGGTGCCAGTCCGTCCAGCGTCACCACGACCGGCAGATTGCGGAAGCGTGGGTCCTCCGCCAGCACGGTGAGGAAGGCATCGACCACGCGTGAGCTGAAACCTTCGGCGAGCACGATGCCGTCGATGTCGCGCGTGTTGAGGTGTCTTGCCGCGGCTTCAATGCTCAGCGCCCCGACGATCCCCATCCGCTCACCGAGCGCGACAGAGAGCGCGGGATAGGCCGTGCCTCGCCCGACCAGCAGCACGGTGGCGTCGCGAACCGGATCTAGACCGGCGATGGCCGGTCGGGCCGCCGCCTGATGATCGAGCCGGCGCATCACGGTGGCGTGCAATGTGCGAACCCGCAGCGCCGCGCGCAGGCGCGCCGTCAGGCGATCCGCGCCGCCTCCGGCTTGCGAGAACGGGATGGCATTTTCGGGCAACGGTGTCCTGGGATCGATGGCGATCAGGGGAACATAAGGCTGCCGCGCGGCGATGTGTTTGGCGAGCGGCTCGAAGCCGGGTTCGACGGTATCGGACATCTCGACAAAGACCGCTGCGGGCTGCAGCTGGGCGACCGCGCCCAACGCGTCGTCCCAGGTCGTATCGATGATCGGAAACATCTTCGCATCGTCAAGCGCCGCCGCAAAGACAGGCTGCCTGGCGGCTGACACGACGATGATCGGGCCTTGCAGGGACATCTGGAACTCGGATCAACGCACTTCGACCGGAGCCGCGACCCTAGTTCGCCGGTCTTAATGCCGCGTCAACACAAGCCCTCGACTTGAACTAGACCGGGTGGGCCCGGTCGCGAAAGGCTTCCACCATCAGGGGGTTAAGCCCGAGTTCGCTGAGCGCTTCGCGGCCGCGGGCATTGTCCTGGGCGCGCCCGGCAAGACGGAAGCCGCTTAATCGGTCCGGCAACGCGGTCAGCAGCGCGCCCTGTCCCAGCCGCTTGGCCCATTCCTGCAGATCCTGCGACAGAAACCGGTAGCCGCCGACCGCCACGATTCCCGAAGGCGGCGAGGTGATACAGATCGCCCCGGTCGAGCGGTCGAGCCGGGCCGCATAGCCGGTGTCGACGTAGTCGCGCGACGGCCGCGGCACCAGCGAGTCGCTCGGCGGCGGCGCGGGCGCGTAGGCCGCCACGGCCACCATCGGCCCCCGCAAGGCCAGCGTCCCCCCTGGCGTCAGCAGGGTCTCGCCGGCAATGGATGTGCCAGGGACGTTGCGCGGCGCGCCGTGCGGACCCGGCAGGATGGGCGCCGGCACGCCGTCGCTGCTTCGGCAGGCACCGAACAATCCGGCTTCGCCGAACAGATAAACATCCGTGAGAAGAGCTTGTTCGCAGCTCCATACGTTGCTCGATGCGACCTGTTCGGGCGTGCGCCAGAGGCCGATCACATTGCGCAGCGTCGGCAGGCGTGACGGCATGTCCATCTCGGTCAGCCGCAATGCCATCGACGCGGGGGCGACCAGCGTATCGCAGCCATGATCGTTGATCTGCTGCTCGAGGATGTCGCCGTCGAACGGATGATGCAGCGCCAGCGTTCCCCCGGACAGCAGCCAGAGCAGAAGCGATGAGGTCAGGCCTGCGAATGAAGACGGCGTGAATGCCGACATCACGTTTGCACCCTGTGCCATCCGGCTCTCGAGGAAGACCGCCAGTCCGCCGGCGATCAAATTCAGATGGGTCCGCGGCACCGCGCGAAAGCCGTCAATGGTCACGTCAAATGAGATGAGCGCGGCCCTGCGACCGTCCTGCGTGACCGCGCGGGTGGTTGCCGATCCGCTGTTCAAAGCGAGGTCGAGCGAAGCCATGCCTTCCGGCAAGTCATCCCCGAAGCCGCAGACGTGACGGATCGAGAAGGCTTCCGCCGCGGCGTTCATCGCGAGGTCGGCATGGTTGACCCCGTCGATGCTGCTGGTGGTCACGATGGCGCGCGCCCCGGTGCGATTGAGCGCCATCGTCAATTCCGCCTGCCGCCAGAGCTGCGGAAGCAGGGCGACAATCAACCCGGCCCGAAGGGCGGCAAGCACGGTCAGCATGAATTCGACGGTATTGGGTAACTGGATTCCGATCACGGAATTGACCGGCAAACCAGCTTCGATGAAGTGGGCCGACAGCGCCGAGATCGCCTGATCGGCCTGCGCGAAGGTCAGGCGTTTGGGCGGCTGGCCCGTAATGCGCTGCTTGTTGAGCGGATCGAGCAAGGCCGGCGCATCCGGCTGCCGCGCCAGGATCCGGCGAAACAGCCCGTCAAGCGTCGGCGATACGTTGGTCTGGATCACTGGATCACTTGGGTTGGGACACGGTCCGTTGCCACCAGGTCTCCGGCAGATACCCGGTCAAGGCGGTAGCTTGAGGACGTTCTATCCGATTCCAGCGGGCGATCCATTGCTCCTGAACGTTAAAAAGCGGGATAGTGTAAAATCCGGACATCAGCGTGCGGTCCAGCGCGCGCACCGCCGAGACAAAAGCGCGATGGTCCCGCGCTTCCAGCATGGCGGCGATCATGGCGTCGATGGCGGGATCTCTGGCGCCCATATAGTTTCGGGTTCCCTGATGATCTGCAGCCTCGCTTCCCCAGTAGAAGAACTGCTCGTTGCCCGGCGAGAGCGACTGATCATAGCGGTTCTGGATCATGTCGAAGTCGAAACCGAGCCGGCGTTGATCGAATTGAACGCCGTCCACCGCGCGCACCGATGCCTCGATTCCCGCGCGCTTGAGGTCGCGCGCAAAGGCCAGGGCGAGGCGTTCCTGATCGCGGGTAGTCACCAGAATTTCGAAGGTGAGGGGCGCCCTGGTCGAGCGCTGCCGCAACACGGTGCCATCGAGATCGTATCCCGCCTGCGACAGCAAGTTCAATGCGCTGCGCAGCGTGGCGCGATCGCGGCCGGAGCCGTCGGTGACGGGAAGGCGGTAGCTGCCTTCGAGAATGCCGGCCGGGATTTGCGATACGAAGGGTGCTAGGAGTTCGCGCTCGCGTTGGTCGGCGGCGCGACCGTACGCCGACAGTTCGGAGCCCGCGAAGTAGCCCGCCGAGCGGCCATAGAGCCCAAAGAAGTAATTGCGGTTGATCCATTCGAAATCGAACAGCAGCGTCAACGCCTGGCGCACGCGGATGTCGGAAAACACCGGCCGCCGGGTGTTGAACACGAGAAATTCGGACGGCTGCGGCATCCCGGTCTTGATGGTGTCGCGGATCACCTCGCCGCTGCGGGCAGCCGGAAAATCATAGCCGTCGTGCCAGCGCAGCGGTTCGGTCTCGACGCGGAAGTCGTAAAGGCCGCGCCTGAAGGCCTCGAACTGGCCGTTGGCCTCGCGATAGAAGTCGATCCTGATCTCGTTGAAGTTCCACAAGCCCTTGTTGACCGGAAGGTCATGTCCCCAATAGTCGGGATTGCGCGTCAGCGTCACGCTCGCGCCGGGCTTCACCGCGCTGACGCGGTATGGGCCGGAACCGATCGGCGCTGTCATCGAGGTTTCCTCGAAAGTCGCGACGTCGATGGCATGCTTTGGCAATACCGGCATCAGGCCGAGGATCAATGGCAGTTCGCGGTCCTGGACGCCGCCAAAATCAAACCGCACCGTGAGCGGGTCGAGCGCTTCGGCCTTTGCGACTTTGGAATAATACTGGCGATAATTGGGGCGTCCCTTGTCGCGCAACAGAGCCCACGAGAACAGCACGTCCTCGGCGCTGACCGGCCGGCCGTCGGAAAAACGCGCCCTGGGATCGAGGCGGAACGTCACGTAGCTTCTGGCGTCGTCGGTCTCCACGGTTTTGGCCAGAAGTCCGTACAGCGTGAAAGCCTCGTCGTTGCCCCGGGCCATCAGGCTCTCGATCACGAAGCCCCTGATCTGCTGCACCGCAAGGCCCCTGACGATGAGGGGGTTGAGACTGTCGAAGGTACCGAGAACGCCCTGAACGAGCCGGCCGCCTTTCGGCGCGTCCGGATTGGCGTAGGGCATATGGGTGAAATCGGCCGGCAATGCCGGCGCGCCATGCATCGAGATGCCGTGGCTTTCACCCGCCGCCACCCCGCCGATGCCGGTCGCAACCAAGAGGCCGAAAGCGAGCAGGCCACAGACCAAAGCGCCAACGCGCCCGCGCTTTGGAACCTGCCATCTGCCGCGCTGATTTGATTCGGTATGGTCCACTGGCGCATTTTACCATAGCGGTCAGGGCCGAGCCGCGACATGCGCCAAGGATGCCTGTCGGCATTGATCTTTTCGTCCGTGCCTGTATGAAGGCGTGCAATTGACCAGGGGGGCGGGGCCTGTCACGCATCTGCCTCAATTGGCAAGGAGACAGCCGCCCAAACGGCCAGGTGTCGGTGCCTGCAGCGGTTTCGGGCGCTCCCGTTCAGAAAGGGTTTTCCGCAATGAATTTCCGTATGTTGGCCGCGCCGTTCTGGCCGCGTGGGCGGGTCTTCGCCTTGATGGCAGTGACCGCTTTGACAGCCACATTGCTTGCTCCGGACGCCCAGGCCCAGGCTCCAGCACCTGCGGCACCCGCCACACCCGCGCCGAAGGCGAAGGCCGCACCGAAGGCTGCGCCGAAGGCCGCTCCTGCAGCACCCGCGCCGACGGCGCAGCAGGCCCCGCCGGCGGCCAATCCGCCGGCCCAGTCAGCGGACCAACAGGTCCAACTGATCTACGCGCCCTGGACCAAGTTTTGTCTCAAGGGTCAGGATGCCAATGCCAAACAGGTTTGCTTTACGGGCAAGGACGGTCGCATCGAGTCCGGCCAGCCGGTCATTGCGGCCGTCGTCATCGAACCCGAAGGCGAGCCCAAGAAGATCCTGCGCGTGACGCTCCCGCTGGGCATGCTGCTGGGTCACGGCACCCGCATCATCGTCGATAACAATCCGCCGGCGCAGAGCCCCTATGTGATCTGCTTCCAGAACGGTTGCATGTCGGATTACGAAGTCACCCCCGAACTGCTCGCGAACCTGAAGAAGGGGCAGAATCTGGTGATTCAGGCGATCAACTCCAACAACCAGCCAATTACCCTGCCGCTGCCGCTGGCCGATTTTGCCAAGGCCTATGATGGGCCTCCGACCGACCCGAAGGTGTTCGAGGAAACCCAGAAGAAACTGCAGGAAGAATTGCAGAAGCGCGCCGAGGAAGCGCGCAAGAAGCTTGAAGCCAACCCGCCTGCGGGTGCTGCAGCTGCCAATCCGGCCGCCAAATAGAACCGGCCTCTTATCCGACGAACAAAAAGGCGCTCGATCAGAGCGCCTTTTTTGTTGCGCGGGTGTTGCCTGTCGCGCCGGCCCGGCGGGGGCTGTTAGTTCAGCGACGGATTGCGCGGGCGATAGCCGCCCGACTTGTCCTTCACGAAGATCTCGGCGACCTGCGAATGCCGGATCGGCTCGCCTGAATCGTCAGGCAGCAGATTCTGCTCGGAAACGTAGGCGACATATTCGGATTCCGAATTCTCGGCGAGCAGGTGATAGAAGGGCTGATCCTTGTGGGGCCTGACCTCTTCGGGGATCGCCAACCACCACTCTTCGGTGTTGTTGAATTCCGGATCGATATCGAAAATCACGCCCCGGAACGAGAAAATCCGGTGACGGACGATCTGCCCGATCTGAAATTTGGCGGTCCGCGCTTTAATCATATCTCGTCGAATAGACCATGATTGTGGCCGATGCTAGAGGCAAACGGGTGAATTAACCTTTGCCGTGGCTGGTCCGTGCCAGGTGCCGTCGGGGCCAACGATGATGAAAAGAAACTTGCCCCATGGTCGACATCCTCAACCTCGCGCTCCCGTATTTCGGGCTGATCTTCATCGGCTACGCCTGTGGCAGAGTGAAGGGCCTGCCCGAGCAGGGCCTGGCCTGGATGAACTTCTTCCTGCTCTATGTTTCGCTGCCGGCGCTGCTGTTCGGGATCACGTCAAGAACACCCTTTGAAGAACTCAACAACCCGCCATTCCTGATCGCGACCACTTTGGGTACGACGGTCGCCTTCGCCCTTGCCATGGCCGCGGGCCGGCTGCTGGGACGGCTCTCGTTCCGCGAAGCCACGCTGGCTGGCCTTTCCGGCGGCTACGGCAACATCGGCTATATGGGCCCGGGGCTGGCGCTGGCGGTGCTGGGCGCCAAGGCCTCCGCGCCGACCGCGCTGATCTTCTGCTGCGACAGCATCTTCCTGTTTTCGATCGTGCCGCTGTTGATCGCGCTGACCGATGACGGGCGCCGGCACTGGCTGCAGACGCTCGGCGTCCTGGTACGACAGATCATCCTCAATCCGCTGATCATGTCGGCCTGCGCCGGCGCGCTCGCCGCGGCGTTGCATGTCCACCCGCCGGTTGCGATCGACAATACGCTGTCGTTCCTGCAAAACGCCGCGGCGCCGACCGCGCTGTTTGTGCTCGGCGTGACGGTCGCGCTGCGCCCGTTCGGCCGGGTGCCCTGGGAAGTGCCTGCGGTGGTTGCGGTGAAACTGCTGGCTCATCCGCTGGTGGTGTTTGGGCTGATGTTGCTGTTCGGACCGTTCCCGCAGCCGTGGGCCGCCACCGCGGTCCTGATGGCGTCGTTGCCGCCGGCGCTGAATGTGTTTGTCATCGCCCGGCAGAACGACACCTGGATTGAACCCGCATCCGTCGCCGTGCTGATCGGAACCTTCGCGTCGGTCATTACGCTGACCGCCGCGATGTGGCTAATTCAGACCGGGCGGCTCACGTTTCCCTGAAGCGAGTCGACGGACCATAGGCACGTCGCTGCCTCCACGACCACCATCGACCGGACAACGAGCCTATTTGACGCCGAGCTCGATGTTCGTATCATTGTTGTATTGAGGGCTGTGGGGCATTCATGCGGATTATTTTTGCGGTCATATTCGTCGTCAGCGGCCTTTCCTTTGCACAAGCGCAAACGCCACGGATCGACCGGCTCGACGGGGTCAAGCCAGGCGTCGTCTCGCTCGGTGAGGTCAAGAAGGTAACGGATGACAACATTTCAACCGGGGAGCGCTTCGAAGGAGGAGCGCCCAAGAGCGTTTCAGTCACGAAGAACATATCGATCAAGCTGGGAACGGTATTTGGCGTGCAGGTACACATTATCGGCAAGCCGGCCGGCGCCAACGTGCCTATCAGGATAATTTGGCGTTATCCGGAACCGGGTCTCAAATCCCCCACCACCGGCACGACCAAATTCAGCGACGAATACACCGATAGCCGACGTATCGGAGCAAGCCCAATATTCTACTGGAAGCTTGGGGAGGAGTGGGTGCTGGTCCCCGGCATTTGGACGCTTGAACTATGGCAGGGCGACCGAAAACTGCTGGCTCAAGAGTTTGTCCTGACGAAACTCTAGATTTTTGGTCACTGCCTGGTGACCGCCTCGGAAAGCCAACGTCCGATCACCGATTTACGGCATGATTTCTCGCCGGCTGCTTCGCCAGGATGGCGCCAATCCCTCGCGCATGGCGATGCGGCGAAGCGGCCCGAACGAACCGATCAGATGCAGGCCGGCGGCGCGAAGCGATTGCATCGGCAACCACGCGCTGAGCAACGAACGGTTGGCGATGTCGATGGCGAATGTCCGGCTGGCGACGTCGGCGCGCCGCGCCGAAGCGTAGCGATCGAGTACCTCGGCCGCGCCGGGGTCCTTACCTGCGGCCAATGCGTCTCGTACGACATCGGTGATATCGGCGGCGTCGCGCAGACCCATGTTGAGGCCTTGCGCGCCGATCGGCGGCAATACGTGCGCGGCTTCGCCGACCAGCGCGATACGGGCTTTCGCGAATTGCCGGGGCTGCTCGATCGCCAGCGGAAACAGATGGCGCCCCGGCTCGACCTGAAGACGTCCCAGAATCGAATGCGATTGGGTTTCGGCGGCCTCCGACAGTTCATCGTCGCTCAACGCGATCAGCCGTTCGGCCTCCTTTGGCGACGACACCCACACCACGCTGGAGCGGTCGCTGGGCAGCGGCACGAATACGCAAGGCCCTTGCGGCGTATGAAACTCGGTAGAGACATTCCGGTGCGATCGCGAATGACCGACATTGAAAGTCAACGCCGCCTGGTCGAGTTCGCGGCGCTTGACGGTGATGCCGGCGGCCTCGCGGCAAAGCGATTGCCGTCCGTCTGCGCCGATCGCAAGGTGCGCCGACAGCAAGCCGCCATGTTCCAGTCGAATCCTGACGATCTCGTCCTCCGGGCTGACCTCGGCAGCGTCATCGTCGAACCGCGTCAGATTGGAAAGTTCGGCGGCGCGTTCTTCCAGCGCCGATACCAGCAAGCGGTTCTCGATGTTGTAGCCAAACACGTCGAGACCGATCTCGTCGCAGGAAAACCGGACTTCGGGAGCACGAATCAGACGGCCGGTGTCGTCGACCAGGCGCATCTTCTGCAACTCGGCTGCCTTGTCCTTGCAGCGCGGCCAGACATCCAGCCCCTGCAGAAAATCGACCGAACCGCCCAACAGCGCCGTGGTCCGGTTGTCGGCATAGGGTGTGCGCCGGGCGATCAGCGCCACGCGCGCCCCGGTTTGCGCCAGCGCAACCGCAGCCGCCAGCCCGGTAGGCCCGCCACCGACCACGACGGCGTCGTAGGTGATAGATGTATCGTTCATACCGGGACAATTGACGTTCCCGGCGGCATTTTCAAGCCCGGCTCCGCCTCCATATTTCCGCCGAATTGGGTAGCGCCGCGCGTCCGCTGCGGATGTACAAATCGAGGCGATTCCTGATAGCACTGCAGCGCAAATGGACCAGGAAAACCAGCAGGAGGCCTTGCCAGCACCGCCGCTCGCGCGGGCGGCTGCGTTTTCGGTGCATATCTTCACGGCATTGGGCGCTGGCGTCGCCCTGATCGCGCTGCTTGAAGCGGTTCGCGAGCACTGGGCCGCGATGTTTTGGTGGCTCGGGGTGGCGCTGGTGATCGACGCGGTGGACGGTCCGCTGGCGCGGCGGCTGGATGTCGCGCGCGTGCAGCCGAACTGGTCCGGCGAGGTGCTCGACCTCGTGGTCGATTTCGTCACCTACGTCTTTGTGCCTGCCTACGCCATCACGGCAAGCGGCCTGCTGCTGCCGCTGGCGGCGCCGCTCTTGGGTGCTGGCATCGCCGTGTCGGGCGCGCTTTATTTCTCCGATCGCCGCATGAAGGCCGCCGACAATCATTTTCGCGGTTTTCCGGGGCTGTGGAATATCGCGGCGTTCTATCTGTTCCTGCTGCATTTGCCGCCGGCGCTATCGAGCCTTGGGGTAGCCATTCTGATCGTGCTGACGTTTGTTCCTTTCAATGTGGTTCACCCGATCCGCGTCGTGCGCCTGCGGTGGCTGACATTGTCGCTGATCGGCGTGTGGGCGGTGCTGGTCATGGTCGCGCTGACCGACGATTTCCATGCCAGCCTATCCGTGACCGCAGGGCTTTGCGCGATCGCCGTCTATATTGTCGGGTGCGACGCGGCGATCCGGCTCGTCAGATCGCTCAACGCATGATCGAACTGTGGGCGAGCCCGGAAGCCTGGGCGGCATTGTTGACGCTGACGGCGCTGGAAATCGTTCTCGGCATCGACAACGTCATTTTCCTGTCGGTCATCGTCTCGCGAATTCCCGAGCGGCAGGCGAAACGCGCGCGGCAGATCGGGCTGGCGCTGGCGCTGGTATTCCGCATCCTCCTGCTCAGCCTGCTGGTGTGGCTGATCGGCCTGACGCAGCCCGTCATCATCGTGAGGGACATCGGGTTTTCGTTGCGAGACATCATCCTGATCGGGGGCGGGCTATTCCTGATCGCGAAGGCGACCCACGAAATTCATGCCGAGGTGGAAGCGGGCGACGAAGCGGGCGAAGCTACGCCAAGGCCCGGCGCGTTCTTCTGGGTGATCATCCAGATCATCATCGTCGACCTGGTGTTCTCGCTGGATTCCATCATCACCGCGATCGGCATGGCGCAAGATCTCGAGATCATGATCGCGGCGGTCATCATTGCCGTTATCATCATGTATGTGTCGGCAGGGCCGGTCACGCAATTCGTGGCGCAGCATCCGACGACCAAGATGCTGGCGCTGGCGTTTCTGGTGCTGATCGGCGTCGCGCTGGTCGCCGACGGATTCAAATTTCACATCCCGCGTGGCTATATCTACTTTGCCATTGCGTTTTCGGCCGCGGTCGAACTCTTTAACGTCCTCGCCAGGCGTAACCGCAAAAAGGGCGTTAACTAATTGATCTCCCGGGGTTCGCCGGGATCACCGAGTTGACATTGCGGCCTCGATGGCTTTCGCTCCATCGCAGAAATCAAAGGCAAGAGAAATTGCCAAGGGAGAGTCCGATATGACGAAGGCCGTGCGGGTGCACAAGGTGGGGGGCCCGGAAGCCCTGGTTTATGAAGCCGTTGACGTTCCTGCGCCGGGACCCGGTGAGGTTCGCATCCGCCAGCATGCCGTCGGCCTGAACTTCATCGACGTGTATTACCGCACCGGCCTCTACAAGGCGCCGGGACTGCCGTTCATCGCCGGCAATGAAGCCGCCGGCGAGGTTCTTGCGGTCGGTCCTGGCGTGACGAATTTTCATCCCGGCGACCGCGTCGCCTATTATTTCAATCTTGGCGGCTATGCCAGCGAGCGCAACATCCCCTGGGAGAAGCTGGTCAAGCTGCCCGACCATATCACCTACGAGCAGGGCGCCGTCCTGATGCTCAAGGGACTGACGGTCTGGTACCTCCTGCACAAGACGTTCAAGGTCGAGCCGCACCATCGGGTGCTGATTCATGCCGCGGCCGGCGGCATCGGCCTGCTCGCATGCCAATGGGCGAGGGCGATGGGGGCGCACGTCATCGGCACCGTCGGCTCCAAGGCCAAGGCGGACCTCGCGCTCGCCAATGGCTGCGATCACGTCATTCTCTATAACGACGAGGATTTCGTCGCGCGGGTGAAACAGATCAGCCGCAACGAACTCTGCGACGTGGTCTATGACGGCGTCGGCAAGACCACTTTTCCGGGCTCGCTGTCCTGTTTGAAGCCGCGCGGGCTGTTCGTGAGTTTCGGCAACGCCTCGGGCCCGGTTCCGCCGTTCTCGATTGCCGAACTCAACAATCACGGCTCGTTGTTTGCGACCCGGCCGAAACTCAACGATTATGTCGGCAAGCGCTCGGAATTGCTGGAAGGCGCCGACACCTTGTTCGCCGCCGTGATCAACGGCAAACTGCACGTGCCGATCAACCACGCCTATGCGCTGAAGGATGCGGCCAAGGCGCATATCGATCTGGAAAGCCGGGCCACGACCGGCGCGTCGATTTTGAAGCCGTAGGTGGCACAGGCGTCCGGTCACTCTCTCGCCATTGCGAGGAGCCAACGGTCGCGCGAATGCGCGCCGATGGCAGGCTCCGCGACGAAGCAATCCAGTTCTCCACTTGTGTGGCGACGGATTGCTTCGCTTCGCTCGCAATGACGACCTTCATACCTTACGCCACCAGCCTTGCTGCGCCGATCCTCGCCATGATCGCATCCAGCGCATCGATCATGAGCGCGATTTCCTCCCGCGTGACATTGAGCGCCGGCATGAAACGCAGCGCGTCGGGCCGCGGAGCGTTGAGCAGTACGCCGTCCTGGAATGCCTGCGCGACGATCGAGGCGGCGATGGGATGTTTGAGATCGAGCGCCAGCAGCAGGCCCCGGCCGCGGACCGCGCCGAGACCATGGCGCGCGGATATTCGCTGCAGCTCGCTTTCCAGATAAAGGCCGGTGTCCGCCACCGATTTCAGAAAATCCGGATCCGCTACCTGCCGCATCACCGCAAGCCCGGCCGCGCACATCAAAGGATTGCCGTTGAAGGTGCCGCCCTGGTCGCCATGCTCGAAACAGGATGCCGCGTCCGTGGCCAGCAGCGCAGCGAGCGGAACCCCGCCGCCGATACCCTTGCCGAGCGTCATGATATCCGGCTCGATCCCGGCATGCTCGTAATGGAAAAGCTTTCCGGTGCGGCCGATCCCGGTCTGGATTTCATCGACGATCAGCAACAGACCCTGCGCCCTGGTCAGCTCACGGAGCTCGCGCAGGAATGGGTCCGTCGCCGGCCAGACGCCGGCCTCGCCCTGGATCGGCTCCAGCATCACGGCAATGGTTTTGTCGGTGATCAGGCGCTTTACCGAAGCAACATCGTTCAACCGCGCCTTGGGAAAACCCGGCACCTTGGGCTCGAACAGCGGTTCAAAGGCTTTCTTGCCCGAGGCCGACATCGTCGCCAGCGTCCGGCCGTGGAAGCCGCCCTCAAAGGTGATGATTTCGTGCGCGCCGTTCTTTCGCAGCGCGCCGTATTTGCGGGCGAGCTTGATGGCGCCCTCGTTGGCCTCCGCGCCCGAATTGGCGAAGAACACCTGGTCGAAGCAGCTGTGATCGACCAGGGTCTTGGCCAGATCGAGGCTCGGGCCGTTGTAGAAGGCCGGACTCGGCGTCAGCAGCAGCTTGGCCTGCGCGGCCAGCGCCTCGGCAACGACGGGCGGCGAGTGGCCGAGGCAATTGACCGCCCAGCCCTGGATGAAGTCGAGATAACGCTTGCCGCTGTCGTCCCACAGAAACGAACCTTCGCCCCGAACGAATACAGTCGGCGGCCGCGCGGTGATCTCCATCAGTGCGTCAAACGATGCGTGGCGTTGGTCATGTCGAACTCCTGAGGGGTGAGATGCGAAAAAGCAGGCCAAAACGCGAGAAGGCCGCACTTTTGAGGGTGCGGCCTTCTCGAAAACGTTGCTGAACTAGTTAATCAGCGTTGTCGTCGGACACGGCGCGACCCATCATCGTCGGCAGAGCGACGACGGAAAGTGGCGCGGAGTTGGGTCCGGTTCAGATTCATGACGCGGCCATACAGCCGAACGGCCGGCGGTGTCAAGGCGGATAGCGTCTTCGAGCGAAGCCTGCCCTCGGACTTGATCCGGGGCTGGATGCCGGTTCGCGTGAAGAAAACGCGCCGGCCGACAGTTCAGAATCCCGCGACGCTGCCGTGCAGATCGTATTCGTCGGCACGCTCGATTTTCGCGGTGACGATTTCGCCGACGCGCAGCGGACGCCGGCTCGAGACATAGACCGCGCCGTCGATCTGCGGCGCGTCGGCCTTGGAGCGGCCTTTGGAAACGGTCGGGCCGACTTCGTCGATGATCACCTGCTGCCGTGTGCCGACCTTGCGCTTCAGCCGGCGCGCGGAAATCTTCTGCTGCCGCGCCATCAGCGCGTTCCAGCGCTCCTGCTTGACCTCCTCGGGCACGGCATGGCCGAGCGCGTTCGAGGAGGCGCCCGCGACCGGCTCATATTTGAAGCAGCCGACGCGGTCGATCTCGGCCTCTTCAAGCCAGTCGAGCAGATAGGCAAAGTCGGAATCGGTTTCGCCGGGAAAGCCGACGATGAAGGTGGAACGCAGCGTCAGATCGGGGCATTGCTCGCGCCACTTGCTTGATCCGCGCCAGCGTCTTTTCCTGGGCCGCCGGGCGCTTCATGGCTTTGAGGATTTCCGGACTGGCGTGCTGAAAGGGAATATCGAGATAGGGCAGCACCTTGCCTTGCGTCATCAGGCCGATGACTTCGTCGACATGCGGGTAGGGGTAGACATATTGCAGCCGCACCCAGGCGCCGAATTCGCCGAGCTCTTTTGCGAGATCGAAGAACTTGGCGCGAACTTCGCGATCTTTCCAGGGGCTGGCGGCATATTTGATATCCACGCCATAGGCTGAGGTGTCCTGCGAGATGACCAGCAGCTCCTTGACCCCGGCGGTTACCAGCTTTTCCGCCTCGCGCAACACCTCACCGGCCGGACGCGACACCAGGTCGCCGCGCAGCTTCGGGATGATGCAGAAGCTGCAGCGGTTGTTGCAGCCTTCGGAAATCTTCAAATAAGCGTAATGCCGCGGCGTCAGCTTGATGCCCTGCGGCGGCACCAGATCGAGGTGGCGGATTATGAACCGGCGGCAGCGCGCGATGCACAGCATCCAGCACGCTTTCATATTGCTGCGGTCCGGTGATCGACAGCACGCCGGGATAGGCGGCCTCGATCTGCTCGGGCTCCGCGCCCATGCAGCCGGTGACGATGACCTTGCCATTCTCGGCCATCGCCTCGCCGATGGCGCCGAGCGACTCCTGTTTGGCGCTGTCGAGGAAACCGCAGGTATTGACGATGACCAGATCCGCGCCGTCGTGCTTGCGCGCCAGCTCGTAGCCTTCGGCGCGCAGCCGCGTGATGATGCGCTCGGAATCCACCAGCGCCTTGGGACATCCCAATGAAACAAAACTGACTTTGGGCGCGGCGGCCTGTTGCATGCTGGATCTGCCTGATTGACAGGCAGGAGCTAGTCCCAATTGCTCATAATTACAAGGCTTTGAGCCGACCTGTGGCGTGCTATGAATAGGTCGCCGGAATGCGGGTGATCGATGGGCGCCGAGTCGTCTCCTAAAATCGTGATTGTTGACGAAAGCCCGATCCGCGCCGCGATCCTTCAGGAGGGATTGCGGGAAGCGGGTTTTACCGACGTCGTGCACATCAGCGAAATGCAGAGTTTGCTGAGTCGCATCTATGCGCTCGATCCCGACGTCATCGTGATCGACCTGGAAAACCCCAGCCGGGACGTTCTGGAACAGATGTTCCAGGTCAGCCGCGCGGTGCGGCGGCCGATCGCGATGTTCGTCGATCAGAGCGACGCCGCCTCGATCCAGGCTTCCGTCGATGCCGGCGTCTCCGCCTATATCGTCGACGGATTGAAGAAAGAGCGGCTCAAGCCGATCCTTGATCTCTGCATTTCACGCTTCAACGCCTTCGCCAAGCTGCAGAATGAACTCGATCGCGCCAAATCCGCGCTTGAAGACCGCAAGGTCATCGACCGCGCCAAGGGAATTCTGATGAAGCTGAAAGGCCTCACGGAAGACGAGGCCTATGTCCTGCTGCGGTCGACGGCGATGCGCGAGAAAAAGAAGATCGGGGAGATCGCACAGTCGATCCTGACGGCGTCGGAGTTGCTGAAATGACCAAACCGCTCCACATCGGCTTCATTCCGCTGATCGATGCCGCCGCCCTGATCGTCGCCGTCGACAAGGGTTTCACCGCGGCGGAGGGGCTCGACGTCACCCTGGTGCGGGAAGTGTCATGGTCGAATGTGCGCGACAAGCTCAATATCGGCCTGTTTGACGCCGCGCATCTTCTGGCGCCGGTCGCGATCGCCTCCAGCCTCGGGCTCGGACACGTCAAGGTACCGATCGCGGCACCGTTCAATCTCGGCCTCAACGGCAACGCCATCACGGTGTCGCCGGCGCTGCACGCGGCGATCATGGCGGAAATCGACGGCGACCGCTTCGACCCGATGGCCACGGCGCTGGCGCTGGCGCGCGTCGTCGCCGCGCGTCGCAAGAGCGGCGCGGAACCCCTGACCTTCGGCATGACATTTCCGTTCTCGACCCACAATTATCAGCTGCGGTTCTGGATGGCGGCCGGAGGCGTCGACCCGGACGAGGACATTCGCCTCGTGGTGCTGCCGCCGCCCTACATGGCCGACAGCATTGCCAGTGGCCAGGTCGACGCGTTCTGCGTCGGCGCGCCCTGGAATTCGATCGCGGTCGATCGCGGCGTTGGCCAGATCCTGCATTTCGTTTCCGATATTCTGGTACGCGCGGCCGAGAAGGTGCTCGCCGTCAGGCAGAGCTGGTCGGAGAAGAACCCCGAGCTGGTCGCGGCACTGGTCCGGGCCGCCTTTCGCGCCGCCGAATTCATCGAGCAGCCGCAAAATCGGACCGAAGTGGCAAGCATTCTGGCGCAGCCGGAGCGGATTGGTGTCGAGGCCGATGTCATTCGCCGTACGCTGGATGGCCGCCTGAAGATTTCTCCTGACGGAACCATCCGCGAAAGCAGCCGCTATCTGCTGGTGGGGAGGGAGGGCGCCCCGCGGCCGGATCCCGTGCAGGCCGCCTGGCTTTACGCGCAGATGGTCCGCTGGGGGCAGGCCGCGATCACCCCCGAGGCTCTTGCCATCGCCATGGGTGTGTTCAGACCCGACCTTTACGATGCCGCAATGGGAATACGCGGGCAGACTGAGCGCGGCGCAATTGGCTCCGTCGGAGCCTTCGCCGGACCGGCGTTCGATCCAGCGGACATGGCCGGGTATCTGGCCTCGTTCAAGGTCTCCCGCCGGGTTCCATGAACCGCAAAGCCGTCAGACCAAATATTAGGCAAAGTGATTCGCCGTCCACTTTTTAGGCTTTTGCCTTTCGAAGGGGCGCCGTACTGATTAACCATGCTGCGATGCAGACATTGATAACTGATTGAATTCAAATACATTTATAAAGATGCTGCACTGGCACACTATTTGAATAGGGAAGCGCAAGCCAGCCGCCGTAGTCGCCCGCTGGCGTTGTCCAAGATGGATTTCCGCAGCAACGAGGCTGATCGGATCGCTCAGAAAATTCCGATACGGCGCTGCCCTTCGAATTGAATTTCCGAGCGATCAAACCCCCTTTCCTCGTTGTCGCCACGCCTGGGCGTGGCAGCTGGAGCTTCGACATGGATTACGCAAAACCCGCCGACGTTGTCGCCTCAATGATCGATGTCGCTTTGAAGAAACTGGCGCTTGCGCCGCGCGATCTTCTGATCCGCGGTGCACTTTCGGGAGCGCTGCTGGGCGCCGCCACCAGCCTGGCGTTCAGTGGCGCTGTCACCACCGGACAGCCGCTGATCGGCGCGATCATCTTTCCCGTCAGTCTCATCATCATCGTGCTGCTTGGACTCGAACTGGTGACCGGAAGCTTCGGCTTGCTGCCGCTCGCGCGGCTCGAAGGCAAGGCCACCTGGAGTGCGATCGGCGCAAACTGGGCGTGGGTGTATCTCGGAAACCTCTTGGGCAGCATCGTCTATGGCGGTCTGCTTGCGATCACGCTCACCAACATGGGCAAGATCGAGCCGGCGGGGGTCGCGGCGCGCATCGTCAGCATTGCCGAAGCCAAGACCATCGCCAACGAAGCGATCGGATTGGCGGGAATGGTCAGCGTTTTCGTCAAAGCCATCCTTTGCAACTGGCTGGTGTGTCTTGGCGTCGTGATGGCCATGACGACCAGTTCGACGATCGGAAAGATCGTTGCGACCTGGATGCCCATCTTCATGTTCTTTGCGCTCGGATTTGAGCATGCGGTGGTCAACATGTTCATTATTCCGACCGGCATGATGCTCGGCGCCAAGGTCAGTGTTTACGAATGGTGGGCGTGGAATCAAATTCCGGTAACGCTCGGCAATCTCGTCGGCGGCTTCGTCTTCACCGGTCTCGCGCTCTACGCGACCTTCAAGCCGACGCGCCAAGCCCTCTCGACGGCGCCGGTGCTGATTCCTCAAGTTTCCGCAGAATAACGGCATCGTTGCGCAGCATGAAAATAGAAACCGTCTCAATCGACTTTACCGAGGAGCAGAAACGCTATCTCGAAGGCTTTGCCACCGGCCTGCAGATCAGCAAGGTCGGCCGCGGCTTGGGAGGCAGCGCCGCGGGCAAGACCAGCGCCGAGCCTGTCGGACCTGATGCGGCGCATTTCAGGGCGCAGGACAAGGTTCTCGCGTCCGGCAAAAAGCTCGCTGACCAGGAAAAGTTCAAGCGCGAGGAGCATCCGTTCGATGCCTATCCGCGATTGAAGCAACAGGCGCTGACCGACGCGCCGCCGTCACCGGCGGATAATTTTCGCTGGCGCTACTACGGTCTGTTTTACGTCGCTCCGGCGCAGGACTCCTACATGTGCCGGCTGCGGAGTCCCAATGGCGTGCTCAAGCACTGGCAGTTCGCCGGGATGGCCGATCTGGCCGAGCGACTGTGCGGGCCGTATTGCCATGTCACGACCCGCGCCAATCTTCAGCTGCGTGAAGTGCCGCCGAAGCATGCCGTCGCCCTGATCGAGGGTATCCAGGATCTCGGGCTGTGCTCGCGGGGTTCGGGCGCCGACAACATTCGCAATGTCACGGGCACACCGACGGCTGGGATCGATCCGCAAGAATTGATAGACACCCGCGAATATGCCCGTGAATGGCATTACCACATTCTCAACGACCGCTCGCTGACCGGCTTGCCGCGCAAGTTCAACGTCGCGTTCGACGGCGCCGGCAAGATCGCGGTGCTGGAAGACACCAACGATATTGCCTTCGCGGCCGTGGAAGTGAAGGGCGGATTTGGCGTGGAGCCCGGCGTATGGTTTCGCCTTGGGATTGGCGGCATCACCGGCCACAGGGATTTTGCCAGGGCGACCGGCATCATCGTCAGGCCGGCGGACGCGACCAGGGTCGCAGACGCAATTGTCCGGGCGTTCATCGACACCGGCGATCGCACCAACCGCCTCAAGGCGCGCATGAAATATGTCATCGACGGAATGGGAATGGAAAAATTCCTTGTTCTGGTCGAGGAAAAACTCGGTCACGCCTTCACACGCGTGCCGGCGGAGGCCTTAGCACCGCGGCCGGCCTTCGACCGCATGGCGCATATCGGCGTGCACCAGCAGAAGCAGGAAGGCCTCAACTGGATCGGCGTTTCGCTGCCGGTCGGCAAAGTGGAGTGCGAGCAGATGCGCGGCCTTGCAAAGATCGCACGCGATCTCGGCGACGGCGAAATCCGTCTGACGGTCTGGCAAAATCTCCTGATCTCAGGTGTGGCGGACGAAAATGTGGGACTCGCGGTTGCAGCCATCGAAGCGATGGGACTGGCGGTCAAGGCGTCGCAAATCCGCGCCGGGCTGATCGCCTGTACCGGCAATGCCGGCTGCAAGTTCGCGGCGTCCGACACCAAGCGCCACGCCGCCGAAATTGGCGACTGGTGCGAGCCGAGGGTCGAAATCGACACGCCCCTGAATATCCACCTGACCGGCTGCCACCACTCCTGCGCCCAGCATTACATCAGCGATATCGGCCTGATCGCCGCCAAGGTACCGGCTGGCGAACAGGACGATACCGTCGAGGGCTATCACCTGTTCGCAGGCGGCGGGTTCGGCCCAAATGCCGAGATCGGGCAGGAGGTCTACCACGACATCAAGGCGGAGGACGCGCCGCAGACGGTCGAGAAGTTGCTCAAGGCGTATCTTACCCATCGCGCATCTTCGGACGAAACCTTCCTTGCCTTCGCGCGGCGCCATGATGGCGAGACGCTGCGCCAACTTGCGGACGCAGAGACTTCCACATGAATCAGATGACGCCTCCACCGAAGATCGAGATCATCCCCGCCAGCGCGCCGTTTTCCGAGGCGCAGCGCTCGTGGCTGAACGGCTTCCTCGTCGGGCTGCTGTCGACGGATGGTCCGGCGCCGCTGTCGGCCGAGCAGGGCGCCGCCGTCATGCAGGGGCCGACGGGTGACGGTGACGACGGCGAGGCGCCCTGGCACGACCAGACCATGCCGATTGCGGACCGCATGAAGCTCGCCGAAGGACGCCCGATGCGCCGGCGCATGATGGCGGCGATGGCGCAGCAGGATTGCGGCCAGTGCGGCTATAACTGCAACGACTATTCCGAGGCCATCGCGAGCAAGGCGGAAGCGCGCCTGAACCTGTGCGTGCCCGGCGGCAAGGAAACCGCCCGGATGCTGAAGGCGCTGCACGAGGAGTTGGAAAAAGCGCCCGCGGAAGCACCCGGCAAGGCTGCCGCCCCCGCCGCAGCGACACCTGCGGTTGCCGTGAAACTGGGCCGTTCGCGTGACAATCCGGCGCCTGCGACGTTCCTGTCGCGGCGCTTGCTCAACAAGGCCGGATCGGAAAAGGAAACCTGGCACATCGATTTCGACCTTACCGGAAGCGGCCTCGACTACGTCGTCGGCGACTCCTTCGGAATTTTCGCACGCAATGATCTCGGTCATGTCGACCAGGTCATTGCCCTGCTCGGGGCTTCACACACCACTGTCGTGAGAGGCAAGACGCTGCGCGAGGTATTGGCCGACGAAGTATCGCTCGCGCCCGCGCCGGATTCGCTGTTCGAGCTGATTTCGTTCATTACGGGCGGGGCTCAGCGCGAGAAAGCGCGCGCGCTGGCGCAGGGAGAAGACCCCGACGGGGACGCCGCCACTCTTGATGTGATGGCGGCCTTGCAGAAATTTTCCGGCGTTCGCCCACACCCCGAAGCCTTCGTCGAAGCCCTCGAGCCGCTGCAGCCGCGGCTTTATTCGATCTCCTCGTCGCACAACGCCACTCCTGGCAAGCTATCGCTGACGGTCGACTGCGTGCGGTACGTGGTCGGCAAGCGCAAGCGGCTTGGACTGGCTTCGACGTTCCTCGCCGAGCGCATCCAGCCGGGCGATCCGGTGCAGGTCTACGTGCAGAAGGCACATGGCTTTGCGCTGCCGCAGGATCCGAAAGTGCCGATCATCATGATCGGACCCGGCACCGGCATTGCCCCGTTCCGCGCATTCCTGCTCGACCGCAAGGCCACCGGCGCGCCCGGCAAGAACTGGCTGTTCTTCGGTCACCAGCGCAGCAGTTGCGATTTCTTCTATGCCGACGAACTGAACGCCATGAAAACCGCCGGGCTGCTGACGCGGATGTCGCTGGCGTGGTCGCGCGACGGTGACAAGAAATTCTACGTGCAGGACCGCATGCGCGAAGTCGGCCGTGAATTATGGACGTGGCTGGCCGAGGGCGCGAACGTCTATGTCTGCGGCGACGCCAAACGAATGGCGAAGGATGTCGAGCGCGCGCTAGTCGATATCGTCGCGCAACACGGCGCACGCTCGACCGACGAGGCCGTCAGCTTTGTCGGGGAACTCAAGAAGAAGGGCCGGTTCCAGCAGGACGTCTACTGAGGAACGGTGGAACCGGTTCCCGTTATGGCAAATTCGAACGAATAAAATTCTCAGCCGAATCCGCCGCGGAGAATTTTTGCCTGCAATTGGAGTCTGTCGGAGCGTTGGTATCGCTATTTTTTGCGATCTCTTGCGTCCAGCCGCGATCGGTATTCTACTTTTCGGCATGCTGGGTTGGAGATCGACCATGCGCGAACTATCGGCGGAAGCCCGCCTTCACCTTTACGCGCGTTCCCTGTCCCGAAAAACCGGAACAGGTCTTCACGCCGCCGCGCTTTATGGCGCATTCGCGGTTATCGCGACGGTGTTGTTCGGCACGCTTTCGGTGCATCCGTTCTAGACGCTAACTCCCCTTCTTGAACGGCGCCACCTCGATGCCGGCGTCCTTCAGCGCCTTCCTTACACCGCGTGCGATTTCAACGGCACCGGGCGTGTCGCCGTGAATGCAGACCGTGTCGGTACGCATCTTGATCACCTTGCCCGTCACGGAAACCACGGCGCCGTCCTGTATCATTCGCACCACGCGTTCGGCGATCTGCTTCGGGTCATGCAGCACTGATCCGGGCTTCTTGCGCGAAACCAGCATGCCGTCATCATCGTAGGCGCGATCGGCGAATACTTCGTGCACCATCGGCAGGTTCGCCGCTTCGCCGGCCTGCACCAGCTTGGAATTGGCCAATACGACAAAGATCAGATTGGGATCGACCGCCTTGATGGCAGAAGCAATCGCGCGCGCGGTGGTGTCTTCCTCGCAGGCGACGTTCGACAACGCGCCGTGCGCCTTGACGTGGGTGACCTTGTAGCCGGCCAGTGTTGCGATCGCCTGCAGGGCGCCGATCTGGTAGGCGACGAGGTTCTCGATCTCGGAGGCTTTCATGCCGTAAAACGGTCGGCGGCCGAAACCATGAATGTCGCGGTAACCCGGATGGGCACCAACGTTGACGCCGCGCGCCTTCGCCAGTTCCACGGTCTTGCGCATGGTGTCGTAATCCCCGCCGTGAAAGCCGCAGGCGACGTTCACCGAGGTGGCGACATCAATCATGGCGGCGTCGTTGCCCATTTCCCAGGCGCCAAAGCTCTCGCCGAGGTCGCTGTTCAGATCGACTGTTTTCATGTTTCTTGTCCGTTTGTTGGTTGCCCGGATTAGTCCTGCGTCAACGCATCGGCGGACGATGCAATCTGCCACGTTCGGGCGTCGACCGCGCTGACCGCAGCGCCGGCGACATTAGCATCTTGCAGCGCCTCGATGTTGAGATCAAAACTCTCGATCGGACGAAGGCCATCGGGCAGGGTTCGCAATAGCTCGGCGAATTTGCGTGCCTCGGTCTGCGCTTCGGCCATGGTGACAGCCTTGAACCTGAAGGCGGTTCCGGCCGGAATCTGGGCGAAACGGCCAAAATCGGCGCTTATCACGGTCGCGATCTTGGGATAGCCGCCGCTGGTGCCGCGGTCCGACATCAGCACGATGGGCTGGCCGTTGCCGGGGACCTGGATGCTGCCATTCACGGTGCCGTCGGAGACGATATTGTGGCCGTGCAGATGCCTGATCACGGGGCCCTCGAGCCGGTAACCCATGCGATCACTGGTTGCCGATATTTTCCACTCGCTGTCCAGGAACAGGTTTATGTCGTCGCCGAATTCGTCATCCTGCGGTCCCATCACGACGCGGATCGGGCCATCCATCGCCGCTGGAAGATCGATCCGCTGCTCTGCCGTGCCACTCCCGGCCGCCACCTGCAATTCGTCACCGGACTGCAGCGGACGCGGGTAGGGACTGCCGAGTCCGGCCCGCGCATTCACGGCCAGGCTTCCGAACATCGGCTCGCCTGCAATCCCGCCCTCGATCGCGAGGTAACTGAAGGACCCGCCGCGGGCGAGACCCAGCTTCAGCGTCTCGCCATCCGCGATCGTCACGGACGTGTCCCATGGGACCGCGCGCCCTGAGATTTCGGCGGAACGCGGTGCACCGGCGAGCGCGACACGAACGGCGCCTTCGCGCGCCCCGAGCGCCCCGCCAAATGGTCCGATCTCGATTCCCGGAGCAAACAGCGTGTTGCCGACTAGGCAATTGGCGGCGGCGAGCCCAAGCCGATCCATGGCGCCGCTCGGTGTCAGACCGTAACGCTGGGCGCCGAAGCGTCCGCCGTCCTGCACAGAGCTTGCCGGGCCGATCGCTGAAATGACAAGGGTGCTCATGCGGCGATCAATTCCGCGACAATCTCGCCACCTTCTGCTGCGCGATCCTGCTCCGTGAACGTCTTGGAATCGACCACGGAAAACGTCACGCGGTCGCCGGGTTCGAGCAGGAAGATCGGATCGCGGTGCAACTGGTAGGTTCGCACGGCCGTGCGGCCCAGCAAATGCCAGCCGCTCGGGCCGGCAAGACACTGCACGCCGGTCTGCACGCCGCCGATCGAAATCGTGCCGGCGGGAGTCAACAGCCGCGGGTTTTGTCGCCGCGGCATCTGCAGCGAATCCTGCAGGCCGCTGAGATAGGACCAGCCCGGCGTAAAGCCGATCATGGCGACGCGGTAGTCGCCGGCGATGTGCCGCGCCACGATTTCATCGGGCGTGGTGCCCAGCGTTTTGGCGACATCCTCAAGGTCGATGCCATGTTCGCCGCCATACACCACGGGAATGCGCCAGCGTCGTGTTTCCTCCGTCGGCGGGACCGGCTGTTGCGCGAGTTCGCCGAGTTTCCTGCCCAGCGCATCGAAATCGATCTGCGCCGGATCGTAGTGAACCAGCAGGGATCGATAGGTCGGCACGGTTTCGGTCACGCCGGGGATTGGCTCACGCGCCAGCGTACGGTCGAGCGCGAGCACCCGCCGGTTGGCGGCGTCGTCGATGGTGCGGCTGAATTCTACCGTGATGGCGCCGTCACCACTTGGCAAAAGGCGGGGCGGGGTCAGTGTCGCAGTCATGGCTTGATAAATCTTCGGTCGGCAGCATGCTCTGACGCTGTGAAGTGGAGTTTGGCGAAGCCTAGCATCGGACGCGCTTTCGCGCGACCCGTCGGCGCAAATAAGCCAGCAGGGTCAATAAACTAATCCGCAGATCCGTGATAAGGTGCCGTGATCACGCACCTGCCATGCAGGGCTGCGGCAAAGAGTTGGCGACGGCACTTGACGCGATGGCCGCGCCCCGCAAGATGCCCGCCCGATCCATCTGCACCGGAGCTGCTTTTTCGATGTCCCTGACCCCCGAAGCCATCGCAACGCTTTCGCGCGTTTCCACCGCCACCATCACCACCGTTCTTCTGAAAAAGGGCCTGCGAAACGTCTGGATGCGGGGCTCGCGCCCGCTTCGGCCAGGGCAGAAGCGGCTGGTCGGACCGGCTTTTACGCTGCGTTTCGTGCCTGCGCGGGAGGATCTGGCGACGCCGGAATCATGGTCGTCGCCGATTTCGACCCGTACGGCGATCGAAGCCATGCCCGATGGCTGTATCGCGGTGGTTGACGCCATGGGCATCACCGATGCCGGCATTTTCGGCGATATCCTGTGCGCGCGCATGGTCAAGCGCGGGGTCGCCGCGCTGGTCACCGACGGCGTGGTGCGCGATCTCGAGGGCGTGCTCGGCACCGGCCTGCCGGTGTGGTGTGACGGCTATGCCGCGCCGCCCTCGGTCGCCGGCCTGACCTTTGTCGGCTGGGGCGAGCCGATCGGATGTGGCGGCGTGGCGATCTTCCCCGACGACATCATCGTCGCCGACCAGGACGGCGCCGTCGTCATCCCCAAGGCCTTTCTCGACCTCATTCTGGCCGAAGGTGCCGAGCAGGAGCGAATGGAGGCCTGGATCGTCGACCAGGTCAACAACGGCGCCGTGCTGCCCGGCCTCTATCCCATGAACGCCGAGACCAAGGCGCGCTACGCGGCGTCAAAGAAATAATCAATAATCAGTAGCGCCGAATGGCGCGACCGCAGGAGGAGACCAATGGACATTCATCTCGCCGGCTCTCGACCGACACGCCGCGCGCCCAAGGAATACTTCACCGGCACGGTCTGGCAGGACCCGATTGCCGCCGCGCCGGCGCCAGCACGGGTTGTGGTGAACAGCGTGTCTTTTGAACCGGGCGCGCGGACAAACTGGCACACGCATCCGCTCGGTCAGACGCTGTACGTTATCTCAGGCCTTGGACGTGTTCAGACCAAAGGAGGGCCGATCCGCGAGATCCGGCCTGGCGATGTCGTCTGGATTCCGCCGGGAGAAAAGCATTGGCATGGCGGCTCTCCGACCAACGGCATGACTCACCTCGCGATGCAGGAATCGCTGGACGGAAGTCACGCAACCTGGATGGAGCCGGTAACCGACGCTGAATATTCCGCAAAGGCCGGCGAATAGCAGGTTTTCCGCGGGGAGGGGATCGCGACCGTGACAATCTCAATGCACCAGGCGTCTGCCGGGGTGTTCACGCATTTTCTGGGCAGTTTGTCTGATCTGCTCGACCATGCGGCCGCTCACGCCGAAGCCCGAAAAATCGATCCCTCAATTCTGCTGCGTGCGCGCCTCTATCCCAATATGTACGATTTCGCGCGCCAGGTGGGCGAGGTGAACAGGCACGCGATCCTCGCCTGCGCGCTGTTGGCCGGCGTGGCACCCCCGGTACTGGGAAATGCCGAGCCGGACATTCCCGAACTCAAGCGGCGTATCGCGACAGCGAGGAATTTCGTGGGGAGTATTGCGCCGTCGCAAATCGACGGTGCCGCCGACAAGGAAGTCGTCTTCACATTTCTAAACGGTTCGACGCGAAAATTCAGCGGTCGATCCCTGTTACTGACTTTGAGCGTGCCGCAGTTCTTTTTTCACCTCACGACAGCCTACGATATTCTGCGCCATTGCGGCGTCGATCTCGTCAAGAAGGATTTTCTGGGAACGCCAAATTCCGAGGGCAAACCGACTCTATGACCGTCGACCTCAGGGCGAGCGAGCTAGATTTCGCCGCCATCTTTGCCCACCGCATTCGCGGCGGCGGCGTGTCCGACCATTTCACTTCTGAGCGTCTCAAATCGCTGTCGCGCCTCGCGTTCGCGCGCGTCAACCAACCTTGTTGCCGCATCCGCTGACATCGGCCCGCTGCTGACCGGCCGCGAATTCTCGCCGATGGTTTCATCGACAAAGTATTGGCCATCGCTTTCTCGGCGGACGGTCCATTTGAAACGGATCGCTGCCATCGGGCCGGGGCCCATTTTTGAATAGCCGTCAGCCTCGATCGGTCCCGGAGTATCGGGCTTTTCTCGATGGTTGGCCCTTTCAGGCTCGCGATCCTGCTCCGGACCGTCGAGGATGCTGGCGATGGCCGCGAGGGCGTGATCGGTTGGGTCGCTCTGACTCAATATTTCAATCCTCATAGGCCGCGCCCGGCGCCGGACTCGGGTCCGTCCGGCCGCGACGGTAGCCTTTCCTCCTCCTTGATTGCGGCTGAGTTTTGTCGGCTTATGCCCAAACCGGCGGTATCTTCATTCCAGAGCCGCCATGCTGCTGTTTCCCGGCGGAGGGGCTAGGCGCCGACCCCGGCCAAGCGGTCAGCCAAAGTCGCATGCCATCACACCCTGATCAGCCGAGCACGTCCTGGTTGATCACGTTCTGGCGTATCGGTTCACCGTCGAGCGCGCTCAGGATATTGCGCGCGGTTTGTTCGCTCATCCGGTCGACGGCCTCCCGGGTGACGCCTGCGACATGGGGGGCAATAATCACATTGGGAAGCTCGAACAAGGAATGGCCCGCGGGCGGCGGCTCCTGCTCGAATACATCGAGACCCGCGCCGGCGAGCCTGCCGGAGGAGAGCGCATCATAAAGGGCCGCCTCATCGACAATTCCACCGCGCGCGGTATTGATCAGATAGGCCGATGGTTTCATGCGCTTCAAGCGCGCCGCATTGAACATTCCGACGGTCTCCGACGTCTTGGGACAGTGGATGCTGACAAAATCGGCCCGTGGCAGCGCCGCATCGAGGTCGGTGACGGGTTCGCAGCCGGCGGCGTTGATCTCATCGGCGGACTTGTAGGGATCGTAGATCAGAACGTTCATCTCCATGGCCAGGCAACGCTTCGCGGTTCGCGTCCCGATGCGCCCGAAGCCGACAATCAGGACCGTCTTGCCGAACAAGTCGTAAGGCAACTTGCCGAGCCGAGTGCTCCATTGGCCTTCCTTGACCAGCGCGTGCATCTCGACGGCACGCTTGGCCAGCGTCAGCATCATGAACAATGCCTGCTCCGCCACCGATGGGGAGTTGGCGGTTCCCGCCACCATCAGCGGGATTTTGCGGCGGCTGAGCGCGGCGACATCGACGGCATCGTAGCCGACGCCGATCCGGGTCACGACCGCCATCTCCTTCGCAGCCTCGAGCTCGGGTTCGCCGAAACGGGTGGCGCCGAGCGCCACGCCGTGAACCGGCGCTTGCACCTTGAGCATGGCCTCGAAATCCCTGGCCGAGATCAAATTGGGAAATTCGACGAGTTCGATATCGCCACGCTCCCTCAGCAGGGCGCGTCCCGTCAGTGACATCGATTCGGTGATGAAGATTTTCTTCTTGTTCGTCGCCATCGCCAGTTCCCAGCCCGGTTCCTTGCGCTGCCTGTCGGCTTTCTCTTCTGATCCTGCCGTCAAGGGACGACGTCGACAAATCGTTTAGCAGGAGCCGATTGTCGTGGTCCACTGCCAATCACGGGGATCGTCGGCGCCGTTCCCGCGAGCGCCATGGTAGACTTGCTTGCCGCGAAAACGGTAAAGTCCGGATTCGCTGGAACAGCGCCGTTACCCTATCTTGGAATTGACCTGGGAGACCTCATGATGATCAGCCCGATACCGGCCGCGCGCGTGCAACAAGGACTGCGCCTTGCGCTTGGGGCACTGGTCGTCACGCTTTTATGGATTCCTCAGCCGGCCGACGCGCAAGGGTTGGTCAAGGGAGTTCAACAAGGAGCCGAGGCGGGCAACAAGGCTGCCGGACCGGTCGGCGGTGTATTGGGGGGCGCGATCGGCGGGGTCGTCGGCGTGTTTACCGGTGTGCTCGGTGTCGGCGAACAAAAAGGGCAGGCAGCGGCCCCTGCGAACGGCGCCAAGCAGAGCCAGACCGGTCCCGCAAAAAATGCGAAAGCCGCCAAGGGCGCGAAAGCAACAGCAGCAAAGCCGGTAGACGTTCTCACGCAGCCGGGCCAACCGGAGCTGACGGCCGAACAGATCGTCGCCAACAGCGATGCGGACATCGATCGGATCAAGGCCGAATTGAACTTGACGCCCGAGCAGGAAAAGCACTGGACCGCGTTCAACAGCGCGATGCACTATCTCGGCCATAATGGCGCTGACCGTCTCAATCTCAGAATTGCGCGGGCAAAACGTGATCCGCCCGACGATATTGTCGAGCAGATGCGCAACGAGGCCCAGTTTCTCAACGATCGTGCCGTGGATCAACGCGCCGTCGCGGACGCGGCCGAGCCGCTGTTCACCAGCCTCGACGACAAGCAAAAGGCGATCTTTATTCAGGAAATGGTGCGCCTGAGCCACGAGCGCGGACTTGACTAGGGCGCGAACATGTGTCTCGCGCCTGATACCAACTGTGTCAGCGCTGAGAGCGGCGCGAGGCCTCACCTGGCCGGCGAGCGGTGAAATCGCTCCCCGCCGGAGCAATCCTCCGCCTGCGAATAGCCGGGCACATCGGCCCTGGGGTAGGTGGAAGGCGAGGCACCCGGCTATCCTGCCGCAGCGGTGCAGCTCCTTCAATTCGTCATGCAAAATTGAAGAAAAGCTGACCGCTTAGCGCCCGAGATATGGCCGGGTCATGACCTTGTCGGGATTTGGCTTGAAGAGCACGCGAGACGCGCAACACGGCGAACGGCGGCTGGCCGGTTGTCGCAACGGGATGGTCTCAGGTCTTCGGGAAATTCAGCTCCACGCCGACGCCGTCGGGATCGTAGAGGAAAAACTGCGTATCGCCGGTTCGCGGCACGATGCTCTCGCGGAATGCGACGTTTTTTGACTGCAGACGCCTGCGTACCCCTTCAACATCGGTGGCGGCAAAAGCGATATGGTCGAGGCGGCCGGTGTCTTCGTATTTCTTCCCGGTGCCGCGCACCACGATGCCTTCGCGCGGCTTGCGTGTGCCCATCAGGTGCACAGTGGCCACTCCGCCGGAATAGAGCCAGTAGCCGGGGAAATCGAGCGGCGGCCGGTCGCCGTTCTGCAAGCCGAGCACGTCGCAATAGAAGTCCTTGCTGCGCTCAAGATCCGCGGGTTCGATGGTGTAATGTTGCAGTCCGCCGAGCGGCATGGTGTTTCTCCCCAGACAAAGTTCAGGTCGCATCGGTGCCCGCGTCCCCGGGTGCCGACGGATTGGTTTCGTGCAGCAATCAGGTGGAGACCGCCAGCTCCCTGTCGATCTGTTCGATCGACTTGCCGCGGGTCTCGAGCCCAAAGAAATAATACACCGTCCCGGCCATCAAAAACCAGCAACCGAGATAAACGAAAGCAAGAGGAATCTCCGGTAAGGGCACGTCAGGCTTGAGATAATTGCCCGAGCCTACGATCAAGGCCAGGCCCACCGGCCCGATGATCTTGCCAATGCCGCCGAAGCCGTAGGCCGAACCCATGCCCGAGGTCCGCAGATGCGACGGCCAGACTTCCGCCGCGTAGGGCCCGACGATGGCAAAGCCGCCGTCGGCAAAGAAGAACGCCACTGCCAGCAGCAGCCAGAACGCCGATACGCCCATGAACATGGCATCGTAATTGTAACCGGCCACGATGGTCAGCAACCCCGCGCCGAAGCCCAGCAGGCCGCCGGCATTGCGCCGGCCCATCAGTTCGGAGAAAAACGAGAACGATAGCCGCCCGACGAAGCCGAAGACGCTGAGCAGGATCATCATCTTGGCGGCTTCCTGCGGGGTGACCTTCAGCAGCACCACAAACAGCGCTGGCGCCCAGAGCGTGATCCCGTAGACGCCGGTCTGCGCGCCGGCATTGCCGAGCCAGGAAACGATCAGGCTTCGCGGATATTTGAAAAGGTCGAGCCAGTTGCTGCTGACGATCGGGCCGGCGTCGGCGGCGGTCGGCAACGGCAGCGATGCCGGAGCCATCTGCAGCGCCCAGCCCAGCGAGTTGCGCGCCTCCTCATAGCGGCCCTGGCGACACAGCCAACGCGGCGACTCCGGGACCCAGACACGAACCAACAGCACGAGCAGGGCGGGCAGTACGCCGACGGCGAACAATAGCCGCCACTCGCCGCTGCCGACCAACGAACCCAGCACGGCGCCGAGGCCGACACCGAGCGGGATGACGCAGGTGACAAGGCCGCCGGCCCAACCGCGCTTGGAGGAAGGCATGAATTCCTGCACCAATGGCAGATCCACGCAATAGAGCCCGCCCACACCGACGCCGACGAAAAAACGCATCGCCGAGAGGTAGATCCAGCCATTGTCGGGCGTGAAATACAACAGGCCGGTCGCGATCGAGAAATTCAGCACGGTGCCGATAAAGACCTTGCGACGGCCGATGCGGTCGGCAAGCCAACCCCAGACATAGGCGCCGATGATGGCGCCAATACCGGAACTCATCAGCACTGTGGCGGACTGGCCGAAGGTCAGCTTCCATGGTCCAATCAGGAAGGCGAGCACAAAGCCGATCAGGAAGTAATCGAAGAATTCGAGCGCGTCGCCGATGATGGCCGCAACCAGGATCTTGATCTGGTTACCGGTCAGACTCGTCCGTCGATCGAGTATCTCGAACATGGCGTTTTTCCCGTTGGCGCATGTTGGTCGAGCCGGCGTCGCGCCTACGCACCGGCAGTGACGACAAAGCTAACCCGCGAATGCGGCCGGCGGAAGCCTGGCGACACGCGGGGGTCCATGCGCAAAAAGCCATCAGCCGTTCCGGGTTTCCGCCGGTCCCACGATGCTCCGGGCAGATTGGGCCCGGAGCCGAGCCACCGCAGGCGCGTGAGCCCGATCGGATTTTGTTGGCCGGTGCGCCAAAAAATGCGGCTTGCACCTTCCGATCCGATTGAATCGAAGAAACGGCGGTTAATTTGTTTAAGGTTTGGCGCTAATCTCGCCCGGCGAGTTGGGGTCAGGGCTCGGGCCGATGGAAGAGAAGCGAAAGCACCCGCGGACTGAAATAAACGAACCGGCCTACGTCTCGTCCGGGGGATCCGTCATGAGCTGCGTGGTGCGAAATATCTCACCCGAGGGCGCTGCCATCGATGTCGAGAATCCCGCCTTCGTGCCTCCGCACTTTCGCCTGGTGATGGCGAGCGACTCTTCGATCCACGAATGCAGCATCGTGTGGATCCAGCAGAAGCGGATCGGCGTGACTTTTGCCGCAGCGCCGAAAGACACCGCACGGCCGAACTTAACCCGGAGCCTGCCGCGCCTCAGGGTGGTCGCGGCCAGCGTTACTAAACCATCTTGAACCGGACGAAGAGCCATACCTTGATCTGGTCCATGACCAGGGCAAGGACGATGGCCGTGGCCAAACTTCCCGCGACAACCGATGGCGCGAGTGGCGTCATCCAGATTCCGCCGAGCGCCAGCGTGCCGATGACCAGGCCGTCAACGACACTTGAGAGGATCACCAGCAGACTCGGTCGCGAAGACCAAATTCGTTTTCGTTCGCGGACGACATAGAATACGGCTTGGCCGTTGCATGCGAGCGTGACGAACGTCAACGTGCGCAAGGCATCGATGTCAAGGTGCATCACCAACGAACCGAAGGCCAGGATGACGACGCAGAAGGCGAGATCGAAAAGTCCGATGATAATGCCGACGATGGTGAGATGATCGATCCGCCAGGAATTTGGCATGGGCGAGGGACGGACATTATCGGTGGTTGACGACATTGCGAGAAAATCTCCGGTGATCATCGAAATGACCATGAGCGTCGGCGTCAGGATCGCGTGCTTGGTCAGGATCAGGCCGAATCCGAGAAACAACACCTGCCGGGATTTGTGAACGATCGACCGGAGCGCGTAGGTCAGGATCCGCTGGAATGTGATCCGGCCTTCCCGGACCGAGGCGACGATGCCGGCAAGCCCGGGCTCGGTGAGGACGATGCCGGCGGCCGACTTGGCGACGTCGGTGGCCGATGACACCGCGATGCCGATCTGGGCCTGACGCAGGGCCGGCGCGTCGTTCGCGCCGTCGCCACACATGCCGACGGTGTGGCCGCTGTTCTGAAACGCCTTGACCAGGCGAAACTTGTCCTCGGGCAGGACGCCCGCGAAAACCGAAAATTCTTCCGGGCCAAGCCGATCGTTGATCCCGCCCGGCGGGCAAACGGCGCCGGTCAATCCGACGGCGTCGGCGACGAAGGCAGCGGTCGTCGCCGCGTCCCCCGTCACCATCACGGTATGAATCCCGAGCGCGCGCAAGTGATCGATCATCTCCCTTGAATTGCTGCGCGGCGGATCGCTGAGTGCCACGAGTCCGACGAGGCGCATGGCAGATTCGGTCCCGATCGCGACGCCGAGCACCCGATGGCCATGTTTTTCCAGTTCATTGGCAGCCTGCTCCGCGGCCGGCGCCGGTTGCGAAAGCCCGAACACCACCGCGAAGGCGCCCTTGACGATGCGCAGCGCGTTACCATCGCCGTCGAGCACGCGCGCTTCCGACATCTTGGTGGCCGGATCGAACGGCGTGAAGCTGGTGACGGTGGGAATGCCGGTGTCGCTTTGAACCAAGCTCGTTTGCTGCGAGGCTGCGGCGGCCCGTACCGCGGTATCGACGGGATCCCGGCCACCCTCGGCGCTGGCTAGTGCGGCAAGCGCCAGGACATGGGCTTCGTCGAAGCCGGGCATCGCGCGGACCGCGGCCACGGCCAATTCGTTGCGCGTCAGGGTGCCGGTCTTGTCGATGCAAAGCACATCGAGACTCGCGGCTTCATCGACCGCGGAGAGGCGGGTCGGAAGCACGCCAACACGCGTGAGGGCATGCGCCCCGATCGCGGTCGCAAGCGTAAAGGTCGCCGGCAGTGCCACCGGCACCGAGGCCAGAACCGAGATGAGCACCAGCGGAATGGCCTCCGCCAGCGGCATCCCGATGTGGTAGGCGTAGGCCATCAGCAGCACGGTGACGACGCCGTTGAAGCCGGCAAGATTGCGAACGACCCGAAACACCGCTCTTTGCTGGGTGCTGACCACGTAGGCCGTGCGCACGAGCTCCGCGGTGCGGCCAAATTTGGTGCGAACCCCGGTGGCCAGCACTTCGGCGATCGCTTCGCCGCGCTGAACCAACGCGCCGGCATAGGTCTCGGCGCCGCGCCCGGCTTCCACGGGCAGGGACTCCCCGGTAAGCATGGATTGATCGAGCAGGATCGAGCCCTCGCGAATCCGGACGTCCGCGGCGACTACCGTACCGAGGCTGAGTTTGACGATATCCCCCGGCACAAGTTCAGCGGCCGAACAAATCGCCCAAACGCCGTCACGCAAGACCGATGCTCTGAGTGCCAGTCCTGACTTGAGCGCCGCGATCGTCGACTGGGCTCGGTTCTCGTGAAAGAGGCTAATGGCCGAATTGAATACCAGGAGAACGCCAATGATGGCGCCCTCGACATATTCGCCAAGCGCCAATTGAAGGACGATCGCGATCTCCAGCAGCACCGAAACCGGCGCCAGGAATTTAGCCAGAATCGAGCGCAGCGGATGAACGGCGACATCCGGGGTGACATTTGGGCCAAACTGCACAAGCCGGCGCTTTGCTTCTGCGCCAGAAAGCCCCGCGATCAAGGTTTCCATAGGTCTTTCGGGCAAAAAGCCAATCCTTTGGGCATGGTCAGGTTCCCCTTAAGACCTGCGGCCGCGTGTTGCTTGATATCGCTCAATACCCGTCCGAGCGACCAGTGCCAAATCCTCTGAACAGACAATGAGATTGCTTTGTGGAGACGAAGTTGCAGCCGTTAATGGATGAAATCGATAAGAAGAAGTCGACGGATGCGCGCACCGGCGAAGCTGCCGCCACTACCGATGAGAGGGCTCGCCCCGTCGTCGCTGCCTCGAATTTGCCGGTGAGCGTACCTTTGAAACCGGCGCGGACCAGCCGGCGGCTGCGGTTCTCGGTCGGGCTTCTTGCGGTCCTCCTCGGCGCTGGAGGAGGCGGGGTCTATTGGTGGAAGCACTCTCAGTCGCAGCTGCCCCCCGGAATAAGTTTCGGCAACGGCCGACTTGAAGCTGATGAAATCGATATCAGCACCAAGTTTCCGGGCCGGATCGCCGAACTACGCGCCGACATCGGCGACATGGTCACCCCGGGACAGGTAGTCGCCCGCATGGATACCAGGGACCTGCAGGAGTCACTCAAGAAATCCCAGGCGCAGGTAGAGCAGGCGCGGCATACGATCGCCGAAGCCAACGCCAATCTGGAGCAGCAGCGGACGCAGCAGACGCTGGCGGCGCAGGAGCTGGAGAGGACCGAAGGCCTGCTGAAGAACGGCTGGGCGACAAAGGAACTGTTCGATCAACGCAAACAAGCCCTCGATGGTGCCAACGCGGCGTTGAACGCCGCGACCAACAGGGTTGCACAAGCTGAACGCCTGCTGGAAGCCAACCAGCACGACGTCGGGCTCTACACGGTGAATATCAACGACAATGACCTGGTGGCTCCGCGCGACGGCCGGATTGAATATCGGCTGGCAAATATCGGCGAAGTGCTTCCGGCGGGCGGGAAGGTCTTTACGATGCTGGACATCTCGTATGTCTACATGGACATTTACTTGCCCACCCTGGAAGTCGGGAAAAACCAAGGTCGGCACCGACGCGCGGATCCTGCTCGACGCCTATCCGAATATACCGATTCCGGCCAAGGTTTCCTTCATCGCCAGCCAGGCGCAGTTTACCCCGAAGACGGTGGAAACCCAGAGTGAGCGCGACAAGCTGATGTTTCGGATTCGCGTGCGGATCGATCCGGAGCGTTCTCGCCTTCACGCCGAGTCGGTACGGAGCGGCTTGCCGGGGGTCGCCTACCTGCGCACCGATCCGAATGTCGCCTGGCCTGAAAACCTGAAGGGCTCGCCGTGACAGGGCAGGGCTGCTTCGTCGCTGTGCTCGACGGCCTGACGCAAAGATACGGCAAGGTCAAAGCACTGGACGGGGTAACAATCAGCATACCGGCCGATTGCATGGTCGGGCTGATCGGTCCCGATGGCGTAGGGAAATCCACGCTTCTCGGTATTATCGCAGGCGCCCGTCAAAATCAGTCCGGCAGCGCCATTGTCCTCGGCGGCGACATCTCAGACGCCAGTCACAGGTCGTCGGTATGTCCCAGGATCGCCTATATGCCGCAGGGGTTGGGCAAGAATCTCTATCCGGACCTTAGCGTCCGCGAGAACATCGAGTTCTTTGGCCGACTGTTCGGACAATCGCGCGACGAGCGCAATTGGCGCATCGCCGAACTGCTCGACAGTACGGGCCTGGCTCCCTTTCAGGAACGTCCGGCGAATAAGTTGTCGGGCGGCATGCGTCAGAAACTCGGCCTGTGTTGCTCGCTGATTCACGATCCCGATTTGCTGATTCTGGATGAGCCCACCACCGGCGTCGACCCGCTTTCCCGCCGGCAGTTCTGGGAGCTGATCGACCGCATACGTTCTCGGCGGACGGGCATGAGCGTGATCGTGGCGACAGCGTACATGGAAGAAGCCGACCGTTTCGACTGGCTGGCGGCCATGAACGGCGGGAGGGTTCTGGCAACCGGATCCCCCGCCGAACTCAGGACGAGCACCGGGGCCACAACGATCGAGCAAGCATTCATTGCGCTGCTTCCGGAAGAGCTGCGTGACGGCTCGCGGGCCCTCCAGATACCGCCGCTTCGCATTTTCGACGGCGAGCCGATTATCACAGCCCACGAGCTGACCTGCCGCTTCGGCGATTTCACCGCCGTCGACCGGGTGAACTTCACGATCGAACGCGGCGAGATCTTCGGCTTTCTCGGCTCCAACGGTTGCGGCAAGACCACGACCATGAAAATGCTGACAGGCTTGCTGTCGCCTTCGTCCGGCGAGGCGCTGCTGTTCGGAAAGGCCCTCGACGCCGACGACATCAGTTCGCGCTATCGCGTTGGCTACATGTCGCAGTCGTTTTCTCTCTATACCGAACTTACGGTCGGGCAAAACCTCGATCTTCACGCGCACATTTTTCATCTGCCGGCGCGAAAGGCGGCGCAGCGTATTTCCGAATTGGTCGAACAATTCGGTCTTGAAGATTATCTCGATCAGCGAACGCTGGATCTGCCATTGGGAATTCGCCAGCGGCTCTCACTGGCCATCGCCATCGTTCATGAGCCGGAGATACTCATCCTCGATGAGCCGACGTCGGGCGTCGATCCCATTGCGCGCGACCGTTTCTGGGAAGCGCTGATCGATCTGTCGCGCAATCAAGGCGTGACGATTTTTGTGTCGACCCACTTCATGAACGAGGCCGAACGCTGCGACCGAATATCGCTGATGGATTCGGGCCGCGTCCTGGCGACGGGAACGCCGGCGGAACTCATAAGGGCCCGCGCCGCCGCTACTCTTGAAGAGGCTTTCATCGGCTATCTCGAGACGGCAGCGGGACCCCGCGCTTCCACCATCCAGGAGTTTGCCAAACCGCGTCCGCTCCTGGATCAGGTGCGATCCGCCAAGCCGGATCATACCGTGTTCAGCCTGCGGCGATTGCTCGCCTATACGATCCGCGAGGCCCTTGAGCTGTTGCGTGACCCGATCCGGCTCGGATTCAGCCTGCTTGGAACGACGTTTCTGATGCTGGTATTCGGATTCGGAGTTTCTACGGACGTCAATAACCTGTCCTTTGCCGTGCTTGACCGCGATCAAAGTCACGAAAGCCGCGCCTATCTCGAGGAACTCAGAGGCTCTACCTATTTCGTGGAGAAGGCGCCGCTGAGCACCTACGACGAGCTCGACAAGCGCCTCAAGAGTGGAGACATCTCGGCGGCGATTGAAATTCCACCCAGCTTCGGCGTCGATATCAAGCGCGGTCGTCCGGCCTGGGTTAGCGCCCTGATCGACGGCGCGATGCCGTTTCGGGCTGAAACCATCCGCGGTTATCTCCAGGGCATGCACCAATTGTACCTGAGGGATCCGGCGGTGAAGACGACGCAACCCGCCGCATCCCCGCCCGCAACTATCGAAACCCGGTTCAAGTACAATCAGGATTTTGACAGCATCTATGCGCTGGTACCCGCAAATATCTCGATGCTGCTCGCGCTGTTTCCGGCGATCCTGATGGCACTGGCTATTGTACGGGAGAAGGAACTCGGCTCAATCACCAACCTGTATGTGACGCCGGTGACCCGGCTCGAATTCCTGATCGGCAAGCAGCTGCCCTATATCGCGGTAGCGATGGTCAACTTCACCCTGATGCTGCTGATGGCGCTGTTCGTGTTCCAGATTCCGCTCAAGGGAAGCTTTCCAACCTTGCTCCTGGGTGTGTTGGTCTATGTGACGACGATGACCGGCTACGGCATGCTGATTTCGGCATTCACGAAAACCCAGATCGCTGCACTGTTCGGGACCGCAATTTTGACCGTTCTGCCCGCGACCCAGTTCGCCGGTATGATGACGCCGGTTTCCTCGCTCGCCGGAGGGGCGCAAATTATCGGCCGCGGATTTCCCATGACCTATTTCGTGCCGATCAGCGTCGGCACCTTCACCAAGGGACTGGGCTTTGCGGATCTTGGCGTCGATCTGCTCGCGCTGATCGTGTTTGTCCCGGTTCTGACCGGGCTCAGCATGCTGCTGCTCCGCAAACAGGAGCGATAGCGTCCGGATTATGCGAAAGGCCGCAAACATCTATTGGCTTGGCGTCAAGGAATTGCGCAGTTTCGTGCGCGATTTCGTTCTTTTGGGACTGGTGGTCTATTCATTTTCCCTGGCGGTGACCTTGCAGGCGAGGAGCAATTCGCAGGAGCTGCACAATGCCTCCATCGCGATCGTCGATGAGGACCAGTCGGAACTTTCACGCCGAATTGCCCATGCTTTCTTCCCGCCGTTGTTCCAGTCGCCGAAGCAGATCGCCGAGCAAGACATCATTCCTGCGATGAACGCGGGACAATTCACCTTCGTGCTGGATATCCCGCCGAACTTCGAAGAGCACGTTTTGGCGGGACGCCAGCCGGTGCTCCAGATCGATGTCGACGCGACCGCGATGGTGCAGGCCGGCCTCGGCTCCGGCTACGCGCAGCAGATCATCAGCACCGAAATCGCGGATTTCGTCTCCCATGCGGAGGGTACCGGACCGTCGACTGTGAATCTCGATGTGCGCATCGCGTTCAACCCAAACCTGACGACGGCCTGGTTCACCAGTGTGATGGCGATTATCAACAATGTTACCATGCTGGCGATCATTCTGGCCGGTGCCGCGGTGGTGCGCGAGCGCGAGCACGGGACCATGGACCATCTCCTGGTGATGCCGCTGACGCCGTTCGAGATCGCGATGTCCAAGGTCTGGGCCAACGGCCTCGTGATCGCGGTCGCGGTAGGATTGTCCCTCTACCTGGTGATGCGCATGATGCTTGGCATTCCCGTCGCAGGCTCCATACCGCTGTTTATGTTAGGCGTCGTGATCTACCTGTTCTTCGCGACCGCGATCGGACTCTTCCTGGGCACGGTTGCACGATCGATGCCCCAACTCGGCCTGTTGTACATGTTGGTCTTTCTACCCATGAACATGCTCTCGGGCAGCAATACTCCGCTGGAGAGCATGCCGCCATGGCTCGCCAAACTCATGCAGATATCGCCGTCGACGCATTTCGTCGCCTTCGCGCAAGCAATTCTCTACCGCGGCGCCGGGCTCGACGTGGTCTGGCCGCAATTCCTCGCGGTAGCCGTCATCGGGGCCTTGTTCTTTGGCCTTGCCATCCAGCGTTTCCGTTCGGTTGTGGCACAGGCGACCTAGATACGATCGAGTTCCGGGAACCTGGAACAATTGCCCTTAAGGCAGCTTGCGACGGCGCGTTGCATGGAGGCAACACCTGTTGGGAAAGACTGACGGGCCGCAGCTTTCGCCATTGCGTAATCCCATCCGTGAGCCGAAAATCGGCACGAAGCGTACAGGTCAAGCTGACTCGGCTGGAGCGTCTGGGGATTGGGATCATGAACCCGCAGCGATCTTCGACAGTGGCGGTGATCTTGTGCGGAGCGGGGGTTATAGCTTGGTTTGCAGGCTTCGCTTCGGCCGGCATCGAGAACACCGCAGCGCCAACCCGGGACCGAATTGCACCATTTCTCACCGCCGATTTCGAGCCCGCGAATGCGCCGCAGCCGGCAATGGACACCTCGGGTATCGGCAACGTCGACGTTGCGACAACCGCCGAATTTGTGGGGGAAACGGACAACGACAAGACCGCGGCCTCGGATGAACCGAAATCGATCGTGGAGGCCGCGTTGACCGATTCGTCGCAGATGTTGCCGCCCGAAACACCGCCCGCACCAGGTGACGCCTGCGAACACGACCGATGCGGCGCCTCAGGACACCAGGGATGCCGTGAGCTCCATTGAAATTCTCGACGAATGCCTGGTGGTCGACATCTGCATCGACCGATACCTGTGGGCGCTTTACCAGCGGACGCCCAAGGAGGACACCATCAAGGTGCAGGAGCTCAGGAAAGTGATGGTCAAGAGGAAGGGCAAGACAGTGACCGTCACGAAAACCTTTACCAAGCCGGTCAATGAGGATTTCGCGTGGAAGGATCCAAAGGCGGCGGAAAAAACCGGCATGTCGATGATGGACTACGTGATTGGTGGCATGGATAAAGACTTCAAACTAAAGCTTTTCCATATGCTTCACGCCGCGGAGCAGGCCGGGCTGTCGCCTGGCATAACCAGCGCGTTCCGCGATGACTACCGTCAATCGATCGCAAGCGGCCTGAAGGCGGCCACCGACAGATCGTATCATGGCGGGAGCTTCCGTGGCGGCTATAGCCACGGGCTTGCGGCCGATGTCGTGAGCGTCAATGGCGAGACACGGACCCAGCGATTGATTTCCACTGAAAGACTTTGGAAATGGATCGATGCACATGAGAAGGAGTTTGGAATCGGACGACCTTATCTCGACCGAGATCCGCCGCACGTGGCACCGGTCGACGGCAAGGAATATGCCTCCCACCGCGGAACGAAACCTCTTCACGCGGTATCAGATGTGAAGGAGCGGAAGGCAGCGCGGTACGATGAGGGCGTGGTGAAACGCTCAAGAACCGCTTCCAGACATCGCACCGTAGGGACCTAGAGACCCCTGATATATCAGTAAGGATGGCGTGTCTTGCGAGACCGCCCTGGACCGAGGCGCCCGTTCGTCCCCGAAGCTGCTGACCTGGCGTATTGTACTGGCGGAAGGGGTGGGATTCGAACCCACGGTACCCTTGCAGGCACGCCGGTTTTCAAGACCGGTGCCTTAAACCACTCGGCCACCCTTCCGTGGTGCCCCTCATGAGCGAACCCGTGGCGGATTGCAAGGGAAGGCTGGAGGTGGCCCTCGCCCGGCAGGCGGGACCCAAAAAACGCAACGATTCGTTTACCACCCCGGCGCTGTCCCCATTTCCGCCGTGTTCAGGCTGCGGTATATTCATACATTGATGCGGAAGTGGGCTGCATCGGGGACGCGTGGCCGCCAAGCGCATAAAATAACCGTGCGGCCGGTGTGAAATGGTAATTGGGGCGGATGGGGATTCGGCGGTCAGATCCGGTGTTCGGCGCGGCGCGCGGGGTTGCGGCCATGGCAGCATGCCTGGTTCTCGCCAATTGCGCCTCGTCGGGTATCGCCAGCCGGGTCGATCCCAAATATGGCGTTTCCTCAAGCCCCCGCGTCGTTGCCTTCGGTGAACCCGTGCCGAAGGGCGGCGGCACCTACCGTGTCGGCAAGCCTTACACCGTCGCAGGCCGGGTCTATGTCCCCGAAGAGGATGTCAATTATCGCGAGGAGGGGTTGGCCTCCTGGTATGGCGACGATTTCCACGGCCGGCTGACCGCCAATGGCGAAGTGTTCGACATGGCCTCGCTGAGTGCCGCGCACCCCACGCTTCCCATGCCCTGCTATGCGCGCGTGACCAATCTCAGCAATGGCAAATCGCTGATCGTCCGCGTCAATGACCGCGGGCCCTATCACGGCAACCGGCTGATGGACGTCTCCAGCCGGGCCGCCGAACTGCTGGAATTCAAGGGCAATGGCGTCGCGCGGGTGCGGGTCGAATATGTGGGCCGCGCACCGCTCGAAGGTTCCGACGACCGCCAGCTCGTTGCAACGTTGCGCACCGGGGCGCCGGCGCCGTCGCCATCACTGGTCCGGGTAGCGTCCGCCCGTCCGTTCGTTCCGGAAATCTCCTCATCGGGGCGTCCGATCCGCGGCGAAGTTCCGCTGCCGGAGGGAAGACCCTATAGCCTCGGCAATACCTCGGCAGATCAGGCGTCGATCTCGGCGACCTCCGAGATGTCCGCGTCCGCGCGCCCGCGTTCGAGCGGACGGGTCCTGGAAAATTCGCGCGCGGTATCGTATGAGCCTGATGACCGCTATTCGTCCGGTGTCGGAGCGGTCACTGCCTATGCGCCGATCGAGCCCCGGGGGCCGAGCGAATTGCTGGCCGGCCGCGGGCTCTATTGAACCACCCCAACGGCCCGTCGGTTTCGATCGCGGAACCAGCCGCGAGGATCGCATCGTTTTTCCGCCTCGTTTCCCCGGTTTTGTCAGGGGGGCTGCATCAGGGCGCGATAGGACTGTCTGGCTGGCCCGGATCTCTGATCGCCGCGGCCGCGGCGTGAAAAACCCGTGTTGTTCGGGGTACTTCCAGCTGTTAGAACGCCGGTTCAGGGCATCCGATGACAGTCAAGCTATCCCGCAAATCAAGGTCCGCGACCGGAACCCGCAGCCTGATCGCGGCCGTCATGGCTCTGGCTGTCGGGTGGGGCGGCATCGTTTACGCCGCCAACAACAGCGTGCAGGGCGCCAAGAAGGAGGAGGGCGGCTTCGACGGCGATGCACCGACCGCGATCCTGATCGAAGCCTCAAGCGGCAGCGTGCTGTTCGAGAAGAACGCCGATGAGCTGCGGGCGCCGTCCAGCATGATGAAGCTGATGACCGCCGAGGTGGTCTTCCACGCCATCAAGCAGGGCGACGTCAAGTTGACCGATGAATATCGTGTCAGCGAAAACGCCTGGCGCAAGGGCGGCGCGCCGGCGGGCGGCTCGACCATGTTTGCCGCCATCAACAGCAAGATTCCCGTGGACGATCTGCTGCACGGCGCGATCATTCAGAGCGGCAACGACGCCTGCATGGTGCTGGCGGAGGGAATCGCCGGCAACGAGCGCGCCTTTGCCGAGATGATGACCAAGCGTGCCCGCGAACTCGGACTGACGCGGTCGACCTTCGCCAATTCCAACGGCCTGCCGGATCCCGGCAACAAGATGACCGTGCGCGAGCTTGCCAAACTCGCGCGTTACATCATTCAGACCTACCCCGATTTCTACAAGCTGTTTGGCGAGAAGGAATTCACCTGGAACAAGATCCGCCAGCAGAACCGCAATCCGTTGCTGAATTCCCTCGAGGGGGCTGACGGCCTCAAGACCGGATATACCAAGGAGGGCGGCTACGGCATGGTCGGCTCGGCCGTACAGAACGGCATTCGGCTGCTCGTCGTCATCAATGGCCTCGACGATCCCGACGACCGCGCCGCCGAGGCGAAGAAGATGCTGGAATGGGGATTCCGCAATTTCGAAGCGCGGACCTTGTTCGCGGCGGAGCAGCCGGTCGGCTACGCCAAGGTGTTCGGCGGCGAGACCCGTTCGGTGAAGCTCGCCAGCCACGAGCCGATCAAGGTCATGGTGCAGAAAAACGGCTCCGACAAATTGATTGCGCGTGTTGTCTACACCGGACCGCTACGTGCGCCGGTCGAGTCGGGCCAACAGGTCGGCCTGGTCAAGGTCTGGCGCGGCACCAACATCGCGGTGGAGGCGCCGGTCTATGCGGCGGAATCGGTCGACCGGGGATCGACCATGCGGCGGGCCATCGATGGCGCGAGCGAACTGGTGATCGGGGTGTTTCGCGCGGGCGCCGAGAAGCTCTGACGATGGCCGAGGCAGCGGTCAAACGAATTCCCGGGCGTGGACGATTCATCTCCTTTGAGGGCGGCGAGGGATCCGGCAAATCCACGCAGATCAAGACGCTCGCCGAACGCCTGGCCGCCGCCAAGTTGCGCGCCATTGTCACGCGCGAGCCCGGAGGATCGCCCGGCGCCGAAATCATCAGACATCTGGTATTGTCCGGAATGGGCAAGCTTTTGGGTCCGGACGCGGAGACGCTGTTATTTGCGGCAGCGCGCGACGACCATGTGCACACCGTGATCGAGCCCGCACTCAAGCAGGGAATATGGGTGCTCTGCGACCGCTTCTCGGATTCCACGCGGGTGTATCAGGGCAGTGTGGGGCAGGTCGCGCCCGCAATTCTCAACGCCATGCAGCGGGTCACTATCGGCGATCTGAAGCCGGATTTGACCGTCATTCTCGATGTCCCCGTGGAGGTCGGCATGCAGCGCGCGGCCGCCCGTCGCGGCGCTGGCGCACCCGACAGGTTCGAAGCGGAAGACATCAGGTTTCATCAGAAATTGCGCGATGCCTACCGGCAGATCGCCGCCGCCGAGCCGGAGCGATGCGTGTTGATCGATGCAACCGCCGAGCCCGCTATGGTTGCCGCCAAGATATGGTCGGCCCTGCGCGACCGCTTCTTTTCAACCAGCGCCGGCAATCTGGCGAGTTCCGCATGAGTGCCCGTCAAGTCGAAACTCAGCTATCGGTTGCTCATCCGCGCGAAACCCCTGTCCTGTTCGGGCATCGCGAAGCCGAGGCGGCCTTGCTGAATGCCTATCGCAGCGGGCGCATTCCGCACGCCTGGTTGATCGGGGGCGCGCAAGGCATCGGCAAGGCGACGCTGGCCTATCGAATGGCGCGGTTCGTCCTTGCCCATCGCGATCCGCTCGCGCCCGACGTGCAGCGTGTCGAGACGCTAGCGGTTGATCCGTCCGATCCCGTCGCGCGCCATATCGCTGCGGGCGCGCATGGCGGACTGCTCACGCTCGAACGGAAACCGAACGACAAGGGTGTGTTGCGGACGGTGATCACGGTCGACGAGACCCGGGAGACGATCTCGTTCTTCGGCTCGACCGCCGCGGTTGAAGGCTGGCGGGTCTGCATCGTCGATACCGTCGATGAGCTCAACCCGAACGCGGCCAACGCGTTGCTCAAGATTCTCGAGGAACCGCCGCGCCAATCCCTGTTCCTTCTGGTCAGCCATGCGCCCGGAAGGGTGTTGCCGACGATCCTGTCGCGCTGCCGCCGGTTAAGTTTGCGGCCGCTCTCCACGCCCGACGTCATCCAGGCGGCGGCGCATGCCGCAAACATCGCGATCGACGATCCCGCACTGTCGGAGGCGGCGGAGGCAGCGGAGGGAAGCGTCGCACGCGCGCTGACGCTGCTTGGCGGGGATGCGGTGAAACTTCACAAGCGGACTGCGGCGTTGCTCGCTACCCTGCCGCAGGTCGATCCGCGCGAACTGCATGCCCTCGGAGACGCGCTTGGCGGCAGCGACCGGGTCGCGCTGGCGGCCTTCGTCGACAGCGTCGATCGCTGGCTGAGCGACCGCCTCCACGCCGACGGCGCCAGCGCCAACCTGCCGCGCCTTGCACGGCTGGCGGAGGTGTGGGAAAAGATCAACCGCGCCGCGCGCGACACCGCAGAATACAATCTTGAGCGAAAACCGCTGGTTTTCTCGGTGTTCGGGATGCTTGCGGAGGCGATCGGCTGACCGGCCGGGCTAAACCAGTCCGCATCAACGCGCGTTGATTGAAAAGTGATGAAAGGCCTTCGCAACGATGGCGAACGCGACCAATTTGCCCCGTGAGTCCTTCTACATCACGACCGCAATTGCCTACCCGAACGGCGTGCCGCATATCGGACATGCCTATGAGGCGATTGCGACCGATGCCCTTGCGCGCTTTCAGCGGCTCGACGGCAAGGATGTGTTCTTTCTGACCGGCACCGACGAGCACGGCCTGAAGATGATTCAGACCGCGGAAGCCGAAAAGCTGTCGACCATGGAGGTGGCGACGCGCAACGCCCAGCGCTTCAAGGACATGGACCAGCGGCTGAACATTTCGTTCGACCGCTTCATCCGCACCACGGAAGAGCAGCATCACCGCTCCAGCCAGGAAATCTGGAAGCGGATGGCCGACAACGGCGACATCTATCTCGACAGCTATGCCGGCTGGTACTCGGTGCGCGACGAAGCCTACTATGCCGAAGACGAAACCATCGTCGGCGAGGACAATGTGCGGCGGGGACCGCAGGGCACGCCGGTCGAATGGGTCGAGGAGAAAAGCTATTTCTTCAAACTGTCCGCCTACCAGGACAGGCTATTGGCGCTTTACGACAGTCAGCCGGATTTCATCGGCCCGGACTCTGCGCAAGAACGAGGTCGTCAGCTTCGTCAAAAGCGGATTGCGGGATCTGTCGATTTCGCGAACCACCTTCGATTGGGGGGTCAAGGTTCCCGGCGCCCCCGAGCATGTGATGTATGTCTGGGTCGACGCCTTGACCAATTACATCACCGGCGTCGGCTTTCCCGATGAGAGCGATCCGAACTGGCGTTATTGGCCGGCCGACGTTCATATCATCGGCAAGGACATTATCCGCTTTCACGCGGTGTATTGGCCGGCCTTCCTGATGTCGGCGGGCATTCCCGTGCAGAAGCGCGTCTATGCCCACGGTTTCCTGTTCAACCGGGGCGAGAAGATGTCGAAATCGGTCGGCAACGTCGTCGACCCGTTCAATCTTGCCGATCAGTACGGCGTCGACCAGGTTCGCTATTTCTTCCTGCGCGAGGTGCCGTTCGGACAGGATGGCAGCTACAATCATGAAGCCATCGTCGCGCGCATCAATGCCGATCTCGCCAATGATCTTGGCAATCTGGCGCAGCGTTCGCTGTCGATGATCGCGAAGCAATATCAGGGCGTGCTGCCGGAGCCCGGCGAATTCAGCGAGGCCGACAGCGGGATCCTGGCGCAGGCCGACGGCATGATCGCGCTGGCGCGGACGGCGATGGCGACCCAGCAGATTCTATCAGGCGCTCAACGCGGTCTGGGCCGTGGTGGCGGAAGCCAACCGTTATTTCGCGGGCGAAGCGCCGTGGGCGCTGGCGAAAACCGATCCCGCGCGTCAAGGCACCGTGCTGTACGTAACCGCGGAAGTGGTGCGCCAGATCGCGATTTTGGCGCAGCCGGCGATGCCGGAATCCGCGGCGAAACTGCTGGATAGTCTCGCTATCCCGCAAGCTGAGCGCGACTTTGCCAGCCTGGGCGGAGCAACACGCATCAAGCCGGGCAGCAAACTTCCCGCGCCCGTCGGGGTTTTTCCACGCTACGTCGAACCGCCGGCGACTTGAAACGGATCAGGTTTGATGCTCGTCGACAGCCATTGCCATCTGGATTTCCCCGATTTCGCCGAGGATCTCGACGGCATCGTGGCGCGGGCCGCGGCCGCGGGCGTTGGGCGCATCGTCACCATCTCGACGCGGGTGAGGCGTCTCGGCGCGCTGCTGGCGATCGCGGAGCGATTTCCAGACGTCTATTGCTCGGTCGGCACCCATCCGCATCAGGCCGATGAAGAGGACGGAATTCTCCCGGACGAATTGATCGAACTGGCACGGCATCCCAAAGTCGTGGCATTCGGCGAAGCGGGCCTGGATTATTTCTACCAGCATGGCTCACGGCAAGCCCAGGAGCGCGGCTTCCGGGCGCATATCGCCGCTGCCCGCGCAACGGGCCTGCCGCTGGTCATTCACACCCGCGAGGCCGACGGCGACTGCGGCCGCATCCTCGAAGACGAGATGGCAAAGGGATCGTTTCGCGCGGTGCTGCATTGTTACACCGGCGGGCGGGAACTTGCGATGCAGGCGATCTCGTTGGGGCTATCGATTTCATTCACGGGCATTCTGACCTTCAAGAAATCGCAAGCGCTGCGCGACCTTGCCGCCGAGCTTCCCGCCGATCGCATCATGGTCGAAACGGACGCGCCTTATCTGGCGCCCGGAAAGTTTCGCGGCAAGCGAAACGAGCCTTCCTACGTGGTTGAAATTGCCAAGGTGCTGGCAGAGACGCGCGGGGTATCTCTGGAAGAGATTTCGCGGCAGACCACAGAGAATTTCTTCCGCCTGTTCAGCAAGGTGCCGGCTCCGAAAGAGATGGCATGACACTGAGCCTGACGATCCTCGGCTGTGGGTCCTCCGCCGGTGTTCCGCGTCCCGCGCTCGGCTGGGGCGCGTGCGATCCCAACAATCCAAAGAACCGCCGCCGCCGCTGTTCGCTGCTCGCCGAGCGGACTTCCGACCACGGCGTCACGCGGATCGTGATCGATACCTCACCCGATCTGCGCGACCAGCTGATCGACGCCAAGGTCGACCATATCGACGCGGTATTCCTGACCCATGAGCACGCCGACCAGACCCACGGCATCGATGACCTGCGCTCCGTGGTGCTGCACCAGCGCAGGCGGATTCCGGTTTATCTGAACCAATCGACCGCGAAAGACATCGTACATCGGTTTTCATACTGCTTCATGGCGCCGCCGGGCAGTGACTATCCGCCTATCCTTACCCAGCACTCAATCGAAGCGGGGGAGAGCAAGACGATCGAAGGGAAGGGCGGGCCCGCTGACGCTCTCGGCGTTCATCCTGGAGCACGGTAATATTTCGGCGCTGGGCTATCGGATCGGCGATGCCGCCTATACGCCCGACGTCAGCGACATTCCGCCGGCGAGCTGGCCGTTGCTGGAAAATCTCGATCTGTGGATCATCGACGGGCTGCGCTACGCCGCGCATCCCAGTCATTTCAGCGTCAACGATGCGCTGGCATGGATCGATCGGTTCAAGCCGCGCCGCGCCGTCATCACCAACATGCACGCAGATCTGGATTACGAAGTGCTGCGTCAGAGCCTGCCGCCTCACGTCGTTCCCGCTCACGATGGCATGCGGCTTACACTGGAGCGGGCGGACCGACAGGTCCGGTGAGGTTTTGCGGCCGCGGCTGACAAAAAGCACAGCCAGCGCCGGTCGGCGCTGACTGGTCCATGGCATCAAGACCTAGTGATGATCGCGGTCGCCGTCGCCGTCGCCACGATGGTCGTCGGCGTCGGCAAACCGGTCGCGATCGGTTCCCGGCGTAAACGACACGCCACGAAGCACTTCACCAAACCCGGCGGTCCGGACGACCTTGAAGCTTTCACCCGCCGGAGCGCTGGTGGCCGCCAGCTGATCGGTGATCATGACCAGCTGGTTCGGATCGGCGCCCTGGTCACCGCCTCCACTGACGGTCGAGGTGATGGCCCAGATCGTGGCGGTGCCATCGCGATTGACGCGACCGGTGAGGTTACGAAGGCCATCGGCGGCGGGCGCCCAAGGCAGGCTGGTCTTGGGATTTTGCCCGGTGGGATAGTGCTCGACGGTATAGGGGATGCCGAGATTGAGGCCAGCCTGCAACACGTAAGCCAGCTTCCAGGCGCCAAGACTGGAGTCGAACACCCACTTCTGCAGGCCTGCGGTGGTCTGCGCGGCCGCCGCGGTGAACTTGCCCGACGCCGGATCGAACGTGGTGGTGCCGTTGCCTTCGTCGGCGACATAGAGCGTCGTGGCATTGGCAAACCAGACCCCGAACGGGAACGAAGTCGTGGTGGTCTTGGCCGGTGTCGTCGTGAAGCCCTTCAGGATGCACATGTTGTAGGGCGTAACACCCAGCGTCTGCAGCTTGGTGGCATCGTAGACGATCGGCGCAGTCGGAAGCGTCGCGTTTGCGCCCGGGACGCCGACGCCGTTCGGGCAGGCCAGTGGCCGGCCGTTGGAATCGAAGCCGGTCGTATCGATGAAGTAGACCGTGTTGACGCCGTTACCGCCGCTACCCTTGGTCAGATAAACCACATTGTTGAAAACGGTGAGGCCGCGAAAGTTGGTGTCCTTGCCGACCTTGTCCGCCTTCAGCCCCAGTTGCGAAAGGCTGAAGCTGCCGACGGGTGTTGGCTGCCCTGGATCCGGCTGCGCGTCGAGCGGAACGCGCGCAGGGGTCAAAATCTGCGCGCCGGCGCCGACGATGACGCCATTCGGCTGGGGGTTTCCGCCGTTGCCGGCATTGCCGGACATGTAGACAACATTGGCGCCATCCTTGTTGTTCAGGATCGCGGCGCGGCCGTTGTTGCCGCTGTAGGCATTGGTCTTGGTGAAGCGAAAGCGGCGCTGCGCGTCAACTTCCGCGACCACGCGGTAAAAGCTCGCGGGAACCGGATTGGTGGGGTCAACCACGGCCGGCGTGTTGGAGTTCGAGACGTCCAGCGCATTGAGCGGCGCCAGATAACCCATGAAGGTGACGACCCGGCCATCGGTTGAAAGATTCAGCGCGATCTCCGATTTGGACGGAAAGCTCGTAACTATCCGATTTCCAGCCGGTTGCTCCCGGCGGTCCGACGTGTGGGGCAGTTCGACCTCGAGCGAATTGATGAACCTGCCCGACGGCTCGAGCTGATCCAGCAGGATCTTTGAGGTGATGCCAAAACTGCCGTCGACGACATCATTATTGAAGACATACGGATAGGCGCCGTTGTCGGTCGCGGTCACGCAATTGGGCGCGAGGACGCAATTGGGCGGCAGCAAGGTGGTGCCGGCAACCACATTTCCCGGATTGTTGTCGTATACGGAACGGCTGACCAGCAGATTCCCCGGTCGGAAGTTACCCTCATCGTCGTCGGCAAGGACGCCCGTGGCGGCCACGACCCCCGACAGGAAAAGTGTGATGGCCATGCCCGTACGAAAAGCCGGTAGCCGAGCCGACAAGCGCGATCCCGCAACCTTCATTGCAACTGCCTCCCTGTGTTTCGCCCGCGGCAAGATGCAATGCGCGGCGATCGCGGGAGATTTGCCCTCGTTCTGTTACAACTATAAGAACCAGATGCGACAGCCGCGCCGTGATCAACAGCATGCATTCCGATATAGAGACGGCGAATGTCCCAATCTCATATCTTGTGCAGTTCCAGCGACGCCGGATGGAACAGTTCTTCCGGGGCGAGCAGGCGGGAGGACAACCCCTCCGCGTGGTGGCGTTGCAGGAAACGGCTCAGCACATGGCGGTTCGGCTCCAGTCCGTAGGACCAGAAATCTTCGCCCATCAGGAGCCGGGCCGCGCGCAACTGCTCCTCGACAAAGGGCAGCGTTACCTTGGTGGCGGAAGTATCGGCGAGCTTGGCGACCGCGATCGCCTTGGAGCGCTCGAACGCCTTGAAGACCGCGACCGGCAACCACGGATGCTTTTCAGCAAGCGAGCGGCGGATTCCAAGCGTGTGCATGATCGGAAATAGCTGGGTCCGCCGATACCAGTCGGTGGCGGTCGCTTGCGGATCGGCAAACAGATAACCAACACTGGGATGACCCCGGTCGAAACAGGAGGGGGCGCGCGGCCCGATCACCGCATCCAGCTCTCCGTTCGCCAGCAGAGCCGAGATGGTGACGTCGGGGCCTGCATTCTCGACGACGACGTCGGCTGGCAGGTTGAGGTTGATTTTCTCGACGCGACCGGGATGCTCGTAGCCGCCTCGAACCCAGGTGATGTCGGAGGGACGAATTCCGTAGTCCTCCTCAAGGAACAGGCGGACCCAGATATTGGCGGTGAGCTGATATTCAGGCACCCCGACGCGGCATCCCCTGAGGTCGGCGGGCGATTTGATCCGGTCGGTGCGGACGTAAACCGAGGTGTGCCGGAAGGCGCGGGACGGGAAAACCGGCACGGCGACATAAGGGCTGGTTCCTGCCGCGGTCTTGACGCTGTAGCTGGAGAGCGACAGTTCGCAAATGTCGAAATCCGCGTGCCTGAAGGCACGAAAGAAGACCTCCTCCGGCTCGAGCAGCATGATTTGCGCATCGACGCCGTCGATCTCCACCCCGCCGTCCACCAAGGGGCGCATCCGGTCGTAGTCGCCGATCGCGACCGAAAGCTGCAGTTTGCCCATACGGGTCTCCTCGGAAATCAGGCCTGCACGGAAGTGGTTGTGGCGGTTCCGGGCGCACGTTCGGCACCGGCCCGCGGCAGCAAGCCCATCACCGTGCTCGCCGCGGCGCCGATCAACACCGATCCGCCCGCAACCGCGAAGATCATCGGCACATCCCACTGGGCAGCGACCATCTGGCCGACGACCAGCGGTCCCGTGACCGAGCCAAGGCGGCCAATTCCCGTGGCCCAGCCGACGCCGGTCGAGCGGATCGTGACCGGATAATAGATCGCGGCCAGTGCGATCAGGCCCGAACTGGCACACCCCATCAGCAGTCCGAACAGGCCCTGCGCGATCATGACGGAGTCCAGCGAGGGGGCGGACCATCCGACCGTCGCATAAGCCAGGGCGCCCAGCGCCAGGGTCGGCGGCAGCACCCGCAAGACACCGAGGCGATGCAACAGCATTCCGGCGGCTCCTGAGCCAAACAACGACCCGAAGTTAAAGAGCGCCAGCGCCAGCGCGGTCTGTTCGGGAGCGATGCCGACACGACGCAGCAGAATCGGACTCCACGCCGAATTCGTGACCAGAATCATGAAGGCGAAAAAGAAGCTGACCCAGAGCAGAACGGTGCCGGTGGCGCGCCCGGACCGGAACAGCTCGAGCACTGTTGCCTGTGGTGCGACCTCCCTGGCGAATTCGAATTGGATGTCGACCCCAGCCGATAGGTCAGGGAATATCCCGCGCAGCGTGGCAGCGATCCGCTCTCTCGACTTGCCAGCCGCGACCAGGAAACCCGCCGATTCCGGAAGCGCCATCGCCAGAATCCCCGACAACAGGATCGGCAATACGCCGCCCACAAGGAAAATCGATTGCCATCCATGGGCCGGGATGATCCACGATCCGAGCAACCCGCCGATGACACCGCCGAGCGGAAAGCCCGCCCAAAGCAGGCTGACGATCGTGGCCCGGCGCGCTTTCGGCACATATTCCGATGCGAGACTGATGAAGCTCGGCATTGCTCCGCCAAGTCCGAAACCGGCGAGGAAGCGGACGGCAAGCAGTCCCGTAAGATCGCCGACATAGGCCGTCGTGAGCGTAAAAAGCCCGAAGCAGAAGGTGGCGCCGACAAGGACAGGTTTGCGGCCGACCCGATCGGCGAGCGGCCCGAGCAGAAAGGCGCCGAGCGCAAGGCCGGCCAAGGCCGCACTGAACACGTAGCCGAACACATGCGGGGCGATATGGAGCTGGCCGATCATCGCGGGCGCCGCGAGGCCGATCGACTGCAGATCCAGGCCATCCAGCATCGCCACCAATGCACAGAGCCCGATCACGATCCATTGCATGCGACCGATCGGCCGCGTTTCGATCAACGCACCCACATCCAGAACGCCTGCCGCCATGCTTTCCCCCTTTGCCCGGCGGCTGACCGCCATGGTTTGCTTATTTAACAGAGATCAGCGACCCTCGAGGTTGGCGATCACTTTTTCGAGCAGGAACCCAACCAGCGCCGCATCATCGGGATCAATGCCGGCAACCGCTTCCCGGTTGATGGCAACCCCGATCGGGAGCAGTTTCTCCTTCAGTTCCCGTCCGCCTTTCGTCAGGAAAAGGTGGTACTTCCTCAGGTCTTCCCCGCGCCGCGTCCGACGCACGAAACCCTTGCGCTCCAGGCTCGCCAGGACCGCGGTCAGCGATGCTTTCCGGACCCGCATGCGCTCGGCGAGGTCAACCTGAGTGAAGCCCTCCTGCTGCCAGAGCCTGCGGAGCACGGCCCATTCCGCGACGCTGACGCCGTGCGGCAGCAATCTGTCGGCAAGCCTGGCCACGAAAGCCCGGTGGGCTTGCCGCACCAGAAAGCTGAGGCTGCGGTCCGTCAGCGCGTGCGGGTGATGGACGACCCGCGAGCGTTGACCGGCGGACGTCGCTCGCGTGGCTGTGGACGGCATGCGCGGACCCAAGGGTTCAACGGAAATTCTTGCGAAGCATCGTATGGGCCCATACTATCTCCCGCAAGAGCGACCTCACCAAAGGCAACGGCCGTCCACCATGTCCGATACTGAATCCGAGACGATTTCCTCGGCGATCCGCGAATTGGTGGACGCGAACCATATCCTGTTCGACCAGGGCGTGGTGGACGGGTTCGGCCATGTCAGCCAGCGTCACCCCGTTCGGCCCGATCAATTTCTGCTCGCCAGAAGCATGGCGCCCGCGCTGGTTACCGCTCAGGACGTGCTTGCGTTCGATCTCGACGCAGCCCCGATCGAGGCGGCAGGCCCAGCGGTATATCTGGAGCGATTCATCCACAGCGAGATCTACCGCCATCGGCCGGATGTGGTTGCGGTTGTGCACAGCCACTCGCCCGCGGTGGTCCCGTTCAGCGTGGTGAGCGGCACGAGGCTGCGGCCGGTCTGCCATATGTGCGGCTTTCTCGGCGCGGAGACGCCCGTGTTCGAAATCCGCGATGTCGCCGGGCCGGGGAGTGATCTCCTGATCCGCGATGCCCGCCTTGGCGCTGCGCTGGCGCAAAGCCTCGGTCACGGCGGAGCCGTGTTGATGCGTGGTCACGGCTCAACGGTGGTCGGAAGCACCTTGCGCCAGGCGGTGTTCCGCGCGGTGTACACCGAAGTCGGCGCGCGCCTGCAGGCGGAAGCGATAAGGCTAGGACCGGTCACCTACCTGACCGAGGAGGAGGCCGTGGCAACCGCAAGGACCAACGACGGGCAGATCGATCGCGCATGGCTGCTTTGGCTGAAGGCGGCGCGCAGCCGATCGATGGCGATCTGATACGTACGCCGGCCGCGACGGCGGCGCCATGCTATCCCCACCTCAGCCGTTCGAGGATCGACTTGCCCATCACCCAGTCCTTGTCCTGTTCGGACAGGAACGACAACTCCTCGGTGAAATGGGTGATGCGCTGCTTGTAAGTCGACTTGTCGTAGCCGTTGGTGATGTCGGATCCCCAATAGCAGCGCTTGGGGCCATAGGCATCGAACAGCCGCTTGATATGCGGCGTGAAATCACGGAAGGGATACGTTTCCGACGAGTAGTTCGGCGCCGCCGACAGCTTGACCGAGACGTTTGGATATTTGGCAAGCGAGGCGGTCTGGCTGACCGCGTCGGCGATCCGCCCCTCCTTCGGGGTGTTGCCGCCGATGCCCATGTGGTCAGCTATCAGTTGCAGGCGCGGATGGCGCTCCGCAACATCGGCAAGCCGTGCATTTTGGCCGTCCGTCAGGAACATGACCGGAAGGTCGGCCTTCTCAGCCTCCGGCCAGAACCAGTCCGGCGTGCCGTCGGTCAGCCACGCCCGGGCCGGACCGAGAAACGTCAGCCGCACGCCGAGCATGCCCGGCTGCTCCCGCCACTTCGGCAGCAACGCCGCGGCCTGGGGGTTCTTGAGAGGGATGCGTCCCATCACCGCGAAGCGATCCGGATAACGCCTCGCCGCCTCGAGGGCGTAATCGTTGCGATCGCCCGGCCATGACGGCGGCACGACTACGACGCGATCGACGCCGGCCTGATCCATCAGCGGCACGAGCTTTTCGATCGTGAACGGCTCCGGCATCTGCGGCTTCATGCCGGGGACCCATTTCCAATCCTCGGATTCCGCCTTCCACAGATGCACCTGGGCATCGACGATGGTGCGCTTGGCCGACTGGGCCGTTACCTCTTGCGATGCCAGCGCCACGCCAGCGGCGAGCGGGGAGGCGACAAATTGCCGACGCGACAACATGCAAACCCTTCTTCAAACTTGACCGTTCAAACCGGGCGCTTCACGCCGAAATCGCCTTTGCCGATTTGACCTGATTGCGCAGCATGAATTTCTGGATCTTGCCGGTCGAGGTCTTCGGAATCGGGCCGAACACCACGGACTTCGGCGTCTTGAAGCCGGGCATCTGAGCCCGGCAAAACGCGATGATCTCGGCTTCGGTGGCCTGCGCGTTCTCTTTCAGTTCGACGAAAGCGCAGGGCACTTCGCCCCATTTGCCGTCCGGTTTCGCGACCACGGCGGCGAACAGCACCGCGGGATGTTTGAAAAGCACGTCCTCGACCTCGACCGAGGAGATGTTTTCGCCGCCGGAAATGATGATGTCCTTCGAACGATCCTTGATGATGACATAGCCGTGTTCGTCGAGCACGCCGAGGTCGCCGGTGTGAAACCAGCCACCGGCAAAGGCTTCACTGGTGGCCTTTTCGTTCTTGAGATAGCCCTTCATCACGATGTTGCCGCGGAACATGACCTCGCCGATGGTCTCGCCGTCGCGCGGCACTTCCCGCATGGTCTCGGGATCGATCACGGTGACGGCTTCCTGCAGCGGGTAGGGCACGCCCTGGCGGCGCTTGAGCTGTGCGCGTTGATCGGCGGGCAAGTCGTCCCAGCCCGGCTGCTCCGCGCAAACCGAGGCAGGACCATAAACTTCGGTCAGGCCGTAGACGTGCGTCAGCTTGATGCCGATGCTTTCGGCGCCCTCCAGCACGGCGACCGGAGGTGCTGCACCCGCGATCAGGCCGACCACGGGGCGCGCGGCCGATTGCTTCGGCGCATCGGGCGCATTGATCAGGGTGTTGTAAACGATCGGCGCCCCGCACATGTGGGTGACGCCGTGCTTTGCGATCAACTCAAAAATCCTGGTGGGATCGACCTTGCGCAGGCAGACATTGACGCCGGCCGCCGCAGCGATGGTCCAGGGGAAGCACCAGCCATTGCAATGGAACATCGGCAGCGTCCAGAGATAGACCGGATGCTGGCCGAGATTGGCGGCGAGGATGTTGCTCACCGCGTTGAGGTAGGCGCCACGGTGATGGGTGACGACGCCCTTGGGGTTGCCGGTTGTCCCCGAGGTATAGCTCAGTGCGATGGCTTCCCATTCGTCCTGCGGCAGCCGCGCAACGAAATTTTCGTCGCCCTGCGACAGCGCGTCCTCATATTCGATCTCGCCGATCCGCTTTCCCCCCGCGAAGGCCTTATCGTCAACATCGATGACAAGCGGCTTCTCGCCCGTCATAAGCGCCAGCGCCTCGGCGATCACGTTGGCAAACTCCGGATCCACCAGGATGATCCTGGCGCCGCCGTGATCGAGCTGGAACGCGATCGAGGCGGCGTCTAGCCGGATATTGAGGGCGTTCAGTACCGCGCCGGCCATCGGGACCGCGAAATGAACCTCGTTCATCGCCGGGATATTCGGCAGCATCGCCGCGACTGTATCGCCGGGACCGATGTTCCGGCGCGCGAGGTATGACGCGAAGCGCCGGCAGCGCGCATAGGTCTGCGACCAGGTGAAGACGCGGCCCTCGTAGACAGCGCTGGTGTGATCAGGATAAATCGCCGCCGTGCGCGCCAGGAAGCTCAGCGGCGTCAAGGCCACGAAATTGGCAGGCGTTTTTTCCAGGCCGGTACTGTACTGGCTTTGCTTTCCACCCATCGGTCACCTTCCATTCCACCTAACCTAGAGGAATCCGATCGAGATCCATGGAAAAATCGCCACGATGATCAAGCCGGCCATCAGCGCCAGCAGATAGCCCCAGATCGGGCGAATGCCCTCGGCGGGGTCGACGCGCCCGATGGCGCAGGCCGCATAATATCCCACTCCGAACGGAGGGGCGAACAGTCCGATGCCCATGGCGAGGATGATGATCATCGCATAATGGACCTCGTGAACGCCAACCGCGCGGGCGATCGGAAACAATAGCGGGCCGAACAGCACGATCGCCGGAATACCCTCGAGTACGCTGCCCAGGATTGTGAACGCCACGATCGACACCGCGATAAAAGTCCCAGAACCGCCGGGGAGGCCGGTCATCGCGGTGGCAAGTGCGCGCGAAAATCCGGATTGGGTCAACCCCCAGGCCATGCCGGTGGCGGTGCCGATGATCAACAGGATCGCGCCCGACAGGCAGGCGGTCTCGATCAACATCGGCATCAATCGCCGCCAGTCGAAGCGGCGATAGATCAAGAGGCCGACGATAAAGCCGTAGACGATCCCGATCGTGGAAACCTCGGTCGCGGTCGCGATGCCCTCGACGACCGCGGCGCGGATCACGAAAGGCAACGCCAGCGCGGGCAGGGCGATGACGAACGACCGGATGATCTCCGCGCCGCTGGCGCGCTTGACATGACTGAGGTCCTCGCCGCGATAGCGCCACCACACCAGCGCCGACAATGTGATGGCCAGCACGACGCCGGGCAGCAGGCCGCCGGTAAACAGCGCCGAAATCGAAACGCCGGTCACCGAGCCGATGGTGATCAGCACAAGGCTAGGCGGGATGGTTTCGGTCTGGGCCCCGGTGGCGGCGAGCAAGGCAACGAGATCGCCCGGCTTGGCGCCGCGCTGCTTCATTTCCGGAAACAGCACCGGCGCCACCGCCGCCATGTCGGCGGCTTTGGAGCCGGAGATGCCCGACACCAGATACATCGCGCCCACCAGCACGTAATTCAGGCCGCCGCGCACATGTCCGAGCAGGCTTGCCAGAAAGGTCACCATCGCACGCGCCATGCCGGCCATCTCGATCAGCAGTCCGAGGAAGATGAACAGCGGCACCGCCAGCAGGATCAGGTGGCTCATGCCCTCGTCCATGCGTCCGACCAGCACCATCAGCGGCGTGCGCGTGGTCAGCGCCAGGTAGCCGAAAATCGCAAGTCCGAACGCGAAGGCGATCGGCACGCCGGCGAAGACGCAAAATCCGACCACGCCGACGAAGAAAATAATCAGATTGAGGTTGCCGAGCGGACGCAGCCACGGCGTCGCCAGCCAGAAAACCGCGATCAGCAAGGCGACCGACAGCACCGCGCGCAGCACGAGCCTGATATCGCCGACCCGCACCAGCCGCAGCAAGGCAAACAGCGCCATCAGGCAGACGCCGACCGGCAGCGCCGCCGCGCGCCAGATATTGGGTATCTGCAGCGCCGGCGTGGTGATGAAGCTTTCCTCGTAAGCGTATTGATAGGCCGGCCCGACGATCAAGAGCAGAAAAGCCAGCGCGGCGCTGGTCGCCACGACGTCGAGATAGGCCCGCATGGCGGGCTTCGCATTGGCGACAACGGCCGTCATCCGCATGTGTTCGGAGCGGCGAAAAGCCACCGCGGCCCCAAGCATCGCCAGCCAGAGGAACAGGATCGACGCCAGCTCGTCCGACCAGATCAAGGGCCGCTGCAGGCCGTACCGCGCAACGACGCCTGCGAACAGCGTGAACACCTCGGCGACGACGAGCAACGCGGCCGGAATCTCGACCAGCGTTCCGAGCCAGGTTTCGAGTGTCACCGCCAGCGCACGGCGGCGAGGGGACACCACCTCGCCGGTCGCCGCCTGCACTGCCTCGGCGTGAGCCATTACCGTCCCTTGATCATCACCTACCCGGGCCGCTCGCTACGACAGCTTGCCGACGGACTTCTCGAGAATCGCCCACGCCTCGTCGCCGTATTTTCCCTTCCATTCGGAATAGAACCCGGCCGAGCGCAGCTTCTCGCGGAAAGGCGCGACATCGGGCTGATTGAAAATCAACCCCTTGCCCGCCAGGTCCTCGCGCACCGTGGCATTGAGTTTTTCGGTATCGGTGCGGGCTTTCAGCGCCGCAGCGTTGACATTTTTCTCCACGATCGTCCGCACGTCGGCGGGCAGCGCTTCCAGGGCGCGGCGGTTGGCGAGGAACCAGTAGCCGTCCCACATGTGGTTGGTCAGCGAGCAGTACTTCTGGACCTCGTACAGTTTGGCGGTGGAAATCAGCGCCAGCGGATTTTCCTGGCCTTCGACGATCTTGGTCTGCAGCGCCGAATAGACTTCGTTGAAATTGATCGAGGCGGGTGCTGCGTCAAACGCCTTGAACATCGAGGTCCACAAGGGCGACACCGGCACCCGGATCTTGAAGCCCTTGTAGTCGGCCGGTCCGTTGATAGGCCTGGTCGAGGAGGTGGTCTGGCGAAAGCCGTTGTCCCAGATCTTTTCGAAGGCCACGATGTTGGCCTTGGCAACCTCTCGGCGCACAAAGGCCCCGAGATCGCCATCCATGGCCTTCCAGACCGTGGGATAATCCGGAAAGGCGAAACCCATCCCGTTGATCGAGGCGGCCGGCACCAGCGTCGCCAGGATCAGGCCGGACATTGTGAAGAATTCGACGCCGCCGGAACGGAGTTGGCTCAACACGTCGGTGTCGGCGCCGAGCTGGTTGTTCGGGAAAATCTGCAGGTCGAAGCGGCCATTGGTCTCGGTCTTGATCGCCGCTGCCATCTCCTTGGAACGAATGTTCAGGGGGTGCGAATCCGGCAGGTTATTGGCAAATTTGTAGGTAAATTCGGCCTGCTCGGCCCGCGCGACAAACGGCGCGCCGACGCTGCCCATCACAGCCGATGCCGCCGATGCCTTCAATAGCGTCCGCCGCGAAAAGCCCATCTGTTATCTCCCTGAATTATTCTTATGGATGGCATCATACGGGCCCGGCACCGCCGGGTCATCAGCCGTTTCGGTCCGGCTTATTGCCCGCTTTCAACGGAAATACCAAGCCTTTGCAACCGGCTGTCTTTGCGCAAATTTCTCTCCAGGGCCGCGCTGTCGGGACCCAGCGACACCCGCTGGAGCGCTCGACCATGAGGACCTCGCGCTAGGCACCGTTGCCGCCGCCGTCGCGTTCGCTACGCCGCGGGCCATCGCCACCAATTCGCGATCATCTGCGGTTCGTCCGGTCTGGCTCATCAGAGGATGGCGGCAGAGCGTGCTGGGACGCGGCGATGCATCAAGCGCCGTGACGCGATCCACCAGATCACGCAGTGGCGCTCCATTGGAAGCGTGAACATCCGGCTTGTAGTGTAGGAAGGCAAGCGGTTCATGTTGCCCGCCAAGCGCCTCCAAATATCGTGGAAGATCAAAATCCGAATGTAAGTACTTGAAATAACATGTAATAAAATATTCCATAATATACCTTATGCGAATCCGACATATTGGGCCGTTTCGCCCGGCTTGGCCTTCCGCCGGGCGCACCCTCTCGCCCAGACGCTGTGCCACGACCGAGGTCCGGCCATGCGCTTGGCGGGCTACAGCATCGAGCAAAGGAGCGTTTCTCCAAGAACGAAACTAGGATATTGCCCAGTGAAATCCGCAACGACCCGGCATCGCAGAAGCCGGATTAGATCCGGTTCGAAGGGCGCCAGAACGCCTCGGTCTTGGGAAGGAACGCTCGATGCGCGCCATTCTGATCGCCGCCGGCTTTTGTTCGATTGCCGCTTCCGCCATCGCGCAAACCTCTCGCCCCGATCCCGGCCCCCTCAGCATTGCCCACCAAGGCAGCTTCTTCGTCGGCGGACGTGATGTGAAATCCGACACACTCTCGACTCTTCCTGCGTATGCGGCATCGGGGACCATCACCGTCGACCAGATGTATGTGCGCTACCAGGTTCCGAGCGCCACGCCGGGCGTCCCGATCACTTTGATCCATGGCTGCTGCCTGACCGGCAAGACCTGGGAAACGACGCCGGACGGTCGCATGGGCTGGGACGAATATTTTCTCCGCCGCGGCCATCCCACCTACGTTATCGATCAAGCTTGGCGCGGCCGTTCCGCCGCCGACCCGTCGGCGATCAATGCCGTCCGCAGCGGCAAGGCCGCAGTGGACCAGCTGCCGACGGTGTTCTCGGCCGGCCGCGAGGGCGCCTGGGCCATTTTCCGGTTCGGCAAGGAATATCCGCAGCTGATGCCGGGCATGCGCTTTCCCGTCGCAGCCCAGGTGGAATTCTGGAAACAGATGGTCCCGGATAGCCTGAACAGCCTCCCTACTCCAAACCCGACCGTCCCGGCGCTTTCGGAACTGGCGCAGAAGATCGGAGGCACGGTGCTGATGAGTCATTCGCAATCCGGCATCTATCCATTCCAGACCGCGGCGCTCAGCCGGAAAGGCATCGCCGGCATCGTGTCGATCGAGCCGGGCGCCTGCCCCGCACCGACCGACGATATGACGCCCTACGCCGGCCTGCCTCTCCTCGTGTTGTTCGGCGACTATGTGGACGAATTCCCGCGCTGGGCGCCGCGCTTGAAAAACTGCCGCGCCTTTGTCGCCGCCGCCAACGCGGCCGGCGGCAAGGCAGAGCTGCTGGTGCTGCCCGACATCGGCATCAAGGGCAACACGCACATGCTGATGCAGGACGACAACAATCTCGATATCGCCGATATCCTGCTGGACTGGATCGGCAAGCATGTGACCGCTTCGGCGCAGTAAGAAGACCCCCAAATAAACGACAATAACCTGTGGCCCGAACCGATCAGAATTGGGACTTTAGGGCCAGATCACGTTCAGGATTTCGGCCAGCCTTGCTCCGCCCTTGGCCAATTGCTTGCGCTTGATCGCATCTTGCGCGCGCAGATAGGCGACGTGATCGTCAAACGCGACCGACCAGGTGTTGGCTGGCTCGGTCCGGACCAGCTTGAACGTCAAGCCTGTGAAAGCATCGTGCGCGACGAGGATGCTGTCGGAAGCCCATGCGGCCGGCCAGTCTTCAATGCGGCCCTGGCTGGCCGAGACCGCGCGGGCATCCGACAACAATTCCATGGTTGCGGCCTCCCCGATATCGGTCGGAATGTCGTCCCACTCGTGATGCAGGTTGACGTTTTGATCCTGGATCGCATTGCCACCGCTGGTCGCCGTCGCTGGATCAATTGCGTGGGCCAAATCGGGATCGACAAGCCTGCCGTTCGCATCCAGATAGACCGATCCGACATGCAGGGGCTGATGCAGGTCGCCCAGGAAATGGGCGAGCATCAACAGCGCCTCCTTCTTGTCCTTGATCGAGAACGGTGGCGCCATGGGCTTGTCGGTCAGCACGGCGATCGCCGCGCCTATCACCGCGACCAGGTCATGGGGATTTTGGCCCTGGAAATTTCGATCAAAGCGGGTTCGCTGGACGGCGATGTCGTCGAAATGGAACGTGTTGTGACAGCCGCGTTCGAAACCGTCCGGCGTGTAGGAGCAGGTATCCCAGTTTCGACGGGCGTAGTCGACGATCCGCCCCCTCTCCTCCTTCGCGCCGAAGGGAGTGCAGGGAACTTCGAACTCCAGATGGTTGGGGTCCACTTCGTAGTGGAACGTGCCATCGTCATGACGGACGACGCTCTTCACGCAATCGGCCCAGGGACCTGCGGTGCGCAAATCGAAGCCAAGGATTTGCCGAACCTGCTGTTTGGCGTCCGGCTTCAGCAACTGATTAGGCGATCGAGCCGACCACCTTGTGGCCCTGGTAGCCCCAGGCCGACACGGTGGTCGGGTAAACGAGACAGAGTGCACAGGAGAGCGCGAGGACCGCTTTCGACATCGCCTGTCCGATCGGTCATGAAAAACGCAGCCATGAAACTGCTCCTACAGGTTGTATTTGTCAACGAGGCAGCCTGGGATTCCGTTGGAGCTCCTAGCGCCCCCTGAAGCGTGGCCTGCGCCGCTCCAGAAATGCCGCGACGCCCTCCTTGTGATCGTCGGTCAGGCTCGCGAGCGCGAACTGGTCGACATCCATGTGGCTGGCGAGATCGTCGAGCGCGTATGCCAGGCGATTGACGGTCAACTTGGTCATGGCGACTGACAATGGCGGCTGCGCGGCCACTTTGGCCGCAAGCGTCATCGCGGCGTCGAATGCCTTGCCGGGATCGGCGATCTCCTCCACCAACCCCCATTCAAGCGCCTCGGTGGCGCTGATGCGCTGGTCGGCCAGGATCACCGCCTGTTTGGTCCGGGCCGGCCCCATCAAATGCAGCATCCGCGGGATGCTCTGCCAGCTCATGTTCATGCCGAGCCCGATTTCAGGCACCCGCAGATGGGCATCGCGGCCAATGACACGGAAATCAAGCGCCACGGCGAGCGCTACGCCGCCGCCGATGCAAAAACCTTCAATGGCGCCGATGGTGATCTGCTCCATTTCCTGCCAGGCGCGGCTCAGCCGGGGTCCAAGTTTCAGATGCCGGCGCAGCGAACCGATATCCATGGATTTGCGCAAGCGGCCCTCTGGATCCTTCAGGTCAAAGCCCGCGCTGAACGCCCTGTTGGCCCCGGTGAGCACCACGACCGAGGTGTCGCCGTCATCCTCGAAACTGCGCGCCGCCTCCGTCAGTTGGCGCAGCGCTTCCGGCGACAGCGCATTGATGCCGTCGCCGCGGTCAAAACGCACCACCGCGACGCGGCCCTCCGGACCAAGGCCCTTCTCGATTGTCACAAAATCGGCCACCAACGTGCCTCCCCGTCCGCCATTTTCCGCAACGATAACGCAGAACAGCAAAAAAAGGACGGAGTGCCTGCTGCCCCTTGCATCGTGTTCGCGTCCGGTCGGCGACTACGGACAGCGAGCTATCAACGCATCCCGCACTGCGCGGGCGACCTCAACGGCATTTGGCGTATCCGAATGGACACAAATCGAATCCGCGCGTACCGGAACATCCCGACCATGGATACTCCGGGTCTTGCCTTCGGCGATGGCGCGCAAGCAGCGCGAGGCGGCCTCGGAGGGATCCACCGCCTTGTGTTCGCGCGTGATGATCAGACTGCCGTCATCATCATATTCGAGATCGGCGTAATATTCCGCGATGAACCTGTGGCCGCGAGCGCTGTACACGATCTCTTGCTGGGTACCGATCAACCCCATCAGCGGGGTTTTGAAGATGTCCGCAGCATCGCAAACGGCTTGGGCGACGGCTTCACTCCGCGCCGCCATGCCGTAGAGCGCGCCATGGGGTTTGATGTGGTTGAGCGTCATCTCCTCGGCCTCAAGGAAGCCCTTGAGCGCGCCCACCTGATAGATGATGCAGTTGGCCAATTCGTCGCGCGACATGTTCATTTCGCGGCGGCCGAAGCCCTGAAGGTCGGGGAGCGACGGATGCGCACCGACCTTGACATGGTGCTGCCTGGCCAGGCGCACCGTCTGGCGCATGTGGTTGAAGTCGGAGGCATGGAACCCGCATGCGACATTGGCGACCGAAATAAGCGGCATCAGCGCTTCATCGTCGCCCATCCGGTAAAGGCCGAACGCCTCGCCCATGTCGCAATTGATCGTCGTCACGGCACTGCTCCCGGTGCGGCTTTCCAGACGCCTATGGGGACTGCGACTTTCGCCGCCACCTCGCGTCCAGCGAATAAGCGCCGGCGCCAAACACCGCGATCATGGCGAAGGCGCCGATCAGGCCGAGGTTCTTGAGGAAATTGATGGTCTGTCCCTGGACTTGCGGCGCCGGCGAAGCCCAGAAATTATGAAACATCAGCGTTGCTGCGACCGTGAAAGCGATCAGTATGAGCGCAGCCCACCGTGTCCAGATTCCGAGGATAAGGGCCGATGCACAGCCCAATTCGACCACGATAGATCCTGCCGCCAGCAAACTGCCAAGCCCGCCCTCGCCGCCCGGCAGACGTGACGCCGTCAAGCCGAAGGCGAGGATCTTTCCGATCCCGCTGTAGATGAACAATGGCGCGAGCAGCAGGCGCGCTAACAGCAGCACCTGCCCCTGCAGCCCCTCGGCTTCCAAACCGGTGTTCAATTCACTGGCCATCTTCATCCTGTCGTCCCCCTGCTTGTTGAATCGCCCGTAATTCTCGCCGCCCGCTACCCGATGGCCATTGCTGTTCATGGCTACTCCGCGGGGGCTACGCCGACTTCAGTCGCATTTGCCTGCAGCATGAACGATCCGATCGCCAGCGCGGCAACGATCGCCGCGCCGCCGATCGCCCAAAACACCGCTTCCGGCCCTCCGGTCATCTGCTGCAGCAGGCCGATGACATAGGGCCCCAAAATCGCGCCGACGCGCCCCACTCCCAGTTCCATGCCGACGCCACTGGCGCGAAAACCTGTCTCGTATGAATTGGCGGTGAAGTTGTTGAGGACGTGCTGGGCGCCAATAATGCAGAAACCGGCGATCGCCACAATCGCCAGATTGAACCCGTGTCCATTAACGAACACCAGTGCGCCGACGGCGAGGCCGCCGACGGCCCACCACGCACCCAGCAAACGCGGCGTGCTGGCAAATCCCCGGTCCGCCAGCATGGCAAGCGCAAGCCCACCGAAAAATGAGGTCGCCTGCATCAGGGCGCCGAAGCCAAACGAAGCCGCAAAGGTTTCGCCGCGCTTGAGCATGACGGTGGGAATCCACCCGGTGAGCCCGAAGATCGCAAACAGGCTGAGAAACGCGGTAACCCAGATCGTCAGCGAGACACGGCGGTAGCGCGGGGCCAGCAGCGCCGCGATCGTATTCTGCCGGGCGGATTTCCCGGCTACCCGGAACGCGCCGCTCTGATAGGCCGCCTGCCGCTCCGGCCGCAGCCGCGACAGCAGCGCTCGCAGTTCGTCGATGCGCCCGTGCGCGGCCAGAAATTTGGGGCTCTCCGGCAACACGGCATGCACGACCAGCGTCAGCGGTATCGACAGGGCACCGACAAAATAGAGGATTTGCCAGCCATATTGCGGCGTCAGGAATACCCCGACCAGACCCGCGGCAACACCACCCAACGACCAGCCCAGCGTCACCCCCCACAGCGAGAAGCGGTTGCTGAGGCGCTGCGGCGCCAATTCATTGATGTAAGTCGTGCCAAGTGGCAGCAGCACGCCAAGGCCGAGACCGGTGAGAAATCTCAGCCCACAGAAGCTCAGGAAATCGGTGGCCAACAAAGCGGTCAGCAGCGTCAAGACGTTGACGATCCAAAGCCCGGCCAGCAGCGTGCTGCGCCGCCCAAACCGGTCCGCCACCATTCCGTGACCCATCGCGCCGAACAGAAAGCCGACCAGACCGGAGCTGACCAGCAGCCCCGCCTGACTGGGGGCCAGCCCCCAGGGCTGCATCACGTAGTGGATGACATAGGCCGGATTGAACGTGTCGTAGCCATCGAACAGGGTGATGAGCGTGATCAACACGCCCAGCGCCTTGTGCAGGGGAGTGACCGCCGCGCCTGCCAGTTCTTCGTGGACGTCGATTTCGGTTTGCGAACTCATGGCATCCTCCCCTGGCTGATTGACGAGCCCGCTCTCTGGCGGATCTATTTGATGGTTTGGTCGAGCTTGAATAACGCCCTGGCGTTGTCACGGCCGATTTTATGACGATCGCCCTCCGCGATCGGCGCCGCGTCGAACCAGTCTGACGCATGGTCGATGTTCTCGAAAGGCCAATCGGTCGAAAAAAGGATTCGATCGGCGCCGATTTCCAGCATGGCATCGATGAGCGTCTGGGTCCGAAAATTTCCTGCGGTCGTGATGTAGAAATTCTCGCGGAAATAGTCGGCGATCTTCCGTTTGGCCGGATAGCGGTTTTGTTCGCGCATCCACTTGTTGTGATTGTCGACCCGCCACATCGAATAGGGCAGCCCCTCGCCCATATGCCCGATGATGATGTTCAACTGCGGATACGCGTCGAACAATCCCGATCCCATCAGCCTGAGCGCATGAACCGCCGTCTCCTGCCCGAACGCCCAGGCCGGTCCCATCAGCCAGCGGTGACCATCGTAAATCGCCGCATCTTTTGGCAGTGGATTTCGCGGGTGAAGATAAAACGGCACATCAAGCCGCTCGACCTCGGCCCAAAACGGCCAATAGGCCTTGAGATCATAATAGATGCCGGTTTCGTTGCCGCTGATCTGGCTGAAGCCGTTCACGAGAGCCCCGCAGAACCCCAGTTCTCGCACGCATCGCTCCAGTTCGCGGGCGGCAAGATCGGGGCTTTGCATCGGCAACGCCGCCAGACCTCCAAATCGCTTCGGCTGACGTTGAATTTGCTCGGCGAGAAAGTCGTTCGCCCGGCGCGATATCTCGCCGGCCTTGCTTTGATCGGGTATGGCCTGCACGGCCGGCGCATTCAGCGAAAGCAGCATCACCTCGATGCCGTGGGAATCCATCTCCCGCAGCCGGCGGTCCTGGATGTCGAGCAGCCGCGCCTTCAGTTCAGGCCAGTCCGCGTCGGGGGAAAACCCGGCGCTGTCCTGGAGGGTCTGCTCGATCGCGAAATGCTCTTCGAGAGCGACTTTTCCGTGCACCGCGGAGGCCTCCATCCTGCTCTTTTCCCGACCGGATCGGACAAGACGCCGCATAACTTGTCAACGGTAATGTTGCAAATGCAAATGATGTGATTACAACTGCCGTCCCGACAAGATTGCGTGACACGTGCGCAGCGATTGGCCGCGGTTCCGGAAAAACCTCATGTACCGGCTATCGAATTCCCTGCCCTATCTTCTTGCCCGTCTCGGGGGTCGCATGGGCGAGCTCTTTATCAGGGTCGTGCGGAAACACGGGCTGACGCTGCCGATGTACCGGGTTCTGGCGGCGCTTGCCGAACAGGGCCGTCCGCTTCGGCTGGGCGAGCTGGCGGCGCTGACATCGGCGGAAATGTCGACTCTGTCGCGGCTTGTCGCCGAGATGCACCGTGACGGCATCGTCTCCCGCGAGAGGCCGCAAAACGATCAGCGCAGTCTGCAGGTTGCATTGACGCCACATGGCGCGGCGCTGGCCACCCGCTTCATGCCGGTCGCCGCTCACTATGAGAGGGTCGCTACCGGGAACATGACCGCGAAGGACGCCGCGACACTGAAAGCGACACTTGCTCAGCTCTACGAAAACTTGGACCGGTTGGAGCAGGAAGTTGACGATGGACAGATCGAGAGGCTGATCGGATCCGCGCCCCAGCGGCGCCCGAAGCGATCAGCAAAGCGGCAAACCAAGACCTCGCGATAGAAGCCGGCATTGCACGCCGGCGCCCCAACGCCGGCGCCCTTGCCGGGTCGAGTGCGGCGTATGGCAGCCGCCCACCCTCGACACCAAGCAAACATTGCGCTTATTCTTACAGCCATGACCGAACACGATCACCATCACCATGACCACTCGGAACTGTCCGAGACCGAATTGCGCGTGCGGGCGCTGGAAACCATCCTGACCGAAAAAGGCTATGTCGATCCGGCCGCGCTCGATGCCATTATCCAGGCCTACGAAACCAAGATAGGCCCGCACAACGGCGCACGGGTTGTCGCCAAGGCCTGGTCCGATCCCGCCTTCAGGCAATTCCTGCTCGAGGACGCCACCAAAGCGGTGGGGACACTCGGTCACGTCAGCCGCGTCGGCGATCACCTCGTCGCGGTCGAGAACACGCCAACGCGCCATAACATGGTCGTGTGCACGCTGTGCTCCTGCTATCCCTGGGAAATGCTCGGCCTCCCGCCGGTCTGGTACAAGGCCGCCCCCTACCGTTCGCGCGCGGTCAAAGACCCGCGCGGCGTCCTCGCAGATTTTGGCGTCAGCCTGCCAAGCGAAACCGAGATAAGGGTCTGGGACTCGACCGCCGAGACGCGCTTTTTGGTGCTGCCGATGCGCCCCGAAGGCACCGATGGCTGGAGCGAACAGCAGCTCGCCGAGCTGGTGACGCGGGACTCGATGATCGGCACCGGATTTCCCAAAAGGCCCGGAGCGTCCTCGTGAACGGCGTGCATGACATGGGCGGTATGGACGGCTTCGGCAAGGTCGAAGTCGAGCCGAACGAACCGATGTTTCACGGCGAATGGGAAGGTCGCGTGCTGGCGATGGTGCGTGCAATGGGTGCGGCCGGCGCCTTCAATATCGATAGCTCGCGGTTTTATCGGGAGACATTGCCGCCGGATATCTATCTTGCGAGCTCGTATTACCAGAAATGGCTGCTCGGCCTCGAAGACCTGTTGATCGACAAGGGCTACGTCGCTCCCTCGGAGATCGCAGCCGGCCACGCGATAGAACCAGCCAAGCCGCTCAAACGCGGCAAGTTCACGACCGACGACGTCGAGCGCGTGATGGTGCGCGGCAAGTTCGGGCGCAACGCACCCGCGCCGGCCAGGTTCAAGCCAGGCGACCGCGTGCGTGCCAAGAACATGCATCCGGCAACGCACACACGACTGCCGCGCTACACCCGCGGCCATGTCGGGCTGGTCGAACGCAACCTCGGCTGCAACGTTTTTCCGGACTCCGCCGCGATGGAAGCGGGCGAAAATCCGCAATGGCTCTACACCGTTGTGTTCGACGGGACCGAATTGTGGGGCCCGGATACCGACCCCTCCGTCAAGATATCCATCGACGCGTTCGAACCGTATCTGGAGGGGGCATGACGGACGCCGCTGCGGCGCGCGCCACCCGCGCCCTCCCCGATCTCCCCCGCGACCACGACGGGCCGGTGTTTCGTGAGCCCTGGGAGGCGCAGGCCTTTGCGATGGCGCTCTCACTGCATGAGCGCGGCCTGTTCACCTGGACCGAGTGGGCGGCGGCGCTTGCCGATGAAATCAAGCTTGCGCAGGCGTGCGGTGATCCCGACGACGGCACGACCTATTACCGGCATTGGCTGGCGACACTGGAGAAACTGGTCGCCGCGAAAGGCGTCGTGACCTTGGAAGCCCAGCATCGCTACCGCGACGCCTGGGATCACGCCGCGGACCGTACGCCCCATGGCTCGCCGATCGAATTGCGGCCGGAGGATTTTCAGCCATGATGACCAATCTGTAGGTGTTGGCAGATCCCGCGCGGACGCTATTCTAAGATCCCGATCATCGTGGGCTCATGGATGCGCCAGGGTGATCTCAGCCAGCCTTCCGCCTGTCGGTGGAAATCACGGGCTGCGCGATTCGTATGGCCGGGATGAGCCGCTCGTGCTGCGGCATACAGGGCCGATGACGTCATCTGCCCCGGTGCACCATGACCTTTTCCCGCGATATTTCGCGCCTGCTCGACATCATGGCGGAGCCGGGGCCATATCGCTTTACGTACCTTTCAGCAAAGGAACCCTATGCTTGGGAAATAGGCCGTTTGCGAGTTCTGGCGATATTCAGACCTGATGGGCGCGCCCGGGAATTGCGGAGACGATAGCATGCACTCTGGGCGCCCCTCCTCCGCCGGCTTGCCGCAGATAGGCCCATTCGTCGCCGCCCGATGGGAAAACCTGGGGCTTGCTGCGGCGGCAATGCTCGCCATCGGCATCCCTTTCGTGGCGTTCACAAACCTCGTGCTGTTCCACTTTTATTCCCGGGGCAGCTTCGTGCTGGACACTGGCCTGCTTGCATCGCTGATGTGGCACAGCGATGCGGCCCTCACGCAGCCGGCGAGCCTTGGCGGAGCCAGCTACTTCGGCACGCACGTGTCGCTGCTATTCCTGCCTGCCTCGGCGCTTAGCTGGTGTCTGCCATTTTCAATGCCGCAATTTTTCGCCGGCGTTGTTGGGTTCAGCCACGCGCTGCTGGCACTTGCGGTATTTTGGCTGCTGGTGGAGGGCTTCGGACTGCGACGCGGCATGGAACCCTGGATCGCGGTCCTCGCCGCGCTAGGCTTCGCCTTCAGCGGGCTGGCGATCGCGATTGCGCGCTACCCACATTTCGAGACGCTGATAGCGGCCTTTTTCCTGCTGTTCGCCGTGGCACACGTGCTTGGCCATCCGCGCCTTGCCGTCGCGTTTTTCGTTCTGGGGCTGGCGACCCGCGAGGATGCCGGGTTCCACTATGTGGCCATCCTCGGCCTACTGGTCACGCTGAATGTCTCCCATGGCGTACCGTTGCAGCAGCAACGGGCGGAATTGACCTTCGCACTGGCGGCGCTGTTCTACGCCATCGCCGTGATGGCCGTGCAGCGCCTCATATTCCCAGAGACGTCGGCATTCGCGCGGGTATATCTCGGTGACCCGCCCCTCGCACATCTAAGCGCTGGACTGATTGCGGACCGTATCGGCTTCTTCCTGGTCGGCCGTCCATACATCCTGTATCCCGCGCTTGGCGCCTGCATATGGGCGCTGCGAGCGCGGAACCCGTATGTCGTGCTGGGGTTTGCTGCCGGTATTCCCTGGGCGCTGCTGCACCTGCTGGCGAAAGGTCCGCTCGCCGGCGTGCTCGTGAGTTACTACGCTTTCCCATTTCTTATCGCTCTGGCCTGGCCGCTCATCGGCGTGATGCGGCAGCGGCAGCGGACAGGGAACGCGGGCGAGCCGACTTCGGTCCTTGCGGCCTTCACCATGCTGCTGGCGTTGAGCTTCTTCCCTGGGATCGGGCTACACGATCCCGGGCAACTGCCGCTTCCTCAGGCGTTCTGGGACCCGCCCTCCCGCGCACAGCAAGCTGCGACCGATCGCGCCGCGGCGGCGTTGAGCGCGGCACGGCCGATGCTCGGTCGCTTGCTTGTTGACAACAGCATCGCCGCGCTCGCCCCAAATGGCTTTGCGCAAAAAGAAGTACCGTTTCTGCAAGGCGACGGATCGACGCCAAGCGAAACGACGACCTTCCCGGACACGGTGGCCTTCTTCGCCGAGGGTTACGACGCGCGGCGGTTGCGCGCGATAGCCGAGGCTGCGGGCCTCACCAGGCGTTACGCCATGCCCGGCACGCAAATCCATCTGGCAGCACGGCAGAGGCTTGAGGACGTTCCATTGCTCGCCGGCCTCGTGGCTGTCGAGCAAGGCGACGCCCAGAAGTAGGGGAATCCGCTGCGACGACTTCCGGCTCACCAAGCAGCCCGAAGTCGCACCCAACGGGACGTGCCTGTTTCCGGGCCTCGCCCTTAGATAAGGTGGAAATCACCGGCAGCTCGATGCGTTTTGCTGGGATGAGCGCGCATGTTGCGGCATACAGGACCGATGACCTTGTCCAGTCCCGGTGCACCATGACCCCTTCCCGCGATATTTCACGCCTGCTCGATATCATGGCGGCGTTGCGAACGCCCGGCAGCGGCTGTCCCTGGGATCTCGAACAGAATTTTTCAACCATCGCCGCCTACACCATCGAGGAAGCCTATGAAGTCGTCGACGCCATCGCCCGCGGCGATCTCGATGACCTGCGCGAGGAGCTCGGCGACCTCCTGCTGCAGGTGGTATTTCATGCCCGCATGGCGGAAGAACTGAATGCGTTCAACTTCGGCGACGTGGTCGAGGCGATCTCCACCAAAATGATTCGAAGGCATCCGCATGTCTTCGCCGACCAGGAAGGACGATTGACGCCATCGGACGTCAAGGGCGCCTGGGAGCGCATCAAGGCCGAGGAAAAGGCCGAACGCGCGGCACGGCGGCCATCGGACGAAACCTCTCACAAATCGCTGTTGTCGGGCGTCAAGGCGGGGCAGCCGGCGCTGGCGCGCGCCATGGAATTGCAGCGCAAGGCCTCGAGCGTCGGCTTCGACTGGAACGATCCGCGCGCGGTCTTGCGCAAGATTCGCGAGGAAGCCGACGAGATCGAGGTGGCCCTTGACCGCCGCGAGGCGAGCGAACTGGCGGAGGAAACCGGCGACCTGCTGTTCGCGCTGGTCAATCTGGCGCGGCATACCGGTGTCGATCCGGAACTCGCGCTGCGCGGCACCAACGCCAAATTCGAGCGCCGCTTCGGCTATATCGAGCGGGCGCTGTCGGCACAGGGACGCTCGCTCGAGAGTGCATCGCTTTCGGAAATGGATGCGCTGTGGGACGAGGCAAAGGGCGAAGAATGACCAACGCCGGTGGCTGTGGATCCCGGCGTAGGCCAGGATGACGGCGGGCTTATTGGACTGCGTGCGGCACGGCGTCGAAGCGGTTCACCACGATATCGCGCTTGGTTTGATCCACCCGCACGGTCATGTCGAACCGCCCGTCGTGGAATTCCTTGTTGAGGATTTCCGAATTGCGGTGCAGCCAGCTGATGCCCGCGCCATCGGCGGCGTCGATTGACAGATCCAGCGTCATGCGTGTTGCCGCCAGCCTGTCTTCGATCGCGGCGAGCAGCGCGTCGATCCCTTCCCCGGTCTCGGCCGAAACCAGGAAACACGGCCGCTCCGGCGGCCGACGGGCGGCGATATTCCGCAGGTTGTCGCGGCTCTCGGGATCAAAGCGATCGATCTTGTTCCAGACCTCTAGAATGCGCATGCCCGCGTCGGGGTCGATACCCAACTGGCGCAGCACGGTTTCGACATCGCGCTGCTGCGCATCGGTATCTTCATGCGAGATGTCGCGGACATGGAGAATGACGTCCGCTTCCAGCACTTCCTCCAGCGTCGCGCGAAACGCAGCAACCAGTTGGGTCGGCAGGTTGGAAATGAAGCCGACCGTGTCCGACAGCATCGCCTTGCCGCCATGCGGCAAGCTGAGCGCCCGCAATGTCGGATCGAGCGTTGCAAACAGCATGTCGGCCGCCTGAACGTCGGCACGGGTCAGCCGGTTGAACAGCGTGGACTTTCCTGCATTGGTGTAGCCGACCAGCGCCACCACCCGGTAAGGCACCCGCTGCCGCCCGGCGCGATGCAGCCGCCGCGTCGCCTGAACCTTCTTGATTTCGTTCTCAAGGCGCGTGATGCGCTCGCCGATCAGGCGGCGGTCGGCCTCGATCTGGGTTTCACCGGGACCGCCCATGAACCCGAAACCTCCGCGCTGCCGCTCCAGGTGGGTCCACGACCGCACGAGGCGACTGCGCTGATAATTCAAATGCGCCAGTTCGACCTGAAGCGCGCCCTCCTTGGTCTTGGCGCGGCGACCGAAGATCTCAAGGATCAGCCCGGTCCGGTCGAGGACCTTGGTGTTCCAGGCCTTCTCGAGATTGCGCTGCTGGATCGGCGACAATGCGCAGTCCATCACAACAAGTTCAATCTCGTGACCGGTCACGAGCCCGACGATCTCCTCGACCTTGCCCTTGCCGAGATAGGTCGCGGGCCGAATCTGACTCACCGGCGCGATCAGGGCATCGGCGATGATCAGGTCGATGGCGCGCGCCAAGCCGACGGCTTCCTCCAGCCTCGCCTCGGAGCCGCGCAGGGCGATGCGATTCCGTTTGCGCATCGGGATCGCCGCGGCGCATGCGCAGATAGGGGCCGATGACGATCACCCGCCCGCTTTGTTTGCCCGCTACCGACCGCGGACGGTCGGCATCCCCGTCAGGATTTCGGGGTTCCAATCAGTTCACTCTCAAGCCGGAGCATCCTCGCCGCCTTCGAACAGCTGGATCGGAGCGCCCGGCATGATGGTCGATATCGCGTGCTTGTAGACGAGCTGCGAGTGACCGTCGCGCCGCAGCAGCAGGCAGAAATTGTCAAACCAGGTGACAATCCCCTGCAGCTTTACTCCATTGACCAGAAAGATCGTCAGTGGCGTCTTGGTTTTTCGAACGTGATTAAGGAAGGTGTCCTGTAGGTTTTGTGCGCGGTCTGCCGCCATTGTTTTTATCTCGCAGTCTTGTTTGCTTCTTTTTATTGAACCGATTGCTGCTCTCTATCGGAGCGTCCCCCGGTTGCCTGCACCCCTGAGATCCCCCTCCGGGGAGCGCGGCAGTGTGATTAGAAGGCAGGCTTGGTTTTTAGGCAAGCAAGTTCGCGCGTCAATTGCACCGAACCGGGGCCCGATTCTCCGTAAAAACCCGGAAAGATATGAAATTTCTCGTGGCCGATGAACAAACCGGCCAGTCCTACGCTCAACCTACGCCGAGGGCCTTCAGCTTGCGGTGCAGGGCCGACCGCTCCATGCCGACGAATTCCGCTGTGCGAGAGATGTTGCCGGAAAAGCGGCTGATCTGGGCCATCAGGTAATCCCGTTCGAACACTTCGCGCGCCTCGCGGAGCGGCAGGCCCATGATATGTTCGCCGTTGTTACTGGTGGGCATGGCCGGCACCATCGAGCCCACGTCCTGCGGCAGCATGTCGGCCGTGATGATGACTTCCGGGCCGCCGCCAGCCAGAATCATCACCCGTTCGACATTGTTGCGAAGCTGCCGGACGTTTCCAGGCCAGACGTGGGATTGCAGGACCGCCATGGCATCCTGGCCGATCTGGCGTTTCGGAAGGCCCGTCGCGACCGATATCTGATCCATGAAGTAGTCGATCAGTTCCGGAATATCCTCTCGGCGTTCCGACAGCGGCGGGACGCGGATCGGGACCACCGACAGGCGGTGATAGAGGTCTTCCCGGAACCGGCCCTCCGCGATCTCCTCTTCCAGATTGCGGGCGGTCGAGGAAATGATGCGAACGTCGACATTGACCTTGGTGGTGCCCCCTGCCCGCTGGAAGGTCTGGTCCACCAGCACGCGCAAGATCTTGTTCTGAGTTTCGCGCGGCATGTCGCCGACTTCATCGATAAACAGGGTACCGCCATGGGCTTCCTCCAGCGCACCGGCCTTGCGCGGATGCTCGCCGTTGGATTGCTCGACGCCGAAAAGTTCGATTTCCATGCGTTCCGGTGTGATCGCCGCCGCGTTGATGACAACGAAGGGTCCTTCGGCACGGCTCGACGCATAGTGCAGCGTGCGCGCCGCCAATTCCTTGCCGGACCCCGAGGGTCCCACGATCAGAATGCGGCTATTGGCCTTCGCGGCCCTGTCGATGGTCTGGCGCAACTGATTCATGCAGGCCGAGCGGCCCGTCAGGACGCTCGCGGCGGGGGCCAGTTGCTTGAGCTCTTTCACCTCGCGTTTCAGGCGCGAGGTCTCCAGCGCTCGCGTCGCGACCAGGATCAGCCGGTCGGATTTGAACGGTTTCTCGATGAAGTCGTAGGCGCCCCGCTTGATGGCGGCGACCGCGGTTTCGATATTGCCGTGGCCGGAGATCATCACCACCGGAAGATCGGCATGGTCGCGCTTGATCTGCTCCAGCAATTGCAGGCCGTCGAGTTTGCTGCCCTGCAACCAGATGTCGAGAAACACCAGATTCGGACGGCGATTTGCAATTTCTGCCAGGGCTGAATTGCTGTCGCGCGCGGTCCGGGTGGTGAAACCCTCGTCGTCGAGAATCCCCGCGACCAGGTCACGAATGTCGGCTTCGTCATCGACAATCAAAATGTCATTTGCCATGGGGTCGCGCCTGTCTTGTCAGTTGCCTGTTGCGGCTTCGATTTTGCTCTGATGGTTGGTCGTGTCAGCCGGGTCGGCGGTTTCAAATGCCGGGGATTTTGTTGCCTGGGCCGACGTCTCGACTTTCGGTGCGTGCCCCGATACCGCAAATCGCAACCGTCACCCAGGCTCCTCGCGCACCCGGGCGAACATCCGAGGCATCATGGAGTTCGATCCGGCCGCCGTGATCTTCCAGAACCCGGCCAACGATCGCCAACCCAAGACCGGTGCCCTTCTCGCGGGTCGTTACATAAGGTTCCAGCAGACGCGCGCGGCTCACCTTCGGCAGGCCGATACCGTTGTCGATGACGTCGATCACAATGTCCTCGTTTTCGCGCGCGGCAATGACATCGATACGACCCTTGCCCAGCTCGCCCGCAGGAACGGCCTCAATGGCCTCCGTCGCGTTCTTGATGATGTTGGTCAGCGCCTGTGAGATCAGACGGCGGTCAAACTGCGCCCGCATCGGCTCGTCCCTGATCTCGGCTTCGATTTCGACGTCGGGATGTCCGACCCGCATCAGAAATACGGCCTGACGCACGGTGTCGGCGACGTCCTCGCCTTCGATCACAGGCTTCGGCATTCGGGCAAAGCGCGAGAATTCATCGACCATGCGCCTGATGTCATCGACCTGCCGCACGATCGTATCCGTGCATTGCTCGAATACGGCCCTGTCCTCGGTGATCACCTTGCCGAACTTGCGGCGAATGCGTTCGGCCGAGAGCTGGATCGGGGTCAGGGGGTTCTTGATTTCGTGGGCGATCCGGCGCGCGACGTCGGCCCATGCCGAGGTCCGCTGTGCGGAAACCAGTTCCGTAATGTCGTCAAGCGTGATGATGTAGCTGTCGCGCGTCTGGCTGGTCTGCTCGGCGGTAACGCGAACCGAAAGAATCCGTTCATGGCCCTCGCGATTGATCGTTATCTGGCCCTGCACCAGCCGCTGCGTGCTCTCCCGCGCGGTTTTCATCATTTCATCGAGCTCGGGCAGCACGTCCGACAGCGGATGATCCAGCGTCTCCGATTCCGCGTGACCGATGAGCTTTTCGGCGGAGCGATTGAGAATGCCGACGCTGCCGGAAGCATCCACGCCGATAATGCCGGCGCTCGCCGACGACAATACCGCCTCGATGAACCGGCGGCGGCTGTCGATAAGATCACTTGCGTTCACCAATTCGTCGCGCTGCGTGCGCAGCTCCTGCGTCATCTTGTTGAAGGTCTCGCCGAGTTGCGCCAGATCGCCCTCCGAACGGAGTACCGGTACCTGAACGTGGAGGTCGCCGGTCGAGACCATATTGGCAGCCCCCATCAGCCGACGGATCGGGGCGACCAGCCAATTGGCGAAATTCAACCCGATGAGAATGGATGCCATCAGGATGGTCAGGGCGATCACCGCGAATATCAGCGCGAAATTCACCTGAATGCCGAGCCGGCGCGATTCGATCTCCGCATATTCGGCGACGCTGGCCTCGGTCTGTTTGAGTTGGGCGACGACGTGGGGATCAAGCTGGCGGGCGACGTAGAGGAAGGTGTCGTTGAAGGCCCGCAGCCGGATCACCGCCGCGACGTAATTCTCTTCGGGCAGCACCGCGATCTCAGGCTCGTTTTCGTTGACGTTTCTGAGGAACTCAGGCGGCGGCGCCGCGAAGGCCAGCTGGATGCCGGTTTGCGCGGTCTCCAGCACATTGCGATCCTTGTCGATCAGCATCGCCCCCGGCAAATTGCGAGAGGCCGCGCTGGCGGTCAGCAGCTCGCGAAAGGATTTTCGATCCTGGTCATAGAGCGGCCGGGCGTGAGCAATATCGTTGGCCATTCCCAGGATATCGCCGCGAATGAGCTGCGCGTGTCCCTGCATATAGGCACGCGCAATGATCAGCGAATTCTGAATCACGTCGCGCGCCGGGCCCGAGAACAAGCGGTCGAGACCACGATCGATCGTCACATTGGCGACAACCGCCACCAGCACCGCCGGCAGCACCGCGATGACGGAGAAAAGACTGACGATCTGGACGTGCAGCCTGGCCGCCGCCCGGCCGCGGCGCCGGGCCTGCATCACCTGCCAGACTTCGCGCACGATGATGCCAACCAGCACCAGGATGGTGGCGCCGTTGATCAGCATGAAGGAAACGGCGACTTCGCGCGTCGGCTCTATTCGGGTCAGGCCCGTCAGCACCACGAAGGTGAGGAATGCCGATAACAACGCCAGGGCGATCGCAAACGGCGCCAGCAGCCTCCGCAGGGTTAACCCCTTGGGCTCAGCGAGCGACGGGTCGAACTGGGCGGCCGAGGTGTCTACGCTGGTCATTCCGGCAAAAGATGAATTGAAGGCAAAACCGCCGCGTGGCGGACTGATGCATTCATATCACAATGTTGCCAAATTGCGACAATTCCACGGCGTGCGAGCAAGGAAACGGTTTCCAAGCTGGCGCCTCCAAGGCTCGAAAGAGCCATTCCGGCTCCTTCAGACCCCTCAATTACCGCTGCGGTAGACCTGAATGTCCAGATCGCGAATCTTCTTGCGCAGCGTATTGCGGTTGAGGCCCAGCAAGTCGGCCGCCCGGATTTGATTGCCGCGGGTCGCCGCCAGCGCCGCGGTGAGCAGCGGCACCTCGATTTCCTTGAGGATCCGGTGATAGAGGCCCGGGGGCGGCACGCCGTTGGGGAAACCCGAAAAATGCGACGACAGGTAGGCTTCGACGGCGCCGCCGAGATTGTCGATGCCGTGGTGGGCGTTGCCACCCGACGCCACGGCCGGAGGAGCCAATTCGCCGTCGATCACCGAACCCGTGATCACGTCCTGTGGATACAATGCCGCCAGCCGGCGCGCGAGGTTTTCAAGTTCGCGCACGTTGCCGGGCCAGCGATGCTGCTTCATCCGTTCCAGCGCCAGCGCATCCAGCTTCTTCGGCGGCAAGCCGTCCTTCTCGGCCAGCGCAAAAAAATGCCGGATCAAATCGGGCAGATCCTCGATCCGCTCGCGCAGCGGCGGAAGCCGCAACGGCACGACGTTCAGGCGGAAGAACAAGTCCTCGCGGAACAGCCCCTGCTGAATCAGGATGCGCAGATCCTTGTTGCTCGCCGCCACAATCCGCACGTCGGTCTTGATCGGCGTGCGGCCGCCGACGGTCGTGTACTCTCCCTGCTGCAGCACCCGCAACAGCCTGGTCTGCGCTTCCATCGGCATGTCGCCGATTTCGTCGAGAAACAGCGTGCCGCCTTCGGCCTGTTCGAACCGGCCGGAGGCACGGGTGTTGGCGCCGGTGAATGCGCCGCGCTCGTGACCGAACAGTTCCGACTCGATGAGATCGCGCGGGATGGCCGCCATGTTGACGGCGACGAACGGCCCATTACGCCGCTTGCCGTAATCGTGCAGCGCGCGCGCCACCAGTTCCTTGCCGGTCCCGGACTCGCCGGAGATCATCACCGTGAGGTCGGTTTGCATGAGCCGCGCCAGTACCCGGTAGATCTCCTGCATCGCGGGTGAACGACCGACCAGCGGTATGGAGTCGAATTCGGAGTCATCGGCATGGCTCGCCACCCGCTCCTTCGGCTCCGCCAGTGCGCGGCCGACAATCGCGATCAATTCCTTGAGGTCGAACGGCTTCGGCAGATATTCGTAAGCACCGCGCTCGGAGGCGCGGATCGCAGTCATGAAGGTGTTCTGCGCGCTCATCACGATGACCGGAAGATTCGGCCGCATCTTCTTGATCCGCGGCAACAGATCGAAGGCGTTCTCGTCCGGCATCACCACGTCGGTGATGACCAGATCGCCCTCGCCCTGGCTTACCCAGCGCCACAGCGTCGCCGCGTTTCCTGTCAGTCGCACTTCGTATCCGGCGCGTGAAAGCGCCTGATTGAGAACGGTGCGGATGGCTGTGTCGTCGTCAGCTACGAGTATACTACCTGCGGGCATCGTTATTCCTCATCTTGAGTTCCGTGAGGCATGCAACGACGTCCCGGAAACGTCATCGCGGTCACTTTGATCGAAGTGTTTTGCGGTATTGAACATCGGCAGCAGCACTCGGAAGGTGGTTTTTCGGGGCTGCAACTCGCATTCGATGATGCCGCCGTGATCGCCGACGATCTTGGCCACCAGCGCCAGGCCGAGCCCGCTGCCCGTCGGCTTGGTCGTGACAAACGGGTCGAACAGATTGGGCAACAGGTCCTCCGGCACGCCGGGACCGTTATCCTTGACGCAGAATTCCAGCGGCAAGGACACCCGTGATTTCTTGCCAGGCACCGACAGGCGTACGCCCGGACGGAATGCGGTGGTCAGTTGAATCTCAGCGTCGCTGCCGAGATCGGCGACGGCTTCGGCGGCGTTCTTCACCAGATTCAGAAATACCTGGATCAACTGGTCCTGATTGGCGAGTACCGGTGGCAGCGAAGGATCGTACTCCTCGACGAAGCGGATGTTGCGCGCGAACCCGGATTGCGCGAGCCGCTTGACGTGATCGAGCACCGAATGAATGTTGACCGGGCCGCGCGCCACCGGCCGGTCATCCCCGAACACTTCCATGCGATCGACCAGCGTGACGATGCGGTCCGCCTCATCGCATATCAACCGCGTCAGCATGCGGTCTTCGGATGAGGCCGCCTGCTCGAGCAACTGCGCCGCCCCGCGGATGCCGGACAACGGGTTCTTGATTTCGTGCGCCAGCATCGCGGCCAGCGCGATCACCGAACGGGCTGCACTGCGGTGGGTCAATTGCCGGTCCATCTTGTCGGCGATAGTGCGTTCCTGCAGCATCACGACGATATGACCGGGCCTCTCGGTGAGCGGGGCGACATGAAGGTCGACCTGACGATCGCCACCCATCCGTGGTGTTCCGAGATCGACCTTGTACTCGTTGACCGGCGAACCGCTTGTGCGCACCTGGTCGATCAGCGCCAGCAAAGGGCTTCCGAACGGCACCAATTCCTTCAACGACTGACGTTGCAGGAATTGAGTGGAGATATCGAAAAACGATTCGGCCGCCATATTCGCATCGACGATCCTGCCATCGGGTGCAACCAGCAGCACCGGGTTGGGCAGCGCGTTGAGGATGGCCTCGGCTTCAGAGGGCACGGGTCGGCGGTGTTCTGCGGCAGAAGTCATGCAGCAGCGCTCCATGCAAAGTCGTCAAAGGCATCCTGTAGGGATCGATGCACGAGGTGCGGACTGTCGGACGTCAGAATCCTCTCGCGCCAGCTCTTGAGGGTCGTCGCCGGCGCCCGGCTGTATTGGGCTGCGACCTGCAGCCCCCAGCCAAGATGCTTGCGCGCATGACGAAGGCCAATTCGCAGCCCGTAATGACTGCAAACCTCGTCATAGAGCGCGCGGATATGCTTGAGCTGCTCCGCCAGCGACGGCGCGGACTCGGCTATTCCGGTTTCGATGCGACGCCCGATCTGGCCCGGCAACCACGGCTGGCCCTGCGCGCCGCGACCGACCATGACCGCGTCGGCGCCCGACATTTCGAGCGCGGCCACGGCCTGCTCGAACGAAGTGATGTCGCCGTTGACCACGAGCGGAATGCGAATGGCGTCCCTGACCGGGCGCACCGCGCTCCAATCGGCTTTGCCGTTGTAGAACTGACAGCGGGTGCGGCCGTGCACCGAAATCATCTGCACGCCTGCGGCCTCGGCGCGGCGCGCCAATTCCGGCGCGTTGAGGGAGCGATCGTCCCAGCCGAGCCGCATCTTCAGCGTCACCGGCACCTTCACCGCCGATATTGTCGCCTCGATCAGTCTCAGGGCGTGATCAAGATCGCGCATCAACGCCGAACCGGACTGGCCGCCCGTCACATGGCGCGCAGGACAGCCCATATTGATATCGATAATTGCGGCTCCCGCGGCTTCGGCGATGCGGGCGCCCTCCGCCATCCACCTGACCTCGCAGCCCGCGAGCTGAACGACATGCGGACCAATTCCGGTCGCCTCGCACCGCAACCGCGACATCGGGCGTCCATTGACGAGATCGTCGCTGGCGGTCATTTCAGAAACCACGAGTCCGGCCCCAAGTGCCGCGGCCAAGCGCCGAAAGGGGGCGTCCGTGATGCCCGACATGGGCGCCAGAAGAACCCGGTTGGCGAGTTCAATATCGCCTATTTTCAACGGCTTAAGATGGAAGGGCTCCGGACGGGTCACGGATTTCTCGTTGTTTCGGCAGACGCCTCATCGCGGCAGCCGGAATCCATTTTGCGCACAAATCTTGTGCAGTCAAGTTTCATGCCTACAGTTTAGACAGTTCCTGCGATCTTGCAAGTGCACTGCAGCAAAATATGCTTTTAACCACAGCCGATGGGAATTGTTCTTTTTTCCCAGCGTGAGCATGATAAGGGCAGTGCGCCAGCCAACCCCCGCGTCCTCGCAATCCCATTTTGCCCGTAATCGAGTCACATGCCGAAACCTGAGCGGACTGCAGCCATCCTCGTCGCAGCCGGACGTGGCCTCCGGGCTGGCGCGGGAGGACCGAAACAGTACCGTTCGATCGGCGGGCAAACGGTTATTTTCCGGGCGATGGAGCCATTTTGCCGGCATCCCCAAGTGTCGGCCGTACAGCCGGTTTTGAATCCCGACGACATCGCTATGTTCAATGATGCCGTGCGAGAGCTGTGCCACGAACCGCCCGCGAAGGGCGGCGCGACCCGCCAAGCTTCGGTGCACGCCGGACTGGAGGCGCTCGCTTCCCAAAAGCCCGACGTGGTTCTGATCCACGACGCGGCGCGACCTTTCGTCTCAGCGGCGCTGATTTCGCGCGCGATCAATGCAGCTTCCGCCACCGGCGCGGCGATTCCCGCGATCCAGGTCGCTGACACCATCAAGCTCGTCGACGGAAGCGGCAACGTCGAGGCGACGCCGGAGCGCGCCCGTCTGCGAATCGCGCAGACGCCGCAGGCGTTCCGCTTCGATGTCATTCTGGACGCCCATCGCCGCGCGGCGCGCGAGGGCCGCAGCGATTTCACCGACGATGCGGCGCTGGCGGAATGGGCGGGATTGACGGTGGCGACCTTTGAAGGCGATCCTGCGAACATGAAACTGACGACACCGGAAGATTTCGTCCGCGAGGAAGCCCGCCTCGCCAGCCAGCTTGGCGATGTCAGAACCGGAACGGGGTACGATGTTCACGCCTTCGGCGAGGGCGATCATCTCATGATTTGCGGGATTCGCGTGCCGCATACCCGCGGGTTCCTCGCCCATTCCGACGGCGATGTCGGCCTTCACGCGCTGGTCGATGCCATTCTCGGCGCGCTGGCGGACGGCGACATCGGTTCGCATTTTCCGCCCAGCGACGTGAAATGGAAGGGCGCGGCGTCGGATAAATTCCTCAAATACGCGGTCGATCGGGTCACCGCGCGCGGCGGCCGCATCGCCAATCTGGAAGTGACGCTGATCTGCGAGCGGCCGAAGATCGGCCCTTTGCGCGACACCATGCGCGCGCGGATCGCCGAGATCGTCGGGCTGAACATCTCGCGCGTCGCCGTCAAGGCGACCACCAGCGAACGTCTCGGTTTCACCGGCCGCGAGGAAGGCATCGCCGCGACCGCGAGCGCCACCATTCGCCTGCCATGGGACGATAAAGGTTGGGACGATCAAGGCCGGGACGGCAAGGGTTGGAGCGACTGAAATGAGCGGCAGCGACGCCCGCGCCCTCTCCCGCTCGCTGCTTGATCTTTGCCGGATGCGCAAGCTGACCATTGCGACCGCGGAATCCTGCACCGGCGGCCTCGTCGCCGGCGCGCTGACCGATATTCCGGGTTCTTCCGATGTGATCGACCGCGGTTTTGTGACCTATTCCAATGAGGCCAAGCGCGCGATGCTCGGCGTCAAGGTCACGACACTGGCCACCTTCGGCGCGGTCAGCAAGGAAACCGCGACGGCGATGGCGGTAGGCGCGCTGGAGCGCGCCGGCGTCGATCTTGCCGTCTCCATCACCGGCATCGCCGGCCCGGGAGGTGCCACGCCGGGCAAGCCGGTGGGGCTGGTGCATTTTGCGGTGGCCGCCCGCGACGGCCGAATCTTGCACCGCGAATGCCGCTTCGGCGCGATCGGCCGCAGCGCGGTGCGGCAGCGTTCCGTGGTCGAGGCGCTGCGAATGCTGACGGAACTGGCGCGCGGACCGCAGGCAGCGACCAAACCGCGCCGCGCGGCTGCAAGCCGGGTTCATCCCCGCCTGGCGCGAACGCCGCGCCGTGGCGCGGTCAAACGGCGGCGACCGCCGCGAACCTAGTTCGACAAGTCGCGCGATGCGCGCTCACGTCGATGCCTTGCCGGCGATGCCCGGCCTGCCGTAAATCATGTCGGCGCGCTTTTCGAACGCCGCGGCGAAGCGCTGGAAGGCGGTGTCGAACATCGTACCCATCAGCATCGCCAGCATCCGGCTCTTGAATTCGTAGGCAAGATAGAATCCGACATCGCAGGCAGTTTCCGACTTCGGCTCGAACGTCCAGCGATTCTCGAGGTTGCTGAACGGCCCCTGCAGGTATTCGACCAAAATCTTCAGATTGGCTCGGTCCAGCGTGACCCGGCTGGTGAAGGCCTCGCGCACCAGCTTGAAGGAAACCGTCATGTCGGCGACGACGATTTCGGTGCCATCGGGCTTCGGCGTGCGCTGACGTATTTTCATCGCGCGGCACAGCGGCACGAATTCAGGATAACGCTCGACGTCGGCAACCAGGTCGAACATCTGCGGCGCGCTGTGGTTGACCCGGCGCCTGGAGTTGAATTTCGGCATCGACTAATGTCCCGGGTCTGACATTCGCATCCCGTTGCAGCGGTTAGAGCCGAAGCGCAGCGCGCGCCGCCTGCAGTTTTGCGAAATCATCGCCCGCGTGATGCGATGAACGGGTCAGCGGGCTCGCCGACACCATCAGGAACCCCTTGGTATAGGCAACCTTCTCGTAGCCGGCGAATTCATCCGGGGTCACATAACGCATCACGGCGTGGTGCTTCCGGGTCGGCTGCAGATACTGGCCGATAGTCAGAAAGTCCACATCCGCCGAGCGGAGGTCGTCCATCACCTGCAGGACCTCGTGGCGCTCTTCGCCAAGTCCGACCATGATGCCCGATTTGGTGAAGATGGCCGGATCGATTTCCTTGACCCGCTGCAACAGCCGGACGGAATGGAAATAGCGCGCGCCCGGACGCACGTTGAGATAGCGCGACGGCACGGTTTCCAGATTGTGATTGAAAACGTCGGGCTTCGCCGCCGCCACCACTTCGAGCGCGCCGTCCTTGCGCAGGAAATCCGGCGTCAGGATCTCGATGGTCGTGGTCGGGCAGCGGGCGCGGATGGCGCGGATGGTTTGCGCGAAATGTTCGGCGCCGCCGTCGGCGAGGTCGTCGCGATCCACCGAGGTAATGACGATATGGGCGAGTCCGAGCTTGAAGGTCGCTTCCGCGACATGGTCCGGCTCGTTGGCATCGAGCGCGCCGGGCATGCCGGTCTTGACGTTGCAGAAGGCGCAGGCCCGGGTGCAGGTGTCGCCCATGATCATGAAGGTGGCGTGCTTCTTGTCCCAGCACTCGCCGATATTCGGACAGCCCGCCTCCTCGCATACCGTGACGAGGCCGTTTTCCTTGATGATGTTGCGGGTATCGGCATAGCCGCGCGTGGTCGGCGCCCGCACCCTGATCCAGTCCGGCTTCGGTGGCGACAACGCGTCCGGCCGGTTCACCTTTTCGGGGTGACGCGGGCGCAGCGGTGTGGCTGAAACGGTATCGACGACGACGACCATGGACTGTCCATTCTCCGGGCTTTAGCTAGTCCGCTGCACCGGGAATCGCAACCGCCCTCGCCTTGCAACCCACCAACTTCCTAGCATATCGGTCGGAATGGCTCAAAATCGCACATTGAACGGGCAAACCTTGAACGGGCAAGCAGCCGGCAAACCGCTGAAGCGCGCCTTTTTTGCCCGCAGCGTGCATGAGGTCGCGCCCGACCTGATCGGCGTGACGCTGCTGGTGGACGGCGTCGGCGGCATCATCGTCGAGGTCGAGGCCTACCACCACACCGAGCCGGCCGCGCACTCCTTCCGGGGGCCGACGCCGCGAAATGCGGTCATGTTCGGTCCGCCCGGCTTCGTCTATGTCTATCGCTCCTACGGCATCCACTGGTGCGTCAATTTCGTCTGCGAAAAGCCCGGTTCCGCCAGCGCCGTGTTGATCCGCGCGATCGAGCCAACCCACGGCCTGGCGGCGATGCGGCGCCGGCGGCGCCTGCACGACGAGCGATCGCTGTGCTCGGGACCGGGCAAATTGACGGAGGCCCTCGGGATCACCCACAAGCACAATGGACTGCCGCTCGATGCGCCGCCGTTCGCGCTGTTCGCGCGCGCGAGCAAACCCGACATCGTCGCCGGCGTCCGGATCGGCCTCACCAAGGCGGTCGAGCTGCCCTGGCGATACGGGTTGAGAGGCTCGAAATTCCTCAGCAAGCCGTTTTGACGATCGCAGCATGAGACCGTGGCGAACTCCGCAAGGCAATCCATGGAGCAGCGAGAAAGAAAGAGTGGATTGCTTCGTCGCTGCGCTTCCTTGCGCAAACGCGTTCCGCGTTTGTCGCAGGCAATGACGGTAACCGCAGATACGGCTTCGCGATCCCGCGACATGTTGCGTCCGGGTTTTGCGTAAAACGTCCGCCCCTTGAAAACAGAGGGCGTGGGGAATGCCGGGTGCCCTTCGCACCCGCAGCCGCGCGTGTAGTGTAGAAAGCACGCGCGTTAGTCACCACGGTTGCGCCGAGATCACCCGGCATTCCCGCACGCGAATGGTTTTAACGGTTTCCTCCGCGCTCTCCCTGGTGACCGGGCTCTTTTGCCACCATCGCCGGTGAAGTTGCCTTCACCGACTTGACGCCAGCGTCGGGGCGTCAGGACCACACGGCTTCGCCGTCCGCAAGCTGGCGCATTCGTCTCCAACGCCGCCCGCGTCCATCGCATCCCCTCCCGCGTTGATGACGTTGCGCAACGCCCCTCTTTCGGGACAGGACGGCGCAAATTATAAAAATGATTTGCCCGACGGGCGTAGCTAAATATTTTTGCAGTTGGGACTGGACAGGCCAATTTGCCAAAGCCGGGCTGATTTGCCCGTCGGGCTGGGCTTGCGAGTTCGTTCCTGTGAATAGTTCCTGCCGGCGCCGACCGGCAAAGCCGGACAACCGCCATTTCCGAGATGCCCCCTAACCGGACATGCCGCAGACACACCAACATCGGCGCGAATGACAGAACGGACCCCGACCAAATGCGGTTCGTTAAGGCGAAGAGCTCGGTCAAGGAACAAGGCATCGATAGAAGCCACCGACGCGAGCGCAAAGAAGATCAACAAGTCAGGCCTGGCGCTGAATGCGCGACTAAGCGCGCAATCGGGGAATCAGGCGCGTCGCATTCTCGTGGCCAATGGCATCGAGATCGCCGGCCGACAATCCCAGCTTCTGTAGCTCGGCAATTTGACCAAAACCGAAATACGGGTAGTCGGTGCCGTAGGTGATCTGTGAGACCGGCACGAGCTTCATGAGCGCGGCCATTGACGGCGCGAAGGTCGCGTTCGCGGTGTCGTAATGAAGCCGTCGAAGTTCGCCTTCAATCCCCTCCGGCGCGAACTCCTTCAGGTTTGGCCGCGCACCATAAAACGAGTTGATCCGCCCGGCCATCATCGGAATCGTGCCGCCGGCGTGGGAAAACAGCCATTTGATGTCACGGAATTGGGCAAACGAGCCGCTCAGCAGCAGGCTCGTCACGGTTCGCGTGGTGTCGTGCGGGACTTCGATCACTGCCGGGAAAGTGCCAACGCTGAGCGCGCTGCAGCAGCTCGCGACCAACGGATGCACGTAGACAACGGCCTTGCGCCGGTTGAGTTCCTCGAGCACCGGCTTGTAAGCCGGATTGCCGAGCCATCTGTCGCCGTAACTGCTCTGCAAGCCGATCCCATCGGCTTTCAGGGTGTCAAAGGCATATTCGATCTCCTTGAGAGTGGCATCGGCGTCCAGCATCGACAGCGTCGCGAACAGGCCGAAGCGACCCGGATGGTCGCGCATCATTTCGGCCGCGTATTCATTGCACGCGCGGGCGAGCCGGCCCGCTTCCGCTGACCCGACGTCGAACCACACGCCGGGGGTAGAGGCGAGCGACAGGACGCCTGCACGTACGCCACTTTGATCCATGTCCTCGATCACCTTACTGCGGGTCCAGGCGACCTGACCGGGGAAGTGCGGCTGCTTGCGCGCATCTTCGTAATCGAGCCAGAGCTTCTGATACTCGGGCGGATAAAAATGAAGGTGAGTATCGATCAGCGTCGGCTTTGTCTGTCCATGCGCAGCGAAGGTTGGGAGAACCGAAGCGACACCGAGTGCGCTAAGCCCCGCGAGGAAGCCGCGTCGTGACGACGATGGGCCACAACATGTACAGCAGCGGTGATCCGCGCGCGATCCGGCTTCTATCGTGTTCACCATTGCGGCTCCCCCTTTGAGCTTGTGAAGTTTTTTGCCAGACTAAGGGCTGCAGTGTTCGCGTAGTCAATACGTTTTGTCGCATTTGACTTCCGTTCCCGGCACTTTTCGGACCTCACGCGATGTCCGGATCGAGTCCGGAATGCGTGCCAAAGCTGACCTCCGCCGACTGCCCTGAATTTACGGGTTCGCGCCCTAAACGACGGCGTTTCGCGCGATGGTCTCGCGATAGAATGATGCGCTCAGCTTTGGCGTGCGACGCTGCGTCCTGAAATCGACCCGATAGAGCCCGAAGCGCTTTTCAAAGCCGTCCGACCATTCAAAATTATCCATCAGGCTCCACAGGAAGTAGCCACGCACGGGCACCCCCTCCGACGTTGCGCGCTGCAGCTGCGTCAAATAATTGCGCAGATACATGATGCGATCGACATCATAGACGTGGCCGTCCGCGGCAGGCTGGTCCGCTGCCGACGTACCGTTTTCGGTGATGTAGATCGACTTCACGTCCCAAAGCGTCGCCACATGGCGCGGCGCCCAATACATCGCCTCGGGACCGATTTTGAGCCAGCTCGATTCCATATGCGGAAACGATGCGGGAAACGGCGCCAAGGCAAAGCCGTGCGCGTCGTCGGCCGCAACCACGTAATGATGCGGCATGTAGACATTGAGCCCGACAAAATCGATCGGGGACGAAATGACGGCCAGGTCTGCGGCGGTGTATTTCGGGGCATCCTTGCCGGCATAGGCCAGAAAGGCATCGGTGTATTTTCCTTCCAGCATCACGGTCAGGTAGCCGGCATTGAGTTCGCGCGTGGCGATTTCCGCCGCACGTATGTTCGCCGGCGTTTCAATTGCGGGCACGCAGATGACGATGTTCTCGGCCGGACCGACCTTGGTTCCCGCGCGGCCGTGCGCCCGGATCGCCTGCACCGCGAGACCGTGCCCCAGCGCAACATGGTGACGAACCTGGTTCAGCGCCGGTTGCGGCAACGTCAGACCCGGGGCGTCGACCGTGGCTCCGTAGCCGAGATCAACGAGCCTCGAGCACTCGTTGATCGTGAAGAAATGTTTCACCCGATCGCTCATGCGCGCGGCGACATAGCCGGCATATTCCCCGAATGCCTTCGATGTGTCGCGAGACATCCATCCGCCGAGGCGATCCTGAAGCGCCTGGGGCAAATCCCAGTGATACATCGTCGCAAACGGCTCGATGCCGTTGGCCAGCAGTTCATCGACAAGCCGATTGTAGAAATCGAGGCCCTTCGGGTTCGGCGTCCCGGTGCCATCCGGGAAAACACGAGGCCACGCAATCGAAAAGCGATAGGCCTTCGCCCCCAGCGCCTTCATCAATTGCACGTCGTCCTTGTACAGATGATAACTGTCATTCGCGACGTCCGCATTGCTGCGATCCGCGATTTTGCCGGGGATGTGGGCGTAACCATCCCAGATCGATGGGCCGCGTCCGTCTTCGTTGACGGCCCCTTCGATCTGATAGGCTGAGGTTGCCGTCCCCCACAGAAAGCCGCTCGGGAAGCCGGCAGCGAGGCTCCGATCCGGCAGCCTGGTTTCCTTGCTCGCGCCGGTCTGACTGGATTCGGCTGATTTCGTCGATATTCCCAAAGCCGACCATCCTGCCATGCTGGCAAAATGGCGCCGAGAAAGTCTGCTGAACAACATCACTTTACTTGTTGGGACCAAGACAAATTTGCTATCAAAACACAGCCAAACCTGTCGCACTCAGCCGTGCCCCACGCATTCCGACCTGACTGCGCGGACCGCTTGACCATAATCGACAAGCTATCCGGAGGACAGAACCAATTGCCTTTCGCGCGCCGCTGGCGCTTCTCCTGACATCCCTGAGCGTCATTGCCGCGGTCTGGTGGTGGTTAGCCACGCCGGTGATGCTGGCCCATGCGCCGATCGATCCCGCGGCGAAACTGGATTGCGTGTCCTATGCACCATTCCGGAACGACCAGACTCCGCTGAACCCGGACCTGATCGTCAGCCCGGAACAGATTCAGGAAGACCTCGTCGAGATTGCCAAGATTTCCCAATGTGTCCGCACCTATTCGGTCGACAACGGATTGGACAAGGTGCCCGAACTCGCCTCCAGGGTCGGACTGAAAGTTCTTCTCGGCGTCTGGATCGGAAACGGCCGCCTGAAGAACGCAACGCTGATCGACACCGCGGTATCGCTGGCCAGCGACTATCCCAGCGTGATCAGGGCGATCATCGTTGGCAATGAGGTGCTGTTGCATGGCGACATGACCCCGTCCGACCTTGGCGAACTCCTCCGCTCGGTCAAGGCGCGCGTGAAGGTACCGGTGACCTACGCCGATGTTTGGGAGTACTGGCTGCGCTACCGGGAAGTCGCCGACGATGTCGATTTCGTCACGATTTATGTCCTGCCCTATTGGGAAAACTTTCCGGTACGCGCCGAAGCCGCGGCGGCGCATGTGGCTGCCATTGAGAAGCGGGTGGCCCTCGCCTTTCCCGGCAAGGAAATCCTGATCGGCGAGACCGGTTGGCCAAGCATGGGGCGGATGCGTGAAGGAGCGCTTCCGTCGCGTACCGACCAGGCCCGCGTTATCTCGGAGATTCTGGGTATCGCGAAGCGTGAGAACTTTCACGTCAACTTGATCGAGGCCTACGACGCGCCGTGGAAGCGTCAATGGGAAGGAACCGTGGGCGGCAATTGGGGCTTGTTCGACGGAGACAACCGCAAGTTGAAATATCCGCCGGGTGTCGCCATCAGCAACTATCCGTTCTGGAAGCTGCAGATGGGCAGCGGCATGGCCTTGGCGATCTCGGTGTTCGCCGCCGCCGGGTTGACGTTACGGCGCCGGCCCTGGACGCCCCGGCTGGCCTCCTGGATCGCGGTCGGGATATCCGCGACCACGGCCGGAGTCCTGCTGGGGATGGCCGCCGAGAAGATGTACTACGAAAGCTACGGTGTCGGTGGCTGGCTAGGATGGGGTTCGCTGCTGGCGGCCGGGACCGCATCACCCGTATTGTGCGCCGCCGCCCTGATGTCGGGGCGGAGCCTGCCGACATTTCTGCAATTGATCGGCCCGCGCGAAGACAGAACCATCTCGTTCGCAACGCTGTTGCTGGGGCTGGCTCTGACCGTAACCACGCTGATGGCCGCGGAAACCGCGCTGGGATTGCTGTTCGATCCGCGTTGGCGAGATTTTCCGTTCGCCGGCCTCACCATGGCCGCGGTGCCGTTTTGGACTTTGACGCTGCTCAACCGTCCAAAATCAGGCACGCGGCCGGTCGCCGAGACCGTGTTCGCGGCGCTGTTCGCCGCCACGGCGCTTTATGCCACCTTCAACGAAGGCGCCGACAACTGGCAGGCGCTGTGGACCGCCGCCGCGTATCTCTTGCTCGGCGCCACGCTGTGGCAGGCGCGCTGCATTGCCATTGCCGGAATTACAACGATCGTGCCAGCCGACATTTCCGAAGTCGGCCTATCCAGGGAAAGCGGCCGCGTTCAATCCGACCGCTCTCGCGTGAGGTCCAGAGCTGATGCCACCGGCTAGGACAGGCAAAGCGGCCGAACTACCGTAACGGTTCGGATTGAACGGATCGCAGTTTCCGAGCGAGCCGTTCCGGGAGCCTGAACGCCGGGTCGAACCCCAGGTCGCGTTTGGCCTTCGCGCTCGATACAACCCCATCATCCTCGGCGATGTTGTAGACCCCGGCACCGTTGCTCACCGACAGCAGTGCAGCCTGCGCAGCGGCATCGACATGGACCGACGGGGGCTTCGGCGCAACCTCGTACCAGGTCCCCGGCCCGTAAAGATAACCATAGCGCAGTACGACGCCCACGATGCCAGGGGCCTGCTGAACCTCACGCTCGAGCGCCACAATCCCTTGCACAGTCTGCTGGCGGACCCCCTCGGCTGCGACGTCGAGCTGATCGCCTTCAACACGCGCACCGTCGCCGGGCGCATAGACAAACGCGATGCTCTGGGCAACGACACGACGTATCCCGGCCATTCTCGCGGCCTGCATCAGGTTTCGCGTACCCTCGATACGCAGCCGGCGGTTAGCCACCTGTGCCGCCGGATACCCGGGCGTACCCGGCGCGGCAGCAAGGTCGGTAAGCTGGTGGACAATGACATCGGGCCGCGCCGTCTCGACCGCGAGTGCCAGCGCATCGGGATCAAATACATCGACCACGAGGGGCGTGACGTCGAGCGAACGGAGCATCGCGGCCTTTGCCGGCGTACGTGTGGTGCCGACAACCCAGTGCTTCGCATCGCCCAACAGGGCCGCGAGCCGCAGCCCAATGACACCGGTCGCGCCTGCGAGGAAGATTCTCATGATCCGATCCGACGGGTCTGGCTACTCGGCGTGCTTCAGCCGCTCCAGCGCTTCCAGGATATTCGCCTTTCGCGCCACCGCCGCCTCGCGCTTTTCCTTTTCCTCTTCGACGATCTCGTCCGGCGCGTTGGCGACAAACTTCTCGTTGGAGAGCTTGGCGTCGACGCGCTTGATGTCGGCGTCGGCCCTGGCCAATTCCTTGTCGAGCCGGACTTTTTCCGCCGAAAAATCGATCACCCCCTTGAGCGGCAAGGCCGCGACCTCGCCGCGCACCAAAAGCTGCACCGAGCCCTCCGGCGCGCGGTCGGCGAAGGAGATGTCGCCGAGCCGGGCCATCCGCCGGATCACGTCGTTCCAGCGCGGCGCGCGTTCCCGGGTCTCGGCCGAGGCGCCTGCCAGCACAAGCGGCGTCAGCGTCGCCGGCGGAATGTTCATTTCGGCGCGTACCGAGCGTATCGCGGTGACGAGATCGACCACCCAGCCGATCTCGGCCTCGGCGGCTTCATCGGTGAATTCGGCCGCCTCGAAGGCAAGCCAGATCGGCGGCAGCAACGGATCGGGGCTGTTGGTCGACATCAGGGCGAGTTGCTCCGGCGTCAGCGCGCTGGCCTTGCGCGACCACGGCGCCAGCGCCAACAGGCCGTCGCGCCTGGCCGTCACCGCCCACAGCTCTTCGGTGATGAAGGGCATGAACGGGTGCAGCAATTTGAGAATCTCGTCGCGCGCCCACGCCACCATCGCGCGGGTTTCCGATTTCGCACCGCCCTCCTCGCCCATCAGCACGGGCTTTGCCAATTCGAGGTACCAGTCGCAATAGACGTTCCATACAAAGCGATACATCGCATTCGCGGCATCATTGAAGCGATACTCTTCGAGCGCCTCGGTAACCTCGCGGGTGGCGCGCGCAGTCTCGTGCGCGATCCAGCGGTTCAGCGTCTGGCTGGCCTTGGTCGGATCGAATCCCGTTGAAACCGCGCAGGCGTTCATCTCGGCAAAGCGGCATGCATTCCAAAGCTTGGTCGCGAAGTTACGGTTGGTCTCGACCAGTTGCGGCGAGAGCTTGATATCGTGGCTGTGCGCAGCCCCGCGTGCCAATGCGAAGCGAAGCGCGTCGGCGCCATAGTCGTCGATGACGCCAAGGGGATCGATGACGTTGCCTTTCGACTTCGACATCTTCGCGCCCTTCTCGTCGCGAACCAGCCGGTGGATATAAACCGTCGAAAATGGCGCCTCTTTCATGAAATGCAGGCCCATCATCATCATGCGGGCAACCCAGAAGAAGATGATGTCCCAACCCGTCACCAGCACATTGGTGGGATAATAGCGCTCGACCTCCGGTGTCTGGTCGGGCCAGCCCAGTGTCGAGAACGGCCACAGCGCGGAGGAAAACCAGGTATCGAGCACGTCCTCGTCGCGGGAGATGAAGCCGGCGCGCTTGTTGCGATCGAGCGCCATCTCGCGCCCCTGCTCCGGCGTGATGACTTCCTGTTCGACGTAATAGCCGAGCGCGTTGCCGACGGCTTCCTCTTCGGTCTCGGCGACGAACACCTTGCCGTCCGGTCCGTACCAAGCCGGAATTTGGTGACCCCACCAGAGCTGGCGGGAGATGCACCACGGCTGGATGTTCTCCATCCATTCGAAATAGGTCTTCTCCCAGTTCTTCGGCACAAAGGTCGTCGCGCCCGAGCGCACCGCCGCAATGGCGGGCTGCGCCAGCGTCTTGGCGTCGACATACCACTGGTCGGTCAGATAGGGCTCGATCACGGCACCGGAACGATCGCCATGCGGCACCATGTGCGTGTTCGGCTCGATCCGCTCCAGCAAACCAAAATCCTCAAGACGCGCCACGATCTGCTTGCGCGCGGCGAAACGGTCGGCCCCGTGCAGTTCCTCGGCAAGCTGCATGGCGCCTTCCGGCAATCCGCGCAGGTAATCCTCGTTGCCGACGAGCGCGAGCGCGGCTTCCTGATTGAACACGCTGATCTGCGGCAGATTGTGCCGCCGGCCCACCTCGAAGTCGTTGAAATCATGCGCCGGCGTCACCTTGACCGCGCCCGAGCCCTTTTCCGGATCGGAATATTCGTCGGCGACGATCGGTATCCTGCGTCCAACCAGCGGCAGGATCACATGCTTGCCGACCAGATCGGCGTAGCGTTCATCGTCGGGATTCACCGCGACCGCGCTATCGCCGAGCATCGTCTCCGGCCGCGTGGTGGCGACCACGATGTAGGTCGCGGGATCGTCGGGGCTGAAGGTCTTGCCTTCCAGCGGGTAGCGCAGGTACCAGAGGCTGCCCTTGACCTCGATCTGCTGCACTTCGAGATCGGAAATCGCCGTCAACAGCTTCGGATCCCAATTCACCAGCCGCTTGTCTTTGTAGATCAGCCCCTGGCGATGCAGCTCGACGAATACCTTCACGACGGCCCGCGACAGGCCCTCGTCCATGGTGAAGCGCTCGCGCGACCAGTCGCAGGAGGCGCCGAGCCGCTTCAGCTGGTTGATGATGACGCCGCCGCTTTCGGCCTTCCATTGCCAAACGCGTTCGAGAAACTTTTCACGGCCGAGTTCGCGCCGGCCGGGCTGCTGCCGCTCCAGCAATTGCCGCTCGACCACCATCTGGGTCGCGATCCCCGCGTGGTCGGTGCCGGGCTGCCACAGCACGTCGCGCCCGCGCATCCGCTCGAAGCGGCAAAGGATGTCCTGCAAGGTGTTGTTGAGGGCGTGCCCCATGTGCAGCGAGCCCGTCACATTGGGCGGCGGAATTACGATCGTGAACGGCTCCGCATCGCGCCGCTCCGGGCGCCCGGCGCTGAACGCGCGGCTGTCCTCCCAGATCAGGGACATGCGGGCTTCGATATCGGCGGGCTGGTAGTTTTTCTCGATCATGGCGATGCAATCGGGGATGTTGGGAGGTTGCAGTCTATTCAACCGGAGTTGAATCGAACTCCAACGCTATCCTGTTGTTCGAGCGGGATCTTTCGGAAAACCGGTTTCGACTTTTCCGGATCGCGCTCTAGAAAGCCGCCGGCGCACGCCGAGTCAACATGGCAAGTCGGGCCGAAAGCCGAGATAAACCCCGGTGGGTGGCTGAATCTGGGCGGCCGGCGTCCCCCAGGACCAGCGCATCAGCGGCCGCGCGATACCCGCTCGATCTCCGCCTTGACGATGCGTTCCACGAGACCCGGCAAATTGTCGTCAAGCCAGGATTTCAGCATCGGCCGCAACATCTCCTTGACGAGATCCTCCAGCGTCCGGGCGTTGTTGCTGAGCACCGTATGGGCGAGGCTATTGAAGGCGGATTCCACCGCTGAAACCGTCGAGCGCGACAGGATTTGCTGAGGCGCCGCCGGGCTTTCGGTGAATGGCGGGTCGAATGCGGGCCGCCGAGGCGCCGCCGCGGCTTCGGTAAATTCGATATCATCGGCCGGGTCGACCTTCTTGAACGCCGGCTGCGGCGAATCCGGCAGCGCCATCTCGTCGGTCAGCTCCAGCACGTCGGCGTCAGGCGCAGGCGGCCGGATCTCCTCCGGGGTGGTCGCCTCGTCGAGGCCGTTCAGCAGCGCGTCGATGTCGTCCTGGCTGTTGGATACCGCTGGCGCTGGGGCTGGGGCGGGCGCCGGCGGGGGTGGCGCGGGGGCGGCCGGCGCTACGGCCTTCGCCGCGGCCGCTTGCGCCGCGGGAATGGCCGACGGAGGAATGTCATTCATCACGGGCGCCTTCGCTGGCGCCGCCGCAGCACCAGGTTTTACCGCCTTGGCGGGAGCCGCGGGGCTGGCGGGTTGCTCGGCGGTCGCCGGCTTCGCTTCGTCGTCGGCAATGATTTGCCGGATCGACGCCAGGATTTCCTCCATCGAGGGCTCTTGGACCTTCGCAGGCTGCGTCATCTCCGATTCCACCTCATCAACGCCCTCGTACGCGTTTTACACCAATCAACGCAGGATTTGCCGGTTCCGGATATGCGGGCTCGGATTTTCGTCGCACCAGCCCGACTTGTCCCCAGATCAAACGCCGCCTGACTTGTCGCGCGCATTCTGTCCCTGTCGGGCACCGAAGCGCCGCGACCCCAAGGGTTCCGAACCCGGTGCGAATCGCTCTCCTGCCTCAAGGAACGGTACGTCAGGGCAACTCGAGATTGCAAGCAACGCCACGGTGCATGATTCGCCGCAGCCAGCCCTCCGGCTTCAACCGAAAGCGGGGGCGGTGCAGCGATAGTGGTCTGCACCAATTATGATGGGACGACGTCGTCCGTCATTTCACGAACGCGACGACAGCCGCCGTCAGCGGCCGTCGGGAGTGCGAACACCGAACCAGCTGTCGCGCACCTGGTGGTAATGCACGCTCGGGTCATACACGTTGGTCGCAAGATTGAGCACCTGCGGCGACAGCCGTCCCACCGAGTTCAAGACTGCGTAGGAAGCCACCACGCGATCGTGCTGCGCCGTGACCAGCGCGACGCGGGCGTTGACCAGCGCCTGCTGGGCGTTGAGCACGTCGAGCGTGGTTCGCTGCCCGGCCTTGGCCTCTTCGCGCACGCCGTTGAGCGCGATTTCCGATGCGGTCACCTGCGACTGCGCCGACGCCACCTGGGCCTTGCCCGCCACCAATTGCCCCCAGGCCGTGACAGTGTTGGCGCGAGCCTGATCGCGGGTCTGTTCGAGGACGAGACGCTGTTGCGCCAGCGTTTCCTTGGACTGGCGGATCAGCGAATATTCGGCGCCACCCTGGAAAATCGGAACCGCCAGCTGTGCGATGGCCGAGGCACTAAATGTCCGAGGCGACGTGATATTCGTCTGGTAGGCCTGCTGGACAGAGGCCTGCATCGTCACCGTCGGCAGCAGCGCGCCTTCGTTCACCTTGACCTGGAGAAAGTTGACGTCGATGCCGTACATCGCCGCCGTTACATTCGGATTTTCAATCAGGCTGAGCTCGACCGCGCCGGGCAGCGTTGCCGGCAAAAAGCGATCGACCGGCGAACCCGGCGCAAGGGCTTCCGGCTCGTTGCCGATGATTCGCCGGAAGTTCGCTTTGGTCGTCGTCAAGGTTGCTTCGGCGGCGAGCAGCTGTGTCTTGCCGGCGGCCAGTTGCGCCTCCGACTGGGCGACGTCCGTGCGCGTCACTTCGCCGACATTGAAGCGGTCGCGGGTCTGCTTCAGCGTCTGGTCGAGAACGCGGACGTTGCTGCGCTGAACCTCGACGATGGCGGCATCACGCAGATAGTCCATGTAGATGCTGGCGGCAGCGAGCAGGATCGTCTGTTCGAGGACGCGCAGACCTTCGCGCGCGCCCGAGACCTGGCTCTCCGCGGCGCGCGTCTTGTTGCCGGTTTGATTGCCGTTGTACAGCGTCTGCGTGATCGTACCGCCGACGCTGGTTGGCGGTGTTGCTCCGGCAAAATCAATTGGCGTTCCGAAATTCGAAAGCGCATCTCCGTATTGATACCCCGCGCTCGCCGTGAGCGCGACCTTCGGGCGGTAACCCGACAACGCCTGAGGCACGTTCTCGTCGGTTGCCCTGACGGTTGCGCGCTGGGCATTGAGTTGCGGGTTGTTCTGATAGGCACGCACCAGCGCAGCCTCGATCGTGTCGGCCAGGGCCGGCGCCGGACCCACAAACGATAACAGGAGCACCGCAGCCGCAGCCCCGGTAACGAGCTTCACCCCATTCATCCCCGATGTTCCATCCAAGTCTTGGCCGGTTCACGCGCCATGAACCGGGTTGTCACGTCATTCCAAACAGATACCCATGCACCTTATTCCGCGCGCAAGAGCTAAGGAACCCCCCGAGGGGCGGAGCAGTGGGAAACTCCCGACATGGGGCATCCGGGCCACACTCTTGGTTTCGACTGCGATTACCAAGCCGGCGACTAGAAAACGAACGCCAGAGGCCGCTCAAGCCCGGGCAAAACCGGGATTGCGGCATCGAAAAGGGTCCGGTTCCCGAAATCGCCATGGGACCGCGTCACTATCATGGCCCGCTGCGGCTGGGTCATGGCAAAGACCCCGACCAGGCGGCCGCCTTCCCGGAGCTGCCGGTAGAGCCCGTCGGGCACAATCTCGGTCGCCCCATTGAGGATGATCACGTCATAGGGCGCATTTGCCGAATCACCTGCGGCGACCGCGGCGGCCTTGACCGTGACATTCTCAAGCCCGAGTTCGGCCAACACCCCCCTCGCCTTCCCCACCAGCGACGGATCGCACTCCGTAGCCGTCACCTGTCGAGCCAATTTTGCTACCAGCGCCGCCAAATACCCGGATGCGCAACCGACGACCAATACGTCGTCGGTGTCCTTGATATCTGCGGCTTGCACCATCTTCGCTATCACCACAGGCTTGATCAGGAACCGCTTGGCCGGCCCGCCGTCACTGACATCGAGGTCGAGGTCGAGATAGGCCAGCGCACGCTGATTTTGCGGAACAAAAGCTTCGCGAGGCACGGTGCGCATCGCATCGATCACCCCGACATCAGTAACGTCGCTGGGACGCACCTGACCATCGACCATTTTCTGGCGCGCGGTTGAGAAACCGGACATAGGAGAACCTCGGGAGAGTGCGGGCGTGGCCGCGGAAGGTAACGAGAACCGCGTCATCATTGATACAGGCCCTGTCAAAAGGCAACTCGGCTACAGGCGGAGGCCAAAGCCCTCGATCCGCCGTTCCGCCGTCCAAAATTGCAACGATTCGCTGCGTCGGCCGTCGTCTGTCTCCCGACCGACGATGCGCCACAGAGGGCTATTTCGTCCTTTGCAAGGCTCGGAGGCTTTGTTATACGCTGCGGCGTGCGGACCCTCGGTTTCGCCTATTCCTCGGTAGCTCAGCGGTAGAGCATTCGACTGTTAATCGAATGGTCGCTGGTTCGAATCCAGCCCGGGGAGCCAACAAAATCAGCCACTTAGCGCAAATCCGAGAATTCCAGAAAAACCGCGTGTCTGCGTTATGTCTGCAAACCGATTGCCGGCGCAGACACAAGCCCAATTGGCCCCGCCATGACTTTACGGAGCCCGCTGGTGCGCGTCTGACTTGTCCGATGTCGAGCCAATACTGACCTGCGCCAGCGAATTAGCAGCGGTGCCAAGGCGAGCGCGGGACCGAGCCCCGCAGGCTGTCAGGGCTTCACGGGTTCCGCGTGCGCAGCGTCCCCTCTAGCTTTGCCCTTGGCAGCTTGGCGGTCGTGCGCGGTCGTCAGTTCTTTCTTTAGCTTCAACTGTTCATCGGCGGTCATGGCAGGCTTCTCGGACCTTGGTGGCACATCTTCCACGGCCGGATAGCCGGTTGATTTCGGAGTCCCCGGGACTTCGGCGCGCGCGTCCATCGGCGTTGAGGTCACGCATCCGCCAAGCGAGAGGATGGTCAGCAGCACCGCGGCAGCCAACGCTGTGAATTTTCGATCCTGCGCCATCGCCGCCCTATGCTCGCAAAATATGACGATATAGCGCCGGGGTGGCGCTGGCCGAAGGCGGCCCAAGGGCCAACCCCCTGGCTGTCAAGCACGGCACCGCCTCTCTATGGGCTGGGGGACCGGCGGTGACCGTGCAGGCCGCGCAATCAGCGGAAAACGCGACCCGGCAAGTCAATGTGCCTTTGCGATCGGTGTTCCCGTAATGCGAAAATACTGACCGGCTGGACTTTGGCGCTGATCTGGAGGGCGTTTTCTCAAAAAGGAACCCGCCATTCGCGACGGGTGCCAGTCTAGGGAGGAAACGCATCGCAATATAAGTCGATTTGCAGGAGCGTTGTGTGTTTCAATTCACACACGCGCTGGAAAACGAGTGGACGCTGAGCTGTTTCGACCCCCAGTGGCCCAATTTGAATTTAATCGACAACCCTACATAAGAGGAATTCTAGTCAATCCATCACCGCCCAACCACCGGCTGTCATCGGTGACTGAGAGTGTTGCGCTCCCGCCAGGTCGAGGGATGCGTACATGCCCAAAAACCCACCGCCCCCCAATTGTCCGAAATGCAAGAAGCCAATGCACTTCCTCGTGGACAAGAGAACGGGAAAACGCAAGTTCCAATGTGTCAAATGCGATAACACCGACGCCCTGCAATTCGCTGACGTTCAAGCTTTGATCAAAAGCGAACTGCGACCGCCAGAGTAAGGCCGCCTTAGTTGGCGGGCTCGTTCAAACCAGATTGCCCGGCTTCGCTGGATCAGATTGTACAGCCACCAAGCACGGCCGCGCCCACTAGGGGGGTGTGGGTTGGGCGGCGGTCGTGCAGGCCGCGCGCTCGCGGGAAGACGCGACCCGGTGGAACAATGCGACTTTCGAGGAAGCGTTCCATGATTAGTCAAGACTGACGCGCGAACCGGAGGGAGCGCCCTCCCAAACCGATCGGCCCATTCAAGCAAACTCGGTGCACGCCATTGATTCCACTCGCACCGACTCCGTCGAATTTTGACCGCTCGCAACCTTGGACGGTGGTGGCATCCGCGATACTGCTTTTTCCCGCGAGCGTTTGCGCGGGATCTTGCGACTAAGTTTGAGTGGGATCAGCGGGCGATCGACGCCTGCAGAGGCGATTGCTCGCCGCCTCGGACCGCGCTTCAAGGGTGCATGGCTGCCCTCACTCGCCCAGAAAAACACTCGTGCAGAAATGCGCGCGTCCGGCGTTCGCGGCCTGCTGGTCTACGGCTCGGATTTTCGTTGCAGCCGCCAGACAACGATCAGCGGCGACCGATGGGCTAATGACGTCCGGCTTTCCGATCTCGAGCTGCGGTTCACCTATCAGGCGTGCGGCCGGCGCGGCGCCGACGTCCGCCCGAATTTCGACCGGGAACGGGAAACCCGACGGCCGAAGGTTGTCGCCACCGCGCTTGGCGAGGCAATACCCCGATGACAACGCTGGCCAAACTCCTTGCTCGAAAGCAGAAGCTGCTCCAACGGCTGCAGGAAAATCCCGGCCCCAACGAGCGCGACGAGATCGAGCGTCTTATCGCTCAGATCAATACAGCGTTGGATTTGCTTGAAGCGCCGGACAACAGCAGCGATGGTGCAACAAACGAGTAGCCGAGCGCTCGCGCACTTAGGGGTAGGTGGCAAGGGCGGCGTCCGGCTACTCGGCCGCGCGGCGGTGCGGCCCCATTAAGAAACCGCAAACATTTTAATTTTTGTTGAAAAACCTGATACTTGGTGGCGTTATTTAATGCGTTAGTTGTGTTGGAGTCGAAGATGGACAGTTCCTTTTTGAGAGAGCAGGCAAATCGCTGTCGCAGCCTTGCTGAAAATGCCGATCCATTCATAAAGAAGCGCCTGCTTGATCTGGCGGGAAGGTACGAAGCGAGTTTGGGCAGACCGTCGGCGGCCGCGCGCTCTCTCGAAATACCGGCCGGTCACGTAGCGGCCCCATTGCAGGACTCACGCAACTGACCGCCACGGCAGGCTTCGCCATTCGGGGCCGGCAACGACCGTTTGACGAACCAATCCCGCTGCCCCGGGGCCGCGAGTTCGTCACGCTCAAAGGTGGCAGCTACATCACGAAGCTGCCCAAATCCGAGCACGAGGCGCCAGAATGGCAGGCGGCGATGCGAACCCTCACCCTGGTGGCGACGCGCCGACCGACGATGCTTGCGCGCATTGGCGTCATACGGGCGTTAAATCGCCACGTCGAGCGCGTGTTCAATCCCGATCGCAAGGATCCATTGGGGGCAAGCGGAAGCGGCCGCGCGATCGATAGACCCTATGACGTGATTTCAGAAATCCGCCTTCGTCATCCAAACCCCCGAGGAATTCCGAGCGTAATCAATCGCGCCTCGCAGACGCGACCATCGTGACCTCACCGTGCGATGGCCTCCGTCGCGGAAGCGCCTCCCAAAAGCGTTGAAGCGAAATACTGAATCGCTCCATGCGAGTCTTAATCGGGGTCGATTCAGCTAGATACAAATTGTCATGGCGTTTCGGGTCGGTGTCAGCGTTCTTGCGCGTCCTCCTTTCCGGATTCCTCTATTCGGATGAGCTTCGGCACGTAACTTATCAGCCAGGCCACGACAACGCCCAGGGCGGTCTCGATCAGACGATAGAACGCATAATGCCAAGGCTCCACACTGTGATCGAGCACGACGATCCCGCAAATGTATCCGGCGACCTTGGCGGCGTCCCGAGCTCTGAACAGCTGAGACATCAGCATCGCAACCAGAACGCCGAGTCCGATCCCCCAGGGGCTCGGCGCCAGCATTGGACTGAGCGAGGCCCCGCAGATCGCGCCCAAGACCGTCGCCAAAAGACGGCGCAGTCCAAGTTGCTGACTTTGTGATGGCACAAGGTCGGTCACAATGACCGCAGCAAGGAATGCATAGATTGGATGTTCGAGCTTCAGCACCTGCGCAATTGCAATAGACAAACCGGCCGCAACCGCAGCCCGCAGCGCCAATTGAACACCGCTCATAGCTGGGGGAAGATTCACGGGTGTTGTTCCCTCCGATGAGGGGCCTGACGCGCCTCAGGTTGCTAAGCTCCCACGCGGGGCCCGGTCGGCCTCGCACCGAGAGCGTCTACACGAGCTTCCGGACGGGTCGTCCATGATACCTAGTTCCCATCTTGCTTGCGCCGGTCTTGATTTGCATCAACGACGATAGCGTTACTTCGCAGCAGGGTTCCTTGCCTTTGAATGGCGGGGCGTGCGAGCAGGAAGGTTCGATCCATGAGAACCGTTTCCGTGGAAGAAGCAGTCGCCAAGATCCCCGATGGCGCGAGCGTCATGATCGGCGGATTCATGGGTGTAGGAACACCGGAACGTCTGCTCGACGAATTGGTACGACAGCGCAAATCCAATCTTTTCGTCATCGCCAACGATGCCGCCGTACCGGGAAAAGGCATCGGCAAGCTGGTCGACGCGGGGCTGGTTAGCCGCATGATCGCAAGCCATATCGGGCTAAACCCCAAAGCGCAGCAACAAATGATGGCAAACAAGATGTCCATCGATCTGGTGCCCCAGGGAACGCTGGTCGAGCGGATCCGCGCCGGAGGCTGCGGCTTGGGCGGCATTCTGACGCCGACCGGTGTCGGCACCACCGTCGAAGAGGGTAAGCAGAAGATCGACGTGGGCGGGAAGACCTATCTGCTGGAGACCGCCCTGCATGCCGACTTTGCGCTGGTTCATACGTTCCTGGCCGACTATCTGGGCAATCTTGCCTACGCATTGACCGCCCGCAATTTCAATCCAGTGATGGCGATGGCGGCCGATACCGTCATCGTCACCGCGGAAAACATCGTTCCGGTCGGCGTCATCGCGCCCGATCATGTCGTGACCCCCGGACCGCTCGTCGATTACCTCGTCGCCAACGGGTGAAAACATGGACGCACAAACCATTATCGCCCGCCGCGTCGCCCTGGAACTGCGCTCGGGAATGCTCGTCAATCTCGGCATCGGCATTCCGACGTTGATTGCGAACTATGTTCCGGCCGACCTCAAGGTCTTCTTTCAGTCCGAGAATGGATTGATCGGAACCGGGCCTATTCCTGAGCAGGGCATGGAACATCCGCTGCTGACCGACGCCGGCGGGCGCCCGATCAGCGCGCTTCCCGGCGCCTGCACGTTCGATAGCGCCATGTCGTTCGGTCTGATCCGTGGCGGCCACGTCGACATGACAGTGCTGGGCGGGCTTCAGGTCGATAGCAAGGGGCAACTCGCCAACTGGACGATCCCCGGCAAAATGGTCCCCGGCATGGGCGGGGCGATGGATCTGGTGACCGGCGCCAAGCGCGTGATCGTAGCCATGCAGCACGCCGCCAGGGGAAAGTCGAAGATCGTCAAGAAGTGCAATCTGCCGCTGACGTCGATCAGGACCGTTGACCTTGTCGTGACGGATATGGCGGTGATCGGATTCCCTGACGGACGCGCGACACTGATGGAGACCGCACCGGGCGTCAGTGTAGCTGACGTCATCGCTAACACCGAGGCCGAGCTTGTCGTCCTTTCCAACGTGCCGGAAATGGCGATTTGAGCCCGGCAACCCGGCTGGCTTGCGAACCGAACCCGAAAGGAGCGCAAGATGCGAATGTTCAATGACTTTAATGAGCTGAAGGCCGCCGTTGGTACCGAGGTCGGCGTCAGCGACTGGATCGAAATCACCCAGGACCGTATCAACAAGTTCGCCGAGGCGACTGGCGATGAACAATGGATTCACGTCGACACGGAACGCGCCGCACGCGAGTCGCCCAGCGGCACCACGATCGCCCACGGACTGCTCTCGCTCTCGCTGATCCCGATGTTCATTCGGTCGATCATCGGCGTCAAAGGCCTGAAAAATACCCTGAATTACGGCGCCAACAGAATTCGCTATCTCACCCCGGTCCCCGCTGGCTCACGTCTGCGAGGGCGCGTCACCGTTACCAAGGCAGAGGACGTGCCGCCTGACGCACTGCGCGTCACGTACACAGTCGCCATCGAGATCGAGGGTGGAAAGCGTCCTGCCTGTGTCGCAGAAGTGATCGGGCAGCACTATCGCTGAATTGCCCACGTCAGTCGAAGCGTGACGTGCGGCAGTCCTCTTCGGCGCCTTCAACGATTGGTGCTAAGGTGCGCACCTGGTATATTTGAGCGTCATTCCCGGGATGTCCGGGAACAGCCTGTTCAAATTGTTATCGTCGATGACTTTCAGACTGAAATGCACGTTCTGGGTCATGATGCTCGTCGCGCAGGCCGCACCCAAATCCAGATTATCGCCGTCCTGCTTTCGCGAGGTGATCGTGCATCGCGCGATCTTCCCCGTGATCTTGTTCCCCTCAATGATAAAGCCTGAGCCGAACAGGTCTGACAGCTCGGCGAACACGACCTGGTTGCCCTTCTTGGCGAACACGCGGCTGCACAGATTTGATTCTGTTGCCCAAGCCCCCGAAAGTTCGATGGCGCTGGCCCGGACCGGCAGCATCAGCAATACTCCCGACAGAACAGCGCCGAGAATTGTCAGGCGATGAGAGTCAAACATTGCATTCTCCTTGAAGAGGTGACGCCTATTCCGCGGCGACATGTTCGGGTGGCTTCGGTTGCGCCAGCGTTGCAGCGGGCTGCTGTTCGGTCTTTGGACGTGAGCCGGGCCGCAGCCGTTCCCGAATGGCCTGGAACATCACATAGAGCGGCGGGATCGCGAAGATGCCGATGAAGGACGCCAGGATCATTCCGCCGAACACCGGCGTGCCGACGCCGCGCCGTGCCAGCTCTGAGGCACCCTGTGCCACGACCAGCGGATAGAGCCCCAGGATGAAAGCGAACGACGTCATCATCACCGGACGGAAGCGCAGACGAGCGCCTTCTGCCGCGGCTTCGAGCAGGGGAACGCCGTGCTCGCGCTTCTCCTTGGCGAACTCGACGATCAGAATGCCGTTCTTGGCCGCCAGGCCGATCAGCACGACCATGCCGATCTGGCCGTAAAGGTCGAGCGTCAGGCCGGTCATGACAATGGCGCCAAACGATCCGAGAATGCCGATGGCGACCGAGAGCAAAACCGGCACCGGAATCGTCCAGCTTTCGTAGAGCGCGACCAGGAACAGGTAGGCGAACAGGACCGCAAAGCCGAGAATTATCGCGGTCTTGCCCTCGGCCCGCTTTTCCTGAAATGCCGTATCGGTCCATTCGCCTGCATAGCCTTGCGGGAGCGTCTTCGCTGCAATTTCCTCGAACGCTTTCAGCGCCTGACCCGACGATATGCCCGACGCCGGGCCGCCCTGAATAGTCACGGCGCGCAGGTTATTGTACCGGATCAATGCCGGTGGGCCCACGACAATGCGTGTTTCGGCGAGGCTGCGCAGCGGGATCATCTTCCCCTCTGCATTCCGCACGTTGATACGATAGATGTCGTCGATACCCGACCTGTCGGCAGCTTCCGCCTGAACCTGCACCTGCCAGGTTCGACCGAACAGATTCAGGTTGTTGATGAAGTAGCCGCCGAGCGAGGCCTGCAGCGCCTGGAACACATCCTTCAGCTGGACGCCAAGGATCTGCACCTTGTCGCGGTCGATATCGAGATAAATCGACGGGTTGGTTGCCGAGAAAGTGCTGAATACGCCGCGCAGTTGCGGATCGGCGTTTGCGGCCACGATGACCCCGCGCAAAACCTGGGCGAGTTCCTTCGGATCACCGCCTCGCAGATCCTCGAGCACATAGGTGAAGCCGCCACCAGTGCCGAGACCGACGATAGGCGGCGGCGCCAATGGGACCACGGTGCCACCCTGGATCTGACGGAATTTTGTTCGCAGCCGTGCGATCACTTCGCGAACCCCGAGCTCAGGGCTCTTCCGCTCCTCAAACGGCTTGAAGGTAACGACCATGAAGCCGGCATTGGGCTGCGAATAATTGTCGATAAAATTCAATCCAATGATCGAGGTGTATTCGGCAACGGCGGGATCTTCCTTGACCATCGCCTCGGCCTGACGCATCACCTCCGATGTTCGCCCGACGGAAGCACCGCCCGGCAACTGGACCACGACGAAGATCGCGCCCTGGTCGTCCTCCGGCACAAAGCCAGTCGGCGTCACCCTGGATAGGGCAACAGTCCCTGCCCCCGCCACCACGACCATCACAAGGCCGATGATCGAGAAGCGGACCATTCGCGCAACCACGGCGCCGTACTGGTCCCGTACCCAGTCGATCGAGCGCATCAGCCAGCCAATAATGCCGCGCTTCGGTCCATGGTGGGGCTTCAGCAGAACGGCGCAGAGGGCCGGAGAAAGCGTCAGCGCATTGATGGCAGAAAGCAGCATCGAAACCGCCACCGTCACGGCGAACTGGCGGAACAGCTCGCCGGAAATACCGGGGATGAACGCGATCGGCACGAATACCGAGAGCAGCACCAGCGTGATCGCAATGATCGGTGCGGTGATCTCCGCCATGGCGCGTTTGCTTGCGTCCGCGGGCGACAGCTCCGGATTCTCTTCCATCACCCGCTCGACGTTTTCGACCACCACGATGGCGTCGTCGACGACGATGCCGATCGCAAGCACGATGGCGAGCAGCGAGACGGTGTTGGCGGAATATCCGACCGCCTTGAGCGCGATGAAGGTTCCGATCAGGCTCACCGGCACCGCGAGGGTCGGAATGAGCGTCGCGCGGACATTGCCAAGAAACAGAAAGACCACCAGCACGACAAGAACGAAGGCCTCGAACAGCGTCTTCTTCACTTCGTGCATGGTATCGGTCACGAAAATCGTCGGATCGTAGGTAATTTTCCAGGCCAGATCTTCGGGAAAGCGCTTTTCGAATTCGGAGAGCTTTTTCCGTACCGCATTGACGGTGTCGATCGCGTTGCCGCCGGGCGACTGGTAGATCACCACCGCGGCGGCGTCATCGCCGTTGAAGCGCGTGTCGCGATCGAGATTGGCGGCGCCAAGTTCGAGCTTGGCGACATCGCTCAACCGCAATACCGAACCATCCGGATTGGTCCGGATGACGATGTTATCGAAGTCCGCGACCGAGCTTAACCGGCCCTTGGTCTGGATGTTGAGCTGCAACTGCTGATCGTTGAAGATTGGGCGCGCCCCGATACGCCCGACCGCGGCCTGGACGTTCTGCGATTGAATCGCATTGATGATATCGGTGACGGTGAGATTGAGCCCGGTCAGACGCTCGGTCTTGACCCAGGCGCGCATCGCATAGTCCTGTGCCGCGAAAAGGAACGCGTCTCCGACGCCGGGGGTGCTCTTGATCGAATCCAGAAGATTGATCGTGACGTAGTTCGACAGGAACAGCGGATCGTGCGTCTTCTTCGGCGAGTAGAGGGTCACGAAGGCAAGGATCGCGGTCGATTTCTTCTTGACGTTGATCCCCTGCCGCTGAACTTCCGGCGGCAACAGCGACAGCGCGGTCTGGACACGGTTATTGACATTGACCGTGTTGATGTCCGGATCGGTGCCGAGCTCGAAGGATGCGGTGAGCGTATAGCTGCCGTCGTCACCGCTCGTGCTCTTCATGTAGATCATCTTGTCGACGCCGACGACCTGCGCTTCGATCGGCTGAGCGACGGTGGCGTCCACCACGCCGGAGTTGGCGCCGGGATACATGGTCGTGACCGAGACCTGGGGCGGCACGATGTCGGGATACTGGGCAACCGGCATCGCCAGATACGCCAAAGCGCCGGCGATGGTGGTCACAATCGCTATAACGATCGCCAGGCGCGGACGGTCGACGAAAATCGCTGAGAACATCGCATCAGCTCCTGTCGGGCGCTGGCGGCAACGGCGTCGCGCGGACCGCCACATCCCGACGTAGCCCCTGAATGCCCTCGACGATGACCTGTTCGCCGCCGGTCAGGCCCTGCTCCACCACGATACCGGTTCCGCTCGGACCAGCGGTCTTGATCCTGCGTACCGCTGCCTTTCCGTCGCTCACGATGAAGACGTACACACCCTCCTGATCGGAGATCAGCGCCGCCTGCGGTATGACGATCTTTTGCTCGGCGGTTCCGCTTTCCAGTGCCACACTGACCAGCTGGCCGTCGATCAGCCCGGACTCGGGATTCGGAAACGTGGCGCGCGCCAGCACCGTGTCGGTGGCGCGATCGACGGAGACGTCGACAAAGTTGATTTTTCCCGGATACTTGTAAGTGCTGCCGTCGGCATACCGCAGCGCCGCCTTGATGCCGGTGATGTCGACGCTACGACCGGCCTGCTGGGTGCGCAGAAATTCGCGCTGACTTACCGGAAACGTCACGTACATCGGGTCTTGACTGACGATGAAGGTGAGCGGAGCGCTTTGTGGGGTAACAACGTTGCCCTTGGTTATATTTGTCTTGCCGACCTTGCCGGTAATCGGGGAAGTGATGCTGGCATAACCGAGGTTGATTTTGGCGGTCTGCAGATTGGCTTCGTCGACAAGAATGGTACCTTGCGCCGATTGATCGGCGGCGAGCGCCTGGTCGCGGGCAACTGTGGTACCGGAACCCTTGGCCAGCAACTCTTCCGCTCGCTGCAGCTGAACCTCGGTGAGTACCTTGGCGGCCTTGCTTTTTGTCAACTCACCCTCGGCCTGCTCGACAGCCGCCTGAAAAAGTCCTTTCTCGATGCCATAGAGCGGCGCCCCTTCCTTGATGAGATCCCCCTCCTTGAACGCGATGCTTTCGAGATAACCGGTGATGCGCGCTTTCACCTCGACCCGTTGAATAGCTTCGACACGCCCGACGAAGTCGAGTGTCTTGGTGACGGGCTTTGATTCGGCCGTGACGACCCCGACGGGAATGGCTGCCGGCGGCGGGGCTGTCTGAGCGTTGGCCTGAGATGAAAGTCCCCACGCCGCCAACAATAAGCAAGCCAGCTTGCGCATCGCTCCTCCTCCTTGGGCTGCTAACGACCTCTCGACTAGTTCATGGGTTGGACGCGTCCGATTTGAGCTGGATCAAAGTCCAGTTGTTTATCGACCCCTGTTCAATCGATGATGTGATAGCCGCCATCGATGTAGATCGTGTCGCCTGTCATCAGCTTGGCACCGTCGAGCGCGAGGAAAGCAACCGCCTTTCCGACATCGTCCACGCTCACCAGGCTACGCGTCGGAGCCTTGCCCTGCGCTTTTGCCAGCAGCTCATCGAATTCGGGAATGCCGGAAGCCGCGCGCGTGGCCAGTGGACCCGGCGAAATGGCGTGAACCCGGATCCCTTTGGGGCCGACTTCGGAGGCGATGTAACGAACGGTGCATTCAAGCGCCGCCTTGGCCACCCCCATGATGTTGTAGTTCTGCACCACCATCTGGCTGCCGTAATAGGTCATCGTGAACATAGCTCCGCCGTTCTTCATCAGGGGCTCGGCCAAGTGAGCCATCCGGATGAACGACCAACAGGAAACATCCATGGTCGCCAGAAAGCCGTCCCGCTTCACATCGATTACTCGCCCGTGCAGGGCCTCCTTGGGTGAGAACGCAATTGAGTGAACCAGAACATCAAGCTGACCCCATTCCTTTTCAATCCGTTCGAAGACTGCCTCGGTCTGTCCGGCAACGCCGACATCAAGCGGCATAAAGATCGGTGCACCGAGCTCGCGCGCCAGCGGCTCGACGAATTTCTTCGCTTTCTCGTTCAGATAGGTCACCGCCAGATCGGCACCGAGGGCACGGAACGCCTTGGCGCACCCCCAGGCGATCGAACTCTCGTTGGCGATGCCGACGATCAAAGCCTTGCGGCCTTTGAGGGCCACCGCGGTTTCGGGATATACAGGTATTGTCATGACGCCCTCGCGTAGTCTGGAGAACTCTTTGGTGTCAGCGACAGCAGCGACGACGTGTGGCGAGCAATCATCAGCTCTTCGTCGGTCGGCAAGACATAGACCGCAACACGGCTTTCAGGCCGTGAAATCACCCGCGCGTGTTTTGCGTTGGCGTCGGCATCGATCGAAATCCCGAGCCAGGTCAGCCTCTCGGCGATAGCGTAGCGAACCCGCACGGAATTCTCGCCAACCCCGGCCGTGAAAACCAGGGCATCCACCCCCTGCAGGGCGGCCGCGAGCATTCCTGCGAACAGGCTGGTGCGGTAGACAAAATAGTCGATGGCAAAGATGGCACGCGGGTCAGCGCTTGTTTCAAGCTGCCTCATGTCGTTGCTGACACCCGACAGGCCCTTGAGACCGCACTCCTTGTAAAGGAAGTTCTGGACATCGGCGGGCGACATGCCTTTTTCGGCGATGAGATAAAGCACCACGCCCGGATCGATCTGGCCGGGCCGCGTGCCCATCGGGAGCCCATCGAGCGCAGTGAACCCCATGCTGCTTTCAATACTGCGGCCGTTACTGAGGGCGCACATGGAGGCGCCGCTGCCAAGGTGGGCGACAATGACGCGCTTGGATGCAATGTCCGGCGCGATCTGCGGCAGAATGCTTGCGATGTACTCGTAGGAGAGGCCATGAAAACCGTAGCGCCGGACGCCTTCGGCATACAGCGGTTCCGGAATCGCAAAATGATCAGCCAGCGCGCCGTGGCCGCGATGAAACGCGGTATCGAAACAGGCGATCTGCGGGATATCCGGGAAACGAGAAAGAATTGAACGTATCGGCGCAAGATTGTAGGGCTGGTGAAGCGGCGCCAGCGAAACGTACCGCTCCAGTCGCGCCAGCACGTTTTGATCGACCCGGACCGGTTTGTCGTAATCCGGGCCGCCGTGTACGACGCGATGCCCGATCGCAATCGGATTGATCTTCAGCTCCTCGCGAAGCCAAGCACCCGCTGTTGCCAGCGCCACCGCGACATCAGGGACGGTTCCGCTCTCATAGCTGCGATCGACCAGTACGGCACCATCGACCGCAGTGACGCGCAGCCGTGGGCGGCTTCCGACCCCGTCCATCAGGCCCTTGATCTGGCGCTTGAGGCTGCCGTCCTGCTCGATTCCAAAAACCTGGAACTTTACGCTCGACGAGCCCGCGTTGGCGACAAGGATCGTATCCATGACATTCATGCGGCTGCTACGGTCGAAGCGCGGCGGCGAGCGTCGGCATAGAGCACTGCGATCGCGCACGAGGCCATACGGCCACGCAGCGAGTCGGCGCGCGAGGTGAGAATGATGGGAACCCGCGCCCCCAGCACGATGCCGGCCGAGTCGGCCTTCGCCAGGAACGTCAGATTCTTTGCCAGCATGTTGCCAGCCTCGAGGTCCGGCACAACCAGGATCTGGGCCTGACCGGCGACCGCCGATTTAATTCCCTTGATTCTGGCGGCCTCCTTGTCGACGGCGTTGTCAAACGCCAACGGTCCGTCGAGCAGGCCGCCGGTGATCTGGCCGCGCTCCGCCATCTTGCACAGCGCGGCCGCCTCGATGGTCGACGGAATCTTGGAGGTTACTGTCTCCACCGCCGACAGGATCGCAACCCTCGGCACGCCAAGGCCGATCCCGGCAAAGAGATCGATCGCGTTCTGAATGATGTCGCGCTTGCAATCGAGGTCCGGGAAGATGTTGATCGCCGCGTCGGTAATGAACAATGTCTGGGCGTAACCCGGCACATCAATCGCGAAGACGTGGCTGATCCGCCGATCGGTGCGCAGGCCCGTCGCCTTCGCGGTGACGCTGCGCATCAGCTCGTCGGTATGAAGGCTGCCCTTCATCAACAACTCGCCCTTGGCCTCGTGAATCAGTTCAACGGCTCTTGCCGCCGACGCCTCGCTGTTGGCGGCATCGACGATCTCGAACCGAGAAATATCGAAATTGAACTGCGCGGCGATTGCCTTGATCTTGCCTGCCGGACCCACCAGGACCGGCTTGATGAGACCGGCGGCGGCGGCTTCGCAGACGCCGCGTAACGAGGCCTCGTCGCAGGGGTGCGCCACGATGGTCACCGCTGATGGCACCTGCTTCGCGGCCGCGATCAGGCGGTCATACTTCACATGGGCCTGGCCTTCGCCAGCGTCGATCGGAACTACGCTCATGGCTCGACTCCCAGTTAATTCGACCGCAGCCCGGCTATGATGCCCTGGCTCGCTCGATTGCCGGAAACCCGGCTTCATTGGCCTCGAAAAGCGCCGTAACCTTTTTCAACCGCTCCGCCGCCTCGCCGGATATCTCGCCGGCAGCGCTCAGGACGTTGCGAATGGCCGCAAGGCCCTTTCGTCGTTCGCCCATGTCTGTCGGCAACAGTTTCGGGATCGCCGCAAGGGTTGCTTCCGGATCCAGTAGCAGGAGAAGAAACTGCTCCCGCGCCATCGACTTGAACTGCGCGAGCGTCAGCCGCGAACCCTCTTCCGTGAGGCGAATTCGACGTAACGCCGCGACGCCACGCTCATCGACGAACCCTCGCGCCAGGCCGACATAGACCAAGCCGCGGATGGTGCACTCCTGAAGACCGCCTTTGGTGATCTGCGATCTCAGTTCCGCAATGCGTTTGTCCCGCAGCTCGGTGTGCAGTGGGGATTTTCCGGGCCTTCGAGGCCTGGCCACTGCCGGGTCAATTCCAACCGCGGCCTGTAGCGCAGGCGATCCATAGACGGAGAGGAATATCTGCTCAGAGAGCTTTTCCTGGGTTTCCCGCCAGCTATCGAGCGCCTTGACGATCTGCTCGGACGCCTTTTCCTGGATGACAATGAACGGATTGTCGGCTGATGCCGGCTTGCGCTGCTCGCGCACCTTCTCGGCGGCCTTGGCCAGTGCAGGCATGAACGGATTGGCGTCGGTGAAAGCCTCGTATTGCATACGGCCCGTATCCCAACGCTTTAGCCACTCCGCAACCTGCGGAGTAAAGATCGCCTTGACCATCGGCTGCATAAAGGCGCGGTAAAGCGACAGATTGATTTCCGAGACGCGCGCGGCGGTCGCAAACCGCCGTTCATCTTCCGGCGAATTGCCGCCCATGCCGCGGATATCATCCAGCGTGCGCTGCTCGCAGCGCATGATCCACTCTCCCGATACCAGTTCGGGGTTGGTGGTGTCGCCTGACTTGCGCTCGAAGGTTGCCTCGTAGAGACCGGGGGGCAGCATATCGATCAGGTCGATATTGCTGGAGAACTCATTGTGCTCCTTCTTGGCAACCCCTCCAGAAACGAAGATTCCGAGATGACCGACGGTTTCATGCACCGTGTAAACGATGGTCTGGCCGAACGACCTGATCTCGTCGACATCGTCATAGAGATCGAGAACCCAGCCGAGCGCCTGCTGCGGCGGCGTGATGTTATCGCCCTTCGAGCAGAACACCACGATCGGCGAACGGATGGTACGAAGGTCGACGGCAGTGCCGTCCGACATTTCGATGCGCCCGGCCGCCAGCTTGTTGCCGACGAACAGTTCGTCGACGATGAACTGGATCTCCTCCGCATTGAGGTTGACGTGGCCACCCCACCAGCGTTCGAATTCCAGGTAACGTTTGGCTTCGGTGTCGACCTTGGAATAGACGTTGTACTGCTTCGTCCACAGCGTGTTGGCCGGATTCTGGTTCTCGAAATTGGCAACCAGCTTGCCGCCGTCGAACTTGCCGCCCCCCATGTCACTGGTAAGCGCGGTCAACCAACTGCCCCCGAGCAGGCCGCCCGAGTAGCGCATCGGATTTTTTCCGCGAATGCCCGCCCAATAGGACAGCGGCGCTCCTGCAACGATGATGGGACCGAACAGCTCGGGCCTGATCGCTGCCAGAATCATCACAGCCCAGCCCGCCTGGCAATTGCCAACCACGCACGGCTTTCCGTCCGCCTGCGGATGAAGCGAAATAACCTTTTCCAGGAACGCGGCTTCGGCGCGAGCGATATCTTCGATGGTTTGGCCCGGCATTGGATCCGGCATGAACCCGACGAAGTAGCAGGGATGGCCTGCCTTCAGGGCAACGCCGATTTCGCTGTCAGCCTTGAAGCCTCCGATGCCGGGACCATGGCCGGCCCTCGGATCCACGACCACGAAGGGCCGGCGCGTGATATCGATTTCGACGCCTTCCGGCGGAACGATGCGCACCAGCAGGTAATTGACCGGCCGTTCCAGCGTCCGGCCATCCGTCACGAGCTCGGCCTTGTAGTCGAGGACATGCGGAACCGTTTCGGCGAGATGGTCCCGATATTGGTTGCTGCGCTGGCGCATCACATCGCAGAACAAGACACTGCGCTGGGTCGCATCCATCATGTATTCGAAGGCGGAACCGAAAAGACCGAAGAAGGTGTTGCCCGACACTTGCTGATTCTCTGTCGACATTTTTCAGCTCCATCTTTTCCAGGTTCACTAACTTCCTCTCGTTATTCGATGCTGCGAACTGTTTGGTTGATCTAACGCAAACTGAACGCCTCACAGCCGAGTTATTTTTGCCTTTAGGACAATGGGTACTTCGGTACGCCAAGAAAAGACAGGGATACGGACGCAAAATGAGTAACCTTCGGGAGATCAATCATGAACATCGATGAGCTGCTGCCCACCGCAAAAGACATTCGCAAACAGTCCGCGCTGAAAGAGGCCGAGAAGGCCGACGAGCATATGCGTATGCTGGCGGCGGCCGAAGCCGAAAAGCGGGAGTTAATCGAGGAACTCAGCAGACCTTCGGGCCTTTCAGAGGACGAGAAGGTGAAACGCGCCTCGACGGTGATCCAGCGGGCGGTAAAAAACGGGCTTCACGAGGTCCTGGTTTACAGGTTTCCCAACGTACTTTGTACGGACCGCGGCCGGGCGATCAACCAGATGGAACCAGGCTGGGAAAACACGCTTACCGGAATGCCCAAGGAGATCTTTCATCTTTGGAAAGATTACCTGCAGCCGCGCGGTTACAAGATTGCGTATCAGATCATCGACTTCCCCGGTGGCGTGCCGGGCGATATCGGCATTACGCTGAGCTGGTAACGCAGGATCTCTGGGCTTCGCTCATTTGAATAAAAGTCAGTCCAAACGGAGCAAACAGCGATGGCAAAGGACGAGCTGGCCTCACGGATGAAGCGCAAACCCTATGAAAAGGAACTGCGCAAACTGCAGGTCGAGCTTTGCCATCTCCAGCGATGGGTGACCGCCAAGGGGCTACGGGTCGTCATCGTGTTCGAAGGACGCGATGCCGCCGGCAAAGGCGGAACAATCAGAGCTCTCACCGAGAAAGTGAGCCCGCGCGTATTTCGGGTGGTGGCCCTGCCCGCTCCTTCCGATCGAGAAAAAACCCAAATGTTTTTCCAGCGGTACATGCAACATTTTCCCGCCGCGGGAGAAATCGTCATCTTCGACCGCAGCTGGTACAACCGCGCCGGCGTCGAATACGTCATGGGGTTCTGCACCAAGCAGGAACACGAGCGTTTCCTTGAGCTTTGCCCGGAAGCGGAAAAATATGTCGTCGATGGCGGTATCATCCTGATCAAACTCTGGCTGGAAGCCGGCATGGAGGAGCAGGAGAAGCGTTTCGCGGCCCGGATCGACGATCCGCTGCGGCAATGGAAACTGAGTCCGATGGATCTCGAATCCTACCGGCGCTGGTACGATTATTCGCGGGCGCGCGATATGATGCTCAAGGCCACCGATACGAAACATGCGCCGTGGTACATCGTTCGTTCCGAGGACAAAAAGCGCGCGCGGCTGAACTGCATCGCGCACTTGCTGAAGACGATCCCCTACAAGCGCCTGTCGCCGGAACAGGTCAAATTGCCGAAGCGATCCGACAACAACCGGTACAACGACCTGGCGAGCTTGCGGCGGATGAAATTCGTGCCCGAGCGGTACTAGGAAGTCGATTTTTCAACGCGCGGAGGATTTTTCAATGGCCGAAATCAACAAACTCTCCGTCGAAAAAGTGCTCAATAAACTACGCAGCAACGATGCGTCCAGCAGCTCGAAAATTGAGCAACTCGACGAGAAAATTAAGACGGCGGACGAAGAGATACAGCGCTTGAGGGCAGCGAGGCTCCGCGTTAAGCGGGGTCAGCCAGCGGCTCGGCGCGACTGAGATCGCGCAGCAAGCTATCGAGGGTCACGGCACGGCCGAGTCCACCGATCTTTTCGCCGAGACCCTCCGCTCGCAATAGATCGCGCGCCGATCCGTGAGCGCCGACGATCCGAAGAACAATGTCGCGGCTGGCCAGTTCGGTATGCAGGTCGTGCAGCATGCGCGAGCCTGCGAGGTCGAGATAAGGCGCTGAGGAAAGATCGCAGACGACCAGGCGGATGGCGAGCGGATCAGTTTCGCGAAGACGGCTCAAGACCGATTCCAGCACAGCGTCGGCGTTGACGTAGATCAGCGACGCCTCGGGACGAAAGGCGACCACGCCGGGCAGCGGCTCGTTCTCGGGATGGCGGTCCCGGTCGGAATAGCTGTTGGTCCCGGGCACACGCCCAAGAAACGCAACGTGCGGCCGCGATACCCGGGCCAGCAGCAATAATATTGAAGCCAATGCGGCGAGCAGGATGCCTTGAAGAATTCCAAGAAGCAGCACGGCCCCCAGAGCGATCGCCGCAGCGTAGAAGTCTAGCCGGCTCACTCGCCACATGCGGAGCAATGCCGGAAAATCCAGCAACCCATACACTGCCGTCAATACGACGGCGGCCAGCACCGCCTTCGGCAAGTTTTCGAGCAAGCCGGTCAGAAACAGCAGGCAAAGCGCAAGCGTAATCGATGCAAAAACCAACGCCAGTGGGGTGCGAGCTCCAGCCTTGTCGTTCACGGCCGATTGCGACAATCCGCCGGCTACCGGATAGCCGTGTCCCATCGCCGCTGCGAGATTGGCCGCACCGATCGCAAGCAGTTCCTGGCGCGGATCCAGAGCATACCCATGCTTCGCCGCGAAGGTGCGGGCTGCCGATACGCCCTCGATGTAGGCCAGCAGCAGGCAACCGGCGGCGAGCGGTATTATTCCCTCGACGTCGCGTAGCCTGAGAGCCGGGCCTGCGAAGGCAGGTAAACCGGCGGGGATTTCCCCTGTTATCGGCACCCCAAGCGCAGGCAGCCCCAGCACCGTGGCAGCAATGATTGCCAGTGTAACAACCCCCAGCGCGACCGGCTTTCCGGGCAGCAGGCGTTCGCCGAACACGATGAGCCCGATCGCGATGACGCCGACGATCGGCGCAAGGTACTGCACCTGACCGAGTTGCCCGGCCAGCAGCCAAGCCCGTTCGAAAAAGTTGTGGCCCCCGCCCTGGACGCCCAGCAAACTTGGCAACTGCGTCATCGCGATGGTCAAGCCGGCACCGGCCTTGAAACCCACAAGGATGCTGTCGCTGATCAATTTTACGAGCGCGCTCAATCGCAACACCCAAGCGAACACGCAAAGTCCGGCGACAGTGAAGGCTACAAGGCTGGCGATCTGGGCGTAACGTTGCGCGTCTCCCTCGGCCATTGCACCCACGGTTCCGGCAATCATCAGCGAAATGGCCGAAGTCGGCCCAACCGCAAGCTGACGCGAGGATCCGAGCAAGGCATAGCCCAGTCCGCCGAGCAGATAGCCGTAGATGCCAACCTGCGGCGCCAGGCCCGCAAGCCCGGCGTAAGCAAGTGAGACCGGAATTGCATATGCCGCCAAGGTTACACCGGCAACAACGTCGCCGGGTAGCCAGGCCGTGCGGTATTTAACCAACCAGCGGGCCGGCGGAAACCACCAAAGCCGACTTGTTTCTTTCTTGTGTTCTGCCGACTCCGCCATGCGGCGCCCGTGCCATCGCCCGTTACAATGTCAAAAATATCGGCCCTGCCCCGCGGGCTCGCTTGATTCATGTCAACGCATTCGAGTCTTTTAATCTAAGGTTAGACAATCTGGAATTCCTCAGCCGCGCATCGATCGGCGTCCGACAGGCGGCACTACGATGGATACGGGATTGGGATCGGCCGTTCCCTGGCAAGACTCTGACAATGCGACCATACGCAGGCTTCCCAAGGGGTGATCCCGATGAACTGGAATCGACTATACAGCCTCAGGAGCTATCTCGAATCGTCGCTTTGGGTGGTTCCGCTTATTGCCATTCCGCTTGGACTTGTGCTCGTACGGCTGCTGCATCGGCTGGACGCATGGCTTGGCTGGAGTCTTCTCAATTTCAGCTCGAGGGGCGCGCAGGTGCTGCTGGAAGCGTTCGTCACCGCCACGCTTTCCTTCGTGGTCTTCACCTTCGGTTCCTTGCTGGTGGCGATTCAGGTGGCCAGCTCGCAAATGACGCCGCGGATCATCTCTACGACGCTGCTCAGTAACGACGTGGTCAGGTACACCGTCGGCCTCTTTATTCTGACACTGATGTATGCGCTTGGCGCGCAAAACAGAATGGATGGGCACGTCGACCAGCTGGTCATGCTCGTGGCCTCGATATTCGGTGTATTTTCCTTTGCAGCATTCTTTTACCTGATTGACTATGCATCGCGCTTACTACGCCCGATCAGCATTCTGGCGCATGTCGGGGACGATGGACTCTCTGTCATCGAAAGCGTCTATCCCGACCAGACGCTCGGCCCCGACGTCCGTGAACCCGAGAGCCTTCGCCTCGGAAATCCGGACGGCGTCATCAGACATCAGGGCACTTCGGGCATCGTTCTTGCGGCAAATCTCAAGCTGCTCGTGGCGGAGGCCGAGCGATCGAGCGGCGTAATCGAATTCGTCCCCGAAGTGGGCGACTTTGTCGCGGTCGACGAACCCGAATTCAACCTGTATGGCGGCGCCCGCCTGATTGATGAGCAAACCTTGCGTGCGTCCGTGGCCTTCGGGTCGGAACGCACAATGGACCAGGACCCGACATTCGCATTCCGCATTGTCGTCGACATTGCGCTCAAGGCGTTATCGCCCGCGATTAACGATCCGACGACCGCGGTACTCGCGATAGACCAGCTCCACCGCATGCTGCGGATGGTCGGCAAACGTCATTTGCGCACCGACGAAACTCTCGACAACTCCGGGCAACTGCGTGTGGTTTTCCGGACCCCCAATTGGGAGGACTTTGTGCATCTCGCGTTCAGCGAGATCCGTTCCTGCGGTTCGAACAATCTGCAAATCGCAAGGCGGTTGCGGGCGATGATCGAAAACCTTGTCCAGACGCTGCCGGCGCACCGGCATGCGGCGCTGCTCGTTGAGTTGGGTTTACTCGACCGCGAAATCGAAAAACACTTCTCCTATCCGGAGGATTTGGCGCTCGCTCGTATCGCCGATGCCCAGGGCCTGGGCGGACATTCCGGGAAGATCAAGCATTGATGTGTCTTGCGCGATCGGGCTTTGAGCCCTCGATTGCGCTAAAGCAATCAGGACTTATGGCAACGCCCGAGAACACCGCTCTCACTCACGCGCACCTTGGGGCTCCGAAGTCCGTCGCTATTGCGGAATCGTCTTTTCCATTCGCAATACAGGCGCCCGGGATGCGACAGCAGACCTGACCCTAACGGCCGGCAGGGAACCATGGGTGGACGATGCGTTCGGAAGAGCGTTGCTTCATTGCAAGCTGGTGCTAGCACACTTCAGATTGACTCAGGTCAACGCGCCCTGGAAGATTTGTGGTTAGCAAAATGACCGATCAACCTGAGAAAGGAGATCAGTCATGTCACATCGAACATTATCTCCCTTGCCGCGTCCGTTGTCGTAGGCATCGCCTGCGTTGCGACGGTTTCAACTGATGCCTTCGCGTACAGAGGAGGGCGGGTAGGCGTAGGTCGGGTCGGCGTGCATCACGTCTATCGCGCCCCGGTGCGCCGCGGAGTGCGGGCGGGTGTCGCCGTTGGCGTGGGTGCCGCGGCCGCCGGTGCCTACGGCGCTTATGGAGCTCCCGCACGATGCGGATACTACCCCTACCCGGCCTGCTACTAGTATTTGATGGTTCTCAGGCGCGCGGCGTTGAAGGCCGCGCGCCCGAGTTCGACGCCCTTTGGCTTGGTTAATACTTATAAACCTTCATAGCCGGGTTCGCTTGATCGCGCCCTTCGGGTAACGCTTGTGCCGCCTGACGGCGTACCAGCGATTTGGCTCGCTAACAGAAAATATCCGGTGCGGACATCGCTCGGCCTTACAGCCCTGGAAGCGTCACGAAGCCTGACCCACGGCATCAATACTTCCCGGCCACCGGCATCATCTGCATTTTCCGGTTCGCCAAACATGACTCACCCGCAAGCGTGCCGCGGCACGCAATGCTAACCTTGCAGCAGCATCACTCGAGTGTGATCGTGACAGCACCGACGCTGGCCGACAATTCCACGCCGGCCTTGACTCCGTGCAGCTGGAGTATCACGCCTCTGTCGTTTTGCAATTGCACGCCGCCGGCGCCGCCGGCCAACGCACCTCCCGCTCCGACAGCACCATAGGAACCGGCGATGTCACCCGGACTATGCAAATTGAGAGCTCGACCAATAAGTTTGTTCACCGACCCTCCGATCGTCGCACCAAAGCTCATGCCTGAAACCCTGAACGGATAGTCACGGCCACGAAAGGTCAGGATGCCGCGCCCCGCGCCTACACCGACAATAAATCCCGCCTTGGTGAAAACGACGCGGACTGATCCAGTCTCCGCTTGTGACGGCGTAGCGAGGCCCCCTACCGCAAAGAGCGCCAACAATGCCGCCAGCATGATCCGCATTCGAAACTTCATGATGATCTCCCTTGAATCCTCGGCGCAGATCGCGCTCGCCCACAATCGCCGTTGCCCAGCCAGTTGTTCTGCGAGGACCACGGCAAACGCAGATGTGAAAATCGCCACTCTGCTATGCGCGCATGATGTCCCTCCGATCCCACGCATCATTGATTTGCATCAACGGAAGCAAAGCCGATCCACAGCGAGGCGGCGCCGGAGGGATGGCCCAACTGGTGATCAAGCTGCACCGTGAGCGGATTTGCCGGCCGGGTTTCGGCGACCGAGCAGATGCGCCACTCCGAATCCGACCAAGAGGGTGATGAAGACGGCCATCACGCACATCACCGTTGCGCGCCGGTCGGAGCTGGAAACCGACAGCAGCGGCGCGACCGCGGCGCCGACGTTGCGGGTGCAGAGCCCCAGCACCAGCGCGCTCCTCTTTTCATGCGAGAGGCCGAACCCAAGGCCGTAGGCGGCGGCTGCGAGCAGGCAATAGTACAGGATCTGGGCGCTGATCGCATAGCTTCCGACGGCGCTCAGGAACTCGCGCCAGTACAAGATCAGGACGATTCCGAGCATGAGGACGATGTCGACACTTGTGACCTTCTTCACGATCGGGTGCGAATTGTCGGCGAACGGGCGAGCCATAAGCCGGACGCAGACGCCGATCGCCAACGGCAGCGCGATGAACAGCAGGAGCGGCTTCGCAATCATCCAGGAGTCCGCGGCCAGCTCGGGCGCCACAATCGGAATCATGATCGGCAGGATGATCATCGTGCCGACGGATGCCAGCAGCAGGTAGGCAGCAACGTAGTTCAGGTCGGCTCCGGCTTTTTCCGAAAGCAGCGGCACGAATGGCGCGCACGGCGCCAGACCCAAAAGAATTAGGCCGAGCGCGTAGGGTTCTGCGAGAGGCAACCCCCTCGCCATTGCCATCGCCAGCGCGGGGCCGATCACGAAGCTCCACAGCAGGGCCGTCGCCATGAAGCGGACATCGCGGAGCGCATGACCGGCCAGCTTCAAATCAAGCTTGAGGCCCATTTCCAGCAGGCTGCCGGCCATGAACACAGCGATGGTCACGCCTAGCACTTTTTCAAGCAGGTCCGCCACGTCCTCTCCTCCTGCCGATCGTCCGCGTGGCCCAGGTCAGAGGCAATTCGAGCGCGGACTTTCGCAGTATTGCCCCGAACGAAAACGCGGTGACGGCCGAGCCCGCATTTTCAAGGACTTCCGGCAAAGGTGAGCCCGACGATGATCGGCCCGAGTACCGTCAACAAGATGTTGGCGATGGCATACGGAACGGCAACGCCAAGAACCGGCGTTTGACTTTCCGCAACCTCACACGAGCCCGTCACGGCGGCGTCGACGGTCATGGCACCTGCGAGGGCGCCACAGACAATGACCGGATTCATGCGCAGAATGCGGTGAGCAAACAATGTACCGACGACCAAAGGGGTCAGGGTGACAACGATCCCTACCGCCAGAAGCATCAGGCCATGGGCCTCAATTGCGGTCAGGGCCGCCGGGCCATTTGCCAGACCAATGGCCGCGACAAATCCACCAAGTCCCAAATCGGTAAGAGATTGCTGGGCTGCCGGCGGGAATGATCCCATGATCGGTCGGCGTGAACGCAGCCAGCCAAAGGCCAGGCCCGGCAATCAACGCACCGCCCCCACCGCCGAGGGTGAGCGGAATGGAGCCGATTGTGAGGCTGAATAGTCCAACCAGCAAGCCGACCGCAATTCCCCCGGCGAGATAGGCAACGTCGGTCCGATCGCTGGAGCGGAAGGGCTGGCCGATCTTCGGCACGACGCGATTGAGGTCATGGGTGAGACCGACAAGCGTCATCACGTCGCCCACATAGATTTGCGTCCCCGGGGTCACCGGCACTTCCTGGCCGCGCCGTGTCAATGCCCGCAGGAATACGCCGCGAGCGGTGCTGCCGAACCGGTCAACAATTTCAGTGAGGGTCCGGCCGTGCAGATCGCGGGCGGTGACAAACACTTCGAGAACGTCACCTGGGACCGAGCGCATCACGTGCTCGCCTTCGATCTCCGGGCCGATCATGGGCGCCGCCGAGACGATCACTGCCGACGGGCCGGCAAGCAATATCTCGTCAGCAGCCTGCAGCACCGTGTCGGGGTGCGGTTCGACATCCTCGCCGCCGCGAAGGATGCGTTCCACCGCCGCGCGGCGACCGATCTGGGCTTCGATTTCGCCAACTGTCCGTCCTCCGGCCACCGACACCTGGTACGCCCTCGCCTGGAATTTCCGGTAGAGAAGATTGTTCGGTTTGGCTGCGGCGCCACCCGACAGCGCCGCCTCAAGCTTCGTTGCTTCCTCCTTGAGGTTGACGCCCATCAGCAACGGCGCCACGAGCGGCACAAACAGCAGGACCAGGATGTACCCCAAAATGTAAGTGACGGCGTAACCGGCCGCGATGTTGGCCTGCCCCTGTTTCAGCAAATCCTCCGACAGAGGAAGTTGTGCCAATGCACTCGACGCCGTGCCCATCATCGACGACTGCGTCAAGCTTCCGGCGGCCAAACCGGACGCGGTACCGGGATCGAGATGCAACGCGTAGGAAAATCCGAGGACAGCAACGAGCCCGGACGCACCCATGACAAGCGCCAAGGCGACCTGTGCGAGCGTTTGCATGCTCAATGAAGCAAAAAACTCGGGGCCGGAGCGATAGCCGATGGTAAACACAAAGAGGCCGAAAAAGATCGACTTGAGCAGCGAGGGGATGACGAACGGCCCAAGCAGCCCCAGAAAGACGGCGACGATCAGGGTGCAGGCCGTGGCGCCGATGGCAAATCCATGGATGCGGACGCGCCCGAGCAGCGTGCCCAACGCTACCGCCAGGAAGATGAAGATCTCGGGCGCGCTCGCGACGACATGATGGATCCAATTCATGAAATTCTCAAAACGGTGACCACGGCTCCCGCGCCCCGCCTTGCCCCTACGTTGCCATGCACTTTTCTTGCCGCGATTTTCAAAACTTCGAAGCTGGCCTGTAGCGGGCGGGCTAACGCCCGCACGCCGCCCCTGTCCTATGCTTGGCTACTGCGCAAGAAGCATCGCGAAATAGCCGAATACGGTGAGCAAGATGCCTGAAACTGCGTAACCCACCGGGAATCCGATCCAGGGCACAGAGCTTCCGATTTCAGCCGCGGCTTCGCGTGCCGGGCCGGAATGCGACCGTGCGCCGGCGACGCCACCCATCAATATCGCCGGATTGATCTTGAACACATGGTATCCAAGTGCCCAGACAATGAAGGGCGGAATGGTGCAAGCAACGAAGCCGACAATAAAGATCTTGAGAGCCACCGCGCCGGTAAGCTGCGCAAGAAGCCCCGCTCCGGCGTTGACGCCCACGATTCCGACGAACACCACCAGACCCAAATCTTCCAGCACGTTGCGTGCCGCGTTCGGGGTATTGCCGAAAAAGCGTAAGCGGGAAACAACCGAAGACACGATCACGCCAGAGAGCAATAATCCGCCTGCATTGCCCAGGCCTATCGACGCGCCAAAGGCCGGAAACTGGATCAGGCCGATCAGGAAGCCGAGGATCATCCCCACCGAAAGCGTGAGCAGATCGGTAGCGGTATTGATGCGAGCGATCCGTCCCCACATTGTAGCGAGATCGTCGACCGCCGACCGAAGGCCGACTACCGAGATCACGTCAAAACGCTGCAGCTTGGTCTTCAGGCCGGCCGGGTATGGCACGCCACCGCGCTCGTACTTCACGATTTGCAGTTGGCCCGCGACCGTCTGATCGCGGAATGTTTCCAGCTCCCTCCCGACATATTCCTTGTTGGTGACAAGGATCTCGGCCTGGTCGAGGGGAATGCCGAGCGTTTTCGGATCGTGCGTTTCGGGACCGATCAGACCCATCTTGTCGGTCAAGGCCTCGGTCGCGCCGCCAAGTGCGACGATGTCTCCCTTTTGCAGGACTAGCGTCGGCTCCGCGCCCAGTTGCTCGCCTGCCCTGGAGACATTCACGATCCGGTATTCGGGGTTGGCCTTGCGAAATTCCGCTATGCTCCGGCCGGCGGTCGCCGCATTCTCGAGGCGGTAGGCCCGCAAACCGAAGGGGCGGTACCCCGTAAGGCCACCGCCTTCAATGTCCTTGACGCCGAATTCAGTCTCGTACGCCTTGGCAGCCGCCTTCGCATCGAGGCCCCACCAGCGCGGGAGGTACTTGCAGATCAGGATGATGCCGACGGTACCCCAAATATATGTGATGCCGTACGATAGCGCGATCATGCCCGAGGCATCCTCGGGCTTCATGCCGGGCGGCAATCTTACGACACCCGAAGTAATTGCCTGTTCGGCTGAGCCGATCGCTGCCGACATGGTCTGCGAACCGGCCAGCATTCCGCCGGCCGCTCCGGTCGGCAGTGCGAAGAGTTTGGCGCCGACCACCACGAGCGCCAGACCCAGTACACTCGAGACGAACGCTAGAACCGTAAATTTGAGTCCATCGCCCTTGAGACTATTGATGAATGACGGTCCAACGCGCAGACCTACCCCATACATGAAGAGGTAGTAGAAGAGACTCTTTGCAAAGTTGTTCAGTTCCAGTTTTACGCCATACAGCGACGCGGTCACCGAAAGGGCGGCGCCGACGATGATGGCGCCGGCTACCATGCCGAGGCCGTAACCCTTTATGTTCGCCCGACCTATCCAGACAGCGAGGCCAACAACAAGAAACAGCAGCAAATACGGATTTTGCTGCAGGAACGTAAAGAACCCTTGCATTGCCGCCCCCTACTTCCGAACGTTGATTTTGGCGACGCTGAGCACCGGGGTTGCCGGTGCCGCGTCCTGCTTGCGCGGAACGTCACCCTGAGCGGGCTTTCCATCGACGAGCCTTGCCAAGGCCTCCGGGCGCACAAGCTTGAGGCCTTCGGTGGCGTCGTAGCCATGAATCTCCTTCACATCCAATTTCCGCATGAAGTCGATCGTTTCCTGGGTAATGACCTGACCGGGCACCATGATCGGGAAGCCGGGCGGATACGGGATAACGAAATTTGCGGAAACAAGCTCAGGGCCGCTTTTCAACCGTCGGTCGATCTCCGGATCCGCCAGAGGGATATATTCGCATCCAGCCGCATTATAGGCCGCATAGAAGCCCCCACGGATGTCGCCTTCGTTCGTCCGCTTGCCGGCATCTTTCCGGAAGGCGTCATGGAAATGAGAGAAGTTCGGCAGATCTGGTACGTCGGTCATCAGGCTCTTCACGCGCGCATCGAATGCCTGCCGGACGTTGGGGCCGCTCTGGACCAGGCGCTGATCGATCTCTTTGCTGATTTCCACCAGTACGCGGATCAGATGTGCGACGTCGCTGCGCGTATTGTTGATATTGGACTGCAGCAGCACGGAATTCCGAGAGGTCTTGTTGAGCTGGATGTTGAAGCGGTTCGCCAGCATTCCCTTGAACTGGGTGCCGTCAAACCCGGCGGTACCGCAAACGAGTGTCATTCGTGTAGGATCGAGACAGAACTCGTCCTCCCGCAGGCTCTGTAGCGCCTTCGCCCAATTCGTATCGCCGGAAAGATAATCGACGAACCCGCTGCCACGATACGCAGACGGCACCATCCCATCGGCGCCCAGTATGCGGAAGTATTTCGAGATCAGCGGATGCTCGGCGACCACCTTCCGGATGGCAAAGGCGATCTCCATCGCGTTGGCGACCAGGCCGTAACCCTCCAGTTCCATCTGGCGGCGGGCGACGTCGAGGCTGGCGATCAGCTGCTGGTTGGGGCTGGTGGATGCGTGGGTGAAAACGGCTTCGTGGAACTGGGCCTCCACACCGTGGAAATCCACGTCTTTCACGAGAAGCATGGACCCTTGCCGCAACGCCGACATTGATTTGTGGGTGGAGTTGGTCTGATACACGCGCAACCGCACCTGCCGCGGGTCGGGAATCAGACGGGTTTTGAGCAGCACGTCGTCTGACGGCTTCTCGCCCAGCTCGGCGCGCTGCTTCTCATAAACGGCTACGGATTTCGCATCATGCAGCCATTCATCGATGTCATTGGCGGCGCCCATGGCGGTCCGCGGACGAAGGAAGGGCGAGAACCGCGCAAAACCAAACCACGCCTCATCCCACAAGAAGATCAGGTCCGGCTTGATCGCCAGGCACTCTTCCATCACGCGCCGCGTATTGTAGATGTGGCCGTCGAACGTACAATTGGTCAGATCCACCATCTTGACCCGGTGCAACCTGTTATCGGCCTTCAGATTCAGAAGGGCCTGTTTGATGGTCCGCAGGGGCACCGCGCCGTACATCGAATATTCCGTCATCGGGAACGCTTCGACATAAAGCGGCTGGGCGCCGGCCAGCACCATTCCGTAGTGGTGCGACTTGTGGCAGTTGCGATCGACGATGGCGATGTCGCCGGGCGCCAACAGCGCCTGCACCGCCATCTTGTTGGATGTCGAGGTGCCGTTTGTAACGAAGAAGACGTGGTCGGCCCCAAAAGCCCGCGCCGCCATCTCCTGTGCCTTCTTGATATTCCCTGTCGGCTCCAGCAGGCTGTCGAGACCTCCCGTGGTGGCGCTGCTTTCTGCCAGAAAAAGCGTTGGGCCGTAGAATTCGCCCATGTCGCGAATCCAGCCGGATTTGAAGATCGACTTCCCGCGCGCGATCGGCAGCGCATGGAAGGTCCCGACCGGGCGCTGGGCGTATTTCTTGAGGTTGTCAAAGAACGGGGTTTCGTAGCGATCCTGCACACCTTCCAGAATGGCCAGGTGCAGCTCCAGCAATTCTTCCACCGAATAGAAGATGCGACGAACCACATTCGCTTCCGGATTTCCGGCCAACTCCTCGACGCGCCGGTTGGACACGAGATAGAGATCAAGCTCTGGACGAACCCGATTCAGGATATGAGCCAGCCTCAGCGCCGAGACGTCCGAGGCCTCGCGCTGATCCATGGAAGCCGTCAGGGTGCGAAGTACCGGCGCGTCGTGCCGCGATCGGAACGCAAACCCTTCGTTGATTATGACCGCGGCGATGTCCGGATTGAGCATGGTGGCACAGAAGGCGTCCTCCAGGCTGCCGACAAACACCGGCTCGTAAATGAAAGCGTCCAGGGGCCGCCGCAGCTTGCGCCATTCGGCGGTAAGGCTGGGCCACAGCGTGGCGGGAACACCAGTGACGATGAGCGTTTCGAAATAAGGCCGGTGTGAATCGGATCCTCCCGCGGAAGGCAAAAGCATATCCGGCGCATTTTCCATGCTGTCCTGGTTTGGGTCCCAGTCGCCGGCTTGTTGACGAAACGACCGAGTGATCAAGGCTCGCGCGATGCGTTCGGCGAGAGTATGTGTCGCTCGCGCGTCTCCTTCCGCGGCACTCTCCCGCAGAGAAGCCATCAGGTGAGCGCCGGGATAGCCGTGATATTCTTCCGTGACCGATAGTTCGGAAAGGATGACCTCAAATTTCGCGCGGTCGCCTGCGCCTTCCGACCATGCCTTCGCCGTATCAACCAAATCTCTCCATCGATCGGCACGCGCGCCGGGGCCTGAAAAAAATTGGTCAATGCGAGTTTGGGGAAGCCTGTTGTCCTGCGGCATGGAAAATCTCCTTGCTTATACAGATGACGGCAAGAAAATTATGAACCCGTCCAAAGGCTGCAAGCTTGATTCACGTCAAACGTGTGCCGAGAGATCGTCGAATCGATTAGTAAGCCACCCTGATCTATTGATCGAAATCAAGAAGTCACGATGACTTCGGTGGTCGATGATTTGACGTGTAAAATCCTAACTCTGGGGAGCAGCAAGATGCTGAAGCGTCTTTTGTGCATTCCCGTGGTTTTGACTCTGGTCTTCCCGGCAGATTTTTTTTGGGATCCAGCTTCAGCAGACGATCGACCCATAGGATCCCTGATCCAGGAAGAAGTCTGGGCACTGCCGCTGGCCTTGCCAGTGCTTGCCTACCTGGTTAGGCCGGTTGGTGCCGGACCGTTTCCACTTGTCATCATGAACCACGGCGTCTCACTCGATCCCAGGGAACGGAGCTTCTTTCCGCTGGTCGAGTTCCGGGACGCCGCGCATTGGTTCGCCCATCGCGGCTACATGGTGATCGCGCCGGTCGGACCCGGATATGGCGGTGGCGGGCTCGATCTGCCCGAGCGCGGACTTTACGGGCTCTTCTTTTCCGGCATCGGCAACTGCGACAATCCCAACTTTCGCGCTCCGGGCCTTGCAGCAGCGGCGGTGGACAACTGGATCATCGACTACATGACCAGTCAGAACCTGATCGTACCCGACGAGGTCGTCGTGGTGGGCCAATCCGCCGGAGGTTGGGCGGCGATCGCACTCTCCAGCCTGAACCCCAGGCCGGTCCGCGCCATCATCACCTTCGCGGCGGGCCGGGGTGGCCATGTCGATGGCAAGCCCAACAACAACTGCGCGCCTGACAAGCTTGTGGCGGCAACCGCCGAATTCGGCCGAACGTCGCGTGTTCCCATGCTTTGGATCTATGCTTCGAACGACACCTACTTCGGACCTGAATTGTCGAAGCGGATGCATGAGGCATTCACCGCCGCCGGCGGCAAAGCCGAATATCACATGCTGCCTGCGTTCGGGAGCGACGGGCATTTTCTGATCGACTCCGCGGATGCGGTGCCGATGTGGGCGCCTCTGGTGAGCCATTTTCTCGGCAGAAGCCGATGATCCCGGATGTTCGTCTTGGAGGAAGATGTGATGCAGATTCCTGATCGGCCGCCCTCGGCGATTCTTGTTGGCTTATCCATCGCCATGTGGCTGCTCATTGGTGCGACGGCAGGCACCGCGCGCGACCGATATGCGGAGCTCTCCCCCGCAGAGCGCGCGGCCGCAAAGCTTTCCGAGGCCGAGGTCGGACCGCGCGGCCAGCATATGCCGCGAGACATCAAATATTCTGCCTGGCGTAAAATCTGCTTCAAGACTCCCGACGCCAAGACGCTCTGCCGGACAACTTCGGAGGGCACGTGGGATACCGGGCAAGTGGCAGTTCGTGTCGACCTGATCGAACGCGCAGGCGGCAGCGGCCGATTGCAGATCTTTGTCCCCGTAGGTTTGTATCTGCAGCCCGGCGTTAAGGTCACCGTCGACCAGGGCGCGGCGATCCAGGTTCCCTATTCCTGGTGCCTCACCAACATCTGCGTGGCGGCGACTCCGGCAAGTCCCGACCTGATCCATGAACTCGAAGCTGGCCAACGGCTTACGCTGGAGGTCGTCGATTCAAATATCCTGACGGTTGCGACCTCCCTGCCGCTGGATCAGTTCGCAGCAGCTCGTAACGCAGCGCCGGCTCAGGTTTTCGACTATCTGCTGGATAACGAGTGACGGTGCGCCTGGTCGGCGCAATTAGCAGCCGGCTTCTATCCGCTCCTGCGCGTTATAAAGATACTTATTCATCCGTTGAGTGACCTGCCGCTCCGAAATGCCCTTTGGCGCGAGGTCCTTTACCTTGCGCAAAGGCAATCGGCGGTGAAACCACGTCGGATTCACCGCGCTACCTTTGCCCGCTGGCGACGTGGCCTATCCACGGCGCCGTAACGGCGGCGGCGGCAGCCCGAGGTCCCGTTCCCAGATTGTCCCGTTGTCGAACTGAATGTGCATGCCATCCGGCGAATAGACGGCGCCAAAGTCATAGCGTTCAATCCAGATCCGGGTGGCTGGTGCGAACCAATCGGGCCAGGCGCGGGATGGCTCGCCAGCTTCATTCAGCAGATTCAACTGGGGGCCGTTCTGGGTGATATAGGCAGGATTGCCAACGAGGCCCCCTCGGCACATTTGGGTACATATGTATTTGCCGCTGAGGTTGACGGATTGCGCCGACGCCCCGGTTGTGGCCATAGCCGCGACCACACCAATAACCAATGAAATCTTTCGCATGACCATCACTCCACTACGCGTATCGCTGCCCTGTCGGGCCATTACATTCCATATGTTGGTTATCTCTCCGTCGATGCCGCTCCATTGATCTGCATCAAGCAGCGCGCCGCAGCTCCAGCCAAGGAAACGCGGCCGCCGCTCAGCAGCCGCGGCAGATATTGTTTATCTTGGCGTCCAGACGAGAATTTTCCGCGGCAAGCGGATCGGTCGCCTGGCCCGGCTGCGACGAAGGCGTTTTGGACGCCGCAGCGGGCTTAGCCCGATTAGCTGGCGGCGCTGCCTTATCGTAGCAAGCGAGCCGGTCGGTGGCCTTTGGTATCGACTGACATTCGTTGGTCTGAGCCATTGCAGGCGCGCAAAATGCGCAAAATGCGGCCAGAAGCATGATCGTTTTCATCCCGATTCTCCGAAGTCAGATGAGTTTGGTGTCACGCTAGCCGAGGCAACCGGCAGAGCCGTTGACACAGCTCAAGCCAGTAACCGCCCGGGCCGGACCGCCTGCCGCAGCCGCCGCGTTTGATACCCCACCGTTCGAGGCGAAGCGGCGCCTCCGGAGGAATACCTAGGGAGCCCTCCGTAAGGTAAGGGGCGGAATTCCGAGCCTCACTGACATTAACTATAGACTAGCGATCAGACCCCGCACGGGAGAGGGCACATGCCCAAGCTTCGACAAGCGGACGATCACATGCTGTTTCTTGACCGCAACAGCGAACTAGAGAGCTTTGCGAGCTTTCCTGGCGAGCGCTGGCTTGTCGTTGCGGCGGTTCTAACCGGCCACCCTGTCGAGCTTTTTCGATCGCTCATCGCGATACGTTCTGTTGCACAACGCCGACGCCTGGCGACCTGCCCGGCTCGCGCACGCGGCTAACGGAGGCTTCAATGAACCATTCAATCTACAGCGCCGACCGCACGACACACCTGAAGATCGTGGTAGTTGCATTGATGGCTGGAATTGCAATCGCCAACCTGGCCTTGTTGTCCCATGCCGGTTCGGACACATCTTCAACCGAAGCTGCAGGCGTCCTCAGACCCGGCAAGCCTGTCGCGATAACCAGTTCGGCTGCCTCGATGACCCGCTAATTGGAGTACGCGTCATGTCGACAATGGAAAACGACCACTCCGGCTCTCAAGATTGGGATCCCGCCCTTTGGTCTATTGCGGCTGCGCTAGGGGCGTCGATTGTCTATCTCGTTTGCCTGAGTTAGGTCCCCACGCATCGATCCCGCCGCGATCGCCGATATCCGCGATCGTGAGAGTGATGCGTCTTCACGGCGTGCGAACCGTCTTCAAGACCGAGGGCGCAACGCCCATGTCACTTCGAACCATGATATCGCCCGCCGCATCCGCCATCGCTGTCGTCGCGCTTGTCGTTGCTGCCTCAACGGACGCTTTCGCGTTTCGCAGAGGCTTTGCCGATCGCGCTGGGCTTTACGATGATCGCGGCGTACCGCGCGCCGGCGCTTATCGCGGTGTGACCGGACGCCGCGGCGTCGATGCACGCCATGTACCTCGCCGCGGACGTCCTGCCACTAATATTTGGTGATGGGCATCATGCGTGTGACGCTGAGCACCGCGAGCTTCCAACTCGACGCATATTGCCCGGAAAGCAGCGCTTTTTTGCCAGGCGAAATCCAGCGGCTGCTGGTGTCCTCGTTGCGATGGATCAACGCAGCCGGGTGCTTTCGGACGTATAATTTGAAAATCGGCAATCTAGATAAATCGGGGATATCGCTACACAGCTTCTAGAACATCGCATCGTCCGGTGCGCGTAGAAGGAGGCCGATTATGAAGCGCGAAATCATTAAAATTCGCAAGCCATCGTTGCGCGCCATTGACGCCTTGGTTTTTGCTGTGGCTGCGATGTTCGCATCCGCCCTGCTCTCAGGCGAGACCCGCGCGCAAACCCTGGAATACATCTCGTCACCGCAAAATCAGTTTTCATCCGATCGTGTCATGCTGGCACGAATCGATCCTGCATTGACCGACGAGGCCGACGCAGCTGTGCTGCCGGAGCGGCTGCGGCGCGCCACCGTATCGCTAAATACCCCTGAACCCGCCGGCACGATCATCATCGACACCGGAAATACCGTGCTCTATTACGTGCTCGGTCAGGGCCGCGCCGTTCGCTACGGCGTCGGCGTCGGCCGCAAAGGCTTTACCTGGTCCGGCGTGCACACCATCAGCCGCAAGGCGGAATGGCCCGATTGGTATCCGCCGGTGGAAATGATCGCCCGCCAGCCTTATCTGCCGCGCTTCGTGGCCGGCGGCCCCGGTAATCCGCTGGGTGCCCGTGCCATGTATCTCGGCTCCAGTGCTTACCGGATTCATGGCACCAACAATCCCTCGACCATCGGCAAATTTGTTTCCTCGGGCTGCATCCGCCTGACCAATGAGGACGTCACCGATCTGTTTAGCCGGGTCAATGTCGGCACCAGGGTCGTGGTGTTGGCGAAGAATGCGTCGCACCCTGAAGCCAGGGCGACAGATTCCAGAGAAACGATAGCGGCTCGCCAGACAAGCACAGCACAGCCGCGTCCTGTTGTGACGACATTGTCCTCGGGCCGACGATCAATACAGCTTTCCGCGGCGGCGCTTTACTGAACGAACTCGGCTGGAAGTCCAGCGAGTTGAGAGAGCGGCTGACAATGACCCAAGCTGCTTTCGACAACAACGTCACTGGGGACGACTATCGTGCGAGCCTCTGCTGGATTCGGCTGAGATAATCGACCGACATGAGAACGTGGCCCCTACGAAAGCGTCAACGGCAAATTGTTCTGCGGATCGAATATCAGGCACTCCGAGGGCCCTGCCCCTTTTGGCGGCACGCAAAAAAGCCGTCGTTCGGTGCCTGTGGCCGGGGCGCGACGCCGGTCGCCGCGGCGGCGAAACGCGGCGACGCCAAGGCGCAAGCTCGCGGACGGCGCCGATCTGGTGTAGCGGGGCGCTGTTCATGCCGCCCGATGATCGCTCTCGTTCGCGGAGCGGAACATAACGCCGCCTGATACCCCAACCCCCAAGACGTAAATCCAACCTTCGCTAAAATCGAACAGGTGGGAGTTCAGCAACGAACTGAGAATGTTTTGAATTCACGACGGCAAAACCGATCCAGGCCACGAGGCCGGGGGCGAGGAAAAGCCGCCAGTGAAAATACCAAATCGCATAGAGGAGAATGCAGCCGAGCAAGCCCCATTGGATAGCTACATAGAGGGTCTGATTGTGAGGGTTGCTGATCCTGTCGGCCCATGCCCCCTCTTTGCCGATCGCCGCGGCCTCAAAAAGCTGTTTCGCCGAACCGGTCCCATGACCAATCAATGGCGCTTCGCTGATCCATCCCACCGATTCCTTCCAGTATGTCAGGCGCTGCCCGGTCGATTGGTCTCCCGGTATTCCCTGTATTCGACCGCAATGTTCTCAACGCGTCCACGCAGATAAGGTGAACTGACCCATACCACAGCGATGCCAGCTGTCAGCCCGGCCATCATCACCAGCGTCATCCTCCGATCGAAATGCCAAAACGCGAAGATGACAGTGAGGGGAACGATGTAGACGAGTGATGTCCGCGCCAGCGCGACAAACATGATATTGCAGAGGAATGTCGCCGCTAAAAGTGCAATGACGACCGCGGCGACTTGATGTCGACGCCGAAAGGTTCTGACCGCCAGCGACGCCAATGCAAACGCGCATAGCGCGAATTCCTGATTCTGGTCGATGGTGTTCCTCACGGGCACGCCCGTGATGTCGGCTCCGTGAGCCATTGTCAGCCGCCAATCCGGCAGCATTACGATCAGCCACGAGTAGAACAGCAACAGCGTGCACGAAACAAGAAACGCTATGAACACCTGATAGCTTCTGGCCGAGTATTCATATTGATAAAGAAGAAGCGGCAAGATCAGCAGTTTTGCCGCCGGTGCCAGTCCGTGAAATGCAGCCGACCATGAACCCTCGGCCCAAAGCATCCCGAGAACTGTCAGCGTCACGAAAACAACAGGCAAGAGAGCAGCTGGTCGCCTCAACGTCCGCAAAAAGCTCGGCGGGTCGATCGTCGGGACCAGAGTAACGAGCCAGAGTATGAGGAAGACGGTGACGGCGGTTGTTGACCACGGAAGTGCGGCCGCCATCATGACCGGATAAAGCTCGCGGCAAAACTGCCAAAATCGTGATCGCGTGGCCGCCCGGAAGAACCGATCGGTTTCCGCCAAAAAGCTTTTAGCTGTGTTGTTCATTTTCACGAAAGCCTAAGAGAGATTACGGACGGCCTGTCAGTCCCGCCGCAGGGCGCAACGCTTCAGATTCGTACGTCCGCGCCGTCGCTCTCAGTCCTGCCGCATAGCCCAGGAACATGAAAAGAAGGGCATCGTGGCTGATCCGGCCGTGCCCCATCGAAAGCAGCGCAATAAAAATTAGCCCGCACAGTGCGAAACGCGCTTCCGAGTTGCGGGCGGCCAGTGGCCAGAGCGAAAAAACTGCGAAAATCATCAACGCAGCCAAAGCCGCTCCGGCAATCCAACCGAGTTCGACGGTGGTCTGCAGAATCGTATTGTGGATCTCGGTGTTCTTGATGCACGACACGTCCATGAATCGATCCATACCGATGCCAAACAGACCGGCCTTGGGAACGATGGCAAAGGCGTCCAAATATAGCTGCTTCCGGATCGCGATGGAGGTGCTCGGGGTTCCAACAGGACACGATACGTGCGCAGATGCGCTTTCGGCAGGTTGCGGCGAATTTATCGCCTTTTGTTCGGCACTGGCCTGCGGCAGCGGCGCTGGCTCAGCCTGCGGCGGCGGCGCTGGCTCAGCTTGAATCAACGACGATGGAGTAGCCGGGAAGTTCGCGTATTTTGAGAATGTTGGAGCGATCTCCAACCGGGCAACATTGCCGAGAACAAACCCGCCGATAAGGACGCATATCATGATGCCCGCGTGTGTCCTTTCACGTCCCTTGCTCGTTAGCGCGGCGATCAAAAGGGCTACGCCGATGGCTACAAATGCCGACCTCACGAAGGAAGCCGCAAACACTACGGTTGGTACGATCACCGCCACAGACGCAAGAGCAGCTCGTGATGTGGTCAACCGCATGCAGACAAGCGCGATCATCAGATAAGCAAGAGAGTTGGTGAAGTTAGCTGTTGCGGCTCCAAATTGCCCGAACACCAGCGGATGCGGCTTGCCATAGCTCTCGCTCCACTGGTCGATAAGTGGGGCAATCGTTTCTGCAACGCCGACAACAACGATCGCTGCCGTGAAAAGCACAAAGCTTGGCGCGACTGCTCTGGTTCCGCTGAACAACCGGGCTGCCGGATAACCCGCCAACGAAAGCAACAGGAGCGCAATCTCTTTTCGATCCGGGTCCATCCCGTTGATCGCAAAAGAGAGGGCGATGCTGCAGACCAGGATTCCAAACAGAAAATCGCAGGGATCGGGCCTAAAGTCGGCCCACTGGCTCAACAAGAAAAGAACCAGGGTTGAACCAGCGACGAAAGCGGCTGTGAACGCAGATCCGGTACCGGCGAAGCCGTGAGCCAGGACCAATATCGAACTGGTCGAAATGTACAGCGCCAGCGCAAGCCAGCGATTGAAGACTAAGGCCATCATCTTCCCCAAACAGCTTCGACATCTATCAATGGTTGGCGACCAGGCGCAACCGCTCGGGTCTGCCGCCGCAGGCAGGAGATGATCGCCTTGGCGTTGGGAATCTCGCCGGCGTACAGCCGGGAGCCGTCGGAGCGTGCCACCTCCTCTTCCGCTCCGGCGGCGCCGATATTTCCTCAAATGTGATTTTTCTCACACTGGATCGCGGTCAGGACCGACTACGTTGCCGCGCGAATTAACGCCCCCTTAACCAAGCCAGACACGATTTCCCGATCGATACGATTTTAGCCATCGGTTCAACCGGGGAACAAAGGAATTTTGCGACGCTACGCGCTCCGATCTAGGAGTGCGCGATGAGCGAAGTTGAATTCGATCGATTGCTGGATGCCGTCAGAGTGGCGATTGCGCCCGCGCCCCAGGAGGACTTCTTGAGCTGCCTGCCGATGTTCGATCAGCCGCCAAAACCCGCTAACGACAATGGGATGGCCTGGCCGCTGCTTCCGTTTCCCGAGAGCTGGTACGCCGCCTGCTGATCGCGGGATGTGTCCCCACGATCCGCGGCGGACGGCTTTGGCCACCGGCGCATTAGCGAAGAAATGACCGCCGCGGCCGGGCGATTGCGACGGTCGACTCTTGAACGAAACACCTCCCGAAGAAGCCGGCAACGATCCCCCCAAGGCGTGAATTTTAAGGGGGGCCGCGCCGCTAACCGGCTAGGCCTCTGGAAACCCTTTCCGGGGGGCAGCCTCTGCGTTCAAAACGCGCTGCGGCACGGCTAAAGCTTTTCCCGGCAAAACCAGCATAACAGCCTGATTATATTGATGGAGGCCACGACCAGAATTGAACCGGTGTACACGGTTTTGCAGTTCTCGAACCCTCATACCAGCCTGTACCATTCTGATTCATGCAGTCACAAATGGCAGCCGAAAACTGGTTGCCAGGAGCCTCCTCGTCCCTACCCGGTTTCGCTGGTGCTATCTGGTTGGGTAGCAATTTGGGTAGCAGATTGTTCTTGCAGTAAATCCGTCAACAATTCCGATGCCGAGCGCATCCTGAGCAATCAGGCGCCCGATGGCCGAATGCGGGGCGATCATCGCCTTGGGGACGCCAACCTTGCCGATGATCTTGCGGACACGATCGCGAACGAGCGCGATGTCTTCAGGAAACGAGGGCGGCTCCACTATCGAGGCGACGGCCTCCCGCCGATTCTCGCAAGCCACGTGGCCACGGTCCTCGGGGCGAAGGCGGCATTCAGCACACTCCCGATTGGAGACCTCCTTTCCTCAAAAAGCTTCCTGCTGCGTGTGGTACAAGGCGCCTGGGATCACTTCCTCGCGCTGAAAGGCGTGACTGGTTCGCGCGCAGCCGACGCAAAGCTTCCAGAAGAAATCCCGGAGGCTGCGATCCCATTCGAGCATCCCGATGTTCGGGCCATAGTCGATTCCATGTTCCTCGACGGAATGCTCCAGCCATTGGAAACGCAGGAGCGACCGGAAGGCATTCCAGACTGGGCGCGGGTGGGCATCGTCGAGGATCCTAATGCCCTCGAAAGGCTGGTCACCGAAGGGATACAGCGCCTCGCTGCCGAGCTTCCATCGATAGATGCGTCCTTCCGGGATTGGTTGCTGCTCTCCCAGCGTCTGGCCGAAGCCTACGGAGAGCGCGAAGGCACACGTCGGATGACGAACATGGTGCTTCAGACACAGGAGAGCTGGGGCGCCATCGAGCGCACTGAGAAAGGCAAACGCTTGGTCAGACGGCCGAAGCTGTTGGTGCACGAAGCCAAAGTGGTTGCTTGGCTCGTAGAAGCGTGTGTCCGCTATGCGCGGAGGCCGCTTGCGGTCGCGTCAATGGATACCAATCCAGTCGCCTATCCATTCGATTTCGGTCGTTCGCTGTCTTATGTCCTGTCGAACTCCGCCGTATTGGAGCTCAGGTCGGACAGCATGAGCAATCAAGTTGTCGGGCTTAAAGGAGTTTAGGGGTTGGATTTGTCAATGCCGCTTCCAGCCGTTCGAAGTTCTCGTCTAGAGGCGCGAAATCGTAGAATGGCTAACATTATATGTCCGCGCGATATCGGTCAGGATTTCTCCCGCCTCGCGCCGAGCCAAAGCCTCCCTCCGCTGATGAGCTGATAGCTTCGGTCTTCGACCGAGGACGACCCCCCTTGCCTTTGCACGCTCGCGCCCCTCCCCGATCCGTGTTCGAATCAGTTCGCGCTCGAACTCGGCGAGACCACCCAACACGGTCAGCATCAAGCGGCCATGCGCCGTCGTGGTATCTGCCCAGGTGTCTCTCAGTGATTTAAACCCTGCCCCTTTCTCGGCGATCGTCCCCAGCAGATTGAGAAGATCGCGAGTGGACCTCGCCAATCGATCGAGCCGGGTGACGACCAACACATCCCCTTTTGCGATGACTGCCACTAGGCGCACTAACTGCTTGCGGTCGGACCGAGCCCCACTGATCTTCTCCTGAAATATCTTCTCGCATTTTGCTGACTTTAGTTCGGCTAATTGGGCGGACAACGATTGGCCGTCTGTGCTCACCCGCGCGTATCCGTAAACCGCCATATAGCCCCTCTATTTCGCACATATAATATGCACAACATAAAGCCGCATTTTATATGGGTCAACGGATTTGTGCATAAATCATGATTTTTGCACGAGGCCGATCAATGTCCGTTATGCGGGGTGGAGCGGACTTTTTGCGAACTCGTCGCCACTTCCGAGTTTGACCCTACTCGGGACATCGACCAGATTTGCGAAATTTGTTGCCCGAAGACCCGTTTGACCCCTTCCGGGATGCTCCTTAGCCGCTACGATGCTTCCCGTCGAACGGGGGGCAGCCATGAGGCGGCGCGAGTTCATCGGATTAATCGCCAGCGCCGCTGCGACAGTTCCTCTGGTGGCTTACGCGCAGCGATCAGCAATCCCAGTTGTTGGCGTGCTCAGCCCTGAGGGACCGAAGACGGGTAATGCTACCGGCCTGGTCGAAGGTCTCCGGGAACTTGGCTATGTTGAAGGTACGCAATATTCGGTTCGAATACAGATGGGCAGAGGGAAAGTTTGACCGCCTGCCCGAACTGGCGGCCGATCTGGTCCGTTTAAAGGTGGACGTAATTGTTGCGTTCGTCACTCAAGCAGCCGAAGTCGCAAAAAAGCAGACCAGCACAATTCCAATCGTGATGGTGGGCGTTTCCGATCCGGTGGGCGCGGGTCTTGCCGCTTCACTCGCTCGCCCCGGAGGCAATGTGACCGGCACATCCTCCTTGGCCGCCGCACTCGTCGGTAAACAGTTAGAGTTGATAAAATTGGTCGCACCTAACAACACCACTGTCGCGACGATCTTCAATCCGGCGAACGTGACGTTCAAGCGCTTCAAGTGAAAGAAGCTAAAGCAGCATCCCAAACGCTCGGCTTGCAACCACGCTTTCTGGAAGTGCGGGCGCCATCTGAATTTGAATCCACATTCGACACCATCGTTCAAGAACAAATAGGGGGGCTGCTGATTCTCATAGACCCTCTGTTCATGGCTAATTCTACGACGCTCGCGGAGCTTTCCGTGAAATCGCGCCTTATTACCATGACCGGATCACGGGCTTTTGCCGAGGCAGGCGCTCTGATGTCTTACGGTCCAAACTACTTCGAGACCTACAAAGCCGCTGCCCCCTATGTGGACAAAATAATGAAGGGGGAAAAGCCCGCGGATTTGCCGATTGATCAGTCCAGCAGGTTTGAGTTTGTCGTGAATTTGAAGACAGCAAAGATGCTCGGCGTGGAAATCCCAACGGCTGTTTTTAGGCTTCGCCACTGAGGTGATCGAATGAGGCGGCGGGAGTTCATCACGTTGGTCGGCGGAGCAGCGGCTTCATGGCCGCTCGCGGCGCGCGCGCAGCAGCCGGCGATGCCGGTGATCGGATTTCTCAGCAGCTTCACGACCAATCCGCGCTTTGTCGCAGCGTTTCGTCGGGGCCTGGGCGAAGTCGGATTCGTTGAGGGCCAGAATGTTGCTATCGAATACCATTGGGCAGAGGGAGGCCGATACGATCAATTGCCCACGGTGGCGGCTGATCTTGTGAGCCGCAAAGTGTCAGCGATTGTTGCAAGCCCAATTCCAGCAGCCCTCGCTGCCAAGGCGGCAACGACGTCAATTCCGATTGTTTTTGCTATTGGTAGCGATCCGACCGAGTCCGGGCTCGTGACCAGCATCAACAGGCCGGGTGGAAATATTACCGGGGTCAGTTTCGTTTCCGTCGCGCTCGGGGCGAAGAGACTTGAACTGTTGCGCGAACTCGTACCGAAAGTCGCCTCAATCGCGTTTCTGGTGAATCCGAACAATACGAATGCAGATTTGCAGACCAGGGAAACAAAACTGGCGGCGGCAGGACTTGGACTTGACCTTAATGTTGTAAATGCCAGTTCAATAGCTGATCTAGATTTCGGTGCTTGCGGCGTTAGCTCGACAACGGTCCGGAGCCCTGGTTGTGAGCGTCGATCCATTTTTCATTAGTCAACGTGACCACCTGGTCGCACTAGCGGCACACTATGAAGTGCCGACGATCTACTATGCGCGCGAATTTGCGATGACCGGTGGCTTGATGAGCTATGGGGCTGACTTTGCCCTTGGGCATCGTCAGGCGGGCGTTTACGCGGGGCGAATTCTAAAGGGCGAAAAGCCAGGTGAACTTCCGATCATGCTGTCAGACAAGTTCGAGTTCGTGATTAATCTTAAGACGGCAAAGGCGCTTGCGATTGAAGTACCCGCAAGGTTGCTTGCGCTCGCCGACGAGGTGATCGAATAAGGCCCGCGACTTCGGCTGTTGGCACAAACCGGACCAGTCGGGGCGGTCTGGCGATGTCCGTTGATCGGGGAAGACCGGAAGTGAGCGGCGCGAGGTCAGAACGAGGCGAATAAGAAGATGAGCTCATTCGAGAGCGAAAACGCCAAGCTATTATTGTGAAGCTGACCAAGCGAACAGGGGGTTCATTGCGTCAGAAGGCGTTGAAGTTGGGAACCGGCCTCGGTCACCGTAGGTAGGCTGCCAGCACTGGCTTTTTGAGCGGCACTATGTTTTCCTGTAGTCGGTTTCGATAGTGGTTGAACCTTTTTTCCGACAAAAGCATTCGGAGAGACCCATGCCCAGTGCTGGAAAGACTGTCACAAGGGTTGAACTGTACGATGCCGTGTATCGCAAAGCTGGGCTCTCACGTTCGGAGTCATCTGCCCTGGTTGAACTGGTGTTGAAGGAAATATCGGACAGTGTGGCGAGAGGTGAGACCGTCAAGCTGTCATCATTCGGTACATTGACCGTGCGCCAAAAGGGTGAGCGGATCGGTCGGAATCCGAAAACGGGCGCTGAGGTACCGATTACGCCGCGTCGTGTCGTTGTATTCAAAGCATCGGCGATTATGAAGCGACGAATAAATGGCGGGCGCCCAGGTGTAAAACAATCATCAAGAGAAAACTCGCGTCCTGCCAATGAGACGGGGACGGCGCTGACGTGAGTTTATTGGTAGCCAAGTTGTCTCCGTACGAAAGCAGACTTGGAGGCCTGACCAATCCAAGTCTCAACAAGACTGTGTTGTCGAGACGGATACGCCGGTCGATCGCGGCACCACCGATAGCTACGCATTCGGCGACGTGTGCCAGCCGTTACCGCAAGCCGTCTGGGAGCATGAAGTCTTAGGTCGCGGCGTCTTCGACCCACCTAACATTCCGAAAACCGAGATTCCCGTCGTGTGCCATCGATGGCGACCCGTCAGCTAATGCTCTCTCGAGATCGCGCTCAAGAAACTCATTCGCAATAATTAGGGCCTTCAGAGCGCCTCGAAGGTCACCGTTACAAGTAGCAATGGCGTCCTCGACGGCAGCCGCGTAGGGGTCGATAGTAGGCGGTAAAAAGTGCAGGGTCATGATTGTCCTCGATCCGTTGCTTCCACGGTGTGAGAGCAGAACGTGTCCACATAGGCGCAGTTTCGAGGCGATTATGGTTGTCCACTGAATTCACAGGCTTCGGCCGGCAAGCTGTCACCTGCTCACAAGTTGGCATTTTGGCGAAAGGTCTAATGACCTCAAGAGGCTGACCGCGGCATCCTGCCGGCAGTGCCAGGCTTCGGCACTTGCCTTCGGGGGGTACTGCCAGCGCTCCTTTTTGGACCTCTGGCTACATTTCGCCGATGAGGAGGTTCCGACGGGGCGAGCTCATCATCGTCCACGACATGGATGACACTCTTGCTGGGCAAAAAGATATCTCCACGATTGCACTAGCCAAGAGCGCACTGGCTCACCGCCTCACCAACCAATTGGCGCAGTTAATCAGTACCATTTCGGCCTGATCCAACTTTGATTTTGATCGATGAGCTTGTCGGCCTAGCTCAACGCTTGGCTCGCCGAGTGCCGGCGTCCCCTCAAACCTCGCAAATGTACTAGCTCGCAATCGACCGAGTTACGCTCAGCTGATCGGCGGAATAACCATTGTCGGGCTGATCATGCGATGGTGAAGTTATCGAGAGGGCTATGAAGATGCATATCCTATGTAGTGGAGAGGGAACCGTTCAACACCGATCATTCCACCTCCCGCTGAACGCGGGACCGAGCACTCCGCCCGCCGCGTCGACCCGGCTTCCAAGGAACGTAGCGGAAAACGAACTGGCGCCCAATGGAGTAATGCCTTGGCGGGCGTTTGCAGCCTATACCGCCGTGCTCGCCAGTACATTGTTCTTGCTGGTGATGGCGTTGACCAGAGGCATTCACCTCGGCTGACCGCGGTCGAATGCTATGAGAAGCGGAGATACTCCATATGTCTAGTCCAACTGGCCTGAGCCAGAGTCCGATGTGCCCTAAGTGTAGATGCCTTGCCAGCCTTCGGCTTAGCGCGAGCCTTGCAGAAACAGATGGATTTCCGGAAGTGGAGTGCCTGGAGTGCTGTGCTTGCGGTGAAGTTGTGCTTGTCGAGCGGGGATTGGGCGAAGGGATCAAAAAGCCCGCCGTCTGTATTGCTGCGTAGCCTTAATCGGCCGCCAACTCGTCGCGGCAAGGCTGCCTGACTTGTTGCAATGTACGGGGAGACCATCAATGGACCTCGACAGATTTTATGCCGATGAAAACCTAGTCCTCTATCGGCTCCTTGCATCTTCAACCGACGTTGACGAGCGACGCGCAATTCTCAGGCTGCTCGCCGACGAAACCGCTAAGCTGAAAAGCGAGTTGCGCAAAACCGGCTTTAAGGCGGCGGGCTGTGTCGCCGAAACGCGGCATTGACTTACGACCGCCCGGATTTGGCACCGCGGCGGATCTTTTCGTGCTTGCGATGATTTGCATGAAATGAGGTTTTACTGCCTGGCGATGGCGCATCGCAACGCATCCGCCCCAGAGTATCTTACCAGCTTCCCGAACAGCTCGTCTGGCAGAATTGGACCGTTTTGGCCTCGAACCCTTCCAGTTGCAGCAGCCCGCCAACGAGGTGATCGAATGAGACGTCCCGATGTCGCCGATTGGCACTTAGCTTCCGCACTCACCACAGATCCCAGCTGCCGTACCACACGGCGGGCTGGAGTTCTCACGCAAACGCCGTTCACCCTGTGCGTACCGGCCCCGCAATGCACTGAACCAACGCTATTCCGCTAACCACTACCACCCACAGGGTCGCAGGGTGAAACGCAGTCACCTCAATCAAATAAATCACAGCGAGACGACCTGATATAAGTGAACGAGTAGCATCATGCTTATCAAGACATTCACGTGGCATTCGCTGACTTATATAGTGGGCATCGCCAGTACAATTGCAGTGCACCAAGTCGTTCCCTCGCCGGGTTCACCGGCAGGTTTTCAGTCGGGCACAACGGAAGCTGCAACAACTACGGGTCAGATTGCCAATCGCTCGGCTAAGAGTGACGAGTTGCCCATTAAGGAATCAAACTCTCAGGCTAATGACGAAGC
>CAWHIO010000036.1:0-255380 GCA_963829315.1 uncultured Alphaproteobacteria bacterium | reverse complement strand
TATCCGCGCAAAAAAATTCGAGAACGGCGCGGCCTTATCTTTGCCTGCGAACGCTCAGCTGGCGTTCTTGTGGTTTTTGAATTGCATCATCAGCTTATCGTATTAAAGCCATTCAAGATGTTCCACAAAGGCAATTTTGCGCGATCTCCAGGTTTCATGCGTCATGTCGCTAACGGAAGGATAAAAATACATTTATATCGCAATGCAGCATACGCGGCGCCTAGGTTTGATGCATTGATCTAGAACAACCGAATGTCGCTTCCAGCGAGGTCCCACATCAGCCTGTAAATGCCGGCGGAAATCACGGCGGATCTGAAAGGAGCGTCATCTCCTAAACGTGCCGCGGTGGCCGCAAATGCCGAATGCACATCTGTTGCGTCGATCAGCACGAACCAGTCGCCGGCCCCTGCGCTTGCCGCCGAAGCAATTTCCGGGGTCGGCCCGGACAACGCAGGATCGCTTTCGATCAGATGCATCGAGATGACCCCGTCGAGCGGTTGCGGATCAAGCGCATCGCGAAGTGCCGAGCGCAATCGGTCCTCTTCGCCGGCTGGTGGGCGAATGCGGACGATGCCGAGCGCAGCACCGCGGCCCTGTCCGCGGCTGATGGTGATGCGGGCCACCGCGCGGACCATGTTCCGGAAACGCGCCATGGTCTTTTTCGACCATTCGGTCGGATTGGCGAGCCGGGCGCTTGTAGGCTGGGCTATCCAGCACCTCGATCGTGCTGGTCGAGTAGAGGCAGAGATATTTCGGCGAAGCGTCGTGGGCGATGTAGCGTCGGGCTTCGAGGAAGCCTTCAATGGCGACGCGCTCCTGGAGGTGTTCGCGGTCGTACCAGCGATTGAAGTCGGCTTCATCCGACGCGTCGATGTCCATCGACGTCAGCAGCATGCCTTTTCCGGCCATCGGCATTGTCGAAAATCCCCTAGCGCGTGATCTTGGAGGCGATGTCCGCGATGGCCTTCATCACCGCGTCCCTGATGCCGGGATCGTACAGCGTGTGGCCGGCGCCTTCGATGATACGAATTTCGGATTCGCGCCAGACCATGGCAAGCGCATGCGAGGTTGAAGGCGGACAAAGCAGATCGTAGCGGCCTTGTATGATGATGCCCGGAATACCCGTCGAGCTTCCGGCTTCGGCGAGAAGTTGCCCCGGTCGCATGAAGCAGTTGTTCTGGAAATAATGCGCTTCCATGAACGGCGTCGCGGGCAGCGCGCCACTCGATTTCAGCGACGCAGGATCGATCCGTGTGCGCGAGGGCGTGTGCTCGGACAGAATTCGCTCGGTGTCATGCCAGGCACGGGCAAACGGGCCGTGCACGGCGGGATCGGCGTCGAGAATCCGCCGCCAGTACGCTTCGAGCGGCGTCGCGCGTTCCGCCTCGGGTAAGAGTCCGACAAAATCGTCGCTGAGGCCGGGATAAAAGCGCGGTAACGCGTCGAGAAACGCGCCTTCGAGCTCGCCGTGGGTGCCGAGGAAGGTCGCGCGCAACACGATACCCGAAACGCGGTCGGGGTAGGCCTGCGCATAGGCCAGCGCCAGTGTCGCGCCCCAGGAGCCGCCGACGATCATCCAGCGCGGAAAGCCGAATCTCTCGCGGATCATTTCCATGTCGGCAATCAGATGCGGCAGCGTATTGTGCTCGCGGCGGCCTTTGGGGCGGCTTTTCCCGGCGCCGCGCTGATCGAACAGGACCGCATGGAAACGCTCCGGATCGAACAGCCGGCGGTGATCGGGCTGGCAGCCGCTGCCGGGTCCGCCATGCAGATAGACCGCTGGCAAGCCATCGGCGCGGCCGACAGTTTCGACATAGATCTCGTGGCCGTCACCTGCGGCCAGTTGCTCCGACGTCAGCGGCGCGAACGGGTCGGCGCGCTTGCCGGCGGACCTGGCCGCGTCGGCGTCAGGCGCCATGGTCGTCTTCCGCCTCCGGCGTGCCGCCTGCGAAATTGCGATAGATGAAGCGGTTGTGGTCGGCGGCCGCTTCCTGCTCCGCCAGTTTGAAGATCTGCTCATGCAAGGGCGACAGCGTGCAGGCCGGGTCGGTATTGCCGGCGTCGCCGGTCAGCGCAAAGGCCTGGCAGCGGCAACCGCCGAAATCGACTTCCCTGAATTCGCAGCTCTTGCACGGCTCCGGCATCCAGCCGGTACCGCGATAGCGGTTGAAGGCTTCGGAATTCTGCCAGATCCAGGCGATCGAATGATTTGACCGCACCGATTCGAATTCCATCCCGGTAATGCTCTCGGCGGCATGGCAGGGCAGTATCTTGCCTGCCGGCGAAATGTTGAAGAACTGCCGGCCCCAGCCGCCCATGCATTTCTTCGGCCGCAGCGCGTAATAGTCCGGCACCACATAGTCGATCGCGAGCGTGCCTTTCAGCCGCGCTTGCGCTTCCTCGACGAGGCGGCTGGTCTGTTCGATCTGTTCCAGCGTCGGCATCAGCGCGGCGCGGTTCTTCAGCGCCCAGCCGTAATATTGCACATTGGCGACTTCGAGCCGGTCGGCGTCGAGATCGACCGCCATCTGGATGATATCGGGCAGCTGGAACAGGTTCTGGCGGTGCATGACGGCGTTTACCGTCAGCGGCAAATCCAGCTCGCGCGTCCATTTCGCCACTTCGATTTTCTTGGCATGCGCGCCTTTGAAACCGGCTACCCGGTCGGCCACCGCGGGCTCGTTGCCCTGAAAGCTGATCTGCACATGGCTCAGCCCGGCGTTGGCCAGCGCGGCAAGTCTTTCGCGGCTCAACAGCACCGCCGAGGTGATGAGATTGGAGTACAGCCCGACATCGCTGGCATGCTGGACGAGTTCGACCAGATCCTTGCGCGCGGTCGGCTCGCCCCCGGAGAAATGAATCTGCAGCACGCCGATCTCGGCCAGCTCGGAGAGGACCTTCTTCCATTCCTCCGTCGTGAGCTCGCTGCCGCCGCGATCGAGCTCGACCGGATTGGAGCAATAGGGGCATTGCAGGGGGCAGCGATGCGTCAGTTCGGCGAGTACCGCCAATGGAATACCGAAGGTCTCCGCCGTCGATCCTCGTCGCTGCAATGCCGCGAGCCCGTCAGCGGGATCGCTGGCCGCAACATTGGCGTCTGTAAGCGTCGGACTCATGACGTCCTCTCGCGCGCTTCGGTGAGGAAACCCTTGTCGGCCAGATCCTGCAGCATGGCGACAACGTCGGTCGCGATCGCGCTGCGTTCAGCGGCGTATTTGGCGGCGAGCTGGTCGACCATATCGGCGACGCTGCGGAGGCCGTCGCAAAGCTGCAGCACCTCGACCGCGATCTCGTCCGGCGCCAGCACGCGCTCCGGCGCCAGGATCACCCAGACCTGGCGCGTCTCATCAAACTTCAGCTTCGCGTGCCGCGGCAGGACCGGGCGGCTCGCTTCGCTGACGCTGATGTGGCGCGGGCTTGCCATGGCTTTGGTTCCTAGCTGGCCTTTAGCTGGTCTCTTAACTGGTTTTGGGCACAAACGCGCCGGGCGGAATGTGGCCGTCGACATAGGCATGATACAGCGCGTCGAGCTGAACCCATAGCACATTGGTCTTGAAGATCAGCGCGTTGCAGACCGATTCGCGCTCGGCCTGGGTCTTGGCATGGGTCCTGACATAGTCGAGCGCGAAGTTGGCATCGCGCGGCGCCTGCGTCAGGCGCCGTTTGAAATAGCTCATGATATCGGGATTGACGAAATCGTAATGCGCCAGCATGCCCGAAATGCGTTCTTCGTGCAGGTTCGGCGCGAACAGTTCCGTCAGCGAGGAGGCGATGGCCTCCAGCGGGCTCTTGTCGCGGACGAAATGGACGTAAGCTTCCACCGCGAAGCGCGTCGCGGGCAGGATGCCCTCGGTGGATTCGACATAGGCGCTGTCCAGTCCCAATCCTTCGGTCAGCTTCAGCCAGCGCTCGATGCCGCCTTCGCTGCCGACGTCGCCGTCGTGGTCCTCTATCCTGTGCCGCCATTCGCGACGGGTGCCGATGTCGCGAAAACGCGAGATCACCACGGCGTCCTTGATCGGTATCGTGCTCTGGTAATAGTAGCGGTTCAGCGCCCAGGCCTGCACCTGTCCCTTGTTCAGCTTGCCGCCGTGCAGCAGCCGGTGAAAGGGATGCAGGTTGTGATAGCGCGTGGCGCCGATCTGGCGCAGCGCCGCTTCCAGCTCATCGGCGCTGTTCAGCGAGGTTCTGCCACCGAGTGAAAACGCGGTCATCCCTTCCAGGGTCATGGCGTTCAAAGCGCGATCTCCGTTCCATCCGCGGGAATTTGCCAGCCGGCCTGCTCGGCGATCTTGCGTTCCGCGGAATCGTGCAGCAGCGCCGGATTGGAATTGTTGATATGCAAAAATATTTTCCTGTCGATGCCAAGGCCGGAAAGCGCTGCGATCGCCCCGGTATCGCCTGACATCGCGATATGTCCCATGCCTTGCCCGGTCTTGTTGCCGAGGCCTGCCAGGATCAGTTCGTCGTCGCGCCACACGGTGCCGTCGAAGAACACCAGCGGCGCGCCGGCAAGCCGCGATTTAAGGTCGTCGGTGACGTCGGCGCAAGCGGCGAGGAAATAGAAGAACTTGCCCGTCGCCTTGTCCCGGATCCGAAGGCCGAGCGTGTCGCCCGCGCCATCCGCTCCTGCCGGGTGAACCTTGCCCTCCAGATACCACGCACTCTTGCCGGCAACGGCGAACGGCAAGATCTCGATGCCCGAGGGTGAACCGTCGGGCAGCACCGGCTCGAACGTCTGTTCCACCTCGATCGGCTGGCGCCGCACGTTCTTCTCGTTGAGCACGTTGAAGATGCTGTTGGAGTTCAGGATCGCCAGCACCTTGCGGTGCGCATAGATCGCAAACGGCCAGCCTTCGCGCATCGACAACAGGCCCGCGACCGCGTCGATTTCGCCGTTGGTCAGGATAACGCCCGCTATCGGACTGTGACGAAGCTTGCCGGGGGCGGGGTGAAGCTGCGGTGTCGCGATCAGTTGCTGGCGCAGATCCGGCGACGCATTGATCAAGAACCAGTGATCGCTGTCGGCGCTGATCGCGATCGAGGCCTGGGTGCTCTGGAGCTCGGGATGTTTGGTCCGCGCCGCCAGACAAACCGGGCAACCACAATTCCACTGTGGAATGCCGCCACCTGCCGCGGCGCCCAGGACGACGACGCGAAGCATGATCCGTCTCCTGGAATTCTCTCAAGCTCGAAATTTTCCAGGCTTGGGTATTTGAACAAGCCTGAATATTCGAAAAAACTTCAAAGGTGGACCCGGGCGCGAACAACGTTCCGGTTCAGGAACGTGTCAACCCGCGGTCCACCTTAGTCAAGGATGAAGCAGACGCTGCCGCTTACTTGCGGGCGGCGCAGGCATACATGTTGATTTCCATGCCGACCGGCACTTCGACGATCTTCGGGGTCTTCCAGGCCATTTTGGCTCTCCTTGTCAAACCGGACGAACTCCGCCCTGCCAATAAGGTAATACGGATCGAAAAGTTCGCCAGCGAAATCTTTTTATCCCAAAGTTCCGCCTGTTTTATGCTGCGCTGCAACAGCAATTCACGGGCTTGTGCGAGTGCGCGTCAAACCAATGATGGATCAATGGGTTCATATCCCGGCCAATAGATGCTGACGGCGGTCCGACCCGCGGCGGCGAATTCCAGATAAAGAAATAAGGCACTTGTGAGAGGTCGATGACGCCCCTCCGGAGCCCTCAACCGCAATAGGTTTTGACCCATGCCGCGATACTTCTTCAATACGCGTATCGGCGAAGAATTGATCGCCGACCCCGAAGGCGAAGAACTGCGCGACCCCGATCGGGCGTGGGAAGTCGCCCGCGCCATGATCCGGGAGCTGCTGAAAACCGAGGGCGCGGAGGGCGGCCTGCTGGCGGCGGTCCTTGAAGTGACGGACGATGAAGGTGAGACGGTGCTGGAGTTTCCGTTTACCGAGGCGCTGCTCGACGTTTCCGGCGTTCCCGTCACAAAGCACTGATATCAAGTCAGTGCGATTGGAGGCGCCGCAGCGCTGCCTTGCCTCCATTCCAGCCATGCGGCTCCGCGCGGCCGGCTATTTCCGGGATGTTTCCGATTGCGCGCCGGTGGAAAAATATTCAAGAGTGTGCGCATGAAGGCCACCGGCACGGGCAGGTTCTTGCCCGTGCAAAGGTTCAAAGGCTTCCACAAAGGGGAGAACACTATGAGGATCTGCTCATCGGCGCCGCGCAGCCTGCTGCTGGCTGGTGCCTTTTTCGGAGTTTTGACATACGGCGCTGCCGCGCAGCAGCCGGCCAGTCCGCCCGCAGCGGCCCCCGCCGCCGCGCCGGCGCTGCCGCCGGGCTCGCCCCTGCTCGGGCGGCCGGACAACGCAGCGGCGGCCAAGCTTGCGCCCGTCGCGGCGCCTCCGCTCGCCGCCGCGCCCGACAAGCTGCCGCTGGCCAAGCTGAAAGTCCCGGCCGGCTTCAATATCGAGGTCTATGCGGCCGGCATGGCGAATGCGCGTTCGATGGCGCTGGGCGACAAGGGCACCGTGTTCGTCGGCAGCCGCCTGCTCGACAAGGTCTATGCCATCGTCAACAAGGACGGCAAGCGCGATCGGTCAAGATCATTGCTTCCGGCCTTTACCGGCCCAACGGCGTCGCGTTCAAGGACGGCACGCTCTACATCGCCGAGCTCTCCAAGATCTCCAAGATCGAGAAGATCGAGGACAATCTCGACAATCCGCCGAAGCCGACGGTGATCTACGACAATCTGCCCAAGGACGAAGCCCATGGCTGGAAGTTCATCGCGATCGGGCCGGACAACAAGCTGTATATTCCGGTCGGACAGCCCGGCAACAACGTCCTGCATGACGACGCCCACGGCCAGATCCGGCGGATCAACCTCGACGGCACCGGCGCCGAAGTGGTCGCGCTGCGGCGTTCGCAACAGCGTCGGTTTCGACTGGAATCCGGAAAACAAGCAGCTCTACTTCACCGACAACGGCCGCGACTGGATGTCGGAAGACGTTCCGAATGACGAGCTCAATCGCGTTACCAAGGTCGGTGAGCACTTCGGCGCGCCTTATTGCTATCAGGGCAATATCCCGGATCCCGAATTCGGCTGGGGCCATTCGTGCAGCGAGTTCACGCCTCCGGTCGGCCTGATGGGGCCGCATGCAGCCTCGCTCGGCATGCGATTCTATACCGGCAAGCATGTTCCCGAAGAGCTACAAGAACGTCATCATCGTGGCGCGGCACGGTTCCTGGAACAGGACCAACAAGTTCGGCGGTGACGTCGTCGTCGTTCATCTCAACAAGGACGGCACGGTGAAAAACATCGAGCCGTATCGTCACCGGCTTCCTGGAGGACAACAAGTATGTCGGCCGCCCGGTCGATGTGATGCAGATGAAGGACGGTTCGCTCCTGGTCTCCGACGACTGGAACGGCGCCGTCTATCGCATCAGCTACGGCAAGCAGAAGGTCGCCAACGCAGTAAATCGCGGATAGCAATCGGGGGCAGCGTGAGCTGCCCCCGATTTCGTTTCTTGGACGGTGTTGCTCAGGATGGGTCGATGCGAAGGGTCATGATGGCGCTGGCGTTTGCATCGCTGGCTTTTTCGGCGAGCGCCGAGACGATCGAACAGCGTGCCGTTACCTGTTTTGCCTGTCATGGCGAGCACGGCCAGTCCGAGACCGAAAATACGCCCTCGCTCGGCGCCCAGCAGGCGCCGTACGCGCTGATCCAGCTTTTCATGTTTCGCGAAAAGCTGCGGACGTTCGAGCCGATGAACGAGATGGCGAAGTCGTTCACCGACGACGATCTTCAGAAGTTTTCCGATTTTCTTGCCAAGCTGCCGAAGCCGGCGCCGCCGGCGGATGCCGGCGAGCCGGCGCGAATGCAGCGTGGCCAGGCGCTGGCGCAGCAGAACCGCTGCAACAGCTGCCACAATCCCGATTTTTCCGGAAAGGAAAACGTTCCCCGCATCGCCAACCAGCGCGAGGATTATCTCGCCAAGACGCTCAGCGAATACAAGGACAACAGCCGCCATGGCTATGATGGCACCATGGCAGACGTGATGGGGTCGGTCAGCAAAGAGCAGATCGCCGATCTTGCATATTACATCGCCCGCGTCCGCTAGAGCGTCTTCGAGCGAAGTCGATACCGGTTCGCGTGAAGAAAACGCGTCGAAACAGAAGATTGGAGCAGGTCGATTCTGATTCAGTCAGAACCGAGCTGCCGCCAAGGCTGCGGTATGGCGCTGCGATCTGTGCGGCGCTACAAGTTTCGGCGAGAGGGAGTTGGCCATGGAAGATATCTGGCGCCTGCCGGGTACTGAACTTGCCGGCCTGGTAAGGTCGAAGAAGGTTTCGGCGCAGGAGGCTGCCTCCGCCGCGCTCGCCCGGCTGGACGCCGTCAATCCAAAGATCAATGCGGTTGTCGACCACCGGCCGGAAGAGGTGCTGGCACAGGCCGCCCTGGTCGATGCGGCGATCGCGCGCGGCGAAGACGCCGGCCCGCTGGCGGGGGTGCCCGTCACCATCAAGGCCAATATCGATCAGGCAGGGTTCGCCACCACCAACGGCCTCAAGCTGCAGCGCGACGTCGTCGCGCGCACCAACAGTCCCGTGGTGGACAATCTGCGCAAGGCGGGTGCGGTGATTCTCGGGCGCACCAACTGCCCGGCGTTTTCCTATCGCTGGTTCACCACCAACCTGATCCATGGCGACACCAAAAATCCGCGCGATCCGGCCATCACGCCGGGGGGCTCGTCCGGCGGTGCGGGGGCGGCGGTGGCCGCCGGCATCGGCCATATCGCGCACGGCACCGACATCGCGGGATCGATCCGCTATCCCGCCTATGCCTGTGGCGTGCACGGCCTGCGACCGACGGTAGGCCGCATCGCGGCCTTCAATGCGTCGCTGCCGGAGCGCGCCATTGGGCCGCAGATCTCGGCGGTATCCGGTCCGCTGGCGCGCACCATCGGCGATCTCAGGGTCGCATTGGCGGCGATGTCCGCATACGACGCGCGTGATCCCTGGTGGGTGCCGGCGCCGCTGCAAGGGCCTGCCATGCCGAAGCGGGCCGCGTTGTGTCTTCAGCCGGACGGGCTTGAGACGGTCGCCGAGGTCAAAGCGGCGGTGGCGGATGCCGGCAAACGCCTGGAGCGCGCCGGATGGAGCGTCGAGGAGATCTCGGCCACACCGCCGCTGCGTGAGGCGGCCGAGCTTCAGACCAAACTCTGGCTTGGCGACGGCTATGAGGCCCAGCTTGCCGCCGCCGAGCGTGAGGGCGATCCCGGCGCGCTGGCGTGCCTGCGCGGCAACCGGGCGAAGGTTTTTCCATTCGATGCTGCGGCGTTGTCAGGGGCCCTGACGCGGCGGGCGACGCTGGCGCGCGAATGGCTGCAGTTCTTCGAGACCTATTCGGTGTTGTTGATGCCGGTATCCGCTGAACTGCCGTTCCCCGACGGGCTGGACCTGCGCGACGAAGCCTCCTTTGCGCGGGTTTGGCGGGCGCAGCTGACGCAGATTGCGATTCCCTTCATGGGGTTGCCTGGGCTAACGGTGTCCACGGGTTTGGTGGGGCGGATTCCCGTCGGGGTTCAGGTGGTTTCCGGTCGCTACCGGGAGGATCTGTGCTTGCTGGCGGGTGAGGCGATCGAAGCCGGTGGAACGCCGGCGGCGCCGGTCGATCCCGTCAGCAACTAAAAGGGCTTAAAGAATACCATGGCCAGCATTTACGATTTCACGGCAAAATCGCTCGCCGGCGAGGATGTTCCGCTGAAGCGGTTCGAAGGTCAGGTTCTCTTGATCGTCAACACCGCGAGCGCCTGTGGATTTACCCCGCAATACAAGGGCCTCGAGGCGCTGCAAAAGACTTTCGCTTCGCGCGGCTTTTCGGTGCTCGGATTTCCGTGCAACCAGTTCGGACGCCAGGAACCGGGCGACGCCGCGCAGATTCAGCAGTTCTGCGCCACCAACTATGCCGTCAGCTTTCCGCTGTTTGACAAGATCGACGTCAATGGCGGCAACGCGCATCCGCTGTATCAATATTTGAGGAGCGAGAAATCCGGGCTGCTCGGTTCGTCGATCAAATGGAATTTCACCAAATTCCTGGTCGACCGTTCGGGCAAGGTGGTGGCGCGCCATGCGCCGACCACAACCCCGGAAGCCCTGACAAAGGAAATCGAGGCGCTATTGTGAACGAGAAGAACCAGACCATGTCGAGCGATCAATTGCCGGACCGGCTTTCGAGCGATCCGAAAAGCCCCTACTACGACGAAGCGGTGCTGGCGCGCGACGTCGGCATTCGCTTCAAGGGGGTCGAGAAGACCAATGTCGAGGAATACTGCGTCAGCGAGGGGTGGGTTCGCGTGACCGCCGGCAACGCCAAGGATCGCTACGGCAATCCGCTGACCATCAAGGTCCATGGCCCGGTAGAGCCGTATTTTCGCGACAAGGGAACGTCCTGAGTTTCTTCTTCCGTCATTGCGAGGAGCGAAGCGACGAAGCAATCCATTCTTTCCCATGGTGATGCAGCAATGGATTGCTTCGCGGAGTTTATCATCGGGCGCGCATTCGCGCGACCCGGTGGCTCGCAATGACGGCGTAGACAGTTCCCGCCATCCCCCGAAAGCCAAAGCCAATGTCCGTCCGCATCGTCGACATCCGCGAAGTGACAAAACCGATCTCCTCGCCGATCCGCAACGCCTATATCGACTTCACCAAGATGACGACGAGCCTGGTCGCCGTCGTCACCGACGTCGTGCGCGACGGCAGCCGCGTGGTCGGCTACGGCTTCAATTCCAACGGCCGTTACGGACAGGGCGGATTGATCCGCGAGCGGTTCGCGCCGCGGCTGAAGGAGGCCGATCCGAAGACCCTGCTCAACGAGGCCGGCGACAATCTCGATCCGGACAAGGTCTGGTCGACCCTGATGTTGAACGAAAAACCCGGCGGCCATGGCGAGCGCTCGGTCGCGGTCGGCACCATCGACATGGCGGTATGGGACGCGGTGGCCAAGATCGCAGGCAAGCCGCTGTTTCGGTTGCTCGCCGAACGCCATGGCCGCAACGCCGATCCGCGCGTGTTCGTCTATGCCGCCGGCGGCTACTATTACCCCGGCAAGGGCCTGTCGATGCTGCGCGGCGAGATGCGCAGCTATCTCGACCGCGGCTACAACGTCGTCAAGATGAAGATCGGCGGTGCGCCGATCGCGGAAGACCGCTTGCGGATCGAGGCCGTGCTCGAGGAGATCGGCAAGGACGCGCAGCTTGCCGTCGACGCCAACGGCCGGTTCGATCTGGAGACCGCGATCGGCTACGCCAGGATGCTGCGCGACTATCCCCTGTTCTGGTACGAGGAGGCCGGCGATCCCCTCGACTTTCAGCTTCAGGCGGCGCTGGCGGAATTCTATCCGGCCGCGATGGCGACCGGCGAGAACCTGTTCAGCCATCAGGATGCGCGCAACCTGATCCGCTATGGCGGGATGCGGCCCGACCGCGACTGGCTGCAATTCGACTGCGCGCTGTCCTACGGGCTTTGCGAATATCAGCGCACGCTTGAGGTGCTCAAGACCCACGGCTGGTCGCCGAGCCGGTGCATTCCACATGGCGGCCACCAGATGTCGCTGAATATCGCCGCCGGCCTCGGCCTTGGCGGCAACGAGAGCTACCCCGACCTGTTCCAGCCCTATGGTGGTTTTCCGGACGGCGTTCGCGTCGAGAACGGTCACATCACCATGCCGGATTTGCCGGGGATCGGGTTTGAGGGGAAATCGGATCTCTACGCGGAGATGAAGGCGCTGGCGTCGTGAGAATGCTGTGAGGTGGTACTGCCGCCCGCTGCCCGTTCGTGGCGCAGCCCGGTTCCGGCCAGTCAACCCCGAGATTTAGAAGCGATCCAAACCACGACACCATCGCAGCGGCGAGAGTTGAATTGGGCAGCAACCGACCTCGTCGTTTTAGAATGCATCGAACGGCAGAGCTTTATTTTTTGCGCGGGATAAATTTCTCACTCCAAAAACCATTGTGCCGCAGCCATTTCCCTGATTTCAGTGAATTAGACGTTTTCTAAAAAATAATTCCGGCGAGAGCGATTCTAACTCGCCTGTCTCGACACATTGCTCCCACTTCGCCATGAGCCCTCACACGCCGCAACTGACGCGGCGCGACATTGGGGGCAGCTGCCGTGAAGAGTCCGTTCAGGTTTCAAGTCCGTCTGCCATCCGCAGCGCGGCTTCGCTCCGCGAGCTATCTCGCGCTCGGCGTATTGGTCGGGCCGCAGGATACCCGGGCCCAGACGGCAGTGGCGCAAGCATCCGGAACCTCACTTCCGGCGGTGACGATTACCGCTCCCGAAGGCAAGCGCCGCTCCGATCTTGCTCCGGCTCAGCCGCGCGCCACGCGCGGCAGCGCCAAGCGCCGGTCGCAAACTGCGCAACGGCCGGAGGCGAGCCCGGCGCCGAAGCCGTTCGCGGTGTCGCAGGATGCGCGCACCGGCACGGCCGGATATTACTCCGACAGCACGTCGGTCGGCACCAAGACCAACACGCCGCTGCTAAACATTCCGCAATCGGTCAGCGTCCTGACCAAGGATTTCATTGCCGACCAGAGCACCCACGGCATCACTGAACTGACGCGCTACGTTCCGGGCGTCGCCGTGCATCAGGGCGAAGGCAACCGCGATGAGCTCGTGATTCGCGGCGTCGATTCCAGCGCGAATTTCTTCGTCAACGGTTTCCGTGACGACGTTCAATATTACCGCGATATCTACAATACCCAAAGCCTCGAAGTGCTGAAGGGTCCCGCCGCGCTGGTGTTCGGACGCGGTGCGGGCGGCGGCGTGGTCAATCGCACGCTCAAGGAAGCCGACGGCACCAGGGTTTATGATGCGAGCGTACAGACGGGCTCTTACGGCGATCGCCGGGTCACGCTCGATGCCGGCCAGGCCGTCAACGAGAACGTCGCGGTACGCCTCAATACCTTCTACGAAGGAAGCGACACGTTCCGCGATTACGGAAACCTGGAGCGCTTCGGATTCAACCCGACCGTCACGCTGAAGCCGGACGACGATACCAAGGTCAGGCTGAGCTACGAATTTTATCACGACAGGGAAGTCGCCGACCGCGGCAATCCGTCGTTTCGAACCGGGACGCTGCTGAACCCGACGGCGCCGTTCGCGCCGAACGGCAATCTTTCGGCGTTTTACGGCAGCCCGCAATACAACAATACCAGGGCGGACGTGCAGACCGGGACGGCGGTGATCGAGCACGATTTCAACAACGGGTTGACGGTGAAGAATTCGTCGATGTACGCCGATTTCAACCGCTCCTACCAGAACGTCTATCCGGGCAGTTCGGTCGCCGCCGATGGCAGCTTCAGCTATAGCGCCTATAACCACGTCACCGACCGCGAAAACGCTTTCAACCAGACCGACTTCGTCTACAAGGCGATGACCGGTCCGATCCGTCACACCATCGCGTTCGGAACGGAGTTCGACCGGCAGACCGGCCTCGATCTTCGCAACACCGGTATCTTTGCCTCTACCGGAACCAACGCCGCGCCGGGCAATGCCTTCGCTCCGACCTATTTCGGCCCGGTCAATTTCATTCACCAGCTTCGGGGCGCGTTCTCGCCCGGCGTTACCGCGGCCGATTCCGACAGCAAGTACCGCCTCAATATCGAATCCGCCTATGCGCAGGACCAGATCGATATCACGCGCTGGCTGCAATTAATCGCCGGCGCGCGTTTCGACCGCTTCGAACTCAGCGCGACCGACGAAAACACCGCGATCTTTCGTACCCGCACCGACGATCTGGTGTCGCCACGCGCCGCCGTCATCGTCAAGCCGGTCGACAATCTGTCGGTCTACGGCGCCTATAGTATCTCGTTCCTGCCGTCAGCCGGCGATCAGTTCAGCGCGTTGAATACCGGGTCGGCGCTAATCCCGCCGCAGAAGTTCGAAAACACCGAAGTCGGCGTCAAATGGAATATCTTTCCGCGCCTGCAATACACCGCCGCGATCTATCAGTTGAACCGCACCAACGTCCCGCTAGCGATCGGCGGCGGCCTGTTTGCGATCAGCGGCCTGAACGTCATCAAGGGCTTCGAGACCGCCCTGACCGGCTATGTCACAAAGGATTGGCAGGCGACACTCGGCTACGCCTACACGGATGCGCGAATCGGCAGCAATACCAATTCCTCGACAGCAGCCAACCCGGCCCCGCCGACGATCCTCGCGGGCAATCGCGTTCAGCTCGTGCCGTTCAACCAGGTCTCGCTCTGGAACAAGTATCAGATCGATTCAATGTGGGGCGCCGGATTTGGCGTCATCTACTTCTCGGATTCATTCGCGTCGTCGGACGATTTTGTGAAGCTGCCGGGGTTCGTGCGCGTCGATGCCGCGCTCTACCTGAAGATCAACCAGACCTGGAGCGGCCAGCTCAACATCGAAAACGTCTTCAACCAGGGTTATTGGGCGAGCGCCGACGGCGACAACAACATTTCTCCCGGCCAGGGCCGTACCTTCCGTTTGGTGGCCAGGGCCAAGCTCTAGAATTGAAGGACCTTGGAATCGAAGGGCTTTGGAACTGATCGCCGGCAGGAGGCGGAAAATCGTCTCCTGCGGCGCGCCGGCCGGCCTTGAGGCTACGACAGCCGCATATCCAACAGCCGCCGGCCCTCGTTCTTGAGCAATTTCTTCACCGCACTGGAAGCCGCGATCGTGCCCTGGTTGGCATAGGCCTCGTGGTTCTTCTCGATGTCCTCGAGGCGATAGAGATAGTTGACCATGATGCCGGCGGATTCGCGCAGGCCCTTCGGCGAGAGATCGCCGAGCCAGTCGATCCGCTCCAGCCGCGCGCCGTTGCCGAGATGGAACCGCGCCACCGAATCGATCAGCCGGCCCTTCGGCGTGCGCGCCTTCAGGAAATAATAGGCCGCGAGCGGCTCGACGATCGAACGCAGTTGCGCCGCCAGCTCCGCATCCTCGAACCAGTCCGGCCGCTCCAGATTTTCGAGCAGCCCCCGCTCCTCGTCGCTCACGGGAACGTCGCTGGCCTTCTTCAGCCATGACATGAAGCCCGGAACCGGCGACAGCGTCACGAAATTCTCCAGCTTCGGCAATTCGCGGCGCAATTCCTCGACCACCTGCTTGATCAGGAAATTGCCGAAGGATATTCCGCCCAGGCCGCGCTGGGTGTTGGAGATCGAATAGAACACTGCGGTGCGGGCGCGCTCGATCGGCACCGGCTGGCGGTCCTCGGCGAGCAGCGGCGCGATGGCGCCGGGAATGGATTCCGTCAGTGCAACTTCGACGAAGATCAGGGGTTCATCGACCAGCGCGGGATGGAAGAACGCATAGCAGCGCCGGTCGGCGGGGTCGATGCGACGGCGCAGATCGTCCCAATCCCGGATCTCATGCACCGCCTCATAGCGAATGATCTTTTCCAGAATGTTCGCTGGCGTCGACCAGTCTATCCTGCGCAGCACGAGAAACCCCCTGTTGAACCACGAGGCCAATAAGTGCACGACGTCGCGGTCGAGCGCGGCAAGATCCTTGTCGCCGTTCATGAGATCGAGCAGCTCGGCGCGCATCGACACCAGTTCGCTGGTGCCGCCCGGCGCGCGGTTGAGCCGGCGGATCAGTTCCTGGCGTCGCGGCTCGGAGGCAAAATGCAGATCGCTGGCGTCGGCATCATTCGGCTGCGATCGCCAGTTCTCGATCGCGTGCGCCAGTTTCTCCCGGTCCGGACCGTAATGGCGGGCCAGATTCCCGAAGAACGAAAGCCGGCCGGTCTCGTCGAGGTGATGGTATCGATCGAGCACCTCGCGCGCCATCGCGGTGCCGGAAGCTTCGCCCCGGCCCGACAACAGCGCCTCGCACAACTCGATCAGGTCGGACGCGTCCTGCTTGTCGTCGGACGATCCGGCGCGACGGAGCAGCGTGCGGCCGCGCTCGGAAATCGAGGCGAGAAGATCGGAGAAGAAGGCGTTATTCCTGGGGGGCATGTCGAATCCAGATGGCGCGGAATTGTGACATGGATTTAGGATAAAGCCGATCACAATCAAGCCAAGAGGTGGTCACGCCCGGCGAATGCGGGGCGTCCAGGATGCCGCCGCCTCTCAAATCGTCACCGGCCCCTCTGGAACACCGAATTGCCCCGCCTTCGCGGGTATGACATGCCCACCTTTTGGAACGGCCGCCTGCTATTTGGTCGCGGACCGGGGGCGCTATTTCTATTTCATTGCCGAAAAAGCAGTCGGGGTCTTGCCGGTCACCTGGCGGAATGCGTGCGAAAAGGCCGGCACGCTGGCGTAGCCGAGCCCGGCGGCGAGTTGCTTGACCGAGACATCGGCCTCGGTCGACAGCCGCTCGATCGCGGCGGCGATGCGCGCGCGCTGGCACCAGCCCTTGAAACTGAGTTGCGTTTCCGACGAAAACAACCGTGACAAGGTCCGCACCGAGGTTCCGACCTTGCGCGCCAGCGCCTCGATCTCATGCGAAGCGGTGGGATCGGCGAGCACGATGTCCGCCGCGCGCCTGCAACGCGGTTCACGCGGCAGCGGAACGAAGGTCGCGGAATCGTCGGCTTGATGCAGTTCGAGCACGGCGAGCCTGATCAGCAGCGCGGTGCGGTCAGGGTTATGGCGTTCGTCGAACAGGGCCAGGATCGAACTCGTGCAGCAACCTTGACACCCGCACCACGAATTCCGCATCCAGGCTTGCGTCGGGCTTTTCGCGCTTCAGCCACGCCAGATCGAAATACAGCGTCCGCATGTCGATGTCGGCCAGCACGTCGATGGCGTGTTCGAGCCGGGCCGGCACCCATACCGCGCGATCCGGCGGCACCAGCCAGCGCCCCTTCGGGGTCGTGACCTGCATCGTGCCGCGGGCCGCATAAACCAGCTGCGCTTCGCGGTGCATATGGGCGTCGAGCCGGACGCCCTTCCTGTAGTGACGTGCGACGAGATGGACGCCGTCGCAGGCCGTGCGGTGGCTTCCCTTGATGGCAATGATTGGCGTTTCGACGATACCCATTGGCCGCATCCCGTCAGCACAAGACCGTATAACCTATTTCAAAATGCGAAGGGAGTAGAACGATGAACAGCCCGGCCCGGGTGATCGGGTTCGTCAACGCCGCCCATTTCATCGACCATTATTCGATGCTGATCTTCGCCGCGGCCGTGATTGTGATGGGGCCGGCGCTTGGCATGGCCTATTCGGAGCTACTGCCTTACGCCACGCCGGGCTTCCTTGCCTTCGGCGCCGGCTCGCTCTTGACCGGCTGGCTCGGCGACCGCTGGAGCCGCCGCCACATGATGGTGATCTTCTTTGCCGGCATCGGCGCCTCGATGATCGCGGTCGGCCTTGTGCAGACCAGGCTCGAACTCGGCGCGGCGCTGTTGTCGATCGGCCTGTTCGCGTCGATCTATCACCCCGTCGGCACCGCGATGATCGTGTCCTATGCGGACCGGCTCGGCCGCGAGATGGGTCTCAATGGCGTCTGGGGCAATCTTGGCGTGGCGTCATCGGCGCTGGTCACAGGCGTCGTCGGCCAATATCTCGGCTGGCGCTGGGCCTTCATCATTCCGGGCGCCGTCACGATGCTGATCGGCGCAGCCTTCATGTGGACGGTGGTTCACGAGGATCGCTCGGGTGTCAGGCAGGCCGCCGCGCAGGCGCGGGTCGCCAGGCGCGACATGTGGCGGGTGATCGTCGCGCTGCTGATCGTGGTGATCGCGATTTCCACCACCTTCAACGCGGTGACCGTGGCGCTGCCCAAATTGTTCGCGGAGCGATTGAGCGGCCTCACCCAAAGCCCGGCGCTGCTGGGTTTGATTGCGGCCGGCGTCTATGTGTTCGGCGCGATGACGCAATACACCATCGGCAAGCTGATCGACCGTCACTCGCTGAAGGCGGTCTCGCTGCCGCTGTCCTTCGTGCTCGCGCCGTTCCTGTATGTGGCGGCGGAGTTGTCGAACCTGCCGCTGATCATCGCCGCCATCGGCATTGTCATGGGCGCGTTCGGCCAGGTCACGGTCAATGACGCCATGGTCGGCAAATACACCAGCGAGGAGTGGCGCTCGCGCGCCTATGCGGTGCGCTATTTCGTCGGCTTCACCGCCGCGGGCGCGTCGGTAGGCCTGGTGGCCTGGCTGTATCAGCACGGCGGCTTTGTTACCATGCTGCACGCGTTCGCCGGCTTGTGCCTGCTGGTGATCGCGGCGGCGATCATCCTGCCGGCCGAAATCAAGGTGCCGGCTGCGGGCGCGAACTGAGCGGCGCCCGTCGCGCGTCGGGTGAACGGGCGCAGCCGCGACAGCCCTGCTGACGCTTGGGCAGGTTTCCATCGCCGCTGTGAGGTAGCTCACATATGTCGCATTGTTGCGGATGTAGGAAGACTGCCATCATGCGTCGAAACTTGCTGCGAAGAGGTGTCACCATGCGCCGTCTGGTTTTTCGCGATTTGTTGCTTCTGCCCGCGCTCTTGCTGTTTTCCCAGATTTCGACCGGCCGTGTCGCCTTGGCGGAAAGCCGCGTGGCGCTGGTGATCGGCCAGTCGGCCTATCGCGCGGTGCCGGGGCTGCCCAACGCAGCGAACGACGGCAAACGAATGGCGGAAATGCTCGACAGTGCGGGCTTCGACGTCACCGCCGCTCCCGATCTGGCGCAGAATGACATGCGCCAGACCATCAGTGACTTCGCCGCCAAGGTGGCGGCGAGTGGACCGGATACGGTCGCGCTGGTGTTTTATGCCGGCCACGGCCTGCAGATTGACGGCGAGAACTATCTGGTGCCGGTCGATGTCGATCCGAAGCGCGAAGCTGACATTCCGCTGCAGGCGGTCCGGCTCAACGATCTCATGAACACGTTGGGGGCGCTGCCGGCGCGGATGCGTATCTTCATGCTCGATGCCTGCCGCAACAACCCGTTCCCGGCATTGAACCAGACTGCGGGTCACGGGCTTGCGATCGTCAATACCAAGGCCGGCGCGCCAGGCTCCTTCATTTCGTTTTCGACCTCGCCGGGTGCGGAGGCGGAGGATGGCAACGGGGCCGACAGCCCCTACACGACTGCGGTGCTCTCGGTCGCAAAGGAGCCAAATCTCCCGATCGAGGAAGCTTTCAAGCGTGTCCGTGTCTCGGTGAATCAGGCGACGGAGGGCCGGCAGGTCCCGTGGGAAAGTTCGTCGCTGACGAGCGATTTCAGGTTTTTTCCGGGAGAAAAGGGTTCTGCCGCAGGCGCGGAGGCGCCGAAACCGCAGGCACCCGTGGTGCGCACTGCGGACGAATGGCGCCGGGATCTCGGCGGCAAGGATCCGAAGGTCGCGTATGAGCTGGTGATCGCGGACAACTCGGTCGCGGCCTATGAGGCTTTTGCCACGCTGTTTTCCCAATCTTCATACGCGCCGCGGGTGCGCTCGCTGCTTGAGCGCCGTCACGAGATGCAGGCGTGGGAAGTCGCGGTCGGAACCAACACCTCCGCATCGTTTGAAGCATTCCTGGCGCGCTATGCGAGCAGCGATCTGGCACCTACCGCGCGAAGGTTGCAGATGCGCGTCCTCAACCGCTCGCTCCCCGGCGCGCTCGCTCCGACCAACGTGGCGCTGGGGCCGACCTGCCCATGCACGACGCCCGTGCACCCGCTGCTCAAGAAGGTTGAGCCGGCTCCGTCGACCAAGCGGGTCGAAACGGCGCCGCCGAAGCGCAGGAAGCCGCAGGTCTATGACGACGACGATGTCGTCGTCGAACGCGGTCCGCCGGTCTATGTTTCGCCGGGCGCCGTCCTGGGAGGCATCGGTATTGGCATAGGCGGCTATGGTGGCGGCATGCGCGGCGGTGGCATGGGAGGTGGCGGCTATAACGGTCGGAGATAGCTACACTTCAAAATAGCTTGCCCGCGGAACGGCTTGCCGCGGGCGGTGAAACAAGGAAGCCCCGTCGATTGCAGCGCTCAACGCCGCGGCAAGACGGGGCTTTCCTGTCGCATGTGGACGGTATCGCCGGATCGTCTTGGTACAGGGGAGGCGATATCAGCGCGCGTCCGTCCCATCCCGGGATAGAAGAGGGGGGCAGCGGTCCGGCATGCTGCTTGCATTGATTTTAGTCAAGCTCCCCATTCCTGGGGTTTCGCGCATGAGCCGGAGGCCCAATGACCATTACCGCCACGGCGCCGATCGTCGGCATCGAGCGATCGAAGATGAATTCGATCGTGTTCGCAAGCTGTTTTGGCACCATCATCGAATGGTATGATTTTCTGATCTACGCCACCGCGGCGGCGCTGGTCTTCAACAAGGCGTTTTTTCCGACCTTCGATCCGCTCGCCGGCACATTGGCCGCGCTCGGCAGCTATGCCGTCGGCTTTCTGGCGCGACCGCTGGGCGGCGCGCTGTTCGGCCATTTCGGCGACCGGCTGGGCCGCAAATCCATGCTGGTGCTGACGCTGTTCATCATGGGGCTGAGCACCTTCTGCATCGGGCTGTTGCCGACCTACGCCTCGATCGGGGTGATGGCGCCGATCCTGCTGATCCTGCTGCGCATCATTCAGGGCATCGGCCTTGGCGGCGAATGGGGCGGCGCCTCGCTGATGGTGCTCGAGCACGCGCCGACCGACCGGCGCGGCTTCTACGCGAGCTTCGTGCAGATCGGATTTCCGATCGGGCTGGTGCTGGCGACACTGGTATTTGCGCTTGTCACCAAAATGCCGGACGCCGATTTTGCGGCCTACGGCTGGCGCATTCCGTTCCTGATCAGCATCGTGCTGCTCGGGGTCGGCACCTTCGTTCGATCGCGGGTGCCGGAGACGCCGGTGTTCGAAGGACTCAAGACGCGCGGCGGCCTGTCGAACAACCCGGTTGTCGAGGCGGTCGGCAAGAACACCAGGACATTCCTGATCGCCGTCGGGCTGAAACTCTCCGAGGTGTCCTGGGTCTACATGCTCACCGTGTTCGTCGTCGGCTACGCCACCACCAAGCTCGGCCTGCCGAAGCCGATGATGCTCGACGCCGTGATGTATGCCGCGTTGCTGGAACTGATCAGCCTGCCGCTGTTCGGCTGGCTGTCCGACAGGATCGGCCGGCGGCCGCTCTACATTTTTGGCGCGCTGTTCACGATCGCCTTCGCATTTCCGCTGTTCTGGATGGTGGAGAGCAAGAGCACGGTGCTGATCTTCGCCGCGGTCATGATCGCGATGAACTTCGGCCACGGCATGATGTTCGGGCCTGAATCGGCCTATTTTCCCGAACTGTTCGGCTCGCGCGTCCGCTACAGCGGCGCTTCCTTCGGCTTCCAGGTATCGGCGGCGATCGGCGGCGGCTTTGCGCCGATCATCGCCACCGCGATGGTCGGATATCTCGGCGGCACCACCGGCGTGTCGATCATGATGATCGTGCTGGCGCTGATTACGCTCGCCGCGGCCCTCGCCGCGCGCGAGACCAAAGGCGGTCCGCTGGCGGAATAGAGCATGATCCGGAAAAGTTGGAACCGGTTTTTCGAGGAGATCATGCTCAAACAAGAAGATGAGATCATGATTCGATTTGATCGGATCATGATCTAAGGTCGGGCGCCGTGCAGTTTGGCATTTTCATCTACGACGGCGTCGAACCGATCGATCTTGCAACTTTCGGCGTGCTGTCAATGGCGCGCCGGGTCGCACCCGAGATCGCGATTTACACCATCGCACCCCGCGCAGGGCCGGTCGCGCTCGCCAACGGGTTGAAGGTCACAGCCGATTTCGGCATCGACGATGCGCCGGCTTGCGATCTCGTCATCGTCACCGGCGGCCCCGGCTGGACCGCGCAGGCCAAGGCGCCGGCGACGCTTGAATACATTCGCCGCGTCCACGCCTCGCACCGCATTGCCTCGGTCTGTACCGGCGGCATGATCCTGGCCGCGAGCGGCGTGCTGGATGATGGACCCGCCACCACCAAGCGCGAGGTCGTACCGCCGGAAATTTCGCCGCTCGAGGTGATGCGCGCGAGCTATCCGCGGATCGACGTGCGCGAGGCGATGCTGGTGGATACCGGCGCGGTAGTGACCGGCGGCGGGGTGACGCTCTGCATCGACACCACGCTTCATCTGATCGCCGGCATGCTCGGTCCGCATGTCGCCGATGAAACCGCGCGCATCATGGAATATCAGCGGGCCTGGCGCGCCAACCGTGAGGCCTTTGCGCCGGTCCTGGCCGGGAATTAGCGGACAGGGCATTCAATTCCGCTGACGTGCCCCCGATTTGAACGCATCTGCTCACCAATTTTTCATCGAGATTTGGGTGTCTTGGCCCGCGCCGATCGACCATAATGGCCGGCGAAAGCCCGCTTGCTCGACAACGGGCTGATGGGAGCAAGAGTCTATGCGTGATCACACGTTGCCGCGTATCGCCGGCCTCATTTTGGGTGTTTCGATCATGATGACCGGTACTGCCCGCGCCGATGCCTTGAAGGACGAAATCGCGCCGACCGGCAAGCTGCGGGTGGCGATCGGGATCAGTCCGGCCGGCGGTGCCTACTGGTCAACCAGGACAGAAACCGGAGGCTATGCCGGGGTGCCCGTTGATCTCGGCAAGGCCATGGCGGACCAGCTCGGCCTGCCCGTCGAATATGTCGCCTACCCGAATTCCGGACAGATCACGGACGCCGCCTCGGCAGGGGCCTGGGACGTCAGCTTCCTTCCGAAAGACCCGGAGCGCGAGACCAAGATGCTGTTCGGGCCGATCTACGAGGTCACGGACGCCACCTACATCGTCAAGCCCGGGTCTGCGATCGCGAATTTCGCGACACTCGACCAGCCCGGGATCAAGGTCGCGGCGGTCAACAACACCACCACCATGCGTGGCGCGCAGGCGCATCTGAAGAACGCCAAGGTTACGGGCTATCAAACCTACGACGAAATCTTCAACCTGCTCAAGAACGGCGCGGCCGATGCCTTCGCGTTGTCGCGCGGCCAGCTCGAAGCCATGGCCAAGAAGATTCCGGGCACGCGTGTGCTGGATGAAACCTTCAAGCAGACCGTGACCGCGGTCGCGGTGCCGCTCAATCACCCGCTGGCGCTGGCCTATGCGACCAAATTCATGGCCGAGGTCAGGACGAACGGCGTGTTGCGGAAGGCGTTCGACAATAACGGATTGAAGGACACGCCGCTGCGGGGGCAATAGCGCGAGCTTCGCCTGTGCCAGTATGACGTCTGCTTTCGATCTGAGACATTCATACGACGCGATGCCGACAGGCAGCGCGACCGACTTTATTATTCCTGCAGGGTGATCCAGCCGTGAAGCTCGTATGCGTGCCACATGACGGAAACCCATGGGGACCAGATGGAAATCCGCGACTTCTCGTCTGACGATACAGCTGCCGTGCGCGAGCTATTCATCCGGGTGAATCGTCTGTTGGCGTCTGCGGATATGAAAGAAGCGTTCGAAATCTACATCGCTCGTTCGCTTGCAGAAGAAATCGATCAGATCGCCGAGTACTATTCAGAGCGGAAGGGCGGATTCTGGGTCGCCGTCGATGGCCAGAAGATCGTCGGCATGTTCGGGCTCGAGCCGTCGAGTGACGGGGCGATGGAACTGCGCCGAATGTACGTCGACCCCGATTTGCGGCGTCGAGGTATCGCTCGAACGATGCTGGTCTTCGCGGAACAAGAATGCAGACGGCGCAACCGATTGAGACTGAATCTGAGTACTTCAGAACTTCAGAAGGAAGCCCTGGCGCTCTATCAACATGCGGGATATTCGCCAGTCCGCGAAGAGGTTGCAGTGGTCGCCAGTAACAAAACTGTGGGTGGCGGAATTCGTCGCTACCACTTCACCAAGGCTCTTTGATCGGCGACGTCCGGTTTCGGGCCCCCATAGCGGACCCGCCGACGGGGCGACCCCCGACCATAAGAAAGGCGGGTCTTGCCAGAAAGAAAGAGTTAATTCGTCGCGCCCGCCGCGATCGGCTCCAGGCCGCTCTTGACGATCGTGTCGCGCGCCGCCGGCGAGGCGAGGAACTTGATCAGCGCTGTGCCCGCCTCGGGCTCTTTCGATACGCTGGCGATCCCGGCGGAAAACACCGTGATCTTCTGCAACTCGCTCGGCAGCGGCCCGATGACGTCGATGCCGGCGACCGGTTTCAATTCGCTGATCTGCTGCAGGCCGATCTCGGCGTCGCCATGCGCCACGATTTCGCCCACCGGCGTCGCGGGAATCTTCCGTGCCTTGTCTTTCATCTGCTCGGCGATGCCGAGCTTTGCGAACATCTCGGTCGAGACGTAGACGCCGCTGGCGCTGTCGGAATAGGCGACCGATTTTGCCGCCAGCAGCGCCTGTTTGAGCGCGTCCGGGGATGAAATATCCGGTTTCGGCGCACCCGCCTTCACCGCAACCCCGATCGGCGATTTCACAAGGTCGACGCGGCTGTCGGCAACGACCTTGCCCTGCTTGATCAGGTCGCCCAGCGCATAGCCCACCAGGATCAGCACGTCGGCGGGCTCGCCGCGCTCCAGCCGGACCGGGATCGCATTGACCGTGGTGCCCATCGAGGGCCCATAGGCCGTGATCACCTTGTGGCCGGTCGCGCGCTCGAATTCCGGCACCAGCGCGTTATAGGCCGCCGTCAATCCGCCGGAGATCATCACCCGGACCTCGGCCGCGCCGGCTGTGCCCGTGAACCACAATACGCCGGCGACGGCGAGCGCCAGGCGGCGGATATTGGCAGACATCGATCTCATGAGGATTCCTCCCGGGACGGCTCGTGATTGGCCGGCACTATTACGGGAGCGAACGGATCGTGCATAGGGGGTGGCCCGGGCTCCACGAAGGGGCGCGCCACCGAATCGTCACTTTAAAGGCGAATTGCGCACCAAATATTCGGCAGGAGTGCCATATCGGGGGGACGGGGGCGCGGTCTCGTGCATATATTGCGGGTAGGGCGCGGGGCCGCACAACGATGAGCAGATCGAGCATTGCTCTTGTCAATCTTCGGGCGGTTGTCATCCTGATCGTGCTGGCGTTCCATTCGGTCCTGCCTTACCTCGCATCCCTGCCGCCAGCACCCTATCCGTTCGACAGCGCGCCGTATCTGTGGCTGGCTTTTCCAATCGTCGACGGCCAGCGATGGTTCGGCTTCGACCTGTTCTGCGCCTGGCAGGATGTGGGTCTGATGACCCTGATGTTTTTCCTCTCGGGGCTGTTCGTGCCGTCAAGCCTTGCGCGCAAGGGAAGCCGCAAGTTTTTGTCGGACCGGCTGCTGCGGATTGGCCTGCCGTTGGCGCTGGCCGTCATTTTTCTGGTGCCGCTCGCCTATTATGCCGCCTATCGCAGCACTGCCGTCGACCCCGGCCTCGATGCCTATCTGCAACATTTGCTGGCGCTGCCGTTCTGGCCGTGCGGACCGCAGTGGTTCCTGGGCGAGCTGTTGGCGTTCAATATTCTGGCGGCCGCGATGCATCAATTCGTTCCAGGATGGGACCAGCGTCTTGTCCAGCTGCTGGCCCCGGCCTTCGGCAATCCGGTGCGGTTCCTTGCCGTTCTGGTGACGCTCTCCGCGCTGGCCTACATTCCCCTGGTGCTCGCCTGTTCACCCTTCGAATGGGTGAATATCGGCCCCATCGCGTTTCAGCCCAGCCGACCTTTGCACTACCTCGTCTATTTCCTTGCCGGCATGGTGGTCGGGGCCTATGGCCTCGATCGTGGATTGCTCGATTGCGATGGGGTTCTGGCGCGGCGCTGGCCGGCTTGGCTCGCCGCAGCCTTTGGCGGCTTCCTGCTCTGGGCAGCCGCGACCTCGGTGACGATGGCCGATTGGAGCAATGCTCCCCTGATCGACAAACTCGCAGCCGGCCTGGGCTTTGTGGTCGCTTGCGCGGCGGGCTGTCTGTGTTCGCTCGCGGTCTGTCTACGCTTTGCGCATTGGCGCCGGCGGGAGTTCAATAGCCTGTCGGCAAATGCCTACCGCATGTATCTGATCCACTACACGTTCGCTGTCTGGCTGCAATATGCGATGCTGGGCACGGCATTGTTTGCGATCGTCAAGGCTGCGATCGTGTTCGGTGCCACCCTTATCCTGAGCTGGGCCATCGCTGCCGCGATCGGCGGCTTGCTGCCATTCTCGCAACTGAATGCGATCATACGCGGACTACGCCGCGCGTGATGACCGAATTGACGCCGGACGGAAAGTAATTGAGCCAACATGCCATTGGTCTTCACCCTCGCATTCCGAAATCTTTTTCATGACCGGCTGCGTTTGATTGCGACGGTGATAGGGATCGTGTTTTCCATCGTTCTGGTGACTGTCCAGATGGGCCTGTATCTGGGCTTTGGACGCATGGTGACGACGATGATCGATCATGCGTCCGCCGATCTCTGGGTCATGCCGAAAGGAACCAAGTGCTTCGAGGACCCGTCCCTGTTGAACACGCGTGAGCGCTATCGCGCGCTTTTGGTCAGCGGAGTGACGGAGGTCATTCCCGTCGTGATCGGATTTGCGGATTGGCGAATGTCGAGCGGAGAAATGACCCCCGTTTTCGTCATTGGTTCGGATCTGCGGTACGGCGGCCTTGAGCCGTGGAACCTGGTGGAAGGCCGGATCGAGTCGCTGTCGAGCCCGAAAGCAGTCGCGGTGGACCGGACCTATTTCGACCGTCTTGGCGTCTCGGGGATCGGGTCAACCGCCGAAATCCGGGAGCAACCCGTACGCGTGGCCGCCGTCACCAGCGGGATCCGTTCCTTCACCACGACGCCGTTCGTTTTCCTGGACGTCAATCGGGCGCGAACTTACACAGGAGTTCCCTCCGGAAAGGCCAGCTATCTCCTTGTGCGTCTGAGCCAGGACGCCGATCGCGATCGCGTTCGCCAGGAGATCGTGTCGAACATCGCGGACGTGGAGGTCCTGACGCCTGCCGAGTTTCGCGAGCGGAGCCGCAAATTCTGGCTATTCGGCACCGGCGCCGGCGCCGCGCTCTTCGCCGGCGCATTGCTCGGCGTGATCGTCGGCACCGTCGTCGTCGCCCAGACGCTTTATTCAAGCACGAAAGAGCATCTGACCGAGTTCGCCACCCTTCGCGCCATCGGTTCGTCCAAACGGTATATCTACAAGGTAATCATGTGGCAGGCGCTGCTCAGCGCGGCAATCGGGTTCTCCATCGCGGCCCTCATCGGCAACGCCATCGTGCGATTGACCGCGGCGACAGCCTTGCCGATCGTCATCACGCCCGCACTTCTCGTCGGCCTGTTTCTGCTTACCGTCGTCATGTGCGTCGGGTCGTCCATTGCGGCGATCGTTCAGGTCACCCGCATCGATCCTGCCACGGTGTTCGCGCGATGACCGAACCATTGCTCGAGGCGGTGAATGTGGCGAAGGACCTCGGCAGCGGCGCGGCCAGGGTAGCCGCGCTCAAGGGGATAACTCTTTCGCTCAAGGGCGGCGAACTCACTCTGCTGATGGGGCCTTCCGGGAGCGGCAAGACCACGCTCTTGTCCATTCTTGGATGCATGTTGAGGCCGACAGAAGGTACCGTTCGTATCTGCGGACACCCCACCGCCGGCGCTGGACCTGAGGACCTCGCGCTTCTCAGGCGAGAGCATGTGGGTTTTGTCTTCCAGTCGTTTCATCTGTTTCCGACATTGTCTGCCGCCGACAATGTCCGCCTCGCGCTCGATGTGCGCGGGCAGCCCTCCAGGGCGGCAAGAGTAATGTCACGCGAGGCGTTGGCGAAGGTCGGCCTGGCCCATAAGACAAAGGCCTATCCACGCGAACTCAGCGGCGGGGAACAGCAACGCGTCGCGATCGCTCGTGCCATTGTCGGAAACCCGTCCATCATCCTTGCGGACGAGCCGACGGCCGCTCTCGACGGTGAGAATGGCCGGGCGATCATGAAGATACTTGCTGAAATCGCCAGGGAACGGGGGCACGCCGTGCTGATCGTGACGCACGATCCGCGTCTCTTGCCATTTGCGGATCGGGTCGTTCACATCGAGGACGGACGGATCACGGGCGAAGATCCCGGCGGCGCAAAACTGCCGAGACTGCAATGAAATCAAAAACGCGGGAGGGCGGCTAGCCATGTCGAAGCGCCGGATAGCCTGGGTCGTCGTCCTGGGTCTGATTGCAGCCGGCGGAATCTTCACCGCGATTCCGCTGCTCACCCCCATCAAGTCGGCATTCTGGGGTATCTCGGTCGACGAGCCGAGGGAGAGGCGCTGGCAAGCCATTGCGCCCGGGCGTATCGAAGCCTGCTCCGGGCAGATAAGGGTCGCAACCGCGGTGATCGGGGTCGTCGACAAGGTGCTGGTGAAGACCAATGACAAGGTGTTTGCCGGCGAACCGCTGATCCACCTCGCTGACGATGAGCTCCGGGCGCGGCTGGCGGCGGCGGCGACGCAAGTCGCCATGCACGAGCGCGCGCGGGATGAAAGATCGGCGTCGGGCAGCGCGAAGTCGCGGCGCAAGGCCGAAGATGCCGTGGCCGATGCCGAACGGACGCTCTACGACGCGCGATCCGCCGTCGATCGGGCCGCCGCGAAGTTGCGGGCCGGCGGCGGACCGGACAGCAATCTGACCGCTGCCCGTCTGGCTTTGACGCGCGCTCAGAATGAACTGTCGACCCGAAAGGAGCAGCTTCGTACCATCATCGACGACGACGCTCCTTTGCCGACCTCGCTGGAGGGCCAGCTCAGCGTTGCCCGGTCGGACTACGCCATCGCGCGATCCGCCCTCGATAAAATGACGATGCGCGCCCCGATCGACGGCACCGTGCTCCAGGTCGATGTGCACCCGGGTGAGTTGGTGTCCCCCGCTTCGCCGCAGCCGCCGTTGCAGCTCGCCGACCTCTCGGCGCTGTGCGTGCGCGCAGAACTCGACGAACGCGACCTCGCGTCAATCAAGGTTGGGCAGCCGGCAACTGTGCGCGCAGTCGCATTTCCCGGTCGCGAGTTCATGGGAGCCGTGTCCTCGATCGCTCCGCTGGTGGAGCCCGGCCGCTACGAGCCGCCCGGATCGCGCAGCCAGACCGAGGTGGATGTGGTTCGGGTCATGGTCGGATTGGCGGGATCGGGAGATCTCACGGTCGGAATGAAGGCCGATGTCTACTTCCGTTCCGGAGAAGCTCTTAATTGACAGGCGGTCGGACGGCGCCTCAACGGGAAAGGTGAGGGCGCCGCGTCAGCTCATGAATTGACGTGCACGAAATCCCGCAACAGCGGATAGATTTCGGTGTTCCAGCGCCGGCCCGAGAACACGCCGTAATGCCCGACGCCGGCCTGCATGTGATGCACCTTGCGATAGGCGCGCACCCCGGTGCAGAGGTCCTGCGCGGCGAGGGTCTGGCCGATCGAGCAGATGTCGTCCTTCTCGCCCTCGACCGTCATCAGGCCCATCTTCTTGATCGAGGCGGGATTCACCGGGCGGCCGCGATAGGTCAGCTTGCCCTGCGGCAACAGATGCTCCTGAAACACGTCGCGGATGGTTTCGATGTAGAATTCCGCCGGCAGGTCCATGACAGCGAAATACTCGTCATAGAAGGTCTTGATGGTTTCGGCCTTCTCCTTCTCGCCTTTCGCCAGATGGCCGGCAAGATCGATGTGTTGCTTGATATGGCGCTCGAGGTTCATCGACACGAAGGCGGTGAGCTGCACGAAACCGGGATAGACCTGCCGGAACGCGCCCTTGCATTGAATCGGCACGTAATTGATCAGATTGTCCTCGAACCATTTCAGCGGCTTGCTCTTGGCGAATTCGTTGACTTTGGTAGGCAGGATGCGGGTGTCGATCGGGCCGGCCATCAGGGTCAGCGTCGCCGGCCGCGCCGGGTGATTGTCCTCCGACATGATCGCGGCGGCGGCGAGCGCCGACACCGACGGCTGGCAGATCGCCACCATATGCGCGCGCGGGCCCAATTGATCGAGGAAGGTGATGAGGTGCTCGGTATATTCGTCGAGGCCGAATTTGCCCTGATCGCGCGGAATGTCGCGCGGGTTGTGCCAGTCGGTGATGTAGACGTCGTGATCCTGCAGCAGGGTCTTCACGGTGCCGCGCAACAGGGTCGCGAAGTGGCCGGACATCGGCGCCACCAGCAACAGGCGCGGCTGTTCCGGCGAATTTTCCTTCTTGAAATGCAGCAGTGAGCCGAACGGCGTCGCGTAGGTGACTTCCTCGGTCACCTCCAGCTCCTGATTACCCACCAGCACCTTGTCGATGCCGTAGGCCGGGCGGGTGTAGGTGAGGGAGGTGCGCGAGATCAGTTCGAGCGCGGCGGCGAGCCGTCCGAACAATCTGTCGGACACGCCCTGCGGCACCAGATTGAGATATTTCAGCGCGTTCGCGGCCCCGGTCCGCCATGGCCCCGTCAGGTCCATGTGGTTCTGATAGGCCTGATACATCATCGACATCATCCGGATCCGCCCCTGCCCATGTTGCCATGCAATATCGAAGCCAAAGCGGAGTCAAACAGCCCAAGAAACTGGCACGTCGCTTGCTGTTGAAAAGGTATTGGTAAGGCTGGAGTAAAGGTTCGGAGTAAGGTTCGGGGCCAAGCTGCGAAGCCTGGATATTGGGCACTTTGCAGCGGATCGCCCGCCAGAACGGGCCTTGGCCGGCGTTCACGCGTTAAGGGAAAAGCCACATGGCAAAAGCGACACTGACCATCAGCAGCAAGAACTACTCCTCATGGTCGCTGCGTGGCTGGCTGCTGACCAGGTTTTCGGGACTCGAATTCGAGGAGATCGTCACCGCGCCGGACGATGCGTCGGCGCGCGCCGAAATCCTGCTGCTGTCACCGACGATCCTGGTGCCTTGCCTGCGGCATGAGGGCGCCACCGTATGGGATACGCTGGCGATCGCGGAATACCTCAACGAGGTCATGCCCGATGCCGGCCTGTTGCCGAAGGACCGCGTCTTGCGCGCGCATTGCCGGTCGATCTGCGGTGAAATCCATTCCGGGTTCACGACGCTGCGCGCGTCGCTGCCGGTCAACCTGAAGGGCCATTTCCCCGGCTTCAAGATCTGGTCGCGCGCGCAGGCCGATATCGATCGGGTGTGCGCGATCTGGCGCGAGTGCCTGGCCAAATCGGGCGGCCCGTTCCTGTTCGGCGAACGCACCATGGCGGACGCCATGTATGCGCCGGTCGTGACCCGCTTCATGACCTATGACGTCAAGCTGGAGCCGAGGCTGAACGACTACGCCAGCCTGATCATGGCGCTTCCGGAAATGCAGCAATGGATCGAGGCCGCCAGGGCCGAGCCCGCTGACATCGAAGAGCTCGAGGTGGAATATTAGGCAGCGCAGGTCATGAGCTGCCTGTTTGAAGGGCTCAAGCATCGGGCATGCCGTGCTCAACTTCCTGCCAGCCAGGGCGGTTTCGCGACCCGCAGCGGCACGCCGGCGATGCCGCGCGAAAAATCCAACGACTGAAATTCCGGTCCGCGTCCAACAGCTTCGACGTCTTCAACGCGGCGGTTTTCGAAATTGCCGCGGTGCAGCGCGGCTGGCGTGATTTTCGCATGACGCAATCAAGCTTCGAACGCGCCGATCCGCGCTGCCAAAAAATTGGACGCCGGCGATTGTCGCGACCAACGCGAAAGAACGGTGGAGGCTTTCCATGAATCAGCACGCGGTCGTCAGCAAATTTTCCCACGTCAAACCCGGCGATACCGAATTCAAGGGCGGGGGCCTGCGCGATTTCTTCCTGTATCGCGATCTCGGCATCGCGGCGGCGACCGGCGGCCAGGTGATCTGCCATCTGGTCAAGGCCAATGCGGAGATGCCGCCGGAAGACGGCACCGGCTGGCACCGCCACGATTGCGATTTCCAGATCGTGATCATGATGAAGGGCTGGGCGCGGTTCATGTATGAGGACCAGCCGACGCTGGTGCAGGCCGGCGACGTCGTCCATCAGCGGCCGGGGATCGTGCACTACCTGTTCGATTACTCGCCGGACATGGAGTATCTCGAAATCGTCAGCCCGGCGGATTTCAAGACCGTCGATATGCCGCCGGCCACCGACAAGGTGCCGCCGGTGACGCCCTGGAAGTAGCGCTTCCACGCGACCGCCCGAGGAATTAACGTTTTAGGCGATCGCGGTGACGTGCCCGGATTCGGGCCGGTCTGGATGTGGTGCGCCGCCCGCCATCGAGGACCGATATCTAGCCGTGAACATCGGCGTACACCGGGGATCGGCTGATTCGGGCGCGATTCGTTCCGCGCGCGTTCCGAACCTTAAGATGGGTTCCGGCCTTCGTTGCATTTTGGCACAGCGGCAGGCGCTTTCGCGCCGGGTCTTTGGGCGTCTTTCTTGACGCGAACCGATACCCGCTTCGCTCGAAAACGCCCTCAAATCAGGGGCGGCGCAGCCGCCAGCCGACCACGGTTGCCTCGACGGCGCTGCCCAATTCATGGTTGCGCCAGGCGCCGTCGACAAAGCGGCAGGCGAATGGCAGCTGATAGGTGCCGCTGTGGTCCTCGCATAGTACCTGGACCGGCTGATCCGGCGGCGGTTCTCCCGCGCCGTTGAATTCAGCCAGTCGTTTTTCGCGCGTCGCCATTTTCGTCCTTCTCCGTCAGTGGCGCCAGGCGCCTCGCTTGCCATTCACACCCGGCCGGCCCGAATCCGGATGCACCCGATAAAACCTCACCGCGCGAATGAGGTTTCCGTGTGTTATCTTCGATGGCTTGCACTTGGCTCGCAACAATTTGACCTGACAAGCGCCAAAATTAAAGAGGCTCTCGATGATCGGCCGGAACTTTCTCGCGCTGGGGTCATCGCAGGATTCTGGCAGGGTTCCTGATGCCGTGGGTGTTGATATCCGCGAGCCAGCGCGCAGGACGTTCCCGGCATCGAAATCTGCACCGTCGAAAAGACCATGGAGCGGCGTACCAGTTGCCTGCAGAGCAATGTCGATTTCCTGCAGAAGACGATCGCAAAGCTCGCCGCCGACCATGCCCAGAAGCTCGATGCCGCAAACCGGCAGATCGAGGGTTTGAAAGCCACCGTCATCTCCCTGCAGAAGGTCGTTGAAGATCTGCAGGCGGCCGAGAAGAAAACGGCGGAGGCTTTGAAGAAGAAAGCCGACGCGCCGCCGGCCAAGGATGGGGCGGCGGCGAAGGAGGGCGGGAAATAGTTCGCGGTATTTGACGGTCCTCCGGTTCCACCGCAAGAAAGCGCAAGGACTGTCAAACGCCGCGCCCGCGAAGCCATCATCATCGGCGCGCTTCGAATGAAGGCTTGTCGTCCATGAATCCTGCCCAGAGGGCGCTCTGGTTTATCGAAAGCCACCTGGCCTGCGAGCTGACCCTCGACGAGATCGCGGGCGTCGCCGGAATCTCGCGCTTTCACATGGTCCGGGCGTTCGCCGCCGCGACGGGGATGTCGGTGATGCGTTATGTGCGTGCCCGCCGCCTCAGCGAAGCGGCGCGGGCGCTTGCCGCCGGCGCGCCCGATATCCTGACCCTGGCGCTGGACGCGGATTACGGCTCTCACGAAGCATTCACCCGCGCGTTCCGCGACCATTTTGGCGTTACGCCCGAAGCGGTCCGCAACCTCGCGCGCATCGACCACATCAAGCTTCAGGAGCCGATCCAGATGGACTCAACCGCGTCAGACAATCTTCAGGTCCCGCGTTTTGAAATCAGCAAGCCGCTGCTCGTCGCCGGTCTCGGCGGGCGTTGCTCCAGCGAAAACGGCGCCGGCATTCCCGGCCAGTGGCAGCGATTTCATCAGTGCGTCGCGGACATTCCCAACCGGATCGGGAAGCTGGCCTTCGGGGTCTGCTGCAATGGCGACGATGCCGGCAATTTCGATTACATCGCCGGCGTCGAAGTGTCCGACTTCTCCGATCTGCCGCGCGAATTCGCGCGCGTCCGGATTCCCGAAGCGCGCTACGCGGTGTTCACCCACAGGGACCACATCTCGACCATCCGCCGCACCGTCAATACGATCTGGAACCACTGGCTGCCGGCGTCGGGACTGAAGGCCGCCGACGCGCCCAACTTCGAGCGCTACGACGAAAACTTCAATCCGCTGACCGGCGATGGCGGGCTCGAAATCTGGGTGCCGGTCAAGGACTAGACGCCTGTCTTGCAGCGGGGCAGCCCTGCGCGCCGATAGGCGCGGTGATTGCTTGCAAGCGAGTAGTGACTTTGCCATAACGTCGCGCAACGAAATTGTTGCGCGTGCGAAATCCGCCTGCGCTCAAGAAAACGTTCAAGAAAACCGGGGGGATTTGATGCCTGATGTTCGCGTTCTCGCCAGCGGCCTGGAATTCCCGGAAGGCCCGGTGGCGATGCCGGACGGATCGGTGCTGCTGGTCGAAATCCGCGGGCAACGGCTGACGCGGATATGGCCGGACGGGCGAAGGAGGTGGTCGCGCAAATTCCCGGCGGCCCCAATGGCGCGGCGATCGGTCCCGACGGCAAATGCTACATTTGCAACAATGGCGGCTTCAGCTGGATCCCCTCGCGCGGCACCATGATGCCGGGTGCGCCGGCGCCCCCATGAATATATCGGCGGCTCGATCCAGCGCGTCGATCTCACCACCGGCAAGGTCGAAACCCTGTTCGACAAATGCGGCGAGCACCCGCTGAAAGGGCCGAACGATCTGGTGTTCGACCGGCACGGCGGACTCTGGTTCACCGATCTCGGCAAGCGCCGCGCCCGCGACATGGATGTCGGCGCCTTCTACTACATCAAGCCCGGCATGACGGAGATCGTCGAAGGCTCCTTCGGCATGCTGCCGGCCAACGGCATCGGCCTGTCGCCGGATGAAAACACCGTCTATGTCGCGGAGACGCCGACGGCGCGGCTGTGGGCCTTCGATCTGGCTTCGCCCGGCGAGGTCAGGCCGCGCGACGTGATCTATCGCGGCGAGCGCGGCAAGCCGATCGCGGGGCTCGGCGGCTACCAGATGTTCGATTCGCTGGCGGTGGAGGCCGGCGGCAATATCTGCGTCGCCACCCTGATCTCGGGCTGCATCTCGGTGATCGCGCCGGACGGCGCGCTCGTCGAGCAGGTGCCGACCGGCGACCGCGTCACCACCAACATCGCCTTTGGCGGACCCGAGCTGAAGACCGCCTATATCACGCTGTCCGGCAAGGGCGAACTGGTCGCGATGGACTGGGCGCGGCCTGGCCTGGCGCTGAATTTCTTGAACAAGTGAACCGATGACCCGATGCAATTTTCGTCATTGCGAGCGGAGCGAAGCAATCCATGCCGCCACACCGGGAAAGAATGGATTGCTTCGTCGCTTTCGCTCCCTTGCGCAAACGCTTCGCGTTTTCGCAGGCATGACGAAAAAGCGAATGGAGCGAACAATGCCCTGGCTTGAACCGGTGACGCTGAGCGGCCCGCATGCGCAGCTCAAGCCGCTGTCGCATGATCATATCGACGGGCTGACCGAGGCCGTGAAGGACGGCGAGTTGTGGAAGCTCTGGTACACCTCCGTGCCGAGGCCCGAAGACATGCGCAAGGAGATCGACCGCAGGCTCGCGCTGCAGGCGGCGGGCGCGATGCTGCCGTTCACCGTGTTCGATGCCGAGGGCGAAATCGCGGGCATGTCGACCTACATGAACGTCGATGCCGCGAACCGGCGCGTCGAGATCGGCTCGACCTGGTATGCGAGGCGGGTGCAGCGCAGCGCGCTCAATACCCAGTGCAAATGGCTGCTGCTGACCCATGCCTTCGAACAGCTCGACTGCATCGCGGTCGAATTCCGCACGCATTTTTTCAATCAGCAGAGCCGGCGCGGCATCGAGCGGCTGGGCGCCAAGCTCGACGGCATCCTGCGCAGCCATCAGATCGCGGCAAATGGCACGCTGCGCGACACCGTGGTCTACAGCATCATCGCCGCCGAATGGCCGACGGTGAAGGCGCATCTGAATTATCAATTGAACGAGAGGGCGCGGTCATAGCGTTTTCGAGCGAAGTGGAAACCGGTTCGCGTGAAGAAAACGCGTCAAATTATAAAGACGCTGAAGGCTGGATGATGGATACATTCGACTATGTGATCGTGGGCGCGGGCTCCGCGGGCTGCGTGCTGGCGAACCGGCTGAGCGAGGATGCTGCCACCAGCATCTGCGTGCTCGAGGCCGGCCCGAAGGATTGGCACCCGTACATCCATCTGCCGGCCGGCTTCATCAAGACCTTTCACATGCGCAGCATCAACTGGGCCTACCAGCAGGAGCCGGGCCCCTGGACCGGCGGCCGCAGCATCTACGCGCCGCGCGGCAAGACGCTCGGCGGCTCCTCTTCGATCAATGGTCACATCTACAATCGCGGCCAGCGCCAGGATTTCGATACCTGGGCGCAGCTCGGCAACCGCGGCTGGGGCTATCCGGATGTGCTGCCCTATTTCAAGCGGCTGGAGCGGCGCATCGGCGAGGGCGAGGACGCCTATCGCGGGCGCGAGGGCAATCTCACCGTCACCACCATGGAGTGGCAGGACCCGCTGTGCGAGGCGTTCATGGCGGGCGCGATAAGCCTCGGCATTCCGCGCAACCCCGATTACAACGGCGCGATCCAGGAGGGCGTCTCCTACGCCCAGCGCACGATCAAGAACGGCCTGCGCGTCAGCGCGGCGACCGCCTTCCTGCACCCGGCGCGGAAGCGCGGCAATGTCGATGTGCGCACGCACGCGCATGCGACAGAGATCATCTTCGAGGGCAAGCGCGCGGTCGGCGTGCGCTACGTCAGGGGCGGCAAAGGCGGCACCTCGCACGAGGTGCGCGCCAGGAAGGAAGTCATTCTCGCCGGCGGCACCTACAATTCACCGCAGCTCTTGCAATTGTCCGGCGTCGGCTCGCCGGAGCTTTTGCCCTCGCTCGGCATCGAGGTGCGCCATGCGCTGGCGGGCGTCGGCGAGGGATTGCAGGACCATTACGCGCCGCGCTCGGTCGCCCGCGTCAAGAACATCAAGACCATCAACGAGCGCCGGCGCGGCCTCAGCCTGGTCGGGGAGGCGATCAAATGGGCCACGACCCGGCGCGGCCTGCTCTCGCTGTCGCCGACCATGGTCTATTGCTTCTGGCACTCCGGCGAGACCACCGAGAGCTCCGACCTGCAACTGACATTCACGCCCGCGAGCTACAAGGAGGGCGTGCAGGGGCAGCTCGAGGATGAGCCCGGCATGACGGTGGCGTCCTGGCAGCAGCGGCCGGAAAGCCGCGGCTATGTCCGCGTCCGTTCGGCCGATCCGTTCGAGCAGCCGATCATCCAGACCAATTATCTGGTCGCCGAACTCGATCGCCGCGTCGTCGTCGCCGGCATGAAGCTGGCGCGGCGACTGCTAAAATCCGCGCCGCTCGCGCCCTATTACGCGCATGAGGATTTCCCCGGGCCCAACGTGCAGACCGACGACGAATTCCTCGCCGCCGCCACCCAGCGCGGCACCACGACCTTCCATCCCGGCTGCACCTGCCGGATGGGCCCGGCCGACGCGCCATGGGCCGTGGTCGACGACCAGTTGCGCGTGCATGGCTTGCAGGGCCTGCGCGTGATCGATGCCTCGATCATGCCGCGGATGATCTCGGCCAATCTCAACGCCTCCACCATGATGATCGCCGACAAGGCGTCGGATCTGATCCGCGGCAGGAGCGCGCCGGAGGCGGCGGTCGGCTCGATCGCCGGCTAGCGCGCGGACTGATAATTGGCGCTCGGCGCAGGGCGGAAAAACCGGGGGCGATCATGACCAGGATCGTGCTGAAGACCGGCGTGCTCGCGGTCGCTCTTGCCATTTGCACGTTTAACGCCGGCTGACGCCCGGCCCGGGGTGATCAAAGTCGAAACCTATGCATGCACGGGTTGGGGAGCCGCGCACGAATATACGATGCAGTCGCTGACGCCGAAAGGCGGGCAGTTCAGCAGGTACTGCCCTATTCGGCTGCCGGTAGGCACGAAAGTCGATGTCATCAAGGACGACGACGACGGCTACGCCGTTGTGACGCATCGCGGAAAGACCTGGTGGGTCGACGGCGAACGCGTGCGGTGAGCTGCCGAGTGGCTGAAATTCAAATCAGGACTTCGAGTTCAAGCGGTCTTCCGTGACTGGCGCCTTTGAGACATGCCGGCGGGCTCAAAAGATGTCCGTCAAGCGAGGCGGATCGGAAGTGGCCGACCGATTGCCAAAACGGTGCGATTGGCCCGAAGCGGACCTCGCCTTTCAAACGGTAATTGCTGCGTGAGAGGCAAGCGGCGGGCCATGCCCGGGTGGACGCCGCGCCTGCTTTGATCCTGGTCAATAGGCTGCCGAGGCGCCGTGCCATCAGTTAAATTTAAAGCGGCGACAGGCGAGGTAAGTGATGAGGTGCGTGGTAACTCTGAAGAACGGCGACGCCATGGAAAGAGCGATGGGGGCGCTGGCGAAGTATAGATACACTGCAGGTGGCGAGCAGATCGCTCCTTCGGGACATCCAAGAGAGTGGAGCAGGTGGCTTCTTGAGATTGACTCGGCAGAATTCGAGACGATCCGCGACCACGTCGATGATGGCGATATTGTTGACGTGAAGCCCGTCAACGAGCGAGCAAGCTCCGAGATTCACTAGAGACATCGAGGCTGATCTTCATGTTGCATTGCAGCGGCCGGTTCTGACCACCTACGCAAACATCCGGAGTTTTGGTGAGTGGCGGGCCACTGGTATATTGGACGCCATGGCTCAGCCGATCGTATTCAAATGTCCCCAAACTGGGATGAACGTGCAGCATTGGCTGGCCGACGCGCCAGAGGATGCAAAGGGCAGGCACACATCCGTGACCTGCCCGGCCTGCGCCAAGCTGCACTTCATTCACAATTCGACAGGTAAACTGCTAGGGGACCAGTTAAGTAGGCCGCCTTGGTGGCCTCTTTCATTCCAAACCGAGTGCGCCATCAAAGCTCCGGGCAATGTCTCGGAGCTTTTTGTTGAGAGCCGCGCGTGTGAATTGCGCTGTTGAGTGCAATCCTTGCCGTTGCGGCGTTTCCCGTTATGGCGGCCCCGGTATCGGTCCCTATTGTCGCCCGTTGCCACGTTGGAGGCATGCCGACCGGCTCCGGCGATGCCCTTGATCGGGGTAGACCGGAAGTGACGGGCGGGCGGTCTGAATGACGCGATTGACCCAGACGGACCTCCCGCCCCCACATGCTATTGGATGAAGGTCGGTCCGATGACACGGCAGGTCATTGACGTGAGTCAATCTCGCCGGTTGCCAGCCGTGCTCATTCACAACGACCGTCCCGAATAGGAGCGATGCCCTTGTCCAGACTTATCGGGTTCGCGTTTGTGGCATGCATCATCGCGCAGGCGAGCTTCGCTGGCGACCGTGACAGGGTTGTCGGCACCTGGAAGCTGGTTTCCTATGAGATTGAGGTTCAGGAGACCGGTCAGAAAAGTCCGGTGATGGGAGAAAAGCCAACCGGTTATGCAACTTTCACTCCGGAGGGACGTGTATTCTTCATGCTGACCGGTGAGGCGCGCAAGGCCGCGAAAACCGACCAGGAGCGGGCCGGGCTGTTGAACACGCTCGTCGCCTATTCAGGCACCTACACTGTTGAAGCGGACAAGTGGACTACCAACGTCGAGGTGGCGTGGAATCCCGAATGGGTAGGCACCAAACAGGTCCGGGATTTCAAGCTGGAGGGTGACCGACTGATGGTGTTGACGCCGTGGCGCGTGATGCCGAATTGGGCGGACAAAGGAATGACGCGCAGCATCGTGACATTCGAGCGGTCCAAATAGCCGGCGCAAAAATTATTTTGATCGATTGACCAAGGAGGCCGCCCGCCGTCTTGGCTCTTTAGAAATCGAAACGGCTCACACTTCCCTTCGGCTCAAAAACGCCAGCCGCTCGAACAGGTGCACGTCCTGCTCGTTCTTCAGCAGCGCGCCATGCAACGGCGGGATCAGCTTGCGCGGGTCGCGCTCCCTTAAGCTTTCCGGCGTCATGTCCTCGTTGAGCAGCAGTTTCAGCCAGTCCAGCAGCTCCGACGTCGAGGGCTTCTTCTTCAGGCCCGGCACTTCGCGGACCTCGAAGAATATCCGCAACGCCTCTTCCACCAGGCGCTTCTTGATATCAGGGAAATGCACATCGACGATCCGGCTCATGGTGTCGGCGTCGGGAAACTTGATGTAGTGGAAGAAGCAGCGGCGCAGGAACGCGTCCGGCAATTCCTTCTCGTTGTTGGAGGTGATCATCACGATCGGCCGCAGTTTTGCTTTTATGTTCTCGCCGGTCTCGTAGACGAAAAATTCCATGCGATCGAGTTCAAGCAACAGGTCGTTGGGGAATTCGATATCGGCCTTGTCGATTTCGTCGATCAAGAGCACCGGGCGTTTCTCATGGGTGAAGGCCTCCCACAATTTCCCGCGCTTGATGTAGTTGCCGATGTCGGAAACCCTGGCGTCGCCGAGCTGGCTGTCGCGCAGCCGCGACACCGCATCGTATTCATAGAGGCCCTGCTGCGCCTTGGTGGTGGACTTGATGTGCCAGGTCAGAAGCGGCGCGCCAAGCGCTTTCGCGACTTCCTCGGCCAGCACGGTCTTGCCGGTGCCGGGCTCGCCCTTGATCAGCAGCGGCCGCTCCAGCACGATCGAGGCATTGACGGCGATCTTGAGATCATCGGTGGCGACGTAGTCCTTGGTGCCGGTAAATTTCATCTCGAGTATTTGCCTTTGTACTAGCTTGTTTGTTCTTGAGCGCAAGCGAGCGCCTTGATCGAACAGGAAACGGCCGCCGGCCGGGCGGTCGCTGCGAAAATAAGGATATCGATCAGGCCCGCTTGATCAGCGAGAGAATGACGAGAACGATCACCGCGCCGACCGTGGCGTCGAGGATCGAGCCAAGCAGGCCCGACGCGAGCACGATGCCGAGTTGCGGCAGCACCCAGCCGGCAACCAGCGCGCCGATGATGCCGACGACGATGTTTCCGATCAGCCCGAAGCCGGCTCCGCGTACGATCAGGCCGGCGAGCCAGCCGGCGATCGCGCCGATGATGAGCGCAGCTAGAATACCCATGGACGCAGCCCCGTTTCGAACATTGACGGCTCAATTCTAGTTGAAAAACGCTTCAGGTCTAGGGTGTCGGATGGCTCATTTGGCGAAACAAAGCTGTCCTGAGCCGCGGCGGCGGCCCTTGACGGAGGCTCGCCGCCGGGCAATCTGTAAGCCATGTTTCTGCAATTCTTCACATCGCTGCGCGACGCCCAGGTTCCGGTGACCTTGCGCGAATATCTGACGCTGATGGAGGCGCTCAACGCCGACCTCGCGGAGCAGACGGTGGAGAATTTCTATTATCTGTCGCGCGCCGCGCTGGTGAAGGACGAGCGCAATCTCGACAAGTTCGACCGGGTGTTCGGCACCGTGTTCAAGGGGCTCGAGAGCCTGCTCGACGCCATGGAAAAGGCCGACATTCCCGCCGAATGGCTGAAGAAGCTCGCCGAGAAATATCTCACCGAGGAAGAGAAGAAGCAGATCGAGGCGATGGGCTGGGACAAGCTCATGGAGACGCTGCGCCAGCGCCTGAAAGAGCAGAAGGGCCGGCATCAGGGCGGCAATAAGTGGATCGGCACGGCAGGAACCTCGCCGTTCGGCGCGCATGGCTATCACCCGGAAGGCATCCGCATCGGCCAGGAGAAGAATCGCAATTTCCGCGCCGTGAAAGTGTGGGATCGCCGCGAGTTCAAGGATCTCGACGGCAATGTCGAACTCGGCATTCGCAACATCAAGATTGCGCTGCGGCGGCTGCGCAAATTCGCCCGCACCGGCGCGCCCGACGAACTCGATCTCGACACCACGATCCGGGAGACCGCCAACCACGGCTATCTCGACGTGCATATGCGCCCCGAGCGGCGCAACGCGGTCAAGGTGCTGGTGTTCTTCGACATCGGCGGCTCGATGGATTCGCACGTCGAACAGGTCGAGGAACTGTTCTCGGCGGCGAAGAGCGAATTCAAGCACATGGAATATTTCTACTTCCACAACTGCCTCTATGAAGGCGTGTGGAAGCAGAACCGCCGCCGCTTCACCGACCGGACGCCGACCTGGGACGTGCTGCACAAATATCCGCACGACTACAAGGTGGTATTCGTCGGCGACGCCTCGATGTCGCCTTACGAGGTCATGGTGCCCGGCGGCTCGGTCGAGCACGTCAACGAAGAGGCGGGATCGGTCTGGCTCGAGCGCATCACGCGCACCTATCCGCATGCGGTATGGCTCAATCCGGTGGCGCAGCGGCACTGGGATTATTCGGAATCGACCACCATCATCCGCCGGCTGTTTTCGGAGCGCATGTTCCCGATCACGATTGAAGGCCTCGAAGGCGCGATGAAGGAGCTGGTGCGGTAGACGACTGCCTCGTCATTCCGCACGGTCCGCAGGACCGATCTGGAATGAAGGGTCAAGAAAGATTGGGAGGTAGGTTAAAATGCCCCAGACCATCCACCGCGGCATCAAATCGCTGATCGAGGAGGCCAATGCGCAGATCGAAACGCTCGGCGCTGCGGACGCCATCAAGGCCTCGCAGAGCGACGATGTCGTGATCGTCGATATCCGCGATCCCCGCGAGATCGAGCGCGAGGGGCGGATTCCCGGAGCGTTCTCCTGCACCCGTGGCATGCTGGAGTTCTGGATCGATCCGTTGAGCCCCTATGCCAAGCCGATTTTCCAGGAGGAGAAGAAGTTCATCTTTCATTGCGCCGGAGGCATGCGCTCGGCCTTGGCAGCGAAGACCGCGCAGGATATGGGGCTGAAACCGGTGGCGCATATCGCGGGCGGATTTGCCGCCTGGCGCGACGCCGGCGGCCCGACCGAGAAGTTCGAGCCGAAGAAGCCGAAGGGTTGACCTTGCTCCGTCATTCCGGGGCGCAGCTTGAGCAGCGAACCCGGAATCAAGAAGTTATTGTCTCTGGTTTCGCCGATGTGCAATTGCACACCGTGGTTAGCGCTTGGCGCGCCCCGGAAATGACAACAAGGATCTCGTATCCATGACAACATCCGCCGACGATCCGCTGGTCTCCACCGATTGGCTCGCCGCCCGTCTCGACGATCCCAGGGTGAAAATCATCGACGCAACCTTCAAACTGCCCGGGGTGCTGCCGCTGCCTGTGGAGGACTATCTCGCCGCACATCTTCCGGGCGCGGTTTTCTTCGACGTCGATCACATAGCCGATCCGAATGACCCACGGCCGCACATGTTTCCAACCGCCGAGCAGTTCGCGCGCGACGTTGCTGCACTCGGCATTTCCTCAGGCGATACCGTGGTCGCCTACGATGCCGGTGGCTGGGTCGCCGCGCCGCGGGCGTGGTGGATGTTCCTGTCGTTCGGTCATCCCGGTGTGAAGGTGCTCGACGGTGGTTTGAAGAAATGGTTGCGCGAAGGTCGCCCAACGCATTCCGGCAAGGTTGTGCCGAAACCCGGAAAATTCCAGGCCAGGCTCGATCCAGGCTATATCCGCAGCCAGCAGCAACTGGTCGGCAATCTGCAAACGCACGCCGAGCAATTGATCGACGCGCGGCCACGCGCGCGCTTTGAGGGTACCGGTGCCGAGCCGCGGCCGGGGCTGCGTCCTGGTCACATTCCCGGCAGTCGCAACGTCCCCTATGCGGAGCTGTTCGATGCCAATACGGGTGCGATGAAGCCGCTTGAGGAATTGCGCAAGGCTTTCGCCGGCGCTGGCGTCGACATCAACCGACCGATCGTGACGAGCTGCGGTTCCGGTGTTTCCGCACTGGTATTGACGCTGGCGCTTTACAGGCTGGGCGTGCGCGGCAGCGCGCTTTACGACGGTTCGTGGTCTGAATGGGGTTTGCCCGACGGACCGCCGGTCGCAACCGGCCCGGCCTGACACATAGCGTTTTCAAGCGAAGTGGGTACCGGTTCGCGTGAAGAAAACGCGTCAGGAATGAGCCTTCAACGACTGCGAGTGGTGCGCGCCGGCTCGCCGAACGGATTGACCGGCTGGAGAAGTGCTTGTGCCGCCACGCGTGCGCGCGCCGCAATCCTGCGGTGCCGGGCCGCGCGCGTTGCGTGCTGTCGAGTCTTCATGGCGCTCGGATCAGGCTTTGTATGGCTGACCTTGGCCGGCGGCGTCTCGACGTTGACCAGAGGCCCACCCAGCGTCGCGATTTTCGTCGCGGCGATTTCGGCGGCCGGCGAAACCGGCGCGGCGGTTGGTTCGGACGGGGCCGAGACCACCTGATTTTCCGGTGATTGTGCGTCCGTCGCAATGGTTGCGACCCTGGTTTCGTCCGGGGAAGCGGGCATCTCCGCCGCAACCGTGGCCGCCTCGCCCGGCGCCGGACTCTCGGCGACCGCGGTTTCTGCCGTTGCGGTCTCTACCTTTACGGTTTCCGGTGGCGAAGTTTCCTCCGGCTTCAGCGCGGCGACCGGTTCGGATTCAGCGGGCAGCGAGGTGACCGCTGCCTGTTCGGTGCTTGCCGCAACATCGTCCTGCGCCTTCTCCACGACGGGCGCGTCGACGCGCAGCATCGCCAGCATTGGCCCTGTAGCTTCCGCGGGCTGCGCGAACTTTGCCTCGGGAGCGGCGCGCCAGGACGGGTTGCTGGCAAACTCCTCGTGGGCCGTGCGCAGCAAGGCTGCCGCGCCAAGTCCGAAGACCAGGACCGACATCGACAACACGATCGCGGCGATCAGGAAGCGGAAACCGGGAAGCATTGACGGGGATTCTGCCTTGGCAGGATATCTTGCAAAGGCCCTTGAGCCATCGGGAACGCGGTGACCACTACACTGGCCGCGTTCGCGACACAGCGGGCACGCCGCGCAGCGAATCAGGCTGGTTGAAGAATACCGCAACCGTTTCCCGGCGCTCATTAAATATCGCCGGCGCGGAAGTCGCCGGGGTGGTGGGGATTCGGCTCGCAACGGTGCCGCCGGGACCATGACAAAAAGCCCAAATCTGGCGCGAATTGGCCGGATTTGTCTTGAATGCGCCGCTATCTTCAGCCATCTGCCGTTAACGAACCAGTGTCGGCTTGGGGCTATACAAGAGCGATGATGACCAAACACATTCTGACGATTTGTGCTGCCGTTGCCGCCGCCGTGGCGGGGACCTCGCTTGCGTCGGCGCAAAGCTATCCGACCCAGCCCGGTGCGGTCTATTCGCCGAATTCGCCAGGGGGCCGTCCGGCCGATTACCGCACGCCGCGACCGATGGAGTTCGATGCGCTGGACGACGAAGACGGCCCGAATATGCCGAGTTCGACCGCGCTGGCGCCGCCCGGACCGGTGCTTTCGCCCGACGATCCCCGCTATGGCCGGCCGATGGGCGCTCGGCCGATTTATTCCGACCGCGGCCCGGTGCTTTCGCCCGACGACCCCCGCTACGGCCGGCCGATGGGGGAGCCGCCGGTGTATTCCGACCGCGGCCCGGTGATGTCGCCTGACGATCCCCGCTATGGCCGGCCGATGGGGGCGCCGCCGGTGTATTCCGACCGTGGCCCGATCCTTTCCCCCGATGACCCGCGCTATGGCCGCCGCGATGGACCGCCGCCGGTAATCTATTCCGATCGGCCCGCAGGTTCCCCGCCGCAGTCCTATGGCGATAACCGGGTTCCGGGATCAGGCTATATCTATCCCGATGAGGATAATCGCGCGCTTCGCCCGCCGGGCGTCGTCGCGGCGCCGGGCAACGTCACCGGAACCGTGCAACAGCAGCCGCCTGGAGCCCAGCCGCAGGGACCTGATGGCAGGCCGGTGGTGCTGTCCGCGCTGCCGCCGGAGGAACAGCCTGAAGTGGCACCGGTGCAGCTGCCGCCGCAATTGCGCCGGCAGGAAGTCACCTTCGCCACCAAGGAACCGGCGGGAACGCTGATCGTCGATACCCCGAACACCTATCTCTATTACGTGCTGGGCGGCGGGCGCGCGATCCGCTACGGCGTCCGCGTCGGCCGCGACGGTTTCACCTGGACCGGCGTGCAGAAGATCTCGCGCAAGGCCGAGTGGCCGGACTGGCATCCGCCGACGGAGATGATCGAGCGCCAGCCCTATCTGCCGCGTTTCATGGCCGGTGGCCCCGGCAATCCGCTGGGCGCGCGCGCGATGTATCTCGGCAATACCGTCTATCGCATCCACGGCACCAACCAGCCTTCGACGATCGGCAAGTTCGTCTCCTCGGGCTGCATTGGCATGCTGAACGAGGACGTCTCGGATCTGTTCGATCGCGTCAAGGTCGGCACCCGCGTCGTCGTGCTTCCGGGCGGCCCACCGCCGGGAACCGCAACTGCCTCGGCCGCGCCGATGCCGGGGACCAGTGCTCTGCCGAATGCCGGGCCGGCGCTTCCTCCGCCGAGCGTTCCCGGCGCGCAGCCGACCGTGGTGCCGCCGCTGCCCGCGCCGGTGACGGTGCGCTAGGGCCGCTGCCGACCCGACAAGAGATTGTTTCGAGGGGCGCGCTACGGTGCGCCCTTTTTGTTTGGATCGCGTCGTGGCGAGCGCATGCGAAGCGATCCCGAAGGCAACCGGGCAGGATGGGATTGCTCGTTGCGGTGCACGCCATCGGGCGCGCATTCGCGCGTCCCGTTGGCCCTCGGAATGACGAAGGCGTCGGGCCCTACGCCAATCGCCGCACCGGCTCGCCCTTGAACCAGCCGTCGATGCCTTCAACCATCTGGCTGTAATGGGCGACAAAGGTTTCCCGCGTGACGTAGCCGAGATGCGGCGTCAGCACGAGGTTGTCGAGCTTGCGGAAGGGATGATCGACCGGAAGCGGCTCGACCGAGAACACGTCCACCGCCGCGCCGGCGATCTTGCGCCCCTTCAGGGTTTCCAGAAGTGCCGCTTCATCGACGATCGGCCCACGCGCCGTGTTGACGAGATAGCTGGTCGGCTTCATGCGGGCGAGATCGGCTGCTCCGACGAGGCCGCGCGAGCGCTGGCTCAGCACCACATGAATGGTAATGATGTCGGCGGTCGAGAATAATTCTTCCTTGGTGGCGTAGCCGACGCCGACTTCCTTGCATCGCTCCGGCGTCAGGTTCGGGCTCCAGGCGATCACGTTCATGCCGAACGCCTTCGCCAGCCCCGACACCTTGGCCCCTAACTTGCCGAGCCCGACCACCCCCAGCGTCTTGCCCTCGATCTCGATGCCGACGAATTTCTGCAAGGGTTCGCCGGCATGCATGCGGGCGTTCTCGCGGCCGATATTGCGGGTCAGCTCCAGGATCAGACCCATCGTTAGCGGCGCGGTGGGATCGCGCGGCCATTGCGTCCCGCACAGCACCACCTGCTTCTCCTTGGCGGCCTCCATGTCGATCGAATTATTGCGCATGCCCGAGGTGATCAGGAGTTTCAGGTTCGGCAAGGCTGCAAACATCGCGCGCGGGAACGGCGTGCGCTCGCGCATCGCGCAGATGATCTCGAAATCCTTCAGCGCGCTCGCGGCTGCCTCGGGAGAAGCAAACGGCTGGTTGAAGACGGTAACATCGACCCGGTCCTTGATCTTCGACCAGTCGGCGACCGATAAGGCCAGATTGAGATAGTCATCGAGAATTGCACAGCGCAGCCGCGTCATGGGGGGTCCGTTCATGGCGATGATGACGGCGCCTGGGGCGCGCCGCCTTTGAAAAACGCGACATGGTCGCGCGCCGCGCTTTCCCACGCAAGCGGCTGGACCATCAAAAATACGGGCGGGCGTCTTTGCGGCCTGCAGACCTCAGTGATTCGCAGGCCGGCAAAAAATGTCGGGTGTGGTCAGTTAGCGCGTTTGTGCGGCGATCCTGCGCGCTTGGCGCGGCAGGCGGGGCCTGGGCCGCGCATATAATAGAGCTCCGGCCGGTAAGGATCGAACGCTTTGGCGAAGAATTGCCGCCAAAAGGCGCGGATTTCGGCGAGGGGGCCCGACCGTCCGTCGCGGGTGCGGGTCGGGGAGGAGAGGGAGCCCGAGGTGATGGTCGCCATGACGAATCCTGTCTTTTTTCCGGCGGCTTCTGTCGCGCGGAGCGCTTTCTGGGGCGCTGACGGGTAGTTTCGGGCGCGAGTTGTTAAAAGAAGGTTTCAATTGTCGCTATCCGTGTTCCTACTGGTGAACAGATGGAAAACGCTTGGCGCGCGCGGTTGCCCTTTGGAGGCCGCGCCGCTACATCAGCCCCAGCCAAATTTCCATAAATCCTCTCGTTTTTCAGGGATCGCGATGGCCCGCCAGTTCGTCTATTTCATGCAAGGCCTGTCCAAGACCTATCCGCCCAACCGGAAGGTGCTCGATAACGTCCATCTGTCGTTCTATCCGGACGCCAAGATCGGTGTGCTTGGCGTCAACGGTTCCGGCAAATCGACGCTGCTGCGGATCATGGCCGGCCTCGACAAGGAATATACCGGCGAGGCCTGGGTGGCCGAGGGCGCGCGTGTCGGCTACCTCGAGCAGGAACCGCAGCTCGACGCCGCCAAGACCGTACGCGAGAACGTCATGCTGGGCGTCGCCAAGCAGAAGGCGATCCTCGATCGCTACAACGAGCTGGCGATGAATTATTCCGAAGAGACCGCCGACGAGATGACCAAATTGCAGGACGAGATCGAGGCCGCCGGCCTGTGGGATCTCGACAGCAAGGTCGATCAGGCGATGGACGCGCTGCGCTGCCCGCCGGACGATTCGGATGTGACAAAGCTCTCCGGCGGCGAGCGCCGCCGCGTCGCGCTGTGCAAGCTGCTGCTCGACCAGCCCGAACTCCTGCTGCTGGACGAGCCGACCAACCATCTCGACGCCGAATCGGTGTCATGGCTGGAAGGCCATTTGCGCAACTATCCCGGCGCCATCCTGATCGTCACCCATGACCGCTATTTCCTCGACAATGTGACGGTCATGGATTCTCGAACTCGACCGCGGCAAGGGGATTCCCTACGAGGGCAATTACTCGTCCTGGCTGGTGCAGAAGCAGAAGCGGATCGCGCAGGAGGGTCGCGAGGAGGCCGCGCATCAGCGCACCCTCGCCCGCGAGCAGGAATGGATCGCGGCCTCGCCGAAGGCGCGCCAGGCCAAATCCAAGGCGCGCTACCAGCGCTACGAAGACCTTCTGAAACTGGCGAGCGAAAAGCAGACCCAGACCGCGCAGATCACGATTCCCGTGGCCGAGCGGCTCGGCCAGAACGTGATCGATTTCGACGGACTGACCAAGGGCTTCGGCGATCGCCTCCTGATCGACAACCTCACCTTCAAGCTGCCGCCCGGCGGCATTGTCGGGGTGATCGGCCCCAACGGCGCCGGCAAGACCACGCTGTTCCGGATGATCACCGGGCAGGAGAAACCGGACAAGGGCACCATCACGGTCGGCGAGAGCGTGCATCTGGGCTACGTCGACCAGTCGCGCGACAGTCTCGACGGCAAGAAGAGCGTGTGGGAGGAAATTTCCGGCGGCAACGAGCTGATCCTGCTCGGCAAGCGCGAGGTCAATTCGCGCGGCTATTGCTCGTCGTTCAATTTCAAGGGCGCCGACCAGCAGAAGAAGGTCGGTGCGCTGTCGGGCGGCGAGCGCAACCGCGTGCATCTGGCCAAGATGCTCAAATCCGGCGCCAACGTCTTGCTGCTCGACGAGCCGACCAACGACCTCGACGTCGATACGCTGCGGGCTCTCGAAGAGGCGCTGGAGGATTTCGCCGGCTGCGCCGTGATCATCAGCCACGACCGCTGGTTTCTCGACCGCATCGCCACCCACATGCTGGCGTTCGAAGGCGACAGCCATGTCGAATGGTTCGAAGGCAACTTCCAGGACTATGAAAAGGACAAGATGCGCAGGCTGGGCCAGGATTCCATCATCCCGCATCGCGTGAAGTACAAGAAGCTGACGCGGTAAGAGGTGATTACCCGACCTTCTCCGCCAACCACATCTTGATCAATGACTGATATGGCACATCGCGCTTGTTGGCTGCGATCTTGATCTGCTCAAGCAATCCCAGCGGCAGGCGAATTGAAATCGCTGTGGTCGACGGTTTCAGGTTTGGAAAGCGCACACGCTCGGCTTTGCTCCAGTCGATGTAATCGGTGGAGTCGTGGGTTTCCCAAAACTTCCGCTCGTCAGCTTCGGTTTTGAAGGTTGGAATTGTCTTAAGCTTGCTCATAAGCTTTTCTCTCTTTCCGGTGCATGTCTCGCGCCGATATAACCCGGATCATCGTTCCGCTCTGCCGCAGAGTGAAAGTGATATGCAGCAGGCGATTTTGCGCTGTCCTTCCCAATGCATTGAAACGTTGCTCCGCTTCACTATGCCTTGAATCTTCGACAATGATCAGCGGGTCGTTGAAGAAGACGCTTTCCGCTTCGGCCTGACTGACGTCATGTTTATCCACACTCTTGCGGCGGTTGCCGTCGTCCCAGTCAAAACCCGCGATTTGGTCAAGGTTGATCATGTTTGTATATATTGAATATATACAAATAAAGTGAGGATGCAACCCTCCTACGAACCGCCCAGCAGCTTGTACCCCGATGTGTGGCACGCTCCGACGCCGCACTGAAGGATGACCGAGCCAAGATTGATCAGGCAATCGCGACCACATAGAGGCTCACGAGCTTTGCGAGGCGGCCGAGCGCGGCCGGCGGCGGTTGGTCGCGCAGATGCTCGTCGCCGAGGATCGCAAATTTGATGGCGAAGGCCACCAGGACGGCCATGGCGATCACGACCGACCATACCGGCATGTGCAAGCCAAGGACCGCGCTGCCGATATAGCTGTGGCCGGGCCTCGGATAGATATCGAGCAAGCTCTGGCGCACCGAGACCATCATCAGCAAGAGCGCGAACAGCATGCCGACGCCGTCGTTGCGCGCGGAATAGCCGTGGCGGAAGTGCATGATAATGCCGAAGCAGACGCCGAACATCGCCACGCGTTGCAGCAGGCACAGCGGGCAGGGGATTTCGCCGCCGTCATATTGCAGAACCATCGCCGCCGTCAGGATGGCGGCCATCGTCAGCATCATCGCAAGCTGGAAGAGATCGTTGAGCGTCGCGGGCAGGCGCGCGCCCGTCGTTCTGTTCATGCCGGGTCTCCGCGCGACCAGACCTGCGGGACTGCATCGAGCTCGACCTGCAGCCACGGCATGCGGAAGCCATATTCCGGGCTGTATATTTCAAACAGGAACAGTCCGATCGACAGGGCCAGGCACGCCAGCATCGCCGCAACGGCGAGCCACCGCGGCCCGCAATAGGCGGCGAGAAGCGCAAGTGACAGGGTCGCGAACACGACAAGCATCATCCTCAGGCGCTCCACGACCGGCACCGGCCAAGGCGGGGCATCGTCACGAGCCCGGCATTGGCCTTCGCACTTTGCCGCCGGGACGATATACCAGCATGCCGGGAGATGGATATGTCGTTTAGAGCGAAAATCACGGCGGTTGCGATCGTCCTGCAAGCGATCGCCATGCACGGAGCCGCCGCCGCATCCGATGCCGGCTTCACGGCGTTCATTGCCTCGCTGTGGCCGGAGGCGCAGGCCGAAGGCGTCGCGCGCGCCACCTTCGACGCCGAAACGCGCGGCCTCGAGCCGGACTACAAATTGCCCGACCTGATCTTGCCGGGGCGCCCCGCCACCGGCGCGCCGTCGCAGGCCGAGTTTGTGCAGGTGCCGGCCGATTATTTGAAGGAAGCCAGCATCGCCAGGCTTGCCGAGGAAGGGCAGCGGCTGATGGCGAAGTATCGCCCGGCGCTCACCGGGATCGAGCAGCGCTTCGGCGTGCCCGCTCCAGTCGTGCTCGCGATCTGGGGCCGCGAAACCGACTTTGGCCGCTACACGCTGCCTTACGACGGGCTGCGGGTGCTGGCGACGCAGGCCTATGTCGGCCGTCGCAAGGAGAAGTATCGCACCGAGTTCATTCTGGCGCTCAAGCTGATCAATGACGGCGAGGTGACTCGCAAGGACATGCGCGCGTCGTGGGCGGGCGCCACGGGCCTGACGCAATTCCTGCCGTCGGAATTCTACAAGCATGCGGTGGATTTCGACGGCGACGGCCGCAAGGACATCTGGCATTCGGTGCCGGACGCGCTGGCTTCGGCCGCACAGCAGCTCGTCAACAAGGGCTGGCAGCCGGGCTTGCGCTGGGCCTACGAGGTGCGCGCGCCGGCCGATGTCGATTGCACGATGGGCGTGCCGGAGGTGACAAAGCCGATCGGCGAATGGTTGCACGACGGTTTTACGCCGGTGCGCGGACAAAAGCTGAGCGCGGCCGAGCAGGCGCAGCCGGCCTCGCTGTTGCAGCCGGAAGGCATCTACGGCCCGGCGTTCCTGAGCACCAGGAATTATTTCGTGGTCAAGGAATACAATTTTTCGGACTTGTACGTGCTGTTCGTCGGCCATCTCAGCGACCGCATGGTGAGCCCACAGGCTTTCGCGACGCCGTGGTCGGCGTCGACCCAGTTGCGCACCGCCGACGTCGAGGCGATGCAGCGTCACCTCACGCGCATCGGTCTCTATGCCGACAAGGTCGACGGCAAGGCGGGGATGAAGACCCGCGCGGCGCTCGGCGCCTATCAGAAGAAGGCAGGCCTCAAGGTGGATTGCTGGCCGAGCGAAGCCGTGCTGCGTTCGATTGCCGCTGCGCGCTGATGGGAAGCAATGTTCAGGATGAGAACAGAAAAAACCCGGCCGAAGCATCGGCCGGGTTTTGAAATCAGGACGCTGAATTCAGCGCCGGTCCGCTCAGATCAATTGCAGACCTGGATGCGGCGGAAGCGCCAGTCATAACCGTCCCAGTAACGCTCGCGAACCCAGCGGCAGGGCGCATCTTCCACGTAGACCGGACCGCCATAATAACCCGGCGGGGGCGGCGGGGGCTGGCGGCGATGGCGCCGCCGACGATCGCGCCGCCGATGATGCCGCCGGCCACGGCGGCACCGAGACCGCGCTGAGCGCTGGCGGGAGTCGAGGCCAGCGCAACGGCGATCGTTGCAACCGCGACCAAGGCAGCAAATGTCTTCCTCATATTGTGGGCTCTCCTGGAGATGATGGCGCCCTCAGTCAGCGCCGGGGTTAAGATGACTCACACGCCGAACTCGAATTTTCACCCTGTCGCCAAAAAGCGCACAATGGTCAATCCAAAGTAAACGCTCCTTAAGGCATTGGCCTGAAAGACGGTTTTTTCAGGCCAATATCCCAAGGCATTTCAGAAAACAAACGGTTTTCGGGGTAGCTGGTTTGTTTTAATGAAGATGAACGGATGTCAGTCGCATACCTGCACGCGGCGAATACGCCAGCCATAACCATCCCAGAAGCGCTGACGCTGCCAGTAGCAGCCTGGTCCGCCAGCGACATAGGCCGGGCCGCCGTAATATCCGTAACCGGGCCCGTAATAGCCGGGCCCGTATCCATAGGGACTGGCCGCAATCGCGCCGCCGACGATGGCGCCGCCGATCAGTCCGCCAGCGACAGCCGCGCCAAGACCGCGTTGGGCTTGAGCAGGCGCAGGTACCGCCACGGCCGAAACGGCCAGGGTGACGACGGCGGCCAGGGCCATCAATGTTTTCCTCATGGCATTACCTTTCTGATTGAGCAAGACAGCGGATAAAGCGGTCTGTAGCAGCAAAAGTTCCACATTTCACTTGAATGATCAATGAACGGGGTGGCCATATTTGGCGACCAATCTTGACGAAATTGGGCGTTTTTGCGACGCAAAAATACTCCCCGCTCGCGGTGCCATTGCTGGTGACGCCAATGCCGGACCGCCGGATCAATCGGCGACCGCCGGCGGGCCGCGGCAGTTATTCCGGCGACGACGGCGGAAGCCATTCTCTCAACCGGATCGACACCGGCAATTCCGCATCCGGCAGCTTGGACCATTCGGGCGGAGCGACAGCGGGCGAGGCCGCGGCGGCGGTGATTGATGCCGCCCGGCCGCGAAAATGATCGGGACTTTGATCTGCCGCAACAACGGCTTTTAGATTCATTCCAGGGTGGTTCGGGATCAGTTTGGAATCACTTCAAAACAGGGTTTTTCCTTTTGCCTCCCGCCGCGGTCTTAAGTATCGATGGCTGCGCATCACCCAAGGGTCTTTCCGTTTAATGATTGTCTGTTCCTGCAACGTCCTCAGCGACCACGATGTCCGCAGTGCCGTCGAGTCAGCGCAAGACCTTCCCCGTAGTGCCAAGCAGATCTATGGCTGCCTCGGTTGCAGCGCCGAATGCGGCCGATGCGCGCGCACCATCAAGACCATCATTGACGAGGCTCTGGGCGCTTGCGCCGAGGCTTGCTGCTCCGGCTGCCCGCACAGCCAGACGGCTGCGCATCAGCACGTCCACGGCGCGTTGGCGCTCGAAACTGTCGCCTGAACCCTTCTGAACCCTTGGGAATGGCGTTAGCCTTGCCCGGCCCGCGCTTTCAGCGACGGCCAATAACGCACGATCCGAACGCCAAATCGCTTACACTTTGGCGGATCATGCGCTAGTAGCGTTGCAGCTTAACTCACAAGGGCCGTCTTCGGTGGCCCCGGCAGCGAGAGTGCATCATGCAGGGCGACGCAAAAGTCATCGACTATCTCAACAAGGGTTTGCGGCACGAGCTCACCGCCATCAACCAGTATTGGCTGCATTATCGGCTCTTGAACAATTGGGGCCTGCTGGAGATGGCCAAGACCTGGCGCAAGGAATCCATCGAGGAGATGGAGCACGCCGACAAGTTCACCGATCGCATCCTGTTTCTCGACGGGTTTCCCAACATGCAGGTGCTCGATCCCTTGCGGATCGGCCAGAACGTCAAGGAGATCATCGAGTGCGATCTGGCGGCCGAGATCAGCGCCCGCAATCTCTACCAGGAAGCGGCGACCTACTGCCACGGCGTCAAGGATTACGTCTCGCGCGACCTGTTCGAAAGCCTGATGAAGGACGAGGAGCATCACATCGATTTCCTCGAGACCCAGCTCGATTTGATCGGGCGGATCGGGCTTGAGCTCTACACCCAGAAACATGTCGGCGGATTGGAGAGCGGGAGCTGACGCGTCGTCAGTGTCGTCCCCGCGAAAGCGGGGACCCATAACCACCAACGCTCATTGTTACGCCAGACTGGGGCTCCAGCCAGCTCAAGCACGCAAGCCTGTGGTTATGGATCCCGGCTCGCGCTCGCCTTGCTCGCTTGGCCGGGACGACGGGTTGGAGGAACTTGACATCCCGTCACAGCTGCGTCTGGTAGCGCGCCTCGACTTCGGCCTGGGATTCCGGCTCGCCGAGCCTGGTCTGGTCGTGGATCACCTGGCTGATCGAGGGAAACATCGCGCGTTCGACCTGCGTCTGTTTCGACCACAGGCGCGCGCGCATCAGTGCCTTGCCGCAATGGAAATAGGCCTCGTGCACATCGATGCGCAGCACGGCGCGCGGCAGCTTGCCGAACTCCTCCATCGCAGCCAGCAGTTTCGCTTCCGCCGACAGTCTGCCCGTGCCGCCGACGCGCAACGTCTCGTCGATGCCAGGCACGAAGAAGATCAGTTGCACGAAGCCCGAACCCTCGACGATGTTCTTGAAGCTGTCGATCCGGTTGTTGCCGGATCGATCCGGCATCAAAAGCTGGTTGGGAGCAGCGACGCTGACAAAGCCGGGATGGCCGCCGCGCGGCGAGGCATCGACGCTGCCGTCGGTCCCCGACGTGGCGAGCACGCAAAACGGCGACATCGCGATGAATTTTTTTGCGTGAATGTCGATTTCCAGGCGCGCCTTCGCGATCACCCGCGGTGTGGGGTCCGGATAAATCGTCTTGAGGTCGCTGGCGGCAAGGTCGCTCACATTCCGTCTCCGGCAAATCGTGACGGCCCGAGACTATCATCGCGGTCAGGCGCCAGCTACCCCTCAATCCCCGCATCACGGCACGGACGGTAGCGGAACGATCAGACAGCATCTCGGACGAGATGCGCGGAGATAACAGTTGCCGCAAGGCAATGCCATCCACCGGCTTCGGTGGAAGTCACACAGCATCCGCGGGAACAAAACAACTGATCACGATGCCGCCACGGTGGTGCACATACCACACTACGGCTTCGCCGACCGGATTGCGGCGGTCGCGGATGATGGCATGCGCTGGAACCTGCATCCACTGGCCTTCGATCGGCACCCAATAGGCGCCCTCGTGAAAATCATATTCAGTGCGATGCCCGTCGGAAATGTCACAGCAGGGCACGCCATTCGGCGCCATCACGCCCTTGAACCAGGCGCGGATGTCGGGGGGGACGTTCTCGTATTGACCGTTGTCGAAGGCGAGCGCCGCGCTCGCCAGCACGCAACTTGACGCCAGCAAGGCGATCTGCGCGAAGCTTCGCATCCGATCCTCCAGAGCGTTTGGCCGCATCATCGTCGCGCGCCGCTGTTGCGGCAAGTCACGAATCAACAACTGACCGCGATTAGGCCTTAGCTATCAGGCGGATGCATGCTCAAAAAATATGCGGGCCACGCGACGCAGCAAATTGATGCGATGCGAAATCTTGGGATCGTCACATCGTTCGCTGCGGCGCCGTCTGCAGCAATTCCTGGAGTTGCTGCTTGTAGAACGCCGCATTGCCGGTGGTGAGGTGTCCACGCGTCTGGGCGCTGGCGGGGATCAGATAGAGCCTGCCGTTCCTGACCCGCTTCATCGCGTCGATGGTGACGCCGGTTTCCGGCGGGTTGCGTTCGTCGTCGGCGGCATTGATCGCAAGCAGCCTGGCCTCGATCCGCTCCAGCCCGGCTGAAGGATTGTAATCGTGCGAAGCCTGCCACTGGTAGATGAAGTCGTTGGCATCCGCCGTGATGGGCGTCGCCAGCCGGTCATCGACCATCTTGTCGGCCTTGTCCGCCGTCGGCGCCAGCGCCTGGTAGCCGAGCGTGCCGCCGGCGGAGGCGATGCCGTAGGCGGCGACGGCGTATTTCATCATCCGCGGCTGCGCGGTGTAATTGCCGCCATTGTAGTCCGGATCGTTGCGGATGGTTTCGATCATCATCCGCCGCAGCATCCAGTTGCGCGCCGCCATCTCGGTCGGCTGCGCCGCCATCGGCACCAGCGCATCCATGAGGTCGGGATATTTCCCGGCCCAGATCCAGGTGTGCATGCCGCCCATGGAATTGCCGATCACCAGCCGCAGATGCCTAAGGCCGAGGCCTTCTTTGACGAGGCGATACTGCGCATCGACCATGTCCTCGTAATTGTATTTCGGAAACGCCGTCTTCATCCCGTCCGACGGTTTTGAGGATTTGCCGTGGCCGATGCTGTCGGGAATGATGATGTAATATTTCGACGCATCGAGCGGCTGGCCGGGGCCGAATAATTCGCCGGCAAAGGTCGGCGTCAGCATGCTCGCGGCCGAGCCGCCGGATCCGTGCAGCACCAGCACCGGCTGGCCGGTCGGCTCGCCGACGGTGGTGTAGTGAAGCCGCAGTTCCGGCATGATCTCGCCGGTGTGGAATTTGAAATCCCTGGCGATGAAGTCGCCTTGCCTCGGCGCGGGATAGTCTGCCGCCAGCACGGTAAAGGAGGTCATTGCAAAGGTCACCGCCAGGAAAACCGAAAGCGCCGCACGCGAAGGTTTCATGGTGCATTTCCCCAAGGGTGCGGCCGCCTTGTCGGGGCCGCTTTCCGCTGGCGCCAGACTATCACGCCGCGTGCGACGACCGAAGAGTCCGGGCGGAGGCAGGGTCAAACTTCCGACAGGAGCGCGTCGCCGCTTACGGCTTGTCCTCGACATCGGTCTCGGGCCGGTCGCTGCCGGCGGCGGTCTCGGTGTGCCATTTCCCGTCGGGGGTCTCGTATTCGATCGCCTCGGTGCGCCCGGGCACCCGCTGTTCGGCGGCGGCGCGCTTGGCGGCGGCAAGGGCCGCGGCGTGGGTCGGGAAGCTTTCCGAAAACACGCCGTTGACGGTATAGGCCCAGCCGCCATCATGCTGGACGATCTTGTAGGTGACGTGGCTCATCGGGAACTCGCTTTTTGCTGGCGTTTTGTCGGCTTGGACACCGAGACAGGGCTGAACGCGTCGCTTATTCTATGACAAAATCGGCCGCGATACAGGATTTTGCGCCCCCCGAATCGCTGGCCCGTCCGATTCGGCGCCGCCCTGCACATAGGAGAGACAAATGTGCCGCAACATCAAGACGCTGTTCAATTTCGAGCCGCCCGCGACCGAGGACGAAATTCACGCCTCGGCGGTGCAGTTCGTGCGCAAGCTTTCGGGTTTCAACAAGCCGTCGCAGGCCAATGCGGAGACCTTCGACCGCGCGGTCGCGGAGGTCACCGCCGCGGCCCGCAGGCTCCTGACTTCGCTGCATACGCACGCGCCGGCGCGCGACCGTGAAATCGAGGCCGGGAAAGCAAAAGAGCGCTCGAGGCTGAGGTTCGGATGAGCGGCGGTTCGCACCGGCTGCCGTGATCGAGGCGTTGGGCTGCGAGCCGGCGCGACGGAGGAAGCACTGATGGCCTTGTATGTCTATGTCGCGTGGTTCTTCGCCGGAGCGTTTCTCGCCAACGCCATCCCGCACGTCGTGCAGGGCATTTGCGGCAACCGGTTTCAGACCCCTTTCGCCTCGCCGCCGCGCGTCGGCGAATCTTCCGCCGTCGTCAACGTGATCTGGGGGTTTATCAATTTCGCGATCGGCGGGGCGCTATTGTACATCTTCCTGCCGCAACTGCCGCCGCCATGGCCATTATGCGTGGCGGCGCTGATCGGCGCGTTCGTCATGGCGCTGTGGCTGGCCAGGCACTTCGGCAGGGTCCGGAATTCGCCGCCGCATCCCTGAAGGCGCGATGCTGAGCGCGGCGCCTGCGCCGACCTACTCCTCGTGCTTGTCCTTATCCTTGCGCTTCTTCTTCTTTTCTTCTTCTTCTTGCGGTGCTCTTTCTCGTCCGCATCCTCGTTGAACGCTTCGTCGGGCTCCTCCATGAGCGCCTCGTAGGTACTCGCTTCGCGTTCGGCGGCCTCGGTCGCCTCGCGCTCGCGCAGGCGCTTGTAGTCTTCCCAGGCGTCGAACAACAGATGCAGCCACGGCATCACCTGTTCGATCGAAGGCAACGGGCCGGGCGGACCGGCTTCGCCCCTCACGCCGGGCTTGCCTTGCGGACCGGCTTCGCCGGGTTTGCCTTGCGGTCCCGGTTTGCCCGCTGGACCGGGTTCGCCGCGTTTGCCCTGCGGCCCCGGCTTGCCCGGTGGGCCCGCCTTGCCGCGCGGACCGTCAGGTCCGGGCCGTCCGGGATGGCCCTGCGGTCCGGGACGTCCCGGCTCGCCCGGCCGCCCTCGGGCGCCCTGCGGCCCCGTCCGTCCCTGCCGGCTGACTGTGTCGTTCGCCACCTGCGCTCTCCCGGTTATTCCCTGGCAATTTCTTAGCAGAGGATCGCAGAAAGCAGCAATTGCGCGATGCCCGTCGGCGGATTTGATCAACATCAATCGTGATCGGCGCCGGCCATGGCATCGAGATGCGGCAGGCGAGACGAAAGGTGCGGGCGATGAAGGCGGGCTGGAAAGTGTTCTTGCTGTTCAGCGCTGTTTTCGCCGTTTCCTTCGGCGCCGAGCGGATGTTCGTCCCTGACATCGTGCCGATTGCCTTCGCCGAGGAGCCGCAGCCATTGTGGTCGGTCGCTGCCGCCTTCGTGCTGCGCGCGATCGAGTTGATGTCGGGCAGCGTGGCCGCCGCAGCGCTGGTCCTCGCGGTCGGGACGTGGGCGCAGCGCCTGATGCGCGCCGGGCGCATTGAGGCACCGCGGACACCTCAGATCGTCCGGTAGCCGCCGTCCGCCATCACGATCGATCCCGTCACGTAGGATGAGAGATCGGAGGCGAGGAAGATCGCCGGTCCCGACGATGTCCTCGGGCTTGCCGGCGCGTCCCAGCGGGGTGTGGTCCATGAAGATCTTCATCAGATCGGGATCGTTGGCGCGCACCTGCGCGTTCAGCGGCGTCTCGATCAGGCCGGGGCCGATCGCGTTGACGCGCACGCCGTATTTGCCGAGCTCGGCGGCGAGCGCCCGGGTGAAGCCGAGCACGCCGTGTTTCGAGGTGGTGTAGGCCGGCGAGTTCGGCGTGCGCACATGCATGAAGGACTGGATCGATCCGATATTGACGATCCGCCCTTTGGTGGCGCGCAACGCTATCGAGGAACGCATGCGTCACGTTGAAGGTGCCGTTGAGGTTGATGGCGATGATGTCGTCCCAGTCCTTGAACACGGACGCGGCCTCGGCGGTGAACGGGTTGCGGCGGTTGATGCCGGCATTGTTGACCAGGATCGAGACCGGCCCGAGCTGCGCGGCAACGCGCTTGGCGATCGCGACGCAGTCCTCGCGTTTGGTGACATCGAGCGCGAAGCTCGCGGCCTGGCCGCCGGCCTCGCGAATTTCCTGCGCCGCCTGCTCGGCCGCTTTGGCGTTGATGTCGACGAGCGCGACCTGCGCGCCCTCGCGGGCGTAGCCGGCCGCGATCGCGCGCCCGATTCCGGAAGCTGGCGCCGGTGACGACGGCGATATGATCTTCGAGTAGCGGCATGGCGGTTTCCTCATGGTGCGGTTCTTAAGGCTTTCGCGACAAACTAATTCAAATCGCCGGAGACAGAAACCAAAACAGTTACCGCGCGCGTAGTATTGATTGGCTTGCGGTGTCGCGCCATGGACAGACAGCTTTCGGAATGGAAGGTCGAGATCGACCGGATCTGGTCGGCGGACGCGCCAGACTATGGCGAAGCCGTGCGCATCGCCTCGCATATGGCCGGCGCCGGCGAGGAGACGGTGCTGCGGCAGGCGGCCTCGCAGGCGCTGCCGATCCTGCGCGCCGCGGCACATGCCGACGCCGACAAGATCACCCGGGATGCCGCGCGGCGCCGGCTCGGCATGCTTCGCGACGTCCTGCATGCGTTCGTCACCCCGCAATTCGGCAAGCGCCAGGCGCCCTTGAAGTCGCCGACGCCGGAGCAGCGCTACCGGCAACTCCTGGGATTGCCGCTCGGCGGCCGTCTCTCGAGCACCGAAATCCACCGCGCCTACAAGCGGCTCGCCAAGCGCGCGCATCCGGACGGCGGCGGCAATGTGAAGGCGTTTCTGGAGCTGTCGGCGGCGCGGGACGCGCTGATGCAGGAGCAGCGCGCGCGGCCGCGAAACTGATCGGACGCAGCGCTCAGTGACGGCCCGCATGGCGGTCATAGAACGGCGGGCAGGCATCGCTGATTTCGGCGTCGAGCTCGCCGCTGAGAAAAACAATGTCGAGATGGTCCTCGGTGTTGAACAGCGCCGCGAAGGCCTTGCCCAGTTGTTCGGCCAGTTTCGGGCTCTCCTCTTCATCGTCGGTCAACAGGCCGAGCATCACGCCGGAGGTGCTGCCGTCATAGATCACGCGCGCGAGGTAGGCCCTGGTCACGGTGGCGTCGAGACGGAGCAGCACCGCGAGCGCCTCCTTCAGGCGCTGCTCCGCCGGGCCGTCCTGCTCGCCCAGGAAGGTGATGTCGGGAACGGAGAACTGGTGCAGCAATCGAAACCTCCCGCGGCGACGATGGTGGGCACCGTGCCAGAACGCGCGCCGATACCCACCGTTCCGCCGATCGACTTTAAGTTCTTAGAACGTGCAGTAGTGCTTGCGCATCAGCATGTCCTTGACCGCCAGCGCCCGCTCGAAGCTCGGCTGCCGGTGGGTCATGGTGGTGTAGTGCACCGGCCACGGCGCGGTGGGGAAGCTCTCGTCCCAGACCTGGCAGAAGCCGGTGTCGTGCCAGCGGATCACATGGAAGCCGGCCTCGGCCGGGCTGGTGGCGGCGAGTGCGGTCACGGCAATGAAGGCGGTGGCACAAAGCAGGGAAAGTCGACGCATGATGCTAATATCTCCGGTTAAGAAATGTCGAACCCTCGCCGCAACGATGTTGCGGAGATCGGGCGCCGGGGACGGGGGATGCCCCGGACATGGGGTGAGTGTCGGGCAGCAGGGAACCGGTTCAATCGAGGCGGTTGCAAATTCGCGCCTGAAAGAGCATAGGGCGGGCAAAGGCGACCTGTACGGCGCGGCTTGCGAGAGCCGATCCGCCGCGGGGGGAGGATGTCATGAGTACGAACAGCGACGAGAAAATCAGGCCGGTCGATCCCGCGCGGTTTCACCAGGCGCTCGGCGTCTATCAGGCGGCGCTGGCCGCGGCAGCCCCGCAGGCGGACGCGGGTGAAGCTTCCGCCAGGCGCGGATATTCCCGCCAATCGCGGCATCGTCGCGGTGAAGAAGGAATTTCCCGACGCAGGCGAATTCCAGAGCCTGAGCTTCCGGCTGCAGCGATTTGCCGAAATCATCGGCGACAGGAAGCTGATCAAATGGGGCATGGTCCAGCACAGCGAAGGCGGCATCGAGGTCCATGACGCCGTGATCAACGCGCTGGCGGCAGCCCCCTTCCGCAAATCCGGCGTGCTCGACAAGCCGGCGTTTCACAGCCTGGTCAGGGCGGAATTCACCCGGCTGGAGGCGGAGGAGGCGGCGTCGTAGCCGAGCACGGACTCGGGCACGTTGTCGTCCCCGCGAAAGCGGGGACCCCAGCGTGAGCGCAATAGCGCTCATCGGGACGCCGCGGCCTCGCGTTTTTGGCACGGCGGCTAACGGCTTCTGCTCCAACCAACGCCTGTGGTTATGGGTCCCTGCGTTCGTGTTTGGTCCCGGGAGATTGGCGAGAGCCTCGAGCGGAGCGAGGTATCCGAGGCATTTGAGACGGGTGCGATTGTAATCAGCCACGAGACGGTTGAGGAAGGCGTCGCGATCGGCATGGCAAGGAAAGGTGCGCCGGGCGCTGCCGCGTTTGGGCTCCCGGCCAATAGCTTCGGAGATGCGGCGGTTGAAGCGCTCGACGAGACCGTTGGTTTGCGGCCGATACGGTCTGGTCAGGCGGTGATCAATCTTTTGTTTGGCGCAGACGAGATCGAACGGGTGATGACCGGAAGGCCGGCCCTGTGGCTTGTTCTTCATGTCGACGGCAAAGCGGTCGGTGAACTCGGCGCCATTATCGGTCAGGATGGTGTGAACGCGATAGGGGAAGTGGGCCAGGAAGCGCCTGAGAAAGCCCGCCGAAGTCTCAGCATCGCGCCTTCGATGGATTTCGATATAGACGTAGCGGGTGGCGCGGTCGATCGCAACGAAGACATAGCTTTTGTGCCGCTCCAAGGCAGCCAGATGCTTCAGATCGATATGAATGAAGCCGACCGTCGCCTGTTCAAAGACGCCGACACTGGGCTTGGCAGGTTTGTTGCGCTGGCTGATCGCGTGGCGCTGGAGGCAACGGTGGATGGCGCTGCGTGACAGCTTCTCGTTGACACAACGTCGCATCACCTCGACGATATCGTCCAGCGGTAACTGCAGCGATGTTCGCAGTTCGCAGACCAGTGCCTCTTCCATGGCCGATAGGCTCGTCATCAGCCGGTGCGGCCGGTGCGAGCGGTCGCCGACCGTCGTCCGGCCGCGCCAGCGCCGGATCGTAGTCTCGCTGACGCCGAGTTGCGCCGCTAACTCGGCCACCGGCTTCTTGCTGCGCTCGATGTAGGATCGGATCCTTGGGGTTGTGGTCGCATTGGCGTGTAGAGCTAGGTCCATGACCCAAGACGCTCCTCAATGTAACGGATGCCCCTTTCTACACCAATTCCGTCAATCCAATCTCCCGGGACCAAACACGTTCGCAGGGACGACACCTGTTGTGATGTGTTCGCGGATTTAAATTTCAAACAGCCAAGAACAATGGGTTAAACTCGTCATTGCGAGCCCGCGACAAAGTTGGCGACTTCGCCAACTTTGCGCTGAGCGAAGCAATCCATCGTACCGCACAAAAGTTATCCATCTTTCATTGCTGCATCAAAGCTGGATTGCTTCGCTAGCGCTCGCAATGACGCCTGGACGCAGCTTCGCGATCTCGCCGCGGGTTTCGCGCGAGTTTTGCCGGGAACCTCTCGCCCTCGTATCGGAGGGCGCAGGGAATGCCGGGCGCCCGATGCGCCCGATGCCGCGTGTGCAAGGATAGAAAGCGAAAAGCACACGCGTTAGTCAGGTCACACCGGAATCACCCGGCATTCCCCGCGCAATGGTTTTACGGCTTATAGCGCGCTCTCCCCGGTGACCGGGCTTTCTTGCCACTGTCGCCAGCGGAAGCTTGCTTCCGCCGAACTTGATGCCAGCGTCGGGGCATCAGGACCACACGATTTCGCCGTCCGCGATCTGCGCCATTCGTCAAAGGCGCCATCCGCGTCCACCGCATCCCGCCCCACGTTCGTGACGATCGCGAAACGCCCCTCGTGATGGAGCGGGATGCGAATCAAAATATTTCTGAGTTTAGCCGGCGGTCAAGGAAAAATTCGGAAAATCAGAAATAGATTCGGGCGGCCGGCCATCGTAGCCCGACCGGTTGTCGTCCCCGCGAACGCGGGGACCCATACGCCGGGTCGGTTGTTGTTGAAAGACGCTGTTCGACGACTTCGCCAAAACGGCGGCGCCAGTGGTTATGGGTCCCCGCGTTCGCGGGGACGACAGGGTGTATGGGGCGAGTTCGCGCGCATCGAGACAGGCGGCGGGTTTCGCAAGGGCTCAACCTATCGCTCTGCGGGCTCTCAAAGCGTGCAGTGGCGCTGCTGGCGCATCTGTTCCTGCACCGCGGCGGCGGCGGTGAAGGTCGGCATTGGCTTGCTGACGACCTTGTAATCCGACGGCCAGCGCAATGGCTTCGACGTCATCTCGTCGCTCCAGATCTGGCAGATGCCGGTGTTGTCCCAGCGGATCACATAATAGCCGGCCTGCGCGGGGCTGATGACGGCGAGGCTGGCGGCGGCGATGCCGGCGGCGGCAAAGAGGGCGGTAACGCGACGCATGACCAGTCTCCCCGGGTAAATAAAATTTCATGCCAATGCCGCGGCGCGGCCGCGGTGCCCATCGTTGGTGTGGGCGCCGATATCCGGACGCTGCGGCAAAAGCATGGCGGTCGCAAGTCGAAAGACCGTGATCGTTCGCGTAAGATATCGCCGCGCTTGCCGGCCGGCGCGATCGCGTGACCCGGTGGCCGATCCGGGGCTTTGCTTGCTGCCGTCGATCAAGTACAGAACGGTCTGCGTCGCAGTTGCCTTTCTCGTCAAATCGTTTGCTCATAAAATCCAGGGAGACTTCGCCCATGAAAATCTTATCCGCCATCCGTGTCGCGCTGCTGGCGCTGACGGCTTTCGCCGGCGCCGCGCTGCCCTCCGCCGCCTTTGCCGACGAGGGCACCGTGACGCTGGTGATCTACAAGGCGGGATGGATCATCGGCGGCTCGGGCGGCGGCGGCACGCTGTACTTCCACGGCAGGGCCTATCCGCTGTCCACCGGCGGACTGGACTATGGCCTGGTGTTCGGCGGATCGAGGACGGTGCTGCACGGCCGCGTGCACCACATCTGGCGGCCGTCGGATATCGCCGGGGTCTATGGCGCGGCCGGCGCCGGTCTGACGATCGGCGGCGGCGCCCGCGCGATCGTGCTGGCCAACCAGAAGGGCGCGGTGCTGGAATTGTCGGGCACGCAAGTCGGCCTGATGGCGAACGCGGATCTGAGCGGGCTGGCGATCACGATGCAGTAGGGGGATTGCGTTTCTCGCCGTGATGCGTTCGCCGGAATTGCGCGAGAAGGCTGTCCTACGCTCCGTGTCGTCCCTGCGAAAGCAGGGACCCATAACCACGGGGTGTTGTTGTTGCGCGAAGCTGGAGTGACGTAGCCCGCATGAGCGCAGCGATATGCGGGTTCACAGCCAGTCCCGGATGTCGCGGAGTTTATCATCGGGCGCGCATTCGCGCGACCCGGTGGCTCATCCGGGCTACGCTTGCTGGCGGTGGTCTTGGCTAAAGAAAATTTTAGCGGCCGTCGATTGACGTCCTGCGGGTGCGTTGTGGCTTGATGTCGATTCTTGCCCGACAGTGGCGCAGTTTTGTCACAGATGTCGTTTAGGCTTATCGAATGATACCGGCTTTAGCGTCCGGTGTCAGGCAGCGAGGAGGTAAAATGGAAAAGAAGATTGCCGGTCTATTGGGAGCGGTTGCGGCGCTCGGAGCATTCGACGCCGGCCAGGCGGCGCCGATGCAGGTTCAACCCCCGAGCGATATCCTGAAGGCGAATTCCTTTGCCGAATTGCTGGAACCGATACCGAACGCAGCGAAGTTGCTGAAGATCCTGGATGAATTGCGGCCAGGTCCCTCAGCAGAGCCAAACGTGCAGCCGGTTCAATTTTATCACCACCACCATCACCATCATCATCATCACAGCTTCTACCCACGTTATGGGTATGATGGGTATTACCCGCAGTATGGATATGGTGGGGTAGTGGTCGTGCCGGGATATCGCCGCTATTACCATCACCACCATCATCATCACCATCATCACCACAGCTTCTACCCGCGATATTGGTAAGCTGTGAAAGGCAACACAAAGCGGGACCTGATTGGAGATTCCTCTTGGGTCCTGCTTTGCTTCGGGCGTCCAGCCTTACCCTTGGCGGGCTTTCTCCTCGCCGCGCGGTGAAGGTGCCGGTGGCAAGCGTAGCCCGCATGAGCGATAGCCGCAGCGAAAGCGACATGCGGGTTCACAGCCAGTCCCGGATGTCGCGGAGTTTATCATCGGGCGCGCATTCGCGCGACCCGGTGGCTCATCCGGGCTACACTTGCTGCTTCGCCTGAAACGGGTACGACAGCATCAGCTCGGGAAAATCAGGCACGTCGTCGTACCGTGCGCGAGCAATCGGCCCTTGGCGTCGGTGACGCGGCCTTCTGCGGTGCCGACGCGACGGCCGCAGTTGAGGACTTTGCCCTCGGCCCTGATCTGGCCCGTCTCCAGCGTGATGGCCCGGACCAGCGAAATCTTGAACTCGAGCGTCGTGCTGCCGAAGCCTTTTTCGAGCGTCGACTGGATGGCAAGGCCCATGCAGCTATCGAGCAGGGTAGCCGTGAGGCCGCCATGCACCGTACCCCATGGATTGAGGTGAGCGCCCGTTGGATTGAGCGCGATGGCGACGCGGCCGCTTTCCACCTCCACCAAATCATAGCCCAGGGTCTGGGCGATGGTGTTGAGAGGCAGCGCGCCGCTGGCGAGGCCCTTGACGAACTCCAGCCCGCTCATTTCCTTCTGTAGCTCGGGACTGACCGTCCCGTAGGTCCTGCTGACCATGTCTCGCTTTCCGTTCTCACAGTTTTGACAAAGCCGGGAGAGCTGACGGAAAGCCGGCAGGCAAAGCCACCCGAATCCCGATCAAGTCCTACCCTCAGTGTCGTCCCTGCGAAAGCAGGGACCCATAACCACGGGTGTTGTTGTTGCGCGACGCTGGAGCCCCCGGCGTGCCCCGACAGCAACGGCCGGTGGTTATGGGTCCCGGGTCGCGCTTTCGCTTGCCCGGGACGACATCGGAGTTTTTGGATTCAGTGCCGGCGGGTCAGGCGGGCGCATCCGGCCCGTCGCGCCGGCGGCGGCGGTCTGCTATCAAGCGCGACATGCCGCACGCAAGCCGAGGTCCCCATGACCGACAGAGACGACCGCGCCCCGTTCTACCATGACGGCATGCGCGAGCTGCAGGACCGCTTCGACGGCCGCCGCGTCGCCGACGGCCTCGAAAAGCATCGCCTGCACTTCGAGTTCTGGGAGCAGGACCGCAAGCTGATCGAGGAGACGCCGTTCTTCTTCATCGCCACCAGCTATCGGGACAACGTCGATTGCTCGATGCGGTCGGGCGATCCCGGCTTCGTCAGGATCACCGGGCCCGACACGCTGGAATATCCCGAGTATGACGGCAACAACATGTACCGCACGCTCGGCAATATTCACCGCAACCCGAACGTCGGGCTGCTGTTCGTGCGCCTCGACGGCAAGACCTTCCGCACCCGCATCCGCGGCAAGGCGACGATCCACGACGACGCGGAAACGCTTAGCCCGCATCATGGCGCGAAAGTCGTGGTGCGCGTCACCTGCGAGATCTTCCCGAACTGCCCGCGCTACGTTCCGGACCTGATGGGCGCCTCAGTGGATGCCCCCGGCAATCCCTACGTTCCCCGCCCCGGCTACGCGCCGCCGGCGCCGGAATGGAAAAGCCGGGATTACCTCAAGGACGTGCTCTCGAAGTACGATCCGCATCGGAAGGGGGAGGGGTAGATGTCGCTACGCTCAACCGGGCTACGCTGGCTACCTCAGTGTCGTCCCTGCGAAAGCAGGGACCCATAACCACGGGACATTGTTGTTGCACGAAGCTGGGCTCCCGGCGTTGTTAAACAACAACGGCCGGTGGTTATGGGTCCCGGGTCGCGCTTTCGCTTGCCCGGGACGACATCGGAGTTTTCGGATTCAGGCCGTGGCTACGGCCTGATCGAATCCGCCAGTTCCTGCCACGGCTGCAGCGTCCAGTGGCCCGATGCGGCGCCGGATGGCGAGGCCAGAACGAACACAGCCGGGAAGTCGTCCAGCGGCGGCTGCCGGCCGAGGGTCACCGCCCTGGTGGGCCTTCCGTAAAAAAGGCTCGCGGCCTTCTTGCTGGTGAAGGCGATTGTCTTCGGCCGGTACCGCCGCATCTTTTCCCGGAAAGCCGGAATATCGATGGGAAAGGTGAGGGCCCGATAATCCATGCCCGAGCCCGATTTGCAGAGATCGGTGAAGCCAATTCCGATCTTCAACAGCGCCGGAAATTCATGCGGCTCGTAGCGGCGCGGCGTGATGCCGACCTCATGGATCGCGCGCCAGAAGCGATTGCCGGGATGCGCGTAGTAATGGCCCAAATCGGCCGATCGCTGGCTCGCGGCGGTGCCGACGAAGACCAGTCTCAGGCCGTCTTGCAATTGGTCGGGAAGTTTTTCCAATTGACGACTAAACCGAAGGTGGGCACGGCGCAAACGCGCCCTTGCCCACCCTACGCTGATTCACTAGGCAAGCCCCCGGCACGACGAGGAGAGGACGGGTGACTCACAACACCCGATTACTCTCCTTCACCTTCTCCGCATCCAGATACACGCTGCCCGCCCATCTCCTTGAACTTCGGCCGACATCTGCGCCATGCCGTCCTCGATGGTGCCGCTGATCATCCGACATCCCCACCGCACTTCGGATCGTTCAGCGTCGCCGCATAATCGCGCACGTCCTGGGTGATCTTCATCGAGCAGAATTTCGGGCCGCACATCGAGCAGAAATGCGCCACCTTGTGGGCTTCCTTCGGCAGGGTCTCGTCGTGGAAGCTGCGCGCGGTTTCCGGATCGAGGCCGAGGTTGAACTGGTCCTCCCAGCGGAAATCGAAGCGGGCGCGTGACAGCGCGTCGTCGCGCAGTTGCGCCGCCGGGTGGCCCTTGCCGAGATCGGACGGCATGCGCGGCGATCTTGTAGGTGATGACGCCGACCTTGACGTCGTCGCGGTTGGGCAGCCCGAGATGCTCCTTCGGCGTCACGTAACACAGCATCGCGCAGCCGAACCAGCCGATCATGGCCGCCCCGATGCCCGAGGTGATGTGGTCGTAGCCCGGCGCGATGTCGGTGGTCAGCGGCCCCAGCGTGTAGAACGGCGCCTCGCCGCACTCCTTGAGCTGCTTGTCCATGTTGATCTTGATCTTGTGCAGCGGCACATGGCCGGGGCCCTCGATCATCACCTGGCAGCCCTTCTTCCAGGCGATCTGCGTCAGCTCGCCGAGCGTCTCCAGTTCGGCGAATTGCGCGCGGTCGTTGGCGTCCGCGATCGAGCCGGGACGCAGGCCGTCGCCGAGCGAGAACGACACGTCGTATTTCCGCATCAGGTCGCAAATCTCTTCAAAGTGGGTGTAGAGGAAGCTTTCCTTGTGATGCGCCAGGCACCACTTCGCCATGATCGAGCCGCCGCGCGACACGATGCCGGTGACGCGGTTGGCGGTGAGGTGGATGTAGGGCAGCCGCACGCCGGCATGGATGGTGAAGTAATCGACGCCCTGTTCGCACTGCTCGATCAGCGTGTCCTTGTAGAGCTCCCAGGTCAGCTTGACGGGATCGCCGTCGCACTTTTCCAGCGCCTGATAAATGGGAACGGTGCCGATCGGGATCGGCGCGTTGCGCAGGATCCAGTCGCGGGTGGTGTGGATGTTGCGCCCGGTCGAGAGGTCCATCACGGTGTCGGCGCCCCAGCGGATCGCCCACACCATCTTGTCGACTTCCTCCTCCACCGACGACGTGACGGCGGAGTTGCCGATATTGGCGTTGATCTTGGTGAGGAAGTTGCGGCCGATGATCATCGGCTCGAGTTCGCCGTGGTTGATGTTGCAGGGAATGATGGCGCGGCCCCTTGCGATCTCGGAGCGGACGAACTCCGGGGTGACGAACGCCGGCACCGACGCGCCAAAGCTTTCGCCGTCGGCGATGGCGGCCTCGGCGCGCTCGAGTTGTTGCTTGCGGCCGAGATTTTCGCGGGTGGCGACATAGATCATCTCCTTGGTGATGATCCCGGCGCGGGCGAATTCGAGCTGGGTGATCATGTGGTCGCCCACGCCCCGCAGCGGCTTGTGGTGCGCGGTGAACGATTTCGCCGCATGCGCCGCGCCGACATTGCCGTTGTCTTCCGGCTTGATCTCGCGGCCCTGATATTCCTCGACGCCGCCGCGCTCCTTGACCCAGGCAATGCGCGCGCGCGAAAGGCCGGCATTGACGTCGATCACGACGTTCGGGTCGGTGTAGGGACCCGAGGTGTCGTACACCGGCAGGTTCGGCTCGCCGGCGCCTTCGGAAAGGATGATCTCGCGCAGCGGCACCCGCAGATCGGGCGCCTCGTCCGGCGTGACGAAGATCTTGCGCGACGAGGGCAACGGGCCGGTGGTCACGGCGGGAAGCGTGGTGTCGGGGTTGGAGCGGATGTTCATGGGATCCTCCTTGTTAATTGTTGTCGTCGCAAAGTCCGCGGCCACCGTGGGCTGTCGCGGAAGTGTGACGCTCTCTCTTCCGTCATTGCGAGGAGCGCTAGAGCGACGAAGCAATCCAGCCTTGTGCCGCTGGTGGCGCAGATGGATTGCTTCGCTGCGCTCGCAATGACGGGTCGACATTGCTGCGTCGCATAATCATCACGCGGCCTCCGCGTTCAGGCCGAGCCAGGCGCGCACGCGGGCGTCGGGCTCGGGGTTTTGCGTGACGTCGCTGACCACCGCGATGGAATCGGCGCCGGCGGCGTAAATCTCGCGGGCCTGTTCGAGCTTGATGCCGCCGATCGCGACCAGCGGCAGCGCGCCGATGCGCTTCTTCCATTCGCTGATCTTGGGGATGCCCTGCGGCGCGAAGCGCATCGATTTCAGCGTGGTCGGGAAGATCGGGCCGAGCGCGACGTAATCCGGTTTGGCGCGCAGCGCGGTTTCCAGTTCGTCGTCGTCATGGGTGGAGATGCCGAGCGTCAATCCGGCATCGCGGATCGCCTTGAGGTCGGCGTCGGCCAGATCTTCCTGGCCGAGATGCAGATGCCTGGCGCCGGCCGCGATCGCCGCGCGCCAGTAATCATTGACCACGAGTTTGGCGGCCGTGCCCTTGATGACCTCCAGCGCGTCCTTCACCGTCTGCAGCGCGTCGGCGTCGCCGAGATTCTTGGCGCGCAGCTGGATCGTGCCGGCGCCAAGCAGCGCCAGCCGCGCCACCCAGGCGACGCTGTCGACCACGGGATAAAATCGATCAGGATACGCGACGCATGCCAGAACGGGGTCCCAACGACAGGGGTTGAAGGGGAGGCGAAATCGCGGGCCTGCATCAGCCCGGCTCGATAGGCGGCGCGGCCGGCCTCGACGCCGCCGCGAAACGCTGTCGCCATCGCGACCGGGTCGGCGGCCTTGGCGATGGCGGTGTTGAGCAGCACGGCGTCATAGCCAAGTTCGAGCGCCTGCGCGGCATGGCTCGGCGCGCCGAGCCCGGCATCGACCACCAGCGTGATATCCGGCAGGCGGTCGCGCAGCAGTCTCAGCGCATCGGGGTTGATGATGCCCCTGGCGCTGCCGATCGGCGCCGCCCATGGCATCACCACCTTGCAGCCGGCGTCGACCAGCCGCATCGCGACCGACAGATCCTCGGTGCAATAGGGAAACACCTCGAAGCCGTCCTTGATCAGAATATCGGCGGCCTCGACCAGGCCGACCACGTCCGGCTGCAGCGTGTCGTTGTCGGCGATCACTTCGAGCTTGATCCAGGACGTCGCGAACAGTTCGCGCGCGAGCTTCGCGGTGGTCACCGCCTCGCGCACGCTGCGGCAGCCGGCGGTGTTCGGCAGCACCGTGACGCCGAGCTCGCGGATCAAGGACCAGAACGCGTCGCCGGTCTTGCCGCCGGCGGATTCGCGCCGCAGCGACACCGTGACGATCTCGGCGCCGGAGGCGCGGATCGCGCTTTGCATGATCGCCGGCGACGGATACAGCGCGCTGCCGACCAGACAGGCGCGAGGTGAATTCGCGGTCGTAGAGTTTCAGCATGGCTTCTTGTGTCCCAGTCATCGATTGTCGTCCCCGCGAACGCGGGGACCCATACGCCGTGTCGTCTCATTCCGGCGCGGTGGCAGTCGGACGGCTTGCGCCGCAACGAATCGCCGGTGGTTATGGGTCCCTGCTTCCGCAGGGACGACGTGGGGTGAGAGCGTGACGCCGCATAACACATCATCTCACCCTCCCTGCCGCGGCGTGATGATCTCGATCTCGTCGCCGGTCTTGAGCGCGGTCTCGGCCCAGCGGCTTTTCGGCAGCACGTCGTAATTCACGGCGATCGCAAAATGCGTGCCGTCATATTCGAGTTCGCCGAGCAGCGCGTCGACGCTGGTCGAGGCGACTTCCCGCGGCTCGCCGTTGACGATCACACGCATTGCATCACCTCGTTGTCGATCCGGCCCTGGTCGACATAGGCGAGCGTCAGCTCCGCCAGCGTCGGCGCGATCAGGAAGCCGTGGCGATAGAGCCCGTTGACCGAAATGTGGTTGTTGGCGATGCCGATGCGCGGCAGATTGTCGGGAAACGCCGGCCGCAGGCCCGAGCCGAATTCGACGATGCGGGCTTCGGCGAACGCCGGATGCACCGCATAGGCCGCACCCAACAGCTCCAGCGCCGAGCGCACGCTGACGCCGGTATCCTCGGCCTCGATCGAGGTCGCGCCCAGCATGAACAGGTTGTCCTCGCGCGGAATCACATAGAGCGGCCAGCGCGGATGGATCAGCCGCACCGGCCGCGCCAGTTTCACCTCGGCGGTCTCGATCAGGATCAGCTCGCCCTTGACGCCGCGCAGTTCGGGCTGGGTGTCGCGCGCGGAAAGCCCGCGGCAGTCGATCACGATGCCCTCGATGTCGTCCGGCGCGGGCTCGCTGTTGAAACGGATGGTGCCGCCGGCGGCGACGATCCGCTCGTGCAGTTTCGGCAGCACCCGGCGCGGCTCGACATGACCTTCGTCGGCGAAGAACAGCGCGTCGCGGAAACGCCCCTCCAGCGACGGTTCGAGTTCGGCGAGCGCGCGCGCGTCGAGCCGGCGGTGGCCCGAGGTGCGCTTGGCGAAACAGTTCGAAGTCGCTGCGGTCGCGCGCATGCGCCACCACCAGCGAGCCGTTGAACGGCGTGTCCGGCAATTCGCGGCGCCACAGATCGAGCGCGCGCAGGCCGAGCCGGCTGATGATCGGCTCGGCGACCTCGCTTTCGCAATAGGGCGCCAGCATGCCGCCGGCCCAGTGGCTGGTGGAGAGCATCATCGCCTGGTCGCTGCGCTCGTGCAGCGTCACGGGATGGCCGGCCTGCGCGAACAACAGCGCCTGCCAGGCGCCGGCAATGCCGGCGCCGATGATGGAAACCGGGGATTCGCCCCGGGGCGCGACGGGCGAATGCCCGCGCTGTGGTATCGAACTCTGGTACATCCCTGTCCCTTCGCCGGCATGACCCGGATCAGGTTCAAAGGGTCACCGCGGTCTCGCATCCCATGCGAACAAGGACTTGAGCGTGCGGTCTCTCAGCTCCTCATCGGAGCTCCCCTCGGAACAGGGCTAATGTAGGCCGATAGTGGGGAGTGTCAACGCAAGCGGCGCCGGTTTGCACCGGTCTAGCGGGTGGGAACCTGTTCCGCCTTGGCCTCGATCGGCGATCTCAGGCGCTGGCGCTTGGCGGCCTCGTAATAGCCGCTGGCGTAATAATGCACGGCCCGGGCGTGATCGCCATTTGCGGCGCGGTAGGCGCCGGCGAGATATTTCACCGCATAGGTGAGATTGGTGTCGGGATCGCGCAGGCCCTCGGCCGATCCGGTGTAGCCAAGGCTGCGCGCGGTCGCGAGCTTGATCTGCATCAGGCCGATGGTGCCGCCGCGCCCGACGAGGTGAGGCTGATAGCGGCTTTCGCGCACGATCACCCGGTGCACCAGGGCTTCCGGCAGCCCGTTGGCCTGGGCGTGCCTGGCGACCAGCTCGTTATAGTCGGCGCGCTGGGCGCGGGCGGTTTGCGGAACGGCCAGCGCCGCCATGGCGGCGAGACAGGCGAGGGTTAACAGACGCTTCATGGCGGAGGCCTCGGATGGCGCGCGCGGGCTGGCGCACGGTTGAACGCCTGAAGGCGCCGATTGTTGCGTTCGTCTGGTGCGCGGATGTGGCGAAAATCCGGCTTTCTCGGGCTTTTGCCCGATCCGGCGGTGGCCGATTTACCGGGAATTATGCCTTGGCGTGCTTCGATCGGTCCGAAATTCCAGCGGGGTCGCGCCGTTCATCGACGGGCGCACCGAACTCTATGGCGAGAAGTTCTTTGTCGACCACGACGCGGCCAGCGGCCTGAGCAAGCCCGAAAATCTGTTCCGGCTGCTGGAGGAATACAAGATCGAGGCGACGCTGATGCGGACGCAGAGTGCCGCGAACAAGCTGCTTGATCACATCGACGGCTGGCAGAAGACCTACGCCGACGACATCGCCACGATCCATGTCCGCATGCCGGACGCGGTGCATAGCATCGAGCCGGTGGTGGATCCGAAGGCGAAGTAAAGTCGATCGGCGACGGCCAGCCCGCTTCGCCACTCAAACGACTCATTGCTCTTTCAAAACCCTCGCGCGTCCGGGCGTTGGTATCCGGCAGCCATCCTGTCCAATTCGTCAGACATAAAAAATTCGTCAGACATAAAAAGGGAGATGCGCCATGGCCACAACAGACTTCGGCTCCCTGCCGCGGGAAAATCCCTGCGCCCAATGCGGCAAGCCGATCGCCGTTCCGGAATGGGTTGAGGCCGGACCTCGCCGCACCTCCTATCTCTGGCGCTGCCGGGCCTGCGACTACCGCTTCGAGGCGGTGGCCTTTTTCGATCAGTCGGAACCGGACCGGGAAGCGCTGGCGGCCTAGCCATAGCGTTTTCAAGCGCAGTGGGTACCGGTTCGCGTGAACAAAACGCGTCAAACAGCCATAGCGTTTTCAAGCGAAGTGGGTACCGGTTCGCGTGAAGGAAACGCGTCAAACGTAAAGTCTTGCTAACTCACGCGGCCGACTGCCGGTTTGGCTGGCGAACCGGCAATTGAATGCAAACGATCAATCCATGCGGCTGCCGGTCGTTGAGGGAAAGCTTGCCGCCATGCGCCAGCACGATGGCGCGCGCGATTGAAAGGCCGAGGCCGAAGCCCGCGGCTTCATCCATGTTCCGGGCATCGTCGCCGCGCACGAATGGCTCCAGCATCACGTCCTTGCGGGCATCGGAAATGCCGGGACCGTCGTCTTCGACCTCGATCGTCACGGTGTCGGGCGACGCCCTGAGACGAATCGTGGCCATCGCGCCGAACCTGACCGAGTTCTCCACCAGGTTGGTGACGCTGCGACCGAGATCGTCCGGCCGCACGATCGCCATGGCGTGTTCCGGACCATCGTAGGCGACCTTGTGCCCCATATCCGCGAACTGGTCGGTGACGAGCTGCAGCGTGGTGGCGATGTCGGTCAGCGTCATGGCTTCGAGCTTGCGGTCGTTGCGCAAGAAGGACAGCACCGCTTCCAGCATCGATCGCATCTGGTCGAGGTCGCTCATCATGCGGCGGCGGTGCACCTCGTCCTCGATGAATTCGGAGCGCAGCCGCATTCGGGTGATCGGCGTCCTCAGGTCGTGGCTGATGGCGGCCAGCATCCTGGTGCGGTCGTCGATCAGGGCTGTGATGCGCTCCCGCATCCGGTTGAGCGCTTTGGCCACCGAGCGGATTTCCTCGGGACCGCGCTCGGGCAGCGGTGCCGCGGCGCCGTTCAGGCTGAAGCTTTCGGCGGCCTTCGCGAACGAAGACAGCGGCGCCGTCAGGGCCCGCGCCGCCCACAGCCCCAGCAGACTGACGCTGACAATGGCAAACAGCAATGTCACCACCCACGGTCCGCCCCAGAACGAAGGCCGGCGCGGGTCGGGGAGCACCTTTGCGGAAATCATCGCGCCGTCCGGCAGCGCGATGCCGACCTTGTGGCGGTCCTGGTCGAGCGCGAGCGGGAAGATCCGGTAGCGAGAGTCGAGCCGTCGGTGCAGACTCCGCAGGTCGAGGCCCTCCGGATCGCCCGCCGGCGGAACCGGACCCGGCGGAAGGCTTTCGACCTCGAGCTTCGGAAATGCGCGGCCGATGTCGGCGAAAAGCCGTGGCCGGTCGGCGGCGGGCGCCGCGCCGAGCAGCAGGACCGCCGCGGCAAACTGCGCGTGACCGCGATCGATCGTCGGATCAGGCTGGTCCGGCCGGCTGACGAGAAAGATCGCCGTGAGGATCAGGTGAATGGCGATGATCGAGGCGATCACCAGGGCCGCGATCTGGCCGCTGATATTCCTCAGATTGAGAAAATCCGAGCAGCTTCATGATGGGCCGTTGACGGGAGCAGCGATCGCCTCGACCGCTGGAGTGAACATATAGCCGCCGGAGCGCACAGTCTTGATCATGGTGGCATCTTGCGGATCGGGTTCGATCTTGCGCCGGATGCGGCTGACCAGCACGTCGATGCTGCGCTCGAACGAGCCGGCATTGCGCCCCTGGGTGAGATCGAGCAGGCTGTCGCGCGACAGCACGCGGCCCGGCCGTTCGCAGAACGCGCGCAGCAGGTCGAATTCGGCGCTCGTCATCGCGACCCGCGCGCCGGCCGGATTGCGCAGCTCCCGCAGCCTGAAATCGATCCGCCAGCCCTGGAAGGCGAGGGCGGTGGCGCCATTGATCGCGCTCACGATCTGTGCGGCGGCCTGGCGGCGCAGCACCGCATTGATGCGCGCGAGCAATTCGCGCGGATTGAACGGTTTTGCAAGGTAGTCGTCGGCGCCCATCTCGAGGCCGAGAATGCGGTCGACGTCCTCGCCGCGCGCGGTGAGCATGATGATCGGCACCTGTGATTTGGCGCGGACCTTGCGGCACAGGCTGAGGCCGTCTTCGCCCGGCAGCATCACGTCGAGGATCAGAAGATCGACGCGATGATCGGCCATCGCCCGGACCATTTCGCGCCCGTCATTGGCCGTGGTCACGTAGCAGGCGTTGTTGCGCAGGTATTTCGCGATCAGCGTCCGCGTCTCGCGGTCGTCCTCGACGACAAGAATATTCGGCGTTGCCATGGTCATGCGGAGCCTTGTCTGTGATTTTGGCGAATCGACGAGGATTTTTGTTTCGAAATATTTCTGACGCCTCGCTCGCAATACAGGGCAACATGCCGGCGGTGCGATAAAAAGCTCTCGTTAAGATCATTAACCCCAACGTGGTGGTGTCTTACAAGAACCTTCGGAGCCATCATGACCTCAATCTCAGCGACTTCCAGCAGCAGTTTCCTGTCACCGCTTCAACAATTGCAAAAAGAACTCCAGTCGGAAGTCACCGCCGGCAAGATCAGCTCGTCCGATCAGACCGCGCTGTCCTCCGCGCTGACCGACATCGATTCCTCGCTGCAGAGCAGCCGGGCCAGCAACTCGTCCAGTACCACGCAACCCGCTCCCGGCGATCTGAAGTCGAAGATCGACACCCTCATTGCGGGCGAGGTGTCCAGCGGCAAGCTGACCAGCGATCAGGCCACCGAGCTGCAGGGCGTTTTCCAGTCGGCGTTCGCCCATGGTGGGCCGGGCGGTCCGGGTGGTGCTGGCGGTCCCGGAGGTGCTGGCGGCCCGCCGCCCGGGGGAGGCGACAGTTTGTCGTCGAGCAGCAGCAGCACCGGCTCGACGAGCGCCACCAGCGCGGCGGATCTGTTGCAGCAGTTTATCAAGTCCCTGCAGGATTCGCTGTCGGCCTCGTCCGCGTCGTCCTACGGCGCGACCGGCAACACCAGCACCGCCAGCAACGGCAGTTCGTCATTCTCGGCGCTTCTGATCGACTATCAGACCTGAGCGTCGACGACGAGCGACAATAGCGGCGAGGAAACCGCAAGCTGCATGTTCGATATCGTCATTCTCCTGACAGGTGCCGCCGAGCGGGCCGTGTTGCCGTCGGTTCTGCTCGGGCACAATCCGCGTCTCACGGTGCTGCCGGTCGAGACCTCCGCCGAGCTCGCCGCGCTGAGCCCGGATCTGCTGCGACGGGGGCGGCTGGTCGGGTATGTGACGCCCGTGATCGTGCCGCAGCGCATTCTCGCCCAGCTCGGCTACGGCGCGTTCAATTTTCATCCGGGTCCGCCCAGCTATCCCGGTTGGGCGCCCGCGCATTTTGCGCTCTACCATCAGGCAACGGAATTCGGCGCAACCGCCCACGTCATGATCGAGCGGGTCGACGCCGGCCCGATCATCGAGGTCGCGATGTTTGCCATTCCAGCCGATATCTCGGTGCTTGGTCTGGAAGGAATGGCTTATGCTCGCCTCGCGCAATTGTTCTGGCGCATGGCGAAATGGCTTGCCTTGAATCCGGAGCCGCCGCCGGCGCTGCCGCTTCAATGGGGCGAAAGGAAATATTTTCGCAGCACCTATCGCGCGATGTGCGAGATTTCCCTCGACCTTCCCAGGGACGAATTCGACCGGCGCCTCAGGATATTCGGCGCCAATCACTTCGGAATATCCCTGACGATCACCCTGCACGGCGTCGAATTCCGCGCCGTGGCCGCCCCGCCCGTTCAGCCGACCGATGGCTCTCATTGGCCCCGGTTGGATCCGGCGATGATCGCGGTACCGGAACCCGAGCGCGGCTGAAACGTTATCCACCTCATCAACCCGGAGGTAGGGAGGGTGATGATGGCTGACGTGAAGGAAAAACCACACCAGTTGATCGCCAGCGACCGGGTCGAGGGCACCGCGGTGCGAAGGCCGAACGGCGAGCGGATCGGTCACATCGAACGGCTGATGATCGACAAGGTCTCAGGCAAGGTGTCCTACGCGATCCTCAGTTTCGGCGGCTTTCTCGGCATGGGAACCAATCTGCTGCCGCTGCCCTGGGGACGTCTGACCTACAACACCAGAATCGAAGCCTACCAGCTCGACATCGATGATGATGAGCTCAGGCGCGCGCCGTCATTCGGCGCCGACAAGGATTTCGACTGGGGCGATCGCTCACAAGAGGTCGAGCTGCATCAATATTACGGAATCCCGCCATACTGGGGCGGGTTCTGAGTGCGGCGTCATGCGAATGCCTGACCCGCACTGATGCGGACTACCCATCAGGTTCCACCACACCTTCCGTTGCATCGCAGCCATCGAAATTGCGCCGACCGGGAACGGCGTTCGCGGTGAGGTGTTCTCTCCCCACATTATTGATCAGGGAGAAACCACATGTTGATAAAGTATATCACGGCCGCCTTGGCCGGAACCGCGTTGCTTGCAACCGTTGCATCGGCGCAGACCCCGACCACCACCACCGATCGCGCCAACACGGCGCCGGCGGCGTCGGAGTCTTCGCTGCAGGGCGATTGGCGCGCCTCGAAGATCGTCGGCCTCAGCGTCTACAACGACAACAATGAAAGCGTCGGATCGATCAACGATCTGCTCACCGACCGAAACGGAAACATCAAGGCGGTGGTGCTCGGCGTCGGCGGCTTCCTTGGCGTCGGCGAACATCTGGTCGCGGTCCCCTTCGACAAGATCAAATTCGTCAACGAGCCGGTGGCCTATACCGGCACTGCCGCCGAACCGCACAGCCGGCCGCAATCGTCCGACGACGACGGGGTCGACGTCGACCAGCCCGACGAGTTCATCGAAATCCAATCCGTGGTATCCGGACCATGCCGTGTTCAACGCCACCAAGGATGAACTGAAGGCGATGCCCGAGTTCAAATACTCGACCTGAGGCGGCGTCCTGGCGCACCAGAACAGAGCGCGTCCGGCAGGTTGCCGGGCGCGCTTTTGCGTATGCCGGACCTTGCGCCTTTCAGCGCCGATATCCCGATGGTAGGCTTAAAGACGCAGGAGCACCTGCCTCCTGCCTCATACCGAACGGGAGGACGACATGACCGAGAGCGTCTACAAAGTCATTGAACTGATCGGTACCAGCAAGGATTCATGGGAGAAGGCGGCCGCGGCCGCGGTCGAGAGGGCGGGGAAGACCCTCCGTGATCTTCGCGTCGCCGAAATCGTCAAGCTCGATTTGCAGCTGGATGCCAAAGGCAAAATCGAAGCCTACCGCGCCAAGCTCAACGTCTCGTTCAAATTCGAGGACTGACAAAGGCGCCAGATCTGGATGGTGGAACGGCAAAGCGCGCCCGGCAAAGCCGGACGCGCTTATGTTTTCACGCGATGACCTCATCCAGAGGAGTGCGCTTGGCGCGCGTCTGCGAAGGATGGACGACAAGGCGCAGATTCCAACCGGCCTCATGGTTCGAGACGCGCGAATGTCGCGCTCCTCACCATGAGGGTCGATCTCAATTCGTCTTGACCAGCGGGCAGCCGCCCTTGTCGAGCGGACGGAAGGCTTCGTCGCCGGGAACGGTGGCGAGCAGCTTGTAGAGGTCCCATTCGCCTTTTGATTCTTCCGGTTTCTTGACCTCGAACAGATACATGTCGTGGACCATGCGGCCGTCGATCCGGATCTTGCCGCCCTTGGCGAAGAAGTCGTTGATCGGCGTCGCCCGCATCTGCGCCATCACTTTCGGCGCTTCGTCGGTGCCGATGGCCTCGATCGCCTTCAGATAATGCATGGTCGCCGAATACAGGCCGGCCTGGATCATGGTCGGCATATGCCCGACCTTCTCGTTGAAGCGCTTGGAGAAGGCGCGGGTCTCGTCATTCATGTCCCAGTAGAAGGCGTCGGTGACGATCAGTCCCTGGGTCGCCTTGATCGCCGAGCGCATGGGTGTCGGTGATTTCCATGCAGCAGCGCGATCATCTTCTGGCCGCCCTGGGTGATGCCGAATTCGGACGCCTGCTTCAGCGCGTTGGTGGTGTCGCCGCCGGCATTGGCCAGTCCGATCACCTTGGCCTTGGAGGCTGGCGCCTGCAGCAGGAAGGAGGAGAAGTCGGACGATTGTTGAGCGGATGGCGGACGTCGCCGAGCACCTTGCCGCCGCTCTCCTTGACGACATTGGCGGCGTCGCGCTCCAGCGCCATGCCGAAGGCGTAGTCGGCGGTGATGAAGAACCAGGTATCCTCGCCGCGCTTGACCATCGCCTTGCCGGCGACGTTGGACAGCGCAGTAGGTGTCGTAGGTCCAGTGCACCGTGTTGGGCGAGCAGGCGGAGCCGGTGATGTCGGACGAGCCGCCGCCGGAATTGATGTTGATCCTGTTCTTCTCGCGGGTCAGCGCCGAGATCGGCAGCGCGACCGAGGAAGTCGGGACGTCGAAGATCGCGTCGACCTTCTCATTGTCATACCAGTTGCGGGCGATGCTGACGCCGACGTCGGGCTTGTTCTGGTGATCGGCGACGATCACCTCGACCGGCTTGCCCTTGACCTTGCTGCCGTAGTCGGCAACCGCCATCTGCACCGCGGCCAGCGAGCCCTTGCCGGTCGCGTCGGCATAGAGGCTGGACATGTCGGTGAGCACGCCGATCTTGACGACGTCGTCGGAAATTTGCGCGCTCGCCGCTCCGCCGGACACAGCGTAGGCGAGGCCGGCCATCACGATGGCTGCAACCGATTTCATGGTCTCTTCTCCCTGGTTTTTGTTGAGGCTTGGAGCCCTTCTACCCGGCTTCCGGCGGCACGCAAAGCCTGACGGCGGCGGGAAATGCGGGGCTGACCAAAAGGCGGGCGTCTCTCGCAACCCCGGCGACAGCGCGGCGAGGGAGAAGAGGCTACAACCCCGGCAGCGCCGTTATGTTGACGGTGATCGTGCCCGCGGCTTCGGCGATCACCCGCAGCGTTTTGGAATCGAAGGCGATGTCGGCGAGGTTCAGGCTGGTGATTTCCGCCGCCACCCGGACGCCGTCCTCGTTCTTCTGGAAATCCGCGATCGCGGTGGCGATCTTTTTCTGCGCGTTGGCGAGGAACGGCTTGAGATCGACGGTGGCCTTTTCGGCAAGGACTTTTTGCAGATGCGGCATCGCCGCGCGCGCCGCGGCGCCGAGCAGCCCGAAGGCGGCCTCGGATTCGACGGCCAGTTCCATGTTGCTCAGCCGCAGGGTCTGCTGCGCCTGATCGAGTACCGGCCTGCCCCAGATATGCACGGTGGCTTCGCCGCCGAAGCCGAGGAAGCTGGTTTTCTCCCTGGCGTTCACCAAGAGCGAGATCAACAGCCGGTCGCCTGAGGCTGCGACCGACGCCCGCTTCACCGTGACGTTGACCGAGCCCGAACCGTCCTCGGGAAAGGTCCGGCCGGCGAACTGCGCCTCCACGATCTTGTTGATGTCGGCAAAGGGGACGTCGATCGGGATGCCGATGCTGACGCCTGCCGGGGTCGGCGGGACGATGGAGATTTTTTCGGGAAACGGGCAACTGGGCGTGGTCTGCGCCGGGGTGATGCGGGTCTCCGCCTCGATGCCGAGGATCAGCGTGACCGCGGCGGCGTCGATGCGCGGCTGCACCGCGACCGCGCGGGTCGGCCGCAGCTCCAGCCAAAGCGGCGGCGTCGACGCGGCGGCGCCGTTGCCTTGCAGCGGTATCGAGCGGCACGCCTTGGCCCATTGAATCCTGGCATTGCGCTCGAAGGAAGGATCGTTGCGAATCCGCGCGCCGGCGGCGGCGATCTGATCGGCGACGGTCTTGTCGATCACCGGCTTGACCTGCGCCGGAACGTTGACGCGCGCGCCCGCCACCGCAACGCTGGTGTCGCCCAGCGTCACCTGGGCGCCCAAATTCGGCTCGAGATGCCAGGTCGCGGCAAGCTTGGGGCGCGAGGTGATGACGACATTGCCCTTGATCTCGGCGCTGGCATTGAGCGCCTTGATGTTCACGCTGCCGATCTGCTTGGCGACATTGCCCCCGAGCAGACCGCCAAGCGCGTCGCCTACCGCGCCGGTTGCCTTCGACGACAATGAGCCCGTCACATTCAGCTTCCCGGTCAGCGCCGTGGTCAGCGACAACGCGTCCTGGCCCCCGGTCGCCGCGATCGGCCCGCGCGAGGCGGTCCAGCCGATATCAGCGTTTTGCAGGATTTGCGACACCGGATTGTCGGCCTTGCCGGCGAAGCTGCGCGCCGCGCTGCGATCGGCGGCGTCGCGAATGGCGGAGATCGGAATGGTGACCTGGGCCAGGATCACCGAACTGCGGGGCGCGGGCGGCAGCGGCGGCAACTGGGCGAGCGCAGGTCCAGGGACGGTGCCGCGCGGCGACAACCAGTCCAGGGCCTTCAGGCTGACGAAGAACGAGACCGCGACCACCGCGGTCGCGAGCAAAATGGCCTTAAGACGCATCGTCCCCCCGGACTGATTCAGCTTGGGAGCCTACAGGGCGGGGTGGGGCTGCGCCAGAGCGGGCGCCCCCCGGCGGCGCCTGGGTTTACGACGCCACGATATGGCGCAAGCCGCAGGCACAAATAGGGTCGAATTATTGCCGGTCAGACACAAAAAACGGCGCGAAACACCGCGCCATTTCTCGCCGAGGCAGCCGCTCTTCGAAAAAGCTACGAAGGGAGAGGCAACACTTAGCCGCGCCTGCCGAGCATGTTCTCGGCGCGGCGGTCCATCGGCAGCACGATCACCTTGGCGCCGACGCTGACCCGCGAATAGAGATCGGACACGTCGGGGTTGGTGAGGCGGATGCAGCCCGACGAAACGTGGGTGCCGATGGTGCCCGGCGCGTTGGTGCCGTGGATGCGGTACACCGTGCCGCCGAGATACATGGCCCGCGCCCCGAGCGGGTTGCCGGGGCCGCCCGCCATGTGGCGCGGCAGATAGGGTTGGCGCGCGATCATTTCCGGCGGCGGAGTCCAATCCGGCCACTCGGCCTTTTTGGTAATCGACTGCACGCCGGACCAGGTGAAGCCGTCGCGGCCGACGCCGATCCCGTAGCGGATCGCCTGGCCGCCGCCGAGCACGTAATAGAGATAGGTGTTGGGCGTATCGATGATGATCGTCCCCGCCGCCTCACGGGTGGGATAGTTGACGATCTGGCGTTTCAGCCGCGCCGGCAGCTCCGCCGTGGCGTTTTCGTCTTCGGATGGCGCGGACTGCACCGCAGGCGGCGCCGATTGTTCCGGCGTCATGATGAAAGGAAACAGCTGAAGCGGTGCTGCCGAGGCTGCGCCCGAAAAAACCGCGGCGCCGATCGCCAGCGCGCCGAAGGCGGCAGCGCGGCGGGAATCGAACTTGAATGCCCCGAGATTGACCATTTTGCGTCCCCTGTTTGATTGCCTGCGCGCCATTTTGGTGCGTCGTTGGGGGGATGCTTAACGGAAAAACATTTCCGGACGTTTTCGCCAAACCGGCAAAATGGTTTCGTCGCATTCATGAATTGTTTCATTCTGGGGGGTCCGGGCCCGAAAAACGGCAACAGGGATGCGAAAAGCAGGGCGTTAAGCTCTATGACGTCACACGCTTGAAATATCCGTAGCAGAACGTCGGGAAACTGAGAATCAGCAACCCCCTTAGGGTCCCGTGATGCGGATTTTGATTGCGACCGACGCTTGGCGCCCGCAGGTAAACGGCGTGGTGCGCACCCTGACCTCGCTGGCGCGCAGCGCGCCGGCGCTCGGGGCCGATATTGAATTCCTGACCCCGGACGGGTTTCCCTCCGTTGGCGTTCCGACCTATCCGGGCCTGCGAATAGCGTTGCCGAACCGGCGCGAGATCGCCAGAAGGATCGAGGCGGCGGCGCCCGACGCGATCCACATCACCACCGAGGGGCCGATCGGCTGGGCGGTGCGGGCCTATTGCCGCCGCCGCAAGCTCGCCTTCACGACGTCCTACACGACGCGCTTTCCGGAATATATCGCGGTGCGCTCCGTCATCCCGGCCGCGCTGAGCTATGCGGTGCTGCGGCGCTTTCATGCGGCGGCTTCCATGACGATGGTGGCGACCGGCTCTCTTTATAATGAGCTCGGCGCGCGCGGCTTCCGCAGGCTCGGCTTCTGGGGGCGCGGCGTCGATACCGAGCTCTTCAACCCGGATCATCCGGCCGAGCTCGATCTGCCGCGGCCGATCTTCATGACGATGGGCCGCGTCGCCGTCGAAAAGAATATCGAGGCCTTTCTTGCGCAGGACTTGCCGGGATCGAAGGTCGTGGTCGGCGATGGACCGCAAAAGGCGGCGCTGCAGCACAAATATCCCGATGTGAAGTTCCTCGGCGAAAAGACCGGCGCGGATCTGACCGCGCATCTGGCGGCGGCGGACGTGTTCGTGTTTCCGAGCCGCACCGACACCTTCGGCGTCGTGCAACTGGAAGCGCTGGCCTGCGGCACGCCGGTTGCCGCCTTCCCGGTGACGGGCCCGCTCGACGTCATCGCGGACCACCCGGTTGGCGCGCTCGACGAGGATCTCCGCAGCGCCTGCCTGCGCGCGCTCGAGATGTCCCGAGAGGCCTGCCGGCGGTTTGCGCTGGAGCGCTCATGGGAAAACAGCGCGCGGCAGTTCATCGGCAATCTCAGTGCGCTGCAGCCGAGCCGTTCGCCGCGGCCCGCCCTCGTCGTGGCTGGAAGACATCCGGTACGTGGCTGAGATCAACAACCAACTGATCTGACCCGGCGAGCCGGATCAGACCGCAGGGATCAACGAGGCAAAGGTCACCATGGCAGAAATCATCAAACTGGACGGCGCGACGCAGTTGGACTTCGACCGCGAAATGGTCGAGCAGGCCTACGATCGCTGGGCCCCGATCTATGACCTCGTGTTCGGTGGCGTCTTCAGCAAGGGCCGCGACGCCGCCATTCAGGCCACCAACAAGATCGGCGGCCGCGTCCTCGAGGTTGGCGTCGGCACCGGCATTTCGCTGCCGCTCTACGCGCCGCATGTCCGCATCTTCGGGACCGATATTTCGGAAGCGATGCTGAACAAGGCCAAGCGGCGCGTCGCCGACCTGCGCCTGAAGAATATCGAAGGGCTGGCGGTGATGGACGCCGAGAAGCTCGAATTTCCCGACGACTCCTTCGACGTGGTGATGGCGCAATATGTCGTCACCGCGGTGCCGAATCCGGAAGTGGCGCTGGACGAGTTCGCCCGCGTGCTGCGGCCGGGCGGCGAGCTGATCATCCTGACGCGGGTCAGCGCCGATGCCGGCATGCGCCGCTTCATCGAGCAGCAACTGCAGCCGGTGGTGCGCCGGCTCGGTTTCCGGACCGCCGAGTTCGCCTGGTCGCGCTACACCCGATGGCTTGCCGGCGCGGCGCGGGTCGAACTGGTGGAGCGCCGCCTGATTCCGCCGCTCGGCCATTTCTCGCTGGTGCGCTTCCGGAAAGTCGACGCCGCGGCCGCCGCCTAGTCCGGCGCAAGACAGTTGCGTAACCTGTGTAACGCGTCGTCATGAAACGGCATGTGACATTTTGATGATGTCACATGCCCTACATCGAATCGCTGTAAGACAGCATCAGAGGCCACCTTCCTGGGGGAGAGAATGATCAAGGATTTCCTGGAGCAGTTGCGAACCCAGCGCTGGGACGACCATCGCTACTATCACCACAGCCGCATCAACCAGAGCCTGCACTTCGTCAGCGCGGCGAGCTTTCTGGTCGGCTACGTCATGATCTTCTTCGATCCGGTGATGGCAGCCCTGATCGGCTGGCTGGTGTCGATGACCTCACGCCAGGCCGGCCATTTCTTCTTCGAGCCCAAGGGCTATGACCACCTCAACCAGGCCACCCATGAGCACAAGGAAGAGATCAAGGTCGGCTATAATCTGCAGCGCAAGGTCGTGCTGATGACGATCTGGGCGCTGTCGCCGGTGGTGCTGTACTTCGATCCGACCCTGTTCGGAATCTTCACGCCGTGGGCGTCGCCGGCCGACTTCATGCGGCAGGTCGCCAAGATCTGGCTCGCGATCGGCATCGGCGGGCTGTTGTTCCGCACCATCCATCTGTTCTTCATCCGCGACGTCGAGACCGGCCTGGTCTGGATGACGAAGATCCTGACCGACCCGTTCAGCGATCTCCGGCTCTATTACAAGGCGCCGCTGTTCCTGATGAAGGGTGAACTGATCGATCCGGGCCTGGATATCGTCGAGCACACGCTCGAAGAGCAGCACGCCTGAGAACTTGACACTCGAACGCTTCAAAGCCCGTCATGCCCGGCCTCGTGCCGGGCATCCACGTCTTAACGGCATAGCGGCAAGGAAGACGTGGATGGCTGGGACAAGCCTAGCCACCACGAAGAGCGAAAGAACGCCACGTTCAGCGCGAAAACCCGTGCTTGAGCATCTCTTTCAGGATCTGGCGGCGGATGCGCTTGTTGGTGAGGGAAGCGTCATGCCACCACCAGCCGTCGCGCTTCATCTTGTCGGCCGCGGCCACGAAGCGCTTCGCCACTTCGGCAAAATCGGCATCGGTGTAATTCAGGCTGAAGATCAGGCGGCCGGTCCCGACCCAGCTCAGCGCCAGCCCTTCGGCCCGCAGGTAATATTGAAACATCCAGTTGTAGCGGGACGGCTCGGTATAATGCACCGTCCAGATCGAGGACAGGTTGGCGACGCGGGCCGGAAGGTTCGCGGCGGCGAGGCTGTCGTTCAACGCCGTGGCACGGCCGTTCCAGGTCTCGTCGAGGCCGTTATAGACGGCGCGGAAATTGGGACTGGCGAGCCGGCTCAGGAATTCATCCATCGCCGTCATCACATAGGGATGCGAATTGAAGGTGCCGCGGGCAAAGCAGACGTCGGCGGGAGCGTCGTCGCGGAAGCGGCGCATCAGTTCCTTGCGCCCGCACACCACGCCGACCGGAAGGCCGCCGGCGAGGCTCTTGCCGTAGGTCACCATGTCGGCGCGGACGCCGAAATATTCCTGCGCGCCGCCGGCGGCAAGACGAAAGCCGACGAACACTTCGTCGAAGATCAGGACGATGCCGCGTTCGGTGCAGACGTCGCGCAGCGCTTTCAGCCATGCGCTGTAGCCGGCGCGATCGAAACGGGCGGAGCGGGAACTGTCGACCAGCGCGGAATCGCCGGGCGCATTGGCGTTGGGGTGCAGCGCCTGCAGCGGGTTGACCAGCACGCAGGCGATGTCGCGGCGTGTTCGCAGCACATGCAGCGTGCGCTCCGACATCTCGGCCAGCGTATAGGTCTCGTGCGGCGAAACCGGATTGCCGACGCCGGGCTGCACGTCGCCCCACCAGCCATGATAGGCGCCGGCGAAGCGAACCAGATGGCTGCGACGGGTGTGATAGCGCGCGAGCCGCACCGCCTGCATCACCGCTTCGGTGCCGGACATGTGGAACGAGACTTCGTCGAGCCCGGAAATCTCGGTGAGCCGGCGTACGTTATCGAGCATGACGGGGTGATAGGGTCCGAGCACCGGCCCCAATTCATGGGCGCGCGTTTCCGCCCCGGCGATGCACTCCTTGTAGAAGTCGTTGCCGAAGATGTTGACGCCGTAGGAGCCGGTGAGGTCGTAGCTGACATTGCCGTCGACGTCGGTGACGGTGACGCCGGCCGACGACTGCACGAAGGCGCTGGTCGCAAGATGCTCGCGCACCAGCCGGCTGTACTGAAACGGCACCCGGTAGGTTTCGGTGAATTGCAGGTCGGAGATGCGGCTGGCCGCCTCCGCCGTCATCTGCCGTCCCCGGGCGTAGCGTTGCTCGTAGAGGCGGGCCAGCGCGAAGAAGGCGTCGTGGCGCTGCTTGGCGATTCCGGCCGGCGCGCCGTCGGAGCGGAAGAAGTCTTGAATCGAAAACTCATAGAACGGGATCAGCCGCGCCACCCGCCGCGACATCTTCGAATGTCCGGCGAGCGAGCGGTGCTTGGCCCGCGACAGCGCCAGCCGCGCCTTGAGTTTGGGAAACACGGCTGCGGCGCCCGCGGCCGCGGCTGCGAAGGAAAGAATCGGGAGGGGCGAATCCATGCCACCAGCGCTAGCCGGTCCATCTAACAGAATCATGACAATCCGGGGCCTGATCTCCGCCCTGACCCAGCAGGAGGACCTCAACTTCCTGTTGACCAACCGCATCCCGCGGGCGGCGCTGACGCGGTTCATGGGCTGGTTCAGCAGAATCGAGAATCCGTTGGTGCGCGACGCCTCGATCGCCTGCTGGCGGATGTTTTCCGACCTCGACCTGCGTGAGGCCAAAAAAACCGAATTCAGCAGCCTGCACGACTGTTTCACCCGCGAGCTCAAGCCGGGCCTGCGTCCGCCCGACCCCGACCCACAGGTCGTGGTCAGCCCGTCCGACGCCATCATCGGCGCGCATGGCGCCATCGAGGACACCGAGCTGTTCCAGATCAAGGGCGCCGGCTATTCGCTGCTGGACCTGCTCGGCGATCCCAAACTGGTCGACGCCCACCGCAACGGACGCTTCGTCACGCTGCGGCTGACCTCGAGCATGTATCACCGCTTTCACGCGCCCGCCGACTGCCGGATCGAGCAGGTCACCTTCATCAGCGGCGATACCTGGAACGTCAATCCGATCGCGCTGAAACGAATCGAGCGGCTGTTCTGCAAGAACGAGCGCGCGGTGATTCAAGCGCGGCTTTCATCCGGCGAGGCGCTCACGCTGGTGCCGGTCGCCGCGATCTTGGTGGCGAGCATCAGGCTGCATTTCCTCAATCTCGTGCTCAATGCGCAAACAACGGGACCGACGGTGTTTCCCTGCGACGTCAGCTTGCGCAAAGGCGACGAGCTCGGCTATTTCGAGCACGGCTCGACCATCATCGTGCTGGCGCCGGACCATTTCGAATTCTGTGACAATGTGCGCGAGGGCGCGCGGATATTGGCCGGTCAGCCGTTGCTGCGAAAGCCGGGCTGAAGTTTCGATCGGCGTCTGCCGCCTCGATTTTGCCGCCGCCCCCCGTTATATGTTCGCGCTCGAACGCGATTCGAAAAGCATCAGGGAATTGAGATGGCGCGAGCGCCGGTTCTGGCGGCGGGAGGCATTGTGCTGCGGCAGCGGGAAACCCCGCTGGTCGCGGTGGTGCGGCTGCGCAAGCGCAATGAATGGGTTCTTCCCAAAGGCAAGCTTGACGACGGCGAGACGCCGCGCGATGCCGCCGAACGCGAGGTGCTGGAAGAAACCGGTCATGAAGTATCCGTGCATGAATTCCTGGGAACCCTGGTCTACGAGTCCGGCGGACGGTTCAAGGTCGTGCATTACTGGCGAATGGAGGCGGGCGACGAGCCATCGCACGAGCTGATGGACGATATCAGGGCGGTCGACTGGCTGCCGCTTGACGCCGCGGTCGAGCGGCTCACCCGAGCCTATGAGCGCGCGTTTCTTGAAAATGTGGGTCCGCTGGCGCTTGAAGCCGCCGCCGTTGCGAGAAAGCCCAAGGTCAAAAAGCAGTCGGTGCTCGACAAGCGGCGGCGTCAGCCGGCCGAGGCGCCGCAACCTTCGCCGGCGATGCCGGTATCGGTTGCGCCAGAGCCCGGTTTGACGTCCACGGCGATCGGGTCGGATGAGCCGGCGGTTGCCGGCACCAAGGTTGCCGGTGCCGCAGCATCGAATCTTTTGACCGCGTCCGGGATGATGGAAGAAATCTCCCCAGCTACGTTTGTGAAGCCTGCCTCCGAAAACAGGATTCGGGTTCGAAGCCGTCGCATCAACCTGGTGCAAAGGGTGCGGGACTGGCTGCGTCGCGCTGCCTAAGGCGAGATGAATTGGTCTGGCGGCAGATTCGGTTCACCTCTCCCCGTCGGGGAGAGGTCGATTTGCGCAGCAAATCGGGTGAGGGGGCGCTGGTCTAACGAGGGAGCGTAACCCCGCACCCGGCGCTACGCGCCGACCTCTCCCAATGGGAGAGGTGGACGACTTCCGATGCCGCGCCAACTCAACCTAATTTCATCACACTCTAGCGTTTCTTCTCCTTGGGCGGCTTGCCCCTCGGCGCGGGCGGTCGCTTCGGCAGCAATGCGGGCCTGTTTGGCATTCCGGGTTGACGCGCGCCGGGCACATTGGGCTGTCGCTGCAGGCCGGGCGGCTGCGGCTGTTGCGGCTGACTTTGCTGGCCTGCCCGACTAGGTGATGCTGGCTGTAGCGGTTGTCCCGGCTTGTTCGATGATCCCAATTGCTTCGGCTGTCCTTGCTGGAGCGGCCGGTTCGGCAATCCCGGCTGCTGCGGCGAGCGTGGTTGCAGTGAATTTGGCCGTTGCTGCAGATTGTTCTGCTGCTGCGGTCGGGGCTGACCCGCCGGATTGTTGCGCGGATTGTTCCGGTTCGGATTGGCCTGCCGCAAAGCGCGCTGCCGGGTCACGATCTGTCGGCCAACGACCTGTGCCGCGTGCACCTGGCGCACGATGCCCTGGTCGCGCGCGGCCTGTTGCGGCGAGATCATCAGGGGTGCTGCGGTAACGCGGCCACCGGCGCCGGGCCGGATGGTAAAGCCGCTCGAGCCTTGCGTGAGCGAGCCGAGCCGCACGCCGTTGCGATCGCTGACATCGATGTGGCCGACCCTGCCGTCGGGATCCGGATAAAGCTTGATGTTGTGGGCGCCGGTGGCGGCGCCGTCTTGCGGCACCTCCACCAGACCGCTGGTGCCGCGAATGCCGAGCGAAGCCGTCGGCGTCGATATTTTCATGTCGCCGGTCTTGGCGACGGCGGCGGCGACAAAGGCGACGGTGCCCTTGGTGATATCGAACAGTGCCGCGTTTTGCTTGCCGCCGTCTTCATAGACATAATTGTCGACGGTGATCCGCGCATTGGCGGTGAGGTTGAAGGTGGTGGCGTCGTTGAAGGTGACGCCGAGCGTGGAATTCGCCGACGTCTGCAGGATGTCGTTGAGGAAAATGTCGTCCTGCAGCTTGAGCGGAAGCGAAGCCTTGTTGCGGATGACGGTGGCTGTGCCGGTGAGCGTCGCGACATTGCCGATCGGTTCGTCGGATGGTGCTTGCGCGGGCGCTGTTGCGGCAGGCGAGGGTGCCGCTGGCCGCGCGGGTGCCGGTGTGGGTGCGGGCAGAGGTGTGGGCAAAGGCGCCGGCTGGGTCTGCGCAAGTCTTGTCGGCGCGGAGATCGCGTCCGCAGCTGAGGGCGCGGGGGCGTCTGGCACGGCAGACGGCACCGCGTAAGCCCGCGCCGGGCTGGCCAGGATGAGGCAACCCAGAATGGAGAGCGCGATTGTAAGCCGCCGCGGCGTCTCGCCCGTGCCTGATTTGCCTAAGCGTGAGCCGGTTGACGAAGGGGGCATGCCTGTCTTCAATCGTTTGGAGCGCGGTCGGACTTGAAATTCGGATTCCACTTTTGCCGATCAGCTCAACCCCGGCAACAATGGAATTCGCGGCGGCGAGCGCGATTGAGGACTTTGCCGGCTGAATGCGGGATGAATGTGGATGGCGTTGCCGTTACGGCAAAGAGCCCTCGCGGGAAATCCGCAAGGACCCTTTATTCCGCAAATACCGTGGCGATGCGCTAGCTGACGCAATTCCAGGTTTGGCCGCCACAGAACATCCCGCCGAAGGCGCAGCCCTGAACCTGCAGCCTGTTCGCTCCCTTCAGCGAGATCGTGGAATCGTAGTTCCTGCCGCTGTCGGGATCGTGGATCTGGCCGATCCATTTGGAGTCATGGGGCTTCATGTTGATCAGGATCTTCTCGCCGGTCTTGGCGGCATAGCCGCAGAGGTTCTGCCCGCACGGCTCGATCCGGATGTTCCCCTTGTTCTCTTCCGTGGCCCATATGCCGAGCGGGGTCGCCGGCGCCGGAACGGAGGCGTCGGCGGCCGGAGCCGGCTTCGGCGCAACGGCGGGAGCGGCAGATGGCACCGCTGGCGCGGCATCGTCGCTGACTGCAGGCAATGGGGAAGTGGCCGCAACCGTCGTCGGCGCCGGCGCGGTGGCGCTCACCGGAGCGGCGGGGGCTTGCGGCGCCGCCGCCTGAACCGCCGGACGAGGCGGGGATTTTGGCGCGGGGGATTCGCGATTCGCGGCGGCACTGTCGTCGTCCTCGACGCGGCTGGATGTGAAGCCCTTGAGCTCGAAACCGGATATCTTGATGCACGACAGCTGGTCGCAATTCCTCGGCGCCTCGATCCGGATCCTGTGTCCGTCGATCTCGAGGGAAATCGAGTTGCCGGCGTGCGCGGAAGTGGTGGCCATCATTAGCGCGGCGAGAATGGTGAGCTTCCTCATGAGAGCCTCCGGGCGTTGAGGTTTGAGCGGCGTTGTGAACCGGACCGGACCCTAGGCGCCGTACGCGGGAGGTTCTGTGATCCGCGTCACAGGACCCTGCCGGCCCGCGGGTACTTTTTCGCGCGAACCGGTTTCCACCCCGCATCAAGTACATGCAGGCTTTCGCTCGAAACCGCTGCAGCTTTCCAATTTGTAATCAACTCCGTCTGAACCGGCGCGTCCAGCCGGGGCGACCGATGGCTGTAACGCTGTCGCAAAGATGGAGGACTCACATGAAACACCTCGGCCTGGTCGCAACGCTGCTGCTCGCAAGTGCGCTGAGCGCGCATGCCGACAATGACGCCTATCACAACATCACCAGACATCCGCGCGGCGACGAGGCGCTGCAGCTCGATACCAGCGCCTGCTCGCAGATGCTGGGCGCGCCGCAGAACGGCATCCCGACCTCGAAGGCCTACAAGAACTGCATGCTGGCTCGCGGCTGGCGCTTCAGCCATTCGGTGCGCGAGCGTTCGACGCAGGCCCACATGTATCCTGATCCGGACAACCCGGGCCTGATGTGCAAGGATTTCACGATCGGCGGCATTACCGGATCGAGCTGCTCGAATTTCTGAAAGCACATCGAAGCATCACGGCAGACGCCGCGTGGCATGCGGCACAAAAAAGCCCGGCGTCTGGATCGATCCAGGCCGCCGGGCGGTAAGAAATCCGGTTTTTGACTGGGATTACTAGAACACGCCGAGCACGATGGCGCCGACAAGGGCGAAGGCGAGATACGCGGTAACAACGCTCAATCTGCTGACCAAAGGGCCAAAGGTCATTTCAAACCTCCCAGGTTTGCGTCGCTGTCCGCAATAATGCAGCAAGCTAACAACGGGTTCCCGGCTAAAAAAGTCAGCGTTGCTGTCTATCCGCCACATCTCGGCACCGCACAAAGACTGGCGACGTGGTTAAAAACTCGTGAAATCAAGGCGTTGATGAGTCCTTAAATAAATTCGTTGAAGTTGCGCGGATGACGCGCGGAGTTCGTTGGTATCTCGTCGGCTCCTTCGTCCTTGTCTCGTTGGTGGGTTGCGGTCGCGGATTTTTTTCCGAAGAGCGTGAGCCGTGGCGCGCCGAGGCTGAAATTGCATGCCTGAAGTCCGGCGCCGTCAAGGAGAACGCCGAACTGGTGCGGATCGACCCGATTTCGGGCCCCGGCGCCTGCGGCGCGGAATTCCCCCTCAAGGTCGCGGCCCTCGGCGAAAGCAGCGGCACGTTCGGTTTTGCCGACGATGACCTGCGGCCGCCCGCCAATGTCGGCAATCAGCCGCGCTGGCCGATCGCCCAGCCGGCCCCGGCTCCGCCGCCCCAGACTCCTTATTATCCGGAGCGCGGACAACGCGCGCCGGGCTCCTACGGCGCTCCCGCCGGCGGTCCGATTTCGTTGAGCGCGCCGGGCACGGCCAGGGTCGAAGACGAAATCAATCTGCCGAGCGAGGGCACGCCGGGATTGCGGGATCCGGCCGCGCAACGACCCTATCCGGGAACGCCAACCTACCCTTCCCGCGACCGTTACGCCTCGCCCTATCCGGAGCGTCCCGATGTTTCTTCGCCGCCGCCCGACAACCTGCCGCGGCTCGGCCCTGCGCAGGGTAATTCCGTCGGCGCGTTCGGCCCGGTGGCGATCAGGCCGGCGGCGACGCTGGCGTGCCCGATCGTCTCGGCGCTCGACCGCTGGCTCGCCGAGGCCGTGCAGCCGGCAGCGCAGCGCTGGTTCGGCGTGCGCGTCGTCGAGATCAAGCAGATCTCGGCCTATTCCTGCCGCGGCATGAACGGCAACTCGCGCGCGCATATTTCCGAACACGCTTTTGGCAACGCGCTGGATATCGCAGGCTTCACGCTCGCCGACGGGCGGCATATCACGGTGAAGGACGGCTGGCACGGTCTGCCGGAAGAGCAGGGCTTTCTGCGCGACATCGAGGCGGCGGCCTGCCAGCAGTTCACCACCGTGCTGGCGCCGGGCTCCAACGTCTATCATTACGACCACATCCACGTCGATCTGATGCGCCGCGCCTCGAGGCGCCTGATCTGCCAGCCGGCCGCGGTGTCCGGCGAGGAAGTCGCCGCAAGAGCCGCGCAGCGCAATCCCTATGCCTCGCGCGAGCCGTTCGTGACCGGCGCGCTCGGCGGCAGGAAAGCTCCGTCGCATCCGCGCAAGACGGCCGACAAGATCAACGAGGAAGACGAGTTCGAGGACGAGTAGGCGCGAGGCCTTGCTCTCGGCTCTGATCCGGATGGTCAGGATTTCCGATCAATGTTCTGGGGCGGCCGTGACTGCGTTGCGGCGCTACGTCCGCTCCCGGACGCTAGATGAGCCGCGTCGTTCGCGCTGCGAAGCCGTTTGGCCGATTCCGGATTAACCCAGCGCTAACAGAATTTCGTGTACTCTCAATTTTTATAAAATGCCCGACCGGACGAGTTTTTTTATTGTTGGGCGGTGACATGCCGACGAGGGCATCGGGCATATTATGCAACAACCACTTTCTATTATCGCCGAACTCGAGGACGCCGTCACAAGCGGCTCGGCGGCAAAGCGGGTCAGCACCCTGCGACAAGTCACCGATCTTTTCCTGCGTGACGGCGAGCGCCTGAGCGAGGACCAGGTCCGGGTGTTCGATGATGTCCTGTGTCATCTCGTCGCGCGCGTCGAAACCCGCGTTAAAGCCGAACTCGGCGGACGGCTGGCGCCGCTCGAATACGCGCCCACGGGAGTGATCGAGCATCTCGCATGGGACGATGAAATCGCCGTGGCCGGCGCCGTGCTGGCGGGCTCAAACCGTCTGTCGACGACCACCCTGGTCGAGATCGCCAAGGCGAAGGGCCAGGACCATCTGCTCGCCATTTCGGGCAGGGCAAGCCTGCCGGAGACGGTCACCGACGTGATCGTCGACCGGGGTGAACGCAAGGTCATTCGCCGGCTTGCCGGCAACGCCGGCGCGCGCTTTTCCGAAGCCGGCTATGGCGGCATGGTCGCGCATGCGGAAGCCGATGACGAACTCACCGAACTACTCGGGCTTCGGATCGACTTGCCGCTGAAATTCCTCCGGGATCTGTTGCAGCGTGCCACCGAGGCGGTACGCGCCCGGCTGGCCCAGATCGCGCCCGCCGAGCTTCAGGAAGAGATCAAGCGCGTCTTGAAGACGCTCGCCGACAAGGCGCGGGGAGAAGCCTCGCCGACGCGGGATTTCAGCCGGGCCGAAGGGGTGGTGAGGCGAATGAAAGGCCTCAACGAATTGAACGACGCGGCTGTCGTCACATTCGCCGAAGCCAAAAGGTTCGACGAGGTGGCCGCATCCCTTGCCATTCTCAACAACAGCGCGCCGACCGAGATGATGGCGCGGCTGCTGGAAGGGCTCCGCACCGACCTGATCCTGATTCCCTGCAAATCAGCCGGCCTGGACTGGGCAACGGTCGAGGCGATCCTTTGCCGCCGGCCGGCCAAGCACCGCATCGACGAAATAACGATGAAGACCGCCATGAAGGACTACGGAAAGTTGTCGGCCCAAACCGCCGAGCGCACCCTGCGCTTCTGGCAACTGCACAATAAAATCGAGAAGTAGGTGCGATGGCACACCCTCGTTTATATAAACGCGTTCGGCCCGCCGGCCTAATGTCCAGCAAGGCCAAGATCATTGTGCCGTCGAAATCGTCTCCCGTCGACTGCACCCTTGTTGATTATTCCGCCGGCGGCGCGTGCCTTGAAGTGTTCCCGATGGTGACGTTGCCGGACCGCGTTGAACTTGTGTACGGCTCGGTCAGAAAGAAATGCCGGATTGTCTGGCGGCGCGGAATCAGGGTCGGCGTCGCTTTCTGATTGGGGCCTTCTCACATCGTGAGATCTTCGATATCGTCCGAAGCAAGCGCAGCTCGCTGACGCGCAGCGATATCCGGGACGCCTGCTGGTTTTGATCCCGCATCTCGCCGAGCATGTCACCGGGCGGCGCATTCGATCCGACCCCCGCCCCTGGGTCTGGGCGGGCAGTTCACTCCTCGCTGCCAGGTCCTTCGAATGCTATCCTGCGGTGTGGCGATTTGCTAAGCTTCGCCGATCACTTCCCGGGAGCGAATAGTGTCCTTGATCGAGGCTGCATTGCGCGGCGGAGCAGTGGTCCTTTTGGTCCTGGTCGCGGCACTGCTGGTTCGCGATGCGCGCCGCGTTCCGGCCGGCGTTTTCTCGGTGCTGTTTGCGCTGGGCGCCGCCAGCTACACGATCGTTTCCGCCTCGGTCGTTTGCACCGGTGCCTCCGTCCTGGCTGTTGCCGCTGCGTGTCATCGGCATGGGCAATCCGGTCGTCTTCATCTTGTTTGCCGCAGCTTTGTTCGACGACGATTTCAGGCCGTCATGGTGGCACGCGGTTGGCTGGCTGGCGTTGGTGGCGTTCGGCCTTTCAAGCCTGTGGAGCGGCCTGCCGCAAACGCGCTGGGTGTGCAGCGGATTGGGGCTGGTCTGCAACGGCATCGGCGTCTGGTATGTGCTGGCAGGGCGCGCGTTCGATCTCGTCGAGAAGCGCCGGCGGCTGCGCGCGGTATTGGTGCTCTTGGCCGCGCTCTATTCGGCGGCGATCATCGCATCCGAGATCGCGTGGCCTTCCGGCAGCGGCGGGCCGACGCTTTATCTGGCCAACAGCATCGGGCTGCTGGCGATCACCTTGATATTCGCCATCGCGCTGCTTTCGGTCAATCGTGACGGCGCGCTGATCTCGCTTCCCGTGTCCGGGCCGTCAGTGCAGGTCGCTTCACCGCGTCGATCGGCGCCCGTGCCCGGCCGTGGCGACATGGCCGAGCGGGACGAAGACGCGGGGCTGTTGACCGCGCTGCGCCGGCTCATGGAGCACGACAAGGTCTACCGCGAAGAGGGGCTTTCGATCGGAAGCCTTGCCGGCAAGCTCGCGATCCCCGAGCACGGCCTGCGCCGGCTCATCAACCAGCGCCTCGGATACCGCAACTTTAACGCCTTCCTGAATTTCTATCGCCTTGACGATGTCATGGCGGCGCTGGCCGATCCGGCACAGGAGGCGGTACCGATCCTGACCATCGCGCTGGATGCCGGTTTTCAGTCGCTCGGCCCCTTCAACCGCGCGTTCAAGACCCAAACCGGGATGACGCCCAGCGAATTCAGGCGTCTGCAACTCAGCCGGACCGATCGGGTCGCCGCCGAATAGGGCTCAAAGCGTTTTCGAGCGAAGTGGACACCGGTTCGCGTAAAGAAAACGCGTCAAAACAAAAGATTAAAGCCTCGGTTCGATCAGAACCGATCAGGCTTCAAGGAATCGGCTAGCCGATTTTGAAATCGGCCCTCGTAGCCGAAGGGTTCGGCGAGAACATCATCCGATCCGCAGCAAAGGTGAAAGGCAGGACAGGCGTCGTCTGTCCCCCACACCTTGGCGGAGCCCCCCGATGCAAGCTATCTCCGATGCGCTGGCCAGCTTCTGGCAAATCTGGTCCCCCAATCTCGCTCTCGATGTCGGCCGTTATGTCATCGCGGCCGGCGGCATGGCGCTGATCCTGAAACTGTTCTGGAATGCCGGGCTTGGCCGGCGCAAGATCCAGGCCCGGTCGGCGTCGCGCGCCGACGTCAGGCGCGAAATCCTGACCTCGCTGCGGACCGGGATCATCTTCTCGCTGACGGGCGTTGCAATCGTGCTCGGCGCCATGCACGGCGTCTTCACGGTTTATACGGATTTCGAGACCGCCGGGATCGGCTATCTCGCGGTCAGTCTTGTGGCGATCATCGTCGCGCATGACGCGTATTTCTACTGGACGCATCGGCTGATGCACCATCCGCGGCTGTTTCGCATTTTCCACCGCACCCATCATCGCTCCGTGACTCCGACGCCGTTCGCGGCCTATGCCTTCGACGTCCCGGAGGCGTTGCTGATGGCGCTGTTCACGCCGCTGTGGCTAACGGTCGTCCCGATGCATGCGCTCGGGCTGTTTCTGTTCATGGCCTTCATGATCGTGCGCAATGTCATGGGTCATGCCGGCGTCGAACTGATGCCCCGTTCACTCGCCGACAGCCGCTGGTTCGGCTGGATCAACGCGACAACCCATCACGACCTTCATCACTCGAGCTTCCACCATAATTACGGGCTCTATTTCACCTGGTGGGACCGGCTGATGGGAACCGAACATCCCGGCTATCGCGAGCAATTGCGGGGCGAGGCCGGCGCGGCGCCCGGGGCAAGCAAGCCGTATCGACCGCTTGTGGTCACGGATGGAGCGATCGGGCGCATCGCGCCGCAAGAATTGGAAGGCGCAGGCCGAAACTAGAGCGGCGTCATTGCGAGGAGCGAAAGCGACGTAACAATCCATTGCTTCGCGGCTCGATGGATTGCTGCGCCGAGCCCGTCATCGGGCGCGCATTCGCGCGACCCGTTGGCTCGCTATGACGGTCTCAGACTCGTGCGATCAGGCCTTGTTCGCCTGATACCCCGCCAAAAACATCCGCGTCGCGCTGCCGACCACCTCGGCGATGCGCTCGGCCGAAGGGGCGGGCGCGGCCTGAAAGATGAACGGCATGAACAGCGACGCCTGGCACATCTGCATGAACTGCGTCGCCGCCAGTTGGCAGTCGGGAACTGCAAGATCGCCCGATCGCGCGCGCACCTCGAGATAGGCGGCGAGCCGGGCGATCGTATGGGCCATCACATTGTTATAAAAGCGCCGGCCCACCTCGGGCATGCGCTCGGCGATCGCCATCACCGTGCGGGTGGCGGATCCGCCGCCGGGCCGGCACAGCATCTGGATATAGGCCTGTCCGAATTCCATCAGCGTCGTGGTGACATCCCGTCCGGGGTCGAAATTGAACGCCACCTTGCCCTGGGCGAGCGTTTCTTCCTCGACAATGGCTTCGAACAGCCGGTTCTTGTCGGCGAAATAAACGTACAGCGTGCCCTTGGAGACGCCGGCGGCGCGGGCGATTTCGCCCATGCTGGCGCCGTCAAAGCCCAAGTCCAGAAAGACCTTGCGTGCGCCGTCCAGGATTTGCCGGCGTTTCGAAGAGTCCTCGTCACCGACCAGGTGGAGATTGTTGGACGGGGCTGCAACCATTGGTTTAGCTTCTCTGGAGAAATCGCGGCTTCGGAAACGCCCGGAAAGGACCTTTCGCTCTATAGTCCCGCCATAGAATATATCTTGACCGAACCGTTCGGTCAATGTTAATTTCGAATTTATAGCTGGCAGGCGCCATGTTCCGGCCCTTGCCCGCGCGACGACATTGTAATGGGGAGGCCTTTATGGCCGCTGCGAGAGACCAGGCCGCGCGTGTCCTGCGCACCGAGCCGGATGCGGCTGAGAGTGACGCCGCGCGCGATGCGTCCGCCGCGCTCGCCGACTCGATTCGCGCGCAACTCTCGGATGAATCGGTCGCTCGCCGCCCCGCGGATGTGCCGGAGCGGCCGGCCATCGCCAGGCCGGCGGCGCCTGAAGCTGCCGCCGTGTCGGCCGCGCCGAAGCCGGGCAAGCGCAAATTCGTTCTGATCGGCGCCGGCCTGCTGCTTGCGCTCGCCGCCGCCGCTTACGGCGTCGACTATGTTCTGGTCGGACGTTTTCATGTCGCAACCGACGACGCCTATGTGCGCGCCAACAGCACCACGCTCGGCGCGCGCGTGTCCGGACATATCGCCGCTATCTTCCCCGGCGACAACGCGCTGGTCCGCACCGGTGAGGTGATCTTCAAGATCGACGACGGCGACTATCGTATCGCGGTGGACGCCGCGCGCACCCGGATCGACACCCAGCAGGCCACCATCGACCGGATCGGCCGGCAGATCAGCGCGCAGGAAAGCGCGGTCGAGCAATCCAAGGCGCAACTGGCATCCGCGGAAGCCGGCCTGAAGCGGGCGAACCTCGACTACGACCGGCAGCAGACGCTGAGCACAAAGGGTTTTGCCACCCACGCGACCTTCGAACAGTCCGAGGCCGGGCGCGACCAGGGCCTGGCCGGCGTGAAGGCCGCGCAGGCGGCCTATGACGCGGCGCGCGACAATGTCGAGGTGACCAGGGCGCAGCAGGCGGAGGCCCGCGCCCAGCTTGCGGAATTGCAGACGACCCTCGCCAAGGCCGAGCGCGACCTCGACTTCACGTCGGTGCGCGCGCCGGTCGACGGCACCTTCTCCAACCGCCTGGTCAACACCGGCGATTTCATCGTCGTCGGACAACGGCTCGGCAATGTTGTGCCGCTCAACGACGTCTTTATCGACGCCAATTTCAAGGAAACCCAGCTCAAGCGCATCCGTCCGGGCCAGCCGGTGACGATCTCGGTCGATGCCTACGGCCATCGCAAGTTCGCGGGCGTCGTCGAGAGCATCTCGCCCGCCGCCGGCTCGGTGTTCACGCTGCTGCCGCCCGACAACGCCACCGGCAACTTCACCAAGATCGTGCAGCGGCTTCCGGTCCGGATTCGCGTGCCAAAGGATGTCGCCAAGCAAAACCTGCTGCGGGCCGGGATGTCGGTCTATGCCTCCGTCGATACCAGCGAGGGCGCCAGCGGCGCCGAAAGCGATGCCGATCTCGACGCGCCGGCGCTGATTCATCCGCAATAGGTCCCGCGCATCGGGCGGCGCGCCTGGTTCGAAATCTACCCTGAGCCGAGCACATCATGGCCGATGCCACCACCGTTTCCCCCGCAATGATCAGCGCCACGGCCGCGCCGGCCGACCGCATCGCGCCGCGGCGGCTGATCGCGTTTCTCATCATGGTGTTCGGGATGTTCATGTCGATCCTGGACATCCAGGTCGTCTCGGCTTCGCTCACCGATATTCAGGCCGGCCTGTCGGCCAGCTCCAGCGAGGTGTCGTGGGTCCAGACCTCCTACCTGATCGCCGAAGTGATCGCGATTCCGCTGTCCGGATTTCTGTCGCGCGCGCTCGGCACCAGGATCCTGTTTGCGATTTCCGCCGCCGGTTTCACGGTGGCGAGTTTCCTGTGCGGATTCGCCACCTCGATCGAGCAAATGATCCTGTGGCGCGCGATCCAGGGGTTTCTGGGCGCGGGCATGATCCCGACCGTGTTCGCCTCCGCCTATACGGTGTTTCCACGCTCGAAATTCTACATCGTCGGCCCGATCATCGGCCTGGTCGCGACGCTGGCGCCGACCATCGGTCCGACGGTGGGCGGAATCATCACCGATCTGATGTCATGGCACTGGCTGTTCTTCATCAATGTCGTCCCCGGCATCGGCATCACCGTGGGCGTGCTGGCGCTGGTCGATTTCGACCAACCGAATTTGCGATTGCTCGACCGCTTCGACTGGTTCGGCCTGATCGCGATGGCGGGGTTTCTCGGCGCGCTGGAATACGTGCTGGAGGAGGGGCCGCAATATGAGTGGCTGCAGGACACATCGGTCGCGATCTGCGCCTGGATCTGCGGAATCTCCGCGATCGCCTTCTTCTGGCGCGTGCTGACGGCGGAAGAGCCGATCGTCGATATCCGGGCCTTCACCGACCGCAATTTCGGCATCGGCTGCCTGATCTCGTTCTGCGTCGGCATCGGCCTGTATGGACTGACCTACATGTATCCGCGCTATCTCGCCGAAGTGCGCGGCTACAGCGCACTGATGATCGGCGAGACCATGTTCGTCTCCGGCATTACCATGTTCCTGATGGCGCCGGTGGTCGGACGCCTGATGCTCAAGGTCGATATGCGGCTGATCATCGCCGCCGGCCTCGTGATCTTCGCGCTCGGCTCCTACCAGATGACGTGGATCACCCGCGAATACGATTTCTATGAACTGCTGCTGCCGCAGGTGCTGCGCGGCATCGGCATGATGCTCGCGATGGTGCCGACCAACACCATCGCGCTCGGCACCTTGCGGCCGGACCGGGTCAAGAATGCCTCGGGGCTGTTCAACCTGACGCGCAACCTCGGCGGCGCGGTCGGGCTGGCGCTGATCAACCAGGTGCTGAACGACCGTACCGACCTGCATATCTCGCGGCTGCAGGACCGGGTGACCTGGGGCAACACCAGCGCGGTCGAAACGCTCAACCAGTTCACCCAGCGCCTGCAGGGCATGGGCGACGCCGCGCTGATGGCGATGAAGCAATTGTCCCAGATCGTTCACCGCCAGGCGGTGGTGATGGGATATGGCGACGCCTTCTTCATGCTGACGCTGTTCTATCTCGGTCTCAGCCTGATGGTCATCCTGCTGAAAAAGCCGGTTTCGGCCTCGACCGAACCGGCGCATTGAGCAGCCTTGCTGAGGCCCACGCCGTAACGTCCTCGCTGATATTGTCTGTCGCGGCCGTTCATGCTTGAACGGCGGCATGATGCGCGGCCTGTCCCTCTCCGAAAAAGGATCGTTCCGGCGTGTGCAGGCGGCGTCCGCACGATGGGTCGCCGGCCTGCTGGCGCTAACGGCCGTGGCGTGGCTTGCTGCATTGGCCGGATTGCTGGCCATCGCCGATCGCGTCCATGACGACGTGCCGGTTCTTCTGGCGGTCAAGCTGCCGCTGCTTTCGTCGCGCCCCGAACTGATCTTCGCCGGCGAGAGCCGCACGCTTTATCAGCTCGATCCTGCTCTGGCCGCGCAACTGATCGGCAAGCCGCAAGGTGCGGTGGTCAACATCGCCTACGACGCCGGCGAGCCGCTGGCACTTTTGGCCGCGATGCGCCGCGAGCCGGATCGCTTTGTCAAAGCCCATGTCGTCGTCAGCGTCGCGCCGTTTCTGTTCAACGAAGGGGTGCGGTCGGCGGCGGTCTATCCGCAGGACGTCGCCGCACGGCTCGGCGTCATCGAACAGATGGCTTCGTTCCTGCCGTTACGCGTCGGCACCTTGATCCGCTTCATCCGCGAGGCCTTCGCGGCGCGGCTGGCGGTCGATCAGCATATCGCCGATGTCGGGCCGCGGCCGGCGGCATTCGGGCTGAAGATCATCGACCGCACCCAGCCCGACGACCGCTGGCCGGCCGACATCGGATCGCACGCGCATTACGCCAACTGGGATCTGTCGGGACCGAAGGCGCGCTTCGAGATCGGCGCGTTGTGCGAGATGGTGGCGCTGGCGCGGAAAGTGACCGTCGTGGTGCCGCCCTGGGCGCCACGCTACGACCGCGCGCGGGATAGCGAATGGCGCGACAAGGACGATCAATATGCGGCGCTGGTCACCGACGCCGGCCGCCGCTGCGGCTTCGACGTCCTGAACATGGCGTCGGTGCCCGGACTGGAACAGGGCAATTACGCCGACGAAATGCATGTCAATGCCTCCGGCGTGCCGATCTACACGCGCTATCTCGTGTCGCGGCTGAAGCGTTAGCCGCGCCCGATGCTGTTTTCCTCCTACACGTTTCTGTTTCAGTTCCTTCCCGCGGTCGCGCTGGCCTTCGCCGCGGCGCGGCGGCATTCCCCGCGCGCCGGCATCCTGGTGCTGGCCGGCGCCTCGCTGTTTTTCTACGGCGCCTGGCGGCCGGTCTATCTGTTGCTGCTGATCGCTTCGGTCGCGGTGAATTTTTCGCTCGGCCTGCGGATGGAGGATCCGCTTCGCCGCCGCGCCATCGGCATGCTCGGCGTCGCGCTCAATCTCGCGCTGCTGTGCTATTTCAAATATACCAACTTCATCTTCGACAGCATCAATACCCTGACCGGCGCGCCGCTGCCGTTCTTCAATATCGTCCTGCCGCTCGGCATCTCGTTCTTCACTTTCCAGCAGATCGCCTATCTGGTCGACGTGATGCGCGGCGCCAGGGTCGAGCGCGACATCGTCAGCTACACATTGTTTGTATCGTTCTTCCCGCATCTGATCGCGGGCCCGCTGGTGCACCACGCCGAAATGATTCCGCAGTTCAAGCGCGGCCGCACCTCCCGTTCGGCGGTGCTGGCGGCGCGTGGATTGGCGATCTTCGCCGCCGGTCTGTTCAAGAAGGTCGTCATCGCCGACAATCTGGCGCAGTTCGTGTCGCCAGTATTCGCGCATCTGGACGCAGGCGGCGGCGTCACCGCGCCATGGGCGTGGCTTGCGACGCTGGCCTATACCTTGCAGATCTATTTCGATTTCTCCGGCTATTCCGACATGGCGGTCGGGCTGGCGCTGTTGTTCGGCATCCGGCTGCCGGTGAATTTCCGCTCGCCGTACCGGGCGACGTCGATCATCGAATTCTGGCGGCGCTGGCACATCACGCTGTCGCGTTTCCTGCGCGACTATCTCTACATTCCGCTCGGCGGCAACCGGCTCGGCGAACAGCGCCGCTATCTCAACCTGATGCTGACGATGCTGCTGGGCGGGCTCTGGCACGGCGCGGGCCTTAATTTCCTGATCTGGGGCGGCCTGCACGGCCTCTATCTCTGCGCCAATCATCTCTGGCAGGCGTGGCGCGGCGCGGGCGCGACCGTCGCGGCCCCGAAAGGAATTGCAAAGGCGTTCTCCTGGGCGCTGACGTTTTTCGCGGTCGTCATCGCCTGGGTGTTTTTCCGCGCCAGGACCGCAGCGGGGGCATGGCAGATGCTGGGCAGCCTGTTCGGATTCGAGGCCGGCAGTTCGGCTTATGCTTCTCCGGGCATCCTGCGGCTGATGGACTTGCCGCTTCTGGTCGGCGAGGAGCGGCTGCTGCTGATCGGCGGTGGCGCGGTGACGGTGGCGCTCGCGCTTGCGCTTGCTCTGCCCAATGTTCCGCAGCTCTTCGGATATCGCGAATACCGCCGCGCGCCGGAGCAAGCGAGCTGGTTGCGATGGCGGCCGAACGCAGCGTGGGCATCGGTGTCGGCGCTGGCGCTGGCGATCTCGCTGTTCGGCATGTGGCAGCGGCTGGAATTTCTGTACTTCCAATTCTGAGCGCGCTTCGCGGTCGTGCGCATATTGCCAAACGCCCGCGACGGATTTATAAGCGGCGCGTCGTCGCTCGAACCGGGGAGGGATTTGCATGATTTCGTCATTTTCGCAGATCGCGCTCCCGCGTCCGAAGCCCGTGCTGGACGCCCGCCAGGCCCGTTGAGGGCCCTCTCCGCCAGCATCGACCGGGCCTGACGTCCCGATCGCCCCAAGCTTCCCAGCAACTATCAATTCAACGACGCTTGCGTTCGGACTCTCGCCGTCGCGTGTTTACTTAGAATGGAGCCGGCGAGCGTAAGCAGCCGGATGACACCATGACCGTTGATGTCAACAAGCGACCGGCCGCCATCCGTGTGGTGATCCCGTTCGTGTTCCGGCACTGGCTCAAGCAGCCGGTCGGCACCGCAATCGTCGCCTTCGGCTTGCTGGGGGCGACCGTCGCCGACCTTTTCATGCCGATCTTTTCCGGCCAGCTGGTTGACGCGCTGACGTCGGGCGCGGCGGATCCAGCGGCGCGCCATGCCGCATGGATGGCATTCGGCGCGATCGTCGCGCTCGGCGTGTCGTCGATCGCGCTGCGCATGATCGGGCTGCAGGCGCTGGTGCCGTTCACGCTCCGGATCATGTCGGACGTTGCGCGCGAGGCTTTCACGAGGGTGCAGCGCTTCTCGACCGACTGGCACGCCAACAGCTTCGCCGGCTCGACCGTGCGCAAGATCACCCGCGGCATGTGGGCTCTCGACGTCTACAACGACACCATCCTGATGGCGCTGATGCCGTCGCTGATGGTGCTGTTGGGTTCGATGATCCTGCTCGGGCTGCACTGGGCCTCGCTCGGCCTGCTGGTGGCGCTGGTGTCGCTGGTCTACGTCTCGATGACGGTTGCGTTCTCGACGCGCTATATCGCGCCGGCGGCGCGCGTCTCGAATGCCTGGGACACCAAAATCGGCGGCACGCTGGCGGACGCCTTGACCTGCAACGCGGTGGTGAAGTCGTTCGGCGCCGAGGCGCGCGAGGACGCAAGGCTGATGCGCGTCATCGGCCGCTGGCGGTCGCGGGTGAACCGGACCTGGCACCGCTATAATTACACCAACGCCGCCCAGCTATGGGTGCTGTTGTGCCTGCGCGCTTCCGTGATCGGCGGCGCGTTGCTGTTGTGGATGGCCGGCCGCGCCTCGCCCGGCGACGTCACCTATGTGCTGACGAGCTACTACATCATCCACGCCTATCTGCGGGACGTCGGCATGCACATCAACAATCTGCAGCGCTCGGTCAACGACATGGAGGAGCTCGTCCTGATCCACGGCGAGCCGATCGGCATTGCCGACGCCGTCGCTGCCAAGCCAATCGATATCCAGGGCGGGCGCATCGTGTTCGAGAACGTGACCTTTCACTATGGCGGTCACCGCAGGCCGCTCTATGACGGCCTGTCGGTTGATATAAGCGCAGGCGAACGCGTCGGGCTGGTCGGCCGCTCCGGTTCCGGCAAGACCACCTTCGTCAAACTGGTGCAGCGGCTTTACGATGTCTCCGGCGGGCGAATCCTGATCGACGGACAGGACATTGCCAAGGCGGCGCAACAATCGCTGCGCAGCCAGATCGCGATCGTGCAGCAGGATCCGATCCTGTTTCACCGCTCGCTCGCCGAGAACATCGCCTATGCCCGGCCGGGGGCCAGCATGGCGGCGATCGAGCAGGCGGCGCGGCTGGCCAATGCGCACGACTTCATCCTCGGGCTGCCGAAAGGCTACGGCACGCTGGTCGGCGAGCGCGGCGTGAAGCTCTCGGGCGGCGAGCGGCAGCGCGTGGCGCTGGCGCGCGCGTTTCTTGCGGATGCGCCGGTGCTGATTCTCGATGAAGCGACGTCGAGCCTCAATTCCGAATCGGAAGCCCTGATTCAACAGGCGATGGAGCGGCTGATGAAGGGACGCACCTCGATCGTGATCGCGCATCGGCTGTCGACGGTGGGGAGCCTCGACCGGATTCTGGTGTTCGATCGCGGCGAGATCGTCGAGCAGGGCACCCACGCCACCCTGGCGGCGCGCAGCGGCGGAATCTACCGCGGGCTGTTCGAGCGGCAGGTGACGGAATTCGCACAGGTCTCGGCGGCGGAATGACGAAGACTGTCTAAAGTGTTTTCCGGCGAAGTGGCCCCGGTTCGCGTAAAGAAAACGCGTCAAAACAAAAGGCTGGGGCCGCCGTTCCGATTCAATCGGAACATCGGCTCCAGCCGACGCGTCGGCTACCCCAGCGTGCTCCATACCAACATGACGCCGGACAGGAACAACAGGCCAAGCACGACATCGCGGAAATTGCCGTCGCTCAGCGCGTGATAGGTGCGTGCGCCGAGCCAGGCCCCTGCCACCGTTGCCGGCAGCACCAGCAACGCCAGCCACATGATTTCCCGCGTAATAAATCCGGTGCCCGCCTGCACGCACAGCGCCGCGCTCAGTATTGTCCAGTTGAAGGTCTGGAATACGCCGCGCCGCTCATCCTTGCCCCATCCTCGCACGCTGGCCCATAGGATTGGAACAGGACCTGACAGACCGGCCAGGCCGCCAAGGATACCGCCGGCGAATCCGATTCCTGCGTCCGCCGTCCGGCCGCCGAAGCTCAGCGCCATCGGCCTGCGGTGGAAATAAAGCGCGGTCGGAAATACCAGCAACAGCACGCCGACGCTCAAGTTGAAGATACGCGGATCGGCATAGGCGACCAGCATGGTCCCCAACGGCACGCCGGCAAGGCCGCCGACGAGAAACGGCCAAACCAGCCTGAAGTTGATCGACTGCCAGATCGCCGGCAGCGTCGAGGTTTGCGCAATGATGGAGCAGATCAGGACCAGGGGTACGGCGATCGACGGCGGCACAACATAGAGCCAGATCCCGAGTGCCATCAGCGCGGTGCCGAAGCCGGCGAGGCCGGATACGAAACCGCCGGCCAGCGCGCCCAGCAGTAAAACCGTCCAAGCGAGCGTGCTCATCGTTGCCGGATCTTGGGCGAAGGCTCAGCGCAGCTTTTCACGCTTACTGGCCGTCGCGACGCCTGGGTCCAAACAACTCGGTGAACAGATCGGTCGTTGGCCCGTTGGCCGTGATGCCATAGGCCGTGGGAACGTCGGGCTCGGCTGGAGGCTGCGGCGGGGCCGCTTGTTGCGCGACTTCGACCGGGGCTGGCGCGGGCTGAGCTTGTCGCGTCGACGCGATCGCAGGCTTGGCTTGGCGGGCCGACGCGGTTGCGGTCGCGGGCCGGGTTGACGAGGCTGGCACAGCAGCGGGTTGAACGGGCTGGGTAGCGGCCACCGTCGGCGCCGGCTGAACCGGCTGGGTCGCGGCCGTCGCGGGCGCGGCTACCGTTTGGTCGTCGCGGCGCCTGGGTCCGAACAGTTCACTGTAAAGGTCGGTCGTCGGTCCGTCGCTTGAGATGCCATAGGCGGTCTTGTAGGGCTGCTCGGCCTGGTCTGCCGCCTGGCTCGACGTGGCGTTGTTCGCCGCCGCGCATCCGCCAAGGATGATCGCGACCGCGGCGAGGGCCGTCATGGCACGGATGCAAGACAATGAGCGGCTCAAGACAACCCCCTGACCGATAACCCGGTCCGTTGTCTAGCATTAATGGCAGGATATGGCGCTCGCAAGGCAAACGGCCTGGCGGGACGATGCAACCGGAGACCCCCAAAATGGCGAGGGGCCCGGCGCGTTACGCCGAACCCCTCATTTTAGAGCATCAGCCGGCCTGTAAGCCGGGTTCTGTAGGGCATCGCCTCACTTAGCGCGAGACGATACGTGACGGCCATTCCTCTGGGACAACGTTCACACGTTGCCTCGAGCAACCTACCCGGACGGCGAGCCTGACATCGCCCTGCGGCGTTATCGCTTGCGCGAACTGCCCGCCTTGCCGCCCCTATTCGGTCTTGCTCCCGGTGTGGTTTGCCATGCCGGTTCCGTTGCCGGACCCGCGGTGCGCTCTTACCGCACCTTTTCACCCTTGCTGCCCGTCCCGTTAGGGGTGGGGAAGCGGTTCGTTCTCTGTGGCACTGTCCCTGGGGTCGCCCCCGCCGGATGTTATCCGGCACCGTATGTCGATGGAGCCCGGACTTTCCTCCCCCGCAGCCTTTCGGCCGTAGCGGGAGCGGCCGTCCGGCCGACTGACGCGTAAGGCATGCGGGTTTGGGCTGGCCCCGTCAAGCCGATAAGCTCGGCGCGGGCGCCTAAAATAAATTATCCTGAAGATGTCGTTTTCCGCCTGTCCGGTTCGACTGGGTGTCGGCGATCCAGCCGATCAAGAGGAGTAACGAGATGCAATATCTGCTGATGATCTATCGGAACGAAGCCGAACTCGGCAAAATGGGCGCGGCCGAGCGAAAGCAAATGACGGCGGACTATGGAGCGTTCACCCAGTCCATCGTCCAGAGCGGCCATTTCAAGGCCGGCGACGGGCTGCAGCCGACAACGACCGCCACCACCGTGCGGGTTCGCGAGGGCAAGACGTTGACCACCGATGGTCCCTTCGCGGAGACGCGCGAGCAACTCGGCGGCTACTATCTGATCGATGCCAAGGACCTCGACACCGCGCTTGGCATTGCCGCGCGCATTCCCGGCGCCAAGACGGGTTCGATCGAGGTCAGGCCGGTCATGATTTACGACTGACGGCGAAATCGTGATTCCGGGAGCATCGAATATGCGAACCCGGAATCACGAAATTCCCCGATGCGCAATTGCGCATCTGAAGTCGGACCATCCCGGAATGACATCCCTAAACCGGCTCGCGCGATGACCCCGATCGAAATCGACAAGATATTCCGCGACGAGGCGGGTCGGGCGCTGGCGACGCTGATCCGTCTGGTCGGCGATTTCGATCTCGCCCAGGATGCGTTGCAGGATGCGTTTGCGGTCGCGCTGGAACGCTGGCCCTGCGGCGAACCGCCGTCCAATCCGAGGGCGTGGCTGGTCAATGTCGGACGCAACAAGGCGATCGACCGGATCCGCCGGCAAATCGCGTTTCGCGGCAAGCAGGGAGAGCTCACGCACGAACTGCTGCTCAACGCGGAAGCTTCGCACCAGGACAGCGACGCCGCGCTCGACGACGACATGCTGCGGCTGGTGTTCACCTGCTGCCATCCCGCCTTCGCCGCCGAAGTTCAGGTCGCGCTGACGCTGCGCACTGTCTGCGGACTGACCACGGCGCAGGTGGCGCGCGCCTTTCTGGTGAGCGAGGAGGCGATGGGCCAGCGCCTGGTCCGTGCCAAGCAGAAAATCCGGCTCGCCGGCATTCCCTACGAGGTCCCCGACCGCGACGCGCTGCAGCCGCGGCTGCGCGGGGTACTTGCGGTGATCTATCTGGTTTTCACCGAGGGCTATGTGGCGACCTCGGGCGAGGAACTGATGCGGCCCGATCTCGCGCGCGAAGCGATCCGGCTTGGCCGGCTGCTCGATGCGCTGATGCCGCAGCGTGGCGAGGTCAAGGGCCTCCTGGCCCTGATGCTGCTGCACGATGCGCGCCGTGAGGGACGCCAGACCGCAGCCGGCGATATCGTGCTGCTGGAGGAGCAGGATCGCAGCCTTTGGGACCATGGGCAGATCGCCGAGGGGCTGAAGCTGGTGGAAGACGCGTTGCGGATGCCGGGCCGCCCCGAGGCTTACGCGGTGCAGGCGGCGATCGCCGCTCTGCATGCGCGCGCGCCCAACTATAAAGACACCGACTGGAAACAGATCGCCGGCCTTTATGAAGTGCTGCTGCGGATCAGCCCGTCGGCAGTGATCGAGCTCAATCACGCCGCGGCGATTTCGATGGTGGACGGGCCGGCGCGCGCCCTCGATTTGACCGATGCGCTGCAGGCGCGCGGCGGACTGGACGGCTATGAATTGCTGCCGGCGGTCCGCGCCGATCTGTTGCGCCGGCTTGGCCGATACGAGGCGGCCCGCGACGCCTATCTCGCGGCGTCATCAGCGACGCAACTCGAACCGCTGCGGCGGCTTTACGCGCGGCGATTGGCGGAGATCGAACGTCAATAGCGAATGAGGTCGGCGCTTACCTTGCCGCGACCGTCTTGCCCTCGGCCGGCAGGCTCGCCAGCAGCGACTGCAGCGTGGTCAATGTCGAATGGTCGGTGACGCCGTCGACCCGGGCGGGACGAAAGTGACGCTGGAAAGCGGTGACCACTTCCATCGTCGTCCCGTCGTATTTTCCGTTGATCGGGACGCCGTAGCCGTATCTGGCCAGCGCCTGTTGCAGATCGCCGACGCTGTCGCTGATAGTGCCGAGTTTGAGGGTTTCGCCGCGCACGACCGGCGCCGGTTGCACCCAATGGCCGACCCCCGAATTGGCCAGCGAATGCCAGGGAAACTTCTCGCCGGGGTCTTTCTTGCGCGAGGGGGCGACATCGGAATGCGCCAGCACGCGATGCGACGGCACGTTGCGGCGAAGCATGATGCCCCGGCACAGCGCGATCACGGCGGCGATCTGGCGCAGCGGAAATTCCGGATAGCCCCAGTCGTGTCCGCGGTTGACGATCTCGACGCCGATCGAACAGGAATTGATGTCGTCCTCGCCCGCCCAGGACGACACGCCGGCATGCCAGGCGCGCTTGGCTTCCGGGACGCATTGCACGATGCGGCCGTCTTCAAGAACGATGTAATGCGCGGAGACATCGGTGCCCGCGGTGCAGAGTTGCGCGATCGCGCCTTCTACGTCGGGCATCCCGGTGTAGTGCAGCAGGATCATGTCGGGCAAACGGCCCTTGTTCCGCTCGCCATAATTCGCCGAGGGAATGACGTCGGAAGCGATCGAGGAATCGGGAGAGAAGGTCTTCATGCTCGCATTGTGCCGGGGGAGGGGGACGGCGCGACGCTTCGAATCAAAACCGACAGATGCGAACGAACCAAGCGACATCGGATTGCTCAAACCGGGCAGGAGAACGGCAATAGTGCGTTTTCAAAATGAATCCCACCGCACTATTCCTTCCTGACGCCGTCCGCGCAATCCGATAACCGGTTGCGGCGATGCATTTTGGCCGAGTGTGTGCGGAACGCATCACCTGACGGGCGGCGGCTGCCGACCGCGCACCGCGCTTGCGTCCGGACCGGGAGCGATCAAAAGCGCATCAATCCGGCCGCGGACCGTCAACGCTTTCTTAACGCTAACTGACGTTACTAAGTGGTGAAGAGCCGGACCCGGTTTGGGGGACGGCTGGTGCCGCCGATTTCAGGTTCCTGCACGGGGTGCCCCGGATTCGGACCAGGAACTTCGGATCGAAGCGCGGCGCCAGAATTATAGGTTTCCAGTGTCCTTTCGAATCCCAGGTTCGCTACAGAGGGAGCCGCAAGGTGTGGCGAATTTCGGATTCAGGACATCGGCGGCCGGCTTTCACGCTCGAAATCCGATGGCAGGCCGCCAAATGCCAGCGGAAAGCCCGGCGAAACGCAGGCTTTTGAGGCGCCATGGGCTCCTTCGCGTCCGATTTCCGCATTTTGACCCGGACTTCGCCGGGAGCCAGGGCATGAGTGCATCCGCCCCGCGCCATATTCCTGTTCTGGGCCGCGAAGCCGTGGCGCTGCTCAACCCGCACGAGGGCGGCATCTATGTCGACGCCACCTTTGGCGCCGGCGGCTACAGCCGGGCCATCCTCGATACCGCCGGAACCCAGATCATCGGCATCGACCGCGACCGCTCGGCGATCGCGGGCGGTTTCGATCTGGTCGAGCGGTCGTCCGGCCGGCTGACGCTGGTCGAAGACCGGTTTTCCAATCTCGCCGATATTTGCGCTGCCCGGGGATTCCCTTTGGTCGACGGCGTGGTGATGGATGTCGGCGTGTCCTCGATGCAGCTGGACGAGGCCGCGCGCGGCTTTTCGTTTCGCAACGATGGCCCGCTCGACATGCGGATGGGACATGACGGACCGACCGCGGCGGACGTGATCGCGAAGGCGTCCGAGGCCGATCTGGCCAACATCATCTACATCTTCGGCGAGGAGCGTCACTCGCGCGGCGTTGCCCGGGCCATCGTCGCCGCGCGCAAGGAAGCGGCCATTACCACCACGCGGGCGCTCGCCGATATCGTCGCCAAGGTGGTGTGGTCGAAGCCGGGCGAAATTCACCCGGCAACGCGGACGTTTCAGGGTTTAAGGATTTTCGTCAACCAGGAACTCGACGAGCTGCATCTGGCGCTCGCGGCGGCGGAACGCGTGCTGAAGCCGGGCGGCCGGCTCGTGGTGGTGTCGTTTCATTCGCTGGAAGACCGCATCGTCAAGAATTTCCTCACCGAGCGCGCCAGGGCCGGCGGCGGATCGCGGCATCAGCCGGAAATCGCACAACTCGCGCCAAGTTTTGTCGTCCTGACCAAGCGTCCGGTGACGGCGGGTGAGGCGGAGATTTCGGCCAATCCGCGCGCGCGCTCCGCCAAACTGCGCGCGGCCGAGCGAACCGCTGCACCTGCACATGCCGCCGCCGAGTTGCCGGCGTGGCCCACCCTCGATGACGTGATGAGGGGAGGCTGACGATGCGGATCCTGCATCTCCTCGTCATCGGCGTGCTGGTGTTCGCCGCCGCCTATGTCTACCGGATCAAGATGGAATCGACCGATCGCACCGAGCGGGTGCTTCGGCTGCACGCGGAAATTCGCGAGCAGCGCGACGCCATCGCGGTGCTGCGCGCGGAATGGGCCAGGCTTGACGCACCATTGCGGCTGCAGGGGCTTGCCGAACGCCATCTGCCGCTGAAGCCGCTGGCCGCCACCCAATATGATTCCCTGAAGAACCTGCCCGAGCGGCCGGCGAATCTGGTCAGACCCGGCGATCCGGATCCGATCGGCGCCATGATCCAGACCATCGATGCCGCCGCCGGCGCTCCCGCCACGACCGGCTCGGTGCCGGCGCCAGCGCCGGAGGATCAGCAATGACCGATCCCGCGCGCACCAGGGCCAGGCGCGCCGAGCCATGGCGGCAGCGGCTGATCCGCAGCCTGCTGTACGGGCGCAACGTCGACCGCACCGCCAAGGCGCGGGCCCGCGTCGGCTTTGTGATTCTGGCGTTCGTCGCGATCTATGCCGTGATCGGCGGACGGCTGGTGATGTTCGCGACGGGAAGCGACAGCCATGGCGCGCGCCGTAGCGCCGCGCAGGACGCGATCGCGACCGCGCGGCCCGATATCGTCGACCGCAACGGCGAGATTCTCGCCACCGACGTCAAGGCGCCGAGCCTGTTCGCCGAGCCGCGCCGCATCATCGACAAGGACGAGGCGATCGAGCTTCTCACCGCGACGCTGCCGGATCTCGACACCGGCGAAGTGCGCGAGCGGCTTTCGGGGCGAAAGGGCTTCGTCTGGCTGAAGCGGGAAATCACCCCGTCGCAGCAGCAGGAAATTCACCGCCTCGGCATTCCCGGCATCGGCTTTCTGCGCGAGAACAAGCGCGTCTATCCCACCGGCAACGAAGTTGCTCATCTGATCGGCCTGGTCAACATCGACAACCAGGGCATCGCCGGGATGGAGAAATGGCTCGACACCAACGGCCTTGCCGATCTGCATCGCGCCGGCTTCGCCACCGACCGGCTGCAGCGGCCGGTGGAATTGTCGGTCGACCTGCGCGTCGAACATGCGCTGCGCGATGAATTGCTCAAGGCCAAGGAAAAATTCCACGCCAAGGCGGCCTCCGGGCTCGTCTCCAACGTCAGGACCGGTGAGATCGTAGCGATGGTGTCGGTGCCGGATTTCGATCCCAACAATCCGAGGGAGGCGCACGACCCCGATCGCATCAATCGGCTGACCACCGGCGTCTACGAAATGGGATCGACCTTCAAGGCCTTCACGCTGGCGATGGCGCTGGATTCCGGCAAGGTCGATCTCAATTCGATGTGGGACGCGCGCGGCCCCTTGCACTACGGCAAGTTCACCATTCACGACGATCACGCGCTTGGGCGCATGATCAACATGAAAGAGGTGTTCTACTACTCGTCGAACGTCGGCGCCGCGCGGATCGCGATGTCGCAGGGCGTCGAGGCACACAAGGCGTTCCTGCGCAAACTGGGACAGCTCGAGCGGCTGCGCACCGAATTGCCGGAGAGCGCTTCGCCGCTGGTGCCGAAACACTGGTCCGAGCTGAACACCGTGACCATCGCCTTCGGCCACGGCTTGTCGGTGGCGCCGCTGCAGGCGGTGATGGGCATCGACGCGCTGGTGAATGGCGGCTACCTGATTCCGCCGACCTTCCTCAAGCGCACCGAGCAGGAGGCCATGGCGATCGCAAAGCGGGTGATCAAGCCCGAGACCTCCGAGAAGATGCGGTTCCTGATGCGGCTGAACGCCGAGATCGGCACCGCCAAGAAGGCCGACGTCAAGGGCTACTACATCGGCGGCAAGACCGGAACCGCCGAGAAGGTCATCAACGGCCACTACGCCAAGAAGCGCGTGCTCAACGCTTTCACCGCGATCCTGCCCGCCGACAATCCCCGCTACCAGCTCCTGATCATGCTTGATGAGCCCCAGCCGCTGAAGGAAACCTTCGGTTTCATCACCTCCGGCTGGAACGCGGTGCCGACCGGCGGCAATGTGATTGCGCGCATTGCGCCGCTTCTCGGCATCGAGCCGCGTTTCGACCTGCCGCCGTCCGAGCGCCTTATTCTTGCGGCATCAAGGGGAACCCAGTAAGTCGTGCACGACAACCCAGTAAGGCGTAATCTTACTGCGCCGACCGGACTGGAAGACCATGAAACTCCGCGACTTCTTCAGCGATGACGCCACGATCGACCCGCAGGCGGGTGCGACCGAGGTCACGGGTGCGACCGAGGTAACGGGGCTGGCGGTGGACAGCCGTGCGGTGAAGCCGGGCGATCTGTTCTTCGCGCTCGCCGGCCTCAAAACCGACGGTGCGCGCTTCATCGACGCGGCGATCGCCTCCGGCGCCGTTGCGGTCGCAGGCGACCATCCACCCCCCGGTGAACGCCGGGTGCCGTTCGTCACGACGCCCAATCCGCGGCGCGCGCTGGCGCTGGCCGCGGCGAGATTCTATCCGCGGCAGCCTGCGACGATCGCGGCCGTCACCGGCACCAGCGGCAAGACCTCGGTCGCGGCGTTCACGCGCCAGATCTGGCAGCGGCTCGGTCATGCCGCCGCCAGCATCGGCACCATCGGGCTGATCTCGCCGAAGCGAACTGTCTACGGCTCGCTGACGACGCCGGATCCGATTGCGCTGCACCGGCAGCTCGACGAAATCACGCGCGACGGCGTCACCCATCTCGCGTTCGAGGCGTCGTCGCACGGGCTCGACCAGTATCGGCTGGATGGCGTGCGCATCAGTGCCGGTGGTTTTACAAATCTGTCGCGCGACCACATGGATTACCATCCCGATGTTGCGCATTATCTGGCCGCCAAGCTCCGGCTGTTCCGCGATCTGGTCGCCGCCGATGGCGCGGCGGTGATCTCGGCCGACCACGACTGCTCGCCGGCGGTGATCGATGCCGCGCGCGAAAAAAAATTGCGGCTGATCACGGTCGGCAGCAAAGGGGATGGCGCCGGCGAGGGCATCCGTGTCGTCGCGGCCGCGATCGACGGTTTTGCGCAGCGGCTCGAGCTGCAACACCGCGGACGGAATTATTCGATCCGTCTGCCGCTGGTCGGCGAGTTCCAGGTCGAGAATGCACTGGTCGCCGCAGGCCTTGCGATCGGCACCGGCAGCGAGCCGGACCAGGTATTTTCAGCGCTCGAACATCTGGAAGGCGCCAAGGGCCGGCTCGAGCGGGTCGGCGAGCGCAATGGTGCGCCGATCTTCGTCGACTACGCGCACAAGCCCGATGCGCTGGCCAAGGCGCTGCAGGCGTTGCGGCCTTACGCCAGAGGAAAGCTCGTGGTGGTGTTCGGCGCCGGCGGCGACCGCGATGCCGGCAAGCGTCCTTTGATGGGCGCGATTGCGGCTGCGAATGCCGATCATGTCATTGTCACCGATGACAATCCGCGCAGCGAGAAGCCTGAGCTGATCCGCTCGGCGATCTTGAGCGCGGCGCAGGGCGCCAGCGAAATCGGCGACCGCGCCGAGGCGATCCGGACCGCGATTGCCGGCCTTCAGGCGGGCGACGCGCTTCTGATCGCCGGCAAGGGCCATGAGACCGGGCAGATTGTCGGCGACCGCGTGCTGCCTTTCAGCGATCACGACGCGGTTGCCTCTGCGCTTGCGCCGAGGGTCGCATGAACACGATGCCATTATGGACTTCGGCGGCGATGGCGGCGGCGATGCGCGCGCAGACGAACGGCGCGTTGCCCGAGGCGGTAACAGGCATTTCCATCGACAGCCGCACCATCGCGCCGGGCGATGCCTATTTCGCCATCAGGGGCACGGTCCATGACGGCCATGATTTCGTCGCCGCCGCCTTGAAGGCGGGGGCCGCGCTCGCGGTCGTCGAAGCCGCCCAACGCGACAAGTTCGCCGCCGACGCGCCGCTATTGGTGGTGGATGACGTGCTCGCCGGTCTGGTCGATCTCGCCCGCGCCGCGCGGGCGCGTCTCGATGCCAAGGTGATCGCGGTCACCGGTTCGGTCGGCAAGACCTCGACCAAGGAAGCGCTGCGGCGCGTGCTCGGCGCGCAAGGCGAAACCCACGCTTCGGCGGCGTCGTTCAACAATCACTGGGGCGTGCCGCTGTCGCTGTCGCGCTGCCCGGCGACGGCGCGCTTTGCGATCTTCGAAATCGGCATGAACCACGCGAACGAAATCGAACCGTTGGTGAAGATGGTGCGGCCGCACGTGGCGATCATCACCACGGTCGAACCGGTGCATCTGGAATTCTTCAAAGGCATCGAGGCGATCGCCGACGCCAAGGCGGAAATCTTTGAAGGGCTGGAGCCCGGCGGCGCCGTGGTGCTCAACCGCAACAATTCGCAATTCGCGAGATTGCAGCGCCGCGCGAAAAAACTCGGCATCTCACGTATCGTCTCGTTCGGCGCCGACAAGAAATCGGATGCGCGGCTGCTCGAAGTGTCGCTGCATCCGGCCTGTTCGGCGGTGCACGCCGATATCCTTGGCCACGAAGTCACCTACAAGCTTGGCATGCCGGGTCGTCACATGGCGATCAATTCGCTCGCGGTGCTGGCGGCCGCCTCGCTTGCGGGCGCCGATCTGGCGCTGGCCTCGCTGTCGCTGTCGCAGATCGAGCCGGCGGCGGGCCGCGGCGTCCGGCGCACCCTCGAGGTTGCCAGCGGCGAGGCCACCTTGATCGACGAAAGCTATAACGCCAACCCGGCGTCGATGGCGGCGGCGCTGAGCGTGCTCGGCGCCGCCGCGGTCGGCCCGCATGGCCGGCGCATCGCGGTGCTCGGCGATATGCTCGAACTCGGCCCGACCAGCGCCGCGTTGCATCGCGGCCTGAACGAGGCCATCAAGGCCAATCGTATCGATTTGGTGTATTGTTGCGGTCCGCTGATGCGCAACCTGTGGGACGCTCTTTCCACGGGCAAGCGGGGCGGCTATGCCGATAGCGCGGCGAATCTCGAAGCGCAGGCCGTTGCCGCCATTCGCGCCGGCGACGCGATCATGGTCAAGGGCTCGCTCGGCTCGAAGATGAAAACGATAGTCAACGCGCTCGAAAAGCGCTTTCCCGGCAACGCCGCGCTCGACGAAGCCGCGGTATAGGGCGGATTGAATGTTTTACTGGCTGATCGACCTTTCCAATACCGTTCCCGGTCTGGGCGGGTTGCATAGTTTTCTGAACGTATTTCGCTACATCACGTTTCGCACCGGCGGCGCGATAGCGACCGGGGCGCTGTTCGTGTTCCTGTTCGGCCCCTGGATCATCGATCATCTGCGGATCCGCCAGGGCAAGGGCCAGCCGATCCGCACCGACGGCCCGCAATCCCATCTCACCAAGAAGGGCACGCCCACGATGGGCGGGCTGATGATCCTGTCGGGGCTCGTGGTGGCGACGCTGTTGTGGGCGAACCCGCTCAACCCCTATGTCTGGATCGTGCTGGCGGTGACGCTCGGTTTCGGCTTCGTCGGTTTCTATGACGACTATCTGAAGGTAACCAAGCAGACGTCCAGCGGCTTCGGCGGCCGCATCCGCCTGTTGCTGGAGGCGGTGATCGCGCTCGCCGCCTGCTACGCGCTGGTCCGGCTTGGCCGCGACGCGCAGTCGACCTCGCTTGCGGTCCCGTTCTTCAAGGACGTCATCGTCAATTTCGGCTGGTTCTTCGTCATCTTCGGCGCTTTCGTCATTGTCGGCGCCGGCAACGCCGTGAATTTGACCGACGGTCTCGACGGGCTTGCGATCGTGCCGGTCATGATCGCGTCCGCAAGCTTTGGCCTCATCGCCTATCTCGCCGGCAACGTCGTGTTCTCCGACTACCTGCAGATCAACTACGTTGCGGGCACCGGCGAACTCCTGGTGCTGTGCGGCGCGCTGTTCGGCGCCGGCCTCGGATTTCTGTGGTTCAACGCACCGCCGGCGTCGATCTTCATGGGCGATACCGGTTCGCTGGCGCTCGGCGGCATGCTCGGCTCGATCGCGGTCGCGGTCAAACACGAGATTGTGCTGGCCGTGATCGGCGGCTTGTTCGTGCTGGAAGCGGTCTCGGTGATCGTGCAGGTGGTGTCGTTCAAGCTCACCGGCAAGCGCATCTTCAGGATGGCGCCGATTCACCATCACTTCGAGCAATTGGGCTGGACCGAACCGCAAATCGTGATCCGGTTCTGGATCATCTCGGTGATGCTGGCGCTGGCCGGCCTCTCCACGCTGAAGCTGCGGTGAACAATTGATCCCCGTCACTTCCTTTGCCGGCAAGACGGTCGCGGTGTTCGGCCTGGGCGGATCGGGGCTGGCAAGCTGCCATGCCCTGAAGGCGGGCGGCGCCGAAGTGATCGCCGGCGACGATGGCGCGGAAAAATTGGCCGAGGCTGCAAAAGCGGGTTTTGTTACCGCGGATTTGCGAAACGTGTCGTGGAAGAGTTTCGCAGCCCTGGTGTTGACGCCCGGCGCGCCGCTCACCCATCCCGCTCCGCACTGGACCGTGCTCAAGGCGCGCGAATCCGGCGTCGAGGTGATCGGCGATATCGAGCTGTTTTGCCGCGAGCGCCGCCGTCATGCGCCGGATGCGCCGTTCGTCGCCATCACCGGCACCAACGGCAAATCGACCACCACCGCGCTGACCGCGCACCTGATGCGGGTGGCCGGCTACGACACCCAGATGGGCGGCAATATCGGCACCGCGATCCTGTCGCTGGAGCCGCCGCGGATGGGACGGGTCCATGTCATCGAGATGTCGTCCTATCAGATCGATCTGACCCCGAGTCTCGATCCGGCCGTCGGCATCCTGCTTAACGTCAGCGAAGACCACATCGATCGTCACGGCACGCTCGAACATTATGCGGCCGTGAAGGAGCGCCTGGTCGCCGGCGTCCAGCCACAGGGCACCGCGATCGTCGGTGTCGACGACGGCTGGAGCCGCAACATCGCCGACCGGATCGAGCAGGCCGGCCGGCGTGTCGTTCGCGTTTCGGTGAAGAATCCGCTGCCGGACGGCGTCTATGTCGACCACGAAACCATCTGGCGCGCCGCCGGTGGCGCGCGCAGCGAGATCGCTGGGATCGGCGGCATCGGTTCGCTGCGCGGCCAGCACAATGCGCAGAATGCGGCGTGCGCGTCGGCCTGCGCGCTGGCGCTCGGGGTTTCCGGCGAAATCCTGCAAAAGGCCTTGCGCAGCTTTCCCGGTCTCGCGCACCGCATGGAACAGGTCGGCAAATGCGGCCACGTGCTGTTCGTCAACGACTCCAAGGGCACCAATGCGGACGCGGCCGCGCATGCGCTGTCGTCCTTTGCCGACATCTTCTGGATCGCCGGCGGCAAGCCCAAGCTCGGCGGCATCACGGGTCTGGCCGAATATTTCCCGCGCATCCGCAAGGCCTACCTGATCGGGGAGGCGGCGCAGCAATTCGCCGCGACGCTCGGGACCCAGGTGCCGCACGAGATCTCGGCAACGCTCGACGTCGCGGTGGCGCACGCCGCGCGCGATGCGGAGGCTTCCGGACTTGCCGATCCCGTGGTGCTGCTGTCGCCGGCCTGCGCCTCGTTCGACCAGTACCGCAATTTCGAAATTCGCGGCGCCGCGTTCCGCGACCTCGTCACCGCGTTGCCGGGCGTCAAGCCGGTGGTGTGAGCAAAACCGTCCTCCTGCATTCCCAGTCGCCCGCCACCGGGTCTCGCTTTTGGCGAGCCCGATGACAGGTTCCAGCGGACAATCCGGTATTCCAAAGCCATCACGGTTCAAGCATCAAGGCCGCGGCGAACTGGATCCCCGCTTTCGCGGGTATGACGACCTTTTATGAGGAGCTGCCTCCAATCCAAAAACATCCGCGCTCCGTTAACCCCTTGGAAACCATCCTGGGCGACCAATGGGCTGACCCTTGGCCTCCGGGATGCACATGCTCGACCGCGAACAGCGAAATGCCTTCAGCGATTGGTGGTGGACGGTCGACCGCCTGCAACTGGCGGCGGTGCTCGCGCTGATCCTGGGCGGCATCATTCTGTCGCTGGCGGCCAGTCCGCCGGTGGCGACCCGGATCGGGCTCGACCCGTTCCACTTCTTCAACCGCCACGTCCTGTTCCTGCTGCCTTCCTTTATCGTGCTCATCGGCGTGTCGTTCCTGTCGCCGCGGCAGATCAGGCGCACCGCGCTCATTGTGTTCGCCATCAGCATCGCGCTGATCGTGGCGACGCTGCTGCTTGGCCCCGAAGTCAAGGGCTCGCGGCGCTGGATCACCCTGATCGGCCTCAATATCCAGGCTTCCGAATCCGCCAAGCCCGCCTTTGTCGTGCTGGCGGCGTGGCTGTTTGCGGAATCGACGCGGCGGCCGGAAATGCCGGCGACCTCGATGGCGCTGGTCCTCTTGATGATGCTGGTCTCGCTCCTGGTGATGGAACCCGATTTCGGCCAGACCATGCTGATCCTGATGGTGTGGGGCGCCCTGTTCTTCATCGCGGGCATGCGGATGATCTGGGTGCTGGGGCTGGCGGGTGCCGCGGGCGCCGGGTTGTTCGGCGCCTATCTGCTGGTGCCGCACGTCGCCGGCCGCATCAAGCGCTTCATGAATCCGGGCTCGGGCGACACCTTTCAGGTCGATACCGCGATGGAAGCTTTCTCCAACGGCGGCTGGTTCGGCCTCGGGCCCGGCGAAGGCATCGCCAAGCGCAGCCTGCCGGACAGCCACACCGATTTCGTCTTCGCGGTCGCGGCCGAGGAATTCGGCATCATCCTTTGCCTGGTGCTGCTCGCGCTGTTCGCCTTCGTGGTGATCCGCGCGCTGTCGCGCGCCTATGCGACCGAGGACATGTTCGCCCGCTTCGCCGCGTCGGGACTGGCGATTTTGTTCGGGGTGCAGGCCGCGATCAACATGTCGGTCAATCTGCAGCTGATACCGGCCAAGGGCATGACGTTGCCGTTCATCTCCTATGGCGGCTCGTCGATGATCTCGCTGGCTTACGGTGTCGGCATGATGCTGGCGCTGACGCGGCAGCGGCCGCGCACCGAGCAGGAATCGATGAACGCCAGCGCGGCGCGCGGCTACGCTTGACCTGACGGGAACGACGCGCTTTTCGTCATTGCGAGGAACGAAGTGACGAAGCAACCCATGCTTGCTTGCCTGTTGCCCCGTGGATTGCTTCGCTTGCGCTCGCAATGACGGCAGCCAATTTGCAGAGAATTTCCCAATGACCACCGCGCCTTTGATTTTGCTGGCTGCGGGCGGCACCGGCGGCCATCTGTTTCCCGCCGAGGCGCTCGGCGTCGAACTGATGCGGCGCGGTTTGCGCGTGCGTCTGGCGACCGACTCCCGCGCGCTGCGCTATGGCGGATTGTTCTCCAAGGACATGATCGATGTGGTGCCGAGCGAGACCCTGCGCGGCCGCACGCCATGGTCGCTGGCCCGTACCGGCATCATGCTCGCGGCCGGCACCGGCGTGGCGCTCAATTTGATGCGCAAGCTGAAGCCTGCGGCCGTGGTCGGCTTCGGCGGCTATCCGACGGTGCCGCCGCTGTTGGCGGCCAGACTATTCGGCATTCCCGGCATTATCCACGATGCCAATGCGGTGCTAGGCCGCGCCAACCGCTTCCTGTCAAGTCGCGTCGACGCGATCGCGACCTCGCTTCCGGGCGTGCTCGATCGCGATCCCGCGCTGGCGGCGAAGACAACCACCGTCGGCACGCCGATGCGCCCGGCCATCCTCGCGGCAGCCGCGGTGAAATATGCCGCTCCCGATCCGGCGGGACCGTTTCGGTTGCTGGTGGTCGGCGGCAGCCAGGGCGCGCGCGTGATGGCCGATGTCGTACCCGGCGCGATCGAACGGCTCGAACCTGCATTGTGGAGCCGGCTGATCCTGACCCAGCAGGTGCGCGAAGAGGACATGGCGCGCGTGCGCGCGGTCTATGACCGGCTCAAGATCAAGGCGGAGCTGGCGCCGTTCTTCAGCGATTTGCCGGCGAAGCTCGCGTCACACCATCTGGTGGTCTCGCGCTCCGGCGCCGGCACCGTCGCCGAACTCGGCGCCATCGGCCGCCCGTCGATCCTGGTGCCGTTGCCTGGCGCCATCGATCAGGACCAGTTTGCCAATGCCGGCGTGCTGTCGCAGGCGGGCGGGGGCTTACGGATCCCGCAAGCCGAATTTACCTCCGACCGTCTGGCGTCGGAAATCTCCGCGCTCGCCGCCGAGCCCGCCAAGCTGGCCGCGCTGGCGGCTGCCGCCCGCACCGTGGGCCGGCTGGACGCCGCCCAGCGGCTGGCCGATCTGGTGATGAAAGTGGCGGGAATCTGACGCCCGGCAACCCCATTTGGGACTTGTCAGCGCCTTCGAAAGCGGGGCATCCAGTACTCCGCGCAGCTAATCTGAATCTCTGGCTTCGCTGTATACTGGATCGTCCGCCTTCGCGGACGGTGACATCAAGGGACTACCCATGAGACTGCCGCGCGAGATCGGACCCATTCACTTCGTCGGGATCGGCGGTATCGGCATGAGCGGTATAGCCGAGGTGCTGTGCAATCTCGGTTATACTGTACAGGGCTCGGACGCTTCGGAAAGCGCCAACGTCAATCGCCTGCGCGACAAGGGCATCAAGATCATCGTCGGCCACAAGGCCGATAATGTCGCCGGCGCCGACGTGCTGGTGGTGTCGACCGCGATCAAGCGCGACAACCCCGAATTGATGGCGGCGCGCGCCCAGCGCATTCCGGTGGTTCGCCGCGCCGAAATGCTGGCCGAACTGATGCGGCTGAAAAGCTGCGTCGCGATCGCCGGTACCCATGGCAAGACCACCACGACCTCGATGGTCGCCGCCTTGCTCGACGCCGGCGATCTCGATCCGACCGTGATCAATGGCGGCATCATCAATGCCTACGGCACCAATGCTCGGCTCGGGGCCGGCGAATGGATGGTGGTGGAAGCCGACGAAAGCGACGGCACGTTCCTGAAGCTGCCGGCCGATGTCGCCATCGTCACCAATGTCGATCCCGAGCATCTCGATCATTTCAAGACCTTCGAGGCGGTGCAGGAGGCGTTCCGCCATTTCGTCGAGAACGTGCCGTTTTACGGTTTCGCCGTGATGTGCATCGATCATCCCGTGGTGCAGAGCCTTGTCGGCAAGATCGAGGATCGCCGCATCATCACCTATGGCGAAAATCCGCAGGCCGACGCGCGCCTCGTCGAACTCACTCCGTCGGGCGGCGGCTCAAACTTCAAGGTCGCGTTCCGCGACCGCAAGACCGACGCCCTGCACGAGATCAAGGAGATTCATCTGCCGATGCCGGGACGGCATAACGCGCTCAACGCCACGGCTGCGATCGCGGTCGCGCATGAACTGGGACTCTCCGACGATACCATCCGCAAGGCGCTCGCGGGCTTCGGTGGCGTCAAGCGGCGCTTCACCAGGACCGGCGAGTGGAACGGTATCACCGTGATCGACGATTACGGTCATCACCCCGTCGAGATCGCGGCGGTGCTGAGGGCCGCGCGCGAGTCCACCGATGGAAAGATCATCGCTGTGGTGCAGCCGCATCGCTTCACCCGCCTGCAGTCGCTGTTCGAGGAATTCTGCACCTGTTTCAACGACGCCGACACCGTCGTCGTGGCCGAGGTTTATCCGGCCGGCGAGGCGCCGATCGCGGGCATCGACCGCGACCATTTCGTGCTGGGCCTGCGCGCCCACGGCCATCGCGAGGTGATTCCGCTGCAGAATTCGGCCGATCTCGCCAAAGTGGTTCACGGCATCGCCGGCGGCGGCGATTTTGTGGTTTGCCTCGGCGCCGGCAATATCACCCAATGGGCCTACGCGCTGCCCGGCGAATTGAAGGCGCTGGGGTGAGCGGAGAGACCGAGCCCGGCCATGACGAATGAGAGAGACCTTCATTGACCTTCCCGGACATCACGCCCGAGCTCAAAGCAGCGATGCCGCAACTGCGCGGGCGGCTGCTGGCGAACCAGTCGCTCGCCGAGCTGACCTGGTTTCGGGTCGGCGGACCGGCGCAGGTGTTGTTCACCCCGGCGGACGAGGATGACCTCGCTTATTTCCTGAAGTCTCTCCCCGCCGCGATACCGGTCTATGTCGTTGGCGTCGGCTCCAATCTGATCGTGCGCGATGGCGGCATGCCCGGCGTGGTCATCCGCCTGTCGCCGCGCGGTTTCGGCGAGACCAGCGTCGACGGCGACATTGTCTTTGCCGGCGCGGCCGCGCTCGACAAGCGCGTGGCCGAGACGGCGGCGGCGGCCAATGTCAGCGGGCTCGAATTTTTTTTCGGCATTCCCGGCACCATCGGCGGCGCGCTGCGCATGAATGCCGGCGCCAATGGCGCGAGACCAGGGATGTCCTGGTCGAGGCCTCCGGCGTCGGCCGCGACGGCACGAAGCACACATTCACCAATGCCGACATGAAATTCGCCTACCGCAACTGCGGCGTCGATCCTGCCATCATCTTCACCTCCGCGCGGTTTCGGGGCGCCATCGCGGCGCCCGAGGCGATCCGCGCGCGGATGAACGAGGTGCAAACCCATCGCGAGACCGCGCAGCCGATCCGCGAAAAGACCGGCGGCTCGACCTTCAAGAACCCGGCAGGAAACAGCGCCTGGAAGCTGATCGATGCCGCGGGTTGCCGGGGCCTGCGCGTTGGCGGCGCGCAGGTATCGGAAATGCACTGCAATTTCCTGATCAACACCGGCGAGGCGACCGGCCACGATATCGAAACCCTCGGCGAAACCGTTCGCGCCCGGGTAAAGGAAAATTCGGGAATTGAGCTACACTGGGAAATCAAGCGGATCGGGATTGAGCGAAGCTGATGCGGATCACCATTCTTTTCGGCGGCACGAACAAGGAGCGCCTCGTGTCGGTGGCATCGGCACAGGCGCTGCATTCGGCGCTGCCCGAGGCCGATTTGTGGTTCTGGGATGCCGACGACACCGTGCATGAAACGTCATCGGCGGCGCTTCTGAAGCATGCGCGGCCGTTCGAGGATCCCTTCAAGCCCGGCACCCCCAGCATCGGGACAATCGAAGCGGCGCTTGACAAGGCGAGAGCGGAGGACCGCCTGCTGGTGCTTGGCCTGCACGGCGGCACGGCGGAAAACGGCGAGCTACAGGCGATGTGCGAGACGCGCGGAATTGCCTTCACCGGCTCCGGCTCGGCATCGTCGCATCTGGCCTTCGACAAGGTCGCCGCCAAGCATTTCGCGGCGATCGCGGGGGTAACGGCTCCGGCCGGCGTGGCGCTGGAAGACGCCGAGGCGGCGCTGGCCAAATACGGCAAGCTGATCGCCAAGCCGGCGCGGGATGGCTCGAGCTACGGCCTGATCTTCGTCAATGCGATTCAGGATCTTGTCGCCGTCCGCCGTGCCGCCGAGACGGAAGAATATGTGATCGAACCGTTCATTTCGGGCGTGGAAGCGACCTGCGGCGTGCTGGAGCAGTCGGATGGCTCGGTTTTTTCGCTGCCGCCGATCGAGATCGTTCCGGCGGGAGGCGGGTTCGACTACACCGCCAAATATCTGCTCAAGTCGACCCAGGAGATCTGTCCGGGCCGCTTTTCGCCCGAGATCAGCGGGCAGATCATGGACCTGGCGCTGCGGGCGCACCGGGCGCTGTCATGCTCCGGCTACTCCCGCACCGATTTCATCGTCGCGGAGCAGGGGCCGATCTATCTCGAGACCAATACCTTGCCCGGCCTGACCAAGGCCTCGCTCTATCCGAAGGCGCTCAAGGCCCAGGGGATCGATTTTGGCGATTTCCTGCGGGATCAGATCGTGCTGGCAGAGCGGCGCGCAGGCAAATAGCGCGGTTAAAGTCCTACCTCAGCCGACGGCCGAATCAATTCATTACCAAATTGCTAACGTTACCGGGCAAAGCCTTCAGCGGGCACATCAAATCGCACTGTGTCCCGACCGAATTTACCCTTTGTTTACCAGGAAGTCCGAAGGTTAACGCTGGCGGCGCGTGGAGCGCTTGGCTGCCGGGGCGTGAGCTGTTGCGGATTTCCGCTTTCCGCGACCGCATCGAGGGAACAGGTGGCCTTGGGGGTCATCATCCAGCCCGGCACGACCGAGACGTCACCTGCGTCGGACTCGCAATGTTTGCGGGCACAACATGTGACGAGCTCGTGCAATGGATGGTGGAGGACGCCTCGCTCGGTCGAAGAGATCGCCGAGGCCCCAAACTGACCTGAAAGCCGCCGCGCTAGGCGCGGTCGTGCTGCTGCGCGAGTGGCTGGGCGCGAAGCGTTCGCCTGCGAAAGCGCGTCTTGACCGCGCCGAAGAGCCGCCCCGCCTGATCGCGCTTCTGGAACGTCATTTGCCGCGCCGCGCCGGCACCGCCGCTACCGTGCTGCTGCTGCTGGGGAGCGCCGGTTTTGGCGTCGTGAGGGGCGGCCACCTTGCTGAATTTACCGCAGGCCTGAGCGATGCCCGCAACGCGCTGGCCAATTCGGCCGGGTTTCGGATCACGACGGTGGCGATCAACGGCCGCCGGCAGCTGTCGCAGGACGAAGTGCTCGGGGCTGGCGGCGTCAACGGCCACTCCTCGCTGTTGTTCCTCGACGCCGCCGTGGTGCGCGACAAGCTGAAAGCCAATCCCTGGATCTCGGACGCGACGGTGCAGAAGCTTTATCCCGGCCAGCTCCGGATCGACATCGTCGAACGCTCGGCATTCGCGCTCTGGCAGCGGGACGGCCGCCTGTCGGTGATCGCGGATGATGGCGCGGTGCTGGAGCCCTATGTGTCGCGCCGCTTCCTGTCGCTGCCGCTGGTGGTGGGCAAGGGCGCAGAAACCCGCGCCAGGGATTTCCTGGCGCTGCTGGCGCGCTATCCGCGGGTCAATTCGGTGACCAAGGCGGCGGTCTTCGTCGGCGAACGGCGCTGGAATCTGAGGCTCAAGGACGGTCTCGATATCCGCCTGCCGGAAAACGAGGTTGGCAACGCGCTGGCCCTTTTGAGCACGCTCGACAAGGAAGACCGGCTGTTCTCCCGCGATATCGTCGCCGTCGACATGCGGCTGCCGGATCGATTGATCGTGCAATTGTCCGAAGATGCGGCCAAGGCCCGCGAAGAATTGTTCAAGGACAAGAAGCCGAAGAAGAAGGTCGGCGACGCATGACCGGCCTGGATCGCAACCAGACGCCGAAAACGCGTCCGATGCCGCAGAAGCGCACCGCGCTGGTGGCCTCCCTCGATATCGGCACCAGCAAGATCGCCTGCATGATCGCGCGGCTGAGGCCGTGCCCGCCGAACGACGCCTTGCGCGGGCGCAGCCATGCGGTCGAGCTGATCGGGTACAGCCAAATTCAGTCGCGCGGCGTCAAGGCCGGCGCGGTGGTCGATCTCGCCGAATGCGAGCAGGCGGTGCGTCAGGCGGTTGCGCTCGCCGAGCGCATGGCCAAGGTCCGGGTTGAATTGGTCTTGCTGTCGATCTCGGCCGGGCGGCTGCAGGGTCAATTGATCGAGGCGGCGGCCGACATTCGGGGCGGCGCCGTCACCGCTGCCGACGTCACGCGCATCACCTCCGCCGGCATGCACCATGCCACCGGCGAGGGCCGCACCGTGCTGCATGCGCTGCCGGTCGGCTATGCGCTGGACGGCGTCAAGGGCATTCGCGATCCCAAGGGCATGGTGGCACGGCAATTCGGCGTCGACATGAACGTCGTAACGGCGGACGCGACCGCTGCCAGGAATCTGATGCTGGTGGTCGAGCGTTGCCATCTCAATGTCGAAGCCATGGCGGCGAGCCCCTATGTGGCGGGCCTGTCGGTATTGACCGACGATGAAGCCGATATCGGCGCCGCGGTGGTGGAAATGGGCGCGGGCACCACCACGATCGCGACCTATTCCGGGGGGCGCTTCGTGCATGCGAGCGGATTTGCCCTCGGCGGGCAACACATCACCATGGACCTTGCACGCGGCCTGAGCGCATGCATTGCGGATGCCGAGCGAATCAAGACGTTATATGGCACCGTGCTGACCGGCGGGTCCGACACCCGTGAGTTGATGTCGGTGCCGTCCGCCGGCGACAACGAGCAGGATGTTCCACAGGTCGTGTCCCGCGCCACGATCGCGAACATTGTCCGGCACCGTGCCGAGGAGATTTTTGAGATGGTCAGGGATCGGCTCGCGGATTCGCCCTTTGCGGCAGAGCCGAAGGCGCGCGTTGTGTTGAGCGGCGGGGCTTCGCAGCTCACCGGTACCCTCGAACTTGCAACCCAGATTCTCGGCCGGCCGGTGCGGATCGGCCGTCCACTCGGCTTTGGCCGGCTCCCCAATGAGGCGAAGAGCGCGTCGTTCGCGGTTCCCTCGGGCCTGCTGGTCTATCCCCAATATGCTCATCTTGAACACGTCGAACCGCGGCATACGCGGCAGCTCAGGACAGGGACAGATGGCTATTTCGGAAAAGTCGGACGATGGCTTCGTGAGGGCTTCTGATGAATCTTTTCCGCAACTTACGATTTTCACCAACTCCCGCGGCCGTCGGCCGGGGCGAACCGACGCGCGCGTAATCGAGAGGCAACCATGGCACTCCATCTAACACCCCCTGATATCAGTGAGTTGAAGCCCCGGATTACCGTATTCGGCGTCGGCGGCGCCGGCGGCAATGCCGTCAACAACATGATCACCGCCGGATTGCAGGGGGTCGATTTCGTCGTCGCCAATACCGACGCGCAGGCGCTCACCATGTCGAAGGCGCAGCGCATCATCCAGATGGGCACCCAGGTCACCCAGGGCTTGGGGGCCGGTTCGCAGCCTGACGTCGGCGCGGCCGCGGCCCAGGAAGTGATCGATGAAATCCGCGATCATCTTTCCGGCGCCAATATGGTGTTTGTCACCGCCGGCATGGGCGGCGGCACCGGCACTGGCGCCGCACCCGTCATCGCCAAGACCGCGCGCGACATGGGCATCCTCACCGTCGGCGTCGTCACCAAGCCGTTCCACTTCGAGGGTCAGCGCCGCATGCGCACCGCGGAAGCCGGCATCGCCGAGCTCCACAAGGTGGTCGATACCCTTCTGATCATTCCGAACCAGAACCTGTTCCGGGTCGCCAACGAAAAGACCACCTTCGCCGACGCCTTCGCGATGGCGGACCAGGTGCTCTATTCGGGCGTCGCCTGCATCACCGACCTGATGGTCAAGGAAGGCCTGATCAATCTCGACTTCGCCGATGTTCGCGCCGTGATGCGCGAAATGGGCAAGGCGATGATGGGCACTGGCGAGGCTTCCGGCGAGAAGCGCGCCTTGACCGCGGCGGAGGCCGCGATCGCCAATCCGCTGATCGACGATTCCTCGATGAAGGGCGCCCGTGGCCTGCTTGATCTCGATCACCGGCGGCAGGGATCTGACCTTGTTCGAGGTCGACGAAGCCGCGACCCGGATTCGCGAGGAAGTCGATCAGGACGCCAATATCATCGTCGGCGCCACCTTCGATGAAACCCTCGACGGCATCATCAGGGTTTCGGTCGTCGCCACCGGCATCGAACAGGCGCTGATTTCGCGCAACGCGGCAGCGCCGGCGGCAACCGCCACCAACGCCGTGGCCCCAGCTTCGGCGCCGGACAGCCGCCTTGCCGAGTTGACCGCGCGGCTGCGCGCCGACAACGCACGGTTTGCCGAGCGCGCCCAGAACAGAGACAGGAGGCCTCGAGCGCGGCGCAGCCGGCTCCGGCCGCGCCGCAACGTGCCTCAAACAACGTCGAACGTGCGGCGCTTGCGGCCATCGCCGCGGCGGTTGCGCCGGAGGTTTCGCAGCCGGCGGCGCCGCTGCAGCCTGCGTCCTATGGCGACGTCACGGTGCGTCCGATCGCGCAGAAGCCGACCCTGTTCCCCGACCATGATGTCGCGGCTGTTCCGGCCCCGGAGCCGGCGACGCCAGAGACGTTCATCCCGCAAGCGGCGGAACGCCCACCGGTTCGCGCGCCGAGGATGCCGAAATTCGAGGATCTGCCGATGCCCGCGCAGAACGAAATCCGGCAGGCCCGCGGCGAAGTCGACGAGGAGCATCCGCAAAAGACCCGGATGTCGCTGCTGCAGCGGCTCGCCAATGTCGGCCTCGGCCGCCGTGACGAAGAGACCGAGCCGCCGATCGCGGCCCGCGCCTCGGGTCCGGCCATGGCGCCGATGCCGCCGTTGCCCGATCGGAAGCCTCAACGCTCGGTTGCGCAGCAAATCGCGGCCAGCGATCCGGTATCGGAGTATGCGCGCAGGCCTGCCCCTCAAGGGTTGGACGCCCACGGCCGCCCGGCTCCTGTTGCCCCAGGCGCCACAGGGCGACGACCATCTTGATATTCCGGCCTTCCTCCGGCGGCAGGTCAACTGAAGTTTGTTACAATTCCGACGACCGAGAAGGCCCCGGCTTTGTCCGCCGGGGCCTTTTCCATTTCAGTCGGCACCGGCGGCTGAAATTCGCTCAAGTAACTGATATTAAGTGATTAATTGTGCATTTTGTGGTGGGATGGCACGGCCAAAAATGCCCCTGTCCGCGGCGGAATTTGGTTAAGCTTTGGCGCGAATACGGCAGAGATAGGGTAACAATCGGTAAAAAAGCGTGAGTTGGCGCGCTTTGGGGCAATGCTATTGTCTGCCGTGACTTGGGGATACTTCGAGACGAATTGACGCAGAATTGGGTCGGTCTGAGCTCCTGGTAAGTCAGTGTGGGCAATTTGAATGAAGTTTAGCCGGCAGACAACGCTTCGGTCGCAAGCAACCGTGATGGGCGTCGGCGTTCATTCGGGTTTACCGGTAAGTCTTACTGTCGGGCCTGCATCCGTCGATGCAGGTTTTATTTTTGTCCGCACCGGTCTCGACGGCTGCGACCGCGAGGTTCAGGCCACGGCCGGATCGGTGATTGCCACCGAATTTGCCACCGTGCTGGGCGACCGCGAGGGTCCGCTGGTTTCCACCGCCGAGCATGTGCTGGCTGCCTTGCGCGGCATGGGCGTCGACAACGCCACCATCGAAATCGACGGCCCGGAAGTTCCGATCATGGACGGCAGCGCCGCGGCTTTCGTCGCCGCGATCGATCAGGCCGGTATCGTTACACAGTCGGCCTCGCGCCGTTTCATCCAGGTCTTGAAGCCGGTGCAGGTCGCGATGGGCGACTCGTTCGGCGAGTTGCGGCCCTATGCGGCCGGTTTCCGCGCCGAGGTCGAGATTGATTTCACCAACCCGGTGATTGGCCGCCAGACCTATGCGCTGGATCTTTCCCCCGAAAGGTTCCGCCGCGAGATTTGCCGCGCCCGGACCTTCGGATGCATGAATGACGTGGCGCGGCTGTGGAGTGCGGGCTTCGCGCTCGGCGCTTCGTTCGAGAATTCCGTGGTGTTCGATGAGACCCGCCTGCTGAACAGCGAAGGTCTGCGCTACAGCGACGAACCGGCGCGCCACAAGGTGCTCGACGTGATCGGCGATCTCGCGCTCGCCGGCTTGCCGTTGCTTGGCGCCTATCGCTCGGTACGCGGCGGCCACAAGCTCAACCACGCCGTGCTGACGGCTCTGATGGCCGATCGCAGTGCCTTCCGGGTGATCGAGGCTGAAACCGCCCGCCGCTCGCGCGCCCATGCCGAGGTCGGCAGCGGCATGGTGGGCGGCATGGTTGCTCCCGCCTACGGTCCCGACGTTTCCTGAGTCTTCGGACTCTCCTGATTTCGGCTTCGAAATGTCCTGAGCGTCCTCTTGGACGCCTCCTGACGTTCGCCTTCGGAATGTCCTGACTTTCGCCGTCGAAATGTCCTGACTTTCGCCGTCGAAATGTCTTGCGCCGCCTCGACTTGCGTGGACCGGGATCCGGCCCGGCGTGGTAACCATGATTGGCCGCGCGCCCTCCGGGCCGCCTTAATCCCGGCGAAATGCCTGCGTATTCGGTTGGTTAAGGGGCTTTTTTTGGCTAAAAGGGCCGGGTTGCGTCGCGAGGCGCGCCGTGCCACACATTCACTGCGTCCACGCTCAGGGCGCGCGGCGGCTACCGCACCACAGGCGTCAGGTCTTAAATTTATGTCGACACGCATGACGCTCGCACCGAACGGCCTATCGACTCGTTGGGGCTTTGATCGGCTGGCGCGGCCGTTGCGGTTGGCCGCGGGCCTCGCCGTCCTCGCGATCCCGCTCAGCGGATGCAGCTCCGCGACCGAGACGTGGGACAAGGTTTTCAACAAGGACGAGACCTTCGTCGAAGAGCCCGCGGAAAAGCTCTACAATGAGGGCTTGTTCCTGATGAACGAGAAGCGCGATCCCAAGGCCGCATCGAAGAAATTCGAGGAAGTCGATCGCCAGCATCCTTATTCCGACTGGGCGCGCAAATCGCTGCTGATGTCGGCCTATGCTTTTTACAATGCCAACGACTACGACAGCTGCATCGGGGCTGCGACCCGCTACGTCACCTTGCATCCGGGAAGCCCGGACGCCGCTTACGCGCAATATCTGATCGCGGCCTCGCACTACGACCAGATTCCGGACATTACCCGCGACCAGGGCCGCACCGAGAAGGCGATCGCCGCGCTTGAAGAAGTGGTCCGCAAATATCCGACGTCGGAATATGCCGTCAGCGCCAAGTCCAAGCTTGAAGCCGCGCGCGACCAGCTCGCCGGCCGCGAAATGAATGTCGGCCGCTATTACATGCAAAAGCGCAACTACACCGCCGCCATCAACCGCTTCAAGACCGTGGTTACCCAGTACCAGACCACGCGGCATGTCGAGGAAGCGCTGGCGCGGCTGACCGAAGCCTACATGGCGATCGGAATCGTCAGCGAGGCACAGACCGCCGCCGCCGTGCTCGGGCATAATTTTCCCGACAGCCCCTGGTACAAGGACGCCTATAATCTAGTAAGGTCCGGCGGGGTCGAGCCGAGCGAGAACCAGGGCTCCTATATCTCCAAGGCCTTCAAGAAACTGGGTCTCGGCTAGCGGAGCGGATTTGACATTCGCTCGGTGTTTGCCGCAGCTTCGTGTTCGAATCTGACCACTAGGAATTGATTTCGCATGCTGGCGCGTCTTTCGATCCGTGACATCGTCCTGATCGAACGGCTCGATATCGAGTTTTCCCGCGGGCTTGCGGTGCTGACCGGCGAGACCGGCGCGGGCAAGTCGATCCTGCTCGACGCCTTCGCGCTGGCGCTCGGCGGCCGCGGCGACGCCGGCCTGGTCCGGCATGGCGCGGAGCAGGGCCAGGTTACCGCGGTGTTCGATGTCCCGAAGGGCCATCCGGCGTCGGTGATCCTCAGCGACAACGGGCTCGATGATTCGGGTTCGGAAAATTCCGGTGAAATGATCCTGCGCCGCGTGCAATTGGCAGATGGCCGCACCCGCGCCTTCATCAATGATCAGGCGATCAGCGTACAGACCTTGAAAGCGGTCGGCTCGGCCCTGGTCGAAATCCACGGCCAGCATGACGAGCGGGCGCTGGTCGACGCCTCGACCCACCGGCGCCTGCTCGACGCGTTTGCCGGCCTTGAAAAGGACGTCGCCGCGCTGGAGCGGCTGTGGGAGGCAAGGCGCGCCGCCAACGCGGTGCTCGACGAGCATCGCGCGGGCATGGAGCGCGCCGCGCGCGAGGCGGACTATCTGCGGCACGCCTCCGACGAATTGAAGAAGCTTGCGCCCAGAGACGGCGAGGAGACCGCGCTCGCCGAACGCCGCACCACGATGATGCAGGGCGAGAAGATCGCCGCCGATCTGCGCGAGGCACAGGAGGCCGTGGGCGGCAATCATTCGCCGGTGGCGGCGCTTTCGGCGGCGGTGCGCCGGCTCGAGCGGCGGGCGGCCAATGCGCCGGCGCTGGTCGAGCCCGCCGTGAAGGCGATCGATGCCGCCATCAACGCGCTCGAGGAGGCCGACCAGCATCTCAGTGCCGCGCTGATCGCGGCGGATTTCGACCCCGCCGAGCTCGAACGCATCGAGGAGCGGCTGTTCGCCTTGCGCGCGGCATCGCGCAAATACTCGACGCCGGTCGAGGGCCTCGCTCAGCTCGCCGCGAAATACGCCGCCGACGTGGCGCTGATCGACGCCGGCGCCGATCAGCTGAAAAAACTCGAGGCCGCCGCCGCCGAGGCCGACAAGCGCTACGCCGCCGCCGCCACCAGGCTATCCGCCGCACGGGTAAAATCCGCCGAGAAACTCAACAAGGCGGTCAACGCCGAACTCGCGCCGCTGAAACTGGAGCGGGCGAAATTCACGACGCAGGTTGATTCCGATCCGAAGTCGCCGGGGCCGCAGGGCTACGACCGCGTCGAGTTCTGGGTGCAGACCAATCCCGGCACCAGGCCGGGACCGCTGATGAAGGTTGCCTCCGGCGGCGAACTGTCGCGCTTCCTGCTGGCGCTCAAGGTCGTGCTGTCCGACCGCGGTTCGGCGCCGACGCTGGTATTCGACGAGATCGATACCGGCGTCGGCGGCGCCGTGGCGGACGCGATCGGCGCGCGGCTGGCGCGGCTGGCGGACAAGGTCCAGGTGATGGCGGTGACGCATGCGCCGCAGGTCGCCGCGCGCGCCGACCTGCATCTGCTGATTTCCAAGGATGCGCTCGACAAGGGCAAGCGCGTCGCCACCCGCGTCAATGCGCTGGCCGCCGATCACCGCCGCGAGGAAATCGCCCGCATGCTGGCGGGCGCCGAGATCACCGCGGAGGCCAGGGCCGCCGCCGACCGCCTGCTGAAGGCCGCGACGGCGTGATGCCGAGTGTCGTGCGGCCGGCCGCTTTTCTCGAAATCAACTTCGTCGTATTCAAGTAGCCATGGCCAAAGCAGCGAAACCCAAAGCTCTTCCCGACGTCGCCGCCCTCACCAAAGCCCAGGCCAAGGTCGAGCATATGCGGCTGGCGCTCGACATCGAGCGTCACGACAAGGCGTATTATCAGGAAGACGCGCCGAAGATTTCCGACGCCGAGTATGATGGCTTGCGCCAGCGCTTCAATGCCATCGAAAAGCGGTTTCCCGAGCTTGTCAGCGGCGAATCGCCGTCGCAGAAGATCGGCGCGGCGCCATCCGGAAAGTTCAGGAAGGTCCGCCACGCGGTGCCGATGCTGTCGCTCGACAATGCCTTCGCCGAGGAAGACGTCGTCGACTTCGTCGGCCGCATCAGGCGCTTCCTGAAACTTGCCGACGACGACCGGATCGACTTTTCCGCCGAGCCGAAGATCGACGGGCTCTCGATGTCGCTGCGTTACGAAGACGGCGAACTCGTCACCGCCGCCACCCGCGGCGACGGCGCCGAGGGCGAGGACGTCACCGTCAATATCCGCACGCTGGAGGATGTGCCGAAGAAGCTCAGGGGCCGCAACGTGCCTGAAATATGCGAGGTGCGCGGCGAGGTCTACATGACCAAGAAAGCCTTCCTCGCGCTCAACGAGCGGCAGAAGGCCGCGGGCGATACCATTTTTGCCAATCCGCGCAATTCCGCGGCGGGCTCGTTGCGCCAGAAGGATCCTTCCATCACCGCTTCGCGGCCGCTCGGCTTTTTCGCCTACGCCTGGGGGCAGATGACGGAAATGCCGGAAGAATCCCAATCCGGCATGATCGCATGGTTCGAGCGTTGCGGCTTCAAGACCAATCCGCTGACGAAAATCTGCCACTCGGTCGAGCAATTGATCGCGTTTCATCGCAAGATCGAGGAGCAGCGCGCCAGGCTCGACTACGACATCGACGGCGTCGTCTACAAGGTCGACCGGATCGACTGGCAGGAGCGGCTCGGCTTCGTCTCACGCACGCCGCGCTGGGCGATCGCGCACAAATTCCCGGCCGAGCGCGCCGTCACCGTGCTGCGCGACATCGAGATCCAGGTCGGGCGCACCGGCTCCTTTACGCCGGTCGGCAAGCTCGAACCGGTCGGCGTCGGCGGCGTCATCGTGCAGAACGTCACGCTGCACAATGAGGACTATATCAGGGGCATCGGCGGCGACGGCGAGCAATTGCGCGAGGGCCGCGACATCCGGATCGGCGACACCGTCGTGGTCCAGCGCGCCGGCGACGTCATCCCCCAGATCGTCGATGTCGTGATCGACAAGCGGCCGAAGGACGCCAAGGCCTATCATTTTCCGAAGAAATGTCCGTGCCCGCTGCACACCGACGTCGTGCGCGAGGAGACCGCGACCGGCGAGGAGGGATCGCGCGCCCGTTGCACCGGCGAGTTCGCCTGTCCCTACCAGAAGATCGAGCATCTGAAATTGTTTTGCTCGCGCCGCGCCTTCGATATCGAGGGGCTCGGCGAGAAGCAGATCGCGTTCTTCTTCGAAGAGGGATGGGTCAAGGAGCCCGCCGATATCTTCACGCTGCCCGCGCGCAACTCCAGGCTCAAGCTCGAGGACATCGAGGGTTACGGCGAGACGTCGGTGCGCAATCTGTTTGCGGCGATCGAGGAGCGGCGGCGGATTTCGCTGGAGCGGTTTATCTACGCGCTCGGCATGCGCCATGTCGGCGAGACCACGGCGCTGGCGCTGGCGCGCGGCTATGGCTCGTGGGAAGCGTTCCACGACGCCTGCCTCAAGGTCGCCAGGGATGACGAGGCGGCGATCGCCGAGATGGATGCGCTCGACCAGATCGGCGACACCGTGATCGCCAGCATCAAGGCCTATTTCGGCGAGAGCCACAACCGCGGCATCGTCGAGCGGCTGACCAGAGAAGTCACCATTCTCGATGCGGAAAAGCCGAAGAGCAATTCGGCGATCGCCGGCAAGACCGTGGTTTTCACCGGCGCGCTGGAGAAGATGACGCGCGACGAGGCCAAGGCGATGGCCGAACGGCTGGGGGCCAAGGCCGCGGGCTCGGTGTCGAAGAAGACCGATTACGTGGTCGCCGGCCCCGGCGCCGGCTCGAAACTCGCCGAGGCCAAGAAGCACGGCGTCGAGGTGCTGACCGAGGATGAGTGGCTGAAGCTGGTCGGGAGGTGAGGTCGCACCTCTCGTCATTGCGAGGAGCGTTAGCGACGAAGCAATCCATTTTTGCCGTGGCATGGATTGCTTCGCGGAGCCTGTCATCGGGCGCGCGTTCGCGCGACCCGTTGGCTCGCAAATGACGGCTCAACGATATTTTCGTTGAGGCCGACGGCTACAGCATCCCCGACTCTTCCTCTTCCGCCTGTTCGATCAAGGCTTCGCTGACGACCACGTCGCGGCGCGGGATCAGGAACACCATGGTCGACGCGCAGGCGATCGACAGCATGAAGACGGCGGCATTGAGCGGCATCGGCGTCGTAAAATGGCCGCCGAGATAGGCGCCGAATTGCGACAGCAGCGAGCCGAGCCCCATCTGCAGGAATCCCATCGCGCCCGATGCGGTGCCGGCCGCTTCGGGGCGGACGCTGATGGCGCCGGCCGCCGAGTTCGACATCACGAAGGCATTGGCGAACATCACCAGCATCTGGGTGCCGAACAGCCATGACGGCGCCTGGTTGAGCCCGGTCGAGGCCCCACACCAGGTTCAGGAAGCTGCCGGCGAGTTGCAGCGCGAGCCCGAACCAGATCAGTTTTTCCAGCGAGTGCCGCGGCGCGAACCGCACGCAGAACAAATTGCCGATCAGATAGGCGAATCCCGTGGTCGCGAACCATGCGCCATATTCGGCGCTGGAGCGGCCCATCTGCATCACCACCACATAAGGTCCGCCGCCGGCGAAGGTGAAGATGATCTGCGAGGCCAGCACCTGGCACAGCACATAGCCGATGAAGGCGCGGCTCTTGAGGAGGTGGCGGACATCGCCGCGAAACCCGCCGGCTTCGAGACGGTCGCGGCGCGTCTCCGGCAGCGTGACGGCGATCGCCGCTGCGATGGCGACGGAGGCCGCGGTGATGACGTAGAAGATCGAGCGCCAGCCGAACGCCGTCTCCAGCAGGCCCCCGGTCAGCGGGCTCAGCATCTGCGCGATCATCATCACCGCGATCACCAGGCTGATCATGGAGCTGATGCGTTCGCGGCTGTAGAGATCGCGGATGATGGCGCGGCTCACCACCATGCCGGTGGCGCCGCCCAGCGCCTGCAGGAATCGCGCGGCGATCAGTTGCGGCAGGGTTTCCGCGAAGATGCAGGCGGCACTCGCCAATACCATCAGGCCGAGACCCGCCAGCAGCACCGGGCGGCGTCCGAACCGGTCCGACAGCGGTCCCATGATGATCTGCGAACAGGCGATGCCGACCATGTAGAGCGACACCGTCATCTGCGCGATCCAGATATCGCGGCCGAACGTGGTGGCAAGCACGGGCAGCGCCGGCACCAGCATATAGAGCGAGATCGGCGCGACGCCGGTCATCGCGACCAGCAGCAACAACATGAACCGGGATGTCGCGATATCGGTCGGTGTCGCCGCGCCGGGCGGTCTGCCCATCACTCCGTGCATTGAGGTCTGATCCAATCTCTTGAATCAGACTTTAACGTTATTCCGCCTTGCGAATACGGGCGTTTCGGAATGCGGCTATTCGTTTTTCGGGATGCGTTTGATGCAGGGAGCTCCGTCATTCAGGGATGGTCTCACGTGCGGTTGACCCACACACACGCCGTCATCACCCGCGAAAGCGGGCGATCCAGTATTCCAGAGATCCCTGTCACAGAACGGAGAGGCCGCAGCGTACTGGATACCCCGCTTTCGCGGGGTATGACGGCTGATGGGCGGAATCAGTGCAGCGCCATCCGCGCGCTACAGCGACAACGGCGCGGTCGCGGCGTCGAGCCACACCTTGGTGGCCTCGTCGACATGGGGGCGGACCGTGTGGCGGACGCGATCATGATAATCGTTGAGCCAGCCCAGTTCGTCGCCGGTCAGCATGTTGAGATCGACCAGCCTGCGGTCGATCGGCGCCAGCGTCAGGGTCTCGAAGGCGTTGACCGGCTTCTCGGAGCCTGTGATGTCGGCGCCGACCACCAGCTCGAGATTCTCGATCCGGATGCCGAAGGCGTCGGTCTTGTAGTAGCCGGGCTCGTTGGAGAGGATCATGCCGCGTCGCAGCGGCGTGGTGCCGAGTTTCGAGATTCGCGCCGGGCCTTCGTGCACCGAGAGATAGCTGCCGACGCCGTGGCCGGTGCCGTGCTCGAAATCGATGCCGGCCTGCCACAGGAATTGCCGCGCCAGCGTGTCGAGCTGCGCGCCGGTGGTGCCGTCGGGAAACAGCGCGCGGGCGATCGCGATATGGCCGCGCAGCACCCGGGTAAAGCGGTCGCACATTTCCATCGAAGGCTGGCCGATCGCGATGGTTCGGGTGACGTCGGTGGTGCCGTCCTCATATTGCGCGCCGGAATCGATCAGCAGGAGATCGCCCGGCGCGATCCGCCGGTTGCTCTTGCGGGTGACGCGGTAGTGCACGATGGCGCCGTTCGGCCCAGTGCCTGAAATGGTCGGAAACGAGACGTCCTTCAGCGCGCCGGTGTCGCGGCGGAATGTCTCCAGCGCCTCGACGGCGTCGATCTCGGTCAGCGCGCCGGTCGGCGCCTCGCGGTCGATGAAGGCGAGGAAGCGCACCAGCGCCACGGCGTCGCGCCGATGCGCGGCCCTGGTGCCTTCGATCTCGGTTGAGTTCTTGACGGCCTTGAGCAGGCTGACCGGGTCATTGCCGCGCACCGGCTTGCCGCCGGCGGCCGATATCAGGCGGCTCAAAGCGTCGGGGGCGGTCGCGCCGTCGAGGGCTATGCCGGCGCCGCTTCGCGCCAGTTCGGTCAGCTTGAACAGCAGCGTGTCCGGCTCGGCGACGTCGGCCGTGTGTTCGAGATGGTCGCGGGCGCTGTTCGACAGCTTGCGGTGATCGATGAACACGGTGGGCGGCCGGTTTTCGGCACCAGCGCATAGGACAGAGGCAGCGGCGTATGCGAGACGTCGCCGCCGCGGATGTTGAAGGTCCACGCCACCGCGTGCGAATCCGACAGCACCAGCGCATCGGCGCCGAGCTTGTCGATCTCGAGGGCGATCCGCTTCAGCTTTTCGGTTTCCGCCTCGCCGGAAAATTGCGGGCCGTGAACCGTGACGGGCGCCAGCGGCGGGGCAGGGCGCTCGGTCCACACGGCGTCCAGCGGATTGCCGTCGACCGCGATCAGCTCCGCGCCGGCCTTGGCGCAGGCCGCGGCCAGCCGCTCCGCCGCCGCCGTGGTGTGCAGCCAGGGATCGAATCCGAGGCGGTCGCCGGCAACCAGATGCTTCGCCAGCCAGCTCTCGGGCGGCGGATCGACCAGCGGCTCGACGCTCCAGGCCTTGGCGTCGACCTGCTTTGCCGCCTGCAGCGTATAGCGGCCGTCGACGAACAAGGCGGCCTCCCGGCTCAATATGACGGCAAGGCCGGCGGAGCCGGTAAAGCCGGTCAGCCAGGCCAGCCGTTCTTCCGACGGCGCGACGTACTCGTTTTGCTGCTGGTCGGCGCGGGGAACCACGAATCCGGTCAAATGGCGCTGCGCCAGCTCCTCGCGAAAGGCGGACAGCCGGGCGGTCAGCGCTATGCCGGTCTCGGGCTCCTCGAATGTCTGGAAAAGGGCTTCGTACATTGTTTATCTGCCTTGACGCGTTTTCTTCACGCGAACCGATACCACCCCCGGATCGAGTCCGAGGGCGTGCTTCGCTCGAAAACGCTCTGGCTCGGCTACTTTAGGATCAGGTGGAGAACTCCGCAATCGACGCAAATTGCTTCCGATTTGGCTTTTATTGTGCTTCAATTGCTGCACCTGCGTTAGACGGGTTTGCACGGATCGCTGGCTAAGGCTGTCGTCAAACAAGATCCGGGGGAAGTCCAGGGGTGTTTCAACTCAGCGACGAGGGGAATCACAATGCCTGCCTTTACGTTTGAGAAGATCTCGCCGCCGGTGCGCCGCGGGCCGATTCCGCCCATCGTCAAGAAGCAGCGCGGCGTCATTGTTCAGATTCTGGATCGCTTCGTCGAGGCGCGCGTCAGGCGCGCCGTGCGCGAGGAAAACGGCGTCGTCGCCCGCCGCAAGCCAAAGTCGTCGGAATAATTTCACCGTCATTCCCCGCGCAAGCGCGCTGCGCTTGTCGCGTAGGTCGCGTCGCAGACGCGAACTACGATGTGCGATTGCACATCGGAGAATCTCGAGATTCCCGGATGTGCAAGCGCACATCTGGGTCTGCGCGACGCGCCTCCAGGAATGACGATCAGTGAACCCTGGACATCAGCAGGCTGCTCCAGCCTTCGATCCGGATGTGCCGTTTCAAGACCAGCCCGCGGGCGCGATAGGCTGATATCACCGCGCTGGCCTGAGGCGGCAACAGCCCCGACAGGATGACGAGCGCGCCAGGCGCCAGATGTCGGGACATCGGCGTCGCCATCTGCCGCAGCGGATTGGCCAGGATATTCGCCAGCACCAGATCGAACGGACCGCGGCGCTGGAATTGCGGCGCCGAGAATCCGATGGCCCGGATCGTCTCCACCAGGTCGCCGGTGCCGTTGAGCCGGGCATTGTCGGCGGCGACCCGCACCGAGAGCGGATCGATATCGCTCGCCAGCACCCTGCCGTGCAGCGCCTTCGCCGCCGCGATCGCCAGCACGCCGGTGCCGGTGCCGAGGTCGAGCACCCGCCGGGGGCAGTAGGCCTTCAGCACCTCGTCGAGCAGGATCAGGCAGCCGCGGGTGGTGCCGTGGTGGCCGGTGCCGAACGCCAGCGCCGCCTCGATCTCGATGCCGAGCTTGTTGGGCGGCACCCGTTCGCGGTCATGCCGGCCATGGACGATGAAGCGCCCGGCGCGGACCGGGACCAGTTGCTCCAGCGTCGCCTTGACCCAGTCCTTGGCCGCCACCGTGTCGAAGCGGATGGCCAGCGCGACCTCGTCGCCGGCCGCGATGCCGACCAGTTCGCGGATCGAGGTCTGGTCGGGCGGGTCGGCAAAATGCACCGTGATGTCCCAGCGCCCGCCGGGGCCCTCGAACGCGGCGATCGCGGCCTGGCCTTCGAAAAAGCTCTCGGTCAACAGATCGACCACGCGTTTGGCGGTCTGTTCATTGCCGATGGCAAAGGTCGCGCGGTGGGTGGAGGGGGTGAGGGTGGAGGTCATCGGGGGTTCGGGGAGACCAGCGGCAGGGGTTGTTCGGGATGTGTCAGTTCTACCGGTCGTCCACCGCCTGTCCACATCGAACGCACCGCTTGTTCACAGGCTTATCCACCGAAACAAACCGGGTCTATTCAAGGGTTTGCCGGCCGGTTTCCACACGGCCGGGCGGCAATCGCGTTGCTCGACGCCCGTCGCCGCCCGCTGTATGGTCGGCTGCGAAGGGGGAGGCGTCCATGCGCAACGGGCTTTATTCCCTCCACATGCACATGCTTGACGGCGTCAAGGGCCGCGACAGCGGGGTGCTGATCCTTCGCGACGGCCGGTTTCTCGGCGGCGGCCCCTATTTCTGGTCGGTCGGCACCTACACCGCGGGCGACGGGACCTGGAAGGGCGAGTTCACCACCAATCAGCACACGCCGCTTGCCGATCCTTTTAAGCGCCCGCTGTCCGGCGGGCAGGAAGCCACCAGCGGGTTTTCAGGAACGTTCGCGGGCGACGAGGCCGAGGCATTCGGCACCACGCTGGTGGGAACAAGAAGCCTGAGCTTTCGCGCCACGCTGAAGCGGCTCGCGGACGATTGAGCGCCGGCCTCGGGCGCGGCGGGCTACGCCGAAAAGCAGATCCGGATCATCATGAAGACGGCTGGGTGGGAAGCTCGACATCCGGAGCCCGCGGGCTCTTGTCCGGCGGGTTCGCCTGATCGAGCTGGGACTGGAGATCGGCCGCTTTCTCGACCAGGGCGCCTGCAACGTGCGGGTCGCTGATCGATTTAGCCATTTTGAGAAGGGTTGCGGCCCGCCACGCGAAAGAATTTCTGCCCAGCACGATGCGCTTCCCCTTGATGCTGCCCGATGCATGACGCGCAGACCCGGGGGATCGTTCCGGGGAACTAAATAAAAAAGTGCTTCGGGGATTGGTTCGAATCCATTCAGGATCTGATCGCCGGAGCTACCGGGTTCGGTAGATTCTGTGATGGGTGCCACGTCAGGAGACGCTGGCCCTCATTTGAATTTTGTTAACTTGCTTCTTGTAGGTTCAGTGGACCATACGACCATGTCCGCTCTTATGGACACGGCAAGAATTTTGAGAAAGAAAATACGGTGCAAGGGTTTGGCGCCGGATCTCAATCTTCTTGCTGAGGCTGTTCGCCCGTCGTGTGAAGCTCTTATTGCCGATCCGCATCGTGATGCCGTTGTTTCTCGGCAAATCAAGTGTTGATTGCAGTTATCTCCAGAACTCCTTGAATTATCTGTTTAATTGCGCCGCATATGGAGCGGGCTGCAGCGACCGAGCTGATCCGTCGGCAATATTTTGGTTGAGGCGCCGGAATCGGCTTCAGCAGCATCGATGAGGCGCTACCCAGTTATCCCAAGACTTTCCCAGGGTTTCCCCCGCTTGCCAACCGGTTTTCCACAGGCTGTCCACCGGGTTATGAACCGGTCTTCCCGTCGTTGCGAGAGCCAACCGGCGCGGGTCGCGCCGGCCTGTGGATTGCCTTCGCTGGCGCTCACACGGACAACGGAGGCAGCGTTCGGTCACCCAAACAGCGCCCGGTGATCCCGCAAAATCACCCGCGCGGCGTTGTGGCCGGGGGCGCCGGTGACGCCGCCGCCGGGGTGGGCGCCGCTGCCGCAGTGATAGAGGCCTTTCAGCGGCCCGCGATAATCGGCGTGGCCCAGCATCGGCCGCGCCGAGAACAATTGATTGAGGCTCAAGGCGCCGTGGAAGATGTCGCCGCCGAGCAGGCCGAACTGCCGCTCGAGGTCGAGCGGCGACAGGCTCTGACGCCCGATCACGCTTGCCGCAAAGCCCGGCGCGTATTTGTCCACGGTCGCGATCATGAGATCGGCGACTTCCTCGCGGTGGTCGTCCCACGACCGTCCATCGGATAATTCCGGCGCGACGTGCTGGCAGAACAGGCTGGCGACATGCTGGCCCGGCGGGGCGAGCGTGTCGTCCAGCGTCGAGGGGATCAGCACCTCGACCACCGGCGCGCGGCTCCAGCCATGGTCGCGCGCGTCCTGCCAGGCGCGGTCCATATAGTTGAGGCTGGGCGCGATGATGATGCCGGCGGTGAGATGATCGCCCGGCCCCGGCAGCGCCGTGAACGAGGGCAGGGCGCTGAGCGCGACATTCATGCGGAAGGTGCCGGAGCCGTTGCGCCAATGTCTTGATGCGCGCGAGAAAATCCGCCGGCAGTGCGTCGGATGGCAACAGCCGCGTGTACAGCAGTTTCGGATTGACGCTTGAGGCGACGTAGCGGGCGCGCACGGTCTCGCCGGTGTCGAGCACCACGCCCACGGCGCGGTCGCGTTCGACGATCACCTCGCGGACGCCGGCATCGAGCGTGATCTCCACGCCATGACCAGCCGCGGCGCGCGCCATCGCCTGCGTGATCGCGCCCATGCCGCCGATGGCGTGGCCCCAGACGCCCTTCCTGCCGTTCACCTCGCCGAACGCGTGATGCAGCATCACATAGGCCGAACCCGCCGCATAGGGGCTGGCATAATTGCCGACGATGGCGTCGAACCCGAACAGCGCCTTCACCAGGTCGCTCTCGAACACCTCGTCCAGCATCTCGCCGGCCGACCGCGTGAACAGATCGAGCAGGCTGCGCTGCTGCTCCAGCGAAAGCCGGCGCAGGATGCCGGCGCTGCCGAGCGCATTGAGGGCCTCGCCGATTGCGCGCGTACCGAACCCTTCCACGATGTTCGGCGGCGCGCGCAGCACGAAGGCGCGCAGCACGTCGGCGATCTCTTCAAGCCGGAGGTTGAAGGCCTCCAGGCTTCCGGCATCGCGTTCGCTGAGCTTGGCCAGGGATTGACGGGTGCGGCCTTCGCCGGTCAGCAGATGGCTGCCATCGGGGGCAGGCAGGAAATTCTGCGCGCGGCGCTCGACGATGCGCAATCCGTGCTCGGCCAATTTGAGATCCGCAATGATCTGCGGGTTGAGCAGGCTGACCGTGTAGGCCGCGACCGAATTGCGGAACCCGGGATGGAATTCCTCGGTGACCGCGGCGCCGCCCGCCACCTTGCGGCGCTCGACGACTCTGACGCGCAGGCCCGCCATCGCAAGATAGGCTGCGCAGGTGAGGCCGTTATGCCCGGCGCCGATGATGACAACGTCTGTTTCGTTCATGCCTGCTTCAGTTTTCGTCTGTCATTCCGGGGCAGCCCGCAAGGCCCAACCCGGAATCTCGAGATTCCGGATTGCCGCTTCGCGGCCTCCGGAATGACGTTGCGCTATTTCTCATACTCCTTAGCGAAGATGTGAACATTGGCACAGCATGAAGTGACCGCTTTGGCTTCTCGTCCCGCATTGCCCGCTGCATCGCCCTATGCTCCATTGCCGCTCCCGGCGCCCGCCGGCAGCTTTTTGTTTGAGGCGTTTTCGCCTGAAAGCGCCTTGCCGGAGTTTTCATGACGTCACCTGAACCGTCCGTGGTCGCGGACCGGCCTGCCGCAAGCCGAAACCGGCTGGTGCTGGTGGTCTATACGGCCGCCATCTTCGTCAGCGCGCTGCTGTTGTTCTCGGTGCAGCCCCTGTTCACGAAAATGGTGTTGCCGCGGCTCGGCGGTTCGCCGGCGGTGTGGTCGGTGGCGATGGTGTTCTTCCAGTCGCTGCTGCTCGCCGGCTACGCCTATGCGCATTATCTGATGCGGCTGCGCAACCGCATGATCCCGGTTGCCGCGCATCTGGTGCTGCTGGTGATCGCGCTTGCGACCTTGCCGCTGTCGATTGCGGGCGGCTGGGGCGAACCGCCCGCATCAGGTTACGCCATCTGGCTGCTCGGCCTGTTCGCGGTCTCGATCGGACTGCCGTTCTTCGCGCTGGCGGCGAACAACCCGCTGCTGCAGGCCTGGTTCGTTCGATCAGGTCACCCCAATGGCCCCGACCCGTATTTCCTCTATGCCTCCTCCAACATCGGCAGCTTTCTGGCGCTGTTGTCCTACCCGGTGCTGCTGGAGCCGATGTTCACGCTGCGCACGCAGAATCTGATCTGGACCGGTGGTTATGGCCTGCTGATCGTTCTGATCGCGGCGTGTGGCGTACTGCTGTTGCGCTCGCCGATGATCGGCCCCAGTGGATACGCTGGCCACGGACAGCGACGCGCCGGCGCCGGCCTGGAGCTTGCGCGCGCGCTGGATCTTTCTCGCCGCGGTGCCGTCGGGCCTGTTGATCGCGGTGACCGCGCATATTTCCACTGATGTCGCCGCCGCGCCCTTGCTGTGGGTGCTGCCGCTGTCGCTTTATCTCTTGACCTGGGTGCTGGTGTTCCAGTCGCGCCCGCTGTTGCCGCATCGATGGATGCTGATGATTCAGCCGGTGGCGATCGCGGGCATCATCGTGCTGCTGGCGGTCGGCGGCGAGCAGAACCTGATGCTGACGCTGGGCGGCCATCAGCTCTGCTTCTTCGTCATTGCGATGGCTTGCCATGGCGAACTGGCGCGCACCCGCCCCGCCGCGAAATATCTCACCGGGTTTTATGTCGCGCTGTCGTTCGGCGGCATGGTCGGCGGCCTGTTCGCCGGGCTGATCGCGCCGTATGCGTTTTCGTGGGTCGCGGAATACCCGATCCTGCTGGCGCTGGCGGCGTTGTGCCGCCCGCCCGGCGAGGAGCGATTTCCTCGGCTAAGCCGCTGGTACTGGCCGGCTCTCGCTATCCTCGCGGCGGGGCTGATCGCGCCATCGTTTGGCACCGGCAAGCTGTTCGACTGGCTCGAGGACCAGCGGGTGTATGTGGTCGGCGCGGTCGCGGTGGCCGGGATGCTGCTGGCGCTCGGGCTGAAGGCGGATCGCTGGAAGCTTGCCGCGATCGCCACGCTGGCGCTGGTGCTGATCCGGGTCTATCCGGCCGACGAGGGGCGGGTGGAAACCGTGCGCAGCTTTTTCGGCGTCCACAAGATCGTGGTGACGCCGCACGGCCAGTATCACGTGCTGATGCACGGCACCACGATCCACGGCGCCGAGAAATTCCAGAACGACGACGGCACGCCCGTCGCCGGGCGGCCCGAGCCGATCACCTATTACCACAAGGACGGCGGCATCGGTCAGGCGATCACGGCGATCCGCGAGCGCAAGGGCGCGCCGCTCCGCGTCGCGGTGATCGGCCTTGGCGCCGGCACGCTGACTTGCGCCTCCGAGCCGGGTGAGACCTGGAAGTTCTTCGAGATCGATCAGTCGATGGTCGATACCGCACGCGATCCCAGATATTTCACCTACATCCAGAACTGCGCGCCGGATCTGAAGCCGGTGATGGGCGACGCGCGGCTGACCTTCGCCCGCGAGCCCGACGGCCTCTACGATCTGATCATCGTCGACGCCTATTCCTCGGACGCGATCCCGATCCATCTCGCCACCCGGGAGGCGATGAAGATCTACAAGGACAAGCTCGCGCCGCAGGGCGCGGTGCTGATGCATGTCTCGAACCGGCACCTCGAATTGTCCAGCGTCGTGGTCGGCATCGCCGAGGCCAACGATCTCAAGAGCTGGGTCTACAGCGAGGATTCCGGGCGCGATGGCGAGTACATCTTTTCGACCTCGGTGGTGGTCTCCGCGCGCGAGGATGCCGATATCGGCAAACTGGCATCGTCGGAGCAATGGACCGAGACCGAAGCCGACGAAAAGCAGCGGGTCTGGACCGACGATTACTCCAACGTGCTGGGCGCGGTGTACCGGCGGCTGCGCGACGGCGAGCAGTAGATCGTCAAAGCCTAACAGCGGTGGGCCGAGTATAAATTCGCGTTAATACCGGAACCCGGAGTTCCTTCGCAGCATTGTCGCGCCTGGGGTTGTCCCAATTGCGCCGCTTCCGCGGGTCAAGCCCTGGAAGCATTGAAGCAACCTTGGGCGCTGGAGGAGGATGCCGTGTCGAAGCTCAAATTGCTTTGCGTGATTGCTCTTTCGCTCGCGCTTTCCGGCGCGGTGTATGCGGCCGGCCGCGGTGGCGGCGGCGGTGGACACGGCGGCGGTGGCGGTCGCGGCGGCGGCGGCCATTTTGGCGGCGGCGGTCATTTCGGTGGTGGTGGCCATTTCGGGGGTGGCGGACATTTCGGCGGCGCACGCATGGGCGGTTTCCGGGGCGGTGGCGCGCATGTTGGCGGCTTCCGCGGCGGCGGGGCGCGTTTCGCCGGCGGCGGGCGGCACTTCGGCGGCCGGGCCGCGATCGCACGATCAGCCGGACGCTCCAGCTTCAGCGCCAATCGCTCGTCTTTCCGCAATTCCGCCGGCAATCTGGCGGGCCGGAACGCAAGCGTCAGGTCGCGGGCGATTCACAATGCGCTCAGCTCGCATGCCGTCGCCGGCGCCTTGCATGACCGAACCGCCTTGCACAACCCCGGCACCCGCGCGCAAATCGCGGCGACCGCGGCAAGAGCCGGTTGGCATGACCGGGGCCGGAACGGCGGATGGTGGCGGCACGGCAATGGTGGCTATGGCTGGGTCGGCCCGCTATTCTGGCCGTTCGCCTATTACGACATGTCTGACTACGCGCTGTGGGGGTATGATCCCTCGTTCTGGGGCTATGGCTATGGCGACATCTATGCCGGCCTGTTCGCGCCCTACGGCTATGACGACCTCACCGGCTACCTGCCGCTCGGCGGCAGTGCTTCCGGCGGCGCCACGCCGGCGTCGCCCGCGACGGCAGCGGCCAATCCGCCACCGGACGAGCTGTCGCAGATGTGCGGCGAAGACAGCCGGGACATCGCGGGGCTGCCGATCGATCAAATCCAGCAGGCCATTCAGCCCAACGACGCCCAGCGCACCGCACTCGACGATCTCGCCAATGCTTCGGTGAAGGCGGCGCAGGGTATCAAAGCCGCCTGTCCAACACAGATCGTGTTGACCGCACCTGGCCGGCTCGCCGCGATGCAATCGCGGCTCGAGGCGATGATCGCGGCCGTCAATCTGGTGCAGCCGCCGCTGGATCATTTTTACGGCCTCCTCGATGACGAGCAGAAGGCGCGGCTGAATGCGCTCGGCCAGGATCAGCGTGAAGGTCGGGGCGAGGGCCAGCTCGCCCGGGCTTGCGGCAGTGCCCAGCCCGGCCTGCCGGATTGGCCGGCCGCAGCAATCGAGCAGCGCGTGCATCCGACCGAAGCGCAGCGCGCGAGCCTTGCCAACCTGAAGGACGCCAGCGCCAAAGCGGCGGAGATGCTCAAGGCCTCCTGCGCGCCAGACGACGCCCTGTCACCGCCGGCGCGGCTCGCCGCCGTCGGCACGAGGCTCGATACGATGCTGCAGGCGGTCGAGATCGTGAAGTCAGCGCTCGACGATCTCTATGGAGAACTGACGGACGAGCAGAAGGCGCAGTTTGAAGCCATCGGGCCGGGCCGGGCCGCGTCGTCGGCGGACGAAACCGAACCCACGTCGACGTCGAGGCATTACCGCCGGCACCACCATGCCAGCATCGGCGGAATTGTTCGCCGGCTGATCTCGTTCGGATGGTAGGTCGGGAATGGCTTCTTGCAGGCTGCTTGCGTCCTTGGATTCTGGAGATTCTGACGCGTTTGCGTGATGCGAGCCGCTCTTCACTTCGCTTGAAAACGCTTTAGCGCGCCCGCATGCGCAGCAGGTCGGCGGCGGTGCCGCCGATCGCGTCCCGCCTGTCGACCACTGCGTGATGGAACTGCTCGAGCACGAGGCTGTAGGCGGACAGATCCGCCTTCCTCGATCGCGCCGTCGTCATAGTATTGCAGCATTTCGCGAAGGAAATCGTCGGCCTCGCGCTGCAAGGCATCCAGTTCATCCATCGAATCGATGTTGCGTACCTGCGTGATCGCGTCGAGCAATCTGTCGCGGTGTTGGGTATTCAGTCTTCGCTCGTCCCGCCTGAGATAATGGCGCAACCACGCGCTGCCGGAGCCGAGCACGGAAAGCAGCAGGACGCCGCCCCAGATGTAGTCACTGTATTTGTCGAGGAATGTCCGTTCGGTGCCGTCGATGTAGGCGGCCGCGCCGGGGTGGGCCGGGATCGCGGCATCCTTGTCGGTATCCGGCTTCTCGATCTTCAACGCCCCCGGAACTTCCCTGGCAAGCGAGGGCCGAACCGAAAACAGCGCTCGGGTAAAGGCTCCAACCGCGCTGTCGGACAAGGATTTCGGCGCGACGATCAGGTGGTTGACGCCGACGGTCTCAACCGTGTCGTCGGGGCGGGCAGGGGACGAGGTAAAGGAGCTTCCGGGAATTTCCTCCGACTCATAGAGCGGGTGCTTGTGGGCGAGCGCTTCCGAGACGTCGATCGCGAGAAATGTCGGCTCGCCCCTGACACGCGCAGTCGAGGTAATGGCCTCGGTGGTGATCTTGCTGCCAAGCGGTCCGACCGTCATGAATGCATCGATCAGGGGATCGCGCAGCATCTCGGCGATCTGGGAGATGGAGAATTGGGAGACCGCGACCTTGTCGGGATTGACGCCGGATTCCGTCAGGATCACGCGGAGCAGGGTGACGTTGACCGGGGTTCGGCCGACGACACCGACGCGGTGGCCCTCGAGATCACCGATCTCCTTGATCTTCGATTTGGAGGCTTTCTTGCCGCCCTTGCGCGCAGCGCCGGAAGGCGCCCAGAGAACCACAACGTTCTTGCGCAGGATCGCGACAGCCCCGGTTCCCTTGGGCATTTCCTCATCGGCACGAACCACCGCCATGTCGGTTTCGCCAGTACCGAGAAGCCCAACGCTCTCGACCGCGCCCGCGGTTGAGAGCACGGTAAGCCGAACCGGGCTGCCCTCATTGGCAAAGGATTGCGCCAGTGCCTGGATCAGTTTCTGGTCGTCGCTGCCCGGCGGACCAACGGCAATGCGCAAGGTCGTTGGCCGCCACAGCAAAAAGGCCGTGCCGGCGATGGCTGCGAAGATCAGCAAGACGGCAGCCAGGAGCAGAAACGGAGAGTTCCTTTTGCGGCCCCGGGGCGGCGAGCCTGCGTTCAAACCGTCTGATGGTGGCATGCTGCCGCCCAGCCGGGGATGATCCAACGGAACCACTGCACGTCGTAGCACGTTTCGCGGTGAACGTTTTCCGTCGTCAGCCCCACGCGCTCATTTTGACCACGATTTGGCGGAAATCATAAAGCTGGCTGATTGATATGGGTTGGGCGGCTTGGCCCGATGCCGGCGCGGGGCAGGTGCGTTCAGCAACGAGCGATGGGAGGGCTTGCCGTGCTATTGCAAAGCCTCGTTCTGCTGACGGCACTGGCCGCAGGCCTCACGGCGTGCTCTCGGGAAGTGGAGTACACCGACCAGCAGCGGACGTGCATTGCCAAGCGTTACACGAACTACGATGCAAGGCAGATCAACCAGTGCGTTGACGTGTGCAGAGCCTGCATGAGGGGCAACGTGGTTACCTGCAACACCTCGTGCAGGCTCAGAGGTGCAAGTTAGGCGTGGCGCGAACCGGGCCGTCGATTTTCCCCATAGCCACGAGGTGAAGAGCGTCGGCCCGTGGCAGGCGGAAATCGGGGGCGCGGCTGCGCTTCATCCGTTCATGATTTATCGCAATGCCAAGGGCCGCGGCTTCTGCCAGAATTCTCCGACACTAACGGAGGAGATAGATGACAAAACCGATTCCGGACAAGGCGGAGGTTGCACTCGAATATCCCGACAAATTCTATGTCGGCACGTTCGAAGGTTCCTCGCGGTTTGAGGCGCATCTGGATCCGGCCGGCTTCACGCTGGTTCTTGAGCGGCCAGGCGCCGACGACGTTCGCAAGTCGGTTCACATGCACATCAACTTCGGCCTGTTTGCCGGCATCCTGGGCGAGCTCGCCGCGACCGTCGGTTCCATACCCAAAGACGACATGTTGCATCGCGATCAACTCGCGCGCGCGGTCGATGCGTTGCAAACGGGCGCTGGCGCGGGATTAGCAGGGTCGCGCCCGGCGTGACCCAAAGGTCACAATGGTGGCCAAATGGCCCGGATGCGGCCGGCGCCGGACTTGACCGGCACCTGAAGAGATTGAATTATCGAAGCCATTTCAGGTGTCCAAGATGTTTGAGATCAGTATTTTTTGCGTGATTGTGCTGGCGATCGGTTATTGGGTGGCCCTCTGGCTCATGGGCCGCCACGATGACGTTTTGCATGGCGATTTCGTCCAGACGGAGCTGGGGCCCGAGCCCGCCGCCACGCCGTCGCAGCCCGCGTCATCGCAGCCCAGATCATCGCAGCCCAGATCTATCGCAGTCCAAGTTATCGCAGTCCACACCGCAACCCATGCGTCCGGACCGTGCGGAATCCCTGCAATCGCTGCTGGCTGCCATCAAACGGGATTTGAAGGACGCGGCCCAGATCTAGCGCCGGCTCTCAGTTCTGAGAGCCGAACAATCCGCGCTGATAGGACGGCTGCGGCGCGAATTGGGGATCGGAACCGCGGTTGTCGTAATATTGCTGCTGCTGATAGACCTGCCCATCGTAGACGCGCCGGCTGCTGCGCGGCGCCGGGTAGCGCGTGTCGCCCGGGGAGCCGTCGGCCGGATAGATGTAACCATCGTCGACGCGGACTTGCGGCACGATCTGGCGGGGCGCCGCCTGCGGCACCAGCGCCACGGGATCGCCGGCGCCATCATAGGCCGGAGCGTACTGCTGAGCCGGATCGCGGCGTGCGAGCGCATTGCTCGGCCGGGCCCGCGGATTGCGCGCCAGCGCGACCTGGGAAGAGCCGGTGAGCGTCACGGTGGTGTTGAGCACGCCGTCCTTTTCCACCAGTGCATACAGCGTCGAGGCGTTGGCGCGCGACAGCCGCACGCAGCCATGGGAAACCGGAATGCCCAGCCGGCCTTCGGAATCGGTGCCGTGGATGGCGTGACCGATCTTGGTGAAGAAGATCGAGTGCGGCATCGGCGCGTCGTCGAATTCCTTGGAGTAGTGGTCTTCCTCCATCCGGAAGGTGCGGAACGTACCGTTCGGCGTCTCGTGCGATGGATTGCCGGTCGAGACCGGCCACTGGTAGCGCTCGATGCCGTCGACCGCGACGGTCATCATCTGCGCATCCTTGTCGACGGTGATGGCGATTTTGGCTTGCGCCGCGCCGGCGGCGAACAGCATCAGACTCGTGACAGCGATGAGTAGGGAACGCATTTTACCTTTGGCCTCCAAGCCTCGACCTCTAAGTCTGACTGCGCCACCGCTCACCGTCCCCGCCGTCAATATGCCCGAAACCCGGCCCTGGTTCCAGTGGCGCGTCGGGCGATCGTTAACGCCCGGGCGGGCGCGAGCACGGCGGTGGCGGGGCTGAATCCGGCAGACGGCGCAATTTTCCGCGCGGCCGCTGCTTGGGCTTGATGGACGTGGAACCCATTGGTCATGCGGGCGTTAAACGAGCCGATCCCGTCGGTGCGATGGGACCGGCCATGAGGAATTGAGAACAATGACGAGGACGACGAAGATCGCGGTTTTGAAGCTACCGACAATTTCGCCAGCAGCGCGCCTGCTTGCCGGTGCGGCATTGGTTCTCGCGGTGTTCGCGATCCCTCATGCCGGGCAAGCCCAAGGCATCGTCCGCGGCGCGCAGGAAGGTGCCTACGAAGGCAATCGGGCTGCGGGTCCGGTGGGCGGGGTGGTCGGCGGCGCGATCGGCGCCGGCGTTGGCGGGGCGGTGGGCGCCGTCGAGGGCGTGTTCGGGATTCCCTATCGGGGTCACTACCGCTGTCGCGGCTACTACAACCGCTACGGCCATTTCCACTGTTATCGGTAAGACGTCATTCCGGGGCGCATCGAACGCATTGCGAACGCGAAGTCGAAGCAATTCCGGGTCTGGTCCTTCGGACCATCCCGGAATGACGGCCTAAACGCTTGCGTGGGGAATGCCGGCTTTCGCGCGTCAATTCTTCAGCCGATAACCTGTCTTGAAGATCCACCACACCACGACCATGCAGATGGCGAGAAACATCAGCGTGATGCCGACGCTGAGGCCCACGCTGACGTCGGAGATTTCGTAGAAGCTCCAGCGGAAGCCGCTGATCAGATAGACCACCGGATTGAGCAGCGTGATCGTGCGCCAACCCGAGGGCAGCATGTTGACCGAGTAAAAGCTGCCGCCGAGGAAGGTCAGCGGCGTCACCACCAGCATCGGGATCATCTGAAGCTTTTCAAAGCCGTCGGCCCAGATGCCGATGATGAAGCCGAACAGGCTGAAGGTCACCGCCGTCAGCACCAGGAAGGTCAGCATCCACCACGGATGTTGAATGTGCAGCGGCACGAACAGGCCGGCGGTGGCCAGGATGATGAGGCCGAGGACGATGGATTTGGTCGCGGCGGCGCCGACATAGCCGAGCACGATCTCGAAATAGGAGATCGGCGCCGACAGGATCTCGTAGATCGTGCCGACGAATTTCGGGAAATAGATGCCGAACGAGGCGTTGGCGATGCTTTGGGTCAGCACCGACAGCATCACCAGTCCCGGCACGATGAAGGTGCCGTAGCTGACGCCTTCCACCGAGGTGATGCGCGAGCCGATCGCCGCGCCGAACACCACGAAGTACAGTGAAGTCGAAACCACCGGCGAAACGATGCTTTGCACCAGCGTGCGCGCGGTGCGCGCCATTTCGAACTTGTAGATCGCGCGGACGGCCGTGAAGTTCATGGCGCCCTCACCAGGCTTACGAAGATATCTTCCAGTGAACTCTGGGTGGTGTCGAGATCGTAGAATCGGATACCGGCGGCCCTGAGGTCACCGAGCAGGCTGGTGATCCCGGTGCGCTCGCCCCTGGTGTCGTAATGGTAGGTCAACTGGCAGCCCTGATCCGATAGTTCGAGATTGTAGGCCGCAAGATCAGGCGGAATCGTTTCAATGCTGCCCTGCAGATGCAGCTTCAGCTGCTTCTTGCCGAGCTTCTGCATCAGGTTCGCCTTGTCCTCGACCAGGATGATCTCGCCCTTGTTGATGACGCCGACCCGGTCGGCCATCTCCTCCGCCTCGTCGATGTAGTGCGTGGTGAGGATGATGGTGACGCCCGAAGCCTGAAGGGTCCGCACCACTTCCCACATGCCCTTGCGCAATTCGACATCGACGCCCGCCGTCGGCTCGTCGAGAAACAGGATCTGCGGCTCGTGTGACAGCGCCTTGGCGATCATGACGCGGCGTTTCATGCCGCCCGATAAAGTGACGATCTTGGCGTCCTTCTTGTCCCACAGCGACAGGTCCTTCAGAACCTTTTCGATATGATCCGGATTTTTCGGCTTGCCGAACAGGCCACGGCTGAAGCTGACCGTCGCCCACACCGATTCGAAGGCATCGGTGTGCAATTCCTGCGGCACCAGCCCGATCAGCGAGCGCGCGGCGCGGTAGCCGCTGTTGATATCGTGGCCGCCGACGGTGACGCGGCCTTCGCTCGATCGCGCGATCCCGCAGATGATGCTGATCAGCGTGGTCTTGCCGGCGCCGTTCGGCCCCAGCAGCGCAAAAATCTCGCCGCGCTGGATTTCCAGATTGACGTTGTTCAGCGCCTTGAAACCGGAGCCATAGGTCTTGGAAAGATTGGAAATGGATATGATGGGCGGCATGGGCGGGTTTTGCGGGTCTAAACGGGAAATGCGTGAAAGGTGTGGCCACGCGGAGCCGGGCGAGGTGGGACAGATAGGGGCCTGAGCCCCGTTGCGCAATCGGCTAGCTCTCTCCTTTTCAAAAGATATGCGGACAAGGAAGATCTGCCAGTATGGCGGCTTGCGCTTTCCGCGATTGCCCGGGGTGAACCAATCAAAATATGTTGCGTCAACCAAAGCAAAATCAAACGGCCGCCAGGGGAGGGCACGGGACCTTGTCTTTTTACGGAAGATTTCTCGCTGGATCGCTGCTCGCCACGACGCTGGCGATGCTGCAGGCCGGCGATTGCAGTGCGGCCGAGGCTGCCATCAAACTCGGAAATACCGCGCCCTACAGTGGGCCTGCCTCTGCCTACGGCACCATCGCGCGTGCCGAGGCGGCCTATTTTCAGATGCTCAACGACGAAGGCGGCATCAGGGGACGCAGAATCGATTTTCTAACCCTGGATGATGCCTACTCGCCCGCCAAGACGGTCGAACAGACCCGCAGGCTGGTCGAGCAGGACGACGTGCTCGCGATGTTCAGTTCGGTCGGCACCGCGCCCAATATCTCCGTGCAGAAATACCTCAACGCCAAGCGCATCCCGCAACTCTTCGTTTCGTCCGGAGCGACGAGGTGGAACGATCCCGAACATTTCCCCTGGACGGTCGGTTTCAATCCGACCTACGAACTGGAGGGCCGCCTCTATGCGCAATATATTTTGCAGACCCGGCCGAACGCGAAGATCGCGGTGATCGCACCGAACGAGGACGCGGGAAAGGACTACGTCAGGGGGTTCAAGGCGGGACTGGGCCAGCATGTCGATCAGCTCGTCTCCGAGACGACCTACCTGACCGCCGATCCCACGATCGATTCCCAGATGGTCACCATGCGGGAATCCGGCGCGGATGTCTTCTTTGCCGAGGCGACGCCGAAATTTGCCGCGCAGGCCATCAAGAAGGCCGCGAGCATGGGCTGGAAGCCGTTGATTATCCTGCCGTCGGTTTCGAACTCGTTCGCCGCGGTGCTGGAGCCGGCCGGCCTCGAGAACGCGATCGGCGTGGTGACCGGGCTTTACCTGAAAGACCCCAACGATGCGCGCTGGGCCGACGATCCCGCGCTCAAGGACTGGCTCGCATGGATGAGGAAATACCAGCCGAACGCCTCTACCGGGGATCTATACAATGTGCAGGGCTATACCGCGGCGCAGATCATGGCCCTGGTGCTGCAACATTGCGGAGACGATCTTTCCCGCGACAACATCATCAAGCAGGCGACGTCGCTCGACGGCGTTGCGATGCCTATGCTGCTGCCAGGTATCAGGATTCATACCGATCCGCACAACGTCACGCCGATCCGGCAAATTCAGATGGCGCGGTTCGACGGAAGGTCCTGGGTGCTGTTCGGAGATGTTCTCGGCGAGAAATAGTCTTGTTGGGCAATTGGATTCAGCGGGCCCGGCGTTCGGGCCAGCTACTGGAAATACTTGCCGATGATGAGCAGATCGGACGTGGAAGGCTGCCTTCCATTCAAGCTCGCTGCGATGACCCGCCGGCAGACTTCGGCCGTCGCTTCGTCCCGAAGATCGGTCGCGGCTTCGAGAACGGTCCGCGCCGCATCCAGTGCGCCATCCTGCTTGGGGGCTTCATCGTCCCCGTTCGCAGTGTCACCTTTCCTGCCGAAGCCTCCGGCCGCGGCCTTGCCAAACACAGGTACGCCTTTGCCAAATGTGATCGCGTTCATGCCGTTGGTCCCCGCTTATGACGCCGCGGGCACGGGCTGGCGCTTCGCGCCGGAATCCGCGGCCCCGGCCGTTTTGCGCGACTGATAGAAAGCCAGAACGCTACGGGATGTCTCGATGTTGAGGCGGCCGTACTCGTTCTCCAGGTCCTTCAAATCCAGCGCGGTGATGCGGTGATCCTTGGCGCCGAGAAACAGCAACGACATTGTCGTCTGCCACGAGAAGTTGAGGGCTTTGGCCAGGATCAGCAGCATTTCCCGATTCTTGTCGAACAAAGCGCGTTCGATCACGTCGCCCGGCAACGCGCATAGCAAGGACAGGCCGATCGTCACCTCGTCGAGCCGGTGCGATTGGGCATAGGTGGAGATGCTGTTCTCATTCAGATTGCCCAGCTTATGCTGGGTCGTCACCACCCGTTTTGCGACGAAATGGCCTCTCGATACCGGACCGAATTTGGACTGCAGCTCGCCCGTCACATCGGTCACCGACGACTGAATCTGCCCGGCCATCTCGGGACGATCGCGTTCGAGCCGGCTCTTCACGTCCTTCGACGCCTTTGCGATCAGCTGCTGGAAAATGTGCCTGGGGATGTCCTTGCGCAGACCGAGTTGCTCGGCGAGAATGGAATCGCCCTCGGCCCGCTGGATCATGTGCAGAAAGCCGAAATCGGAAAGGCGCGCGCCGTTGTTCTGCGCAACCGTGTTCACCACTTCCTGGTTGCCGCGCGTCACCAGCACGTCGGTGACCCTCTCCTCGATCGATTCCCGTTTCGAGATCGCGAGCATATGGCTCTGGCCCTTGGTGCAGGCGTTGGCGACCAGCGCGTAAGGTTCGAGCCGCGTCGACTCGCGCAGGACCGGGCCGGCGACGTCGATCGAGTCATCGAAGGCAAGCTTGTGAATGATATTGACGGGCGCACGGTCGAAGTCGGCCAGCCGCTGGGCGAGCTGCGCGCGGGCCGCAACTTCGATCTCATCGGCCAGGCGCCCGATTACCTCGCCAAAGGTCCAGATTTCGTCCTCGCTATAGCCGCCGGTGATCATCAGATCAGTGGTATGCCAGAGTGCCCGGGCGCGGCTCTCGGGTGTCCCGCGCGAAACCGCCTCGTCGAGATCCCGGAGGAATGACTTTTCCTCGTTTTTCTTGGCAGTCTTGAATTGCAAAGTCATTTTGGCAGCCCTGAGTGGCATCAAGATGCCGGCAAGCGGTATCTTGGCAGGGATGCTACAGCGGTATCCGCAAGTTTTCGGTAAATGCGGCGGAGAAGTATTGTCGATCAAGATTCGCTCAAATGCGATGGATTCGGTTGGTTTCCGGGAAACTACCCGAATTGGTGCAGTGCACCACGCCGGGCGAGGGCCCGGGCGATCGCGGTTGTCTCCCACCGGCACGCAATGTGGGCTCGCCCCAGGGGATCACGCCCGCTCGACGAAGCTATCGACCACCTTCTTTTCGCCGGCCTTCTCGAACGCGATGGTGAGCTTGTTGCCGTCGATTTTCACGATGTTGCCGTAACCGAATTTCTGGTGAAACACCCGGTCGTCCAGCGAAAATTCCGAGGTGGTGCCGGTGGATTTCGCGATCAGTTCGCCCTCGATCACCATCGGGCCGCGTTTGCTGCGGGAGGAGCCGCCGGCGCCGCTACGCGAGGAAAATGGCGACTGGCTCTCGTTAAAGCCGCCGCCGGCCTGTCCGTGGCGACCGCTTTGGCCGCGTGCGCGGTTAGCCTGCGCGCGCTGCCAGCCCGGCGTCGCGTAGCTTGAGCCGAACGATTCCACATTGTCGAAGCGCGAGGGGCCGTAGCCACTGCTGCCGCCCCAGCCGGAGCCGCCCTTGGATTCCGTGATCTCGACATTGTGCGCCGGCAGTTCATCGAGGAAGCGCGAGGGAATCGTGGTCGACCAGGTGCCGTGAATGCGCCGGTTGGTGGCGAAATAGAGCTTGGCGCGGCGGCGGGCGCGGGTCAGGCCGACATGGGCCAGACGACGTTCTTCCTCGAGGCCGGCGCGGCCCTGTTCGTCGAGCGTGCGCTGGCTCGGAAACAGGCCTTCCTCCCAGCCCGGCAGGAATACGTTGTCGAACTCGAGTCCCTTGGCCGAATGCAGCGTCATCAGCGACACCGCGTCGTCTTCGGCGCCGCCTTCGCGGTCCATCACCAGCGAGATGTGTTCGAGGAATCCTTGCAGGTTCTCGAACTCCTCCATCGAGCGGACCAGCTCTTTCAGGTTTTCAAGCCGTCCGGCGGCGTCGGCGGAACGGTCCTTCTGCCACATCTCGGTGTAGCCGCTCTCGTCGAGCACGATCTCGGCGAGTTCGGTGTGCGAGGTCACTTCGCGCTGCGCGCGCCAGCGGTCGAAACTGGCGAGCAGGTCGCGCAGGGAGCCGCGGGCTTTCGGCTTCAACTCGTCGGTCTCGACCACGGCGCGGGCGGCCTCGAACAGCGGAATGCGGCGCTTGCGGCCATGGTCGTGCAGCATCTGCACGGTGGCATCGCCGAGGCCGCGCTTTGGCACATTGACGATGCGCTCGAAGGCGAGATCGTCGGCGGCGGAGTTGATCACGCGCAGGTAGGCAAGTGCGTCGCGGATTTCGGCGCGCTCGTAGAACCGCGGACCGCCGATCACCCGATAGGGCAGGCCGAGCGTGACAAAGCGATCTTCGAATTCGCGCATCTGGAACGAGGCCCGCACCAAAATGGCAATGTCGTTGAGCTTGTGGCCGCCGCGCTGCAGCTCCTCGATCTCCTCGCCGATGGCGCGGGCCTCCTCTTCGGAATCCCAGGCGCCGGTCACGGTGACCTTCTCGCCGTCGACGTCTTCGGTGCGCAGCGTCTTGCCGAGCCGGCCTTCATTATGCGCGATCAGATGCGAGGCGGCGGCGAGGATGTGGCCGGTGGAGCGGTAATTGCGCTCGAGCCGGATGACTTTCGCGCCGGGAAAATCGTGATCGAAGCGCAGGATGTTGTCGACCTCGGCCCCGCGCCAGCCGTAGATCGACTGGTCGTCATCGCCGACGCAGCAGATGTTCTTGGGGGGAAAGGAGGGCGGAGCGAGTTTCTCACCCTCCCCACGCGCGGGGAGAAGGGCTTCTGCCATTCCGGGATGGTCCGAAGGACCAGACCCGGAATCTCGAGATTCCCCGATATGCAATTGCACATCGTGGCTCGCATCTTCGATGCGCCCCGGAATGCCAGCTGATAGAGGCGCGCCCGCCTTCGACGGCGCCTGCGACAACAGCCGCAGCCAAAGATACTGCGCGACGTTGGTGTCCTGATATTCGTCCACCAGAATGAACTTGAAACGGTGCTGGTATTGCCGGAGCACGTCGGGGTGTTCCCGGAACAGCCGGATGTTTTCCAACAGCAGATCGCCGAAATCGGCGGCGTTGAGGATCTTCAGCCGCTCCTGATAGCTCGCATACAGCTTGCCGCCCTTGCCATTGCCGAACACCGCGGCTTCGCCCGGCGGCACCTGCGCCGGATTGAGCCCGCAATTCTTCCAGCCATCGATCAGGCCGGCGAGCATCCGCGCCGGCCAGCGCTTGTCGTCGATGTTCTCGGCGGCCAACAGCTGCTTCAAGAGCCTGACCTGATCGTCGACGTCGAGCACGGTGAAATTGGACTTCAGCTGCACCAGCTCGGCATGGGTGCGCAGGATTCTGCCGCCAATGGAGTGAAAGGTGCCGAGCCACGGCATGCCTTCGACGGCCTGGCCGAGCATGTGGCCGAGCCGCAGTTTCATCTCGCGCGCCGCCTTGTTGGTGAAGGTGACGGAAAGGATTTCGCCCGGTCGCGCCCGGCCCTGGCTCAGGATATGGGCGATGCGGCAGGTCAGCACGCGGGTCTTGCCGGTGCCGGCGCCGGCCAGCACCAGTACCGGGCCATCCAGCGTTTCAACCGCCTCGCGCTGCTCGGGATTGAGGCCCGCCAGATATTGCGGGGTCGCCGCCGCCCGGGCGCGCGCGGCGATGCCGCCCGAAGCGGGCTGGTGGTTGGGAACGCCGTGATGGGTCAGCTTGTTCGGCTCGGTCATTTGCGATTCGTGTTCCGCCCACGATGGCACCGCGGGGCGGTGAAGGGGAGCCTTCATAGCAGGATTGGAGGCATATAGGGTTTTCCGGGCGGATTTGACAGGAGTTATCCCGGTTGGCCTTGCCCGCAGGAGCGCCCGCTAGAACGCCATTTTGTTCCTTGGATTGACGGGATTTTTCGAAAGGATACGACGCCGAAGGTGCCGGAACATTTATTCCAGCGTGGGAATTAGTTCTGCAGGAAAAGCGCGACGACGCTTGTTGCGCCGAGTTGAAATTGCACAGGGAAAGCGGAGTTATTGTGATGCTGAGCTGGGTCGTTACGTTCCTGATCGTTGCCCTTATCGCCGGTATTCTGGGCTTCGGCGGCATCGCCGGCATATCCATCGAAATCGCCAAGACCATCTTCTTTATCGCGGTCGTGCTATTTCTGGTTTCGGCCGTGATCGGGCTCGCGCGCGGCCGCACCAGGGTCTAGCTTCGACCCGCGATCCTCGCGGGCTTGGTCCCTTACCTTGAGGGACATCGACTGCGCCTGACTGGCGCGGGTTCGCAAAGGTGATACCGTCGCCCCCGACCTTGCGGGGGAGCGCCATGAAATCAAGCGAATATTTGCAACGTGACGCGGTCGGCCTCGCCGAATGCGTGGCGCGGGGCGAGACAACCGCGGCGGAATTGCTCGAGCTTGCGCTCCGGCACAGCGCGGCGGCCCAACCGATGACGAATGCGATCTGCCGCCTGATGGAGGGCGAAGCCCGCTCCCAATTGAAGAAACCGCTTGCCGGTCCCTTCGCGGGCGTTCCCTTCCTGATCAAGGATTGCGCGCAGGACTATGCCGGCCTGCCGACGACCTATGGCAGCCGGTCGATGCGCGTCGCCGCCCGCGAGCATTCCCATGTCGTGCGGCGCTATCTCGAGGCCGGGCTGGTGATTTTCGGCAAGACCAATCTGCCGGAATTGGCGCTCAAAGCCGTGTCAGATTCGCAACTCTTCGGCCGGGCCTGCAATCCCTGGAATTTCGATCACACGCCCGGCGGCTCCAGCGGCGGCGCGGCCGCCGCGGTCGCCTCGGGCGTCGTGCCGATGGCGGCAGGCAATGACGGCGGTGGCTCCATTCGCATTCCCGCCGCCTGTTGCGGCCTGTTCGGGTTGCGTCCCTCGCGCGGCCGCATTTCCTCGGGGCCGGTCTATGGCGAATATTGGTACGGCGCATCGAGCGAGGGCGTGATCTCCCGCAGCGTGCGCGACACCGCGGCGGCGCTCGACGTCGCGGCGGGCAATGAGCCCGGCGATCCCTTTATGATTCCCAGGCCGAGCGAGCCCTATGTGGAGCTGATGCGGCGCGATCCCGGTCGGCTGCGCATCGGCTTTACCGCGGCCTCGCCGATCGGAACGGAAGTTCACCCCGAGGCCGTCGCGGCGGTCAACGAGGCGGCCAAATTGCTCGGAAGCCTTGGCCACGAGGTCGAGGAAGCCGCACCCGACATCGATGGAGCTTCGCTGGCGAAGGCTTTCCTGCATGTCTATTTCGGACAGGTGCCGGCCATGGTGGCGCAGGCACGCGCGGCCGGCGCTCGCACCTCGGATTTCGAATTGCTGACGCGGGTGCTGGCGACACTGGGCGGTGCAGTCCCGGCCGGGACGCTGACGGCGCAATTGCTCAAATGGAACGAATTTGCGCGGGCGCTGGCGCGCTTTCATCAGCGTTACGACTTGCTGCTGACGCCGACACTCGCGCATCCGCCGATCCGCCACGGCCAGGGCGACCCGACGGCGGCGGAGCAAGCGGTGCTGAATCTGCTCGATCGGGTCGGCCTGCTTGGGCTGCTGGCACGTTTTGGCCTGCTCGACAGCACGGTCGACAAGATCGCGCGCGACAGCCTGCAATATGTGCCATTCACGCAGCTCGCCAATCTGACGGGCACGCCGGCGATGAGCGTGCCCTTGTACTGGACCGCGGATGGCTTGCCGCTCGGCGTGCAATTCGTCGCGCGCTTCGGCGAGGAGGACCGGCTGCTGCAACTCGCGACCCAACTCGAAACGGTCCGGCCCTGGTTTACCCGGCTGCCGGCCTGGGTAACGTAGATCTTGGCCGACGGTCCATCTCTAGCGCTTCACCGGCATGGCTATTTTTCGCCCGATGCCCTCCGGCCGCGGCACGGCGGCATGCGCCGCCGCCACCGCCTCGATGCGGGCGCGGATGTCGGGGGGAAACGGCGCGGTCTTTCGCGCGGCCATGTCGATATGAACGGTCATGTTTTCCGAAGTCGCCGACAGCCAGCCTTCGCTGGCATGGCGCAATTCCTCAAACGTGTGCAGCCGCTTCTCGTCCGCGCCCACCAGCAGGATCGAAACCTGGACGGGATCGCCGAGATGAACCTCGCGGAGGTAGCGAACATGGCATTCGGCGGTGAAGGTCGAGCCGTGGCGCGTCTTCATGTAAGCGGGACCGATGCCCAGCTCCAGCCATAATTCGTCAATCGCGCGATCGAACATCACGTTGTAATAGGCCATGTTGAGATGGCCGTTGTAGTCGATCCATTGCGGCTCGATCTGCATCACCGACGACAGGAAGGGCGCCGGCCGGAGCAGCAGATCGTCGCCGGCAGAACGTGTCGTCATGGTGTCCATTCCGTCTGTTGAGGGCATGATCCCTTGACCCCCTATATATCCTTTGCCACGGTATTTTTGCGGGGAGGATTCTGCTTTGGGAACAAAGATAACCAACAAACTGCAGCGGCCGGAGCCGAAAGCGCTGGCGAGCACCATCGAAGCGCTCGCCGCGCGGTTCGGCAACCGGCTGATTACATCAAAGGCGGTGCGCGAGCAGCATGCGCATACCACGACCTGGCTGGAATCGCAGCCGCCGGACGCGGTGGTCATGGCCCAGGAGACCTCCGACATCCAGGACGTGGTGCGGATTTGTGCCAGGCACGGCGTCCCGGTGATCGCGTTCGGCACCGGCACCTCGCTGGAAGGGCAGGTCAATGCGCCGGCCGGCGGCGTCTGCATTGATCTTCGCGATATGAACAAGGTGCTGGAGGTCCACCCCGAGGATCTCGACTGCGTGATCCAGCCCGGCGTCACCCGCAAGGCGCTGAACGAGCATCTGCGCGACCAGGGCGTGTTCTTTCCGATCGATCCCGGGGCCGACGCTTCGCTGGGCGGCATGGCGTCGACGCGCGCTTCCGGCACCAATGCGGTGCGTTACGGCACGATGCGCGACAACGTGCTGGCGCTCAAGGTGGTGCGCGGCGACGGCGAGATCATCACCACCGGCACGCGGGCGAAGAAATCCTCGGCCGGTTACGACCTGACGCACCTGTTCGTCGGCGCCGAAGGCACGCTTGGGATCATCAGCGAACTCACCATCAAGCTGCGCGGCATTCCCGAAACCATCGCGGCCGCGGCGTGTTCGTTCGACAGCGTGCGCGGCGCCTGCCAGGCCACGATCCTGGCGATCCAGACCGGCATCCCGGTGGCGCGCATCGAACTGCTCAACGCCGAACAGGTTCGCGCCTGCAACGCCTATTCCAAATTGTCGCTGCCGGAGACCCCGCTGCTGCTATTGGAATTTCACGGCAGCGACAACGACGTCGCCGAGCAGTCGAAGAATTTTGCCGAGATCGCCAGGGAATGCGGCGGAGGCGATTTTAGCTGGACCACGCGGCCTGAAGATCGCACCAAACTGTGGCAGGCGCGGCACGACGCCTATTGGGCGGTGAAGGCGCTGCGTCCGGGCGCCGGCGTGGTGGCGACGGACGTGTGCGTGCCGATTTCGCGGCTTGCCGATTGCGTCACCGAGACCGAAGCCGATCTCAAGCGCCTCAATCTGCAGTCACCGATCGTCGGTCATGTCGGCGACGGCAATTTTCACTGCTCGCTGCTGTGTGACGTCGAGGATTCCGACGAAATGGCGCGCGGCGAGGACTTCATGCACCGGCTGGTCGAGCGGGCGCAGGCGATGGGGGGCACCTGCACCGGCGAGCACGGCATCGGGCAGGGCAAGCAGAAATACCTCAGGACCGAGCTTGGCCAGGAGGCTATCGACGCCATGCGCGCGATCAAACAGGCGCTGGATCCGCAGAATATATTCAACCCCGGAAAGATCATTCCGGCGGGGTAGGGCTTCACCGTCCGGGGCACTTACCGTTCCCAGCCGACCCGGACGCCTGGACTGATCTGGTCACTCGGGTAAACGATCACCCGCTCCCCCTGGGTAAGCCCTTTCTTGACTGCGGCGAAACGACCGGACCGGCGCTCGAGATCGATGGCTCGCAATTGCGCGCGTCCGTTTTCGACGACATAAACGCTCCAATCGCCACCGCGGCGGAACAGGGCGCCAGCCGGAATGATGTCGATGTCGTCCCGGGTGAATACGGTGATCCGCGTATCGACCTGATATCCATCTCCGAGGCCCGCCCACTGTTCCTTCGGCGACAGGACGTCGATCAGCACATTGACCCGCTGCTCTTCGACACCGAGTGTCGATATTTTGGTGAATGCCGCCGGCTCAATCCGCCGAACGCGCCCCGAAAGCACGCCCGGCCCGCCCCAATGCTCGATCACAACGTCCGCACCGGGTCGAATTTCAACCGCGTCGACGCTGAGCACGTCGGTCACGATTTCGAGGTCGCGCGGATCGCCGATTTCCAGGAGTGGCGTGCCGGACTGCACCACTGTCTCGCTCTCCTGCACGACCTTCAGCACCACGCCGGATACAGGCGCGGTGATGTTCCAGCGTTCGATCGACGCGTCCACGCCATCCTGATAGCGGGCGAGCAACGCCTTCGCCTGCTCTACCTCGTGGCTTGCCGCATGATCCTGGAATTCCGCGGCCCGAAGATCGCGATCGGCAACCCGCTGGAGTAGTTCGGCGCGTTCCAGCGCCTGTACGGTGGACGCCCCTTGCGCGGCGAGCGTATGGGCGCGATCGAAGTCGGTTCTTGCCTGATCGGCCTGCGCTTGCGCGCGCTCGACCGTTGCCTTGCTGCGCGCCAGCGCGGCCTCGGCGGTGCCTAATCTTTCCTCGGCCTCACGGCGGCTGCGCGGGTCGAGCAGGGGCGCCGCCGGCGGCGTGATGGATGCAATGACCTCGTCGGAGGCGACCTTGTCACCCGCTTTTAGCGCCACGCGCGTCAGGCGTCCCGCGAGCGGCGCCGCGACAACATAGCGTTCTCGGATGCGGGTCTTGCCATCCTCATCCACGCTGGCGACGAAGCGTCCCTTGGTGACGGTCGCCGTCTCGACCGGCACCGGCCGCGGCATCAGGAACCAGGCGATGCCGCCAACAGCAACCGCAAGCCCCAGCATCATCGCCACACGACCGATCGTGAACCGCATCGTCAATCCCTCGTTTTGAGTACCGCGACCAGATCCAGCCGGTCCACCCGGCGTCGCACGATGTATGCGCTTGCCGCGGCGGCCAGCATGACAATCGCGGTCGCAGCCAGGTACGTTCGTGCTCCCACGACCCCCGGAATCTGAAAGCTCTCGCTGGAATGAAACCGGGCGATGAGCGTGACGATGCCCTGCGAGAGCAACAGCCCGATCGGAATGGCGATCGCGATCTCGATCGCAAACTGACCGAACAGGATTTGCGCCACTTCGGCCCGGGTGAAGCCGAGCACGCGGAGGCTGGCGAGCTCCCAGGCACGCTCCTGCAGTGCGATACGGGCACTATTGTACACCACGCCAACGGCGACGATCACGGCAAAGGCCGTAAGGATGCCGGCGCTGACGAGCACGAGGCCTGCGATCTTGTCCAGGAACGAACTCAGCGTGTAGGCCTTCATCGACACCGATTCGATGACGGGCAATTGCTTGAAACGCTGCGACAGCGTCGGCAGCGCCGACGGCTCGACGAACAGCGCCGCGGCCGATACCACCGCGCCTTCGCCGGTAAGCCGGTTCAGCGTATCGATCTCCATATAGGCCGACATCCCGATCACCTCGTCGACGATCGCGCTGACCGGCAGGTCGATCTTGCGCCGCTGGCCCTCCATGACTTCGATGGTCACGATGTCGCCGGTGGCGATCCGCATCCGCTCGGTCAGCCGGCGGGTAAGGGTGATGCCGCCCGGCGGCACGTCGATCGGACGCAGCGCGGCATCGTGCGGACGCCGCAACCCACTGTTGAATGGCAGGCCGATCACCGACGTGAGATAGCTGCGGTGTCCCGCGCGCAGGCGCACCGGTGCGATCCGATAGCCTTCGGCGAACAGCACGCCGGGCTCGCGCGCGAGGTCTCCAACGACGGTGCGGTTGAGCGGATGGGGGAACGTGACCATGGCGTTGCTGCGTTCGACCAGGTTGAACTGGACTTCGATCATCCTGTCGATGGCGTCCCGCCAGAACAGCCCGAGCACGACCATGGGCACGGCAAGTGCGATACCGACAATCGTAAACGCGCTGCGCAACGGGCGGCCGGCAAAATTGCGGATCGTCAGGACGCGCCGCGGCGTCAGGAATCCCGCCGACAGCAGTCCTTCGATCCACGAACGGCGAAAACGCCGCGGCGCGGCCGGACGCATGGCAACTGCCGGGGCCAGAGCGACGACATTTTGCAGCGCGGTGACCACGCCGAATGATGCTGCCGCAAGGCAGATCGCGAAACCGGCGACAACGGACCAGGGCGTCAACTCGAAGACCAGCGCCGGCAAACGAAAGAACCCGTGATAGCTCGCGATCATTGCCTCACCAAAGACAAGGCCGCCGGCGAGGCCCAGTACCGATCCACACAGCACGACGACAACGACCAGCTTGAGGTAGTGGGAAACCAGTGGGATTGTCGGGAACCCCAGCGCCTTCAATGCGGCGATCTGTTCACGCTGTGCGGTCACCAGCCGTCCGAGCACGACATTCAGCAGAAACGCCGCGACGCCGAAGAAGATGAAAGGAATGGTAATGGACATTACCTTTTGCTGATTGAGTTCGTCCTCAAGGAAACGATTTGACGGCTGATCCCTCCGGGCGATAGCGCCGACCGAACCATAAGGCTCCAGCAGCCGGTCAAGCTCATCGATCACCTGCCTTGGGTCGGTACCCGGGGTTAACGAAACGATGGCGTCGTTGAAGGCGCCTTTCATGTCGAAGGCCGCCTCTGCCGCGCTTCGGTCGACCCAGAGCACGGCGTAAAACCGGTCGTCCGGGATCGGTATCCCCGGCTTCACCGCATAGACATATTCGGGCGACAGGGCGATGGCTGCGACTTGAAAACTCTGAAGCCGCCCGTTCAGCACGACCGGCACATCGGTGCCCAGTCTCACCCCATTGGCCTCGGCAAACGCCTCGTTGATCGCGACGGTTCGCGAGTCGCCTGGCTCCGGCGGGCTGCCTCGGCGGGTGTAAAGTCGCGCCAGCGGCTCGTCTCCGGCACGCGACAGTGACACCATCCGCGCCGAAACCGGCAGCACCGCGGAGGGCCAATCGAGAATCACGTCCCGGACGATGCGCGGCTCGACCGCGGCCACACCGGGAATTTCCCCGAGCTGCGCCACCACTGAAAGCGGTGCACGTTTCAAGGTAACGAAGATCTGCGGAAATCGCGCGCTGTCGTAGAAGCGGTCGCGCCCCGCGCGCAGGGAGTTGTATGTTGATATCGACGCGACGAAGACAGCTATGCCGGCCGCCACCACCAGGGCGATCGTGATCACCTGGCCGCGCATGGCCAGGATATCCCGCATGAGCTTGCGATCGAGCAGGCTCACCAGCGCACCTCATCGGGTGTCAGCTTGCGCGGATTGCGTTCTTCGCCGACGATGCGCCCGCCGCCGAGACGCAGAACGCGATCCGCCATGCCGGCGATCGCTGCATTATGGGTAATGATCACGGTCGTCGTGCCGAGCTGTTCGTTGACCCGCGCGATCGCGGCAAGCACCACCTTTCCGGTCTCGTAGTCGAGTGCGCCGGTCGGCTCGTCGCACAGCAGCACATCCGGTGATTTGACGATGGCGCGCGCCACCGCGACGCGTTGCTGCTCGCCGCCAGAAAGCTGCGAGGGGAAATGATCGAGGCGCTGGTCGAGACCGACGAGTGCCAGCGCCTGCCGCGGATCGAGCGGCTTGTCCGCGATCTCGTTCACCAGCGCCACGTTCTCCAGCACGGTAAGGCTCGGAATCAGGTTGTAGAACTGGAAGACAAAACCAACATGTTCGCGCCGGTATCGCGTCAATTCGGCATCGTCAGCGCCGACGAGGTCGTGGTCGCGCCATCGGGCTTCGCCGGCGGTCGGCGCGTCTAGGCCTCCCAGGATGTTGAGCAACGTCGACTTGCCCGAGCCAGATGGCCCGAGCAGCACGACAAACTCGCCTTGATAGATATCGAGATTGACGTCCCTGAGTGCATGGACCCGGACTTCGCCCATGACATAGGTCTTGGACAGATCGCGTGCGTGAAAAACCGCACTGCGGAGGTCTTCTGGCTGCCGGGGCGGGTTCAGCGACACAACATCCTGCCATTATTGGAGCACCGCAGTATTGCCTATACTCGGTTGTTCGGTCGCCCGCTTGAGACAGGTCAACCCTGTTCCGGGCGTTAGGCCTGCGTCGGCCGAAGGGCAGGCGGAAATTCCTCAGGACCGAACCTGGTGCATGAGCCACCGACGCCATCCGCCCGGTCTGGGGTGCGGCCGTTCCGGAAGGGACCTGTGGGCAGCCAGTCCTTTTGGAGGGATCAAGCCTCATTTCGGCCCAGAAAGGTCGGCTGCTGAGACTGGCACAACGCCGACGATTTCAGGTAACGTGGGATTCAGCTGTTACGCGGCGCTTTTTCGATTCTTATTCAACCGGGCATAATAATAATGCGCCTCCGCTGGCAAACTTTCGTCGCGGCCGTGATTCTCACTGCCACCTCATCCATTGCCGAGCCGTACCAAGGCAACCCTCTACCGGAGCGCGGCGGGAATTTCAGCCAAGGCCCGGCCAACGCGAATGAGCTTCATGCCGAAGATGTCGCGAACGAACTCACGCCGCAGGAGCCGGACACGGATTTGTTGGCGCTGATGTCGGGGAAGTGCAGCACCCTTAGAGTTGCGGGACGCGATTATACGTGCAGGACGGTCGCATACGCCCACGGCATCCACGGCCGGGCCTATTTCACCATCGCGCTCGACGACCCGGCTGACCACAGCCACATCATCTCGTTTTCGGGCGAGAATGGCCGCAGGTCGCAGGATAATCTGTACGAGCTGACGGTCGACCGGATGCTGCTGAATTCCAAGAACCGGCCGAAGGTCGACGGCCTGCCGGTGCCGTTCGTCGAATTATCGGCCGGGATGTGCACGCAGCTTGGAAATTTCGCGGCGGGCCAGGTCTCCAGTATCGCCTGTACCGCGATCGACAGAAATGGCAGGAAGTACGAATTGAAATTCGAGTCCGATGGCTCGCCCATTACGATACGCAGGGTCAAGCCGTCTCCGCCGACCATCCGAGAGCGCAGCTAGATTGCGGGATAATGGTTATTGTTGACTGGGCCGCAAATCTACACGGCCATCTGTGCTTTCAGGAATTCAGGGCATGGCGATGAGGTGGTTCGGAGGACAGAAGCCCAAAGAGATATGGGACGAGGATATCCAGTGGCCGATCGGAGATATTGAGGCCGCGCACAGGATCCGCGATATCTGCCGTTCCGCAGCCGATAGCGCCGAGAAGGTGGCCGGCACTGCCGGCCGCCCTGATAACAGCAAATACCACGCCGAGCGGTACGAACGCGCCGCCAAGATCGCGATGGAGATCGCCATGAAGATCGCCGACGATCTGTTGCGCGATTCCGCGGTGCGCCAGATCATCAGCCTGTGCGTGAAGGCCAGCGATCTGAGAACGGCACGAATCCTGTTTCGCGCGATTCAGGCCGCTTCGATCAGGGAGGAGGTGCTGCAGGACCATCCGATCCTGCGGCAGTGAGTTAGCTGTCCGGGCCCATGTTCAGTTAAGGCTTTTCGACCGGGCCGCCGCTTTCGGCCCAATCCTTGAAGCCGCCGGCATTGTAGACCTGACCATAGCCCATGTCCTTGAGCAGCTTGCCGGCGAGCGCGGCGCGGCCGCCGGATCCGCAATAGAGGATCACGGTCTTGTCCTTGGCAAAATTCTTGTCGTGGGTGGGCAATTCGGGATCGGCACGAAATTCCAGCATGCCGCGCGAGACATGCACGGCGCCGGCAACCTTGCCGCTGCTCTCGATTTCCGGTGCGTCGCGCACGTCGACCACCAGCGTATTGCCCTTGCCGATCATCTCCTTCGCCTGTGCCGGCGTGATCTTCGGCACCGCGGCATTGGCGGCCTCCATCATCTGCTTGACACTCAGCGCCATCTTTACCTCCTTGATAATTGAACAAGCTATCGCGTTGTTTGACGATATTGACGATATAGGGTTCCTGCGGCGGACGCCATGACCTCAGCGGTACCCTCGATATCGGAATAAGGACCTCGATGCGGCTTCCCTTCTTTTACGGCTGGATCATCATCGCGGTGACGTTCGTCACCATGGCGATCGGCGTCAACGCCCGCACCGCGTTTTCGCTGTTCTTTCCGCCGATCATCGATGAGTTCGGCTGGGAGCGCGGCCTCACCGCGGGCGCCTTCTCGTTCGGCTTCGTGGTTTCCGCCGGGGTAAGCCCGCTGATCGGCCGCCTGATGGACCGGCTCGGTCCCCGTGCCGTGATGGAACTGGGTGTCGCGCTGATGGCGGGCGGTCTGTTGCTGGCGCCGCTGACGACGCAGCCATGGCATCTTTATCTGACGATCGGCGTGCTGGTCGGCGCGGGAAGCATCTGTCTCGGCTATTCCGGCCAATCGCTGTTTTTGCCGAACTGGTTCCATCGCCGTCGTGGCCTTGCCATCGGACTGGCGTTCGCCGGCGTCGGCGTTGGCTCCGTCACGCTGCTGCCGTGGGTGCAGCACATGATCGAACAAACCGGATGGCGGACGGCCTGCACGGCAATGGGCCTTCTGGTTCTGGCCGTGCTGGCGCCGATCAACCTGTTATTGCGCAAGCGCCCGGAGGATATCGGCCTGCGGCCGGATGGCGACGCCGCACCCTCGGCGTCCGCTGCGAAGCCGGTATCCAACGTCGTCGATCCCGATTGGGCCGGTATCGACTGGACGTTGAAGCGCGCGCTCGCGACCGCGCGGTTCTGGTGGCTTGCGACCGGTTATTTCGGCGGCTTGTACATCTGGTACGCGGTGCAGGTGCACCAGACCAAATACCTTCTCGACATCGGCTTTGGCCCCGGCGTTGCGGTCTGGGCCTTGGGCGCGGTCAGCCTGCTCGGCATTCCCGGCCAGATCCTGCTCGGACACGTCTCGGACCGGGTGGGGCGCGAATGGATCTGGTCCGCGAGCTGCGCCGGCTTTGCGATCTGCTTTGCGGCCCTGATCGCGCTGGCGCACTTTCCGACGTTGACGCTGGTCTACGTCATGGTCGTGGCGCAGGGCGCGCTTGGCTACGGCCTGACCTCGATCATGGGGGCGGTCGTGGTGGAGATATTTCAGGGCAGGCACTACGGCAGTATTTTCGGTACCATCATGGTCGCGGCACTCGCCGGAGGTGCCGCGGGCCCCTGGGTGACCGGCGTTCTGCACGACCTTTCCGGGAGTTATACGTTGGCCTTTGCAATCGGTATCGGAGTGAGCGCCTTGTCCGCGCTGGCGATCTGGCGGGCGTCGCCCGGCAAAGTTCGTGCGGTCGCGGGCCGGTTGCACCGAATACCGGCCTAGGATGACCACCAGGAGCCACCACCATCTACCGGCTTGCCGTGAGCGGCGGCGTGTGGACTAAATCCGTCTCCAGACCGCATCGAGGTGCCCATGAACGAGCATGTTCAGGCTGCGACGACCGAGCCGCTCTTCAACCCGCTGTCCCCGGAGTTCATCCGCGATCCCTATCCGCACTATGCGCGGCTGCGCAGCACCGATCCCATGTATCTCGCGCCGCATGGCCTGTATCTCGCGAGCCGGCATGCCGAGGCAAGTCTGGTGCTGCGCGACAAGCGGTTCGGCAAGGATTTCGTCGAGCGCTCGACGCGGCGCTACGGACCGAAAATCATGGAGGAGCCGATCTTTCGCAGCATGAGCCACTGGATGCTGCAGCAGGACCCGCCCGACCACGCCCGCTTGCGCGGCCTGGTGGTGAAGGCGTTCACGGCGCGCCGGGTCGAGGACATGCGGCCGCGCATCCAGCAGGTCGTCGACGAAACGCTCGATCGCTTGGCCGAGCGCGGGCATATGGACCTGATCGAGGATTTTGCCTTCCGCCTGCCGGTGACCATCATCTGCGACATGCTCGGAATCCCGGAGGACCATCGCGGAGTTTTCTATACCGGTTCGCGCAACGGTGGACGGCTGCTCGATCCGGTGCCGCTGTCGCCGGCGGAGATTGCGGAGGCCAATGCGGCCCATGCGATGGTGCAGATGTATTTCCAGCAACTGTTCGAGCTGCGGCGGAAGAAGCCCGGCGATGACCTGACCACCCAACTGGTGCAGGCCGAGGAGGATGGCAGCAAGCTCTCCAACGAGGAACTGACCGCCAACATCATCCTGCTGTTCGGCGCCGGGCACGAGACCACCGTCAACCTGATCGGAAACGGGCTGTTGGCGCTGCACCGCCATCCGGATCAGCTCGCGCTGCTCAAGGCCAACCCCGCCCTCATCACCAACGCGATCGAGGAATTCCTGCGTTACGACTCCTCGGTGCAGATGAGCGGCCGGGTGACGCTGGAGGACATCGACGACCTCGGCGGCAGGAAAATCGCGAAAGGCGAAACCGTGCTCTGCCTTCTGGGCTCGGCCAATCGGGATCCTGCGGTCTATCCCGACCGGCCGGATCGCCTCGATATTACCCGTCCCAATGTGCGCCCGCTCTCGTTCGGCGGGGGCATTCACTTCTGCCTCGGCGCCCAGCTGGCGCGCATCGAGGCCGAGGTCGCGATCGCGACGCTGTTGCGCCGCCTGCCGGAACTGCGGCTCGACGACGCCGAGAATCCGGAATGGCGGCCGACCTTTGTCCTGCGCGGCCTCAAAAGGCTGCCCGCAAGCTGGTGACGGCGGCGGCATGACGCAGTCACGCCACGTTGCTGTGACTTCGCCACAGTTGTCTCTATATATATGGCATATATGGCGTTGCTCCGGCACTGATCTCAGCGCGGCGGCGGGGGTCGCTTTCGGATCGTCGTCGCAATGGGGTGCAAGGCCAAAGCCCAAGCGACGCGCCATGCCGCGCAAGCCGAGTGAGCCGGAGCGTGCTCAAGGGGAGACACCGTGCAGACGACGCTGCTCGGATTGGCGATTGCCTTCATCATTGCGCTGATTGCCGCGCTGATCGGGCCGTATTTCATCGACTGGAATCAGTTCCGGCCGCAATTCGAAGCCGAAGCCACGCAGGTGATCGGTGCCCCCGTGCGGGTCGCGGGCGCGCTGGAAGCGCGGCTGTTGCCGTCGCCGTCGCTGCGGCTGCGCTCGGTGGTGGTCGGCGGCGCCAACGATCTCGGCAAGGTTCGCGCCGACAAGCTCGACGTCGAGTTCAGTCTGGGTTCGCTGATGCGGGGCGAATGGCGGGCCACCGAACTGACCATTGGCGGGATGGCGGTCGATCTCGGGCTTGATCCGCTGGGGCGGATCGATTGGCCGGCGGCGACCGGCAAGTTCAATTTGGGGACGCTTTCGATCGACCGGCTGAACCTGACCGGCCGGATCGCGCTGCATGATGCCTCGAGCCGCGGAACGCTCGAACTGAGCGACATTGCCTTTTCCGGCGATGTGCGCTCGCTGGCGGGTTCGGTGCGGGGCGACGGCAGCTTCGTGCTGTCGGGCACCCGCTATCCGTTTCGCGTCTCATCCGGGCAGAGCGCCGACGGCAGCGGCACCCGCGTTCATCTCAACATCGATCCCGGCGCCCGCGCCCTGTCTGCGGATGTCGATGGCGTGCTGAGCTTCGAGACCCGTGCTCCGCGTTTTGAAGGCGCGGTAGTGCTCGCCACCTCTGCCACACCCAGGCCGAAAGGCGGCTCCGAGACGTCACCAACGCCATGGCGGGTTTCGGCCAGGGTCAAGGCCGATCATGCCGCCGCAAAGCTCGAGCAGATCGAAGCGAGCTATGGCACCGAGGACACGGCGCTGAAATTTGTGGGCCTTGGGGACGTTCGCTTTGGCGCCTCGCCGCTCATTCACGCCGTGCTGTCCGCGCGCCAGCTCGACGCCGACAAGTTTGCCGCCCGGGACAATGGCGGCTCCGAGCCGATACGGGTGTTGCCGAGCTTGCGCGCGCTGATCGCGGCGGCGCCAGAGCCGCCGATCCCGGCGCAAATCGAGCTTGCCGCCGAGCAGATCATGCTGGGTGGCCGTCCGCTGCAGAGTTTTGCCGCCGATTTGCGTACCGATGCCAAATCCTGGAGCATCGACCGGCTGGATTTTCGCGCACCGGGCGCAACCCGCGTATCCCTGAGCGGCAGCCATGCGCAACCCGGTGCATCCGGCAGTTTCAAGGGCGCGCTCAGCGTCGAGTCATCCGATCCCGATGCGCTGGTGATGTGGTTGCAGGGCCGCAGCGAGTTGACCTATCGCAGTCAGAAGCCGATGCGGCTGCGCGGCGACGTCGATGTCGCCCCGCACCGCGTGGCGATCGAAGCCATCAAGGCGGAGATCGACGGCGGCGCCGTCGAAGGGCGGATCGCGATCTCGCATGATCCTGTGAGCGGCGCCGCGTTCGACGCGGAGTTGAAGGCCGAACGGCTCGATCTCGATGCCGCGACGGCGTTCGCGCGCGCACTCGCGGGTCCGCAGGCGGAGTGGCCGGAACAGGCGCGGATATCGCTGGATATCGGCCACGCCATTTCGGCCGGCCAGGAACTGCATCCGTTCATGGCGAAGCTCGGCTACGGTCCGAAGACGGTCTCGCTCGATCAACTGAAGGTCGGCGAGGCCAGCGGCGTCATGGTGGAGGGCGCAGGTGCGTTCGATCGGGTCAACGCGACCGGAAAACTGGCGCTCAATTCGAGCGCCGCGTCGCTGGGGCAGATCAGCGGACTTATCGCCCCGTTCGCGCCGGCGGTTGCCTCGCGGCTGAATTCGATGGCGCTCGGTCAGGGCCCGGCGCGCCTCAAGCTGACGCTCGCCGTCGATAAGGACGCCGACCACGCCGATCGCGCCAGTGCCCACGCCACCCTCGACCTTGACGCGCCGCAGTTCACGGGGTCGGCCTCGATCACGGCGAAGCCTGTGACCGCGGCGCTGCGCGGGATCGATCTCGACAAGCTCCGGCGCAGCGAAATCAGCTTCGAATCGAAACTGTCGTCGGAGCAGGGTGGTTCCCTGCTCGCGCTGCTGGGGCTGGATGGCGCGATCCTGGCGGGGAACGGGCCGGGGCAATTCCAGGGATCGGTCAACGGCGTCTGGGGCGAGCCGTTGCGGCTGAAAGTCAGCCTGTCGGGAGCCGGCCTCGACGCCGAAGCGCAGGGCACGGTCGAACCCTGGGCGGCGCAGCCCAAGGGCAGCGTTGCGTTGAAGGCCCGCAGCGTCAATCTCGCGCCGCTGTTCGATCTCAAACCATCGGACAGACTCGCGCAAAACATCAGCCTGTCGTCGCGGGTGTCGCTGCTGGGCGGCAAGCTGACCTTCGCCGATCTGGACGGCGCGATGGCGGGCTCGCGGCTGCGCGGGCGCGTGGCGCTGACGCTTGACGGCGAACGGAACGTCGAGGGCGAGGTCGGCCTCGACGCGCTGGACCTTGCGCCTGCCTTCGCGCTGGCCATCGGCGCCGCGGGGCGCGACGCGGCCGAGCCGCTTGGTTCCGGGTTGTTGAAGGGCTGGCGTGGCCAGATCGCGTTTCAGGCGCTGCGCGGCCTGCTTCCGGGCGGAAGCGAGGTGCGCCCCGTCAGCGGGACGGTGAAAAGTGACGGTCAATCGCTGGCGTTCGACGCCCTCAAGGGGGGCATCGGAGGCGGCGAGGCGAGTGCCAGTATCGACGCCAGACCGACCCCGAATGGTCTTGCGCTGAATGCGCGCCTGCAGTTCAAGGCTGTCGATGGCGGCGCTCTGCATTATCGCGCGCTGGCGATGCCCGCCGGTCGTGCGTCGATGCAGATGACGCTGGCAAGCCTGGGCCGAAGCGCGTCGGCACTGACTGGCGCGCTCTCCGGCAGCGGAACCGTGACGCTGGAATCCGCAGGTATCGCCGGCCTTGATCCGCGCGCCTTCGATGTCGCGATCCGCGCCAGCGACGCTGGCCAGGCGACCGACGACAGCCGGCTGCGCAAGATCGTCGAGCCGGTGTTGTCCGGTGGCGCGTTGTTGGTCGCGTCGGCGCAAATTCCGTTCACCGTCAGGGACGGCCGGCTTCGCGTCGGCGCCACCACGCTCGACAGCGACGTCGCCCGGGCGATCGTTTCCGGCGGATACGATATTCCGGCGGATCAAGTCGATATTCGCGTGACCGTTGCTTTGGCGGCGGTCGAACAGGCGATCAGCCGTCCGGAAATTCAGGTGTTTATCGCGGGTTCGCCCGACGCACTCGACCGCACGGTCGACGTCACCGCGCTGTCGTCATGGCTGGCGGTGAGGGCGATCGATCGCGAGACCCGCAGGCTGGATTCGATCGAGCGCGGAGAACCGCCGCCAGCGGTCATGCCGGCATCGATTCCGCCGGCGATCGGCGAGCCTCCGGTCATCGCGCCCGACGCGGCTCTGCCCGGCCTGCCTTCCGATCCGCGCCGGTTTCAGCCGAAGCCGAAAGTCGCCGCACCACGCCCGCCGGTCGTGCCGCCAGTCACCAATCCGCCTGTCGTCAGCCAGCAGGTCGCGCCATTGCCGCCGCCGATCGACGTGCGCCCCGCGCCGAGCCTCATTGCCCGTCCGCCGAAACCGAAACCGCCGCTTGTGCTGACGCCGCCGGTCGCAAATCCGTAGCGATCGGCACTCCACGGCGCAGGCCCATGGGTGCGCTGCGGCCGGGTGTGGCCGCGAACGCCGAGGCTTTCCGCGATGACGACGCTGCGATCGTCAGGGTTCCTGGCCCAAGGAGGTGCGGACCTTGGTCGCGGCGTCATAGATCTGAATCTGAAGCATCGGATAAGCCGACTTTAGCTTTCGACCCGATGCTTCAGCCGCGGTCGCGGTGTCAAATACTGACTTGAAATGGCCATCGACAATTAACACGAACCCTTCGGCAGGAAGGCGGTCGGCGCGTGGTGCCTTCTTTTGCTCGGGTTCTTCAACCGTGAGAACGGGCTTTTTCATCGGACCTCTCAGTTCGTTTGGTGTCTGGCGCGCTTCGCAATCAGCTCGTGTTCTCGCCGTCGTGGTGCGCGGCAGCTCGCGTGGCGGTTTCGAGGTCTTGTCAATGATGATCCCGAAAGCGTACAGTGTATTTGACTTAGCTCAACCTAGGCGTACTCCGATTGGGTGGCTTTCTGCGGTTGTACGCCTTCCCGTCTCGTCAATCGAAGCTCACGCACGCGCATCGAGCTGTTTCCTTTCTTTTCCGGGATCGCGCGCAGATGTGACGTCACCGCAGCAGCAGAGGGGATTGCCATGCTTTCAGTTTTGATCGGGGTTTTGATTATTTGCGTCGTCGGCGCAATTTGCTTTTGGGCCATTGACAAGTTTGTCAGAGAGTCCCGCCTGGCAAACCTTCTCAAGATATTGGTGGTGTTGATCTGCCTGGCATCGATCCTTCAGCGGGTGCTGCCGCTCGCGGGAATTAGCATGTAGCCGGCGTCGGCAGGTCAGCGGCTTTGCAAGTCGAACCGACAGACCCGCCCCCGTATTCGGCGTCGTCATTTCAGCATTGACCCGGTGGAGTCCGCCACGGCTCTTGGGTGTCCTGCTCGAATTTGATGGTCGAGATCGGCCACTTTCCATCATGTCCATCGATTGAGATTCTCATGCCGTGAAGTTCGTCCAGCCAGACATTCGAAACTGTCCCGGCTTTTCCATCGGTAAGAACGACAGCTTTCCCGACAAGTGCAGATTGCACGTCCCCCAGCGCGTTGAGGATCGTCGACGCGAGGAGCTTCACAGTCGTCATGGTGTCCCCGAAGTCAGTCCGGCGAGCGCGTCAGCGGGGCCGTGTTGCCTTTGAAAGATGTACAAGTCGTGGCCGGGACGGGGCGATCGAGTGACCGGAAGAATTCTGCAGATTCCCCGATCTCCGAGGGGTAGCCTCCGATCTCCTTAGAAATGAGCGGCAACCAGATCGTAAGAGCCTCTGCTTCCGCGGACGTAGACCTTCGCTGCGGCGGCGCATATCAAATCGCGGTTGCAATCGAACGCACTCAGAAAGCCCGACTCATCGGGGCAGGCGTCCGGTTGAATTCGTCTCAGGGCGTCTTCGCCTATGAAGAATGACGCTTCCATAGCGCTGTCGTATCCCCAAAATCGCACGGCGCGCCGGGTCTGGTCATACGACCGACTGTGATTCGGAAAATCAATCACGAGATCGAGACCGATCAAACCGTCGCAGGTTAACGGCTCTGACCGGAACTGGAATCAGCAAGCGGTCATTGTTGAACAGGCGTTGCAACGCCTGCCGGGCTGCAACAACAATTTGACGATGGATGTGCCCGAGCGACTGAATCGGTACAGCCGATCGCCATTCGATGTGGCGACGAAATTTCAACACTGCCTTCATTAGGTCAACCTCGCTGACGCGCTCCTGCTACCTTTGATCCATACTTAGGTGTTCATTTCACTTTTACGAGTTCAGTATCAGCAGGTCGCCCGGCCAGCGCATCCGCGCCAAGGCCGTTTGCTTGGCAGCCGGGCCGAACACCCAGAACCGGCAGCGTCAGGCGCGGCGGTCATCACAGCCACAAGCTTCGGCTGGCTGTTTACTCGAAAGCCGCGGGAAGCTGGCCATTCCGGAAGATGACCGCAGGCTCGTCGTCATAGTCGCCCATTTCAGGGTCACCGGTGGATGAGAAGGCAATGACGCCGAGTTTGCTCAATGCCAATCGTTCTGCCGTCCGGACCGCGCCCGTCGCCGATTTGCAGGCTATCGGAGCGTCGGCCTTTCGGCTTCCGCCTTTGCCGGCGTTGAAAGATTGAACGAAATAACTGGTTTCCCTGGTCATCACATTTTCATCGCTTGCATCAGAGCCGAAATCTTGATGGTCGCAAAATTGGAGAAGGTGTCCGATACGGCGTAGGGCAAAATGATCTGGTCGTTGTGCCGCATCGCGCCGCAGGTATAGACGACGTTGGGGACATATCCTTCGCGCTCGGATGGTTCAGGCCGCAACAGCGGCTCGCGCGAGCGCGCCAGCACCTTGGAGGGATCGTTCTTGTCGAGCAGCGCCGCGCCGATCGAGTATTTGCGGACCGGGCCGACGCCGTGCGTCAGCAGCAACCAACCTTCATCGAGTTCGATCGGCGATCCGCAATTGCCGATCTGAACGAACTCCCAGGGAAATTCCGGCTTCAGAATGGCCTGACCGCCGTCCCATGTGTAGAGGTCGTCCGAACGGATCAGATACAGGTTCTCGTTGTCCTGCCGCGCGATCATGGCGTATTTGCCGTCGATCTTGCGAGGAAATAGCGCCATGCCCTTGTTCTGTGCCGCGGCACCTTTCAGGGGTGTCAGCCGGAACGACATGAAATCGCTGGGTCTCGATCAATTCGGAACGGATCGCCCGGCCGCTATAGGCAGTATAGGTCGCGTAGTAGGTTTTCCGATTCTCGTCGCTGAATTGGACAAAGCGCGCATCCTCGATGCCGTTCGACTGGGAATCGGTGACGGGGAAGATCACGCGTTCGCTGAGCTCTTCTTCGGGATTGAAAGTCAGCTCGACATGGTCGCCGTCCGGTTTGGATATGCGGCGGCTGATCCGCGGGCTGGAAGCGAGCCGGGCCGTCGGATCGACGGTCAGGCCCCCATCGGCGGCGACGGTGCCGGCCCGAAATGTCAGCGACGACACATGCCCTTCGCCAATGGCCCGGAGACTGAGGATGAAGCGCAGGCCGCCTTTCGGCGCGTCGGACTGGTCGGGATGGGGCACGATGCTGGGGTTGAACAAGGCCGAGGCCTCGAACGAATATTCGTTGAGAAAATAGGCGCCGATCAGCTGGCGCTGGGCCTGGGAGAAGGTGCCATGAGCCGCCAGCGCCTGTTCCATCACATCGGCGCGCGATTCGAACGTCTCCAGCAGGTTGCGGTGGCGGCCGTCGAAATTCTCCAGGACGTCTTCGAGCTGGCTGGCAACGGCTTCGGGGTCGAGCGCGAGAACCCGGTCGACGATATGGTTGGCCCGCGTCTTGTCGGTCGGGTTGAGATCGCGCGGTTCCGTCGCCGGCTTGAACGGGCGCACGATCACCCGCGCCGGGTCGGGACGCAGATAAAGCGCCTGACGGTTGAGGAAGGTGGCTCGCGACGACAAGGTGCCTCGGCTCGTTGGAGTGAAATGGGCGGTCAAGTTCAGGTGCCGACGGCGCGAAGCGCCGCGGGCGGGGTCTGGCTGGTGTTGACGCGGGCGAGCTGTCTGATTTCGGCGAGGCTGAGAAGATAGGACAAGACCGACTCACCGCCGCGATTTTCATTAGCACGATCCGGGTGCAGCCCATCGCGACAACTTCCGGTGTATGGGTCGACCAGCGCCACGGACAAGTCGTTGCTGCCGAAAAACCATGCGAAGACGCGGGTCGCGGTGGTTTTCCACTCGGCATCGCCGTCCGCCCGCCAGGCCGCGAGGCAGGCAGCGATCGTCGCCGTTGCTTCCACGGGTTGCTGATCGAAGGTGCGGGGACGTTGCCGCTGTTCGCCGAAACCGGCGGTGCCGACCGGGCGGAAATGACCCGCCGGTGCGGTTTGCTGGGTCATCAGCCAATGCAGCGACCTCAGCCCGGCATCGACATAATCAGGCGTTTGCGTCGCCATGCCCGCCATGATCAAAGCCTGCGGCAGGCGCGCGTTGTCATAGGCCAGTCCTTCCTCGAACCAGACCCATTCCGGGGTCTCGACCGACGCCAGAATCGACATCAACCTGCCGGCAAGAGAATGCCGGACTTCCCGGGCGTGGAGATCATCCGGCGCCATGGCGCAATAGGCGTCCAGACCCAGCAGCGTGAATGCCCACGCGCGGGGGGAACGGAAGCCCTCCGCGGTCGGCAATGCTTCGGCGAACAAGGCTTGAGCCCAGCGGCGGCGCGACGGGCTTGCGTCGTTGCGCGCGCACTCGCCCAGGGCCCAGAGCGTTCGCCCATGGCTGTCTTCGGAACCGCTGCCCTCGAGCCAGCTCCGATTGAAGCCCATGAAGTTGCGAAATCGCCTGGTGTCGGGGTTCCATGCATGCTGCACGAAAGCCGCAAAACGGGCGGTCAGGATCTCCGGCAGCCGCTGCTCGCCCGGATCGTTGAGGGCGCACGCCAGCAGCAACGCGCGGGCGTTGTCATCGACGCAATAGCCGTGCGAGCGATCGGGCACCGAATGCACGGCATGCTGGAACAGCCCGGTATCGTCGCACATCGCAAGGAAATGACCGATTTGCATGTCGGGCGCTGCCGGGCTGCGCGGTTCGGGCGAGGTCGCATCGGAGCGGGCGACGACCTTGAGCCAGTGACCCTGCCGCGCCTGCTCGAAGACGGACACGTAACGCTCGGCGGCGCGTTGCCATGTCATGGTGCGGCTGAACGTGTAGGCCCGGCGACACATCGCTTCCCGGCGGGCGTCGTCGGTGAGCAATTCCGCGATCTCGTGCCCGGTCGCTGCCGCATTGCCAAAGGGCACCAGAACGCCGCGGCCATCGGCCAGCAGTTCGTGCGCGTGCCAGTAGGGCGTCGAGACCACCGGCCTGCCCATTCCGAAGCTGTAGGCCAATGTACCTGACGTCATCTGAGCTTCGTTGAGATAGGGCGTAGCATAGACATCGCACATCGAAATGAATTCGAGCAGCGTCGCCTGATCGACGAAGCGGTCGAGGAACACGACATGATCTTCGACGCCAAGTTCGCGGACCCGCGCGATCAGGCTTTCGCGATAGGCCTCGCCCTGGTCGCGGACCAGATTCGGATGCGTTGCGCCGAGCACGACATAGACCGTATCGGGGCGCCGCTTCAGAATCAGCGGCATGGCGTCGATCATGACTTCGATGCCCTTGTTGGGAGACAACAGGCCGAATGTCAGAATGACCGGCCTCCCGGCAAAGCCGAGCCTGGCCTTCGCGGCATCGGGTCCGGAAAATGCGACCTCGGGAATACCGTGGGCGATGACCTCGATCTTGTCGTCGGGCACGTGATAGACGCTTCGGAGCAGCTCACGGCCCTTCTCGGCCATCACCACGATCTTCGAAGACGCCTCGATGATGCCGTTCAGCACCGCGCGCTGGACCGCGGTCGGCCTGGCCAACACGGTGTGCAGCGTCGTGACCACAGGCACGGTGAGGCGCGACAGCAGCACGAGAAGGTGGGCGCCGGCTTCGCCGCCGAAAATCCCGAATTCATGTTGCAGACAGACGACGTCGAACCGGCCGGCGTTCAGGAAGTCCGCAGCGCGTGCATATTCCTCGATGTTGCCGTCGTTGATCTGGAAAGCGACCGAAGCGGGATAGTCATAGGCTTGACCATGGTCGGTCATTGCGACGATGCGCGTCTCGAGGTCCTGGCGCGAGGTCGTTATCGCCTGCTGCAGGTCCGTGGTGAAGGTGGCGATCCCGCAATGGCGGGGAAGCGAATTGCCGATGAAAGCGATGCGACGGAGCGGCGTCATCGCTGGACCCCGACGATCTCTTGCGGTTTCGACGGGGGCGCAACCGATGTAGAGGCGGATTTGGTCATGTGTTCTCCACTGTCTTCCAGCAACGCAACAACCGGATCTGGTCCCGGATAGGCTAGCAAAGCGCTCATTCCATCGGGCCCGACGTCGATCCCGGCGCGGTCGGCCTCGGCAAAAACAGCGTCGCCGACCTTGAGGCTTGTCCGTCCGACCCGAGCTTGGCCTCCAATCACGAGGATCCAGGTTTCCCGCGTCGCATTGAGGGCCCAGCTCGAATTTGCCGGAAGATCGATCCGCTCCAGGACAAAATGCGGGCTTGCGACCAGCGCGGTTCGAACCGCGGTGAGACGGCGAACGCCAGCTTGGGGCTGAAGCGGCCCGGCGTCGGAAACGGCGACGGCGCTGTCTTCGTGCAACTCGCGCGCCCGGCCATAGTCGAACAGACGGAAAGTCGCGTCGCTGTGCTGCTGAATCTCGGCGAGCACGATCCCGGCGCCTATGGCGTGGATGGTCCCGGCAGGGATGAAGATGACGTCGCCTTGCTTGACTGAACGCCAATCAACCAGACTGGAAATCGAGCCGTTCTTGATCGCCGCGCGCAATTCCCCTGGCGCGAGGTGCCGTTTCAACCCAACGCCGACCCGCGCATCCGGCGTTGCCGAGAGGATGTACCATGCCTCGGTCTTGCCGTTCGGCAGCCCGACGGTGCGGGCGAATGCATCGTCCGGATGAACCTGAATCGACAAAGGCTCGCTGGTGAACAGCAGCTTGAGCAGTAACGCCGGGACCCGTGCGCTTCGATCGGCGCGCTCAAACCATAGTTCCCCAACCCGGTCGCCGGAACCGTCGATGCCGCTCCAGGGATGCAGATCCGCGACCCCCCACAGCTTGCGCACGACCTGCACGGCGGCATGTTCGATGGCCATAGGTGTCCTGACCCGTCACGCGCATATCGAAGCGATATGCCGTTGGTCGAAATCGTCTGTCGGATTTGGCGAAGCGTTGCGTTTCGGGACAGGAGCTGTTGCAGCGGCCCAAACACGCTAATTGATCAAGTGGCTACTCCGGCCCCCGATAACAAGCCGCAGCGCCCGTAAAACGCTCCGTCCAGCCCTTGCTCCAGGCCCGAAGTCGCGCCTGAAGGCGCGATCCGCCTGCCTGGGTCAGGGGGTGCCGGGGTGTTCTGGCTCCGCCGGCTCAAAGTCAGAATGCCGGTCGGCCTGTCGCCGCGGTACCTGCGTCCATGTGAAATTACATGCGTCTATGTGGAAACGTGCCTTCTCCCCCTGGGGCGCCGCATGTACCCTGCCGCCTCATTCGTCGCTATTGGGGCTCTTCCTTGGTTCTAATTTGGGTTCTAGCTGGCTGACATGGCTCCTACGCTTAACGAGATCTGCCATTGGATCGACCAGACGGCATTGAGCCAGGCGATCCAGGTCACGAAATGGGCCGTGCCGACGGTGCAGACGATTCACATCCTTGCGATTGCGGTCGTCGCCAGTTCGGCGCTGATGATCGATCTTCGCCTGATCGGCGTGTTCTGGGCAAACCGGCCGATGAAAGTGGTCACGTCGCGGTTCTTGCCGCTGGTGTGGTGGCCCCTGCTGATCCTGCTCGCCACTGGCATCCTGATGATTATCGCTGAACCGGCGCGGTCGCTGAAGAATCCGGCATTCCAGATCAAGATGCTGTTGTTGGTCGCGGCGTTGATCGTCACCGGGCTGTTTCAGTTTCTGCAACGGCGCAATGCCAGCTTCGGCGACCTGCGCTCCGGACCGCGCGCCGCCGCCGCGACGGTCGCCATTGTCTCGATGCTGCTGTGGTCCTCGATCATTTTCGCAGGCCGGTGGATCGCCTATTTCGCGTGACCGGATCGAATGGCCCAGCCACCCATGCCGAACACAAGGGATTTTCTCAGTGGAGATTGACCGCGCTCTGGGATGGCTCCAGGCAACCCCCATCGCCAGTGCGATTGCCGAAAATGAAATCCTGTTTCCGTGGATCGAATCCGTTCACGTTTTGGCGATCGTGCTGGTAGTCGGCACCATCTCGATCGTCGACCTGCGGCTCCTCGGTGTTGCTTCGCTCGATCTCAGGGTTCGCAGGCTGATGCGCGATGTGATCCCCTATACCTGGGGCGCGTTCGCCGTCGCCGTGGTCACCGGTTCGCTGATGTTCTCGTCGGACGCCGTACATTATGCCCACAATTTCCTGTTCCGGGGCAAGCTCGTGCTGCTCGCGCTGGCCGGTCTCAACATGGCGGTGTTTCATTTCATCGGCACTGGCGATATCGAACGCTGGGACACGGGAACCGGCCATACGCCGATCGCCGCCAAGGCCGCCGCGACCATCTCGCTGTTGTTATGGATCGCCGTGGTCGCGTTCGGTCGCGGGATCGGCTTCACGATGCACTGACTTCACAATGAAACGGGTTGTCGCTACGCTGGATGGGCTTATCGGGCCACCTCATATTTCGGAGAACTGCGCGTGAAATCTGGTCCACTGGGTATTATCGTTGCTGGTCTGCTTGCGTCGCTGGCGGCGCCTTCGATGGCTTCCGCGCAGGCCCCCAAGAAGGCGCCAACCGTCATCAACCCGCCGCCGTCAGCCCAGGATTGGGCCGACATTGGCAAATTGCCGGACTGGAGCGGCGTCTGGAATCCGAAAATCAGCGACCAGGACGCCCAGGTCAAAACCAATCCGCCACCGTGGAACGAGACCGCCGCCAAGAAGATCCAGCAGATGTTCGCCGAGGAAAAGGCCGGCCGGCCGCGCCTGATCTTTTCCAACTGCCTGCCCGAGGCGCATCCGTCCTGGATGCTGGTCACCCACAACGCCATGGAAGTCCTGTTCACGCCCGGCCGGGTCACCATGCTCGGCGAGTCGGATGGCAACCGGATCCGCCGCATCTACACCGATGGCCGTGGCCACCCGGAAGTTTCCGATCCGACCTTTCATGGCCACTCGATCGGGCATTGGGAGGGCGACACGCTTGTCGTCGATACCGTCGATATTGTTCCGCAAGCGCCGCTTGCCATCAGCGAAGCCGCCGGCCTGCCCAACAATGGCGACATGCACGTGATCGAACGCATTCACCTTGCCGACAAGGACATCCTGCATGATGAGCTGGAAATCATCGCGCCGAAGATCCTGACCAAGCCGTGGAAGACGACGCGCATCTTCTTCCGCCAGCGGGCGCGCAAGTTCGACATCGTGGAAGGCGTCTGCGCCACCGGCGATCTGGTGGAGCGGGTCAATGCGGAAGGCGATCACATCTTCGTACCCGTCGAAAAATCCGAATGGGGCCACACCACAGCTGTTCCGGCGAAATAGCCGCAAAACTAAAACAGGAGAAATCCATGCGACAACTCATGAAGGCGATCGGCGCGCTTGCCGCCGTTGCGGCACTCGCCGCGGGAATATCCCAGGTCGCCGCGCACCATTCGGCATCCATGTTCGATTTTTCGAAGATGATGACGCTGAAGGGTACCGTGGTGGAACTGCGCTGGGTCAACCCGCATGTCACCTTGACCCTAAACGGTTCGCTGAAAGCGGACGAAGCGCCTGCTGAATGGCTGATGGAAACGACCAGCCCCGGAAATCTGGTGCGGGTCGGTGGATGGCGCCGCGATATGGTCAAGCCGGGCGATCAGGTCGAGGTCGAGTTCCATCCGCTGCGTGACGCCGACAAGAAGAGTGGCCTCATGAGACAGCTCACCGTGCTTGCGACCGGCGAAGTGTTCGCAGCCAATATCCGTGATCAGGAAAAGCCCGGACTGGAATAACGCATGTTGCGCCCTTTCTCCCGATCGATTCCGACCAGGTAGCGGCAAGAAAACCCCCAGGAGATGACCATGCGATTCCCTATGAAATCAATCGGCGGGTTTGCTGTCTTGGCGGTCGCAGCCGCGGGAATTTCGCAAGTGGCTGCCCACCATTCCGCCTCGATGTTCGACGTCATGCGGAGCGAGGTGCTCAAGGGCAAGTTGGTGGAGCTGCGTTGGGTCAACCCGCACGTCACGCTGACCGTCAAGGGCACGCTCAAGTCCGGCGAATCGCCGGCCGAATGGCTGATCGAAACGACGAGTCCCGGCAACCTGACGCGCATCGGCGGCTGGCAGCGTGACGCCGTGAAGCCTGGCGAGCTGGTCGAGGTCGTGTTCCATCCGCTGCGGGAGCCCGGCAAGAGGCTGGGTCTCTTGCGTCAGCTGACGACGCCTTCCAACGGCGAGGTATACGCTACCAATATCCGCGACCACGAAAGGGCCGATCTCGAATAGAGCCAACGCGTGCGCGCCTTTCCCAGATCAAGTCGCATGGTGGTCGGTGTCCTCGCGGCAGCGCTCGGCGTTGCGGCCGTGCCGGCCGTCGCGGAGGACCAGCCGGCAGCCAAGGACACGATCTTTGCCCGCAAGATTTTGATGGGCGCCATCGACATGAATATGGATGAGGTCGAGACCATGCTGGCGCCGGGAGGCAAGCTCGTGCTGTCGGATGCGCAGGAGCATGCGGAAACGATCTCGACCATGCTGATGGCGTTTCCGCATCTGTTCCCGCCGGCCACCAACCAGTGGAAGCCGGGAGCTGAGCGCGATCCTGCGACCGATACGTTCGCCAATCCCGGTCTGTGGTCGAACTTTTCTGACTTCTACCAGCGCGCCGCCGAGGCTTCGAAGATCGCCTGGAGCGCCAGCCGCGCCAAGCGGGCCGACGAATTCAGGCCGCTGATCGGACAGTTGCGCCAGCGCTGCAACGCCTGTCACGCCTTGAACATGAAGACGGATTGATGTTTGGGGGGCAAACGCCCCCTCTGGGTCGGGCCTATGCCTGCGGTTTTGAATCCGCCGCCGTCGCAGCGCCGGCGCGCGATCGGAAATAATCCAGCACGAACAGGCGAATGGCGGAGGACAGATTGCCTTGCTGACGGTTGCTGTCGATCTCGCCCACCAGTTCGGACAGGGTCATGTTCCGAAGTCCCGAAATCTCCTTCATGCCGTTCCAGAATGCCTCCTCGAGGCTGACGCTGGTTTTGTGACCCGCGACCACGATCGACCGTTTCACGACAGGCGATTTCATGACGCGTCCTCGCCGTCGATCCGATGGTGATCCAGCAGGTCGTCGGCGCGGCTGGCGCGCCGCTCGTCCTGGATGCGTTCGGATTTGGTTCGGCCAAACCGCGTACGATTGGCCGCGGCCTCCTTCTCCGATCGGTCCCGCGCCGCCCGCTTCTTGAATTGCTTCAGATTGACCACATCCCCCATGCCGGTCCCCACTACGCGATCAGCCGGCATGCGTCACGTCGACGAAGACCGGAGTATGCACCGCCGCGATCAGAGCCCCTGCCGGCGGTATGGAGCAATCCGGCTGGCTCTGCGAAAATGCGCTCGATGGATGACCGCGCGCGGCGTGCGGGTGCAATGCCCGCATCCAATCTTGCAGGACGCGCGCTAGCCAGCTCGGTCGCCATCCAGGAAAATCCCCATTATGCCCTTTGGTAGCATCAAGAAAGTGCTTCGCTCTGCGAAAATATTTTTTTGCTCTACCACGCCCCGGCGCCGTGGCGATAGCCGGACACCCTAATTCTTTAGGCGGTACGATCCAGAACTATTTTCCGCTGACGCATTCTTTTGGAACAGCGCGGGTGCGCCGATCAGCCGGGGCGCGTCATCTGCTCCGGTTTCACCAGCCGGTCGAATTCATCAGTGGAAACAAAGCCCAGCCGCACCGCCTCTTCTTTCAAGGTGGTTCCGCGGGCATGCGCCGATTTGGCGACCTTGGCGGCGTTGTCGTAGCCGATTCTGGGCGCCAGCGCGGTCACCAGCATCAGCGAACGTTCCATCAGTTCCCGGATACGCTTTTCGTCGGCACGTATTCCCTCGACGCAGTGCTCGGTGAAGGAGCGGGCGACGTCGGCCATCAGTTGGATGGAATGTATCATACAATATGCCAGCACCGGCTTGTAGACGTTCAGCTCGAAATGGCCCTGGCTGCCGGCGGCGGTGATGGCCGCCTGATTGCCGAACACCTGGCAGCAAACCATGGTAACCGCCTCGCACTGGGTCGGGTTGACCTTGCCCGGCATGATCGAGGAACCCGGTTCGTTTTCGGGCAGGATCAGTTCCCCCAGGCCGGACCGCGGGCCCGACCCGAGCAAACGAATATCGTTGGCGATCTTGAACAGGCCGGTGGCCATCGCGTTGATGGCGCCATGGACGAATACGTAGGCGTCGTTGGAGGCCAGCGCCTCGAACTTGTTGGCGGCGCTGGTGAAGGGAAGCTTGGTGATTTTGGCAACCTGCCTGGCAAACGCCCTGGCAAATTTCGGCTTTGAGTTGAGGCCGGTGCCGACCGCGGTGCCGCCTTGCGCCAGCGGGTAGAGATCCCTCACCGCGACGCGCAACCGGGCGATGCCGCTCTCGACCTGGGCGGCATAGCCGGAAAATTCCTGGCCAAGCGTCAGCGGCGTCGCATCCTGGGTATGGGTGCGGCCGATCTTGACGATATGGGCGAACGCCTTTTCCTTCCCGCGCAGTGCGCGGCGGAGCATCTCGAGCGCCGGAACGAGATCGTCGGTGATGCGCATCGCGGCGGCGATATGCATCGCGGTCGGGAACGAGTCGTTCGACGACTGGCTCATATTGACGTGGTCGTTGGGATGTACCGGCGCCTTGGCGCCGAGCTTGCCGCCAAGCAGTTCATTGGCGCGATTGGCGATCACCTCATTGAGGTTCATGTTGGTCTGCGTGCCGGAGCCGGTCTGCCAGACCACCAGCGGGAAATGATCGTCGAGCTTGCCGTCGATCACCTCGCGTGTGGCGCGGATGATGGCGCGACTGCGACGCTGATCGAGCAGGCCGAGCTCGCGATTGGTTTGTGCCGCTGCAAGCTTGACGATTCCCAGCGCACGAATGATGGCGATCGGCATCCGGTCATGGCCGATGCGGAAATTCTGCAGGGAGCGCTCGGTCTGCGCCCCCCAATAACGGTCGGCGGGAACCTGGATCGGACCGAAACTGTCGGTCTCGGTGCGGGTGGAAGGGGAACCGGGGGAGGGTGTCGATCGTGCCATGGATCACGTCTGCTGCGCGCGAGCCACGCGTCTTGCGCGGGCCGTGCTACACCCATTCTACAGCGAGAACGCTTTCGCGCGGATTATTTCTTGCGGAAACGATCCAGCCGAACGACTTCAGCCCCTTCGCCTGGCTTTGCCGCCTGGTCCTGATTTTCGGCGGCAGGTGTGGGAACCGGCAGGCCGGAGGGCGCCGGCACCGCCGGAAGATTGGTCGCAGCAGCCTCTGTCGCAGCATCGGACGGCTCGAACTGCAGGCCGAACTGGACCGAGGGGTCGAAGAAGCTCTTGATGGAATTGAAGGGAACCACGAGGCGCTCCGGGATCCCGCCAAACGACAGGCCGACCTCGAAGCGATCCTCCGTCACCACCAGATCCCAGAACTGGTGCTGGAGAATGACCGTCATCTCTTCCGGATATTGCGCAAGCAGCCGCGGCGACAATTTCACGCCCTCCGCGGTGGACAAAAAGGTGATGAAGAAATGATGCTCGCCGGGCAGGCCGTGCTCGGCGGCGTCAGCCAATACGCGACGAAGCACCCCGCGCAGCGCGTCGCGCGCCAGCACGTCGTATCGGATATGATCGGTCGCCATTATCGGTCCTGTCGCGTTCAAATGCTGCCGCGGGTCTGCGGCGATGCCGGTGCTCCGACTCGCCCATTTCTCCATGCTACCCCGCCGGCGGCTTAAGGTCAGCAGGCGTTGCCGCCGCTGGTGAAAATTCCGGCAAAACCGTGGAATGGCGAGCAAATTGAAGTGGAGGCTTCTGTTGCCAGGTGCCTCCGAACCCCGCCCAGCGGAGCTTAACCCACTAGGACTTCAGACTTGGTTTTTCAAACCGCTTACGCGGCCTGAGCAACCGGAGCATAGTTGTCGTTTGCAACTATTGCATAGCCCGATAACGGCGGAACCATACCGAGAAAAAACACGCCCTTTACGCCCTCGTCGATCCTGTTTCGCCCCCGCCGAAGCCCGCCGCTCTCGGGCGGGCGGGCTTGGGTGGAGGCGCCGGGTACTGCCCCCGGGTCCGAATGGTTTATTGCGACGGCAATTTATTTCCATAGCCGGCGAACCGGCACCCCCAATATAGGGCGCAAAGGTTGAGAAAAACAGAGCCTGAAGGGCCGGTCCGGGTCCGGAACTGGCCACCCGGGGGGTGGAATAAGCGGAAAACCGGTTGGCGCTGGCGTGGCCGCCGTTCTAGGTTTTCAACCATGCCCCCGGATTCGCCGCCGGCCGCCATTACGGCGCCGAACCCCCCGACATCATCTCCGCCCAGCCTGATCGCGCTGTTTGTCGCGTTTGCCAAAATGTCGCTGGCGGGTTTTGGCGGCGTGCTGGTTTGGGCGCGGCGAGGCATCGTCGATCAGCACAAGTGGATGACCGCGGACGAGTTCAACGAGACCTTCGCGCTGTGCCACTTTCTGCCGGGCCCGAACATCGTCAACCTGACCTTTGTGTTCGGATCGCGCTTTCGCGGCATTGCCGGGGCCATTGCCGCGTTCGCAGGCCTGGTCGGTCCTCCCGTCGTGATCGTGACGGTGCTGGCGGCGCTGTATCAGCGCTACGGTGAAATCGATGCGTTGCGCCGCATCCTGGCCGGAGTGTCCTGCGCGGCGGTCGGCCTTTTGATCGCCGTCGTCTTCCGGATGATGTGGCCGCTGATCAAGCGGCACGATTGGGTCGGCCTGATCGTCCTGGCCGCGGTATTTGTGGCGATCGGGCTGTTGCGGCTGCCTTTGGTGCCGGTGTTGCTGGTGGCTATCCCGATCAGCCTCGCCATCACCTTCGCCATGCGGCGGCGAGGTGCGGCATGAATTCGGACGCCAACCCGCTGCTGGCGCTGGCATGGACCTTCGCCCTGATGTCGCTGTTCGCGGTCGGCGGCGCGAATTCCGCCATTCCGGAAATGCACCGGGTCGCGGTCGACGTTCAGCACTGGCTGACCGACAAGCAGTTCGCCGATGTCTACGCGATATCGCAGCTGTCGCCGGGGCCGAACGTGCTGATCGTCACCCTGATCGGCTATTCCGTCGCCGGCATCGCCGGCGCGCTGGTCGCCACGCTTTCGATGTGCGTGCCGACGGCGGTGCTGGCGCTGTGTGTGAGCCGCTTCCTCGCCCGATCCAGCCACGCGCGCTGGCCCGCCATCGTCCAGGCGGCGCTGGTTCCGCTGTCGATCGGATTGATGGGCGCCAGCGGCTTCGTTCTGGCTCGGGCCTCCGACCGGACCCTGGCCGCAGCCCTCGTCACCGCCGGCGCCGCGGTGCTGGCTTCGGTGACGCGGCTCAATCCACTCTGGATGCTGGCGGCCGGCGGTTGCCTCGGTTTTGTCGGCCTTATCGGGTGAAAAATCGCAGCCCGGCCAAGGCGATCCGGTGAGAGGAGGGGTGCGATCTACCCTTGCCGTTGCCGGGCCGGATCCTCATTTTTCCGGGTATAATCGCAGCGGCCGGTCGAATCGCCTGTCGAACGGCCGGGCTGGCCGCTAAAACGCGGCTTCCCCTAAGCTCCGCCCGAGGGCCCTGACGCAACGCCATGAATCAGTATCACGACCTGCTCGAACGGATCTTGAGTGACGGCGCGGAAAAGGCTGACCGCACCGGCACCGGGACGTTGTCGATTTTCGGCCACCAGATGCGCTTCAATCTCGCGGCCGGATTTCCGATGCTGACGACCAAGAAGCTGCCGCTGAAGGCCATCATTTACGAATTGCTGTGGTTTCTCAAAGGCGACACCAACGTCAAATACCTGCGGGATCACGGCGTGACGATCTGGGACGAATGGGCTGACGCCAACGGCGACCTCGGCCCGGTCTATGGCTCGCAGTGGCGCTCCTGGCCGGCGCCGGACGGACGGCGCATCGACCAGATCGCCAATGTCATCGACATGATCCGGCGTAATCCGGATTCGCGGCGCCTGATCGTGAGCGCGTGGAATCCGGCCGACGTCGACAAAATGGCGCTGCCGCCCTGTCACTGCCTGTTCCAGTTCTACGTCGCGGGCGGCAAATTATCGTGCCAGCTCTATCAGCGCTCGGCGGACGTGTTTCTCGGCGTGCCCTTCAACATCGCCTCCTATGCGCTCTTGACCATGATGGTCGCGCAGGTGACGGGTCTGAAGCCCGGCGACTTCATTCACTCGTTCGGCGACGTGCACCTTTATTCGAACCATCTCGATCAGGCGCGTCTGCAGCTGACGCGCCCGACGCGGCCGCTGCCGACGATGAAGATCAATCCCGAGGTGAAGGATATCTTCGCATTCCGCTACGAAGACTTTGTGCTCGAGGGCTACGACCCGCACCCGCATATCCGGGCCGAGGTCGCGGTGTGAGCGATTGAATGTCCCTGATCATCCGTCGCGCGCGTCCCGATGAAGCGGGGCTGGTGCTGTCGCTGGTCCGCGAACTCGCCGAATACGAGAGACTGCTGCACGAGGTCGACGCCACCGAGGCTGGCATCGGGGAGGCATTGTTCGGCAGCTATCCCAGGCTGTTCTGCGACATCGCGGAATGGAACGGGGAGGTGGCCGGCTTCGCGGTCTGGTTCATCAATTTTTCGACCTTTAGCGGCCGTTCCGGGATCTATCTGGAGGATCTGTTCGTGCGCCCGGCGCAGCGCGGCAAGGGCATTGGCAAGGCGCTGCTCTCGCACCTGGCAAGTGAGTGTGTGGCGAATGGCTGGTCTCGGTTGCAATGGGCGGTGCTGGACTGGAACACGCCCTCGATCGAATTCTACAAATCGCTCGGCGCGGAGATGCTGGACGAGTGGACCGTGTGCAAGGTTGCCGGTCCAGCGCTGACGGCGCTCGCAGGAGGAAAGCGGTGATGGAAATCGTCCTCATTGTGGCCGTCGCCGACAACGGCGTGATCGGCGCGGGCGGCTCCATTCCATGGCGGCTGAAAACCGATCTGCAGCGCTTCAAGACGATGACGCTAGGCAGACCGGTGGTGATGGGCCGCAAGACCTTCGTCTCGCTGCGACGTCCGCTGCCTGGGCGAACCAACATCGTGCTCACCCGCGATGGCGATTTTCGCGCGGCCGGCGCCGTCGTCACAACCACACTCGCGGACGCCCGCGTGGTCGCGACCGGCGATGCGCTGCGGCGTTTCGTCACTGAAATCGCCGTGATCGGCGGCGCGGAAATTTACGCGCAGTGGATGGCGCTGGCCGACCGTCTGGAAATCACCGAAGTTCATGCCCGGCCCGAGGGCGACACCTATTTCCCCGCCATTGATGCGACTGTCTGGGAGGAGGTTGCGCGGGTGAGGAATTCCGCCGGTCCGGACGACAGCGCCGATTTTTCCTTTGTCACCTATCGCCGGCGGGGGTCGCATTAACCCCATCCCGCAATGTTTGCATTGACAATTACCGGCTCAGACATAGCTGCTGCGAGCACCAAGCTTGCGTTGTAAGGGCCGGGCCCGTCCCCTATAAAGCCGGTCGGAAGTAGCAGGGCGGGGCATCTTGGCCCTTCGGCCCGCGAAGGAGAGTGTTGATGCCGTGGAAGAATCAAGGCGGAGGCCCGTGGGGTTCGGGTCCGAAGGGGCCATGGGGCTCCGGCCCGCAGCCGGTCGGGCCAAGACCGCCCGATCTTGAAGACCTTCTGCGCCGCGCCCAGGACCGGCTCCAGCAACTCTTGCCGGGCGGCTATTTCAGCGGCCTCGGCATCGCGCTGATCCTGATCGGCGCGCTGGCGATTTGGGGACTGTCCGGCTTCTTCCGCGTCCAGTCCGAAGAACTCGGCGTCGTGCTGCGCTTCGGCAAGCATGTGCGCACGGTGCAGCCGGGCCTCAACTATCATCTGCCGTATCCGATCGAGACCGTGCTGCTGCCGAAGGCGCTGCGCGTCTCCACCATCTCGATCGGCATGACGCTGATCGACGATCCGGCGCGGCGCGGCCGGACCATGCGCGATGTGCCCGAAGAAAGCCTGATGCTGACCGGCGACGAGAATATCGTCGACGTCGACTTCACGGTGCTGTGGCGGATCAAGCCGGACGGGGTCGGCAATTATCTGTTCAACATCCAGAATCCCGAAGGCACCGTGAAGGCGGTGGCCGAAAGCGCGATGCGCGAGGCCGTCGGCAAAGCCAACATCCAGCCGATCCTCACCGGCGCGCGTACCACCACGGAAGCCAACGTACAGGAGTTGATGCAGAAGACGCTCGACAACTACGGTGCGGGCATCCTGGTGCAGCAGGTGCAGATGCAGAAGGTCGATCCGCCGGCGCAGGTGATCAATTCATTCCGCGACGTGCAGGCGGCGCGCGCCGACCTCGAGCGCTTGCAGAACGAAGCGCAGACCTATGCCAATCGCGTCGTTCCCGACGCCAAGGGACGCGCCGCGCAGATCCTGCAAGTCGCCGAAGGCTACAAGCAGCAGGCGGTCGCCGAAGCCAAGGGCCAGAGCGCGCGTTTTCTGAAAGTGTATGACGAATACAGGAAAGCGCCCGACGTGACCCGGCAGCGCATCTATCTGGAAACCATTGAGCGTATCCTCGGCGGTTCCGAGAAGCTGATCTATGACGGCGGCGGTTCGGCGTCGGCGCCGGGCATCGTCCCCTATCTGCCCTTGAGTGAACTGACGGCACGTCGTCCCCCTCCGGCGACATCGGTCCAGCCGCAACAGCCGAGCGGAGCCGCCAGATGAGATCCCCAGTAGCAGGTATTGTCACGCTGTTCGCGCTGTTTGTGCTCGCTATCATCGGCTACAGCTCGGTCTTCACCGTGGATATGACCGAGCAGGCGCTGGTGGTGCGGCTCGGCGATCCCGTGCGCGTCGTCACCGAACCCGGCCTGAATTTCAAGGCGCCGTTCATCGACACCGTGATCCCGATCGACAAGCGGATCCTCGATCTGGAAAACCCCTCGCAGGAAGTGATCGCCTCGGATCAGAAGCGGCTGGTGGTCGACGCCTTCGCCCGCTACCGCATCAAGAACGCGCTGCAGTTCTATCAGAGCGTCGGATCGATCCAGGCCGCCAACATCCAGCTGACGACGCTTCTCAATGCGTCGCTGCGCCGCGTGCTCGGCGAGGTCACCTTCATCCAGGTGGTGCGCGACGAGCGCGAGACCCTGATGGCGCGGATCCGCGACCAGCTCGATCATGAAGCCGGCGGCTACGGCATCCAGGTCGTCGATGTGCGGATCAGGCGTGCCGACCTGCCGGAACAGAACAGCCAGGCGGTCTATCAGCGGATGCAGACCGAGCGGCAGCGCGAGGCCGCCGAATTCCGCGCCCAGGGCGGCCAGAAGGCGCAGGAGATCAGGTCCAATGCCGATCGCGAAGCGACCGTGATCGTCGCCGAAGCCAATTCGACCGCCGAGCAGGTGCGCGGCGAGGGCGACGGCGAGCGCAACAGGCTGTTTGCCGAAGCCTATGGCAAGGATCCCGACTTCTTCGCGTTCTACCGGTCGATGACGGCCTATGAAAACGGGCTGAAGAGCAACGATACGCGATTCCTGCTGCGGCCGGATTCCGACTTCTTCAAGTTCTTCAGCAACGCCTCCGGCAAGCCGCCGGCGACGCGCGCTGAACCGGCGCCGGCACCGAAGCCGTAACAGCGGTTTTGGTCTGGAGCAGAGCCGAAGCGGACCCGCTTCGGCTCAATTAAAGTAAGAATCAAACGGGGGGTTTCAGTCCGATGAGGTCCATAGCGTTCGCCGACTTCCTCATCGGTGTGGGAATTCTGTTTGTGCTTGAAGGCCTGATGTTCGCGGCGAGCCCGGCCTGGATGCGCCGGGCGATGAAGAGCGCGCTGACGACCCCGGACAATATTCTCAGGGCGGTCGGCATCGGCTCGGCGGTTGCGGGCCTGATCCTGATATGGGTGGTGCGGCGATAGGGGTAGCTCACCGTCATTCCGGGGCGACGCAAGGCGTCGAACAATGATGTGCAATATTGCTCATCTGAGGTCCGGTGGTTGCGCGCCATCCCGGAATGACGGGTTCGAAATCACCCGCCATATCAACGCCATCGTGAGTTCCCGCGTCTGTTTTTCGCCGAAATGCTGGGCTCAAACGCTTGCACGGTCACCCCGTTCGGGCGCACTGTGGACGTCAAATTCCGCCCATTTTCGAGAAGAGAGAGCCGATATGACCGTTGCGACCCCAGCCCTGAGCCTTCGCCTGCGCCCGCTGATGGCCGCGATCTGCCTCAGCGCCAGCCTTGGCGCGGCAAGTGTCTTGACCGCAGCGCCTGCGCTGGCGCGCGGTCCCGACGGTATCGCTGACGTTGCCGAGAAAGTCATCGATGCGGTGGTCAATATCTCGACCTCGCAGACCGTCGAAGCCAAGATCGGCCCCGGCGGCGAGAGCAGGGGCGCGACGCCGCAACTGCCCCCGGGTTCGCCGTTTGAGGAATTCTTCGACGACTTCTTCAAGAACCGCCGTGGCCCGGGCGGCGGTCCGAGGGGCGGCGATATGCAGCCGCACAAGACCAATTCGCTCGGCTCCGGCTTTATCGTCGACACCTCGGGTATCGTCGTGACCAACAATCACGTCATCGCGGACGCCGACGAGATCAACGTCATCATGAACGACGGCACCAAGATCAAGGCCGAGCTGGTCGGCGTCGACAAGAAGACCGACCTTGCCGTGTTGAAGTTCAAGCCGGTGAAACCCCTGATCGCGGTGAAATTCGGCGATTCCGACAAGCTGCGCCTCGGCGAATGGGTGATCGCGATCGGCAATCCGTTCAGCCTCGGCGGCACGGTGACGGCCGGTATCGTTTCGGCGCGTAACCGCGACATCGCCTCGGGGCCCTATGACAATTACATCCAGACCGACGCCGCCATCAACCGCGGCAATTCCGGCGGCCCGCTGTTCAATCTCGATGGCGAAGTGATCGGCGTCAACACGCTGATCATCTCGCCGACCGGCGGTTCGATCGGCATCGGCTTTGCGGTGCCCTCCAAGACCGTGGCCGGCGTGGTCGATCAGCTCAGGCAGTTCGGCGAGCTGCGCCGCGGCTGGCTCGGTGTCCGCATCCAGCAGGTCACCGACGAAATCGCCGAAAGCCTCAGCATCAAGCCCGCGCGTGGCGCGCTGATCGCAGGCGTCGAGGACAAGGGTCCGGCGAAGCCCGCCGGCATCGAGCCCGGCGATGTCGTCGTCAAGTTCGACGGCAAGGACATCAAGGAGCCGAAGGACCTGTCGCGCGTCGTCGCCGATACCGCGGTCGGCAAGGAGGTCGATGTCGTCATCATCCGCAAGGGCGAGGAGCAAACCCGGAAGGTCACGCTCGGTCGGCTCGATGACAGCGACAAGCCCGTGCCGGCTGCGATCAAGTCGCCCGAATCCACCGAGAAGCCGGTGACGCAGCGGGCCCTCGGCCTCGATCTGGCGACGCTGAGCAAGGAGCTGCGCAGCCGCTACAAAATCAAGGACAGCATCAAGGGCGTCATCATCACCAATGTCGACGGCACTTCCGACGCCGCCGAAAAACGGCTCAGCCCCGGCGAGGTCATCGTCGAGGTGGCGCAGGAAGCGGTAAGCAACGCCGCCGACGTCAAGAAGCGTGTCGAGCAACTGAAGAAGGACGGCAAGAAATCCGTGCTGCTGCTGGTGTCGAACGCCGACGGCGAATTGCGCTTCGTGGCGCTCAGCGTGCAGTAGTGGCGATCCGGGCCAACGAACCGTAGTACCCGCTTGCCGCATATGGCGATGTCGTCCTCGCGAAAGCGAGGACCCATACGCCGCGGCTCTGGAAAGAGGCAGGGGGCGGACGCCTTAGTTAACAAGACGCGACTGTGGTTATGGGTCCCTGCTTTCGCAGGGACGAAATTGCGGATCACGTCCCGACGAACTCGTCCCTTCGATACCCCTGCGCGTATAGAAGCGCGGTGAGGTCGCCGTAATCGATCCGCGCCGCGGCGGCGGCGGCCACCGCCGGCTTGGCGTGGTAGGCGACACCCAGGCCCGCGCGCTCGATCATGCCGAGGTCGTTGGCACCGTCGCCGACCACCAGCGTGTCGATGTCGTCGAGGTCGAAGGACTCAGTGAGCTCGATCAGGGTTGCGAGTTTGGCGGCGCGGCCCAGAATCGGCTCGGCGACCTCGCCGGTCAATTTGCCGTCCTCAACGATCAATTGATTGGCGCGGTTTTCCTGAAATCCGATCATTGCGGCGACCGCATTGGTGAACAGCGTAAAGCCACCCGAGATCAGGCAGGTCCAGGCGCCATGGGCGCGCATGGTCGCGACCAGTTCGCGGCCGCCCGGCGTCGGTGTGATGCGATCTTTCAGGACATTGTCGACCACGCTGACGGGCAAGCCCTTGAGCAGCGCCACGCGCTCGCGCAGCGCGGGCTCAAAGTCGATCTCGCCGCGCATCGCGCGCTCGGTAATGGCGGCGACATGCGCCTTCAGGCCGGCAAAGTCGGCGAGTTCGTCGACGCATTCCTGGCCGATCATGGTGGAATCCATGTCGGCGAGAAAAAGCTTCTTGCGCCGGAACCCCTGAGGCTGCACGACAATGTCAAAAGGCAGGTCGCCGCGCGCCTCGCGCAGGCGGGCCTCGATCGTATGGATGTCCTCGCGGCCTTCGTCGAAGGGAATATCGGCGGCCACTTCGTCGAATAGCCATTGCGCCGTGCCGGCCGAGGGCAAAATGGCGCGCGCGCCGTTGATCACCGTGCTATCGAGCGCGGGATTGGCGGGATTGCAGATGAGTGTGGCGACCAGGGACATGCAGTGAATTCGCAACCGGAGAACAGCAACGCCGTGCTTATCGCAGGGCCGACCGCCAGCGGCAAGTCGGCCCTGGCGCTTGAGCTTGCGCAAAAAACCGGCGGCGTCATCATCAACACCGATTCCATGCAGGTCTATTGCGATCTTGCGATCATCACGGCGCGGCCGACGCCGGAACAGGAGGCGCTGGTTCCGCATCTTCTCTATGGTCACGTCGATGCCGCGGTGAATTTTTCCGCAGGAAGCTGGGTCGTGGATGCCGCCAAAGCCTTGTCGGAAGTGCGCGCACAAAACCGGCTGCCGATCTTCGTCGGCGGCTCGGGCCTCTACTTCAAGGCGCTGACGCGCGGATTGTCGGCGGTGCCGCCGGTCCCGCCGGAAATACGCGAGGCTGTGCGGGCGCGGCTGGAGCGCGACGGCGTCGAGGCGCTGCACGCCGAACTCGCGCGGCGCGATCCGGCGGTCGCCGAACGCTTGAAGCCGCGCGATCGCACCCGCATCGCCCGCGCGTTGGAAGTGGTCGAGGCCACCGGGCGTTCGCTGTCAGACTGGCACCGCGACGGTCTGCCGCCGCTGCTGCCTCAGGGAACATTCAGCGCGCTGTTTCTCGAGCCCGATCGTGACGCGCTTTACGCGCGGATCGACGCGCGTTTCGATGCGATGCTGAAAGCCGGCGCGCTGGAGGAGGTCGAGCGATTGGCAGCCCGACAACTCGATTCCCTCTTGCCGGCGATGAAGGCCCATGGCGTGCCGGCGCTGATCGCACATCTGAAGGGCGAGATCACGCTTGAAGCAGCGGCGGCCATCGGCCGCGCCGACACCCGCCATTATGCCAAGCGGCAGTTCACCTGGTTCCGGCATCAACTGCCGGAATTTGCCTGGATGAAGCCGGAGGCGGCGGCAGAGTGGCTCGACCAGATCTGCGCGAGTTCTCGTTGAGCCGTCATTTTCTGGGCTTGTCGGGGCCATCCGGCACCAAGGCCGGGATGACGCGGCTATGGTTGGCGCCCGCATGGCTGTACACCCCAAATTCACCCTCGCCGAACGCCGGGAACCCCGCTAAGCTCAAAATCGAGCGTTGATTTCTGCCCTTGGCTTGACTTTCGAGGCTCGGGCGGTATGTTCGCGCAACCTTTGGGAAGCTTGAGCGGTCCTATGCGTAATAAAATTACCAAACTGCTTATCGTCGTCGTACCCAGGCGCACCGCCGGGGATGGCTAGAGGCCATCCAAAATCGGGCGGTGTGCATGGGGCCTCTTTCGGGCCCCTTTTTATTTTCCAGACAATCTACCTCTACCCTCGACCTCCAAACCAAAAAGCCGCCTGAGAACAGCGCATCCGGAGCCAGCCATGAGCGACAAGAGCCACGATCCGAACCAGATGACCGGAGCCGCCATGATCGTGCGCGCGCTGATCGATCATGGCGTCAAGCACATCTTCGGCTATCCCGGCGGCGCGGTGCTTCCGATCTATGACGAAATTTTCCAGCAGAGCGAAGTCGAGCACATCCTGGTGCGGCACGAGCAGGGCGCCGGCCACGCCGCCGAGGGCTATGCGCGCTCGACCGGCAAGCCCGGCGTGGTGCTGGTGACCTCGGGCCCGGGCGCCACCAACATGGTGACGCCGCTGACCGATGCGCTGATGGATTCGATTCCGCTGGTGTGCATCACCGGACAGGTGCCCACCCATCTGATCGGCAACGACGCATTCCAGGAATGCGACACCGTCGGCATCACCCGGCCCTGCACCAAGCACAACTGGCTGGTGCGCGACGTCAAGGATCTCGCCAAGGTGCTGCACGAGGCGTTCTATGTCGCGAGCACCGGGCGTCCCGGTCCGGTGGTGGTCGATGTGCCGAAGGACGTGCAATTCGCGACCGGCACCTATCACCCGCCGCGCAAATCCGACGTGCATGTGTCGTATGCGCCGCGCGTCAAGGGCGACGCGACCCAGATCCGCAAGGCGGTGGCATTGCTCGCCTCCGCCAAACGCCCGGTGATCTATAGCGGCGGCGGCGTCATCAATTCCGGTTCCGAGGCCTCGAAGCTGCTGCGCGAGCTCGTCGAATTCACGGGCTTTCCGATCACCTCGACCCTGATGGGGTTAGGGGCCTATCCGGCGTCGGGCAAGAACTGGCTCGGCATGCTCGGCATGCACGGCACCTACGAGGCCAACATGGCGATGCACGACTGCGACGCCATGCTGTGCGTCGGCGCGCGCTTCGACGACCGCATCACCGGGCGCACGGACGCGTTTTCGCCGGGCTCGAAGAAGATCCATATCGATATCGACCCGTCCTCGATCAACAAGAACATCCGCATCGATATTCCGATCATCGGCGATGCCGCCAATGTGCTCGGCGATCTCTTGCAGGTGTTCAAGGCCGAGGCGAAGAAGCCGGATATCCGGCCATGGTGGCAGGAGATCGCGAAATGGCGTGCGCGCAATTCGCTGTCGTACAAGAAGAACAGCGATATCATCCTGCCGCAATTTGCGATTCAGCGGCTGTTCGAGGCTACCCGCGGGCGCGACGTCTACATCACCACCGAAGTCGGCCAGCACCAGATGTGGGCGGCGCAGTTCTTCGGCTTCGAGGAACCGCACCGCTGGATGACCTCGGGCGGCCTCGGCACCATGGGCTACGGCCTGCCGGCGGCGCTGGGCGTGCAGGTCGCGCATCCCGACAGCCTGGTGATCGATATCGCCGGTGACGCGTCGGTACAGATGACGATGCAGGAGATGTCGACGGCGGTTCAATATGAATTGCCGATCAAGATCTTCATCCTGAACAACCAGTATATGGGCATGGTGCGGCAGTGGCAGCAGCTGCTGCACGGCAACCGGCTGTCGCATTCCTACTCCGAGGCGCTGCCGGATTTCGTCAAGCTCGCCGATGCCTTCGGCTGCGTCGGCATTCAGGCGATCAAACCCGGCGATCTTGACGGCGCGATCAAGGAGATGATCAGCGTCAAGCGCCCGGTGCTGTTCGATTGCCGGGTGGCGGCGCTGGAGAATTGCTTCCCGATGATTCCCTCGGGCAAGGCGCACAATGAAATGCTGCTGCCGGCGGAAGCCAACGACGAAGCCACCGCCGCGGCCTTTGCCAGCGGCAAGGCGCTGGTGTGATGGTGAGAAACGCCCATGTTTGACCTCGCCCAATTGGAACGTGCCCATGGCGTCGTCGGCGCGGCGATGCCGCCGACGCCGGCGCATCGGTGGCCGCTGCTTTCCGGGCGGCTTGGCGCTGATGTTGTCGTCAAGCACGAGAACCACACGCCGACCGGCGCCTTCAAGGTGCGCGGCGGGCTTGTCTATCTCGAACGCCTGAAGCGCGAGCGGCCAGGCACGGCCGGCATTATCTCGGCAACCACAGGCAATCACGGTCAGAGCCTCGCTTTCGCGGCGAGCCGCTACGGCGTGCCGGCCACAATCTACGTGCCGCGCGGCAATTCGGTCGAGAAGAACCGCGCGATGCGGGGGTTCGGCGCCAACCTTGTCGAGCATGGGGCGGATTTCCAGATCGCCCGCGAAGAGGCGGGTCGACGCGCCAGCGAGGAACGGCTCGAGTTGGTGCCGTCCTTCCATCCGGACCTGGTTCTGGGGGTTGCGACCTACGCGCTCGAATTGTTCAGGAAGGCCAGCGATCTCGATATTCTCTATGTGCCGATCGGGCAGGGCTCGGGTATTTCTGGCTGCATCCTGGCGCGCGACCTGCTCGGCCTGAAAACCGAAATCGTCGGCGTGCAGTCAACGGAAGCGCCGTCCTATGCGCTGTCGTTTGCGGCCGGCACGGTGGTGACGACCGAGAGCAGCAATACGCGGGCCGACGGCATGGCGACACGCGTTCCCGACGCGGATGCGCTCACGATCATCCGCAAGGGTGCCTCGCGGATCGTGCAGGTCACCGATGGCGAAATAGCCGCGGCGATCCGCACCTACTGGACCGATACCCACAACCTCGCGGAAGGCGCCGGCGCCGCCCCTCTCGCCGCAGCCCTTCAGGAGAAGGCCAGGATCCGCGGCAAGCGCGTGGGCCTCGTTCTGAGCGGTGGCAATATCGATTTCGACTTGTTCAACCGATGGGTTGCAGGCGAGGCCGTCGCCAGCGACAGGGTGATGGTGTGAGCATGGCTTTAATAGTGACGATGCCGCCACCACAAATTCCGCCGTCATCGTCCGGCTTGACCGGACGATCCAGTACGCCGCGGCGTCCGCGTTTGGGCCGGGGCGCTTGCGATGACTGGATACCCGCTTTCGCGGGTGTGACGATTAGCGGGCATGACGAACGAGACAATGGGGACCTAACATGAACCAGCCAGCCTCCGCCTACTTCATGGAAGAGCGTCACGATCCGAGCGAGTCCCACACGCTGTCGGTGCTCGTGCAGAACGAGCCGGGCGTGCTCGCCCGCGTGATCGGGCTGTTCTCGGGGCGCGGCTACAACATCGAAAGTCTCACCGTCTCCGAGACCGAGAACCAGAAGCACGTCTCGCGCATCACCATCGTCACGACCGGCACGCCGATGGTGATCGAGCAGATCAAGCATCAGCTCGACCGCATGGTCCCGGTCTATCGTGTCGTCGACATGACCCTGACCGGGCGCTCGATCGAGCGGGAGCTGGCGATGGTGAAACTGCGCGGCACCGGCGAGCACCGGGTCGAGGCGCTGCGGCTGGCGGAAGCCTTTCGCGCCCGGGTGATCGACGCCACCACCGAAAGCTTCGTGTTCGAGATCACCGGCAACTCCGCCAAGATCAACCAGTTCATCGACCTGATGCGTCCGCTCGGCCTGGTCGAGGTTTCGCGCACCGGGGTCGCCGCGATCGGGCGCGGGGCCGAGGGGATGTGAACCATGCTGGCGCGCGACTGGTATTACAATGAACGGCGTCGGCTCGGGCTCGATTCTGCGGTCGCGTCGATCTACGACCGCCACGATGACAGCGATTTGCGCGCCCGCGCCGCGCTGACCATGCTGGGGGTGCAGCGCGGCTGGCAGGTCGCCGACATCGGCTGCGGCAACGGCGTGCTGGCCTGCGAAGCCGCGCAGATGGGCGCCGAGGTCGACGCCATCGATATCTCGCCGGCCATGCTGACGCTCGCCGGCATCCAGGCCAAGGACCGCAACGTCGCGATCCGCACCCAGCCCGCCGGTCTCCTGAGCTTTGCCTACAAGCCTAATTCGTACGACCTGATCGTTAGCGAATTCACGCTGCACCATCTGCCGGATTTCTGGAAAGCCGTGGCGCTGTCGCGGATCTTTTCGGCGCTCAAGCCAGGCGCCAATTTTTATCTGCGCGACATCGTCTTCGTCAGCACGCCGGACGGCGTGGAGCGCGATGTCGAAGCGTGGGCCGATTTCAGCATCAAGAATCACGATTTCGACCGCGACAGCGTCGTCACGCATATGCGCGACGAATATTCGACCTTCGGTTGGGTGATCGAACGCATGCTGACCGATGCCGGTTTCACGCTGACCTCGGTCGATTATCACGCGCCGCTGCACGGCACTTACCTGTTGCGGAAACCGAAGCACGGCGAGCAGGGCTAGCGACGTCGATGAAGCCCGCCGACGTTTTCCTGGCTGTCCTGGTGGCGGTCATCTGGGGTCTCGGGTTCGTGGCCAGCCGGCTGGCACTCGACGAACTGTCGCCCGCGTTGATGACGGCGATGCGCTTTGCGATCGCGGCCGTGCCGTGCCTGTTCGTGCGCCGGCCGAAGGTGTCCTGGACGGTGCTGATCGCGATCAGCACTACGCTGTTTCTCGGGCAGTTTCTGGCGCAGTCCTGGGCCATTGCGCACGGTGTTCCCGTCGGTCTTACCAGCGTGATCGTTCAGAGCCAGGCGCTGTTTACGGTGGCATTTGCCGCGCTGGCGTACCGCGAGATTCCGAGGCGCCTGCAGATGACCGGCATCGGCGTTGCCGCGATCGGCCTTTTGATGATCTGCGGAACCGTTGGCTTCGATTTCAGCGCCGGCGCCTTCGCCGTGCTGTTGATCTCGCCGGTCAGTTTCGCGATCGGCAATCTGTTGCTGCGGCAGGCGCGGGACGTGCCGATGTTCGATCTGTTCGCGTGGCTCTGTCTGGTGCCGCCGCTGCCGTTGCTGGCGTTGGCGCTTGCCGTCGACGGGCCGCAGGCGACATGGCACTCGTTGTGGCAGATGTCGCTGACCGGTTGGGCCAGCATGCTCTTCATCGGCGCGATCTCCACCTGCGTCGCCTATTGGCTGTGGGGACGATTGCTGCGGGATCATACGGCCGCGCAGGTGGTGCCGTTCGCGCTGCTGGTTCCGTTTGTCGGCGCGGCGGCATCGAGCGTCGTGTTCGGCGAAACCTTCGGGCCGCTGCGGCTGGCCGGCATGCTCACCGTGGTCGGCGGCATCGCCGTGATGCTGCTGTCGAAGCGCCCGCAAGCCCTGCCGAAGATCGCGTGAGAGAAGCCATGTCGCACTCGCTGCTCATTGCCTTCATCGTTTTTGCCGCCGTGATGTATTTCACGCCGGGGCCGAACAACATCATTGTGCTGTCGTCCGGGCTGACTTACGGCTTCCGTCCGACGATCCCGGCGATCGCGGGGATTACGTTCGGCTGCGCCTTCATGGTCGCGGCCGTAGGCATCGGCTTCGGGGCCATCTTCGTCGCCTATCCCATCCTGCAGATGATCCTCAAATATGCCGGCGCGGCCTATCTGGTCTATCTCGCCGCCATGATCGCGATGTCCGAACCGGTCACACCGGGGCAGGACAGTGGGCGGCGCCCGATGACCTTCTGGGGCGCGGTGCTGTTCCAGTGGGTCAACGTCAAGGGCTGGGTCATGGTGATCGGCACCATTACCGCCTATGCAGGCATTGCCAGCTTCCCCTGGAACATCGCCACCCAGGTGGTGGTTTGCCTCTTTCTCGGCGTCGCCGCGACCTCGGTCTGGACGCTCTCGGGCAGTTCGCTGCGCTCGCTCCTGACCTCGCGCAGGGCCGTGCGGGCCTTCAACGTCGTGATGGCCGTGCTGCTGCTGGCCTCGCTGTTTCCGGTATTCATGGACGCATGATGCCGCACCGCGCCATGCAGAAACGGGTTTCCCATCGCTACGAAAATGCTCTAGACAACGCCGGAAATTCGCGGGCGCCCGGCGGGCTTACCCACCTGAAAGCCTGACCCATCGGCCGATTCCGGCCCCCTCAAGAGGAAACCACCATGCGTGTTTATTATGATCGCGACGCCGACCTGAACCTGATCAAGGGCAAGAAGGTCGTCATCGTCGGCTATGGCAGCCAGGGCCACGCCCATGCGCTGAACCTGAAGGATTCCGGCGTCAAGGACGTCGCCATCGCGCTGCGCAAGGGGTCAGCCTCCGCCAAGAAGGCGGAGACCGCCGGCTTCAAGGTGATGGAAGTCGCCGAGGCCGCCAAATGGGCGGATCTGGTGATGATGCTCACCCCCGATGAATTGCAGGGCGATATCTACCGCGAGCATCTGCACGACAACATGAAGAAGGGCGCGGCGCTGGTATTCGCCCACGGCCTCAACGTGCATTTCAACCTGCTCGACCCGCGTCCCGATCTCGACGTGCTGATGATCGCGCCGAAGGGCCCCGGCCACACCGTGCGCTCGGAATATCAGCGCGGCGGCGGCGTGCCCTGCCTGATCGCGATCGCCAAGGATGTCTCGGGCAATGCGCATGACCTCGGCCTCTCCTATGCCTCGGCGATCGGCGGCGGCCGCGCCGGCATCATCGAGACCTCGTTCAAGGAGGAATGCGAAACCGACCTGTTCGGCGAGCAGGTGGTGCTGTGCGGCGGCCTGGTCGAATTGATCAAGGGCGGCTACGAGACGCTGGTGGAAGCCGGCTACGCGCCCGAGATGGCCTATTTCGAATGCCTGCACGAGGTGAAGCTGATCGTCGACCTGATCTATGAAGGCGGCATCGCCAACATGAACTATTCGATCTCCAACACCGCCGAATACGGCGAATACGTCACCGGCCCGCGCATCATCACCGAAGAGACCAAGAAGGAGATGCGGCGGGTGCTCGCCGACATCCAGGGCGGCAAGTTCGCCCGCGACTGGATGCTGGAGAACAAGGTCAACCAGACCTCGTTCAAGGCGACCCGCGCCAAGCTCGCCCAGCACCCGATCGAGGAAGTCGGCGCCAAGCTCCGCGACATGATGCCGTGGATCAAGAAGGGCGCGCTGGTCGACAAGACCAAGAACTGAGGCCTGATCCACGATCAAGGTGCGAGATCGCGCAGGCGCGATCTCGATGATCAAGAAGGGCGCGCTGGTCGACCAGACGAACTGAGACTTGGTCCACGAGCTGCGCCGGAAGACAAGCCACGAGATTGAGACGGCGTGCTCGGTTGGCGCGCCGTTGATCCCTGAGGCTTTTGCGAAACCTATTTCTCGATTTTGCTGTGAACCTGCCAGAAGCGCACCATGCGCATGGCGGTCTTCGCCGACAACCGGCCGTAGTCGCTGCGGGCAAGCTTCAGGGTTTGTTTCGAGATCGTCCCCTGCAGCGGCCGGTGGCGCAGGATCGGTTCGACCGCCGCCCAGCCCAGTCCGGCGGATTTGCAGGGGATCAGGATGAGGTCGGAGCGGGGTCCCTCCAGCAGTCGCGCCATCATGTCGGTCGGCACGTTGATGAGAATAGCGAGCGCGGCGGCCACTTCATCGAACTTCCCTGTCTCGGCAAACTTGATGATGGCCGCATCGCCCAGTTCGTTCAGCTCCTTCATGAGCTTTACCAGCGCTTCGGCGCGACTGAAATCCCGTGCCGGCGTGGCTTCCTCCGCCGCCGCGCTGGCGATCGCCTGAAGAACCCGCTTGATCTCTTCCTGCAGGTGGGCAGGCGCGACGGCCATCAGCCGGGCGCGCACGGCGTCGGTCGCGCGCCGCAACAGATCGCGGAGGAATTTCAGCGGAAAATTGATGCGAAGCCCGAGGATTTCGACCAGCTCGTCGTCGGCGTCGGCATGCGCGACCATGCCGGAATAGCCGGCATCGGAAAAGCGCGCGCTCGCGTTGCCGGCAAGTTTGCGGATCACCGTGCGCTGGCCGCGGTCGACGATGACGTCGGTGACGGCTTCCGGCAGGTCGGTGCGGCCGGAAATGGCGAGCAGGTGATCCTGGCTCTTTGTGCTCGCAATCTCGACGAGAACCTCTGTCGAGAGGCGGCTGGATCTGGTCAGCACGACGCCTGCGACGGCGATCGCGTCGTCCCGCGCAAGTTGCTCGATGATTTGCGGCGGAGCGTAGTCGAGCGGCGCCAGGCGCGCGCTGAGCTCGGCCCGGGCCCGGCTTTCGACACGGGCGATGAGCAGACACAGCACATCGTCAAACACCTTGATTTGCTCGCCGTTGAGGCGCTCCCCCTCATTCAGCAGAAGATTTGTCACCTGTCGGAGGGTGCCAACCCGCTTCTCCCGCGAGCCACCTCTCACGGCGTCTTCGAGCTCGTCGATGATGGATTGAACCGGCTGTTGCACTGTCGTTCCGGAGGGCCTGCTGGTGATCCGCAACAGTGTCCGCCGCGCCCTACGCTCGCGTTAACGCAGCCATCCGTAGAAATACGGGATGTGCAATCGCGCAGCGCCGGCGGCGCGACGATGCCGTGTCCGGGCTGGATGCCGCGCATGGCCCGGACCAGCGTCATGGAAGGACCTTCGCGAGCGGGCAAGCGCCATGTCTCAAAAAACACCCCCCGGCCGGCTGAAGTTAGACAGGCACAAATCGTCAACAGCGGCGGGGGTTTTCGCCCCTTAGCGGATTGCGCAAGACCCGGTTCGGGTTACAAATGGTCCGCCGCGGCGCTGGGAGCTGGAGCCAATCATGCGATCTGTCGTCATTACCGGAGCCTCCACCGGCATCGGCTGGGCCACGGCGAAGCTCTTGCTGGCCCGTGGATTTCGCGTGTTCGGCAGCGTACGCAAGCAGGCCGACGCCGACCGCCTCAGAAGCGAATTCGGGGCGAACTTTACCCCGCTATTGTTCGACGTGACCGATGAAGCCGCGGTGCTGGCGGCCGCCCGCGAAGTCCGCGCCGCGCTCAACGGCGAGACGCTGGCGGGGCTCGTCAACAATGCCGGCATCGCGGTGGCGGGACCGGTGATGGGGCTCGCGGCCGATGAATTCCGCCGCCAGCTGGACGTCAACGTCATCGGGCCAATTATCGCCACGCAAGCTTTCGGTCCGCTGCTCGGGGCCGATCCGTCGCTGAAGGGAGCAAAGGGGCGGATCGTGATGATCAGCTCGGTCGCCGGAAAGAACGGCAACCCGCTGCTGTCGGCCTATTCGGCCTCCAAGCACGCGATCGAAGGCCTGTCGGAGGGTCTGCGTCGCGAAATGATGCTGTTCGGCATCGACGTCATCATCGTAGCGCCAGGCGCGGTGAAGACGCCGATCTGGAGCAAGGCCGACGAAACCGACATTTCCGGCTACCGGAATTCGCCGTTTTTCCCGGCGCTGGAGAAAATCCGTAAATTCACCCGGCAATTCGGCGAAAACGGATTGCCGCCGGAGAAGATTGCCGAAGCGATCGTGGTCGCCCTGACATCGGCGAGCCCAAAGGTGCGCTACTCGATCACGCCGGACCCGATGCGGCACATCATCACGGCCGTGCTGCCGAAGCGGATGGTCGACAGGATTATCGCCAGACGTCTCGGATTGATGCCGCCGGCATGAATCCGGCGCATCTGCGCTGTTATTTTCCGGCGATCAGGAATTGTTTGATGCCGATCCATATCTGCAACACGTGCGGGACCTCCTATCCGGAAACGCCCGAACCGCCCTCCAGCTGCCCGATCTGCGAAGACGAACGGCAATTCGTGCCGCGCGGCGGACAGCTTTGGACAACGCCGGAGCGGCTTTCGGGCGGACACGCCAACGCCTGGCGGCGGCTGGAAGCGGATCTGTTCGAGATCCATACCCAACCGGGTTTCGCTATCGGCCAGCGCGCGCTGCTGGTGCGGACCCCCACGGGGAATGTTCTGTGGGACTGTATTGCGCTCCTGGACGACGCGACCGAAGCGCTGGTTCGCGCACTGGGCGGCCTCGTCGCGATCGCGATCTCGCATCCGCATTACTATACCTGCCTGCAGGATTGGGCGCGTGCCTTTGACTGTCCTGTCCATCTGCACGTTGCCGACGCCGATTGGGTCATGCGTCCAGATCCCGCGATCCGCCATTGGGATGGCGAGACGCTGGAGATCGCGCAAGGCGTGACGTTGCTGCGGCTGGGCGGCCATTTTCCGGGCGGCACGGTGCTGCATTGGGCTGATGGCGCCGATAGGCGCGGCGCGATCTTGAGCGGCGACATTGTGCAGGTGGCGGCGGACCTCAGCCGCGTCTCATTTCTCTGGAGCTATCCGAACATGATGCCGCTCGCGGCAGCGACGGTGCGCCGGATCGCCGACACCCTGGCGCCGTGGCGGTTCGACCGGATCTACGGTGCCTTCCCCGGGCGGCAGGTGATGGCCGGCGGCGCCCACACCGTAGAGTGTTCGGCGGCGCGCTATATTGAGCTCTTGCAAGACAGGCAATCGTAAGGGCAGACAATCATAAAAGGCGCCATCAGCCAGCCCGGACGGTCGGCGCCGATCGTGCCGACGTCATCGCGATCAGCCGCAGCGTCATCACCGCCAGCAGCGGGATCAGGAACAGCGCATATAGCGGCATGCCGGGGATGCGCTTGCCGAACGAGACCATGAACTGAAACCAGAGGTAATAGCCGCCCGTCATATGCAGGATGCGCCAGGTGCGCGGGCCGATCGCAGCGGCTGTGCGATCAAACGAGGTCGCGGCCATCGCAATGATGAAACCATAACCGATGCCCCCGAAAATGTATGAGGCGGCTGATGTGGCGGCCATGTAATCGGCGGGCGCCATCACCGCGAAGCAGGCAATGGCGATGCCGTGGATCGCGTGCGATGCCGCGAAGGTCACGCCGAGATAGCGCCGGTTGCGGCGCTGCCATCGTGTCCATGCGTTAGGCCGCAATCGCACCAGCGCCGCGGCGCTGAAGGCGAGACAGAAAAACAACAGTGACGTGCGTGCGGTGAAGCGGATCACCATGCGCACGCCATTGACCTCGAATTGTTGCATGCCCGCGATCCAGACCGACAAGGCGATCAGGACCAGCGTCAGCGCGGCGAACATCCGCCAGCCTTCGAACCAGGTTTGGCGATCTGACGACATGACGTCCTCCCTGGATGTACGATGTAATCATCAGTTACATACGGCTATACCCCTTCGGTCAATCGTGTAATCGATGCTTACATTCACGATCGGGTGATGGTAATGTAAGCCATGCCCTTCTCCGCCAAACCGAAACGCCGGCCCGCCCGCCGCGCGCTACCTGAGCCCAAGCCCTATCATCATGGCGATCTCAGGCGCGTATTGATCGATGCAGCGCTGCAACTGGTTGCGGAGGGTGGCGCGGCGTCAGTGAGCGTGCGCGAGGCCGCACGCCGCGCTGGCGTGTCCCCGGGTGCACCGTTCCGGCATTTTCCGAGCCGCGATGCCCTGATGACAGCGGTAGCCGAGGAAGCGCAGCAGCGGTTTCGGGCCGAGATCGACGCCGCGCTCGCTGACGTGCCGGCCAGCGATCCGCTGGCGCGGTTTCGCCGCATCGGCCTTGCCTATCTGCGCTGGGCGATGCGCAATCCCGCCCATTTCGAGATCATCTCGAGCGGCAGGTACTTCGATCATGAGAGGGCGGCCGGGGTATCACGCGACAATGCGCAATTGATCGAGATGACCGAAACCGTGCTGGCGGAGGCTTACGCGCAAGGCCAACTGCGCTCATCTGATCTGAAACGGGTCCAAATCGCGGGTCGCGCCCTGGTTTATGGCTTCGCCCGGATGAACATCGATGGTCATTTTCCGCGCTGGGGCATCGCCGAAGCTGAGGCCGAAGGCACGGCGGAGGCGATCCTCGATCTCTTCATCGAGGGTATTGCCAGCCATTCCGGGCCGGCATCGCGGCGCGGCAAGGTCGGCGGCGCCAAATCGGCCCGGTGAGCAACCGGCGGTTGCCGATTCTGTTGCGCCGGGATGACGTTTCCCTTACATTTTTATGACACGCCGCAGGCTCCGGCTGCGCCGTGCGTCTCCTGGTCGTCGCCAGCCAAGGCCAAAAGGTCTGCCGGGTTGCAGTTGCGTCCCAAACCCATGGCGATCCCGCCAAATTCAGGTCCCTCCGCTGCCGCCGCCTCGACCGGCCTTGCCGCGGTCGGCATCTGGCGGCTGCTGGCGGTCGCCGCACCCCATCTGGCGGCGCTGGCCGTGATGCTGGAGACCGAGACCGACTTCACCTCGCGTATCGGTTTTCTGCTGTCGTGGGGAATCCTGAACTTCTTCTGGATCGCGCTGTTGCGGCGCCCGGCGCTGTCGGGCGCACTGTCGCTGACGCTGGTCGTGGTGCTGATCCTGCTGTCGCGGCTCAAGCACGATATTGTGCAAATGACCGCGAACTTCGTCGACCTGATGGTGATCGACCGCGACACCGCGGCGTTCCTGTTTACGATCTTTCCCAATCTGCGCTGGTCGGTGATATCGGCCGCCCTCGTCATTGTCCCGTTGATGTATGCGCTGTGGTGGCTCGATCCGTTTCGCATCCGCCGCCTGCCGGCATTGGCCTGCAAGCTCGCCTGTCTGGCGGCGCTGGTCGGATTTTCCATCGCATGGCCGGATGAAGCCTGGCGCGGCTACTACGACGACGGCTACCTGTCGAAATTTGCCCGTTCGGGCGTCACCGCGGTGTCGGATTTCGTCCATTACGGATTCATGGAGTCGGACGCGGTCGCCACCTCGCATCTGAAGATGCCACTGCTGGACTCCTGCAGCCCGGCGGGGCGGCGGCCGAACATCATCATGGTTCACGATGAGTCCAGTTTCGATATTCGGCAGGCGGCCGGCGTCAAGGTGCCCGCGGGCTATGGCAGGCATTTCAAGTCATTCGACGGCATCGAGCGCAAATTCCTGGCCGAGAGCAATGGCGGCCCGAGCTGGTTCACCGAATACAATGTGCTCGCCGGATTGTCGTCACGCTCGTTCGGCCGGTTCGCTTATTTCGTCACCCGCATCGCGTCGGGCCGCGTCGAACGCGGGCTGCCGCTGGCGTTGCGCCGCTGCGGCTACGACACGATTTCGCTCTATCCCGCCTTCGGCGCGTTCATGAGTGCGCGCAGTTTCCAATTGACCACCGGCATCCAGCATTTTTACGACGCGCATGATCTGGGCGCCAGGGATGTCGAGCCCGACAGCTTCTTCTACGATAAAGCATTGGGCCTGATGTCGCAGCACCCCCCTAAAACGCCGCTGTTCATGTTCGTCTATCTCGCCGCCAATCACTTCCCCTGGGAGACGCGGTTTCGTCCCGATCTGACGCCCGCCTGGCGCAATCCCGGCAACGAGCCGGTGGTCGATGAATATCTGCGACGGCAGGCGATGAGCGCCGACGACTACAGCGCATTCGTCGCAGGGCTGAAAAAGAAGTTTCCGGCGGAGCCGTTCCTGATCGTGCGTTATGGCGACCATCAGCCGGAATTCTCGCCGCATGTGCTCGATCCCGATCTCGATGAGGCCGGTGTCGGCAAGAAGCTGGAGAATTACGACCCGCGTTATTACGCGACCTATTACGCGATCGACGCGATCAACTTCGAGCCGGTCAAGAGTCCCGCCGTCATGGAGACGATCGACGGGCCCTATCTGCCGCTGGTGATCCAGGAAGCCGCCGGCATCCCGCTCGATCCTTCGTTCGAGGAGCAGAAGCAGATCATGCTGCGATGCAACGGCCTGTTCTATGCCTGCAAGGATGGCGCGGAAGCCCGTCGCTTCAATCGATTGCTGATCGACGCCGGGCTGATCCAGGGATTGTAGCGCGCCGCCGCCGCGAAGCACGTCTCTGGTCGGCCGGTCAGCGCGCGACGCAGCGCCTGTCGGTAGCACGAACAGCGCCCATCGGCGGTTTAAATCACACGCGCTTTCCCTTCATCGTTGAATGTTGCCGAACATCAGTAACCCTAAAGAAGGATCCGTTCGGCGTGCTTCGCTTTCGTTAAGTTGATTTCCTTATGAAATAGTCTTTTTTTTAACGAATTTCTCGGGAGTTCCTTGCCGTGTCGACCGACAAGTTTCTCAAGCAGCGCGCCGTCAACATCGCGGTGGACGGGCACTACACGCTCCCCAACTGGTATGATCCGGAAGGAAGGCTTCGCACCTTCGCCTGCCGCACCAATCGCATTTCGCCTTACCGGATGATCGTCGATGTGCCGGTCGTGGGCAAGGTTGGCGACTATCTCACGTCCTACTTTCGCGATTTTGGCAAACTAGATGGCACCATCAGTGACACCAGGCCCGGCTGTTTCCTGCTCGAGCTCGATGTGTCCTACGCCACGCGCGAGCGGCTCGCGAACAAGCTCACCTGGCTGGAAGGGAAGCAGAACGATCCTCAGATATTCGACCGGCGACAGCATCCGCGCGTGATCCCGGCTCGTTCGCGTTCGACGCTGACCTTGGCCGATGGCGCCATCCATGAGTGCGATATCATCGACATGTCGGTGAGCGGTGCCGCGGTCTTCAACCCCTTGCCGCTGGAGATCGGGACGCCGCTCGCCGTCGGAGCCTGCGTCGGCCGTGTCGTCAGGGTCTTTGCCGGCGGCGTTGCGGTCAGTTTCGTCGAAGTACAGAAGCAATATGACCTTGAGCGGCTCATCGTCCGGCCCGTACCGTCGAAGGTTGCGATCCAGGTCGATGACACCGATATCGAGACTGGTGTCAGAGACCGCGATCCCAGGGCGGGTCGGGAGCAAAGCGGCTCGCAATGAAATCGATGAACGCACTTTGGTGCCCGGGAATTAGGCAAAGGCGGCAACGTCGTCGCAAGGTCGACGTCATTCACGGGCTGCCGATAGACTTTAATAACGTTAAAAGACGATAGGCATCTTTCTTCCCTCTTTCGTTAAGCTGGCGCCATTAGGCAATGGACCTGAAGTCCCAGGGGATCTCTGCCGTGTCGACCGAAAGGTTTCTCAAGCAGCGCGCCGTCAATATCGCGGTGAACGGGCACTATACGCTCCCGAACTGGTATGACCCGCAGGGAAAGCTTCGCACCTTCGCCTGCCGCACCACCCGTGTTTCGCCATACCGGATGATGGTCGACGTGCCCGTCGTCGGCAAGGTCGGCGACAGCCTCACATCCTATTTCCGTGATTTCGGCAAGCTCGACGGTCACATCAGCGACACCAGGCCCGGCGGTTTTCTGCTCGAACTCGACGTGAGCTACGCCACGCGGGAGAGGCTCTCGAACAAGCTCACCTGGCTGGAAGAGAAGCAGAAAGATCCCGCGATCATCGATCTGCGAAGACATCCGCGCGTGGTGCCGGCCCAATCGCATTCGACGCTGACCCTGGCCGACGGCGCGATCCATACCTGCTTTATCATTGACATGTCGGCGACCGGAGCCGCGGTCTCCGCTGAACTGCAGCCGGAGATTGGCACGCCGCTTGCGGTCGGGACCTGCGTCGGCCGCGTCACGAGGATTTTTGCCGGTGGCTTTGCGGTCAAATTCGTCGAGAAGCTGAACCAGAACGACCTCGACCGCTTTATCGCCCGGCCGATAACCGGGTCCGCTTCCGGCGCCGCGAAGGCTGCGTCCGAGCCCGATGATTCCCTTGTCGAGAAGATGGATGCCTAGAAGCCGCTGTCCCGGGTTGGTTCGGGTGTAAAGCGGGTCGCCATGATCACGGTCTGGCAAGGTCGATGGCCGGCCAATCCGGATCGATCGCGACCAACGCGCCGGCGACCAAATCATCGGCGACGATGGCAGATCCCGCCCGACCGCGATCGTGGTGGCGCAGCGTTTCGCTAACCGCGCGCGGATTGCCTGAAACCTGAACGCAGATCCCGCAGGTGCATTTCCCGATCGCGACCCGCGGGTCTGATCCGTGATGGTGGTCGGTCCAGCTAGCGCTTCAAGCGCGATTGATTGGACAAATGGGTCTGTGCACTATACCGGCCCGCATCAACCCCGTGAAATCGATGCGTGAAAAGAGGCCCGAAATGAGAAGACGCTGCATCGCTGCCCTGATTGCCCTGATGGGTGTCACCCTCACCCTCTCCGTCTCGGCGCTGGCTGCGGATGAGAGCCGCGCAAGAAAAATGATGCAGGCGGCGGCCCTGGCGGTGCGTTCGGTTATCGACAACGAGCGCGTCACGGTCTGGGACACAACCGGCGAACTTCCGGCCGCGGCCCACGACTTCGTGGCCATCTCTTTGGCCCAACCCGGCAACGCCGTTTTCGGTCACGCCGGCGACACGGTCGGCACGGCGGGGTCGCGCACCGTGATCATCGAATTGAAGGACCATCCGGTGGCCCCGATTCCAAATAGTTCCGGCTATCCCAATGCCTATCCCCGGCCTCACATCGAGAAGATTCTGGAAAACGACCGCGTCATCGTCTGGCGTTATCGCTGGAACCTGGGCGAACCCACACCCATGCACTTCCATGACAAGGATGTCGTGGTCGTGTATCTGGAGGACACAGCCCTGAAATCGACCGAGCCGGACGGCAAAAGCATTCTGAATGAATACAAATCCGCCGACATCCGATTCAACCGGCGCGACCGCACCCACACCGAGCTCCTGGTTCGAGATGCGGGAAGTGCTGTCATTACCGAGCTGAAATAGAAACCGCCCGTCAGGGCGAGACAAAGCACCTGCCGCTGTCCCCGAGCGACGTCAGGACAGCGGGGCAGGGCTCGCCGTGCCGCGAGCCTGACAGGTCGGCAAAGTCGGACCGGGACGCTGAGATTTTAGCTGAGCGGTAGCCAGACGATGCCGCAGGGGCCGTTACAACGGGTACAGTGAGCCGGCTGGCCGAAGGTGTTGGCCAATTCCCATTCCTGCGATTCATTGCTCCATTGGGCAGTCGCCTGGGCGATGATGTCGTCTGATTGGCAGTGCGAGCAGACCGGCGTCGACCGTGTCGCCGGTGACGACTTGCGCAGGTTGGCGATTGGGGCTGGCTCGTGGGTCGAACTATGCGTTGAATTGAAAGGATTGAGAAGCAAAGCGTGTGTCATGCTATTTTCCGTTGAAGTCGGGCTGGACGCAGCCCTCGTCACCGCCTGAACTTACCGCCGAGATGACGAGTCTGTCTCCAACGCGTCGTACTGCGCTGTGGATTACGATGATATCGGCCGAGGCGGCGGGAGTCTTGCTCGACCAGGTCCTTGCATGCAAAAGAACCGGTCCTGATGCTTTCGAAACACACTTCCGCAGGCGCACCCCATGGCTTAAGAGCGGCCGAAACGTTCTCTCCAGCCACGCGTGCACATGATTCGACTTGACAATATCAGCAAGCAGATCGGCCACCAAATTCTCTTCATCGAGGCCTCCGCGGCGCTCCTGAGGGGTGAGAAGGTCGGCCTGGTCGGCCCTAACGGCGCCGGCAAGACGACGCTGTTCCGGATGATCACGGGCCAGGAGCAACCCGATGAGGGCCAGGTCGCGGTCGATCGTGGGGTCACCATCGGCTATTTCAGCCAGGACGTCGGCGAGATGTCCGGCCGCAGCGCCGTTTCCGAGGTGATGGACGGCGCCGGCCCGGTCAGCGCCGTGGCTGGCGAGCTGAAGGAGCTTGAGGCCGCGATGGCGGACCCGGCTCGCGCCGATGAGATGGACGATATCATCGCCCGCTATGGCGAGGTGCAGCACCGCTTCGAGGAGCTTGACGGCTACGCGCTGGAGGGCCGCGCGCGCGAAGTGCTGGCGGGTTTGAGCTTCAGCCAGGAGATGATGGACGGCGACGTCGGCGCGCTGTCGGGCGGCTGGAAGATGCGCGTCGCGCTGGCGCGTATTCTCCTGATGCGGCCCGACGCCATGCTGCTGGACGAACCCAGCAACCACCTCGATCTCGAGAGCCTGATCTGGCTGGAGCAGTTTCTGAAGGGCTATGAGGGCGCGCTGTTGATGACCTCGCACGACCGCGAGTTCATGAACCGCATCATTACCAAAGTGGTGGAGATCGATGGCGGCTCGTTGACCACCTATTCCGGCAATTACGAATTCTACGAGGCGCAGCGCGCGCTGAACGAGAAACAGCAGCAGGCCCAGTTCGAGCGTCAGCAGGCCATGCTGGCGAAAGAGATCAAATTCATCGAGCGCTTCAAGGCGCGCGCCTCGCACGCAGCACAAGTGCAGAGCCGGGTGAAAAAGCTGGAGAAGATCGAACGGGTCGAACCGCCGAGGCGCCGCCAGACCGTCGAATTCGATTTTCTCCCCGCCCCGCGCTCCGGTGAGGACGTCGTCAGCCTGAAGCGGGTGCAGAAGGGATACGGCAATCGGATGATCTATGACGGGCTGGATTTCATGGTCCGCCGCAGGGAGCGCTGGTGCGTGATGGGCGTCAACGGCGCCGGAAAATCCACGCTGTTGAAACTGGTGGCGGGCTCCACGCCGCCGGACGACGGCACGGTGGCGCTCGGCGGCAGTGTGAAGATGGGCTACTTCGCGCAGCACGCCATGGATTTGCTCGATGGCGAACGCACCGTGTTCCAGTCGCTGGAGGACGCATTCCCGCAGGCCGGGCAGGGCTAGCTTGCGGGCGCTGGCCGGCTGCTTCGGATTTTCCGGCGACGACGTCGAGAAGAGGTGCCGGGTGCTGTCCGGCGGCGAGAAGGCGCGGCTGGTGATGGCGAAGATGCTTTTCGACCCGCCGAATTTCCTGGTGCTGGACGAGCCCACCAACCATCTGGACATGGCGACCAAGGAGATGCTGATCAACGCGCTGTCCGAGTTCGAGGGCACCATGCTGTTCGTTTCGCACGACCGGCATTTCCTGGCAGCCTTGTCGAACCGGGTGCTGGAACTGACGCCCGAGGGCATTCACCAGTATGGCGGCGGCTACACCGAATATGTCGCGCGCACCGGCCACGAGGCGCCGGGCCTGCACAGCTGACCGGTGCTGGTGCCGTCCCGGCTGGTAAGGCAGACCAAAGCGGAGGCCGCCGGATCAGGCGGCCTCTTCATTGCTGCACCCGACATTCGCTATTTTTTCTGGCCGGCCGCGGCCAGAATCAGGTCGGCAACCTGTTTTGGGTGAGAGACCAGGGAAAGGTGACCGGCATCCAGTTCCACGGTTGTTGCCTTCATGCGTGCGGCGAGGAAGCGTTCCAGATCAGGCGATATCGTCTGATCGTTCTTCGACACCGCATAGAAGGCCGGTTTGGAGTGCCAGGCGGCAACCGTCGTCCTGTCGCCAAACAGCGACGCGGCGGTGGGCTGCTGTTCGGCATAGAGAACCTCTGCCTTTCCATGCTCGACGCCGTTGGCGAAATATTTGAGGAACGCATCCTCGGAGAGCTTGGTGTAACCATCATGGTCCTGGACGCCGGCTCGCGCCGGCATGGTGGGAAACTTTCCGGAAAGCGCGACGAAGTCCTCCCCGGCATCGGGTGCTCGCGCGGCAATATAGACCAGCGCGGTAACCTTCGGATCGATTCCCGCCTCGCTGACCAGGGTGCCGCTCCAGGAATGTCCGACCAGCACGGTCGGGCCGTCCTGCAGCGCCAATGCCCGACGGGTCTCGGCGACGGCATCGGCGAGCGAGGTGAGGGGATTTTGTACGGCCGTGACATGCAGGCCAGCCGCCTGAAGGCGCGTAATGACCTCGCTCCAGCTCGATCCATCCGCCCACGCGCCGTGGACCAGCACGACGTTGCCCGCTTTGACGGGCGTCGCCGCTTGCGCACGCGTCCCGGTTCCGCCGAGCATTGCTGTGAGCATGCAAACGGCTGCCGTCGCAACTATTCGCGGTAATATCGTCATCGATCAAACTCCGTGGTTGGATTTTCTTCCGGGAGCATTGCGCTCGCTCAACATATTCGGTTGCACCGAAGCCAATGTTACATGAACGCTGCCGGCCCATCGCGATCGAAACGCGCATTGCTCCTATTTGAGTTGGGTGTTCGCGACCGGCAGGATGGAAGCGATATACCAGCCGTTTCCATCGCGAACGAACGTCTGGCTGATCAGAAATGTGTTATCTTGTGAAGGCTTGCCTGGAAGGCCTCGCGTAAAAACGATGGGGACGAGAATTTGCATGACGTCGTTCGAGATCGTGGCCACACGAAATTGTGACATGTCGGGTTCGAGATGCCAGGCGCCTTCGTAATATTCCCTGAAACGACCGGCGACCGCCTCGCGCCCCCTGGTTTCGACGCCTCGCGAAAACCAGAGCATGCTGGGTGAATTCCAGAGCATGGCTTTCACGTCGTCGACGTTATGTGCATTCTGCGCGGCCACGAACTTCGTAAAGAGAGACCGTGCTTCGGCTTCGCTCGCCGCAGCCGATGCCCGTCCGCCTGAGGCGACCGTCATGATGACAAGACAAAGCCCGGCCGCGATCGAAAGATAGCGCCTGTACCGTGCAGGCTGCCGTGGCATGGCGCCGATTGCCGAATTTATGGAATTGCTCATGTCTTTCTCGCCTCGTTTCAATGCCGGCTCAGGCCGGCGCATTTGAGCATTCAAAATCGGGACGGTTAGACCGTGGATACGACAGAGGCGGACGCTCCGATTGGCCAGAACGCGCGCCCCTGTTTCCGTGACCTTCGTCCCCGCGGTGGGTGGTCCGGCTTTCAGGTCAGGCGGCGTATCGCGCCGCCGGCGCGCCGTTCATCAGGCCGCCGACGAGCGCCTGGCGTGTCTTCTGGTAATCGTCCCAAAGCGTCTGTTCAGGCAGCGAGGGGAACACCCACGACTCGCCGCGATCCAGGCCTTTCAGCGCCGCGTCCACCAGATGTTGCGGCTTCATGACCGCGCCGGCCGGAAGATTGCTGACGGGCAGCCCCGCCTGATTCCAGAAGTTGGTGTCGACCGCCGGCGGCGTGACCACTTGCACCAGGACGCCCTTGCCGGCGACCTCGCCCTGCAAGGCCTGCGACAAGCTCACGACATAGGCTTTGGAAGCATTGTAGACGCTGAACTCCGGCCATGGATGGAAGGCCAGCACCGATGCGAAATTGACGATGGCGCCGGCGCCGCGCGCCAGCAGGCCGGGAAGCACGGCGTGGGTCAGCCGGGTCAGGGCGGTGATGTTGACGGCGATCGTCTCGTCGAGCGCCTGCGAGCCCAGTTTGGCGAGCGGGCTGAAGGTTACGGCGGTGGCGCTGTTGATCAGGGCGGTGATCGCCGGGTCGCTGGAGATCCGCGCCTCGACCCGCGCCAGATCCTTCGCCTCCGCGAGGTCCGCGACGATGCTGTCCACTTTGACATTTGCCTTTTGCTTCACCGCCCTGGCGACCGCGTCGAGCGTCGGCTGTTGACGGCCGACAAGGATCAGGTCGTATCCCCGTTCGGCCAATCCGGCCGCGTAAAGGGCGCCAAGGCCGCCCGTCGCTCCGGTCACAACCGCGGTTCCTTTTAGATTGGACATTTGAAGTCTCCTGCTTGCTGAGTAAGAATTGGAATTAGTGGCATAGGCCAACAATTATTAGTGGCATATACCACCTTTTCAAGCCGCCGGCCGGCAGATCATCTGAAGGTGAACAGGCGTGATCGGATCGTGAGCCAGCAGGGCGCCGGTGAGGGTGCTGGCATATGCCACCTCTTCCGCGTCGTTCGCGGACCGCTATATTGACGTCGTGACGACGGAGATCGCCTGTGAAAGCCGACAGCAAGCGCCGCGCGCCCGAGACCCCTGCACCGAAGCCCCCGCGGAAGCGGATTTGCTGAGCTTCTGCAACAACGCCGCGCTGCGCAAAGCCGCCCGCGGTCTGGGAAAGCTCTACGACGCCGTGCTGGAGCCAAGTGGCCTCAAGGCAACCCAGTACAGCCTGCTCACGCAGATTTACGATCTCGGCAATCCGACCATGGCGGAGCTCGCCAGGAGTCTGCTGATGGATTTGTCCGCCATGCGCCATTCCCTGGGGCCGCTGATCCGCGATGGCCTGGTCCGGCTCCGGGTCGAGGCAAGGGACCGCCGGGTCAAGCGGGTGGTTCTCACGCCTGCCGGGGTCGCGAAATTCGAGGAGGCCGCGCAGCTTTGGCGAAAGGCGCAGGGCCGCTTTGAACAGGCGTTCGGCGCCGCGCGCGCGGCGAAGCTTCGTTCCGAGTTGAGGCTCCTGACCTCCGAAGGATTCAAGGACGCCTTCTAGGCGGCCTCGACGGCGCTCGATCGCGTTGCGGGGCGGCGGGGCCTTGCGCGCCGCCAACGTGGCATCCGCGCTTTTCGTCAGAGTTCAGCATGCTATCCTTGGCTAACCCTTGGAGGGGAAAAATCGGGGAGGGGTCATGGTAGGGAGATTTGGAAAGCACTTTGCCTGCATGGTCGCAGCCGGGTCACTTGTTTTGGCCGGCATGTTCGAGAGCCGGGCGGCGACCGATGACGCCAAGATCTGCGCCAGGGACTCCGGCGAGATCGCCATCGCCGCATGTTCGCGCGCCATCAAGTCGGGCCGCTACAAGGGGCACGATCTTGCGCGGCAATATCTGTATCGCGGCGTCGAGCGGAGATTGAAGCAGGATTATGATCTCGCGCTCGCGGACTATGGCGAGGCAGCCCGGATCGACAACAAGTACGCGGATGCATTTTACAATCGCTGCGTCATTTACAATCTCAAGGGGGATTACGATCGCGCTCTGGCCGATTGCAGTCAGGCGGTCAAGCTCGGACCGAGTCCCAATGCGACGGCGGCAAGCGGGGGCGAGCGTCTCGGGAATGATCGCACAATCTCGGACTACTACTCGGAGCGAGGCTTCGCGTATCTCAAGAAAGAAGATTACGTCCGCGCGGTGCCGGACCTTGACAACGCCATCCGTCTGAATCCCAGGAACGGCAGGGCGCTGAAAAGCCGGGGGCTCGCCTATCAGGCCAAGGGAGACACCGCGCGCGGCGATGCCGATCTCGAGGCGGCCAAACAGCTCGGCGAGTGACATCCGGGGTCGTTGCTACCCGCCGGCGTCGCGCCGCCGAGGTCACGGAAACCGCCGGCTGGAGGCGATCTCAGCGCAAACAAGCATACGGAAGATAACCTTCCGTCACTTGGCCATTCGCCAGACGAACAGCACCACGGCGGAACCCACCGCCGCGGCGACGAGCGAAATGATCAACCCGCCGCCAAGCGCAAGCATGGCGATGTGATAACCGACGAATGCCCCGGCCACGCCCACGAGTGCGCTGGTGACGATGCCGCGGGTCGATCCGGAGAACTGCCGGGCGAGCCAGGAAGGCCCGGCCAGCCGATCGAAGAGAAGGCCGGCAACGATGCCGATTGCGAGAACCAGAACAAGGAGCACGACCGGGTCAGTGGCACGCATGGCAGATCCTCCGCATCGACTTCGACGATAACCCGGCGGCCCAAATCGCTCCTGCGACCCGCATCCGGAGCGATCGGGAGGCGCGGCCCGGATACCCTAGTAAGGCGGATAATAATAACGGCGGCCATAAAAAGGCCCACCGTAGAATGGTCCGCCGCCGTAATAATAAGGTCCGACCGTAATAGCCGGGCCCGTAACCGTAGCCGTAACCGTAGTTTTGCTGGGCGGCGATCGCGCCGATGGTTCCAAGCGCCATTCCAAAGAAAGCGAGTCCCGCAGCGTCGCCTCGACGGTAGTAACGACGACGACGACGGGCCGCACTGAAATCCGTCGCATCGCTCGACGCGGTGGTAGCCGACACACCCTTCGACGCGGGAGCAGCCGAACCGGCGATGGCGAGCGGCGGCTCACCCATCGTCACTACCAGCACAGCAATCGTAGCCATTACGACGCCGCGGCCAGCCGAAGAAAGCAATCCTTTGCGTGCACGCATTTTCGTCTCCTTCATTACCAACTTTAAACCCTACACAACGTCGACGGCCGGATTCGCGGCCCTTCCGGGAAACAGCACGGCAAATCGCGCACCTTGGCCATCGTCGCCGCGGCCGATCTGCAACTCGCCGCCGATCTGCCTTGCGAAGGATTGAATGATCCTCATCCCCAGTCCCTTGCTGGCGCCGGGGTCGAACCCTTCCGGCAAGGCCGGGCCGTCATTGGAAACCGAAAGCGCGTAGCCATAGGCCGGATCGGGCTGCAGGCGGATGGCGATCCGGCCGTTGCCGTATTTGGCGGCATTGGTGATCAACTCACTGACGATGAAACCGAGTGGAATCGCGGTCGCGGCCGGCAGATCGATTTCAATGCATTCGACGAGGACCTGTTCCGGGCGCTCATCCGACGACAGCATCGCGGAGAAGTCGCGGGCGAAGTCCTCGAGAAATTTCCTGAATTCGATGGCTTGCACGCCGTCGTAGGAATGAAGACGGTGGTGGATGCGCGCAATCATGGAAACGCGATTGGCCGCGACGGCCAGTTGCGCGGCCACTTCCGCGCTGGTTGCTGACCGGCTCTGCAACGAAAGCAGGCTGATGGTCATCTGCAGATCGTTCATCAGCCGATGATCGGATTCGCTTCTCGATAGTTCCTGTCTCTGAATTAACTCGTCTTTTTGCTGAAGCAGCGCCTCGCTTTGCGCGAGAGCGTTTCGCAATTGAATCTCGATGTGCCTGTCATCCGTCGGCTCCGCGGCGGGCAGACATTGATCCGGATTCTGAAAGATGACGCCCGGGGGCAAGCCCGAGCCGCACGACGAACGTTCAGCCATCATGACGTCGGCCCCCCGTGAGAGTTCTGGCACTCGCTGCCTGCCGCGACAATGAAAGAAACCCTAGGGGCGGCGAGGGAGGGTCAGATTGATGCAAATCAATTAAGGCGGACATCCGACATCATATTTTTGGTTTGAAGCGCTGATTATGGCTGCTCGGATAGCTCGTTCGAGATGGGACGCGTTTGGAATCAAATCCACCTTACAAAATTGTAATTGTGGCTCTGACGCCCGGTTGATCTGGATCAATGAAAGCCACTCGGCCTGCAGGGATTTCATGCAAGCAAATTGATCCCGTTTTGCGGGAACTGCAATGTGCCGCATCCGCCTTTCGCTATTCGCCTCGCTATTGGTAATGGCCCTCACGGTTGCACCGCGCCTTGGTCGAATGGCCATGCCGCCGGATCCTTCCAGACCAGGGCGGCGTTCTCGAATGTCGTGAGTGCCGGCTACTCGACTCCGTCGCCGGCCGTCTCGGTGGCTCACGCAAATATTCCCGGGATCGAGTTCGGCTGTGGCAAGGGTCGCGTTCGCGATTCCCAAACCCATGGCTGCCGCGGCCCGGCCGATATCAGGTGAGCCGCTTCCGCTCCGGCGTTTCTTGTCGAAACGGCGGAGTTACCCGCTTTCAGCCGTTACCGCTTGGCGGTCTTGTCCCATAGCCAGCGCGCCACCGCGTCCGGAGAGGATGCGCCGTCGCCGCCGGCGGCGCGCAGGTTCGCCGCGCGCATGTCGGAGATATCGATGCGGCCGAGCAGGGGTTGCAGTGCCGCCTGCAGCGCCTGGTCGCCCGTGCGTTTCGGTGCGATCAGCACGATCGCGTCGTAAGGCGGAATCGCGTGCCTGACGTCGTCCAGCACGACGAGGTCGTATTTCGCGATCAGCCCGTCGCTGGTATAGCCCGCGATCACGTCGACCTCGCCAGAGGCCGCCGCGGCATACATGAAGTCGGGCTGCATCTGCCGCTGCGCGCGAAACTTCAGCCCATAGGCCTCTCGCAGGCCCGCCCATTCCGGCCGCGAGAAGAATTCGTAATCGGCGGCCATCGACATCGCCGGCGCATGGGAAGCGAGATCGGCGATCGAGCGAATGCCGAGCGCCTCGGCGCGCGTCCTCGGCATCACCAGGGCGTAGGCGTTCTCGAATCCGAGCTCGCCGAGCAGCGTGACGTTCTGCCGTGCCAGCGCCGTCTTCAGCTCGGTCAGCAATTCCTGGCGCGGCCTGATCTCGCTGTGGTGAAACTGGTTGGCCCACAGCGTGCCGGAATAGTCGACATAGACGTCGATATCGCCGGAGACCAGCGCTTCGTAGATCACGCTGGAGCCGAGGCCCTCGCGGGTAGTGGCCGATAACCCCGCCGCTTGCAGCCGCTGCGCGATCAGCGCGGAGAGCACATATTGTTCGCCGAAGGTCTTGGCGCCGACGATATAGGTCGAGGGCCCGCGCGCCATCGATGGCACCAGCGCTGCGGCCACCAGCGCCGCGATGCCGAGGCCGCCCGCGATCGCGCGCACGCGGCTGCGCGCGCGGATTCCGGTTTCGATCAGGGCCAGCAATTGATCGACGCCGAGCGCCAGCACGGCGGCGGCAAGACAGCCGAACAGCACGAACACCCAGTTCTGGGTCTGCAGCCCGGCAAAGATGTAATTGCCGAGGCTGGTCTGGCCGATCGGGGTGGACAGTGTCGCGGTGCCGATCACCCAGACCGCCGCGGTGCGGATGCCCGCCATCATCACCGGCAGCGCCAGCGGCAATTCGACCGACATGAGCGACTGAAGCTCTGTCATGCCGACGCCCTTTGCGGCCTCGAGGATCGCCGGCTCGACGCCTTTTAGGCCGGTGATGGTGTTGCGCAGCACCGGCAGCATCGAATAGAGCGCGAGCGCCAGCACCGCGGGCAGAAATCCGAACGCCGAGAAGCCAAATCCGAACCAGGCGAGCGATAGCGACGCCAGCGCCAGCAGCAGCGGATAGAACAGCGCGAGCAGCGCCAGTCCCGGCACCGTCTGCACGACGCTGGCAAGCCCGAGCAGCGCGCCACGCATCAACGGCCGGTTGCGCGCGGCAATCGCCAGCGGCAGGCTGAGCAAAAGGCCGAGCGCCAGCGCCGTGACGCTGACCCGTACATGATTGCCGAGATAATCCGGCAGGTGCGCCAGGGCCTCGCTCCAGCGTGGATCGGAAAACAGGCTCATGCCGCACCATCCCGCGGCAACAGCACGCCAAGCCGCTCGGCCTGCCGCCGCGGCGTGCGCAAGAGTTCGCCGACATAGGCGTCGTCGCTTTCCGAGAGCTGCAATGGGGTGCCCTGCGCCAACAACCGCCCGGCGCGCATCACCGCGATGCGGTCGGCGAGCAGGATCGCCTCGGTCATGTCGTGGGTGATCATGACCGTGGTCAATCCGAGTTTCCGGTGCAAGGCGCGGTAGTCGTCGCCGAGCGCGTCGCGGGTGAGCGGATCGAGCGCGCCGAACGGCTCGTCCATCAGCACGATCTTCGGCCGCGCCGCGAGCGCGCGGGCGACGCCGACGCGCTGGCGCTGGCCGCCGGACAGTTCATGCGGAAAGCGATCACGGTACTGCGCGCGGTCGAGCCGCACCAGATCGAGCAGTTCGTCGACGCCTGACGCGATCTCGGCGGCAGGCACGCCCTGCAGTTTCGGCGTGATCCCGATATTGCCGGCGACGCTCATATGCGGAAACAGCCCGCCGCTCTGGAACACGTAGCCGATGCGGCGGCGCAACGCGACGGGATCGACGCTGCGAACGTCCTCGCCTTCTACCCGGATGCTGCCGCGTATCCGCGTCGATCAGCCGGTTCGCCAGCCGCAGCAGCGTGGTCTTGCCGGAGCCGGAGCCGCCGACAATGGCGAGAAACTCGCCTTCGGCGACCTCGAGCGAGACGTCGTCCACGGCCTTGACGCGGCCGCCGTCGAAACTCTTGGCGACATGCGCAAATGCAATCGGGGGTGGCGTTGGCATTCCGGTCCACCCTTGTGCGCTCTTTACCCTCCCCCTCCAGGGGAGGGTAAAGGCCATGATGTACCACTTCGCGCTCTTGAACTTGTCCTTCGCCAAGCGCTAAGCCATCGTCCGTACCTGGGGGAGGGATTGCGGGTGGACAAGGCAAGGCCGACGGCGGTCACGCTTGACAACGCCACGGTGGCGTTTCGGCTGGCCGACAACCGCGTCTACACCGCGGTCGAGCAGGCCCGGTTGGCCGTTGAGGATGGCGAGTTCGTCGCCATCGTCGGGCCGACGGGTTGCGGGAAATCGACGTTGCTCAATGTCGCGGCCGGCCTGCTCAAGCCGGTATCGGGAATGCGTGCGGATCTTCGATGCCCCGCTCACCGGCCTCAACCGCGGGGCCGGCTATCTCTTCCAGGCCGATGCGCTGTTTCCCTGGAAGACGGCGATCGACAATGTCGCGATTGGCCTTGAAATCGAAGGCGTGCCGCGCCGCGACGCGCTGGAGCGCGCGCAAGCCTGGCTCGCCTCGGTGGGACTTGGCGCCTTCGGCAATCGCTATCCGCATATGCTCTCGGGCGGCCAGCGTAAGCGCATTGGCCTGGCGCAGGTCCTGATCCGCGATCCCAAGATTCTCCTGATGGACGAGCCGTTCGGGCCGCTCGACGCCCAGACCCGCCAGATCATGGGCAATCTTCTGCTGGAGTTGTGGAACGCCGACCGCAAGGCGGTCCTGTTCGTCACCCACGATCTAGAGGAGGCGATCGCGCTGGCCGATCGCGTGGTGATCATGTCGGCGGGACCCGGCGCGCGCATCATCGGCGACTGGCGCGTTCCGCTTCCGCGTCCGCGCGATATCATGGAGGTCCGGCTCGACAAGGAATTTCACTCACTTCACCGTGAGATATGGAGTGTTCTTAAGACTGAGGTCCTGAAGGGTTACGAACAATCGTCGCAGGCCCCGGCGGCAGAGCCGTGATGCCGCCTTGATCTCGATGCGCCGACCGCTACACTCCGCCCCGCCAAACTCCAAGCAATCAATAAGGCAAGCAAACAGAGGAAAATGTCATGCTTTCACGTGGTTCAATTCTGGCCGTTTCCGTCGCGCTGGCAACCCTGTGCGGCTCCCAGGGCGCCAGCGCGCAAGGCGTGTTCACGCTGACTTCGCCAAGCTTCAAGGACGGCGAGCGGCTGGCGGTGAAGAACGCCGGCAACAACAAATCCAATCCGAACTGCGTTGGCGAGAACGTTTCGCCAGCTCTCTCCTGGGCCAACCCGCCGGAAGGCACCAAGAGCTACGCGCTGCTGATGTTCGATCCGGAAGGCCGCCCGCCCGGCGGCGTCAGCCACTGGGTGGCCTACGGCATCCCGGTTTCGGTCACCGGTTTTGCCGAAGGCGAAGTGTCGAAACCGAGCGACAAATATGTCGGCGGCACCAGCCTGATGAAGCTGTCGAACTATTTTGGGCCCTGCACCCCGCCCGGCCCGATCCATCACTACACCTTCACGCTGATGGCGACCGACCTCGATCCGACCGCGCTCGCGCCCGGACTGACGCGTGACGAGGCGATCAAGGCGCTCGATGGCCATGTCAAGCAGGCGACCGGTTTGATCGGGACGTTCTCCAAGCCGTAACGCGGAAGCCAGCAGTAAAAGAAACTGATGCAGCCGTCCGTATTCCTTGAGGGCGACGAATGCGTCTCTCCCTCCCCCCTTGCGGGGGAGGCGGGGAGCGGTAGCCACCGGCCTCTCATTTGTGGCAACCCCCACCTTCCCAACCCCTACCCCGCGATGGGTCCCGCTTTCGCAGGGACGACCCCGGGATCGCAACCATGTCGCGCGTGATGCTGCTCGCCTTGCAGGTGCTGGTCGCCGTCGTCGGCCTTGCCTTGTGGCAATTGCTGTCGACGGTGCCGATCTTCGGCCGCACCTGGCTGCCGCCGTTCTTCTTTTCCAATCCCGTCGACGTCGGCAGCCAGATCGTCGACTGGTTCGCCAGCGGGGTGATCTGGAAGCATCTCGCGATCACGCTGTGGGAATCGATCCTTGCCTTTGCGATCGGCTCGCTCGGTGGCGTGACGATCGGCTTCTGGTTTGCGCGCCAGCCGCTCGTCGCCGCGGTGTTCGATCCCTATGTGAAAATGGCCAACGCGCTGCCGCGCGTGGTTCTGGCGCCGATCTTCACGCTTTGGCTTGGGCTGGGCATCTGGTCGAAGGTCGCGCTCGGCGTCACGCTGGTGTTCTTCATCGTGTTCTTCAACGTCTATCAGGGCGTCAAGGAGGTCTCGGTCACCGTGCGCGACAATGCGCGCATGCTCGGCATGAGCGAGCGGCAGCTGATGCGCCACGTCTACTGGCCCTCGGCGCTGTCGTGGATGTTCTCCTCGCTGCATACCTCGGTCGGCTTTGCGGTGGTCGGCGCCGTGGTCGGCGAATATCTCGGCTCGGCGGCGGGGCTCGGCTACCTGATCCAGCAGGCGGAAGGCGTGTTCGACGTCGCCGGCGTCTTCGCCGGCATGTTCGTGCTGTCCGCCTTCGTGATCATCATCGATATTGCCGTCACCCTGGTCGAACGGCGCCTTCTGGTCTGGCGGCCCGACGCAGGCGAGGCGCGGGCGTAGGGATATTTCCTTGTCATTTCGGGTCGAGGCTAGCATCTATTCCCTGATTCGGCAATTGCATATCGCAGTAATCCTTCGCGGAGTCCGGAGTATGGATTGCTTCGGCTTCGTCTCGCAATGACGGGGGCATCATCCGCCTTCTCAATCCTCACGCGCTGTTCTATCGTGCGCGCAACGAACGGCCTATGGAGCAAATCAATGGGAACGATGTTGGGAAGGTTTGCCGCCACATTGCTGGCGCTGGTCCTGATCTCGCGGCGCGAGCCCGAGGCGACCTTAAGGTGACGATCGCCGTCGGCGGCGGCGCCTGCCTGTGCTACCTCTGCCGACCGTGCTGGCGAAGCAGCTGGCGAGCAGATGAGAGAAGGCGGGGCGATCGCGGTCGAACTGGTCGGATCTGAGAGGTGACGTGGCGGTTCCGAGCTTGTCGTTGATAAAGGGCGGTTCGGACGCGCTGAGGGCCGTGCTCGGCGGCAGCGCCGACGTGGTGTCCGGTTATTTCGACCACTGCGTCAATCTCGCCGCCAAGCGGCAGGAACTGCAGTCCTTTGTGGTTTACGACCGCTACCCGGGCGAGGTGCTGGTGGTGTCGCCGGCGCACACCAGCGAGATCAAATCGATCAAGGATCTCGCCGGCAAGAAGGTCGGCGTCAGCGCGCCCGGTTCCTCGACCGATTTCTTTCTCAAATATCTCCTGAAGAAGAACGGCATCGATCCGGCGGGCGTTGCCGTCATCGGCGTCGGGCTGGGCGCCACCGCCGTGGCGGCGATGGAGCAGGGCCAGATCGATGCGGCAGTGATGCTGGACCCCTCGGTGACCGTGCTGCAGGGCAATCATCCGGACTTGCGCATCTTTTCCGACACGCGCACCCAGAAAGATACGCTCGACGTGTTCGGTGGCGAATACCCCGGCGGGGCGCTCTACTCGACGACCGCGTGGGTCGCCGGCCACGAAAAGGAAGTTCAGGCCCTGACCGGCGCGATCCTGAACACGCTCGGCTGGATTCACGCGCATTCGGCCGAAGAGATCATGGAGAAGATGCCGCCGGAAATCGTCGGCAAGAACAAGGAACTCTATCTCGCCGCGCTGAAGAACACGATCCCGATGTATTCGCAGACCGGCCTGATGGATCCCAAGGGCGCCGACGCCGTGCTGGCGGTGTTCAGCGAAAGCTCGCCTGAAGTCGCCAAGGCCAATATCGATGTCAGCAAGACCTACACCAACAAATATGTCGATCAGGCCAGAAAGACGACGGGGCTGAATGCCCGGTAAACCCGGCGGGTCGATGGCCGCATGACGCTCCCTCGCATTCATCGCGTCACGACCCTTGATCTACCCGTTCGCCCCGCGCCCTGGCCGTTCGCAGTGGCGCGGCGCTCCGAAATCGATGCGCATTTCGCACGTGAGCAGCGTGCGAAGCCGATCTGGAATGGCCGGGTCCTGCTCGCGCGCAATCCGGTTTGCACCGAAGGCCGCTTTGGCGCGGACTACTTCGAAACTGATTTCGCGAGCTTCCTCGCCTGGCGCGACTGGGGTTTTCCCGATTCCGACATTTTCAACGGCTTCGGCATGGGCGCGCTGCGATCGGCCGACGGCGCGTTCCTGCTCGGCGAAATGGCACAGCACACCGCCAATGGGGGGCGGATCTACTTTCCATCCGGAACACCGGATCTCGATGATGTCAGGGGTGGCGCGGTCGATATTGCCGGCAGCGTCGCCCGTGAAATCCTGGAGGAAACCGGTTTGGCGGAGGCTGATTACACGGCGAGCGCACACTGGGACTGCGTGATTTCCGGCGCCACGATCGCGATGATCCGGATCTTGCAGGTTGACATGCCGGGCGAGGCGTTACGCGCTCGGATCGAGGCCAATCTTGTCCGGCAACGCCAGCCTGAACTTTCCGCGATCCATCTGGTGCGCGGAACGGATGATCTTTCGGCGGCGATGCCGCGTTTTGTCACGGCGTTTATCGAGCGGGAGTTTTCGGCGTCAAGTTAATCTCTGTTTTGGCGTCATTGCGAGGGGCGAGCGACGAAGCAATCCAGTTTGACGCGTGCGGCTGGATTGCCTCGCTGACGCTCGCAACGACGAACTGGCGCCATTCGGACGCGCCATGTACCGTTTGGTACCATACGAGGCAACCGGAGCTCGCGATTTCATGAGCAAGAACCCTTCGCAATCTGTCAGCGATCAATTGAAGCCGTTTGTCACTCCGTTCCGCTTCGACGGATCGGGCGCGTTCCATCTCAGGTCACACAAGACCAACGAGAAGGGCGGCCTCGACAAGGACAAAGCCGAAAAGATTCTTGAAGCCAACCGCAAGCGGTTGAACGACTTCCAGGAGCGGCTCTACGCGCAGGACCGCTGGTCGCTGCTCGTGATCCTCCAGGGCATGGATGCGGCAGGCAAGGACAGTGCCATCAAGGGCATCTTCGAAGGCGTCAATCCGCAGGGCTGCGAGGTCACTTCGTTCAAGCAACCGAACTCGCATGAACTCAACCATGACTTCATGTGGCGCAGCATGATTGCGCTGCCGGAGCGCGGCCGCATCGGCATCTTCAACCGTTCCTATTATGAGGAATGCCTGGTGACGCGGGTGCACCCGGAATTGCTCGCCGAGGAGAAAATCCCGCACAAGCTGGTCACCCGGAATATCTGGCGCGAGCGGTTCGAGGACATCTCTGCGACCGAACGCTACCTCGCGCGCAACGGCACCGTGATCCTGAAATTCTTCCTCAACGTCTCCAAACGAGAGCAGCGCGAGCGGTTTCTCGATCGGCTGGACCAGCCGGCCAAGAACTGGAAATTCTCGATGAACGATATCAGCGAGCGCGGGCTGTGGCCGCGATACATGGCGGTGTACCAGGACATCGTCCGGCATACCTCGACGTCGCTGGCGCCATGGTACGTGGTGCCGGCCGATCACAAATGGTTTGCGCGGGTGGTGATCGGATCTGCGATCGTCAGCGCGCTGGAGGGGCTCAATCTGCATTTTCCGCGCGCCGACAAGGCCTCGCTGCAGGAATTCAAAGAGGTGCGTAAGGCGCTGGAGAGCGAAGGCAAGGGCAGCGGGAAGAAGGCTGCAGCGAGAGCGGCTGCGAAGGTGCGGGCCAGGAAGTAACGGCCTTTTCGTTTCGCCATGCCATGGCAGCAGCGAAGCCGAAGGATAATCCCGGAAAAAATCTCACGCCAATTCGCTGGCCGGAATCTCGCGCGCCAGCCGGGCGCGTAGCGGCGCCAGCCGCTCGGCGTGATGCCGCCATTTTCCGATCGACGACGAATAGATCGGGCGCCGGACCTGAACCGCGCTTGCAGTGGCGGAAGGCGCCGGGCTCTGGTGAAATCGCAGCACCTCGTCGTCCCACGAAAGTCCGGCGAAGTCGATGAGACGTCGGCTGGTGGCCGCCTGATCCCGGATGATGTCCTCGTAATTGATTTCCAGCAGCGCGTCCGGCGGCAGGGTCGCCCGCCAATGCCGCGAAAGCCGGCGATAGGCCAGATAATATTCCGCCAATTCGATCTGATGATACGCGAACGCGAACTTGCCCTGAAAGTGCGCCTTGTAGATCGCCCAGCAGGCATCCAGCGGATGCCGCTGGATCAATATGATCCTGGCCGCCGGCAGCGCGGCGTGAATCAGCCCGCAGTAAAGGTAGTTCTGCAGGGTCTTGTCGACGAAGCGAACACTCTTTGGCACGCGGAATGCACTCACCGAATCGACGTATCGCCTGCCGATGCCGGCGAGGTCGGCTCCGCCTGATTTATCCTTCAGGGCGCGGCGCAGCTCGACCGCAAACGCACCGGTCTCACCCGCTGAAACCATCGCGGGGTGGCTGGCGATGATACGCTCGACCAGCGTCGTGCCGGTGCGCGGCAGCCCGGCGACGAACACCGGCGCCGCCGCGGAATAGCCCGGTGGCGCGGCGGCGATCCAGTCTCTTGTGTGGGTGTGGATGATGCGGTCCGGCTCCGCGATCTCGGCGGCGGAATCGTGCGCCATCGAGCGGTGCTGCAAGTGACAGCCGGCATCGACATGACTGAACGCGCGGTCGTGCAGCTCCAGATCTTCGCACTCCTTGCCGAGCGCGAAGCGCAGCATCACCTCGCTCGGCTGCGCTAGCCGGCCGTCGCGGATCAGCGCTTCCATTTGCTCGATATGATTGCGGTCGGCGGTCTGGACGCGAAGGTCCGAGCGCAAATAGTGCGCCAGGCCATAGTGGCGGTCGAGAGCGATGGCGGCATCGCAATGCGTCTCAGCCTCGTCCAGCGACCCCGTCATGCGCTCGGTCGCGGCCAGATTGAACAGATATTGCGGCACGTCGGGACGGGCCGCGACCGCGCGCACGAAGAACTGTTTCGCCCTTTGATGCAGGCCAAGCAGGCCGAAGATCGCACCGCAGGCGTCGAGCGTTTCCGGAGCGCGGTCGATCAGCTTCGCAGCGGCCTCGGCGGCCTCCAGCGCGCCGCGTGCCTCGCCGGACACGAACAGGCATTTGGCGCGCAGGATCAGCGCGATCGGGTCCTTCGGCATCAGCGCAACCGCGCGATTGGCGCAGATGATCGCGGCCTCGGGGCGCCCGCGCTGCAAGGCGGTTTCCGTCAATAGCGCCCAGCCGGTTCCATCGTCCGGCGCGCGTGCGAGCAGCTCTGAACAAATTCGTTCGGCGGTTGCCAGATCGCCGCTGGCGAAGGCGCGTCGTGCTTCGTTTATCGGCGGCAGGCCGGCTCGCTGCGGTGCAGTGGGTGGCAACGGGGAACTCCATCATAAAGGCCGGGCGAGATACGCCCGGCCATATTCACTTGATTAATGACGTCGGTCAGCGAGAGGCTGCTTTCGTTGCGAAACGCAGCCTTCGCCGATTAGTGGTGCCCGTCGTGATCCCCGCCATCGCGATCGTTGAACGAGAAATTACCCCAGAGATCGCCGATCGCCGGGCGGTTCACCGGCACATAGGGATTGTCAGAGGAGGTCTTCGGGTTCGGCAGGTTGTCTCGGGTGCGGTTCGAGAGCCTGGGAAGATCCCAGTTCCGTTCGATGAATTTTATGATCGAGGCATGATCGGAATATTCATGCGAGACGTGGCCGCCTTGCGAATATTTCGACACGACCAGCATGGGAATGCGGGTTCCGTCGCCGAAATAGTCGACCGGCTGAACGTAACCGGAGTTGTAATAGCCGCCACCCTCGTCGACGGTGACCAGAATCGCGGTGGATTCCCAGAGCTCTTCCTTGGACTTGACCTGATCGATGATCTTCCTGGTGAAGGATTCGAACAGATCAAGCCTCGACGAGGAAGGGTGGCCATCGTTGAAGGTGCTCGGCTTGACCCACGACACGGCCGGCAGGGTGCCGTGTTCGATCGCATCATACAGATCGAGCGTATCCTTCAGGTGCGCATCGCGCGCCGAAGCATTGGTCATGACGGAGGCGGAATAAAGGAACGGATTGCAGATGTTGCAATACAGATACGCGATCGGGTCAAGCGATCCGAAATTCGCGCCCTCGCCGGGGGCGGTCCTGAAGTCGTTCCAGCGCTCGCCGAAAAACGCCCACGACACGCTGGCCTGAGTGAGCGTATCGCCGATGTGCTTCTGTTTGATCACCGGCGGCAGCGTGAACGGTCCGTTGTTGATCGGATCGGTGGCGCCGCTGCCGATGTAAGCCGGCACATAGTTGTTGAGCAGGTAATAGGCGTTCGGTGCGCAGTTCGGCGACACGTGGATCGCATTCAGATAGGTGACAATCGGGGTGACACCCGGCTGCATGGGGTCGGAGCAGTTGGTGTAGCTGCCGCCGCCGTAGCCGTCATTGGTGTACCAATTGTTGGTACCCGGCGCCGGATTGGGGTTCTCGACCTCATCGGCATAAACCGGCGGGTTCGAGCCCGGCACCAGAACATGGTTGGGGGTCGCGGGATCGCCATTGCTGCCGGCGTAATACAGCGCATCGGCATAGCCGAACATCATCATGTTGGCGAACGTGCCGCCCATTACCGGCTGATGGTAGTTGTCGTTGAGGGTGTATTCGCGCGCCAGCTTGGTCAGATAGGGTGCATCGCCCTTGGCGACGTTGTAGAAGCCGAGCGCGATATCGCCTTCCTTGAGCGGCTTCGGCGTCGGATTGCCATTGCTGCCGGAGGAGACGGTCATCTCGACGAACGGGAACAGATCGGCCTGACAGCCGCTCGGATTGCGATTGGTGGCCTTGGTGGCGTCACAGTCGAGCTGCTGCCACATCTGGTAGAAGCGATGTACCGGGCTGCCGCCGTAAGTCTTGTAGAGGCTCGAGGTGTCGTCCTCGCCCTGCGGCAGCGTCACCAGCGGGTAGGGACCGTTCGGGAGGCTGGCGTAGTCCAGGACGCGCGTATCCGGCGAATTCCCCGGTATGCCCGTCGCGCCAGTCGTCAGCAACGGAAGATCCTGCTTGCGCAGGCCGTAATCGCCGCGAGCGGCTTCCGACAGGGTGGTGAGGCAACCCGGACCGTTGAGGGCAGCCTGTTCGACGGTGGTGTAACAGGTCTGGGGCGCGTAGGACGTTCCCGGCGCCTGCAGCTTGTTGGTCGTGGTATTGTAGGGCGTCTTCGGCGTGGGGTTGATCGAGTAGAAATTGTTGACTGTGGTCGAGAACTGCGCCGCCTTGGCATAATGCGGACCCGGCGAACCATCCTCCTTGATGATTCCCTTGGACAGAAGATTGTCGACATGCTCGCCCCCGTGCGGCTCGTAGGTCGCGAACACATGGTCGAAGGTGCGGTTTTCGCCCACGATGACGATGACGTGCTTGATGGGGCTGTCGGTCTTGCGGTCGTTGCTGCTCGCTCCCCCGATCTGGCCGGCATGGGCATTGCTTCCCATCAGCGATAATATGGCTGCGGTGACGACCGTGCGATCGCGTAGACTTTTCGTCCGTTGCTTGAGCATAGAGCCTCCTCAATTTGAAAGCGAAATGAGCTGTTGTCATCCGGCAACAGTGGCGGGGACGCTAAATGCGCCACGTGTCAGGTGTGCTTCGGGCAGGTGTCAGTTCTGTTAAGGCACAATGAAGGGACCGAACCGCAGCGGGTTTGCTGATCGCTCGCGGGCGATGCCACGGGATTCGCGTTTTGGTTGAGCGCCGCTAAACGGCTCAAGCCGGGCGTGATCGGCGGACAGCCAACGAGAGGGGCGGCTCTCGGTTTGGCCTTCTTCGACCATCGAAGTGGCCCGGAAGCGCCCAAATAAGTCCTCAAACGGGACCGCCAATAGAGGGGACCAGCGCTCACGACAATCATGCGAGTTAGTAAAATGGTACGTCATGATCCCAAATCGATGTCCGAGGACGAGCTTCGGTCCCTTCACTCGGAAGGCGCCACTGATCCCGCGGAGTTCGCAGCGGACCCGGATAAATTTCGCAGGCAAATGCAAAGCTCAGAGCGGCTGACTGAGTATTACAACCAGGTAGTCGCCGAAATCCGCGCATCTCTGGAGCGGGCTGAAGGAGAAGTCAGTTCAAGCGCCTGAAGGGTGGCGGATCGGACCTTGAAGTGTTGTCGCCCGAAAACTGGCGATAACGTTCCAGCGCTGTTGGCCTCCTGAGCTTTGGCTCGGGAGGCCAATTCTTTGACCTGTCTCCAAGCCAGAACCGCGGTTCCATCGCAAACATGGCGGAGTCTTGACGTTTGATTTCGAGCTGCAACAGCGGAGCTCAACGGAGTTAAACCATGTCGACGACGCGCCAGGACGATGGATGCCGCGGTGGCTTTTTAGATCAGCCGGACGTCGAGACCATGGGAGGCGACGGCGGCACGGGAACGCGGGAATATTTTTGTTCCGCCGGCGAGACCAGACGATAGGCAATCATCCTGGGTACCTGCCAGGAATCCAACAACCCGCCGCAGACGGTGCACTCGGCCCGGCCGGGCTTTCCTTTCGCCGATATGGACTCGGCGACTTCATAAGCCGCCCCGCAGGACGCGCAAGTAAAGTCCGATAGCTTCATGGCAGTTTTTTACCGGTTCTTGAAGTGACCTGAATTGTTCTGGACCAATGCGACGACAAAACGACGACGGTCTCGCCCGGAGAGCGCGCAGGTCTTCCAGGCGGTGTGCGGACGCGTTGGGACTTACCCGAAAAATCCCCTTGCATTCAATTCGGTGGAGCAGCGGCAGCGCTCGAACTAGCCATAGGGATCATCAGCGCCCGAACAGTCCGCCGATCATGCCGCCGATCATGCGAACCGGATTGGGGCCGCCGCCGCCGCGGCGACCGCGACGATGGGCCGGACGGCTGTCATCGGTTTCGTCGCCGGTGCCAGCGCTCGCATGCGCAGTTGGGGCGGTTTCATTCAGCAGGGCCTGATGCTGCGCTGCATTAAGGAAGCCGGTCGCCGGATAGCCGCGCGCCGCCTGCCAGCGCGTGATGACCGCGCGGGTCGCCTCGTCGAACTTTCCGTTGACCTTGGTGTCGAAGCCGAGGCGGGTCAGCCGGTGCTGCACGTCGCGACGTTTTCGCTTGTTGAGGCCGATCTGGTCTTCGGTTGCCTGAGTTGCCTCGTCGGTCGCGGTCGCCGGATTGACCAGTGCCGACAGGTTGCGGGTGGTCGTGCCCGGGCCGTTCTCCAGCGCGGAGATCCGCGCCAGAGCGATCGATTTGAACCGGCCCTTGGGGTAGCTGGTCAGATAGGCACTGAGTTCAGCCGGCTTGTTCGAGTCCTTGATCGAACGCCAGAACTCGAGCTCAACCTCGGACGCGGCGCTCATCGTGGATGGCGGGGTGCTCCCCGCCACGACTGCGGCGGTCGCGGCCGGATTGAGGTACACGGCGCCGGTCAAATTGGTTTGTCCCCACGGCAGTTGCGCCTTGTTGGTCTCTTCACTGACCTGGGCGCGGACCTGCGTCATCGCCTGCTGAATCTCCACGCCCGGCTGGGCGATATTGGCCACCAGGGCCCGGGTGAACGGGCTGTCGGAGCCGACCTGGCCATCCAGCGCGGTTTGTCCGGGACCGCTGGCGAATGCGATCAGGGTGTCTTCGCCGGATGACATTTCGGCGAGGCCGGCCTGCACCGAAACACGCCGCCCGCTCGCGCCGGCCCGGATCTTCGCTGCAAACGGATTGTCCCGGCAGGCATCGAGAAACACCAGTTTGACCTTGGCGGCCTTCATGGTCCGGTTGAGCGTGAGATCGACGTTGATCGCCTTGCCAAGCTTGACGTCCATTTCGGATTTGATGTCGGCATCGACCGGCAGCAGGTAGTTGGCGCCGTTAACGGCGATGCCATGGCCGGCATAAAAAAACACCGCAACATCCGCGCCTTGCGTTTTCTGGCCGAATTCGAGCAGTCGCGCGGTCATCTCGTCGCGGGTGAGATTGATGCCCTCAATGACGTCGAACCCCGCGTTACGGAGCAGGCCGGCCATCGACCTGGCATCGATCGGCGGGTTCGGAAGCGGCGTTACGTTTTTGTAGGTGCCGTTGCCGACGACAAAGGCGACACGGCGTTCGGCCCTGGCGGCATCGGCGCTGATGAGAAATCCCAGGAGTGACAATGCCAGGATCCAGAAGCGCATGGCCCATTTCTTCCCTGATCTCAGAAATCGCTGTTGATTTTCAAAAGATCCAAGCCGGTTCAAGCAGGCTAGCATGGAATTTGAACTTCCGGTGGGCATCTAGATCATGAAATTTGAACTTCCGGCGGACATCCGGGTCGCGGGTCAATTCAAGGTTCGCGTGCAGCAACCCTTATGGGGATTAATGGTTCCACAACGCGCGCCGATTGTCATGCCGCATTGCACAGCGCTCTCCATGGCGCGCCTCCCACAACAGGATCCGCGTAGGCTCACGCGCTGGTCTGGCGCCGCCGTTAAAGGTTAGCCGGATGGTCGCGGTTCGGCTCGATTGCGCGGAACCCCGCAGATCGACGGGCGTTGGCGGACAATGGTCGTTCTCAAATTATCATTGGCGATGGCGTTGTCTTCGGTCGTGATCGGTTCGGTTCACGCCGAAAACGGCATGGCGTCGTTCTATGGCGCCGGAAAGACCGCAAGCGGCGAAACCGCCGGTACAACAGGGCTCACCGCCGCGCATCGCACCTTGCCTTTCGGCACCAAGGTGCTGGTTACGAACGTCGGCAACGGCAAGACCGTCGTGGTGCGGATCACGGACCGCGGTCCTTATCGCCGTGGCCGCATCATCGACGTCAGCCGGGCTGCGGCGCGAGAACTTGATATGATCGACAGCGGCACGATAAGGGTCAGCGTGGTCCCTGTACAGGTTGGCGTCATCCCAGGCGTCCGCTCTGGCAGCGGAGGCGCGATTTGCCGGACGGGCTGCCTGCGCGATTTGGTGACCAGCCCTGTTGCGGGAAATACGTTGCTTCTCGAATGACAACCGGCTCACAAGCCGCCCGCTTGCCGGAGCAGACCGCAAATGGCCGGCGGATCGCTGATGTGACGGCCAATCGGACATTCAAGGTTTACCGGCTTCTCAATTGTGCTTCCGAAGCTATGCGCTGCTCGGCGGCCGGCGGCACGACGGTCGCTTTCAGACCGCCGAGTTCGGACTTGGCAAGATCGAGGCACCAGCCATAGGCATTCAGAACGTCCTGAACGATGGCTAAGCCGAGGCCCGTACCTTCGCCGCGCTCGTCGAGACGAAGGCCGCGTTCGAACACACGCTGCTGTTGGGCCGGCGGGATTCCCGGGCCATCATCCTCGATGACGATCGATCCTTCGGAACCGAAGCTAATGCGCACTCGCTGTGTAGCATGGCGCGCGGCATTCTCCAGCAGATTGCCCAGCACCTCGGCAAGGTCGGTCCGGTCGAGCGGCACCTTCGCCTCCTTGGCAATGTGCTGCTCGAAGGTCACGTGGATGCCGAAAGGCGTGCGCGACAGGGTGGCAACGAGAGAGCGCACCAGCGGTGCCAGTGTGGTGGAATGGCTGTCCCGGTGTCTGACGGCGCCGCGCAGCCGGGTCCGCGCCAACTCGCGGTCGACGTGGCGGCTCATAGCGTCGCCGATCGACTCAATATCCTGCGCCAGCGCTTTTTCGCCGCGGTCGCGTAGCCGGGCGGCATCGGAAGAGAGCGCCGCCAGCGGCGTCTTGAGCCCATGGGCGAGATCGGCTGCCCGGCTGCGCGACCGCTCGATCTCCCGCTCCTGGGCGTCGAGCAGCGCGTTGACCTCTTCCACCAGCGGGCGGACCTCGGCCGGCACCCCGGCCGGCAGGTGATGGCGGCGTCCGGATCGAATGTCGGCAACCCCGCGACGAAGCGCGTCGAGAGGGCGCAGGCCGAGCGCGACTTGGACCGAAGTGGCAATCGCCAACACCAGACCCAGCAATCCCAGCGCGAACGCGAGGTCCCTGGCGAAAGCGGCGGTGGCGGTCGCGACGCGGGCAAGATCGGCGGCGACGACGAGGCGCACCGGCACACGTCGATCGCCGACCGTCAGAAGGACCTTTCTCTCCGCGATCAGCACATGGCTGTCGGCGGGACCGGTCACCTCGTGATAGTGGACTTCGCCGGGCGCCGGTTCGTCGACGGGTGGCGATAGTCTGGTATCCCACAGCGAGCGCGAGCGCAGCGACTGGTCACGATCATCCGACACCTGCCAGTAAAGCCCCGACAATGCGTCGGCGAAGCGCGGATCGGCCGGCGGCCGCGTCATGACCAGGTTGCCATCCTGATCGACGTCGACGCTGGCGACCAGTTGCTTGAGGTGCACGTCGAGATTGTCGGCCATGGTGCGGGTGACATGGCGCTCGAACAGCAAGATCAGCCCGGCGCCAGCAATCGTCAGCGCCACCAGGATTGCGATGATCCCGCCGGCGACAAGCCGCAGCCGCAGCGATCCTAGTCTCATGCAGGCGTCTCCGGCACGAGGTAGCCGAAGCCGCGCCGGGTCTCGATCAGATCAGGTCCCAGTTTCTTGCGCACCCGGCCGATCAATACTTCCAGTGCGTTGGAATCGCGATCTTCGCCTTGGCCGTACACGTTCTCGTCGAGTTCGTGCTGCGACACCACGCGGCCGCGGTGGCGCAGCAGGTAAGCGACGAGGCGGTATTCGAGCGGCGACATCGCGATCGGCACACCGCGCACGCTCACTCTCATCTGTCGTTCGTCCAGGGTGAGCTCGCCGGCGGAGACCACCGACGACGCATGGCCGGCGGAGCGGCGGACGATCGAGCGCAGCCGTGCCAATAATTCCTCGATACGGAACGGCTTCGGCAGGTAATCGTCGCCGCCAGCGTCGATGCCGTCGACGCGCTCGGCCCAGCTCGCGCGCGCGGTCAGGATCAGCACCGGCATCTGACGGCCATTCGCGCGCCAGCGCTTGAGCACGGCGAGTCCGTCCATCTTCGGCAGCCCGAGATCGAGGATGACGGCGCCGTAATCCTCGGTGTCGCCGCGGAACCAGGCCTCTTCGCCGTCGCGTACGGTCTCGACGACGTAGCCCGCGGCTTCGAGTGCGCGCACGACATCCGATGCGATCCGCCGGTCGTCCTCGACAAGAAGTACACGCATCACTTCTCCTTGATCCGTTCGATCTCGCCGCTGCGGGCGTCGACATAGACTTCGAACAGCCGGCCCTGGCTGTCGACAATACGGAATTCGTAGCGCCAGCGACCTCGCTCGTGTTCGATCTCGACACCGGCGACCTCGCCGGGCAGTTTGCCGCGCAGGGTGCTGAGAATGTCCGCCAGGGAATGAATTTCGCCACGCTCGACGGCGCGGCGGACCTCGTCTCGGCGCACGTCGTCCTGATCGCGCGCGTCCGCCGTTCGCGACAAGGCCGCTACCAGCGCGGCTGCCGCGAGCATCATTGTCAATACCGTTGCAGTTCGACCCGAGCGCATGGACTTTGACACCAATTTGTCCTGTCAGCATGCCCGAAGCGACCTGACATGTTGCTGACATGGATCAACAGGTGGCCGTCAGCGATGTTCTGGCACGGTCCCGTCGTCGTCCGCCGCACGGTGCGGCGGGATTTTCAGCAGGGAAACCAGAAAATGGCTAACATCGCATCCATCCGGACAGCCGCCGGGGTACTCGGCATCGCGGCCCTGGCATCGCTTCTGACGGCCGCGCCGATGGCAACAGGTAACGCAACCGATCAGTCGACGCTGCAGGTTCCTCAATCCATCAGCTATGAGCACGAGCAGATCATCAGGGACCTGACGAATTTCGCGAAGCGCGAGGTGGCCCATGCCGCCGCTGCACAAAAGGCATTGATCGTCATCAAAACCCACTATGCAAAGGAGGAAGCCTTTGTGCTGCCCCCGCTCGCGCTGCTTCCAAAGATTGCCAAGGGTACTATTTCGAAGGACATGGAGCCCGCGATCGCAATGGCGGACCGTACCAAAGCGGCGCTCCCGGATCTGCAAAATGATCACGTGCAGATCACTTCGTTGATGAACGAATTGATCGAGGCTGGTAAAGCCGATCATGATGAGGAGCTGACTCGGCTTGCAACCCGGGTTGCAATTCAGAGTCTCAACGATCTTGAAATAACGCAACCGGCGACAATTCTAATCGGCGACTATTTGCGGCTGCGGCTCGCAAAAGGCGACTGACCACGGGCAACGTCCAAAGATTGGATCGCGAGGGAAGCCGGCGGCCATTGCTGCCGGCTTCAGTGTTTTCCCGACCGTGGGGATTGCTGACAAAGCGCTGACATCGATCAACAGGCAGCCGTCAGTGCCGCTCGGGCATAGTCCCGTCATCGTCCACCGCATGGTGCGGCCGGACTTGCAGTACGGGAGACCAGAAATGGCTAACATCTCATCCTTCAAATTGGCCGCAGGCATATTCGGTATGGTGGCATTGGCAAAGGTCACGGTTTTCGCAACCGCTTTGGCGATGCTCGGCATGGTGAGTTCCGCGCAGGCGGGCACCCTCGGCAAGCCTTGTACCGCCGCTCCGCAGAACCTGTGGCTCTCGGTCGAGGCCCTGCAGAGCAAGGTGGAAGCGCTGGGCTACAAGGTCCAGAAGGCGAAGCTGAAGAACGCCTGTGGCGAGTTTTATACCCTCGACAAGGCCGGCAACCGGGTCGAATTGTTCGTCGATCCGACCAACGGCCAGGTCGCCGGCCAGTTCTGAAGGAGCCGCAATGAGCTCCATTGACAATACGATCGGAGCCGGCGGCGTTACGCCGCCGGTAGCGATCAAAGTCTGGGACCCGTTCGTGCGCGTGTTTCATTGGTCGCTGGTGACGCTGTTTCTGACGGCGTACTTGACCGGCGAGGAGGGCGGGCTGGTGCACATCGCCGCGGGCTACGCCATCGCCGGGCTGATCGCACTGCGAATCGCTGGGGATTCGTCGGTCCGCGCCACGCGCGGTTCAGCAACTTCGTCCGGTCGCCGCGGGAGGTCCTCGCCTATCTGCGGGACGTGGCGATGTTCAGGGCGCCCCGGTTTCTCGGCCATAACCCGGCCGGCGGCGCGATGATCGTTGTCACCCTGGTCATGCTGTCGGGAACCGCAATCACCGGATCCATGATGACAACCCACGCATTCTGGGGCGCGGAATGGGTCGAAGAGGTCCACGAAACCTTCGCCACTCTGACGGTCGGACTGGTCGTCTTCCACGTCCTCGGCGTTTTTTTCTCCAGCTTTGCGCATGGAGAGAACCTGGTGAAATCAATGATTACGGGCCGAAAACGGCGTTCTTGATTTCCAATGCCCATGAAGCGTTGCATTCAGCGCGGGTGAATAAGCGACTGGTCGAGTTGCAACCGAAACTTTCCATATCGCAGATTGGCTAAATTAACCGGGTCGAACGTCAGACTGCTTTGAGGTGAATCAAAAGCTCGAAATCGTCGTGGGTTTAGCCTGAAATGCCAAAGTGAGGTTTTTGATGGCTTTCAGAGATATTCTGGTTACGCTGACTAGCTATCCCGAGCCGACGCCGTTATCCGTGGTTGACGGCGCAGTTTCGGTCGCTTCAGCTCTAGGCGCTCACCTCGCGGCGCTTTCCTGCGAATTGCACGTCCAGGTTCCCGGCCATTTCTTGTCGGGGGCCGTGGTCGGCCTGCCGGGGGTCATGGCTGGTGAAGCCGCCAAGAGCCGAAGGAACGCGGAGGACCTGCTGGCCGCGTTCGACGCCGCCGCCGCGAAGGCCGGCATTTCCCGGGAGTTGATGCTCCTGAAATGCAAGACGTTCGAAGTGCCGGACTTGCTGGTCGAATATGCCCGGCTTCGCGATCTCACCATCATGCCGGAGTCAAACGACCGGTGGTATGCCGAGGCCGTGATGTTCGGCTCCGGCAGGCCGACCCTGGTCCTGCCGCAAAATTCGCGCTCTCGCCCGTTCGAACTCGGAACCGTCGCGGTGGCCTGGGATTTCAGCCGTGTCGCTGCGCGCGCGGTATCGGATGCGATGCCGCTTTTGGAAAAGGCGAAGAAGGTCCGCATCGTTACCGTTCTCAACGAGAAGCAGCTTGATCGAAAACATTCCGCCGAAGAACTGTCGAAGAACCTTTCGCGGCACAGCATCGATGTTGTGCTTGACCGGGTCGACGCCAAGGGCCGCTCGATCAGCGCCGTTCTCGAAGCCTATGTCGCCTCACACGAGGTGGATCTGCTTGTGATGGGCGCGTACGGACACTCCCGCCTGCGGGAATTCATCCTGGGTGGCGCGACCGAAGGCCTGTTGTCAAAGCCGCCGCTGCCGATCCTGTTTTCGCATTGACGAGCGTGGACCAATCGGAGGACTAGTCGTGCAACTGACCAATCCCATCCATCGGTACGGAGTAACTCCCCAGTTCCTGCACTGGCTAACGGTCATCCTGGTTTTGGTGGCGTGGACGCTGGGTACCTTCGGCGACGACTTGCCGAAAGGCGCGGCGCGAGATACGGGACTTTTTGTCCACATTTCCGCGGGATTGCTGATCCTGATGGCGCTCATCATGCGGTTGTCCTGGCGCGCGGTCGAGCCGCCGCCGCCCCCTGAGCCGAACGAATTCGGCAGATGGCTGGGCGCCTTCGCCGACCCGGCGGCGCGTTTTGCGCATTACGCGCTTTACGCGTTGCTGATTGCGGCTCCGATCGCCGGCATTGTTGCGCAGTTCGCGCGCGGCAATGCGCTGCCGCTGTTTGGACTCGGCGAGATCCCGTCACCCTGGATACGCGATCGAGCCTTTGCCCATAATGTAACGGAGGTCCACGAAATCCTCGCCAATGCGCTTGTGATCGTTGCGAGCTTTCATGCTGTCGCGGCGCTGGTTCACCACTTTGTTTTCCGCGACAATACGCTCATTCGCATGCTTCCCCGCGGCAAGCCCTAGCATCGGTGCGCGGCCTCGAATGTTCGATGAAGAGTAACCCTTCGATGGAAGCCGCCGTGCCGCTGCGTCGGCGGCTCGGCCTCGCATTGTTGGTGCTCTACGGCACCGGCATTACGGTGGGCGCCGGCATTTACGTGCTGATCGGTGCCGTCGCCGGTCATGCCGGGATCTATGCCCCGTGGTCGTTCGTGGTCGCCGCCGCCGTCATGGCGCTGACCGTTGCCTCCTATGCCGAACTTTCGACGCGATTCCCGGTCAGCGCGGGCGAAGCCGCCTATGTCAGGGCGGCGTTCCAGTCCCGCGCGCTTGCCACCGCGATTGGTCTGTTGACGGTCGTGACCGGCGTAGTGTCATCCGCTGCGGTGACGCTCGGATCGGCGGGCTATATCCAGCAATTCATCGATCTGCCGCAAGGCCTGATCGTGGTGATCGTTACTGTCCTGCTCGCCGCCGTGGCAGCGTGGGGCATTCTGGAATTGGTGGTGCTGGCAAGCCTGTTCACGCTCGTCGAGGTCGGCGGTCTGGTGATCGTCATCCTTGCCGGCATTCACGCCGACCTTCCCATTGTCGCGACGATAACCCGGTTGCCGCCGCTGGACGCCGCGGCCTTGTCCGGCATCGGTTTCGGCAGTTTGCTCGCGTTTTTCGCATTCATCGGCTTTGAGGATCTGGCCAATGTCGTGGAGGAGGCGAAGGTGCCGCACCGTGATATCCCCCGCGCCATGGTGCTGACCCTTGGCATCTCGACGGTGCTGTACGTCCTGGTCGCCGCAGTCGCCGTCAGCGCCGTGCCGATCGAACGATTGTCCTCCTCGTCGGCGCCGCTCAGTCTGGTGTTTCGCCAGGTTGCGGGCGTCAGTCCGGCGACAATCAGCGCGATCGCGATCGTGGCTACGCTGAACACGATCCTCGCGCAGATGACGATGGCGGCTCGCGTTGTCTACGGGCTGGCACGCGAGGGCGGGTTGCCGGCCATTTTCGCGCGAGTGCACCGCCGAACCGGCACGCCTTTGGTCGCTACCGCCTGCATTGCCGCGTTAGTCGTTCCGCTGGCGTTGTTCGTGCCGCTGACGCCGCTTGCGGAAGGCACCTCGCTGGCGACGCTCGCGGTCTTCGCGCTGGTGAACCTTGCCCTGCTGCGGCTGCGGTATCGAGGCGTGCAGTCGGACAATCGGCATGTCAGCGTTCCGATATGGATACCCGCCGTCGGATTTGTGACCTGCCTCGCCATGATGGCGGCGGCCTTATTCAGATGAATTGCAAGAGCGGCGCCCTGGCTAGTATGGATGCTTGCTGCCGCCGAATATTTTCCGCATGCGGTCCTCGATATGACCGCTGCTGGCGACACCCACCATCGCAACATGGAGGGCAACCAATCCCACGGCGAAATAGGCGACTACCTCGTGCATCTCGTCAATCCACGTGGTGCCCCACAGCGTATGTGTGAGCAACATCAGGATTAACGCGCACAAGGGCAGCGCTGCCAGGATCAGGAATATCGTTGCGAGCGTCTTGGGAACCCGGTCGGCATTTTGAAACAGCGCCTTGACTGCGCGCGGGCTGTAGACGGTCGGCGGAAACTGGGCATGGTGCGGCCTGATGACAGCCCAAAAAATACCGACGGCCACCAAGGCAGCGATGGCGTAACCGATCATGACGTGGGTATGCGGAAATTCCTCGCCGGTGGAATAGGCGATGACCAGCAGAACTAACAGCGCGATGCCCGATAGCCGGATCAGCAAATCCCAGATCATATCCGGCCGCACAGGCGTCTCGGCTCTGATATCTTTCATGCGACAGGCCTCTTAGCAGGTAGCATCCATCCATAAACGTTGGAGATCGATCCGCTTTGACCTACATCAATTGCGGCCGTGCAAGCAGCGAGCGCCGGTGACAACATCAACCGAAGGCGTGCGCCAGCGCATAGGCGGCTGCGGCGGCAAGCCCACCTACCACCGGTTGGCGAAATCACCGAAAATACCGATGGGGACTCCCGATCAAAGCGACGGCTGATCGAACTCATCGACTCCCCGGCCTGCTAGCGATCCGACGGCGCGACGGTCGCTTTCAGACCGCCGAGTTCGGATTTGGCAAGATCGAGGCGCCAGCCATAGGCATTTAGGACGTCTTGGACGATGGCCAAGCCAAGGCCCGCGCCTTCACCGCGCTCGTCGAGGCGCATGCCGCGTTCGAGCACTCGCGGCCATTGGGCCGATGGGATTCCCAGGCCATCATCCTCGATGATGATCGATGCTGCGGCATCGACGCTGATACGGACACGCCGGGCGGCATGGCGCGCGGCATTCTCAAGCAAGTTGCCCAGCACCTCGGCAAGGTCGGTCCGGTCGAGCGGCACCTGCGCATCGTCAGCAATGTGCTGTTCGAAGGTCACGCGCATGCCGAAAGGCGTGCGCAACAATGTGGCAACGAGCGAGCGCACCAGCGGTGCCAGTGCGGTGGAATGGCTGTCCCGGTGCCTGACGGCGCCGCGCACCCGGGCCCGTGCTAGTTCGCGGTCGACGTGGCGGCTCATGGCGCCGCCGACCGCCTCGATGTCCTGCGCGAGCGCCGTTTCGCCGCGGTCGCGCAGTCGGGCTGCATCGGCCGCGAGCGCGGCCAGCGGCGTCTTGAATCCATGGGCGAGATCGGCTGCCCGGCTGCGGGAACGCTCGATCTCGCGCTCCTGGGCGTCGAGCAGCGCGTTGACCTCTTCCACCAGCGGGCGGACCTCGGCCGGCACCCCGGCCGGCAGATGATGCCGGCGCCCCGATCGGATATCGGCAACACCGCGACGAACCGCGTCGAGAGGGCGTAGGCCGAGCGCGACTTGGACCGAAGTGGCAATCGCCAGCACCAGACCCAGCAATCCCAGCGCGAACGCGATATCCCTGGCGAAAGCGGCGGTGGCGGTAGCAACGCGGGCAAGATCGGCGGCGACGACGAGGCGCACCGGCACACGTCGATCGCCGACCGTCAGAAGGACCTTTCTCTCTGCGATCAGCACATGGCTGTCGGCGGGACCGGTCACCTCGTGATAGTGGGCCTCGCCGGGCGCCGGTTCGTCGACCGGCGGCGACAGTTTAGCGTCCCACAGCGAGCGCGAGCGCAGCAACTGGTCACGATCATCCGACACCTGCCAGTAAAGCCCCGACAATGCATCGGCGAAGCGCGGATCGGCCGGCGCTCGCGTCATGACCAGGTTGCCGTCCTGATCGACGTCGACGCCGGCGACCAATTGCTTGAGGTGCACGTCGAGATCGTCGGCCATCGTGCGGGTGACGTGGCGCTCGAACAGCAGGATCAACCCGGCGCCGGCAATCGTCAGCGCCACCAGGATTGCGCCGATCCCGCCGGCGACAAGCCGCAGCCGGAGCGATCCCAATCTCATGCAGGCGTCTCCGGCACGATGTAGCCGAAGCCGCGGCGGGTCTCGATCAGATCAGGCCCAAGCTTCTTGCGCACTCGGCCGATCAATACTTCCAGCGCATTGGAATCGTGATCTTCGCCGTGGCCGTAGACGTTTTCGTCGAGTTCGTGCTGCGACACGACGCGGCCGCGGTGGCGCAGCAGGTAGGCGACGAGGCGATATTCGAGCGGCGACATCGCAACCGGCACCCCCCGCACGCTCACTCTCATCTGTCGTTCGTCCAGCGTGATGTCGCCGGCGGACACCACCGACGATGCGTGGCCGGCGGAGCGGCGGACGATCGAGCGCAGCCGTGCCAGCAGTTCCTCGATCCGGAACGGCTTCGGCAGGTAGTCGTCGGCGCCGGCGTCAATTCCGTCGACGCGCTCGGCCCAGCTTGCGCGCGCGGTCAGGACCAGCACTGGCATGTGACGGCCATTCGCGCGCCAGCGCTTGAGCACGGCAAGCCCGTCCATGCCCGGCAGGCCGAGATCGAGGATGACTGCGCCATAATCCTCGGTGTCGCCGCGGAACCATGCTTCTTCACCGTCCCGCACGGTCTCGACGACATAGCCCGCGGCTTCAAGCGCGCGCGAAATATCCGATGCGATCCGCCGGTCGTCCTCGACAAGAAGTACCCGCATCACTTCTCCTTGATACGCTCGATCTCGCCGCTGCGGGCATCGACATGAACTTCGAACAGCCGGCCCTGGCCGTCGACGACACGGAATTCGTAGCGCCAGCGATCACCCTTGTGTTCGATCTCGACACCGGCGACCTCGCCGGGCAGCTTGCCGCGCAGCGCATTGAGGATGTCCGCCAGGGAGTGGATCTCGCCGCTCTCGACCGCGCGGCGGACCTCGTCGCGGCGCGCCTCGTCCTGATCGTGCGCGTCCGCCATTGGCGGCGCCGCCGTAACCAGCGCGGCCGCCGCGAGCACCATTGCCAGTACCTTTGCAGTTTGACCCGAGCGCATGGCCCATACACCAAATAATCCGGTATTATGCCGGACCCGACCTGACAGGTTGCTGACATGGATCAACAGGCAGCCGTCAGCGCCGCTCTGGCACGCTCCCGTCTTCGTCCGCCGCGCGGTGTGGCAGGACTCTCAGCAGGGGAGACCAGAAATGGCTTACATCTCATCGTTCAAAATGGCCGCCGGGGCGCTCGGTATCGCGGCCCTGGCATCGGTTCTGACGGCCGCTCCGACGGCGACGGCCAATGCCGCCGACCAACCGGAGCTGCGGGTCCCTCAATCCGTCAGCTATGAGCACGAGCAGATCATCAAGGATCGACAAACTTCGCGAAG
>CAWHIO010000035.1:0-23691 GCA_963829315.1 uncultured Alphaproteobacteria bacterium | reverse complement strand
TCATCGATCGGCTGGCGCGCCGCCCACTTCGCTCGAACGCTCTAGTAAAACCGGTGAAAATGATGGATCGGGCCGCGACCGTGGCCGACCTCGAGGCGATCGGCCGCCGCGATCGCCGCACTGATCCAGGCCTTGGCCTCTCGCACGGCGGTTTCCAGCGCCTCGCCTTTGGCAAGCAAGGCCGCGATCGCGGAAGACAGCGAGCAGCCGGTGCCATGGGTATTGTCGGTGGCGATGCGCGGCGCCGGCAGCGCGACGGTGCCGCTGGCCGTGACGAGATAGTCGATGCTCTCGGGTCCCTCCCCGTGGCCGCCCTTGATCAACACCGCCGGACAGCCCAGAGCCAACAGCCGCTTGCCCTGGCCCGCGATCGCGGCTTCGCCCGATGCAACCGGCTCGTCCAGAAGAGCCGCGGCCTCCGGCAAATTCGGGGTGAGCAGCGTGGCGCGCGGAATGAGCTTTGCGCGCAGGCCCGCGACGGCGTCGGGCGATAGCAGCCGATCTCCGGAGGTCGCGACCATCACCGGATCGAGCACGACATGCGCGGGCGACCACCGCGCCAGCGCGGCGGCGATGGCCTCGATGCTCGCCAGTTGCGCCACCATCCCGATCTTGACGGCCTTGACCTCGAGATCGCCAAACACCGCATCGATTTGCGCAGCCACGAACGCGGCCGGCACCGGATGAATTGCGCTCACGCCGCGTGTGTTCTGGGCGGTCAGGGCGGTGATGACGGAAGCGCCGTAGACGCCGAGCGCCGCGAACGTCTTCAGGTCGGCCTGGATGCCGGCGCCACCCGAGGAATCCGAGCCGGCGATGGTGAGCGCGATCGGTATCGTCATCGCAGGGCTCGCAGCGGTCCGGATTGTCGCATCATGCGCATGTCCTAGCGCGGCGTGTTGTTGCCAGCAAGTTCCGGGACGCTATATTGAACCGGGCGCAAAGCCCTTTTTCGGAGACGACAGCGATGGTTCCCTTTTTCGTCCAGTTCAAATGCAAGCTCGGCCAGTCCTACGCCGTCGCCAACGCGCTCGCCGAGGCCGAGATCGCCTCCGAGATCTATTCCACCGCCGGCGACTACGATCTGCTGGTCAAATTCTACGTCGAAAACGACACCGACATCGGCCACTTCGTCAACGAGAAGGTGCAGGTGATTCCCGGCATCCAGGACACCCACACCATCATCACCTTCAAGGCATTCTAGCGCAGCCCTGGTGCCGTGAACCCATCAGAGGGGTCGGCGGACGTCTGCTTTGCTGCGCATTCCGGACACAAGCCGGACATCGCTTGTGGTTCGAAAGTTCTAACAACGGACTCGTGCACCGCAGCATCAACCAATGCTCCGATCTGTTGAGTCATTATGGGTTCAGGCCAAGCTCGATGAGGAACCGCGCCGTGTCGTCACGCCGCGCGCACCGTATTGAGGAACTTGCCCACTTCGAGCTTGAGGCGGGTGCTGTCGCGCGACAGTGACTGTGCCGCCGAAAGAACCTGCGACGAGGCCGATCCGGTCTCGGCGGCGCCGCGCTGCACGTCGGTGATGTTGGAACTGACCTGGTGCGTGCCCTGAGCTGCCTGCTGCACATTGCGGGAAATTTCTTGCGTTGCCGCGCCCTGCTCTTCCACCGCCGAAGCAATTGTCGCCGAGATTTCCGACAATCTTTCGATGGTGCCGCTGATTTCCTTGATGGCGCCGACCGACTCCTGCGTCGCCACCTGGATGCCGCTGACCTGCTGGCTGATCTCGCCGGTAGCCTTGGCAGTCTGCTCGGCCAGCGCCTTGACTTCGGAAGCCACGACCGCAAAGCCCCGGCCGGCTTCGCCGGCGCGGGCGGCCTCAATGGTGGCATTGAGCGCCAGCAGATTGGTCTGGCCGGCAATGGTACTGATGAGTTCGAGCACGTCGCCGATGCGGGCGGCCGCCTTCGACAATTCGCCGACGCGGTCGTTGGTCTTGCGGGCCTGATCGACCGCCTCGCCAGCCATCCGCGCCGATTCCTGCACCTGGCGGCTGATCTCGTTGACCGACGACGTCAGTTCCTCGGTGGCCGACGCTACCGACTGCACGTTGGTGGAGGCTTCCTCGGACGCGGCTGCGACTGTGGTGGCCAGCTCCTTTGAACGAACCGCCGTCGAGGTCAGGGTGGTGGCGGAGGCTTCGAGTTCGGTGGAGGCCGACGACACGGTTTCGATGATCTCGCCGACGGCGTTCTCGAAATTGTCGGCCATCCTGACCATATCCGCCTTTCGCTGCCGGGCCTCCCGCTCTTCGGTCTCTACCTGTTGACTGCGCAGCCGCTCGGTTTCGATCATGCTGTCCTTGAACACCTGCACCGCGCCCGCCATTTTTCCGATCTCGTCGCGGGACTCTCCGCCGGGTATGGTTTCGTCAAGTTGCCCCGCGGCGAGCGATTGCATACGGGCTGTCATGCGGCGGATCGGACCGGAAACACTGGCGCCGATAAGCCATGCCAGAACGGTACCCAGGACCAACGCACCGATGGCGGTGGCGATCACCGTACGCTGCGTGTGCTGCACCGCTGCCGTTGTTTTTTCGCCTTGCTCCGCACGTGCCGAGCCCAGAAGCCGATTGATCTCGTTGACTTGCTTGTCGATATCGGCGCCGGCTTTGGACAGATCAGCCTGCGTGGAGCGCAGATCGCCACTGGCCTTGATGACCTCATCCAGCGCCACTGCATCCGCATCGATGGCGGATTTTAGCGCGGTCACTAGCAGCTTGAGTTGGCCCCGGCCGGCCTGATCTATCTCCGGCCCGGCATCAGCGATTGCAGCCCGCGCGTATTCCAGCGTCATCTTGGCGTCCTGGCCGTCCAGCGCGGAAAGGGTGGAGGTATAGCGCATCACTGCAACCCGCACCGCATCGACGCTGGCGGCCAAACGCATTGGATTGACCAGGCGCGTTCCATCGGACAGGTTTGCAAGAGCGGTCTGGATTCCGCCAATATCGAGTCCTGCTGCTGCCCCCTGTACTTCAGTCTTCCCACTGGCCGTACGGAGACGATCGACCGCGCTTGCGACCGCGGCGAAGGATGAACGGTAGCTCTCCAACTTGGTTTTGAGCACGCTGCTGCCCGACGCGATGGCGGGCAGGTTGCTGAACTGTTTTACGGTCTGGTCCAAAAGGCCGCCTACCGCGTCGATTGCCCTTGCCGCCGCGTCCTTGTCGCCTACATTCAAGGTACGAATGAACCTCTCCACCGCGCCGTTCGCCTCCAGCAGTGACCCGCGCACTTGCGCCATACGGGCGTCGCCATCAGCGCTGCTCACGAGTTCGTTGACGGTGCCACCGATCTGTCCGACCTGAACGAGGGCGAAGCCGGAAAGGAGGACAAGGAAACTCAGGATCAGCGCGAAACCGCCCAATATTCGGGGGCGGATACCAATCTGGGAGAGCAGAAGGGAAGGGTTCATGGGAATCCCGCAGGTTTCAAGGAGTGGATCTAATAGCGGCGAGCAGATCCTTGCCGAACCGCTTCTCGAATTCTGGCTCCAGCGGCTTCACCGCATCGAGGAAAGGCTGTCGGTCGATCTTCTCGGTGATCTCCATCCCGCCTTTGCGAAGCTCGTCGAGCCATTTGGCGTCCGATTGGGCGCCATTACTCCAGGTCGCGCTGGCTCCGGCCTTTGCCGCCGCGACCAGCAGTTCCCGGTCAACCGGGTCGAGCTGCTCGAACATCTGGCGATTGGCCACAAATACGACGCCAGCAAAAAAATGACCGGTCAGGCTGAGGTATTTTTGCACTTCCTGGAAACGACTGCTGGCGATTGTCGCAACGGGATTTTCCTGGCCGTCAATACGGCCATCCTTGAGGCCGGCATAGACCAGCGGAAAATCCAAGGGCACGACCTCGGCGCCAAGCGCTTTGAAGGTCATCTGATAGACCTCGTTAGGCACGACCCTGATCTTCATGCCCTTGAGGTCAGCCGGCGACCGAATGGCCCGCTTTGAATTTGTGATATTCCGAAACCCTTGCTTCCCGATCGCCAGCAGCACGAGTCCCTTGTCGGCGAACTTGGCGGCGATTGCAGCTCCCACGGGACCGTCAACGACTGCCTTGGCATGGTTGGTGTCGCGAAACAAAAAGGGAATGTCGAGGACCCCCAATTCCGGCACTTCGGAACTGACGGGAGAGGCCGACAGCACAGAAACATCGACGGCGCCCGACCGTGTCGCCGCAAGAATGGCAGCCTCGCTACCCAGCGTGCCGCCGCCACGCGCATCGAACACGATCCGGTGGCCACCCGATTCCGCGACTTTCCGCTGCAACTGGTCCGCCCCCAATTGCTGCGGACTTTGTGGAGCGGCATTGAACACGACAGAAATCAGGCGGGGCGATGCAGTCGCAGGACATGCAACCGACACGGCTGCCGCCAGAATCCACGATCCGAGAATCGACGATTTGAGCGTTTTTGTAATCATAGGGCACCTCTACTCACGACGAGCACGAGATATACTCCGCGCGATTCCAATTTAGTGTTAATGCCGCGGAACCGCAGAACTACCTTAATCCACGGGTCTGTCGCGGCTGATAGATGCGCACATAGCAAAATCGCGGCAACAAGATCGACGACTGAGCGAGTTGACGCCAACATAAGCGTCGATTTGGCATGTCCTCGGTTTGTCCGGTCAGGCGCAATCCCGGAAATGCCGGCTGTCCGGTTTTGCCGGACGGCACCGATTTGGCACCCGGCCACGCTCCGGTTTCAGGACTTGCCGCCCTTCGCGGTTTTCTTCGGCCGTGGCGGTCCATCGACCGGCGGCAGCGACTTGACGTAGTCTGCGATCGCGGCGCGATCGTCGGCCGGCAATTGCGAGATGTTCTTGATCACGCGCGCCATCGAGCCACCGGCGGAGTCACCATCGGGCATTTGCCCGGTCTCGAAAAAATAGGTGAAGTCGTTGACGCTCCAATCGCCGAGGCCCTTCTGCGTGATGTTCGGCACCCAGCCCTCGCCTTCCGGATTGGGGCCGCCGGCGAAACGCTGCGCGGTGATGATGCCGCCGAGGAAATTTCGCGGGGAGTGACACTCGGCGCAATGGCCGAGGCTGTTGACGAGGTAGGCGCCGCGATTCCACTGCCCTGAGCGGGCGGCATCCGGCACGAAGGGCTTGCCGTCGACAAACAGCCATTTCCAGATCCCGACATTGCGCCGGATATTGAACGGAAACGGCAGGTCGTGACCGCGCGCCTTGCCGGAGACCGGGGCAAGCGTCTTCAGATAGGCGAACAGGTCGCGCACGTCCTCGACCTTCGCATGCTGGTACGAGGGATAGGGAAACGCCGGAAAGTAGTGAAATCCCGCCGGCGAAACCCCCTTGGTCACCGCGGTCACGAATTCGGCCTCGCTCCACCGCCCGATCCCGTCGGCCGGATCGGGCGAGATATTCGGCGCGTAGAACGTCCCGAATGGCGAGGGTATCGCGAGGCCGCCGCCGAGCTTCAGGCGATCGGGCTGGCCGGGCACGGCGTGGCAGGAGGAACATCCGGCGGCATTGAACGTTGTGAGGCCGTTCGCCAGGTTCGGCGTGTAGGCCGCCAGCAGATCCGGCGAAACGACGGCCGGTATCGTCAGCCGCCAGAAAACAGCGAATGCGAGGGCGCCGGCCATCACGCAGCTAAGGAAAATTCGTCGCAGCATTCACCGATCCGTCACTCACCATCTCGAACTAACGGCTATTATGGCGGCTAATCCGGCCATAGGCTGTCTGAATATTTAAACGTTGAAGGCGGTTCCGGGAATAAAACCGGAATCCCGTTGTTTTGAAACTGGCGCCGCTAATTGACGCCCACAGGGAGAAAACCATGTCGAAGACCATGCTTGCGATGCTTGCGCTGGGAGCGACCGTTGCGCTCGCCGGGCCCGCTTTCGCCGAGAAGATGAAAGCGACGCTGGACGGCAAATCCGAAGTACCCCCGAACACCAGCGCCGGCACCGGCACCGCCGATATCGATTACGATGCCGCCGCCAAGAAGCTGAGCTGGAAGCTGACCTATTCGGGGCTCTCCGGCCCGGCGACCGCGGCCCACTTCCACGGGCCGGCCGAAGCCGGCAAGAATGCCGGCGTCGCCCTGGCCATCCCGAGCGCGACCACCAGCCCGGTCGAGGGCAGCGCCACGCTGACCGACGCCCAGGCCGCCGACCTCGCGGCAGGCAAGTACTACATCAACGTCCACACCGCGGCCAATCCGGGCGGCGAAATCCGCGGCCAGGTGACGAAGTAAGTCCCGCGCGCGCGAATAATAACGAAGAACGAAAAGGGGCGGACGCATCGAACGTCCGCCCCTTCTGCTTGATCAGCCGGGTCTAGCTGTTCTTGACGCGGTAGGTCTCGTGACAACCGCCGCATTGCTTGCCGATGGTGGGCAAGGTCGCCTTCAGCGTGTCCGGATCCGTGATCTTGCCCTTGGCGTCCGCGACGGCCTTGGCGAAGCTTGCGATGTGCTCGTTGAAGCCGGCCCGGTCTTCCCAGACTTTCGGCGACGGGAAGTAATCCCCCTCCGGCTTCAGACCCTTGGTGCTGTCGGGAAACAGGGTTGGAAACTTCTTGATGGTGTCTTCGAACTGGGCCAACGCGGCATTGACCGCGGCCTGATCATAGGGCTTTTCGCCCTTGACCATCGCCGCCAGCGCGCCCGCATTCTTTCCGTTGCCCTTCATCATGTCCTGGGTCTGCTTGACCTGGTCCTGCTGCGCGGCCACCGCGCCCATGCCGAGCACCAACGCTCCCACCACAACTACCGTTCGCATCATCACCCTGATCTCCCTGTTTGAACCAGCAATAAGTTTCCGACCAACCTGCGACCGCCGAGCCGTCGCCATGCCAACCCCGGGTGTCATGATCCATTCCCGCGCGTTGGCAAATATCCGGCGATCAATATCACAGATTATGCCGGCGCTGGTGCTCGCGGATCGCGACCCAGACCCGCTCGGGCGTGGCAGGCATGTCGATATGATCGATCCGGTATTCGCGCCACAGCCCCTCGATGATCGCATTGATGACCGCCGGGCAGGAGCCGATCGCCCCGGCCTCGCCCGCGCCCTTGACGCCCAGCGGATTGGTCTTGCACGGGATATTGTGGGTCTCGAAAACGAATGACGGACCGTCGGCCGCCCGCGGCAGCGCATAGTCCATGAACGTTGCGGTGACGAGCTGGCCGTCCCTGGGGTCATAGACCGCCTGCTCCATCAGGGCCTGACCGATACCCTGCATCGCCCCGCCATGCACCTGGCCGGCCAGCAGCAGCGGATTCAGCGTCACCCCGAAATCGTCGACGATGACGTAGTTGACGATTCGGATAATGCCGGTGGCAGGATCGATCTCGACCTCGGCAAGGTGGGTGCCGTTCGGAAAGGTGCCGTCGGCGGCGGTGAATGTCGCGCTCGCGCTCAACTTCGCCGGATCGACGCCGGGGCGTTTTGCCAGATCGGCAAAGCTGATCGAGCGGTCGGTGCCGGCAATCCGGATCATGCCCTCCGATATCTCGAGGTCGCTGCTACTCGTTTCCAGCGCTTCGGCGGCGATCTCGCGCAGGTTATTGCCGAGTTCGCGGGTCCCACGCTGGACGCTGACGCCGCCGGTCGGAATCGAAGCCGATCCGCCGGTGCCGAGACCGCTGGCGATCTTGTCGGTGTCGCCCTGCAGGACGTGGACGCGCTCCGGCAGCAGCCCGAACTGCTCGGCGACCAGTTGCGCATAGGCGGTCTGGTGGCCCTGCCCGCTCGACTGGGTGCCGATCAGGATCGAAACGTCGCCGCTGGAATTGAGCTGCACCTTGGCGGTCTCCTCGCCCATCGTGCCGCAAACCTCGACATAGCTCGCAAGTCCAATGCCGCGCACCAGGCCCTGCTTCTTCGCGGCCTTGGCGCGCCTGGGAAACTCCTTCCAGTTGGCGATCTCCATCGCCCGCTTCATGTGCGCGGCGAAGTCGCCGGAATCGTAGACCTTGCCGGTTGCGGTCTTGTACGGCATCGCGCGCGGCGGAACAAAATTCTTGCGCCGGATCGCCTCCGGCGTCATCTCGAGTTTTCGCGCCGATGCATCGACCAGCCGCTCCAGCACGTAGGCGGCCTCGGGGCGTCCGGCGCCGCGATAGGCATCGACCGGCACCGTGTTGGTGAACACCGTGCGGACGCGGCAATGGAACGCCTGGATGTCGTAAAGCCCGGGCAGCATGCCGGCGCCGCCGTGGGGAATGTAGGGCCCGAAGGTCGACAGATACGCGCCCATGTCGCCGACGAGATCGACATCCATGCCGAGGAACCTGCCGTCTTCGGCCAACGCCATCCGCGCCGTGGTGGCATTGTCGCGCCCCTGCGCATCGCCGATGAAATGATCGGCGCGGTCGGCGGTCCATTTCACCGTCTTGCGCAGCTTGCGCGCGGCGAATGCGGCCAGCGCATATTCGCGATACGGAAACAGCTTGGTGCCGAACCCGCCGCCGACGTCCGGACAGATCACCCGCATCTTTTCCAGCGGGATCTTCAGCACCATGCCCGCGATGATTTCGCGCAGGCGATGGCTGCCCTGGCTGCCGACCGTCAGCGTCAGGTGATCGCGCCTGGCATCGAATTCGCAGACCACCGCGCGCGTCTCCATGAAATTGGTGACGATGCGCGGATTGACGATCGATATCTCGGCTACTGCATGCGCTCTTGCGAACGCCGCCTCGGCCGCCTTCCTGTCGCCGATCGACACGTCGAACAGCACGTTGCCGGGATGCTGGGCCCAGACCTGCGGCGCGCCTTTCCTGACCGCATGGAGGACACCAACCACCGCCGGAAGCGGCGTCCAGTTCACTTCAATGGCCTCGATCGCGTCGCGCGCGGCATCAACCGTATCGGCGACCACAAACGCCACGGCGTCCCCGACATGACGCACCTCGTCCTTTGGAAGGATCGGATAGGGCGGGCCGGTGAATGGATCGGTTTCGAGATTGAACAGGCACGGCAGGTCGCCGAGATCCTTGACGTCCTCCGCCGTCAGGATCGTGGCCACCCCCGGCAGACCGCCGGCGCGGGCGGTATTGATGGTGAATTTGGCGTGGGCATGCGGCGAGCGCAGCACCAGCGCGTGCAGCGAAGGCTGCGGCGCGAAATCGTCGGTGTAGCGGCCCTTGCCGCGAATCAGCGCATCGTCTTCCTTGCGAAGCACGCTTTGACCGACGCCGAATTTGATGGGAGCCATCGTATCTCCACTTGCCATCGCTGTTATCAGCCATATTGGCGCGGTTTGCGTGGAAGCGCAAACGGCTCTTGGTCTTGACGCGTCTACTTCAGGGCGTGAACCCATAAATTCAGAGGGATTGGCGGCGTCCGCCTTGGTGCGCATTGTGGACTAAGGTCGGAGATGGCGTGAGGTCAGAATGCCAGGAGCAGGCATTCGGCTGGGCGACGGTTACGTCAGCTCAGCGACCATGCGCTTACCTTAAGTTTGGAGCAGACGGCTGCTTGAGGCTGAGAATGAAGGCGATCAAGTCGTTAGTCTCTGAGTTAGGGATTATAAGGTTAGGCATTTCCTTGTGATTTGAACGAAGAAATACCTTTAAGGAAAGCGCCGTGATGGACGGCGAATTTGCAACATCGACGAAGCTCGGGGGACCGTCCCGATTGGTTTTCCCGATCTGATGGCAGGGAACACAAAGGGTCGTCGCCGTTTGACGACCAATCAAAGGATTTCCTTCAAGAGGTTGTGCTGTCGCCGAAAGCGGCAGCGTGAGCATCAGGTAGATCAACACCAACCTAGCCATGGGATCATGCCCTCGTCGTTTCCATCAATCAGCACAAACGTGGCTATGACCTATTGATGCAAATCAACCTGCGTTATGAGGCATCGCGCGATGAGCGCTCTCACATCATTATGATCCACGCCTCATAGGATCACCGCCGAACTCGGCGATCAGACTTGATAGGTCGCTGCCAAGGCAGACTTGAGCCAATCCGAGCGTTCAACCGGCCCCGCCATCCCAACCAAAAACCGCGTTTTTGCAGCGCCTGAGTCAAAACCGGAAGTAACTACCCGGCATCGTCGTGTCCGCTCTGCCCAGAATCGGACATCAAGCACTTATGAGTGAACTCGCTAGCCGCGCACCAGCGACCTCAGCCAGCCCCTGCCGAACAGCAGCAGCACCGATCCAGCATAGACCAGCGTGCCAACCACGATCAGCAACAGCAACGCGGCCTCGTCACGCAACGCGCTCAGCCCGGAAAAATGAGTGCTGGCGAACCTTGCCGTCAGCCAAAGTACTGCGCCCAACTGGCGCTGATTGACCGCGGGCTAGCCTGCGCTCGAGCTCTGTACCGGTGCCGGTACAGGTGCCGGTGCAGGAATCAGCGGGGCACCTCCGACCGAAACCGGGCCGAAGGGTTTAGGCAGCGGAGGAGCCATTTTTCGCGGCGTCCGGACCACCCGGGCGCGAAAATTTGAATGCGGGATGCTGGAAGTCGTCAAGGGCGCCGCTGCACTCTGCAGAACGTCCACCTGCGCCGCGAGCGTGGAGAGTTGACGGGATATTCTTTTCAAATCCGCCTGTGACGTTGCGGCGCTCTGCGTGAGCGACACCAACACAGCGGCGCTTTGCTGCTGCGACAACTGAATGTCCTTCAGTGTCGCGCTGACCGGGGGTTCCGGTATCGGGACTGAAGCCGTCTCGTGCGGAGACTGCGCAACGAAGCGATTGAAATTCGGCAAGGAGAAGCGATCGAGATCCGGCAGGGAGAAGTGATTGAAATCCGGCAAGGAGAAATTCGGCAAAGGCAGGCGATTGAAGTTCGGCAAGGAATTGGCGACGGCCGCGCCAATCACGGCCAAGGCGGATAAGGAAACCACGATCGCCGGCACTCGGCCCAAAGCGCCCTGACGCGCCGTCTCAGGCGGTTTGTCTCCTTGCGCTTGCTTGTCCGGTGTTTCAGCCACCTGCGTTCCCTACGTGTCAGCTCCGTCGCAAGATTTTTTCCCCGCCGCCGATCAGCAGAACAAAAAAAGCCGTCGCGTGGACGATCCAGCGATGACTCACGCGCGGTCGCCCACCCAAATCCGGCTCGAATCATGGGCTTATATGGTTAATGATCGGTTATTCCCGGCCGCCCAAGGCGCGCGAGGCGATCCGCGGCTAGTCACCGACCGAAGCTGGGTCGGCCGATTGACCCCACCTTGGCTCAAAGGCTGACCTGATAGCCCACGAATTGCAGTTCCATTTGCCCCCGACTCGCGATGTCGCAAAAACGACTATTCCGCGACGCATCTCGAAGGTTCCTGCTGAACCGTATTCTTCGATTCCCAGCACGCGTCGAAGAGAGACTGGCGCAAGCTCAAAGCGGACACCCACGCAGCACGAGTTTCATCAACGCCGCGAAGGCGGTAGCTTACCCGAGATCAATCGCGGAATTAATGACACATTAACTACTTGCTCGAAATCGTGCCTAGCGATTGAGATGATGTTTGCTGTCCTTATTTAAGCAAGGGTGTTGGGTCACTGGCGCGTCGTGGAGTTGTGACAATGCCGAATAAACAAAAACCGGCGGGGGAAGAAGAGTTGAAGAGATCGGCGGCCGATCCGGCAGAATTCGCGCGGGTGCAACGCGAATTGACCGAGGCCAAGCAAGAACTTCAGACACTTTATGCCGCGCTCGACAATGTCGACAGTGGCCTGCTGGTACTCAACAAAGATCTGCGCGCGGTCTACAGCAATCCAGTGCTGCACGCGATGTTCAGAGCTAACAGCTCTGAGGAGATTAGGGAAACTAAGCCGCTCTACGCTGACATGCTTGCGGCCTCCGCCCAGGCAGTGGCCGTCAATCTCGAAGACTACGTCGCTCGTCGGCTTGCATGGGTGCGATCTGGGGATGCAAAGCCTATGGATTTAGCCATGACCGACGGAACGACGATGCGTTGTCATTTGGCGGTCCTGCCCGGCGGCGGTCGCATGCTGATCTACAGCGATGTCACTGACATCGTGCGGAATGCCAAGGAACTAGAGCGGCTGGCGACGACGGATGGCATGACGGGCATCTACAATCGCCGGCACTTCCTGACTCTGGCGGATCGTGAATGGGCTAGAGCCCGCCGCTATGGACGGTCGATCTCCTTCTTGATGATCGACATCGACTATTTTAAATCGATCAATGACAATTTCGGCCACCAAGTCGGCGACGAAATGATCGTGCATCTGGCGAATCTGGCGCGCGACCGTAAACGCGAATGCGACGTGCTTGCGCGCATTGGCGGCGAGGAGTTCGCGCTGCTGTTGCCGGAAACCGATTTACCACAGGCACAAGTCGTAGCGAAACGATTGCGCAGTGAGATGGCCGCCAATTGCCTAGTGGTCGCCTCGCGTTCGATTCCGGCAACTATCAGCATTGGCGTGGCTACGTCGGTAGAGGCAATGAACAATATTTCCGACCTGATGAAAGCGGCCGATCAAGCCCTTTACGATGCTAAGCGCGCCGGTCGCAATCGGGTGAACTGTTGCATCTCTCGCGACGCTACGCCGAGTATCGTAGCGCAGAGTCCCGACACTTCGCTCGAAGCGGCGAGCACCGGATGAACAGCGGACAGTGAACAGCGCCCAGCGCTCGACTGTGTTTGCGCTCTAGCCACTCCCTTTCCACCGAATTGACCGCCTACCGCATAGCGGTTTAGGGCAATATATGTTTTGCGACCCCCATTTTCTGCGACATACCGAGACCGCCCCTCCAATGGAACGACTTCCGTTCCGGCTCAAAAGCGGAAGTCTCCGTCCACCAGGCGGATGTCTGGTCTGCCCCCAAAACCGGACATCAAGCGTTTGGAAGTACGGCTCCCTAGCCGCGCACCAGCGACCGCAGCCAGCCCCTGCCGAACAGCAGCAGCACCGATCCTGCGTAGACCAGCGTGCCGACCACGACCAGCAACAGCAACGCGGCCTCGTCGCGCAACGCGCTGAGAGCGGAAAGATACGTGACCGAGAGCTTTGCCGTCAGCCAAAGCGACGCCCCAAGCAAAGCCCCGCAGGCAAAAAACTTCGCCAGCGATCGCGTCAGCGCGCGATCGAACTCGAGGTAGCCGGCCCGCACCGCAAATCCGAACACCAGCAGCAGATTGATCCAGGCGCCGACCGCGGTGGCGAACGCAAGCCCGACCTGCGCGAGAGAGCCGACCAGCGCGATCTTCAGTCCGACGTTGACGGCGACGCCGGTCAGCGCCGCTTTCACCGGGGTCGCGGTATCCTTGCGGGCATAGAAGGTGGCGACCGCGCTTCGGATCATCACGAAGGGAATCAGCCCCACCGCGTAGGCGGCCAATGTCGCGGCGGCGGCCGCGGCGTCGGTCTTCGAGAACGCGCCACGCGCGAACATCGCCCGCACGATGACGTCGGGAACCGTCAGGAATGCGGTGACGAACGGCACCGAAAACAGCAGCGTGAATTCGAAGGCCCGCCGCTGCTCGGCGAGCGCGCCGGCGTGGTCCTCCGCCGTCAGCCGCCGCGACATCTCCGGCAGCAACACCGTGCCGATCGCAATCCCGATCACCCCGATCGGAAGCTGATTGAGCCGGTCGGCGTAATACAGCGCCGACAGTGCGCCGGCGGGAAGGAAGGTCGCGATGATGGTGTCGGCGAACAACGCGACCTGGGTGCCCATCGAGCCGATGGTTGCAGGCCCGAGCGCGCGGAAGAAGGCGCGGACGTCCTCATCGAGCCTCGGCATGGCGAACCGGGGCAGGCCGCCATGGCGGGCAAGATCGCCGGCGAGCAGGAAATATTGCAGGAAGCCGGAGATCAACACGCCCCACGCCGCGGCATGGCCGGGCGTTGGAAAGTAGACCGCCAGCGCCAGCGTGGCCATCATCGAGATGTTGAGGAAGATCGACGCCGCCGCAGCACTGGCGAAGCGATGCATCACATTCAGCATGCCGCCATACAGCGTCACCAGCGTGATCAGCAGCAGATAGGGAAAGGTGATCCGTGTCAGCTCGATCGCCAGCCGCCGCTGCTCAGGCTCGTCGGTGAAGCCGGGCGCGAGGATACTCATGGCCTGCGGCGTGAACAGCCAGGCGAGTGCGAGCAGAACCAGTTGCGAGCAAAACAACAGCGTGAAGATGCGATCGGCGAACAAGGAGGCCGATTTTTCGCCGCGCTCGCCGTGGACATGGGCGTAGGCCGGCACGAATGCCGCGTTGAAGGCGCCTTCGGCGAAGATGGCGCGAAAATGGTTGGGCAGGCGCAGCGCCACGAAGAACGCATCCGCCACCGGACCTGCACCGAGGATCGCCGCGAGCATGATGTCGCGCGCAAATCCGGTCAGCCGCGAAAGGAGCGTATAGCCGCCGACGGTGAAGATACGACCGAGCATGCGCCGCTTCTAGCGCACATTCGGTTCCGATTGCATCAGAACCGAAGTGTTTTTTTTGTTTTGACGCGTTTCTTAACGCGAACCGGCATCCACTTCGCTTGAAAACGCTATCGTCGCCGCCGCTTCAAAACGGCCAAATCAGGTCGAAAGCGCGCCACGCACAGCCTTGATGACCCGCTCCTGCGTCGGCTCGTCGAGATAGGCATGCATCGGCAGGCTGATGACATCGCTTGACAGCCGTTCGCTGGCCGGCAGGCCGCCGTCGGCGACCGGAAAATCACGATACGCGGTCTGCTGGTGCATCGATTTCGGGTAGTAGATCGCGGTCGGAATGCCCTGGGCTTTCAGCGCCAGAGCGAATTCCTGGCGGTCGATGCCTTCAGGCAGCCGGATGGTGTATTGCGCCCAGACCGAACTGGTCCAGCTTTCGAGACGCGGAACGGTCACGACATTGCCGAGACCCCGGGCGTATCGCTCCGCGACGGCGTTACGCGCCGCGATCTCGTCCTCGAAGATCTTCAGTTTTTCGAGCAGCACCGCCGCCTGAATGGTGTCGAGCCGCCCGGTCAGCCCGAGACGGACATTGTCGTATTTGTCCGAGCCCTGACCGTGAACGCGGACGCTGCGCAGCGTTTCGGCGAACGCGGCATCATCGGTGAAAATCGCGCCGCCGTCACCAAAGCAGCCGAGCGGTTTTGCGGGGAAAAAGCTGGTCGTGGTGATGAGGCCCAGGCCGCCGAGACGGCGGCCCTTGTAGCTTGCGCCAAACGCCTGTGCCGCGTCGTCCAGCACGAACAGGCCCTCGGCCTCCGCCACCGCGGCGATGGCGTCGTGGTCGGCGCTTTGCCCGAACAGGTCGACCGGGATCACCCCTTTCGGCTTGAGGCCGAGCCTTTTGGCGGTCGCGACGCCGCGCTTGAGCGAAGCCACGTCCATATTGAAGGTCGATTCATCGGCATCGACGAACACCGGTGTCGCGCCGGTCAGCGCCACGGCCTCGCCGGTCGCACAGAATGTGAACGATGGACACAGCACCGCATCGCCACGGCCGACACCCTTCGCCATCAGCACCATCAGCAGCGCATCCGTGCCGCTGGCGCAGCTCACCACATGCCTGGCGCCGCTGAAGGCGGCGAGCGCGGCCTCGAGCTCCGTCACTTCCGGACCGTTGATGAACTGGCAATGCGCGAGCACGCGGGAAACCGCCTCATCGATCGAACGGCCGAGCCGGCGACGCTGCGCGGCGATGTCGATGAAGGCAACGGGATCTGGACGCAGGTGCTGGTTCATGGAGCCTTGCGATGAGTGAGAGCGGGACATCGGCGCGGGATGCGGCCTAGCCGACCACGCGCCGCGGTCCCTTGCGGGCGGAAGAGGCCGCGGCGGGCCTGGCGGGAGTTTCGAGGCAACGGATCGCGATTTCGAGGCTGGCGACGCCTTCGTCGCCGGTCACCGCGGGCACGCCGCCGGAGCGCACGGCCTCGGCGAACGCGATCAATTCGGCGCGCAGCGGCTCGTCATGGCCGACCGGCAGATGGCGCATCGAATAGCTGCCGTCCGGCTTGAAGCCGAAGCACTCGGTCACCTGACGGGTCAGAAGATCGCCCATCACATATTTGCCGCGGGTCGCAACCGTGACGTTGCGCGCCTTGAACGGTGTGAGCCAGTTGGTGTTGATGTGGGCAAGCACGCCGGAGGCGGTGCGGAACTGCAGCAGCGCGATATCCTCACGCTCGGCCACCGCGCTGGAGAGCTGCGGCTGCACTTCCACGATGTCCAACTCGGTGAACCAGCGGATCAGGTCGATGTCGTGCACGGCAAGATCAATGACCACGCCGACGTTCGACATCCGCGGCGGAAACGGTCCGACCCGCGTGATCGCGATCGACAGAATGTCTTCGCTCGAGATCGCCTGCTTGATGGCGGCGACCGCCGGATTGAAGCGTTCGACGTGACCGACCATCAACGTCACGCCGGCATGGCGGGCGGCGGCGACGATGTCGCGCCCCTCCTCCACCGTTGACGCGATCGGCTTTTCGACCAGGATGTGAACGTTGCGCGCGATGCAGGCCAGCGCGATCTCGTGGTGGAGATGCGTCGGCGCCGCGACGGTCACGGCATCGACACCTTCCGCGAGCAGTTCGTCCAGACTTGCAAAGGCGCGGCAGCCCGCAAGCGCGGTGGCGCGCGAGCGATGCTCCGGCAGCGGATCGACGATTCCGACCAGCGTGACATCGGGCAGGCCGGCCAGCACGCGGGCATGGTTGCTGCCCATGATTCCGGCGCCGATCACGCCGATGCGGAGCGCACGCTTTGCCTCGATCTTCTGACCAGACACCGACTCTTTGGAAACCATTTAGCTCGACCCCAATATCCTAAGGAGGCGCCCCAACCGCATCCCTGCGCCGTGGGTTCTCTAGCACGTCGCCACAGGTGTGGCGAATGATTGGCGCACTTGCCCAAACACGTTTTGATTCAAAGAATTACACGCTGGATCAGGGGCGGGAAATATCGATTCCCATTATTTCTTCGCCCTCGATTCAACTCGCTGGCCGCGAGCCGGACCTGTCAGGAGCGCTGGTAATCATCCTCGATGCGGATGATGTCGTCCTCACCGAGATAGCTCCCGGTCTGAACCTCGATCAGTTCCAGCAGAATCTTGCCTGGATTCTCCAGCCGGTGAACGGCGCCGATCGGGATGTAGATCGATTCGTTCTCGTGCACGATCTTGACGGCTTCGTTGACCGTCACGCGCGCGGTGCCGCGCACCACGATCCAGTGCTCGGAGCGATGGTGATGCTTCTGCAGCGAGAGCCGGCCGCCGGGCTTCACCACGATGCGCTTGACCTGGTGCCGCTCTCCCATGTCGACCGATTGATACGAACCCCAGGGGCGATGCACCTTGAGATGATCCTCCGTCACCTGCGGTGCGACCGTCTTCAGCTTCGCCACCAGCCGCTTCAGTCCGTTGGCATCCTTTTGACGCGACACCAGCACGGCGTCCTGCGTCGCCACCACGACCAGATCGTCGACGCCTTCCAGCGCCACCAGCGCCCTGTCGGTCGAGACGTTGCAGTTGCGGGAATCCTCGAACACCGCCGCGCCCTGCGCCGCGTTGCCCTGGGCGTCCTTGTCCGACAGCTCCCACACCGCGTGCCACGATCCGACATCGGACCATCCGCACGCCACCGGCACGACCGCGGCGCGCGAGGTCTTTTCCATCACGGCATAGTCGATCGAGATCGCCTTCGCCGATCCGAATGAAGCTGCGTCAAGCGTCACGAACCCGAGATCGCGCCCCGCTTTGGTGACGGCGTCGCAAACGGCTTGCACGCTTTCGGCATCGAAGTTGCGGTATTCATCGAGCAGAACCGCGGCACGAAACATGAAGTTGCCGCTGTTCCAGAGATAACCGGCCTTGATGTATTCGGCAGCCGTCGCCGGATCCGGCTTTTCGACGAATTTCGTGACCGCACGGACTTTGCCGGACACCGCTTCGCCCGGGCTGATATAGCCATATTCGGTGGCGGCGCGTTCCGGCTGAACGCCGAACGTCACGATGCGCCCCGCATCCGCCGCCACAAGCCCCTCGCGGCAGGCCGCGACAAAGGCCGGGGTATCGCCGACGACGTGATCGGCGGCGAGCGCCAGAACCACCGCATCGTTGCCGCGCATTTGTGCAAACGCCGCGCCGGCGGCGATCGCGGGACCGGAATCCCGCCGCATCGGCTCCAGCAGGACATCGGCCTCAAGCCCGATCTCGGCCAGTTGCTCCAGGACCATGAAGCGATACGCAGCATTGGTAATGACGATGGGACGCTCGAACAGCGTTGGGTCCGACACCCGCAGCATCGTATCCTGAAATGTCGAGCGGGTGCCGAACAGAGACAGGAACTGTTTCGGACGAACCTCGCGCGAGGCCGGCCATAACCGCGTCCCCGCGCCGCCGCACATGATCAGTGGAACAATTTTTCTGTCCATCAGCGCCTCACACGTTCCAGTGGCCACGATGCTACGCGAAAATCGGGCATATTGTCCTTCATCGAGATCCCGGACCAAATACCGACATCATGCGTCAAATCTCCGGCATTGACGGCAGCCTGATGACGTCGCCGGGCTTGATCGGCAACATATCCTTTACCACCGCCCCACCCAACTCCCGCCCCAGCGAGTTTGGTTTTGGGTTAACTCGTCCGGTTGGTGTTTACCAATGCCCGAAACCCCGCCAGACGGCCTCTTTAGCTGCCCGGTTGCGGGGGCCGCAATACCCGGTTGGCGGCTATTGCCAGATCGGCTTTAAAACCATACCAAGACGCCGAAGTTCGGCGCGCGGCGTCGAGTTGCGCAGTCTTTTGACGTCCTCCAGACCTGGTGAGCGCGGGCGAAATGCGCCGGATCCTGCTGTCAACGATAAAAATACTGGTCTCCGCAGCGCTGCTCTATCTCGCGCTCCGCAAGGCGAATTTTTCCGACCTCGCCTCGCGCATCGATATTGCGAGCCTGGGCTGGATCGGCCTTGCGATCGCCGTGACCTTCCTTCAGATCTTCGTCGGCGTCCTGCGATGGCGCGTGGTCAGCGCGGCGTGCGGCGCGCCGCTCGCCACCCGGCAGGCGATGCGCTTCAACCTGATCGGCACGTTCTTCAACCAGACGCTGCCATCCTCGATCGGAGGCGACGCGGTGCGGCTCTGGCTGGTGGCGCGCGGCGGCGCCGGATGGCGCGCGGCGACCTATTCGATCTTCGTCGACCGCGCCATCGGCCTGATCGCGCTTGCGATCATCATCGTCGCGAGCCTGCCGTGGAGCTATAACCTGATCGGCGATCCCTACGGCCGATCGGCATTGCTGGTGGTCGATTTCGCCGCGCTTGCCGGCGGGGCCGGATTTCTCCTGCTCGGCGTGCTGCCCTGGCCCTGGCTGAGGCGCTGGTGGGGCACGCATCATCTGCACGCCTGCGCGGTGATCGCGAACCGGGTCATCTTCAGCCGCCAGCATGGACCCATCATCGCGGTGCTGTCATTGCTGGTTCACGTTCTGGCCGTCGTCATCGCCTGGTGCGTGGTTCAATCGATCGCGGCACCGGTGGGGTTCGGCCAGATCTTCCAGCTGATTCCGCCGGTGATGCTGATCACGATGCTGCCGATCTCGATCGCAGGCTGGGGCGTGCGCGAGGCCACGATGGGACTGGCCTTCGGATATGCCGGACTGATGACGAATGAAGGCATCAATATTTCGCTGCTGTATGGCGCGGTGTCGTTTATGGTCGGTGCTTTCGGCGGGCTGGTGTGGATTTTCTCCGCCGAAAAAGCCGCGCGGGGCGACGCGCCGATCGAGGTGCCGGAATAACGGGCGCTGCCAGCGCCGCCGCTGCGGCGTTCTGTTAACTTGACGAACCGAAGGCTCCACTGTGTGATGAGGTGGAACAAATGCGGCATTCGTTCGACCTTCGCAACCAGAGCGCCTTCTTGAAATCCCGATGAAGATCAGTGTCGTCACAGCCAGTTACAATTCCGAGGCGACGATTGCGTTCACCATTGAATCTTTTCTCGCGCAGAAACATTCGGAAAAGGAAATGCTGGTGGTCGACGGCGGATCAACCGACGCGACATTGAAAATCGTCGAGTCATTCGGTTCCGACGCGATACGGGTTGTCTCGGAGAAAGACGAGGGCGTCTACGACGCCATGAACAAGGGCTTTCGCCTGTTTCAGGGCGACGCCGTCGGGTTCCTGAATTCAGACGATACATTCCACGATCCGGACGCGCTCGGCGACATCGCCGCGGCGATGCAGGACGCCGACATCGTGTACGGCGACCTCAATATGGTGACCGACCACCAGACCAAGCGTCTGGCCCGTTCATGGCGGGGCGGCACCTTCCACCGTTATTCATTTCAGCTGGGCTGGGTGCCTCCGCATCCGACCTTCTACATGCGCAGGGAAGTCGCCCAAAGGGTCGGCGAATACGATCTGAGCTACATCACCACCGCGGACTATGACTACATGCTGCGGGCGCTCGCGCTGAATGACTTTCGCGTGCGCTACATACCGCGCGTCGTCGCCGACTTTCAGATGGGCGGTATCAGCACGCGAGGCTGGCGCGTGACGCTGCGGGGAAATCTGGAATGCCTGCGATCACGGCGCGTGCATTTGAACGCCCCCGTCATCGACGCCGCTTTTTTCCTGCGTTTTCTCAGGCGGATCCTTCAAATCCGCAAATCAGGATTGTCCTGAGGATACCGCCCGTTCGGCCGGCGCCGGCGAGCCGAATTCCGGCACCGCATCCTTCAACACGGCCTTGATGGTGGCCCGGTCATCCCGGGCAATCGCCTGCTCAAGCGTTGCGATCCACTTGCGCAGCGACTGCATCGGCGGCTCGTTGGGCTTGGCCGCCATGACGCCGGCGACGCCGATCTCGATCGCCGGCTCCTCGTTCGCGAACAGGATTTCGTTCAACCGTTCTCCCGGCCGCATTCCCGTGAAAACGATATCGATATCGTGGCCCGGCTGCAGGCCGGAAAGCCGGATCATGCGCTCGGCAAGATCGACGATTTTGACCGGCTGCCCCATGTTGAGCACATAGACCGAAACGTCCGGACGCACCGGCGCCAGCGCGTGCGCGGCAGCGGTGATCACCAGGTCGCAGGCTTCCCGGATCGTCATGAAATACCTGACCATGTCCGGATGGGTGACCGTCACCGGGCCGCCCGCCTCGATCTGGGCCTTGAACTTCGGCACCACCGATCCGTTGGACGCCAGCACATTGCCGAAGCGCACGGAAATAAGCCGCATCCGCGACTTGCCATCGGGCTCGGCGGCAAGGTCATGATCGAGCGCCTGGCAATACATCTCGGCGAACCGCTTGGTCAGACCCAGCATCGACACCGGCTCGATCGCCTTGTCGGTGGAGATCATCACCATCGCGCCTGCGCCGGCCGCCAATGCCGCATCGGCGACATTCACCGATCCGAAAATATTGGTCTTGACGCCTTCGCTCCAGTCGCGCTCGAGAATCGGCACATGCTTGAGGGCCGCGGCGTGAAACACGATATCCGGCTTGAATTCATTCATCAGCCGCTGGATGCGCTCGCGATCGCGGATATCCGCCACCCGCCCCTCGATCACCGCGGTAGTGTCGTGCGCCGCGAGCGCCTCGGTGATCGCATAGAGCGCCGGTTCCGAATTCTCGATCACCAGCAATCGCGCGGCACCGAACGTCACGACGCGGTCGCAAATCTCCGAACCGATCGAACCGCCGCCGCCGGTGACGATGACCGCCTTGCCTTTCACCAGGGCTTCGAGACGCGCATAATCGATCTTTTCGCTAGGCCGCAGCAACAGGTCCTCAACCACGACGGTCGTCAATCGTGGTGCATCCCCGCTCTCCAGCGACGGCAGGCGGCTGACAATCAGCCCGAGCCGGCGCGCCCGCATCAGCACCGATTCGGGCCGCGCCTCGGGGTCGAATGCCGAAGGCGTCATCACGACCCGCGCAATCGGCTTGTTGCGCCTTGCGAAATCGGCGATCACGTCCTCGATATCGTCGATGCCGCCGAGCACCGGGATGTTCCGGATCAGCTGGCCGCGGTCGGCGGCGGACGGCGACAACAGGCCGACCGGCCAGATCCGCTTGACGGCGCCGCTTTCGATTCCGCGCAGCAGGATTTCAGCGTCCGCGGCGCGGCCGACCAGCAGCGTCGCCGCCGCGTCCTCCGCCATCGCGTGGTGCCGCACCCGCGTATAGCGGAAATAGCGGTAGGCGAAGCGCAAGGCGCTGAGGCCGGACACCTCCAGAAACCAGAACAGGATGATGGTCACCTTGCCGAAAAAGAACGCGCCCTGAAGATTCGGCGCCACCGGCATCCCGTGAACGTTGGGGGCGACAAAAATATAGTCCAGCACCAGCAGCGCGACCGCCAGCACGGTGGAGGCGCGCAAAATGTTCAGCGCATCGGGAAGCGATATGAATCGCCATTTCGCCGTGGTGAGATGGAAGGCGTAGCAAACCGCCACGCTGAACACGATGAAGAAGGGAAGGATCCGGAACAGCAGCGGCAGACGATCGGTCAGAAGATCGCCTTCGAAACGCAGATAGAAACTCGCCAGCAGCGCAAACGCGCTCGCCAGCGCGTCGTGCGTTGCAATCAGGGCGTTGCGCAGGGTCAGATTTGGCAGGCGGATCATGTCGCTGACCGTTGAAGGGGAATGCTCGAATTATGCCGTTGCGAGGCTGCTGATAGCCTATCTCGCGCGCGCAGGCCAGTTGTCATGATCTGGCGAAGGCCGCGGATTCCGGTCTCGGTTCCCGCGAACCTGCCTTCAGCACCATCCCGCCGGCGACACCGACGCCCAACACGTACATCCAGCCTTCGTGGAAATCGAACAAATGCGAATTGAACAGCGAGGTGAACATATTCTGTACGACGACCAGCAAACCGATCCACGCCACCAGACCCTCGCCGCGGAACAGCAGCAGATGCGAGAGCCACATCGCATACAGCACGACGATTCCAACCCCGCCCCACTGCACGGCGATGTTCAGGGTCTGGTTGTGCGGATTGCCGACAACATCGGCGGCGGCGCCGACCTGGCCGGCGGCGGCCTGCTCGAACAGTCCGCGCGTCGACCCGGTACCGTGGCCGATGACCGGAGCTTCGGCAAACAGCCGCAGCGACTTCTGCCAGTACTCCAGCCGCAGGCCGATCGACGTCGGGAGTGTTTTTCTCCTTGTACAATTGATAATCCCGCAAAAAAGTCCCGGTGGTCTTGCGCAACTGCGGCGACGCCACCCAGGCCAGCGCCGCCAGCGCCATCACGGCGCATGCGATGATGACGTTGGTTCGCCATTTCAGGTGCAGCAGCGCGAACACCGCCAGCATGATCGGCATGGTGACCATCGCCGTCCGCGAAACGATCACGAACGCCATGTTGATGACCAGGCTCAACGCAACGGCGCCAAGCAGCAACGCTGGCCCAATTCGTCGGGCGCGCAGCAGCGAGATGACCGGATAGGCAAGCGCCACCGCGCACAGCGCAAACTCCTGGCTCTGATCGATATAATTCTTGACGAAGATGCCGCGCTGCGGGTCGAAGGTCTTGAGCGACAGGTCCGGGTGGAACGCGACGATCCACGACATCGCCATCAGCAGGGTGCAGGAAACCAAAAATGCGACAAATACCCAGAGACCGCGCGCCGAGCGCTCGAAATGATAGAACAGCAGCGGCAGCACGAGCAGCTTTATTGCCGGGTTGACCGCATAGAAGCGCGCCGGCCATGGCGCGTCCGACCACAATGTTCCGGCCAGCGCGAGCGCAAACAGCGCAACCGGCAGAAGCGAAAT
>CAWHIO010000034.1:0-90471 GCA_963829315.1 uncultured Alphaproteobacteria bacterium | reverse complement strand
AGGATCGAGCGTGCGCTGTTGCCGGTGCACAGGAATAAAACGTTGAAGATACGATCAGGGGCTTTCTCAGACATGGGTTGGCGCCTTCCTCTTCGGCTTCGGCTGACAACAGGGCGTGAGGTCCTCGATCAGCGGCGCGCAGATTTCAGGCCGGCCGTCGCAACAATCCCTGAGCAGGAACAGCATGACGGCCTGAAGGTGGGCGAGATCGGCGCGATAGACGATCGAGCGGCCAAAGCGCTGCGCCGACACCAGTCCGGCGCGCGACAGGATCGAAAGATGCGACGACATGGTGTTCTGCGGCACCGCCAGCGCCCGTCCTATATCGCCGGCAGCTAAGCCCTTCGGCTCGTGTTTCACCAGGAGCCGGAACACATCCAGCCGGGTCGATTGGGCCAGCGCGGCCAGCGCCAGAATGGCATTTTCCGATTCCATATATCCAGACTTATGGATATGATGTCCTCTGTCAAGCCGATTGACGCGCGGCGGCTGGTTCAGGCGCCGAATTTTGATCCAGAAGGAGAAACTGCGACATGGCCTGGAGCCTTGCCAACCTGGTCATCCAAATCGTCGCCGGCCTGATCGGCGCCCATATCGCCGCCGCAGCGGCCCATGAGCATCGATTTCGGCTTTTGGGGCCACAGTCTGGTGGGCCTGGCTGGTGGCGGATTGAGCGGGCTGCTTCTGCAAACCTATGCCGTCACGGTGGTAACAGGTAGCGGCAGTTTGAACGTACCCACCAACGCCGAGGTGTTCACGATCGAATCGCTGACGGGTGCCGTCGCAGGCGGCATCGCGATGCTCGCGGTCGGATTATCATCAGCGAGAGAGCCAAAGGCAATTGATTGGCGTGCTCCTTCGGCGCGGTTAAAGTCTCGCGCCGCGCGACCTATCACTGCGGGGACCGGGAAACTGCATGGGCGATGCAATCACCGAAATCGCAGGGATCGCAATTCCCTCCACCAATCCGGTGTTTCTGACCGTTGTCGGCGTTCACATCCTGCTCGGACTCGCCTGCGTGATCAGCGGCGCGATGGCGATGCTCAGTGCGAAACGTGCCGGCCGCCATCCCCGCAACGGCACGATCTATTTCTGGTGTCTGGCCGGTGTGTTCCTGACCGCGACCGGCCTCGCCGCGGTGCGCTGGGCACACGACTACCATCTGTTTGTTCTTGGGGCGCTGTCGTTTTCCGCGGCCTGTTTGGGCCGACAGGCCAGACGGCAGCGCTGCCGCCATTGGGTCAGGCTGCACATCACTGGAATGGGCGCGTCCTATGTTCTGCTTCTGATTGCGTTCTACGTGGACAATGGCAAGAGCCTGCCACTCTGGAAGCAGCTTCCTCCGATGGCGTATTGGCTGCTGCCGCTGATCGTCGGGATCCCCCTGATCGTCCGCGCCTTGCTATGGCATCCGCTGCTAGGTCAGCCGGACCGCCCTTGACAGGATCGGGCCGCGACCGACCGGCTCCACACCCCCATATTTCCATTATTCTAGAAATATCAATTGACAGAATTGCCGGGACATGAAAGTCTTGCCGTCATGAAACTGGATGACGCCGCCGCACATCTCGAAGCGCTGGGCAATCCCACCCGGCTCAAAATCTACCGCACGCTGATTCGCGCGGGCGCCGCCGGGCTATCCGTCGGCCGCCTGCAGGACAAACTGAAAATCGCGCCCTCGACGCTTTCCCATCACATCAAGGCTTTGGTGGTGGTGGGCCTTGTCACCCAGGTGCGCGACGCGACCACGCTGGTATGTCATGCCAACTACGCGGTGATGCAGGGGCTGGTGGATTTCCTCGTCGCCGAATGCTGCGCGGATGCCGAAGGCAAGGACAGCAAGACCGCGGCGTAGTTTTCTCACTCCGCTTAATTTCGATGTTTCTAGTTCGATAGGAGAATGCCATGCACGAAGCCAAGACGGTGGCGATCATCGGCGCCGGCCCGGTCGGTCTGGCCGCCGCCGCGCATGTTCTGGAGCGGGGCCTTCGGCCGATCGTGCTGGAAGCCGGCGACGGCGCCGGGCATTCGGTGCGCCAATGGGGACACGTCCAACTGTTCTCGCCCTGGGAATACAACATCGACCGCGCGGCATCTCGCCTGCTGGCGCCAACCGGCTGGAATTCTCCCGAACCCGACCAGTACCCGACCGGCGCCGAGTTGCTCGAGCGCTATCTTGAACCGCTGGCCACCAAGACGGCTCTGGCGACCCACATTCACACTTCCAGCCGCGTCACCGATATCAGCCGCGTCGGCTTCGACAAGCTCAAGACCAAAGGCCGTGAAGCCGCGCCGTTCGAAATTCGCTATCAGAACGGACAAGGCCCAAAAGTCTTGCGGGCAGATGCCGTCATCGACGCATCCGGAACCTGGCATTCGCCCAATCCGGCCGGCGCCAACGGCCTTTCGCGCCATCGGCGAGCAACAGGCCGCGGCCAAGATCGCTTACGGGATGCCGGATGTGCTGGGCAAAGACCGCGCGCGCTATGCCGGCAAATCGGTCGCGGTGCTCGGCGCCGGACATTCGGCGATCGGAACGCTCACCGATCTCGCGCGGCTCGCGCAACAGGCGCCGCAAACCAGGCCGATCTGGCTGCTGCGCGGCGACGATCCGGCAAAGGCCTTCGGCGGCGGCGCCAACGACAAGCTCGCCGCCCGCGGTGAGCTTGGCGCCGCATTCGCCGCGCTGGTCGCAGACGGTCAAATCAAGGTGGAAAGCGGATTTCGCGTCTCGCATGTGACCGCCGACGGCCCTCGCCTCATCGTCGGCACCGGCGCGGCCTGCTGCGGCCGTCACGTCACCGTCGACGAACTCATTGTCGCGACGGGTTTCCGGCCGGATCTGGATTTCGTGCGCGAACTTCGCATTGCGCTCGATCCGGCGATCGAATGTCCGGTGGCGCTGGCGCCGTTGATCGATCCCAACCAACACAGTTGCGGCACGGTGCGGCCCCACGGCGCGCGGGAATTGGCGCAGGCCGAACCCGGTTTCTATTTCGCCGGCATGAAATCCTACGGACGCGCGCCGACGTTCCTGATGATCACCGGATACGAACAGGTCCGCTCGATTGCCGCCGATATCGCCGGCGATCGCAACGCGGCGGAACGCGTCGAACTGGTGCTGCCCGAAACCGGCGTCTGCAACCGCATCGGCCGCGCCCGATGCGAATAATTGCTGTGGTGGACCGGCATTATCGGATGTTGACGCCTGCGGCGTAGACGATGCAAATGCCAAGCAGCAAGGCAAGACCGGGTGCGGATGCGGATGACGCCGGCAAGGGATTTTGATGGCGCCTGAGGCAACCACCCGCCAGCTTCCGATCATCCTGGCGCTCGGCACCACGCAGACGCTGGCGTGGGCCTCGAGCTATTATCTGCCGGCGATCCTCGCCGATCCCATTGCGCGCGACCTCGGCGTCTCCTCGAACTGGATCTTCGCCGCGTTCTCGGGCTCGCTGGTGATCTCGGCGGTGCTCGGCCCGCGCGTCGGCCGGCAGATCGATCTGTTTGGCGGACGGCCGGTGCTGTCGATGTCCAATCTGACGCTGGCCGCCGGACTGGGGCTGCTCGGCGTCACCACCTCGATCCCGGTGCTGGTCGCCGCCTGGCTGTTGCTCGGCATCGGCATGGGATTTGGCCTCTACGACGCCGCCTTCGGCGCGCTCGGGCGGATCTATGGCGACAGCGCGCGCCGGGCCATTACCGGCATCACGCTGATCGCGGGGTTCGCCAGCACGGTCGGGTGGCCCCTGACCGCGTGGGGGCTGGAAGCGATCGGGTGGCGCAATACCTGCTTTGCCTGGGCGCTGGCCCATATCCTGATCGGGCTGCCGATCAATTTCTTCATGTTGCCGGCGGTGAAGGGCGCCAAGGCGGCCGCGGCCGTTGCGGTCAAGCCGCACATTCCGATCGATCGAACCATGATCCTGCTGGCCTTTGCCTTCGCCGCGGCCTGGAGCGTCACCGGCGCGATGGCCGCGCACCTGCCGCGTATTCTTGAAGCCGCGGGCGCGACCACCCTGCAGGCGGTATCGGCCGGCGCGCTGATCGGCCCGGCGCAGGTGGCGGCCCGCATCGTGGAAGCGAGTTTTCTCAGCCGCTATCACCCGCTGCTATCGACCCGGCTTGCCTGCCTGACACATCCGATTGGCGCCGCCATCGTCGCGCTGGCGGGCGGAGCGGCGGCAAGCGCATTCGCCATCTTCCACGGCGCCGGCAACGGCATCCTGACGATCGCGCGCGGCACCCTGCCGCTGGCGATCTTCGGTCCGCAGAATTACGGCTATCGCCTCGGCCTTGTCGGCGCGCCGGCGCGGATGGCGCAGGCCGCCGCACCCCTGGCGTTCGGCCTGTTGATCGACGTGATGGGGAGCCGCATCCTGATCGTCTCCTCCGCGCTCAGTCTTTCCGCGCTGCTGGCGCTTTGCCTGCTGCGGCAGCAACCGACGCCGCCGTGAACGCGAAGACCAGGCGGCACGATGCGGCCTCGCCCGGTTGACACCCCTCCACCAACCGCTTGCCTCTTCCCATCGCACCCCATTTCGAGCCATACCGCAGCATGGAAAACCAGACCGGCCCTGCAGCCACGATCCGAAGTCTTGCGCGCTGGGCGACCACGCCGCCCCAAGCCTATGCGGCCTATTTCATGGCACTGGTGCTGGTGGCCGGGTTGTCGTTCTACGTCGGCACGCTGCGGCCCAAGAAGCCGACCGGCCTCGGTCCCCCGCCCGTCACCCTGCCGCGGAATTGATACCCGTCCGTTGCGGCGTTCGGGTCGTCCTCAGTCGTAGAACTCAGGCGACATTTTGAGGGTGTCGCGCTGTGCCCGGTCGTGGTTGATCCACAGTTGCGCCTTATCCTTCGTCAGCGTGTCCGATATCTTCTGCATCGAGGCCAGCGTCTGTTCCTTGCTGAAATTGTTGGCCGGCACGCCGCGGTTGTCCCAGTTGCTCTTGAAGTGGACGGCATCGCCGGACAGCACGACCTCGCCGGTCTTCGGCAGCTTCACCACCAGCGACTGGTGACCCGGCGTGTGGCCGGGCGTCGAGATAATGACGATGCTGCCGTCGCCGAACACGTCGCGATCGCCCTCGAGCTTGGTCACGGGATGCTCCGGCTTGAAGCGGGGCGCGTTGTTGGCGCCCGGCCATTCATACTCGGCCTTCTGCACATAGAGCATGGTGGCCGGGAACATCTCGATATTGCCGATATGGTCGGGATGCGTGTGCGAAACCGCCATCGCCTTGATGTCCGACGGCTTGACCCCGAGCTGCTCAAGTTGGGAGGCGAGAGTTTTGGGACGGCGCCAGAGCGTAGCTTTCGGGTCGGCCGGTGCGAGGCCATTGGGCATCGCCGCGACCGCATCTGCAATTCCGGTGTCCCACAGGAACCAGCCCTGCGCATGCTTGATGAGGTAGCAATTGTCGACGAAGTCCATCGATTTGCCTTCGTTGACGCCCGGCGACCAGCGCGAAATATCGCCGGCGACGCCCTCGCCGCAATTGAGGATGTAAAGCTTCTCGACGCCCGACTTGCCGGATTGCGCGTGGGCAAAATCGATCAGCACGACCGACAAAAGCGCTGCCACCAAACCAACTGCTCGATACATTGTGTTCCTCCCCGGACTTCCGCGTTTCGGCGTATGGGATAGCACTTTATCGTTTCCACAGCCCTGCAAACAATGGTGAATGCGAAACCTGGAGAGGGTGGGCGCCGGCTTCGGCCGTCAGTCTGGATTTCCGGGTCGTCCCTTTGAAGGGAGGAACGGAAAAGGACTTCATCATTCCGGGACGGTCCGAAGGAATTCCCGCAGCGCAGCGCTGGAATGCAGCCCTACTCCACGCCGCGCCCGAACTTGTTCGACTTCGGCAAACCATGCGCCAGCCGGCCGGCATCGGCGCGGTTGCCGCGCCAGTCGGACAGTTCCTTCCAGGACAGGCTTTGGTCGCGCCCCGCTGAATCCTTCCAGGCGAGACCGCTCTTGGAATTGAAGGTGGCGACGTCGGACAATCCGGCGCTGGTGTATTTCTGCAAGCGCACGCCGCGACCGCGCGCCATCTCCGGCACCTGATCGATCGGGAAGATCACCATCTTGTGGTTGGTGCCGATCACGGCGACCATGTCGCCGGCGACGGTGGTGACCGCGCGGGCCTCGTTCGGCATCTCGACGTTGAGCACCTGCTTGCCCTTGCGGGTATTGCCGACGCAGTCGTCCTCGTTGACGATGAAGCCCTGGCCCCCATGGCTCGCGATCAGGAACTTGCGGCCGCCCTTGTTGACGAACAGCGAGACGATCGCCGCGTCCTGTTCCATATCGATGAACATCCGGATCGGCTCGCCATGGCCGCGCCCGCCCGGCAGTTTCGCGACATCGAGGGAGTAGAATTTGCCGTTGGTGGCGAACAACAGCAGCTTCGACGTGGTCTCGGCGAAGAATGCCTGATCGAGCTTGTCGTCGGTCTTGAACGTCAGGCCTGAGAGATCGGCGACATGGCCCTTGAGCGTGCGCACCCAGCCCTTCTCGGAAATCACCACCGTGACCGGCTCGCGCTCGACGAAAGCCTCCTCGATGGCGGCGAGATCGTGCTCGGGCGCATCGGCGAACTGGGTGCGGCGCTTGCCGAGCGGCGTCTTCGGCCCGAACAGGTCGCGGACCTTGCGCACCTGCTCGCCGACCTTCGACCATTGCTCGGATTCGGAACCGAGAACGCCCTTGATGCCTTTCAGTTCGGCCCGAAGATTCTTGTCCTCGGTGCGGATCTCGAATTCCTCAAGCTTGCGCAATGAGCGCAGGCGCATGTTGAGGATGGCGTCGGCCTGGATTTCCGTCAGCTTGAACGCCTTGATCAAGGCCGGCTTCGGCTCATCCTCGGTACGGATGATCTTGATCACCTTGTCGATGTTGAGATAGGCGATCAGATAGCCGCCGAGCACCTCGAGCCGATGCTCGATCTGCTCCTTGCGGTAGTTGGAGCGGCGCAGCAGCACATCGCGCAGATGGTCGAGCCACTCTCTCAGGCATTCGGCCAGGCCGAGCACCTTCGGGATGCGGCCCTTGACCAGCACGTTGAGGTTCAGCGGAATCCGGCTTTCCAGCTCGGTCAGCCGGAACAGCGATTCCATCAGCAGCTCCGGATCGACCGCGCGCGACTTCGGCTCGATCACCAGGCGGATATCTTCGGCCGATTCATCGCGGACGTCGCCGACCAGCGGCAGCTTCTTTTCGTTGAGCAATTCGGCGATCTTTTCCACCAGCCGGGATTTCTGCACCAGCCATGGAATTTCGGTGATGACGACGACCCAGCTGCCGCGGGCGCCCTCTTCCTGCACCCATCTGGCGCGGGTACGGAACGAGCCGCGCCCGGTCATATAGGCTTCCGCGATGCTCTCCTTGGAATTGACGATGATGCCGCCGGTCGGGAAATCCGGACCCTTCACCCACTTCAGCAGCGTCTTCGACTTCGCCTCGGGCTTGTCGATCAGATGCAGCGCGGCGTCGCAGAGTTCGGCGGCGTTGTGCGGCGGGATCGAGGTTGCCATGCCGACCGCGATGCCCTGCGCGCCGTTGGCGAGCAGGTTCGGAAAGCCGCCGGGCAGCACGATCGGCTCCTTCGACTGGCCGTCATAATTGGCGCGGAATTCGACGCCGTCCTCGTCGATGCCTTCGAGCAGCAGCCGCGCGACCTCGGTCATGCGCGCTTCGGTATAGCGGTAGGCGGCGGGGTTATCGCCGTCGATGTTGCCGAAATTGCCCTGGCCGTCGACCAGCGGATAGCGCGAGGAAAAATCCTGGGCGAGGCGCACCAGCGCGTCGTAGATCGACTGGTCGCCATGCGGATGGAACGAGCCCATCACGTCGCCGACGATCTTGGCGGATTTCTTGAACGGCGTGCCGGGATCGAGCCGCAACAGCCGCATGCCGTAAAGGATGCGCCGGTGCACCGGCTTCAGCCCGTCGCGGGCATCGGGCAGCGCGCGGTGCATAATGGTCGAGAGCGCATAGGCGAGATAGCGCTCTTCGAGCGCGTCGCGCAGCCCGACCTCGTGGATTTCGGCCGGCTCTGGCGGAATCAGTGTCTTTCCCATGGGGTGGAGTTATCCGGTGCGGGCGTGATGGACAAGACGCGAATCAGAGAGCCCAATTTAGGCCGTCCCGTGGCGTCACGGAACCGCCGCCCTGGCCCGATGTCTGGTCACCGCATTGATAAAGCCGTCGCGGGCGTCGGAATGGCCCTGCCCGCGCGGCTCCAGCACGTGGCGCAGCAGAAACAATCCGGTGAGGCGGAAGCCGTCCTGCAGATCCTGGTCGGACCAGCCGTTCGCCCCGCCGCCGCCCTGGCGCAGGAACGCCGGCAGGGCCAGCAGGCGGTCGCGCCAGGGGTCGCCGGCAGCCCGCGACACCGCGCCGCCGGATTTCGGCGAGACGTAGATCAGCTCCGTGGTCGCGCCGGTGGCGGCGCAGTTTTCCAGATCGAGCCCGAAGCCGAGCTCGGCCAGCATCGCCAGTTCAAATCTGATGAGATGAACGGCGGCTTCGCCGATGTCGTCGAAATCGTCCAGGATGCGCTCCAGCATCTCGTAAATATCCTGATGCGGATCGCGCTCGGGCAACAGCCGCGCCAGCGAAGCCAGATGCGTCACGCCATAGACCGCATGCGACGACGTCAGCATGGAGGCCGCGCGCAGGCGTGTCCCCTCGATCACGTAATAGCCGAGATGCTCGTCGAGCCGCGCCCGCCACACCGCGGTGACATTGTTGCCCGGCTGCAGCAGGGGGCGCATCCGCTTGCCCGCGCCGCCGCGCACCAGGCCGAGGTGCCGGCCGTGGCCGCGGGTCAGGAGCTCGACGATGGCGGAGGATTCGCCATGCCGCCGCACCCCTAGCACGATGCCTTCGTCGGTCCATTCCATGAACGGGAGCTTATCACGTCAGGGGGGCAAAACCACCGAGTTGCGCGAGCGCGCTCCGATGATAAAATTTCACGCGCCCTGCAGCATCCGCTGAACCCATCAGCAAACGCGTGAGGTCAATGCCCTGGCCGCCGGCTGGTCATCCTCAAGGAACGTTTGATCCCTTCGCCGGTTGTGAACCATCTTACCCTCGGCTGCGGCCTGAATGTGGGGGGCGCGAATTGACCCCTGCAGATTGAACCAAATTGGCAGACACGGTATCCCCGATCAAACTGCAGCCGCCGCGAGGTAATGCGCTGATCAATCTGGCCGTCGCCGGGTTGATAGTGACCGCGCTGTACTTCGCGCGCGAAGTTCTCGTTCCGGTCGCGCTGGCGGTCCTGTTCAGTTTCGTTCTCGGCCCCTTTGTCATCCGGCTGCAATCCTGGCGGATACCGCGCACGCTGTCGGTGATGGTCGCGGTGTTTGTCGGATTTTCGATCATCTTTAGTCTGGGCGGCTTGATGGTCTCGCAAGCCAATCGGCTGGCCGAGGAACTTCCCGGCTATCAGCAGACCCTGCGTGAAAAAATCCAGGGCCTGCGCGGGGTCGCGGCCGGCGGCTCGGGCACACTCGAGCGCGCCTCAAAGGTTCTCAAGGAACTGGATGCCAAGCTTCAGAGTCCCGCGCGAGGGCAACCGATCGTCGACGGGCTGCGAAGACAGCCGCTGGACAAGCCGATCCCGGTGGAAATCAGGCAGCCGGATCCCGGCACCTTGACGACGCTGGTGGCCATTATCCAGCCGTTGATCCAGCCTCTGACGACCACCGGCATCGTCGTGATCTTCGTGATTTTCATCCTGTTGCAGCGGCAGGATCTGCGAAACCGTTTCATTCGCCTGGCCGGTTCGCATGATATGCAACGCACCACCGCCGCGCTCGATGACGCCGGACAGCGGCTTAGCCGGTTGTTTCTCAATCAGATCATCGTCAATGCCTCGTTCGGTTTGATCGTTGGTGTCGGCCTGCAACTGATCGGCGTGCCCAGCGCGCCGCTTTGGGGACTGATCGCCATGATCTTGCGGTTCGTACCCTACGTTGGCTCGCCGATTTCCGCGGTGTTTCCGCTAATTCTGGCTGCCGCGGTCGGTTCCGGATGGGGCATGCTGCTGATGACGGCGGCGCTGTTCGGCACGCTGCAACTCATCGCCGGACAGGTGGTGGAACCGCTGGTATATGGCCGAAGCTCAGGCCTCTCTCCGGTCGCGATCGTCATCTCGGCCTCGTTCTGGACCTGGCTTTGGGGCCCGATCGGGCTTGTGCTCGCAACACCGCTCACGGTGTGTCTGGTCGTCGTCGGCCGCCATGTCGACCGCCTGCAGTTTCTTGACGTCCTGCTTGGCAACGAGCCGGCATTGACACCGCCGCAACTGGTTTACCAGCGCATGCTGGCAGGCGATCCGATCGAGGCCTCACAGCAAGCTCAGACTTTCCTCGCAGGCGCGTCGCTCGAAGATTACTACAATACGATCATGCTGGATGGACTGCGGCTTGCCGAAGCGGATTCGCGCCTGGGCCGGCTGGACCGCGACCGGGTCGAGCGCATTCTCGCCACCGTGACCGAAGTGGCAGATGATCTCCAAACGCACGAAGATCGGCTGCCGACCGAAGCCGACGTTGCCGATACACGTTCCGATCTCGCGCGATTGGAGCCTGTCGCCGATATCGGGTTAGTGGCCCCTTTGCTGGAACGATGGGAGCGACCCGGCGCCGTGCTGTGCATTCCCGGCTCCGGCAAACTCGATGAAGCCGCCAGCCTCGTTCTCGCCCAGATTCTGAACCGCCGGGGAATCGGCGCCGCCGCCGAGAGGGCCGACGCATTATCGATGTCGAGATTTTTCTCGCTCGACCTGTCACAGGCGGCTGCATTCTGCATCTGCTACGTCGGCAAGCCGTCGGACGCGATGATTCAGTACACCGTCCGCAGATTGAGCAAGAAAACGAAAGGCGGTCGGATCGCTATCGCGCTTCTGGGCAACGAAAGTGAGGCCCTCACGCCCGGAACGATCGATATCACGACAATCGTCGGCAATTTCGGCAGCGTGGCGGACCTGATAACCGAGACTGCCATTGAAAGCTCGCGCTCGGCGGGGGTCTCTAAATCCGAGCCGGGCCGGATTTCCGTTGCTGCCGAGTATTGACGCGCGCGCCTAACCTCAGGCCGACCAAGCGAGGCCGCTGATATTGTCCCCGATGGGATACGTCATCGCTAGCCGTTGAACCAGCCCTGCGCGTCGCCGGTAAAGGAAAAATACAGCCCGGCCGCCGTCAGTACGCAGGACACGACCTCGATGACGCTGTCCACGTGCAGTCCGTCCTCGCCGACGATCTGGAACAGCGAGATCACCGACAGCACCAGCGAGGCGACCAGTACCCAGCGGGGCCAGTTCTTTCGCCGCTGCGCGGCAAGCCAGACGAAGTAGCACATCGCCAGGATCAAGCACGCCGCCAGCACGTTCGCCACCATGATCACCGCTTCGGTCGTGTCGCCGCTCGGCGTCCGGTCCTGAAAGGCGATCGACAGCGCGTCGAGCACGAGCGACATGTACAGCAGCACTTCGAACCACAGCACGTTTCGGGGTATGTTCATCGTTGGCGCCGGCCATTCCTTTTTTATTCTTTGATTATTGCCTGATTATTCTTTCGGGAACTCGAGTCCCATTTCGCGGTAGCGGTCGGGATCCTCGCCCCAGTTCTCGCGCACCTTCACGAACAAAAACAGATGCACGGGAACGCCGACGATCTCGGCGATCTCCTTGCGCGAGTCCGCGCCGATCGACTTGATGGTGGCGCCGCCCTTGCCGAGCACGATCTTGCGCTGGCTTTCGCGCTCGACAAAAATCGTCTGCTCGATGCGGATCGATTTGTCCTTGCGCTCGGTCCAACTGTCGGTTTCGACGGTGGACTGATAGGGCAATTCCTGGTGCAGCTGGCGGAAGATCTTTTCCCGGGTGATCTCGGCCGCCAGATGCCGCATCGGGGCGTCGGACATCTGGTCCTCGGGATAGTGAAACGGCCCCGGCGGCACCATCTCGGCCAGCGTATGGCGCAGATCGTCGACGCCGTCACCCGACAGCGCCGACACCATGAAGGTCTTCTCGAAAGCCAGACGGTCATTGGCGGCCTTGGCCAGCGCCAGCAATTTTTCGCGTGGAACCAGATCGATCTTGTTCAGCACCAGAATTTTGGGGTGACGAACGGTCGCCAGTTTGGTGAGAATCGCCTCCGCTTCCTCATCGATGCCTTCGCGGGCGTCGAGCAGCACGCAGACCAGATCGGCGTCGTGGGCTCCGCTCCATGCGGTGGACACCATGGCACGGTCGAGCCTTCGTTTCGGCAGGAAGATTCCGGGCGTGTCGACCAGGATGATCTGCGCGTTGTTCTCGATCACGATGCCGCGGATCAGGGCGCGGGTGGTCTGCACCTTGCGCGAGACGATCGTGACCTTGGAGCCGACCAGCGCGTTGACCAGCGTGGACTTGCCGACATTGGGGGCGCCGATCAGCGCGACAAAGCCGCAGCGCGTGGCGGGCCCCGTCGCTTCGCCTGGAATATTATCCGTCATTGCTGCCGCCGCCGACGCCTTCCCGCGCGATCATCACCGAGGCTGCGACCTTCTCGGCGGCGCGCTTGCTGCCGCCGACGCCTTCGGCCGGCGCCAGCCCCGGCAGCTCGACGGCAACCCGGAACTGCGGATCGTGATGCGGTCCGGTGCGTTCGATCTCGCGATAGACCGGTGTCGGCAGGCCCTTGCCCTGCGCCCATTCCTGCAGCACGGTCTTGGGGTCGCGCAGCGGCCGCCGCGGCTTGTGCATCCGCTCGGTCCAGTTGCGTTCGACGAACCGCGCCGCGGCATCGTAGCCGCCGTCGAGAAACACCGCGCCGATCACCGCTTCGCAAATGTCGCCGAGCACGGATTTGCGCAGCCGGGCGCCCGCCCCCGCCCCGACCGCGCCGAGCTTGATGTCGTCGACGAGCCCGAGCGATTTCGCCACATCCGCGCAGCTCTCCTTGCGCACGAGATCGGCGAGCCGCTTCGACAGTTCGCCTTCGTCGGCATTGGGAAAAGCCCGATACAGCATGTCGGACACGATCAGCCCCAGAACGTGGTCGCCGAGGAATTCGAGACGCTGGTAGCTGTCGCCGCGCTTGCGCGAGGATTTCAGCGCGGAAACATGCGTGAATGCCGTGGCCAGCAGGGTGGCATCGGCAAACTTGTGCCCGATGCGCGCTTCGAGCGCCGCGGTGGCGGCCTTGGCGCTGATCTTGGAACGCTTTTTCTTCGCGGCCGCGGGTTCGCGGCCGGCGTCAGGCTGAGGGCTTGCCTCGCCTGATGACGATGAGGTCTGCAGATCAGGCGCGTCGTCGTTCATCGCACAATTGAGAAGATGCGATTCCAACGCACCGCGGTGGGCCAGCGCCAGAACATCCAGGCATGTTCGCCTTCGGCAATCGAGAAGAAAATCATCTGGGCCCGGCCGACGATATTCTCAAACGGCACATAACCCACCGCCGACAACACCCGGCTGTCGGTCGAATTGTCGCGGTTGTCGCCCATCATGAAGAAGTGGTCCGGCGGCACGGTGTAGACGATGGTGTTGTCGTAGAAACCGTTGTCGACGCAATCCAGCGATTTGTAGCTGACGCCGTTCGGCAGCGTCTCCTTCCAGCGTTTCACCCGCGCGGTGGCGTCCGATCCGCAAGGGTCCTCGCCGATGAAATCGCTCAGCCGCTCACGCTTCACCGGGACGTCGTTGATATGGAGCAGCCCCTCCTTCATCTGGATGCGATCGCCGGGCAACCCGATCACGCGCTTGATGTAATCGGTGGAGTCATCCTTCGGCAGACGAAACACGACGATATCGCCCCGTGCCGGCTCGGAGCCGAAGATGCGGCCCGAAAACAGCGGCGGCGACAAGGGAAAGGAGTAATGGCTGTAGCCGTAGGAATATTTCGAGACGAAAAGGTAGTCGCCGACCAGCAGCGTCGCCTTCATCGACCCCGAGGGGATGTTGAAGGGCTGGAACAGAAAGGTGCGGATCACCAGAGCGATCAAGAGCGCATGGATAACGACGCGGATGGTTTCGCCCAAACCGCTCTCGGATTTCGTGCCGGATGTCACGCTCATCGCTTTCCCACTTCCCCGTCGCGATTTTCCGCGCGGTGGCAGACTATTTTCCTGACGCGAATTGTCGTTCGCTCCGCGTCAAGAAAATGGTCTTGCTTCTGATGTTGCGAGCTGGTTCCGGCGCGTGCCCGAATTCGCCCTGCTTCGATGTACCCTGCGGCGTTTTAGACGGTTGTTCGCAGCCGCGCAATCAACGGTCCCATCAAAACTTCATAAGACGCTGAGAAATATGATATTTTAGTTTTGCTGGAGACGCCGGAGGCCGGCCTCCCCGGCCGCTCATGGTTTTTCGGCGGTGACCGCCGAAATGATGACGAAAGCCTGTGCCAGCGGCCAGTCATCGGTAATGCTGATGTCGATCCTCGCCGCATAACCCGGCGGCGTCAGCGCTTCCAGCTGCGCCAGCGCCCCACCGGTCAGTTGCATGGTCGGGCGGCCGCCCGGCAGGTTCACCACCCCCATGTCCCGCCACCAGACGCCGCCCCGGATACCGGTGCCGAGCGCCTTGGAACAGGCCTCCTTGGCGGCGAATCGCTTGGCGTAGGTCGCCACCACCATCTGCTCGTTCTTGGCGCGGCGGCCGGCCCTGGCACGCTCGGCGTCGGTAAATATGCGATCGAGAAAGCGATCGCCGTGACGCTCAATCACCTTGGCGATGCGGCGGATGTCGATCAGGTCGGAACCGATGCCGATGATCATGCCCGGCTCGCCTGTCTCGCGCCGGCAACGCCGGGGCTCCCCGGGCTGTTGCGACCGCGATCCATCGCAGCCCGCATCGCGCGAACCGTCTCGCCAAGACCCGTGAACAGAGCTTCGCCGATCAAGTAGTAGCCGATATTGAGCTCGGCGATCTCAGGCAGGGAAGCGATCTTTTCCGCGGTCACGTAATCGAGGCCATGACCGGCGTGAACCTCGAGGCCGGCCGAGCGCGCCAGCCGCGCGCCCGCGACGATGCGCTGCCATTCGGATTCCGCCCTGGCCGCCTGGCCGTCGACCACGGCGTCGCACCAGGCGCCGGTATGGATTTCAATGACCGGCGCGCGAAGCTTCGCAGACATCTCGATCTGGGCGGGATCGGCGGCGATAAACAGCGACACCCGCACACCGGCATCGCTCAACCGGCTGATGTATGGCGCAAGCGAGTTGTGCTGTCCGACCGCATCGAGACCGCCCTCGGTCGTGAGTTCCTCCCGGCGCTCCGGCACGAAGCAGACCGCGTGCGGTCTGGTCGCAAGCGCAATGCTCAGCATGTCCTCGGTCGCCGCCATCTCGAAATTCAGCGGCTTTGAGATTTCGGCCTTCAGCCGCGCCATATCCTGATCGCGGATATGGCGGCGGTCCTCGCGCAAGTGCGCGGTAATGCCGTCGGCACCCGCCTCGATCGCGACCAGCGCGGCGCGCACCGGATCGGGATTGCGCCCGGTTCGCGCATTGCGCAGGGTTGCGACGTGATCGACATTGACTCCGAGACGGAGCGGAGGATGGGGCATGAGAACTCGCGGGAAAGCCAGAAGGTGAAACTACTACCCGTTGACGCGCTCTACCCGGGCGACGACGGCCTTGGCGCGCAACTGGGCTATAATAGCGCTGAGATGCTTCAGGTCATAGACCTCAAGATCGATGGTGAGCTCGGTGAAGTCGGGTGAGCGGCGTGACATGCTGATATTGTCGATATTGCCGTCGTGCTCGGCAATCACGGTGGCGACCTGGGCGAGGCTGCCGGGCTCGTTGACATTGTCGACCAGGATCCGGGCCGGAAATCGCTGCGGCGTTGAGTTGTCGACGTCCCAGCGCACGTCGAGCCAGCGTTCCGGCTCCTCCTCGAAATCCTTCAGCGCCGGCGACTGGATCGGATAGATCGTGATGCCCTCGCCCGGAGATACGATCCCGATAATGCGGTCGCCCGGCACCGCACCGCCGTTCGGCGCGAACTTGACGGGCAAATCCGAGTTGATGCCGCGAATCGGGATCGCGGACGGGCTGCGCGCGGGATCGGTCGGCGATTTCAGTTTCAGCTTGGCTGCGAGGCCCTTCTTCGCGCCATATCGCGCGACCCGCTCTTCCTTGTAATCGGGATACATCGCGCGCGCGACATCGGAGGCCTTCATCTCGCCGCGTCCGACCGCCGCCATCACGTCATCGATCGAGGCGCGTGCCAGCCGCGGCAGCGCACCCTTCAATTTGTCGTCGGCGTATTCGATTTTGGCGCGCGCGAACAGCCGCTCCACGATGCGGCGGCCGAGGCCGGCATATTGATCGCGCACCGCCGTGCGCGTGGCACGCCGGATCGCCGCCCGCGCCTTGCCGGTGACGGCCAGCGATTCCCACGCCGAGGGCGGCGACGCCTGCGCCTCGGAGGTCAGCACCTCGACTTCGTCGCCGTTCTGCAGCTCGGACGACAGCGGCGCGAACTTGCCATTGATCTTGCACCCGACCGCGCTGTTGCCGACGTCGGTATGCACGGCGTAGGCGAAGTCGATAACATTGGCCTGTCGCGGCAGCGCGATCAGCTTTCCCTTCGGCGTGAAGCAGAACACCTGGTCGTGAAACAGCTCCAGCTTGGTATGCTCGAGAAATTCCTCCGGGTTGGCGCTTTCCGAGAGGATCCCGATGGTGTGGCGAAGCCAGGCAAAGGCGTTGGATTCGCGCTTCAGGAGTTCGGTCGGCGAGCCGACGCCGTCCTTGTAGAAGGCGTGCGCGGCGATGCCGAGTTCCGCGATCTGGTCCATTTCCTCGGTGCGAATCTGCAGTTCGACGCGCTGTTTGCCGGGGCCGATCACGGTGGTATGAATCGACCGATAATCGTTCTGCTTCGGCGTCGAGATGTAATCCTTGAACCGGCCCGGCACCACCGGCCATGTCGTGTGCACCACGCCAAGCGCGCGGTAGCAGGATTCGAGGTCCTTCATCACGACGCGGAATCCGAAAATATCGGACAATTGCTCGAAGCCTACCGACTTGCGCTCCATTTTGGTCCAGATCGAAAACGGCTGCTTGCGCCGGCCGTAGACATGCGCCGTCACGCCGTTTTTCTGAAGATTCTTGGAAAGCTGGGTTTCGATCTCGCCGATCAGGTTGCGGTTGCGATCGGCCAGCGAATCCAGCCGTTGCATCACCACCGAGTAGGCTTCCGGATCGAGCGAACGGAACGAAAGATCCTCGAGCTCTTCCCGCATCTCCTGCATGCCCATGCGGCCGGCGAGAGGCGCATAAATATCGAGCGTCTCCTCGGCAATCCGCCGCCGCGCCGTCGGCGGCACGAACTCGAGCGTGCGCATGTTATGCAGCCGATCGGCGAGTTTGATCAGGAGCACGCGGACATCGTCGGCGATCGCCAGCAGCAGCTTGCGCAGGTTTTCGGCCTGCTTGGCCTCGCGCGACACCAGCTCCAGCCGCTTCAGCTTGGTGAGGCCCTCGACCAGCGCACCGATCTCCTGTCCGAAGATCTGGTCGATTTCGGCGCGGGTAGCCTCGGTGTCCTCGATGGTGTCATGCAGCAGCGCCGCGACGATGGTCGCGTCGTCAAGCTTGAGGCCGGTCAGGATCGCGGCGACCTCAAGCGGGTGGGAAAAATAGGGGTCGCCGGAGGCGCGGGTTTGCGAACCGTGCGCCTTCATGGCGTAGACATAGGCGCGGTTGAGCAGGTCTTCGTTGGTGTCGGGATTATAGGAGCGGACCCGTTCGACCAGATCATATTGCCGCATCATGCGCGGGCGCGGCGTCTTGGCCGGTCTGGCCTCCACCGGGGTCAGCCCAGACGATGGCGAGGCCACGGCGACCAATTCGGTCGCGGCCTGCATTTGTTCCGGGCTGCGGCGCCAATACGCCATCGAATCAATGCCTTCATGTGCGGGACCGCCGACGCGGGCCGCCGTCCAACATAATCTAGTGCGATCTCGGGCGGAGCCGCATCCTCCCGGGACCCGCGGAAAACCCTCGATTTCGGGCTGTGACGTGCAGTCTAGCGCGAAACCGCCGCTCCTCCGATCAATTCGAGGACAGCCCTCGAAAGAATTCGGCCGCACCCCGGCAGATGGTAACCATGAAAAGCCCGAAAAACGCAAAGGCCCGAACCAATGTTCGGGCCTTTGGTAAACGGGATGGCAGCTTGGCCAAACCCCTTGGATGCAACGGACGACCTACTCGTCCTCCTCGGGCTGCTCTTCCGGGGGCGCCAGGCCTTCAAGACCCTTCAAAAGCTCTTCCTCGGTCATGCGTTCGACCGCGACCTCGGTATCGTCGGCATCGACGCTGGCACCGGCCGACCCGATCAAGGGCACCGTATCGGGCTCCGGTTCGTCGACTTCGACGAATTTCTGCAACGAATGCACCAGTTCCTCGCGCAAATCCTCGGGGGAAATCGTCAAGTTCCGCGATTTCGCGCAGCGATACCACGGGGTTTTTGTCATTATCGCGGTCAATCGTCAGTTGCGAGCCGGACGAGATCATGCGGGCGCGGTGTGCCGCCAGCAGAACCAGGTCGAACCGGTTGTCGACCTTATCAATGCAATCTTCTACGGTGACGCGCGCCATCGACTGTCGCTCCGTTAAATGGGACGGAATATGTTGATTATTCTCGGGTAGTTATAGGGGCGGAGGTCTTTCTGCAAGACAAAATTGTGATTTGGCCTCCGCAATTTGCTCTGCTAACCAATCATGGGGGCTTGGAAGCGGAGCGTTTTGAGCCGTCACAATCGGCCGGGCGGACAAGAAAACGCTTCATTGCGTCGTCAATATCTACCTTCGATTGCCTGACCTTATCCTCATCGACGGCGGGGCCTGCCCAGCCGGTTCCGCCAGGCTTTGGCGCTATTGTCCTTGTAAATGCGCAGAACCCGCTGCAACTGCGCCAAAAAGTTTACCGGTATCAACCACGTGAGAACACGGAATGTCCCCTGCTTCCAATAAGATCGCGCTCTTTATCGATGGCGCCAACCTCTACGCAACCGCCAAGACCCTCGGCTTCGACATCGATTACAAGCGACTTCTCAAGGAATTTCAGAGCCGCGGAACCCTGCTGCGCGCGTTCTATTACACCGCGATCATCGAGGACCAGGAATATTCGTCGATCCGTCCCCTGATCGACTGGCTCGACTACAACGGCTACACCGTCGTCACCAAGGCGACCAAGGAATTCATCGACGCCAGCGGCCGGCGCAAGGTCAAAGGCAACATGGATATCGAGCTCGCGGTCGATGCGATGGAGCTCGCCGAGCATGTCGACCAGATCGTGCTGTTCTCCGGTGACGGTGATTTCCGCTCGCTGGTCGAAGCCGTGCAGCGCCGCGGCGTGCGCGTCACCGTCATCTCGACGATTTCGAGCCAGCCGCCGATGATCGCCGACGAATTGCGCCGCCAGGCCGACGTCTTCACCGATCTGGTGGAATTGCAATCCAAGCTTGGCCGCGATCCGTCCGAACGTCCGGCGCCGCGCGAGCCGCGTCATCACGCGCCGCAGTTCCTGCAGCGCGCGACCACCATGGCGCCGAGGGGCGATGACGACGATTTCGACGATTGAGAACAACAGGGCCGGCGGGCCGCCGCTGGCCGCTTCGCTCCACACCGTACCCGATCGCAATTGCCAGCTTTGTCCAAGGCTTGCGAGCTTCCGCGATGCGGTGCGCGCGCGTGAACCAGGCTGGTTCAATTCGCCGGTGCCGCCGTTCGGCGATCCCGGCGGCCGGCTGTTGATCGTCGGCCTCGCGCCAGGGTTGCAGGGCGCCAACCGCACCGGGCGTCCGTTCACCGGCGATTTTGCCGGCGACCTTCTCTATGCCACGCTGCTGGAATACGGCTTCGCCAAGGGCGTCTATCAGGCCCGGCCCGACGACGGGCTGACACTGGTCGATTGCCGGATCGGCAACGCGGTGCACTGCGTACCGCCGCAGAACAAGCCGCTGCCGGCGGAGATCAACACCTGCCGCCAATTCCTCGTCGCGACAGTGGATTCGATGCCAAGGCTGCGCGCGATCGTGGCGCTCGGCCGCATTGCGCACGAATCGACACTAAAAGCGCTCGGCTTGCGCAGCGCCGCGGCGCCGTTCGCGCACGGCGCGGTCCACCAGGCCGGGGCGGTAAAACTTTACGACAGCTATCACTGCTCGCGCTACAACACCAACACGCGGGTGCTGACGCCGGACATGTTCCGCAGCGTGTTTGCGAAGGTGAAAGCGGATCTCGGGTGAGTCTGTCGGCTGGGCAAAGGCACTTCGCCGTGCCCACCGCGGCTATCCCGGCGTTGCGGTAGTAGGCACTTCGCTTGGCCGACCGCCTCAAACCGGATTTTTCTTCAGCCATGCCAGCACGTCACCGGCGTTCCGGTCGGGCGGAAACACCGGATAGAACACCTGGACGATACGCGCGTCATCGATGATCAGCGCCAGCCGCCTGATCAGGGTCATTCCCGCCACCGCCATCGTCGGCAAATTCAGTGCATCCGTCAGTTGCCGCTTCTCGTCGGACAAAACCGGGAACGGCAAATGCAGCCGTGAGGCCATTTCGGTCTGGTAGGTGTTGCTTTGCGTCGACAGCCCAAACACGTGCCGGGCGCCCGCCGACTTCAATTCCGCGAACAGATCACGGAACGCGCAGGTTTGCGGCGTGCAGCCGCGCGCCCCCGGAATCATGTCCCAGTCGTCGACCAGCGCGATCTTGCCGGGTTCGCCGGTCCTGGGATAGGCGAACACCACGCTTCGCCCCGGCAGCGCCGACAGCATCACCGAGGTATCGTCGGTGGCTACCAGGCTGATCGGCGGGATCGTCTTGCCGACCAGATGCGCCGCCGCGCCGTCGTCGATCGGTGCCGGAATCTTGCTCCAGTCGACTTCGAGCAGGTTCTTCTGGTTCATCAAACAATTCTCCATTTGTCGTCATTGCGAGCCAACAAGTCGGCGCGAACGCGCGCCGCCCGATGACAGGCTCCGCGAAACAATCCATCTTGCGCGGCAATTTCGAAAGCCGGCTTCTTCGCGGAGCCTGTCATCGGGCGCGTAATCACGCGACCCGTTGGCTCCTCGCAATGACGGACAGGCATGAAACCTCTATCCGCGCCCCCGCAGCAGGCGGCCCTTCTCGCGGCCCCAGTCACGCTTTTTCTCGCTCTCGCGCTTGTCGTGCAGCTTCTTGCCTTTGGCCACCGCGAGCAGGAGTTTGGCGCGGCCGCGCTCGTTGAAATATAGCTTCAGCGGGATCAGCGTCATCCCCTCGCGCTCGACCGCGCCCATCAGCTTGTTGATCTGCTTCTCTGTGCAGCAGCAGTTTGCGCGGCCGCTTCGGCTCGTGGTTGAAGCGGTTGGCCTGCAGATATTCCGGAATATTGGCATTGATCAGCCAAATCTCGCCATCTTTGGTATCGGCATAGGATTCCGCGATCGTGGTCTTGCCGTTACGTATCGATTTGACCTCGGTGCCGGTCAGCGCGATACCCGCTTCGACCGTGTCTTCGATCGCATAGTTGAACCGGGCCTTGCGATTTTCGGCGACGACCTTGATTGCACGCTGGTTCTTCTCGGCCACGTCAAGCCTTCTTCAGGAGATCGCGAATCTCGGTAAGCAGCTCTTCCTGGCGGGTCGGCTTCGGCGGCGGCGGCGCGGCCTCGTCCTTGCGCTTGAGCTGGTTCATGAAGCGAATGACCATGAACAGCACGAATGCGATGATGATGAAATTCAGCGTTAGCGTCAGGAAGCTGCCCCAGGCAAGCACCGCGCCCTGCTTCTTTGCATCCGCAAGATTGGTGGCCGTGACGGCTTTCGACAGGCCCGTGAAGTAATTGGAAAAGTCGAGGCCGCCGGTAATCGCGCCGATCACCGGCATGATGATATCGCCGACCAGCGAGGTCACGATGCTGCCGAAGGCCGCGCCGATGATGACGCCGACCGCGAGGTCGACGACGTTGCCCTTCATCGCGAAATCGCGAAATTCCTTGAGCATCTGCAAGCCCTTCTTCTCTTCAGCGTCACGCACCGGAAGACTATCACGGCAACATCCGGGGCTCAGTTGATCAGACCGGCATGCACCATGGCGCTGCGCACTGCCACGCGCGTGGGCTCCGACACCGGCACCATCGGCAGCCGCAGCGTCTCGTCGATCTTGCCGAGCAGCGACAGCGCGTATTTCACCGGCGACGGGTTGGACTCGATGAAGAGATTGGTATGCAACGGCATCAGCTTGTCGTGCAGCTTGAGCGCGGTGGCGACATCGCCCTTCTGCCAGGCCAAATGAAACTCCGAACATAGCCGCGGCGCGACGTTGGAGGTGACGGAAATGCAACCGTGACCGCCATGAGCCATGTAACCCAGCACGGTGGCATCCTCGCCCGACAACTGATTGAAATCCTCTCCCATCCTGGCGCGCTGCTGCGAAACCCGCACCATGCTGGCGGTGGCATCCTTGACGCCCGCAATGTTCTTCAGCTCGAACAGCCGCGCCATGGTATCGACGCTCATGTCGATCACCGACCGCGGCGGGATATTGTAGATCACGATCGGAATCCCGATCGCATCGTTGATCGCCTTGAAGTGCTGGTACATGCCCTCCTGGGTCGGCTTGTTGTAGTAGGGCGTCACCACCAGCACCGCGTCGGCGCCCGCCTTCTCGGCGTGCTGCGCAAGCTCGATGGCTTCCCTGGTCGAATTAGAACCCGCGCCCGCGATCACGGGAACGCGGCCTTTGGCTTCATCGATGCACCATTCGACGATGCGCTTGTGCTCGTCATGGCTCACGGTCGGGCTTTCGCCGGTGGTGCCGACCGGCACCAGTCCGTTGGTTCCCTCGGCGATTTGCCAGCTCACCAGGCCGCGAAAAGCGGCTTCATCGAGCGAGCCGTTCTTGAATGGCGTGACCAAGGCGGTGAACGACCCCCGGAAATTCGTCTTGGCTGCCATGAATTTCCTCCAAACGCGCGGGCCTGCGGCCTTGCCGCACCATCAATGACCAATTCATAACGGGTCTGAGGCTCAGGCGAAAGGCCCGAGCGCTGCCCGAGACCGGGTCCCGTCCGCAGTGTGTCACCCTGCCAAGTGCCTCGGCGCCACACGCCAGCCGCGATTTTGCCGTGGTGATGGCGCAGAGATCGCAACCGCCAAGGCTATTTGGTATTTTTTCCACATATTCAATCAAATAGACCTAGGACGACCGCCATCCCGTGATTCGCCGCAAAGGAACGCCGTGACCCAGTCCGCCCGTGCCGCCGCATTGCAATCGACGGCAATCGCGACAACCCTGGCGCTGGCCGTGGGATTATCGGCCTGGGCGGCGGATGCCTCCGCCAAATCGAAAATTCCGCTGCCCAAGCCGCGACCGATCGCGCGCAACGTCGTGCCCAAGAACACGTCCAAGCACGGCTCTGCGAGCACGGCTGCGGCCGCGCCAGCGGCAAATGCCGCGGCCCACGCTTTGCCCGCCCCTGCGATCGCTCCCGCAACGCGCCAGCATGCGGCCTTGCCGCCGCCCACTGCGCGCAAACCACCGACACCGGCTGCGGTCGCCGCGACGTCATCGACCTCGCAGGCCGATACGGAAGCGCTGGAGAACGTCATCGAACTGGTGCGCAAGCACAAGCCGGCGGATGCCACCCAGGCCGAGGCGGCGATTTCCGATCCGGTGGCAAGGAAGCTCGCGGAATGGATCATCCTGCGCAGCGACGACAACGGCGCGTCGGTCGAGCGCTATCGCGCTTTCATCTCCGCCAATCCGAGCTGGCCCTCGCAGACTTTCCTGCGCAGGCGCCTCGAGGCGGCGTTATGGGACGACCACCGCGACGATGCGACGGTGTGGGCATGGTTCGAGACCGAATCGCCGCTATCGGCAAAGGGCAAATTCTCTCTGGCGCGGACCATGATCGCACGCGGCGACCGGGCCAATGCGGAGCGTCTGGTGCGGGACGCATGGCACAACGATTCCATGTCCGAGGATACCGAGAGCACCGCGCTCGATCTGCTGGGAGCCCTGCTGACGCCGGGCGATCACAAGGCCCGGATGGATCTGATGCTTTACGGCAGCGAGCATGAGGCCGCGCTGCGCGCCGCCAAGCGGCTTGGCAGCAGCGAGGTCGCCCTCGCCAAGGCCCGGATCGCGGCCTATCGCAAGGCCTCCAATACCCGCGCATTGCTCGATGCGGTTCCGCGCGAATTGCATGGCGATCCCGGCTACATCTTCAGCAGGATCCAGCTCTTGCGCCGTGAAGAGAAATTCGCCGAGGCCGCCCAGCTGATGCTGAGCGCGCCGAAGGACCCCGGACGCCTCTACAATCTGGACGAATGGTGGGTCGAACGGCGGTTGCTGTCGCGCAAAATGATCGACGTCGGCGAACACCGCACCGCCTACCTGATCGCGCGCGACGCCGCACTGCCGGCGCGCGACATCTACAAGACCGAGCAGGAATTCACCGCAGGCTGGATCGCGCTGCGCTTTCTGAATGATCCATCGACGGCCGCGCAACATTTTGCGCGCATCGGCGTCGGCAGCGTCAACCCTACCACGCTCGCGCGAGCCGGCTATTGGCAGGGCCGGGCCGCCGAAGCCGCAGGCCGCGCTCAGGAGGCCCGCACCGCCTACGCGGCGGCGGCGGAACAATCGACGAGCTATTACGGACAACTGGCGCGCGCCAAACTGGGCCTGCCGCAGATCGAACTGAACGGCGCGCCCGCCGCGCGCGGACGCGCCATCGAGCGGCTCGAGATCGTCCGCGCCGTGCAGCTGCTTTACGAACTCGACGAGCGCGAAATCGCCATCCCGATCTTTGCCGACATGGGCGAAAACGGCGATCCCGATGCGCTGGTCGGGCTTGGCGAACTGGCGTCACGCCACGGCGATGCCCGCGGCATGCTGCTGATGGGCAAGGCCGCGCTCAACCGCGGCCTGCCGTTCGATTTCTACGCCTATCCGGTGACGGGAATTCCGCCGTTCAAGTCGATCGGGCCGGACGTCGAGCAAAGCATCATTTTCGCGATCGCGCGGCAGGAGAGCGCCTTCAATCCAGCGGTGGTTTCGCCGGCGCAAGCCTACGGGTTGATGCAGGTGACGCCGGATGCCGGCAAATATGTCTGCAAGAAATACGGCGCGAGCTTCGACCTCGGCCGGCTGAAGACCGATCCGGTCTACAATTCGGCACTGGGCGCGGCCGAGCTTGGCGGCCTGATCGAGGACTACCGCGGCTCCTACATCATGACCTTTGCCGCCTACAATGCCGGGCGCGGCAGCGTCAGAAAGTGGATCGAGCGTTACGGCGACCCGCGCGATCCCAAGGTCGACGCCGTCGACTGGGTCGAGTTGATCCCGTTCTCCGAGACCCGGAACTACGTGCAGCGGATCATGGAGAATCTGCAGGTCTATCGCGCGCGCTTCGGCGGCGGGACGCGGCTGCAGATCGAGGCCGACCTGCACCGCGGCAGCATCGAGTAGGTTCGGACCGGCTTGCTGTCCATTCGCTTCGCCCGATCGACGCCCGAAGCCGAAGGCCACTTGAGATCAGCCATTGCCAAAGAAAATCCCCCTCCCGACAGATGTCCGTCGGAAGGGGGATTTTGTTACGTCAGAACCAGCTTACTTGTGGAACATGGCGGGCTTCGGCGGCTCCTCAGGCGCCCAGATGCGGTAGCTGAGGTTCGCGAACACCGTCATACCCTGGGTGATCAGCGAAGTATCGCTCCTCCGGTACGGGATTGGGAAGCAGCGCGTCGATGCAGCCCCCGCCGCGATTTCCTGCGTCGCCCATACCGAGAAGCTCGCCGGACCGAAGTTGTATTCCACCAGGCCGCCGAGGGCGAACATGATGGAACCGCTGGGCATTGGTCAGCGGGTGGAGCACCACCCAGTCCGCCAGCAGTACAGCGTGATGGGCGGGCACTTGTCGTTGCTAACCTGGGCGACATAGTAGGCTACAGGACCGAACGTCCACTTTCCGATGGTCTTGGTGGCGGTGAAGTCCACCATGGAAAATGTCGCCGGAGGTGTAGTCGTCGATGCTGTTCTTGGTATTGATTTCGTCGGACAGCGCCGCAGTCAGGTTCCAGCCACCCGCCAGATACGAAACGATCAATTCAGGCTGGAAGGTCCACCAGGGATTGCCGACATTGTTGAGGCCGGTCGGGCCCTGGACGGTGCCATCCGGCACGCCGATACCCAAGCCGGACTTCACCGCAAAGCCGGAGGTGCCGAGCTTCCAGCTCAATTCGACCGGCGCGATGTAGGTGTTGTGCATACCACCGTTGATTCGTGGAGGGTACTCGGCGGGGAGGAAAACATCAAGCGGCCCGGCTATGCTCGTCATGACGAACGGCTGCACGATGCACGGCGTCGTATGTCGCACCGAGGAAGGTCCAACCGGGAACGAACACGAAGCCCTGCACGTCGACCGCGGCTGCACACCAGTATGGGTGCCAATCAACATTCGTCAGCGGCCCGGACCCAGGTTCGTCTGATAGGTGAACACCTGGTTGAACATGTAGATGCCCGGCGGCGGAACGCCGGCGCTTGAGCCGATGAGCGCGCCCGGCTTACTGGCCCAGCCCGGATAGCCTGCCTTCATATGCGTTCGCAGGCGAGAACACGCGAAGGCGGCCACACCTGCTGCAGCGAGAAGAGCTTTATAAGTTCAAATTCATGTGTCCCCCTATTCAGTCCTGTGAAACGCGAATTCAGCCCAAGTCTTCGGCACCAAATCCGCCTGCGCAACATCCCCGAGCAGACAAACTCAACATGCCTATTTCTTGAACGAAGAGTTGCTGCTCACGGACCAAAAGGCAATTTAAACTTGTCTTATGAAGCTTTGTCACAGTCCTTTTTCCGGCAGGTGTTGCAAATATGCACACCTGCCCCGACCTCCCAAAAACCAACTAAACCCCTGTTTTCCCGGACATTTCGTGGTCCCGTTATTTGTTATGCGGGAATCTCTCGCAACCCTCACGAGGTTCGATTTTCGACGTCACCTTCGGATGATCCGTGGATTCGCGGCGATGCGATGAATGCTTCGAATCGAAGCAAACCAGCGCCAGCCGTGCCCGATTTTGCGCCGCACGGAATTCGGCCGGCCGCACAGGCGCAAAAACGCGAAGACACAGAACTCGCCATCAAAATTCCGCCTCTATGGGTAGCGGAGTTGGTGACCGGCGAAGAAAATAAACCGGCCGCGGGATCTGCGGAGCGATCCGGAGCTGTTAGACCATCGCAAGGAATCGCCGGCTGCCTGACCCATTATGATTCGCGTGCGCAGTTTCGCTTCAAGGATGTTGCATCATGGCCATCTCGCGACGTAGGTAGTCGGATCGTATCGAACCGTTCGCAGCGACGGGAGAACCGGAGGAAATATGCGTTTTTCAGTGCTCCTTGCTGCCTTGGCCACCTCGCTACTCGCCTATCGTTGACACTCACAGAGTCCGGTTCGTGCCGACAGTCAAGGCGATCTCGATCATTGCAAGTTTGTCGGAGAAATCGGCAAGGCCGATGAAAGCATCGCGGCATGCGACCGCGTCATCAACGATCCCAAGGTGACGGCGACAAAACCGCGCAGCCGCGTTCAGCAGCCGCTGCGGATGGTGGTGGGCCAAGAAGGATCCGGATCGCGCGCTTGTCGGATTGCAACGAAGCCATCCGGACCGACAGCAGCAACGCTGCCGCCTTCCTCAATCGTGGCAATGCCTATTTGAGCAAATCCGATATCGAGCACGCGCTCACGGACTTCAATTCGGCGCTACGGCTCGACCCGAAAAACGCATGGGCCTATGCCGAGCGGGGCAACCTGTACAAGAACAAGGGTGACATCGACCACGCCCTGGCCGACCTGAACGAGTCGATCCGGCTCGACCCCGGCTATGCCCTTGGCCGTCTTTTCGCGAGGCGACCTCTACAGAGGGCATGGGTGACTTCAGCCCGCGCCATGGCCGACCTGAACGAAGCGGTCCGGCTCGACCCCAACTATGCGCCGGCCTACTTCACCCGCGGCCGCCTGTCTTACATGTTCGGCAACAACCCGGCCGCGCTGGAAGACTTCACCAAATCGATCAAGCTCGACGCCGAGGACGCCACCGCATACTTCAACCGGGGCGTCGCCTATTATGTCATCGGCGGCCGTACCCCGGATGCGGTGGCCGATTTCAAGAAGGCCGCCGAGCTCAACCCGAAGGATGCCTATGCCGCGCTCTGGCGCGATCTTGCCGAGCGCCGCAACAATGCACCGAGCCATCTGGCGGAAGCCGCGAAACAACTGGACATGACCGTGTGGCCGGCGCCGGTGATCCGCCACTTCCTCGGCGAGCTCAACGCCGAACAAACCTTCGGCGCGGCCTTCGACACCGATCCGAAGACGAAGCTCGCGCAAACCTGCGAGGCCAATTTTTACAGCGGCGAATTTGCGCTGCTGAAGAAGGACAAGAAAGAGGCGCAGCGCCTGCTCAAGCTCGCGGCCAATGATTGCCCGCAAAGCTTCATTGAATCGACCGCCGCGGTCGCGGAGCTGATTCCCCTCAAGTAAGACCGCACGCCCGCGTGCTTCTGACGCGTTGGAAAGGTCGCGCCGTGGCAGGTCGGCTAGCGGCGAAATGATGGCGTGAAGGGCGCGCTGCGGCTTTGGCATCCGGCGAAATGCGCGCGCCCCGTGATTGCTGAGCAGGTTCCCTTTGTCCCCAGGAAGTCCCCCGGAACACTGCTCAGCCTCTTAGCGCCTTCGCCCCCCGCATCGGCGCGAGAGAAAGCGAACCACCTAAGAACGGGACGACCTCGGGTTGCCCCCCTCCGTCGCGACATCAAGGTTATCGAAGCGCCCTGCGTGCGCAACATAAAGCACGGGCTCGCGAGCGGGCCCGGACCGACGTTTTCGGCCGGATGTTGCACAAATAACACGCCACCGTTTCGGAGCGCCCTGGCTGTGTCACGACGAGGCCCGGCAGCCCGGAATTGGTCCATCCGAAATCTGCTGCTTGCGGCTCGCCCCCGTGTCGGGCATATCGGCCCCAACGGAGCTGTGGCCGAGTGGCTGAAGGCGGCGGTTTGCTAAACCGTTATAGGGTTGTAAAGCCCTATCGAGGGTTCGAATCCCTCCGGCTCCGCCATTTCCCGCGATTTTGCTTTTCACCCAACCAAATGAACCAGCCGGGACCATCGATCGAGGTCGTTGCGTCATGATGACGAGACTTGCCATCGGCGGCTACCGCTCTCTGCGCGACATCACTGTAACACTCGGTCCACTGAATGTAGTGACCGGGGCCAATGGCAGCGGCAAGTCGAGCCTCTATCGCGCCCTGAAGCTGCTGGCAGACATCGCCCAGGGCCGCATCATCCAGTCGCTGGCGACCGAGGGTGGCCTGCAATCGACGTTGTGGGCCGGCCCGGAGACTTTTTCCCACGCCATGAAGGCGGGTAAACAACCGGTCCAGGGCCTGGTTCGCAAAAAGCCCATCAGTCTGAAGCTGGGATTTTCAGGAACCGATTACGGCTACGCCATCGATCTCGGCCTGCCACGGCCGGATTCGCGTTCGAAGTTCTCGAGCGACCCCGAGATCAAGGTCGAGAGCCAATGGACCGGCGAACGGCTCGGCCGGGCCAACGCATTCGCCGTCCGTAACGGCCCCAGCGTCCGCATTCGAAGTGACAGCGGCGAATGGCGGCAGGCCTACACGCATCTCGCGTCGTTCGACAGCATGATGACCCACTGCAGCGACCCGCGCGACGCGGTCGAACTGCTGTTGCTGCGGGAGCGGATGCGGGACTGGCGATTTTACGATCATTTGCGTACCGACCGTGACGCGCCGGCGCGCAAGCCGCAGGTCGGCACCTACACGCCCGTGCTGGCGAGTGATGGATCGGATCTGGCGGCAGCCGTGCAGACCATCCGCGAAATCGGCGACGCGAGAGAAATGGACGCCGCCATATCAGACGCTTTTCCAGGCGCGCGCGTCGAGGTGGCCAGCACAGACGGATATTTCGAACTCGAAATGTACCAGCACGGCCTGCTTCGGCCGCTCAAGACCTCCGAACTGTCGGATGGTACGCTGCGCTACCTTCTTGCTCGTCGCCGCCCTGCTCTCGCCGCGGCCGCCGGCCTTGATGATCCTCAACGAACCGGAACGAGCCTGCATCCGGATTTGTTGCCACCGCTGGCGCGTCTGATCGCGCAGGCATCGAAGCGGTCTCAGGCCGTGGTGGTTTCACATGCCACGGCGCTGGTTTCCGCGCTCGACGCCGACCCCGATTGCACCCAGATCGTGCTGGAGAAGCAGCTCGGCGAAACCATCGTCAGGGACGGCACGCCGCCGGACTTGGACCTGGCCTTCGCGATAATCGCGCCAGTGGCGCTTAATGCGCCGTCATCCAGGCCCTCGCCTCGCGCTGGGCCGTGGCGATCTCCACCTCGGACATCAGCTCGGCGATCTCGCGGCGCATCTGGACGGCATCGGCGCGGCCTTTCACGGCGGCGAGATTGAACCACTTATGCGCGGCGACCAGGTTGACCACGCCGGAACGGCCGCTCGCCCAGTACAGCCCGCGCTCGAACAACACGTCCGGGATCGCGCTTGCTTCCACCGCCGTCGCGCTATCCAGATCAATGTACCCCTGAAACATCGGTCATCTCCTTTTTGTTTTTCTTGGCCAGCCCTGTCGAGCGCGGCCCCCGTCCACTTGTAAAAACGTCCCGTTATTCCCAACCGCCGTTTGCCGGCTTGTTGGGATGATCATGACCGATCAAATTTGAAGGACAGTTTAAGTATCGCGATGAATGCGACGTAAACGCTTTGCCGGCGCGCAGGCCCGCGAAATCAAGGGAATGCCTGTTTCAAAGGGTTTTCACGGGCTCGCGGAATTCGGTTTACCCTGCCGTTTCGCGAAACGATAACCATCGCAGCAGGGGCCGGCGGCCGCGTACCCTGGGCGCGGCGCAACTCAGGACGCCGTCCGCTATTGGCAGCATGCCGCGCGAAAGCGGAGCTTTCTGCAGGCGGCGGCCTCGCGATCGATCGCAGTCGGCTCGCACGCGAAAACCACCGGCCCTCGCGGGCCATCGATGGTCGCGGCGATGAATATGGGATTGGGCAGGACAACGCGCCGGGCGCGAGCAGCACCGGCGGGGAACGAGGGCGTCGGCGAACACGTCAGGACCAGATTTCACTTGGGGCCAGAGGCCCGGCGAAATTGCGGATCCTGGGATCCGCACCGAACGAAGAAAACCTGTTTCTTCTGCCGGACCGTCTTTCGAGCGAGCGAACTCTTTCGAAATTACGATCCAGCCGTTTGACCTGATGTCTCGCCGACACCCTCTTTCGTCGACCAGAGCCGCTCTTTCAAAATCTGCTTCTAGGAAGCAAACCGTCCGGAAGGCTCGTGTGACGTGCCGGCATCAAGCCGCCGGCAATTTTCTTCAAGCGAGATTTACTTCTTCTTCTTGGCGACCTTGCGGGTCTTCTTCGCAGTCTTCTTCACTGCGCTCTTCGCCTTCTTTGCCTTCTTAGCTTTCTTGGCCATGTTGCCCTCCTAATGTAAGTGAGATGGCTTAATCGCTGCGTGCACTCGGGAATCGAAATGCACTACATCCCGAATACACCAACACACTCAAAAAAACAGTGTCCCGCTTAAGGAAGTGTTGACGCCCATGTATGAAGGCGCGCACCGCGGGCTCATCAACGGCACGACAAACCATTCGCGCGACGATGCGAATAGTGCCCGGAAAGCCGATGCCAACGATTGTCAATGTTGCAGGAAATGCCTGCGCCACAGTCGCTTTCGCAATTCACGCACTCGACAATCGATCATTCGCCGATGTCGCTGCGCGTCATCGAAGCTGCCCGAACACGCGTTGCGCGGACTCTGAGTCGTGACTTTTGGCAATAAAAAAATTTTCATGCTCACCGGCTTTGCGTCTCATCGCCGCTCGCCAAAACCGGCTTTTTGCGAGAATCGCGTCCGGCTGATTCGCGGAGCGCATTGCTTCTCTCGCGCGATGCATCGCCGGCTTATGGTGAATGAATGATGCACGCGCACCGCTTCGGCAGACCGCACGAGCGACGATGCCGGCATCGCACGACCGCGAATTCAGATGCCGAGCTTGGACTTCAGCAGGTCGTTCACGGTTTGCGGATTGGCCTTGCCGCCGGATGACTTCATCACCTGGCCGACGAACCAGCCGATCAACGCCGGCTTGGCTTTCGCCTGCGCGACCTTGTCGGGATTGGCGGCGATGATGTCATCGACCACCTTTTCGATCGCGCCGAGGTCGGTGACCTGCTTCATGCCGCGCGCCTCGACCAGCGCGCGGGGGTCGCCGCCCTCCTGCCAGACGATCTCGAACAGATCCTTGGCGATCTTGCCGGAGATGGTGCCCTCGCCGATCAGGTCGACGATCGTTCCAAGTTGGGCGGCCGACACCGGCGAGCCCGTAATATCCCGGCCTTCCTTGTTGAGCCGTCCGAACAGCTCATTGATCACCCAGTTGGCGGCGAGCTTGCCGTCGCGCGCCTTGTCGGCGAGCTTCGCCAGCACGGTCTCGAAGAAATCCGCGCTTTCGCGTTCGGCCACCAGCACGCCGGCGTCATAGGACGAGAGGCCGAACGCGGCGATGAAGCGCGCCTTCTTCTGGTCCGGCAGTTCCGGCAGGTCGGCCTTCAATTCGGCGACATAGGCTTCGCTGAACTCGAGAGGCAGCAAATCGGGATCCGGGAAATAGCGGTAGTCGTGCGCCTCCTCCTTGGAGCGCATCGAGCGGGTCTCGCCCTTGTTGGGATCGAACAGCCGGGTCTCCTGGTCGATGACGCCGCCGTCTTCGAGAATCCCGATCTGGCGCCGCGCCTCGTATTCGATCGCCTGGCCGATGAAGGCGATCGAGTTCATGTTCTTGATCTCGCAGCGGGTGCCGAGCGGCGTCCCCGGCTTGCGAACGCTGACATTGACGTCGGCGCGCAAGCGACCCCTTCTCCATGTCGCCATCGCAGGTGCCGAGATAGCGCAGGATCGAGCGCAATTTTGTCACATAGGCCTTGGCCTGCTCCGACGAGCGGATATCCGGCTTGGAGACGATCTCCATCAGCGCGACGCCGGAGCGGTTGAGGTCGACCAGCGATTGGGTCGGGCTTTGGTCGTGCAGCAACTTGCCGGCGTCCTGCTCCAGATGCAGCCGCTCGATGCCCACGGTGGCGCTGCCGCCGCCCGACAGTTCGACCACGACCTCGCCCTCGCCGACAACGGGCGATTTGTACTGGCTGATCTGGTAGCCCTGCGGCAGATCCGGATAGAAATAGTTCTTGCGATCGAACACCGAGCGCAGGTTGATCTTCGCGTTCAGGCCAAGACCGGTGCGCACCGCCTGCCTGACGCAGGCTTCGTTGATGACCGGCAGCATGCCCGGCATCGCCGCGTCGACCAGCGAAACATGGCTGTTGGGCTCGCCGCCGAATTCCGTCGAGGCCCCGGAAAACAGCTTCGAGTTCGAGGTGACCTGGGCATGGACTTCCAGCCCGATCACCATTTCCCAGTCGCCGGTGGCGCCCTTGATCAGTTTTGAACCCGTCGCGCTCATGCTTCCGCACTCCCGAGCAATACCGAGGCAATCCCCTCCCATTCGGCATCGAGCGAACCGGCCGCAACCGGCTTGCCGGCCTGGCGGTACCAGTAGCCGGCGTTGCCGAGGTCGCCCTTCGACCCGATGCAGATAGGCATGCACCCAGGCAGCGTCCGCGGATGGTTCGTCCTGGACCAATCTGTGCGCTGCATCCCAGCCGCCTTTGGCGGCCCACCACAGCGCCGCCAACGGCGCGTCAAGCTGCGGCGCCGGTGCTGCGCCCGAGAAACTGGCTTTGAACTCGGCCATGTTCACCACCACCTCGCCGGCGTGAACCGTCCCGCCGCCTGCTCGATCACCTCGCCGAGCGAGAACAGCGTCTCTTCATCGAAGGGACGGCCGATCAGCTGCAGGCCGAGCGGCAGGCCTTGCGAATCCTTGCCGGCGGGAACCGCGATGCCGGGCAGTCCCGCCATGTTCACGGTCACCGTGAAGATGTCGTTGAGATACATCTCGACGGGGTCGGCGCCCTTTTCGCCGATCCCGAAGGCCGCCGATGGCGTCGCCGGCGTCAGGATCGCGTTCACGCCCTTGGCAAAACAATCCTCGAAATCCTTCTTGATCAGCGTGCGGACCTTCTGCGCGCGCAAATAATAGGCGTCGTAATAGCCGGCCGAGAGCACGTAGGTGCCGATCATGACGCGACGGCGGACTTCGGCGCCAAAGCCCTCGGCGCGGGTGTTCTCGTACAATTCGCCGATCGAGCGACCCGGCACGCGCAGGCCGTAGCGGACGCCGTCATAGCGCGCCAGGTTCGACGAGGCCTCGGCCGGCGCCACGATGTAATAGGCCGGCAGCGCGTATTTGGTATGCGGCAGCGACACCTCGACCAGTTCCGCGCCGGCGGCCTTCAGCCAGGCCGCACCCTCGCTCCAGAGCTTTTCGATTTCCGCCGGCATGCCGTCGAGGCGATACTCCCTGGGTATGCCGATCTTCATGCCGTGTACGGATTTTCCGACCGCGGCCTCGTAATCCGGCACCGCGCGATCGACCGAGGTGGTGTCCTTGGGATCGTGGCCGGCCATCGAGCGCATCAGGATCGCGGTATCGCGCACCGTGCGCCCGATCGGGCCCGCCTGATCGAGCGAGGACGCAAAGGCGACGATGCCCCAGCGCGAACAGCGCCCATAGGTCGGCTTCATGCCGACGGTCGCGGTGAACGCCGCCGGCTGGCGGATCGATCCGCCGGTGTCGGTCGCGGTCGCGCCCATGCACAGCAGCGCCGCCACCGCCGACGCCGAGCCGCCGGACGAGCCGCCGGGCACCAGCGTGGTATTGGCGCCGTCGCGCCGCCACGGATTGACCACCGGGCCAAAGCACGAGGTCTCGTTCGACGAGCCCATCGCGAATTCGTCGTTGTTGAGCTTGCCCAGCATCACCGCGCCGTCGCGCCAGAGCTGCGATGTCACCGTGGATTCGTAGGTCGGCACGAAATTGCCGAGAATCCGGGAGCATGCGGTGGTCCGCACGTCCTTGGTCGCGAACAGATCCTTGATTCCGAGCGGAATGCCGGCAAGTGGCCCGCCCTGCCCTTTGCCGATCCTTGCATCGGCTTCGCGCGCCATGGCGCGGGCCTGATCGGGCGTTTCCAGCACAAAGGCGTTGAGCGCGCGCGCCGCATCGATCGCCGAAAGATGCGCCTCGGTCAGTTCCAGCGACGTGAACGATTTGTTCGCGAGGCCGTCTCGAGCCTGCGCGAGGGTCAGCGATGTCAAATCGGTCATTTATTAACCGGGCTGCAGAAGAAGGGAGACAAGGTCTTGTCGCTGGCGGGGTCGTCGCGCACCGTCTTGTTGCTTGCCTTGTCGGCCGCCTCCAGCGCGTCGAGCACGGCGTCAACAGCCTTGTCGGGATCGGCGACCTTGCCCTGGCGCTCCATGGCATCGAGATAATTCATATAGGCCTGATAGGCCTTTTCATCGTCGCAGAGCATACACATCGGATTTCTCGTCTCGAAAAGGCTCTTTTGTCTGACGCGCTTTCTTCACGCGAACCGCTATCCACTTCGCTCGTAAACACCTGTTATTCGACGACTTTCGGCACCAGAAAGAAATGCCCCTGGGTTTCCGGCGCATTCCTGACGATGTCGTCGGCGATCTCGCCATCATTGACCACGTCGGGGCGTTTCTTCATCTCCATCGGCGTGACGGAGGTCATGGGTTCGACGCCCTCGACATTGACTTCGCTGAGCTGCTCGACGAAGGCCAGCATCGCGTTCAACTCGCCCTGCAGATGCGAAACTTCCGACTCCTTGACTGCAATCCGCGCGAGATGCGCGATACGGCGAACGGTGGCGGCATCGACCGACATTATATATGGCCTCTGATGGCAAAACTCAGTCCGCCGTATAGCAGAGGGTGGTTTTGCGCCGCAACCGCGGGGGATGCCTCTTAACCCGCCAAATGGCTCAGCCGCGCCAGCGCCGCGCCGGCCAGCACCCGGGTCAGCTCCGCCGCCGGCATTTCGCGCCCCAACCGCACCGCCTGCCCGGCCCAGAGATTGGTGAAATCGAGCTTGCCGAGCTTTTCCGAAGCCGCCTTCAGAGGCGCCAGGCCCGTCGCGGCATGCGGGAAGGCCGGCGCATCCGGTGAAATCGGACCGATCTCGCGCATCACGCGGTTGGCGACCCCGCGCGCCGGGCGGCCGGTCATGACGTTGGTGATGACGGTGGAATCGTCCCGCGCCTGGGCGAGCGCGGTCCGCGCCGGCGCGATCACCTTCGATTCCGGGCAGCGCAGATAGGCGCTGCCGATCTGCACCCCGGCCGCCCCCAGCGCGAAGGCTGCCGCGATGCCCCGTCCGTCGGCGATGCCGCCGGCCGCGATCACCGGGATCTTCACGGCATCGACCACCTGCGGCACCAGCGCGAAGGTGCCGGGCTGCTCGGCGATGTTTTCGGTCAGGAACATGCCGCGATGACCACCGGCTTCGGCGCCCTGCGCGATGACGGCGTCGGCGCCGTGTTCCTCGAGCCAGATCGCTTCTTTCACGACGGTCGCGGACGAGATCACGATGCAGCCGGCGGCCTTGACGCGGCTGAGCAGCGCCGGTTCGGGAAGGCCGAAATGGAAACTGACGATTTCGGGCTTGAGTTCCTCGACCAGTTCGCACATCGCCGCATCGAACGGCGCGCGGTTGGCGGCATTGACTGGCGCCGCCGGGTCAAGTCCCAGCTCTTTGTAGTAAGGCCCAAGCCGCTGCTTCCAGCCGGCCTCGCGTGCGGAATCCGCTTCGGCGGGCCTGTGACAGAAGAAATTCATGTTGACCGGCGCGGAGACGCGCTGGCGAATGATATTGATCTGCTCGCGGGCCTTCTCGACCGACAGCATGGCGCACGGCAGCGAGCCCAGCGCCCCACCCTGCGCCGCCGCGATCACGAGGTCCGCATCCATCACCCCTGCCATCGGCGCCAGCACGATGGGAAACTCGGTTTTGAAAAGGTCGAGAATTCGGCGGTCCGGCCACATGGTCTGCTCATTCAACTGAGGGGAATTGGCGCGGGCATCCTTGCCGGCCTCTGCAAGCTTACCACCTCAGGCGGCCGCCAGCTATGCAATGCCCCGTTGCCTGAGGCTCCAGCGCCGCAGCGCAACGATGGCCCAGATCGCCTCGACCAGCCCAAACGGCCAGGCGCCCTGCAGAAATCCATAGATTGAGCCGAGCGCACAGGCGGCTGAGAAAGCGAGGATGAACCAGCGGCTGCGATCCTCCAGCGCGTAGCTCACCAGCATCGCCGTGACCGCGCACAAACCGAACAATGTCAGCCCATCCATCGTAACGCTGCCTTTCCCGCTTTGCACCGCTTGCAGCCCGCGTGGTATGCGAACCCCATGCCTGCCCTCATTCTACCGCTGATCGACGCCGCCACGCACTGGCCTGAACGCGGCGCGCTGATCGGTCTCGATCTGGGCACCAAAACCATCGGCGTTGCCGTATCCGATCCCGACCGCCGGCTGGCGACCGGGGTCGAGACCATCCAGCGCACGGCGTTCAAGGCCGATGGCGCCCGCCTTCTCGCCATCGCGCGCGAGCGCAACGCCGTGGGATTCGTGCTCGGCCTGCCGATCAATATGGACGCCAGCGAGGGTCCGCGCGCGCAATCCACCCGAGCCTTCGCGCGCAATTTCTCCAAATTGACCGACCTCGCGATCGCCCTGTGGGACGAACGGCTCTCCACGGCGGCGGTCGAGCGCGAATTGATCGGAATGGACATGAGCCGCGCCCGGCGCGCGGAGGTGATCGACGAACACGCCGCGATCTTCATCCTGCAGGGCGCGCTCGACCGGCTGGCCAACGCGCGCGAGATGCGCTGACATCATCTAAGTTCTAGCTCGCCCCAACGAGCAAGAAGGTCTGCACCACCGCGGCAAGATTGTTGAGGCCGTGCACGACGATCGTAAGCCAGGTCGAATTGAAGCGGTAGCGGAGATAGCCGAGCAGAAGGCCGATCGAAAACACCTCGCCGAAAAAGTACCAGTCGTATTGCAGATGCAGCGCGGTCCAGACCAGCGACGACAGGACGATCGCGCCGGCGGGCCGGAGAAACGACTCCGACCAGCCGCGGTAGAGGAAGCCGCGGGCGAAAAACTCCTCCGACATCGGCGCCGCAACGCAGAACGCGATCACCAGAAGCCACAGCGCTCCGTCGGCGCGCGCCGATTTCAGGACGTCCATCATGAAACCGGGCGTGGATTCGCGCCCCGTCAGGCGCGACAGTACCTCCCACCCCCCGACCAGGACGATGAGCGCGCCGACGCCGATCGCGATGCTGCGCCACGAGGTCCAGCGCAGCGCCAGATAATCGGCGAACGGCGTGCGCGACAGGCGTATCGCGAGCCAGAGCGCGGCCAGAACGGCAGGCAGACCCGTGATAACGGAGAGCGAAATCGTCAGGCCGCCGCCCAGCACATGAATCGCGGCGCCCAAATCGACTGGCCCTTGCTGCCGCATCACGAACCAGGTCACGACCGCCATTTGCCCCACGAACATCGCGCCGAACACGACGAGGCCCCACAGCGCGGTGCCCCAGAACTTCCAGATGCGGGGCGGACGCTGGAGGGGGACAGCCGGCGCGATCGCGACGGGACTTGCGGGATCGAGGGAATCCATCAACAGGCTTTCAAGTTTCAGTTGCCGTCATGGCAGCGCCCGCTCCATCAGACCCCTGACGTCGTCGTGCGACAGATCGGCCGCGCCGTACATGCTGGCGTGATTCCCGGCAAGCCGGGTAGCCGCGAACAATTCCGCGTGACGTGGCGAAACCTGGTTGAGCGCCGCCGCGGCGGCCAACAACGCAAGCTTTTCCACCGCCAGCCGCGCCACGCGCTCGGAGTCGGGCCTTCGGAAGGTCGCCCCGATGAAGGCCGCCGCATCGCCGGCACCAGCCAGGCCCGCGGTTTCCCGGGCGAGATCTTGCAGGACCGCCGCGGCCGCCTCGACCTCGCGCGACAACGCGCGCAGCACGTCGAGGCACATCACATTGCCCGAGCCTTCCCAGATCGCATTGACGGGCGACTCGCGATAGTGGCGCGCCAAAATGCCCTCCTCGACATAGCCGTTGCCGCCGAGACACTCCATCGCCTCGTACAGAAATCCCGGCGCGCTCTTGCAGACCCAGTATTTGATCGCGGGCGTCAGCAACCGCATATAGGCCGCCTCGGCCTGATCGAGCGGCGCGCGGTCGAACGAACGGCACAGCCGCATCACCAGCGCAATCGACGCCTCGACATGCAACGCCATGTCCGCGAGCACGGTCTGCATCAGCGGCTGGTCGGCGAGGTGTTTCTGGAACACGCTGCGATGCCTGGCGTGATGCAGCGCATGGGCCAGGCCCGACCGCATCAGGCCGGCGGAAGCAATCGCGCAATCCTGCCGCGTCAACTGCACCATCTGGATGATGGTGCGGATGCCCTTGCCCTCATCGCCGACGCGCGTCGCATAGGCGTCGACGAATTCGACCTCGGAAGAGGCGTTGGAGCGGTTGCCGAGCTTGTCCTTCAGCCGCTGAAACTGGATCGCATTGACCGATCCATCCGGCTTGAAGCGCGGCATGAAGAAACAGGTCAGCCCTTCGTCGGCCTGCGCCAGCACCAGGAACGCGTCGCACATCGGCGCCGACATGAACCATTTATGGCCGGTGATGCGATAGGTGTCGCCGTCGCGCTCCGCGCGGGTCATGTTGGAGCGCACGTCGGTGCCGCCCTGCTTCTCGGTCATGCCCATGCCGAGCGTCATGCTGCGTTTGGCCGGCCACGGCGCGAAGGTCGGATCGTAGGCGCGCGTGCCGATGACGGGCATGGTCTTCGCGAGCAAATCGGGCTGCGCGGCGAGCGCCGCCACCGAGGCCCGCGTCATGGTGATCGGGCACAAATGCCCGGTCTCGACCCCGGCTGCCATATAGAATTTCGCGGCCCGCACGACTTCGGCCGCACCTCCGGCGGGTTGACCCAGCGCGTTCCAGGTCGAATTGTGCACCCCGGCATGCGCGCTTCGCGCCATCAATTCGTGATAGGCCGGGTGAAACTCGACTTCGTCGCGGCGGTTGCCCCTGGAGTCGAACGTCCGCAGTTTTGGCGTGTTCTCGTTGGCGAGCCGGCCCCGCTCCGCCATCACAGCCGAACCCCAGTGCTGCCCGAACTCGGACAATTCCGCATGGGCGGAGGCCCCGCCGTTGGCCGCCACCGCGTCCGATAAGGCGCGGTCCAGCGCGAACAGATCGACATCGACGAACGGCGGCGCCTGGTTGAACACCTCGTGGGTCGCGAATGAAGCTAGCGTCATGGCCGCCCTCAGGTCGAAGATTTCGGCAGGGAAGATTACCCTGCAATTCGCCCGCGGACAGACTCACCTGCCGCGCGCGGCTATCGGGAAATCATACGCGGGGCCGCCTGCGCCCGGCAGCGAAAAATGCCACCATTCCTTGGCATAATTTACAAAACCTTGCCTCGCCATCGCAGCAACCAGCAGATTTCGCCATCGGCGCTGGTCTTTCGTGACGGACCGGGCAGCGGTATGCGCCTTGAGGTCGGAACAGTCATAGCCGGTGCCCATATCGACGCTGGCTTCGGGCGCGCGGGCGGCCGCGGGCGCGGTGCAATCGGCGTATGCCTTGCCGGGATCGAAGGCAGGGGAATTGTCGGCCTTCAGATCGACCAGGGTAAGGTCCACCGCGGCGCCGGTGGAATGGCCGGAATGCTCGGCGATATAGCCGAGCCGAAACAGATCCTTCTTGAAGAACGCCGGGTTATAGCGCCGCTCGGCCGGCGTCTCCTGGCCATTCCGCGCCCACACCACCATGTCATGCACCGCGCGCTCGGGGCGGTAACAATCCAGCACCTTCAAGGACAGGTTTTGGGAGCCAAGTTCCGCCTGAACGCGCTTCAACCTCAGTCCGACGTCACGCTTCACCACGCATTCGGCCGCGCCATAGCCTTCGAGCGGCCGGCCGACGAAGTTATTCGCCCCGGCGTAGCGGATATCCTGACGAATCGTCGGATCGAGGTCGCGGAGGTACACGAAACCGCCGGGCAAGGTCTGCGCGCCCGCCGGAGCTGCGGGCGCCGTAGCCGTGAGCAGGACGGCAGCAAGCCATTTCAACATGCGCATGCCGGATGGTTGGCGATCCAATCGCGGCGACTTTGCGGCGCGCCCGTTTACCGTGCTTCCGACATCCCGGGGGATAACTCGTTGAGCCCCTATTCGCGCTTGCCCCCCGTTTGTATCTCTGCCTATAGCTCTCGTTTTAATGACCCCTGCATCGAAATCGACCTTCGTCCTCGGTCACCGGCATCTGCTGGGAATCGAGGGCCTTTCCGCTGCCGATATCACCGGCCTGCTCGACCTTTCCGAGGAATATGTCGAACTCAACCGCCAGGTCGACAAGAAGCGCACCTCGCTGCGCGGCCGCACCCAGGTCAATCTGTTCTTCGAGGCCTCGACCCGCACCCAGTCCTCGTTCGAGTTGGCGGGCAAACGGCTGGGCGCCGATGTCATGAACATGTCGGTGTCCTCGTCCTCGATCCGGAAGGGCGAGACGCTGATGGACACCGCGGTCACGCTGAACGCCATGCACCCGGATATCCTGGTGGTCCGGCACCACGCGTCCGGTGCCGTGGAACTGCTGGCGCGCAAGGTCGATGGCTCCGTCGTCAACGCCGGCGACGGCGCCCACGAACATCCGACCCAAGCTCTGCTCGATGCCCTCACCATCCGCCGCAACAAGGGCCGTCTCGAGGGATTGTTGATCGCGATCTGCGGTGACGTCATGCATTCGCGCGTGGCGCGTTCCAATATCCTGCTGCTCAACACCATGGGCGCGCGCGTCCGCGTGGTCGCGCCCTCCACGCTGCTGCCGCGCGGTATCGGGCGGATGGGGGTCGAGGTCGCCCGCGACATGCGCGAGGGACTGAACGGCGCCGATATCGTGATGATGCTGCGGCTGCAGCGCGAACGGATGAACGGCTCGTTCGTGCCGTCGACCCAGGAATACTTTCATTACTTCGGCCTCGACCAGAAGAAACTGGCCTATGCCAAGCCCGACGCGCTGGTGATGCATCCCGGTCCGATGAATCGCGGCGTGGAAATCGACTCTATTGTCGCCGACGGCGCCCAATCGCTGATCCGCGAACAGGTGGAAATGGGGGTGGCGGTGCGGATGGCGGTGCTCGAAGCGCTCGCCCGCAACCTGCCCAACGCGTGAAATCATGCTGACCGATCGCCGCCCCATCCTGCTCGCCAACGCCCGTGTGGTGGACCCCTCGCGCGATTTCGACGGCCCCGGCGACGTCCTGATCGCCGACGGGGTGATCCGCAACTCCAGGCGCGGCATCGGCGCCGCCGGGGTGCCCGAAGGTACCGACATCATCAATTGTGCCGGCAAGATCGTCGCCCCCGGCCTGATCGACATGCGTGCCTTTGTCGGCGAGCCCGGCGCCAGCCATCGCGAAACCTTTGCGTCCGCAAGCCAGGCGGCGGCGACCGGCGGCATCACCACCATCATCTGCCAGCCCGATACCTCGCCGGTCATCGACAATTCCGCGACGGTGGATTTCATCCTGCGGCGCGCCCGCGACACCGCGATCGTCAACATCCACCCGATGGCGGCGCTGACAAAAGGCCTGCTCGGCCAGGAGATGACCGAGATCGGCCTGTTGAAGGCCGCCGGCGCGGTGGCCTTCACCGACGCCGACAAGAGCGTCACCAACGCGCAGGTGATGCGAAGGGCGCTGACCTATGCGCGGGATTTCGACGCGCTGATCGTGCACCACACCGAAGACCCCCATTTGGTCGGCGAAGGCGTGATGAACGAGGGCGAATTCGCCACGCGGTTGGGACTGGTCGGCATTCCCAATGCCGCGGAAGCCGTGATGCTGGAGCGCGACATGCGCCTCGTCGCGCTTACCGGCGGCCGCTATCATGCGGGATCGCTGAGCTGCATCGAGTCCCTGGAAATCCTCAAGCGCGCCCGCGAAGCCGGCCTGGAGGTCTCGGCCTCGGTCTCGATCAACCATCTGACGCTGAACGAGAACGACATCGGCCCCTACCGGACCTTCCTGAAACTGTCACCACCGCTGCGCACCGAGGACGACCGTCTCGCGCTGGTGGCGGCCGTAGCCTCCGGCCTGATCGACGTGATCATGTCCGACCACAATCCGCAGGACGTCGAGGTCAAGCGGCTGCCGTTCGCGGAAGCCGCCGCCGGCGCCATCGGGCTCGAGACCATGCTGCCGGCAGCGCTTCGGCTGATCCATAACGGCGAGACCGATTTCAGGACGCTGATCCGCGCGATGTCGACCCGCCCGGCCGAGCTGCTGGGCCTGCCCGGCGGATCGCTGCGCGCGGGCTCCCCGGCCGACGTGATCGTGATCGATACCGACACGCCCTGGATATTGGACCCCGGCGATCTCAAATCACAATGCAAGAACACGCCGTTCGACGAGGCGAGATTTTCCGGCCGCGTCGTGCGTACCATCATCGGCGGACGCACCGTCTATGAGCATGTCTAAAGCGTTTTCAGGCGAAAGCCTGCCCCAGACGCGATCCGGGGCGGACACCGCGCCAAGAGAACGCCTTAAGAAGAAACTCTGATGCGCGCCAAATTCAGCGGCGTGGGAGGAGCGGAGATGTCAGCTAGCGCATGGCTGCCGGTGGCATTCGTCCTCGGCTATTTGTTCGGCTCGATTCCCTTCGGGCTGATCCTGACAAAATTGGCGGGGACGCAGGACCTGCGCTCGATCGGCTCCGGCAATATCGGCGCCACCAACGTGCTGCGCACCGGCCGGAAGGGGCTGGCTGCCGCAACCCTGCTGCTCGACATGCTCAAGGGCACCGCCGCCGTCATTATCGCAGGCTATTTCGGAGGCCCCAACGCCGCGATGCTGGCCGCACTCGGCGCGTTTCTCGGTCATCTGTTTCCGGTGTGGCTGAAGTTCAGGGGCGGCAAGGGCGTCGCGGTCTATATCGGCGTGCTGATCGGCCTGTTCTGGCCGGCCGCGGTGGTGTTCTGCCTGTTGTGGCTCGCCACCGCCGTGACCTCGCGCTATTCCTCGCTCTCGGCGCTGGTGGCCAGTTTCGTCACGCCGATCTTCCTGTGGTGGTTCGGCCACCCGGCGCTGGCCTCGCTGTTCGCGGTGCTGACGCTGTTGCTGTTCTACATGCACCGCGAAAACATCAGGCGGTTGCAGGCCGGGACCGAGGGGCGGATCGGGGCGAAATAGAGGGCGCTACTTCCCGAAGCCCCTTTTGCGGCGTTCAGCCCCCTTCCCCGCATCCTCCAGTTGATCCATTCTGCCTTTGGAGGCCAGCGTGGATATCAAGACCTCAACTACGACACACCTGACCGACGCCCAGCGCATCGACTGGTTGCGGCTGATCCGTTCCGACCATGTCGGGCCACGCGGCAACGCTTCAGGGGCCGGGCTGAAATTCGCAGGCTCATTGGCGCGCGATCTCAGCGACGCCGGATTTGTCGTCGTCTCCGGACTGGCGCGCGGCATCGATCAGGCGGCCCATCGCGCCAGCATCAATGGCGGCACGGTGGCGATGCTGGCCGGCGGCCATGACAAGGTCTATCCGCCCGAGCACGAGGATTTGTTGACGGCAATTATCGCCACCGGGGCTGCAATTTCCGAAATGCCGCTCGGGCATGTGCCGCGCGCCCGCGACTTTCCACGGCGCAACCGGCTGATCTCGGGTGCTGCGCTCGGCGTGGTCGTGGTGGAGGCCGCGCTTCGCTCGGGATCGCTGATCACCGCGCGGATGGCCGCCGAACAGGGCCGCGAGGTGTTCGCGGTGCCGGGCTCCCCACTCGATCCGCGGGCCGCCGGTACCAACGACCTGATCAAGCAGGGCGCCACACTGATCACGGAAGCTTCCGAAATCATCCAGGCCGTCGAACCGATCATGGGCCGGCCGATCGAGCTGCGCGAGCCGGACGAGGATCCGCTAGCTTTCGAACCCGACGTCAGCGAGCGCGCGCGCATCATCGGATTGCTGGGCCCGACCCCGGTTCTGCTCGACGACCTCATCCGGATGGCAGAAGCTTCACCGGCGATCGTGCGCACCGTGTTGCTCGAGCTTGAACTCGCCGGCCGGCTCGAGCGTCACGGCGGCGGACTGGTGTCGCTGATCTAGCCTGTTGCTTGACGCGTTTTGTCGACGCGAACCGAACAGCGATCAATACCAGACGCCTTGAACACCTGTGACCACTGCGATCAGGAACGCCAGCAGGCCGATTCCGCTAAACAGCAGGATTGGGTCGAGCGGGGTTCTGCCCGATTTTCTGGCGGAAGCCGACGTCGTCGCTGACATCGGCGCGAATAGCTGAGCGGCTCTGGGCATATCATGCTCCAACGTGACGGTCGAAAATCCCGGCCCACGGAGTTGTCTCGCTTGATACGACGAAGGTTCAATACATCCGGTGAGTTCCCGCAAATGTCTCTGGTGATGGAACCGATCAGCCCCAAACGCGGCGCGATTCTTGTTCAGATTGTGCCAACGCCAATGATGACTTCTCGAAGTCTCGAAGTCCGGCTATCCGCGAGGATCGGCACGCCAGCGGGGAACCTGTCGGATCGCCATCGACGAAGATATCGGCAGCCTGCATGTTCGAAGCGTCGTCTTCTGCGTCGGGCCATCATGAAAGATTGCGCTTGCCGCGGAGCCGGATGCGTTCCTCGGCTTCCATTTGCGTCATCTCCAGCAGACGGGCGAGCATGACAAGCCTGTGCCGCCGTGCCAGCCCGGCCAGGGCCGCGACGGTTTCTGCAATGAAGATAGCGGCCTCATCGGGCCCGCCATCACCGGGCGGCTCGTCGTTTACGGCGCTCCCAACTTTGCCCGAGGATGCACGCCTCCTCCGGGCCCCTGTCTTGGTCAAGATAAATCCATTACCGAGTATTTTTCCAACTTACCCTCTTCGAGAGCGCAACTCTAGGGCGTATTTCACAACTTTTTAGATAGTGACGGGGAGCCGTCAATCGTGCTTTCAACATCTGTCGATTTGACAGGGGCCTCCTCTGCACCCATGTTCGGATCGAAACGGCCGACGCGAAGTCTCGCGGAACCGGCCTTTATTTTTCCCGTAAGCTATTGGAATGACATGAATATCGTCATTGTCGAGTCGCCGGCGAAAGCCAAGACGATCAACAAATATTTGGGAGCCTCCTACGAGGTTCTGGCCTCGTTCGGCCATGTTCGCGACCTCCCGGCCAAGAACGGATCGGTCGATCCCGAGGCCAACTTCCAGATGATCTGGGAGATCGACCCCAAGGCGGCCGGCCGGCTCAATGACATCGCCAAGGCGCTCAAGGGGGCCGACAAGCTGATTCTGGCGACCGACCCCGATCGCGAGGGCGAGGCGATCTCGTGGCATGTGCTCGAGGTGCTGAAGGAGAAGCGCGCGATCAAGGACCACACCATCGAGCGCGTGGTGTTCAACGCCATCACCAAGCAGGCGGTGACGGACGCGATGAAGCATCCGCGCCAGATCGATGGCGCGCTGGTGGATGCCTATATGGCGCGCCGCGCGCTGGATTATCTGGTCGGCTTCACGCTCTCGCCGGTCCTGTGGCGCAAATTGCCCGGCGCGCGCTCCGCCGGAAGGGTGCAGTCGGTGGCGCTGCGGCTGGTCTGCGACCGCGAACTCGAAATCGAGAAATTCGTAGCCGCGCGAATACTGGTCGCTGGTGGCGACGCTGGCGACCACGCGCGGCGAGACGTTCGAAGCCCGGCTGGTCGGCGCCGACGGCAAGAAGATCCAGCGGCTTGATATCGGCACCGGCGCTGAGGCAGAGGATTTCAAGAAGGCGATCGAGGCCGCCAACTTCACGGTGACGACGGTTGAAGCCAAACCGGCGCGGCGCAATCCGCAGGCCCCCTTCACCACCTCGACGCTGCAGCAGGAAGCCAGCCGCAAGCTCGGCTTTGCCCCCGCCCACACCATGCGGATCGCGCAGCGGCTCTACGAGGGTATCGATATCGGCGGCGAGACCACGGGCCTCATTACCTATATGCGAACCGACGGCGTGCAGATCGACGGTTCCGCGATCACGCAGGCGCGCAAGGTGATCGGCGAGGATTACGGCAACGCCTATGTGCCCGAGGCGCCGCGCCAGTACCAGACCAAGGCCAAGAACGCCCAGGAAGCCCACGAAGCCATCCGCCCCACCGATCTGTCGCGGCGGCCCGCCGACATGCGCCGGCGGCTCGATACCGACCAGGCCAAGCTTTATGAACTGATCTGGATCCGCACCATCGCCAGCCAGATGGAATCGGCCGAGATGGAGCGCACCACCGTCGACATCGCGGCAAAGGCAGGCTCCCGTCTGCTGGAGCTGCGCGCCACCGGCCAGGTGATCAAATTCGATGGCTTCCTCGCACTCTATCAGGAAGGCCGCGACGACGATGCCGACGATGAGGATAGCCGCCGCCTTCCGGCCATGAGCGAAGGCGAAGCGCTGAAGCGGCAGGACCTTGCGGTCACCCAGCATTTCACCGAACCGCCGCCGCGGTTCTCCGAAGCATCGCTGGTCAAGCGCATGGAGGAGCTCGGCATCGGCCGTCCCTCCACCTATGCCTCGATCCTGCAGGTCCTGAAGGATCGCGGCTACGTCAGGCTTGAGAAGAAGCGCCTGCATGGCGAGGACAAGGGCCGCGTCGTGGTCGCGTTCCTGGAAAATTTCTTCGCGCGCTACGTCGAATACGATTTCACCGCAGCACTGGAAGAACAGCTCGATCGCATCTCCAACAACGAGATTTCCTGGCAGCAGGTGCTGAAGGATTTCTGGGGCGACTTCATCGGCGCGGTCAACGAGATCAAGGATCTCAGGGTGACCCAGGTGCTCGATGCGCTCGACGACATGCTGGGGCCGCACATCTATGCGCCGCGCGCGGATGGCGGCGATCCCCGGCAATGCCCGACCTGCGGCACCGGCAAGCTGAACCTCAAGGCCGGAAAATTCGGCGCCTTCGTCGGCTGCACCAATTATCCGGAATGCCGCTACACCCGGCCATTGGCGGCCGACAGCGAAGCCAGCGCCGATCGTATTCTGGGCAAGGATCCGCAGACCGATCGCGACGTCATCGTGAAGGCCGGACGGTTCGGTCCCTACATCCAGCTCGGCGAGCAAAAGGATTATGCCGAGGGCGAGAAGCCGAAGCGCGCCGGCATTCCCAAGAACATCTCGCCTTCCGACATCGAACTCGATCTGGCGCTGAAGCTATTGTCGCTGCCGCGTGAAATCGGCAAGCATCCCGAAACCGGCGAGCCGATCACCGCAGGGCTCGGCCGCTTTGGCCCGTTCGTGCGCCATGAGAAGACCTATGCCAGCCTCGAAGCCGGCGATGAGGTCTTCGACATCGGGCTGAACCGCGCGGTGACGCTGATCGCCGAGAAGATCGCAAAGGGCCCCAGCGGCCGCCGCTTCGGCGCCGATCCCGGCAAGCCGTTGGGCGATCATCCGACCCTCGGCGGCGTCGCGGTCAAGAGCGGGCGCTACGGCGCCTATGTTACGGCCGGTGGCGTCAACGCCACGATCCCCAGCGACAAGACCCAGGACACCATCACGCTCGAAGAAGCGGTCGCGCTGATCGACGAGCGCGTGGCGAAGGGTGGCGGCAAGCCCAAGCGCGGCGCCAAAAAAGCCAAAGTGGCAAAGCCCGCCAAGGCAGAGCCGGATGCGAAGGCACCAAATCCTGCCAAGAAGGTCGCCGCGAAGAAATCCGCGGCAAAGCCGAAGTCGGAAGCCGTCAGCAAGGCGCGTGCGCCGGTGACGGCCAAGACCTCACCGTCGAAGGCTGCAAAGCCCGTCGCCAAGAAGAGCGCCGGCAAGGCAAGCGGATAGCGTGGCAAAGCAACGCGACAAGGGTTTTCCAGAGCGGGACGCCATCGTCGCCTTCATCCGCGCGCAGCCGGGAGAAGTCGGAACCGGCGAGATCGCGCGGCAATTCGGTCTCAAAAATGCCGACCGCGCCGCGTTGAAACAGATCCTGCGCGAACTTGCCGACGAAGGCGTCGTCCAGAAGCGCGGCAAGACCATCCGTGAGCCCGCGGCCCTGCCGGCAACCGTCATGGCCGACGTCACCGGCCGCGACAGCGACGGCGAGCTGATCGCAACGCCAGCCGAATGGGACGAGGTGGAAAGCGGCGAGCCGCCGAAAATCCGCATTCATGTTCCACGGCGGCCAGTGCCGGGCGCCGCAGCAGGCGTTGGCGACCGCGCCCTGCTGCGCGTCGAGAAGCTTGAAGAGCGCGACCGCGAAGGTACGATCTATCGCGGACGGATCATCAAGGTCGTCGATCATGCCAAGACCCGCGTGCTCGGAATCTTCCGCGCCCTTCCCGGCGGCGGCGGGCGCCTGATCCCGGTCGACAAGAAGCAGGCCGGCCGCGAGTTGAACATCGCCAAGCCCGACACCAATGGCGCCGAGGATGGCGATCTCGTCAGCGTCGATCTCGTGCGTTCGCGCGGCTACGGCCTTGCCTCCGGCAAGGTCAAGGAGCGGCTGGGATCGCTGGCTTCCGAAAAGGCGGTCAGCCTGATCGCCATTCATTCCCACGAAATCCCGCAGGCATTTTCGCCGGCCGCCCTGCGCGAGGCCGAGGAAGCCAGGCCGGCGACGCTGAAGGGCCGCGACGACTGGCGCGACCTTCCGCTGGTCACCATCGATCCGCCCGACGCCAAGGACCACGACGACGCGGTTCACGCCGAACCCGATGCCGATCCGAACAACAAGGGCGGCTACATCGTCAATGTCGCGATCGCCGACGTCGCGTTCTATGTGCGGCCCGGGTCGGCGCTCGACCGCGACGCGCTGACGCGCGGCAATTCGGTGTACTTTCCCGACCGCGTGGTGCCGATGTTGCCCGAGCGTATCTCGAACGATCTCTGCTCGCTGGTGCCGGGCGAGCCGCGCGGCGCGCTGGCGGTGCGGATGGTGATCGGCAATGACGGCCGCAAGCGCTCGCACAGTTTTCACCGCATCCTGATGCGCTCGGCGGCGAAACTGAATTACGCGCAGGCGCAGGCCGCGATCGATGGACGGCCGGATGATACGACAGGTCCCCTGCTCGATCCGATCCTCAAACCGCTCTACGACGCCTACGCCGTCGTCAAGCGCGCGCGCGACGAGCGCGATCCGCTCGATCTCGACATTCCCGAGCGCAAGATCCTGCTGAAATCCGACGGTACGGTGGATCGCGTCATCGTCCCGGAGCGGCTCGACGCGCACAAGCTTATCGAAGAATTTATGATCCTGGCCAACGTCGCCGCAGCCGAGATGCTTGAAAAGAAGTCGCTGCCGCTTATCTACCGGGTGCACGATGAACCGACGCTTGAGAAGGTTCATAATCTTCAGGAATTCCTGAAAACCCTCGATTTGCCGTTTGCCAAGAGCGGCGCGTTGCGTCCCTCTTTGTTCAATCGCGTGCTGGTACAGGTCAGGGGACACGATTCCGAACCGCTGGTGAATGAAGTGGTGTTGCGCTCACAGGCCCAGGCCGAATATTCAGCGGAGAACTACGGCCATTTCGGCCTTAACCTGCGGCGCTATGCGCATTTCACCTCGCCTATCAGGCGATATGCAGACCTGATCGTGCACCGCGCGCTGATCTGCGGTCTCGGCCTCGGCGAAGGCGCGCTGCCCGAAACCGAGACGGTGGAAACGCTGACCGAGGTGGCCGCGCAGATTTCCGTCACCGAACGCCGCGCCATGAAAGCGGAGCGTGAAACCGCCGACCGCCTGATCGCGCATTTTCTGGCCGACCGGATCGGCGCCACCTTCCAGGGCCGCATCTCCGGCGTCACCCGCGCCGGGCTTTTCGTCAAGCTCAGCGATACCGGCGCCGACGGGCTGATCCCGATCCGCACGCTCGGGACGGAATACTTCAACTATGACGAAACGCGTCATGCGCTGGTCGGCTCGCGCAGCGGTGCCATGCACCGGTTGGGGGACGTCGTCGACGTTCGTCTGGTAGAAGCAGCCCCTGTCGCGGGCGCTTTGCGGTTTGAGCTGTTGTCGGAAGGCAGCGTCGTTCCGCGCGGTCGCAAGCGGCCGGATGCTTCCAGGCCGCCGGCCAAAGCCCATCCGGGGCGCAGCCCGCGCAAGAAGGATCGCAAGCCGGATAAAGCCAGATCCGGCAAATCGAAGAAAGGCAAGTCATGGAAACCGTGAGCGCGCACCAAATCGTCTGGAGCCGGGATACCGGGGCGACCGAGAAGCGCGATGTGTGGACTGCGCTGAAGCGCGGATTCCGCGGCCGTTGCCCCCGCTGCGGCGAAGGCAAACTGTTTCGCGCCTTCCTCAAGGTCGATGATCACTGTCCGGTCTGCAAACTCGATTTCACGCCGCATCGCGCCGACGATCTGCCGGCCTATCTGGTCATCGTTATCGTCGGCCACATCGTGGTGCCGCTGGCGTTGTTCATCGAGACCAATTACTCGCCCCCGGTGGCGCTGCAACTGGCTATCTATCTGCCGCTGACCCTGTTTGCCTCGTTGGCGCTGCTTCAGCCCGTGAAGGGCGCGGTGGTCGGGGCGCAATGGGCGCTGCGGATGCACGGCTTTGACGAACTGAACCCGGAGCCCTAGAGCGATCTCACCAACAAGAAACTAAACGGGCGGCAGCGCGCGATGAGCGAAACCGGGAACACGCAGAAGGAAGCCGACCATCATCCCTATCGCCGCCCGGTCGACGCCGCCACGCTAATCCTGGTCGATCGCGCCAGTACCGTGCCAAAAGTCCTGGTCGGCAAACGCCACGACAAGGTGGTGTTCATGCCCGGCAAATTCGTCTTCCCTGGCGGCCGCGTCGACAGCACCGACAACCGCGTGCCGGTGGCGGCGCCGATTCCGAAGGCGCTTGAGGCGAACCTGCTGAAGGGAAGCCCGAAGATCACGCCCTCGCGCGCCCGCGCCCTGGCAGTCGCCGCGATCCGCGAGGCCTGCGAGGAGACCGGCCTCTGTCTGGGGCGCAAGGGCAACGGCGCGGCGCCCGCACTCGAGGGGCCGTGGAAGCCGTTCACCGAGGCCGGGCTCCTGCCCGACCCGTCCGGGCTGTTCCTGATCGCGCGCGCGATTACCCCTCCCGGCCGCGTGCGGCGCTTCGACACCCGGTTCTTCACCGCCGACGCCTCCGCCATCGCCCATCGCGTCGAGGGCGTCATCCATGCCGATGCCGAACTGGTCGAACTGGTCTGGGTCGAGATCGGATCGAAACCGCTCGCCGAGCTACACCCCATGACCAAAAACGTGCTGAACGAGCTCGAAAAACGCCTCGCGACCGGGGGGCTGCGCCACGACGCCGACGTGCCGTTTTTCCATTTCTACGGCGGCAGGATGCAGAAGGATGTTTTGGGGACGTAAAGGGCTATTTTCGAAGGCTAACCGGCCAAATCCTGGGTCAGTTCAGTCCCGAAATCCTTGACTTTGGACGGATCGAGGCTAGGTTGCGCGGCGAATGCGCCCCCTGATGGGCCGGCGCCCGTTTCCAGACATCAAGGGTTTTGCACATGGCCAAAGCGGTCACCATCAAGGTCAAGCTCGTTTCCTCGGCGGATACCGGCTTCTATTACGTCGCCAAGAAGAATTCGCGCACCATGACCGACAAGCTGGTCAAGAAGAAGTACGATCCGGTCGCGCGTAAGCACGTCGAATTCCGCAGAGTCCAAGATCAAGTAAGCTTCACAGACGGTATTGGCGATTTGAGCGGGGCCTTTGGGCCCCGTTTTCGATTCGCCACCTCGCCGATCAAGCGATCAAGAATATCCCGCGCGCGGTCCTGGTCGGCTTCGCTCTCGCGATGCCGCTGTCCTATCTGGTTGCCAGAAAAATCGACGCTTCACCCGCTCGATAATTCTCGGATACGGCTGGGCCGCTTAACGCGCCCGCACCAAGGGCGGCTCGCTCGGGCGTACCAGCGCGAACGCCACCTGGATGATTCCCGCCGCCAGACCCACCGCGACGCCGATCCGCCAGGCCAGGGTATAGGAGCCGAGCGCGTCATAAATCAGCCCGCCGCCATAGGCGCCGAGGAAACTGCCGAGCTGGTGGCTCATGAAGGCGAGCCCCTGGATCATCGCCTGCCATTTCAGCCCGAACATCTCGGCAACTGCGCCCGCCACCAGCGGCCCGACGCCGAGCCAGAGGAATCCCATGACCGCGCCGAACAGCAGCGTGGTAGCCGGCGACGGCGGCAGCATGAAGTACCAGCCGAGCGCCAGCGACCGAAAGATATAGATGCCGCCCAGCAGCGCCAGCTTGTTCCAGCGGCCGCCGGCCCAGCCGAAAAACAGACTGCCCAGCACGTTGAAGCCGCCGATCACGCCCAGTGTCTGCGCGCTCAGCATCGGATCCATGCCGCAGATCGCGAGATAGGACGGCAGATGCGTGGTGATGAAGACGAGCTGCATGCCGCAGACGAAATACGCCGCGGTCATCACCACGAACGAAGCGTTGCCGAACGCCACCCTCACCGCCACCGCGGCCGAGCTGTTGCCGATCTCGTCGGCAGCCGGTCGCGGCAGCGGAATCCGGTCGACCTTGCCGGCGAACCAGGCCGCCGGCAGCAGCGCCAGCGACAGGATGACAAAGCCGCCAAGGCCGGTTCGCCAGCCATAATCCTGATTGAGGATCTGTCCCATCGGCGCCGCCATCAGCGCGCCGAGCGATCCCGCCGCCGAAACCATCCCCAGCACGGTGCTGCGCACGGTTGCGGGAACCGCACGCGCGGCCACCGACATCGCGATGGCCGCGGCGGTGCATGCCAGCGACATCCCGATCAGCACGCCCGCCCCCAGCATGATGCTGAGAAGCCCTTGCGCGCCGGCCATCAGCGACAGGCCGGCAATATACAGAAGCGCACCGGCCAGCATGATCGCGCGAAAGCCGAAGCGGACGGTGAACGCGCCGGCGAACGGCTGCAGGAATCCCCAGGCCAGATTCTGCACGGCGATCGCCAGCGTGAAATCGGAAACCGATATGCCGACGTCATGGGTCAAAGGCTGCAGAAATATGCCGAGCGACTGGCGCAAGCCCATGCTCAGGCTGAGCATCAGCGAAGCACCGATCAGGATGGGGAGCGTGGGACGAAGCAGCCGCAGCAGCGACATGTTCTTGTTCTTTCTTATCGATCGCGGCCCGGCAAAGACCTCGCGCATGTCAAAGCGGAATTAATTACACCGATCTGTGTAATACAACCGTCCGACAGGCAATATTGTCAAGATTGGCGCGGCACGATTTCTGACACAGCCGGCAGCCGTCTCAAATGCCGTATTTCCCTCATTTCAAGACATAAGCCTGCTGAAAGATCGGGGAATCGACATGGCTTCGTCGTCCGCGCGGACGCACGGCGTGCACTCGCATATTACGTGAAGGATGCCGCTTAAGGGATGACGCCGTGGAGCGCCGGCAAGGTCAGGCGGCGTTCGCCACGACGCGGTTGCGGCCGTCATGCTTGGCGCGGTAGAGCGCGGTGTCGGCGCGCTTGAGCACGTCGGCAACGGCCTCGCCCTTGCGTTCAAGGGTCGTCAGGCCGATCGAGATCGTGACCTCGATGCGTTTTGTACCCTTGTTGACCGCGAACGGCTCGCCGGCGATCGAACGCCGCAACCGTTCCGCCACCATGCCCGCGACATGCAAGTCGGTTTCCGGCATCACAATGACAAATTCCTCGCCGCCATAGCGGCAGGCGAGATCGATGCCGCGGATCGACTTGCGAACCCGGACCGCGAATTCGCGCAACACGTCGTCGCCGGCGTCGTGGCCGTAATTGTCGTTGATCGACTTGAAGAAATCGATGTCGAGCATCATCAGCGCCAGCGGCTTGCCGCGGCTCGAGGCCTGCTCGGCGAGCGTACCCAGATGGCTTTCCATGTAACGGCGGTTATGCAGCCCGGTCAGCGCATCGGTGATGGCCATCTCGATGGAGTTCTGCACATTGTCGCGCAGATGATCGGTATAGCGCCGCTTTCGAAATCTGGGTACGCGCGCGCGCCAGCAACTCGTTCTTGTCGACCGGGCGCAGCAGATAGTCGTTGACGCCGATCTCGAGGCCGCGGAGCAACCGCGTGTTGTTGTCGGCGTCGGCGATGGCGAGGATGGGCACGTGCCGGGTCCGCTCCAGCGAGCGCGCCTGGCTGCAGAGCCGCAGGCTGTCGAAATTATCGAGGCCGAGCGAAACGATCAGCAGATCGTAATCGCCGTCGGCGGCGTGAAACAGCGCTTCCGCAGGATTGGTCTCGACATCGACGGTGTGCTCGGTGCTGAGCACCGGCGCCAGCCGCTCATAGGACGAGGGCCGGTCGTCGACCAAGAGGATGCGACCGCCCTTCCCAGTGTCGGCCACGGCGCTGCGCTCGGGCGCCTGCACGCCGATCTCAAGCGAGGTGATGGCGCGCATGCGCAGCTCATCGGTCATCATCTTCAGCCGCGTCAGCGAACGCACCCGCGCGATCAGCACGACGTCGGACACCGGCTTGGTCAGGAAATCGTCGGCGCCGGCCTCGAGGCCGCGGACGCGATCGGCCGGGCTGTCCAGCGCCGTCACCATGACGACCGGAATGAAATGCGTCGCCGGATTGGACTTCAGGCGCCGGCAAACCTCAAAGCCGTCCAGGTCAGGCATCATGACGTCGAGCAGAATGATGTCGCATTCGGCACGCGCGCAGACCGCCAAAGCCTCCGCGCCGTTGGACGCGGTCAGGACGTCGAAATACTCGGCCGAAAGCCGCGCTTCCAACAGCTTGACGTTAGCGGGAACGTCATCGACGACCAGAATGCGCGCGGACATCTTACTCTCCCTATCCGATAAATCGTCGGACGGTTTCAATAAACTTGCCGACCGAGATCGGCTTGGACAAATACGCCTCGCAGCCGCCTTCGCGGATGCGCTCCTCGTCGCCCTTCATCGCGAATGCGGTGACCGCGACGACCGGAATCGAACGCAACTCCGGGTCATCCTTGATCCACCGCGTCACTTCGAGACCGGAGACCTGGGGAAGCTGGATATCCATCAGGACGAGATCGGGGCGAAGCTTGCGCACAAGATCGAGCGCCTCGAAACCATTGCTGGTGCCGGAAGTCTGATAGCCATGCGCCTCGAGCAGATCGCGAAAGAGCTTCATATTGAGCTCGTTGTCCTCCACGATCAGGACGGTTTTTGCCATCCCGCCCCTCCAATCCCCGCGATAACGGCCCGGCAGGCGGTGCACGGACGCCGCCGCCAAGGGTGCCAAAAAGTGAAATCAAACTAGCGCCAGATTCGCTCTAACCCGTTAAGCCCGAGTGCGATCTTTATGCGAAGTGGTTTCCACTTGCTTGAACACGTTGCGCAAACTCGGGCATGATCGTTCCAAAATAGAGACCATAAGTTACGGAAAGGCAAACACACCAGTTGAGAAAACCCACTCAAAATCCCCGGGAAGTAGCTGAAATCGTTGCAATTCAGGCGCTTTCCTTTGTCGCGGGCGACGCCGAGCGCTTAGGGTTGTTCCTGGCCGAAAGCGGGATCGGGCCGGAGACCCTGCGTACCGCAGCCACCGATCCGCAGTTTCTCGCCAGCGTACTCGATTTCGTGATGCGCGATGACGCGACCGTGAAAGCGTTCGCCGCCGCCTCGCAGCTTCACCCCACCAACATTGCCGCGGCTCACCAGGCGCTGAACGATCCCCAATGGGAGCGCGACGTACCGTGACACCGGTGCGGCGAGTTTGAAGTTCTCGTCAGACTCGCGGTAACCTCAGCACAGGAACCTCCAACTCGCCGCACCGGCACAAATATCGTTCGCTGGCGCTGGCGTAGATTCCGAGGTTCGCAAAAAGGCGGCGGCTCGAATGGGTGCGAACTTCGAAATCGGAGCACCGGCCGCGCCAGCATCGATGCAGGGACCGACCTGCTTCTGCCGGGACTGCCTCGGTGACCAGGACGACAACGCCGCCGGGCGATGCAGCGAATGCGGCTCGCCTCGCCTCGTTCGTCACCCTTCGTTGCCGTCGCTCACCCTCGCCCACATCGATTGCGACGCGTTCTACGCGACCGTGGAAAAACGCGACAACCCGGAACTCGCCGACAAGCCCGTGATCATCGGCGGCGGCAAGCGTGGCGTGGTCTCCGCGGCGTGCTACATCTCCCGCACCTTCGGCGTCCGCTCGGCCATGCCGATGTTCAAAGCCCTGGCGCTGTGCCCCGCGGCGATCGTGATTTCGCCCGACATGGCCAAATATGTCAGGGTCGGCCGCGAGGTACGCCGCGCGATGCAGGCGCTGACACCGCTGGTCGAACCGCTTTCGATCGACGAGGCGTTTCTGGATCTCGGCGGCACCCAGCGCGTTCACGGCATGATCCCGGCCAAGGTACTGGCGCGTTTCGCCCGCGAGGTCGAACGCGACATCGGAATCACGGTTTCCGTCGGTCTGTCCTGCAACAAATTCCTGGCCAAGATCGCGTCCGACATGGACAAGCCACGCGGCTTTGCCGCGCTCGACCAGGATGAGGCGCGTGCGATGCTGGCGGACAAGCCGGTCGGATTCATCTTCGGCGTCGGGCCTGCGACCCAGGAACGGCTGATCCAGCGCGGCTTTCGCACCATCGCCGATCTGCAGAGCGCCGACGAGAGCGAACTGATGAAGCAGTTCGCCGCGGAGGGCCGCAGGCTGTGGCTGCTGGCGCGGGGCATCGACGATCGTCGCGTGGTGCCCGATCGTGGCGCCAAGACCATTTCCAGCGAGACCACCTTCGAGATCGACATCCGCGATTTTGCGACCCTCGAAAGGACGCTGTGGCGGCTGTCGGAGAAGGTGTCGTCGCGGCTCAAGAGCAGCGAATTGGCGGGATCGACCATCACGCTGAAGCTGAAGTCCGCCGATTTCCGGCAGCGTACCCGCTCGCAATCGATCCATGCCCCCACCCAGTTGGCGGCGAAGATTTTCGCGATATCCAGGGAAATGCTGGCAAAGGAGATCGACGGCACCGCGTTCCGGCTGATGGGCGCCGGCGTCAGCGCGCTCCGCCCGGGTTCGCAGGCCCACGACACCGACATGCTGGATCGCCGCTCGGCGGACGCCGAACGCGCAATCGACGGTCTGCGCAAGAAATTCGGCCAGGCCGCCGTGATCAGGGGCATCGCTTATGATGGACCGGAAAAGCCGGACTGAGGTGGCCGGCTGCTGGCCAACGGCTCCGACTTCATTGCGGCCAACGGGTCGGGCGAATGCGCGCCCAATGACGGGCTCCGCGAAGCAATCCGCGAGCACCCGGAAAAGTTGTATTGCTTCGTCGCGTCGCTCCTAGCAATGACGGCGCGGGGCTGGCGCCGTCACTTACACGGCTTGGAATCCTTGACGTTCAACTTTCCCAGGGCGCCGGAAATCACAAAGTCATTGTAGTCGAGCACCAGCGCCCGGGAGACGCCGTTCTCGAACAGCTCGAACGACATCGCATAGACCGGCGTCTGTTCGCCGTCATTGGCCTTCCCGTCACGGTCGTAATAGCTGACCGTGACCGGCCACCGCGTCATCGATTTCATGACGCCATTTTCGGTGGAAGCGTCCGGTACCGCGATGGTCCGGTCTCCCGGTATCGGCTGCCCGATCACGGAAAGGGTGTTGTAGACCTTTTCGCCGTTGTCCGAGCCGTCGTAGACCGACAGCTCGAGCACCGATTTTCCATCCTTCGCCGCGGCGATGATGCGCTGAATCTGCTCGGTCGGAAACACCGTCGAGCCGTCGAGCGTGAACGTCTTGGTTTGGGGCTGCTTCAATTTGACCGTGATGTGATCGCCGGTCCGCTCCGCCACTCCATCGACCGGGCTTGAGTCAGTGTCGTTCATGCGCGAATCGATCTTGAATCGATAACTCTTGCCTTCGCCGTCTTCCCACGACGTCGAGCGCAGATCGCTCAGCGTCACCTTGCCCTCGCCGCTGTCCATCTCGGACACCTGCCTGAATTCGGAAGTGTAGCCCTCGCAGGCGTTGCCGGAAAAATCATAAAGAATGCGTCCCCGCGCGCTGTTGATCGAATTGGAACCGCGCGACTTTACCAGGTTGAGTTCGTAGAGCGCCTGATGCGGGAGAAACGCGCCGCTTGCCGCGGCGTCGGCCTTGCCGACGGCAATCCCCGTTGCCATCGCGACCACCGCAACCGTCCGCGCCAGCGATCCGACATCACGGGGCAAAATCCGGAATGAGCGAGCCATGTTTTTTTTCCTCAGGCCAGATCATGATCCGGTTGGATTGAACCGGATCACGATCTCATCTCTTTGTTTGAGCATGATCTTTTCGGAAAACCGGTTCCCACCTTTCCGGATCATGCTCTGGGTTTCGTCACATTATTCATCGCGCCATTGCGCCGCAACTGCGGCCACATCACGGAAAAGTATGATTTGCAGCCGGATTGACATGTTTTCGGCTTTTTCGCCACCGATCTGCCCTCGCTTGCAAGTGACCGCACGATGCGCGAAATAAAGCGGCCCCCGATCAGGTGTGCGTCGGGCGCTGGTCAAACCAAACGGGGACGAAACATGGCGGGAACGGTCGAACAGAAACTTGCGGCACAGGGCATCGTCTTGCATGAGCCGCCGAGCCCGGTGGCGAATTACGTCGGTTTCGTCCGCACCGGAAACCTGCTGTTCGTGTCCGGCCAGGTTTGCGTCAACCCGGACGGCAAGCTGATCGCCAAGGGCAAGCTGGGCGCCGGCGTCACCGTGGAGCAAGGTAACGCCGCCGCGCGCGGTTGCGCCATCAACCTCTTGGCGCAGATCAAGGCCGCGCTCGGCGACCTCGACAAGGTGGTCCGGGTGGTCCGCCTCGGCGGTTTTGTGAATTCCGCCCCGGATTTTCTGGATGGGCCGAAAGTGCTCAACGGCGCCTCCGATCTGATGGTCGCGGCCTTCGGCGACAAGGGCCGCCACGCCCGCACCACGGTCGGCGTCGCTTCGCTGCCGTCGGATGCGGCGGTCGAGGTCGAAGGGGTGTTCGAAGTCTCCTAGAGCAGAGCTGCGCGGGTGCGCGCACCCGACTGGCTGACGGCACGACCGGTGGCCCATCGCGGCCTGCACGACCGCGCGCGCGGCATCATCGAGAACATGCCGGGCGCGGCGCGTGCCGCGATCGACGGCGATTTCGCCATCGAATGCGATATCCAGCTGACCGCCGACGGCGAGGCCATGGTGCATCATGACGACGCGCTGGGCCGCCTCGCCGAAGGCTCCGGCGCCCTGCTCGGCTTGACCTCGCACGCACTCAAGGCGGTCACGTTCAGGGACACGCCGGAGCGGATGATGTCGCTCGGCGATCTCTGTGCGCTGGTCGGAGGTCGCGTCCCGATCCTGGTCGAGCTGAAGAGCCATTTTGACGGCGACCGCAAACTGGTAAGGCGGATGGCAGAGGTGCTTGCCTCCTATGCCGGACCGGTGGCGGCCATGTCGTTCGATCCGGATCAGGTGAAGGCGCTGCGCGAGACGGTGCCCGAGCTTCCCCGCGGCATTGTCGCCCAACGCCTCTACAGCGAAGCCGACTGGCCGGAGGCCACAATGGCGCAGCGGAAGGGCATGCTGCATCTGAAGCACGCGTTCCACACGAGGCCGCATTTCGTGGCTTATTGGGTGAATGATTTGCCGGCGCCGGCGCCCTGGATCGCGCGCCATGTTTTCGGCCTGCCGCTCCTGACCTGGACGGTGCGGACACCGCAGCAGCGCGAGCGCGCCATCCGCTACGCCGATCAGATGATCTTTGAAGGTTTCCGGCCGTGAGACCTCGGGTGCGGCGGCATCTTGAAGTCTTTGATGCAATGCACGATCTTTAGCTTTGGTCACCATGTGCGATGGCTGATCGTGGCGCGTGACCGGTTCAAATCATCGATGGATTCATCCGAAATAACCCTCGAAGCCGTGTCGTCCATCAGCCAGATCCCGGCTGAGGATTGGGATGCCTGTGCCAATCCGCTTCCGGATCCCGGCAGCCTCAATGGCCTGGACACACTGGCGTTGCCTGGCTCCCCCAGCGACTCCTGCACGGGCTTCAAACTCCCCTATAACCCCTTCGTTTCGCATGCCTTTTTCTTGGCCCTGGAGGCGTCCGGGTCGGCCAGCGCGCGGACCGGCTGGGGACCACGGCATTTGCTCGCCCGACGCGAAGGCGTGATCGCCGGAATCGTGCCCTGCTACCTGAAATCGCACTCGCAGGGCGAATACGTGTTCGATCGCGGCTGGGCCGACGCCTATGAGCGCGCCGGCGGGCGCTATTATCCGAAGCTGCAGGCCTCGGTTCCCTTTACACCGGCCACCGGCCCTCGCCTCTTGATCCGCGACGGCGTCGACAAGGATGAAATCGCAACCGCCCTGGCAAGCGGCCTGGTCGCGCTGTGCGAGGCGACCAATGCCTCATCGGCTCACGTCACCTTCGCGCGCGAGGCGGAATGGAAATTCCTGGCCAAATTCGGATTCCTGCAGCGGACCGACCAGCAGTTCCACTGGCACAACCAGGACTACCGAAGTTTTGACGATTTCCTCGCCACCCTCAATTCGCGCCATCGCAAGGCGATCAAGCGGGAACGGCGCGACGCGTTGGCCAACGGCATCACGATCCATGCGCTCAACGGCAGCGACATCACCGAGGACGCCTGGGACGCGTTCTTTGCCTTTTACATGGAGACCGGTTCGCGCAAATGGGGCCGGCCCTACCTCACCCGCGCCTTCTTCTCGCTGATCGGCGAGACCATGGCCAACGACGTGCTGCTGATCATGGCGAGGCGTAACAACCGCTGGATCGCCGGCGCCATCAATTTCATTGGCTCCGACACATTGTTCGGCCGCAACTGGGGCGCGATCGAGCATCACCCATTCCTGCATTTCGAGGTCTGTTACTATCAGGCGATCGATTTCGCGATTTCGCGCGGCCTGAAAACCGTTGAGGCCGGCGCCCAGGGCGAGCACAAGATCGCACGCGGGTACTTGCCGCAGACCACCTATTCGGCGCATTACATCGCCGATCCCGGCCTGCGCCGCGCGATCGAGGAGTATCTGCGGCGTGAACGCGCCTATGTGGCGGAGGCCGCGCGCGAACTCACCGAAGCCGCACCGTTTCGCAAAAACGCCGATGAGCCAGCCAGCGAGTAGAACCAGATTCAGGAGCCGCCATGCCCGCCTATGACGCCAACAACCCCTTCGCCAAGATCCTGCGCGGCGAATTCCCCTGCTATAAGGTGTATGAGGACGACCACACGCTGGCCTTTCTCGACATCATGCCGCGTTGTCCCGGACATACGCTGGTGATCCCGAAGGCGCCGGCCCGCAACATCCTCGATATTGCGCCGGAAGATTTCGCCCATGTTGCGCGCACCTCCCACAAAATCGCGCGCGCCGCGATGACGGCGTTCGCGGCCGACGGCATCACCGTGCAGCAATTCAGCGAACATGCCGGCGGCCAGGTGGTGTTTCACCTGCACATGCACGTGATGCCGCGTCACGACGGCGTGGCGCTGTTGCCGCCGGCCAGCCGCAAGGAAGACGGCAAGGTGCTGGAGGAAAATGCGGCGAAGCTGGCGGCGGCGCTGAAGGGGTAATCACCCTCTCGCCGTCATTGCGAGGAGCAAAGCGACGAAGCAATAGATGCTTCGATATCTGTCATGGATTGCTTCGCGGAACCTGTCATCGGGCGCGCATTCGCGCGACCCGTTGGCTCGCAATGACGAGGAAAAAAATCATTCCGTCTCGATATCCCCTCGCTTCTGCGCCGCCAGCGGCGAGAATTCGCAGCGGTAGGGCTTGAGGTCGAGCAGCGGCGTTTGGTCAAGGCAATCGAGCCCCCGCACCAGCACGGTCGAGCCCTCGATGCCAACCAGCCTGACGATCGACGTGCCGATCGGATTCGGCCGCACCGGCGAGCGCAGCGAGAACGTGCCGCGGGTCGACTTGTTGTTCTTCGGGCTTTGCAGCACGAGATTGCGCGGCGATTGATGCAGCCAGTAGATCACTTCGAGATTCGAGTAGAAATCGACGCCTTTCAGCGCCGGCACCCATGGCTCGAAAATTTCGAGCCTGCAGACCGGCCCCTCATGGCTTCCCTGCCGCGGCGTATCCTCGCGCGAGGTCCAGGGCGTGCGGATGCGGCCGATGAAGACAAGCCAGGCGTCGCGCGCCGGCGGCATCTCGACGGCGAGCTCGCCTTCCCGAATTTCTCTCTCTCGAACCATGCTTCAATCCAATGAAATGTGCCGCGTCTTGATTACATCGGCCCACCGCGCCCGGTCGGCATCGATGAATTCCGTGATGGCAGCCCGGCTGCGCGGTCGTAGCACCGAATAGCCGATCTTCTCCAGTGAGGCGCGGAACGCATCGTTGTTCATCGCCCGGTCGAGGCTGGCCTCAAGCATTTGCGCCACGCTATCCGGCACCCTGGCGGGCGCCACGACGCCGAACCAGACGCTGACGAGGTAATCTGGATAGCCGCTCTCGGCAATGGTCGGAACGTCGGGAAGATCGGAATTCCTGCGCGCCGAACTGACGCCCAGCGCCCGCAGCATTCCCGATCGCACCGGCGGGAGCGCCGTTCCCAGCGAGTCGAACATGAGCTGGATGTTACCGGCCAGCAGATCGGTCAGCGCCGGCCCGGCGCCCTTATAGGGCACATGGGTCATCTCAATGCCCGCCATTTGCCTGAACATCTCGCCGGCAAGGTGAATGGTACCTCCCGTCCCGGCCGAGCCGAACGAGAGCTTGCCGGGATTTTGTTTGGCGTAGGCGACAAATTCCGCGACCGTCCTTGCCGGCACCGAGGGGTGGACTTCCATCACCACCGGCACCTCGGTGATCAGCGCCAGCACGCGAAAATCCCGTACCGGATCGTAGGACAGTTTCTTGTACAGCAACGGATTTTGCACGATCATCGAACCGGCCACGATCAGGAGGGTGTGACCGTCGGCGTCGGCGCGCGCCACCGTTTCGGCGCCGATCGCGCCCTGGGCCCCCGGCTTGTTCTCGACAAACGCCGCCTGCCCAAGATCCCGGCCGAGAAAATCAGCCACCAGCCGGCCGAGAACGTCGGTCGGTCCGCCCGCGGCATAGGGAACGACAACCCTGATCGGACGCGCCGGAAATTCGGCGGCGTTGACGCTTGCCGTGGCGGCAAGCGCCGTCACGCTGACAAACCAGGCGATCAAGGCCGACCGTGCGGGCAAATTCATGCCGTTTCCCCGATGGCGCGTTTTTCACACAGTACCGCAATGCGGGTTGGCTGCAATTCGTCAAACCGCCCGTGACCGTGCGCTTGTCAGCCGGGCCACCCGCCTATGACCATCTTCGTGATCCATCGTCATCCCCTGATATTCAAGTTTCGCAGCACCAGACAGGCACCGCCGGCGCGCCGGATGCGGTTGCAAAGATCGTCGGCGGCGGGGCGTGTGTCGGCGCCGATCCGCACCTGATAGAACGTGCGGGTGCCGCGGCTGCGGAACAACGAACTGAGCAGGCTTGGATCCTGGTCGCCGATCACGGCGCGCAATCGCGTCATCGCGCGTGAATACATGGCCAGCGCCCGGTCGCGGTTGAAGCCGGCCGCGAGCTGCACGCCCCACGGCCGGTCGGCACCAAGCTCTATATGTTGTTCCAGTTCGGTGACAAACGGATTGGGCGCGTGCTTGAGCAGCGCCATCATCTCGCGGCAACCGGCATTCGGCGCGCGGTCGGGCACCCGGCCATTCTTGCCGGCAGCCGCCCACTGGTCGACCGTGGTGCCGGTGATGGCAGCGACGTAGTTGCGCGTCTCCTGCGGCATCGCCCCCGTGCCCGCGAGCCATTCCTGCACCCGCCGCGGTCCGGCATTGTAGGCAGCCGCGGCCAGCCCGAGATTGCCGAACTGGTCGCGCAATTCGCCGAGGAATTCGGCGGATTTCGGCAGCGCCTGCACCGGATCGAACGGATCGAGCAAACGGCGCTCGCTCGCGGTGCCCGGCATGAATTGTGCGATGCCTTGCGCGCGCTGACCAAGGCGCGTGAGGGGACCGACGGCATCGGACTGGAAACGGCTTTCCTGCCAGATCACGCGCGCGAAGAACTCAAGCGGCAAGCCGTTGGCCTTCGCCGCCGCCTCGATCATCAGGCACACGGCCTCCCTGGTATCGGCTTTCCGCGCGTCCGCTGCGGGCCTCCGTGTCGCCCCCTTGCTCGTATCGTTGGGCACAGCGAGCTCTTCCACGCCCGGCGTCGCGATCCCAACGCCGGTTTGCGCAGGCGCCGCCTCTTCCGCGGCCGCCACCGGCGAGATGAGCGTCACGACCGCAGCGCAAAGTGCTGCCCGTGTTGCCTTGAGCATTTGCATGGCGGTTCTGTCCTCGGCTAGACCGTGCTTGACACGGGGCACCGGCAGCCTAGCTATTTTGCAATGATGGCACGTCTATGGGAACGTGAGATATGACGGCAGCTTCGGACGACCAGCTTGGCTTTGCGCCCGAGGACGACGCACCGATTCCCTATATGGCGCGGACGCGGGAATATTACGCGGCGATCGGCTACACCACGCCCTATCGCTGGGCCCATCATATCGATGCGCCGTTCCAGCCTCTGCGCAAGCCGCTGGCCCAATCCCGCATCGCCATCGTCACGACGGCGGCGCCGTTCGATCCCGCCAAGGGCGATCAAGGTCCCGGCGCCAAATACAATGGCGGCGCCAAATTCTATTCGGTCTACGACGGCGATACCTCGAATCCGCACGATTTGCGGATTTCGCACATCGCCTATGACCGCGTGCACACTTCGGCCGACGACAGCGGCACCTGGTTTCCGCTGCCGCAATTGCGGCGGCTAGAGCGCGAGCGACGAATCGGCGAAGTCGCGCCGCGTTTCTTTGGCGCACCGACCAACCGCAGCCATCGCGTCACGATCGAAACCGACGCGCCCGAAATTCTCGCCCGCTGCCAGGCCGATCACGTCGACGCCGCGGTGTTGGTGCCGAACTGCCCGGTATGCCACCAGACCATCAGCCTGGTCGCCCGGCATCTGGAGGCCAATGGCATTTCCACGGTCGTGATGGGCTGCGCCAAGGACATCGTCGAGCACGCCGCGGTGCCGCGGTTTCTGTTTTCGGATTTTCCGCTCGGCAATTCCGCCGGCAAGCCGCACGATGTGGGCTCGCAGGCCTTTACCCTTGAGCTGGCGCTGCGGGTGCTGGAAACCGCGCCTGCGGCGCAAACCACGGTGCAATCGCCGCTGCGCTGGCGTGCGGATGCCGCCTGGAAGCGCGACTATAACAATGTCGCGGCCCTAAGCGCCGAGGAGTTGGCGCGGCGACGGCGCGAATTCGACGCGCAGAAGGAAATCGCGCGCGGGTTACGCGAAACCGCGGCCTAGGCCCCCTGATCGCGCAAAACCCCGTCAATTTCGGCTCTCCCGGACCAATATCGGTTTACGTTAACGGCGCTTTTTGCCCTCTTTTTGCCCTCTGCGGGCTTCCGCAGGCAGCAAAGCCGCGTAAAAGTCTGCCTCTTTATTGGGAGTTTTTCGATGCCGGACCGACGCCAGACCCCGCGCGACAAGGTTATTTACGGCGGGGTCGCCGAGATCGGCGAGCATGGCGCATCCAGAGATTGCGTCGTGCGCAACATCTCCGAGAACGGCGCTCATCTGGAATTCAGCAACGACGTCAGGCTCCCGAAAGAGCAGATCCTGCTCACCATCGCACGCAAGGGACGCTCCGTCCTCGCCAGGATCATCTGGTGGCGCGACAATTTCGTCGGCGTCGCCTTCAATTCGGAATCTTCGTCCGAACTTCCCGGCTCCGACCTTGCGGAACGGCTACGCCAGAGTGAAAAGAAAAAGCGCCAGCTGCAGCGCCGCATCAAGCAGCTGCTGGAAGGCTGAGCGACGCTATACGCCGGCCCCGCGCAAGGGCTCTTGTCCAGCTGACCCGTCATGCCCATAATTGCCCGCCTTCGAAGTCGAAGCTCGGGAAAAACATGCGCGCATTGTCACTGATCCTGGCCTCCGCGCTGACCTGCTTGGTCAGCGAGACCGTGTCGGCGCAGACCGCGGACCGCACCATCGACGAGATCAAGACCGAGACACTCGCTCGCGCGCAGACCGGAGCCTATCCGGCGTTGGGCATCCAGCCCGCTGACGCCAGCGATGCCCTCGGCCGTATCCGCAGCCGGGATCCGGACGAATGGGCCGCGGCGTGGAGCGCCGTCGCCGACGGCTACATCGCAAAAGCCAAGGCGGCGAACGATCCGAAGGAGGCTGACGCGAACTTCGTTCGCGCCTGGCGGCTGTATTATTTCGGCCAATGGCCGGCGCCAACCTCCGCCGGCAAACAGGCCGCCTATCAGCGGGCCATCGATGCCTACCTGCAGCATGCCCGGTTTTTCGATCCGCCGCTCGAAGTCGTGCGCATTCCCTTTGAAGGCAAGGAAATCGTCGGCTACCTGCGGCTGCCTGCCAATGCCAAGCGCCCGGTGCCGCTGGTATTGGCCATTTCGGGCCTCGACAGCCGCAAGGAAACCGTCGCCGAAACCTATGCGGCGGCGCTTTCCGAAGGCATCGGGTTCTTCGCGGTCGACAGTCCCGGCACCGGGCAGGCGCCGCGCAAGGCGGACGAGACCTCCGATCAGATGTATTCGCGCGTGCTGGACTATCTCGCGACCCGGCCGGAGATCGACAAGAATCGCATCCTCGTGCACGGCCAGAGCTTTGGCGCCTACTGGGCCGCGAAGCTCGCGCACACCGAGGCCAAGCGCCTCGCGGGCGCCGTTACCCAATCCCCGCCGATCCACCGCACCTTCCAGCCGGACTTCTTTCGAAGCCGGATGTACACCCGCGAATATCTGTTCGACCTGCTTCCCGCCAGCCTGTTCGTGTATGGCCTGAAATCGGCCGACGAGCTGATCGCCTTCCTGCCGAAAATGTCGCTGCAGGCGCAGGACTTGCTCGGCAAGCCGACCGCGCCGATCCTGGTGGTCGGTGGAACGCGGGATACACAGGTGCCCATTGACGATCTCGAACTGCTCATCAACAGCGGCAGCGGGCCGCGCGAGGCCTGGATCAATCCGGCTGGCGGGCATATGGGCCGCACCGCCGGTACGTGGCCGGATCCGGTGATCTTTCGCCAGGTCATTCTGCCCTGGGAAGTGCGGCGTCTGAACCAGAAGCCTGACGCGCCGTAGACCGAACCGACCGTCCTGCCGCGGCAACACGCGACCGATGGCAGTGCCACACCGGCGTCCATTCGCGATCAAGTTGCGGCGCCTGCGCGCGAAGTTACCGCAGCGGACGATCGCCCAACATCCCTCTGGCCACGCGACCGCTATGCTATAAGCTTGCGGCCGGATTGGCTGGCCTGCCCGGCCGCCGGACGGCAACAAAAAAAGACCCTTGGAGGAATCCCCATGTCAGCAGCTCCGACGAGCCGCGTCCCGCTCAATCGCCGCACGCTTCTGCGCGCGGGCGCCGGCATGGCCGGTATTCTCGCCACCGGCCGCGCGCCCGCATTCGCGCAGGCGTCGCCGAAGAAACTGGTATTCGCGCACATCAACGCGGTCCCGGAATCGGCCGCGGTCGCCTTCGACTGGATGGCCAAGGAGCTGACCGCGCGGTCAAACGGCGCGCTCGAAATGCAGTTCTTCGGCAAGACCCTGATCCCACAGGAGCTGGAGATCATGAACGCGGTCAAATCCGGCAGCATCGCCATGGGCAGCCCGGCCGGCGCCGCCGCCACCGTGTTTCCGGAAATGGGCGCCCTGCTCGTGCCCTACCTGGTGAAGGATTACACCTCGGCCTACGCCATGCTCAACGGGCGGATCGGCGACACGCTCAGCCGGGAGATCGAGGACAAGTACAAGCTCAAGGTACTGTGCTATTTCGACTACGGCTTCCGTCATTTCTGGACCGCGAAGAAGCCGATCGTCGAGCCGAAGGACCTCCGCGGCCTGAAGATCCGCGTGCAGCAGGCGAAGATTTTCGGCGACACCATCAACGGGCTCGGCGGCAACGCCGTGCCGATGGCGTATGGCGAGGTTGTCACCGCCGCCAAACAGGGCGTGATCGACGGCGGCGATCTGCCGATCGTCAACATGAAGGCGCTGAAGATCTACGAGGTGTCGAAATACGCTTCTCTCACCTATCACAATTACGGCCCGACCAACGCAGTGATGAATCTCGAAATCTGGAACGGACTTACAGCCGATCAGCAGAAGCTGGTCATGGATCTTGCCCGCGCCGCGCAGGGAAAAATCCGCGAGGCGACCGAATCGGTCGACAATTTCGCCAAAGCCAAGGAAACGCTCGAGCCGCTCGGCATGACCGTGGTCGAGGCCAATGTCGAGGAGTTCCGGAAAGTCGCGCAACAGAAGATATGGCCGGCCTATAAGAGCCAGTACGGCGCCTTGTGGGACGCAATCGAAGGCTTCAAGGTTTGAGTCATTGCGGGGCCGGAGTCGGCCCCTCGCCGCCCATCATTGCCGGAATTCCATTGCGCATGCTGCGTCTGCTCTCAGCCGTTCCGAAACTCACGGTCACGGCGCTGATTATCCTTGCCATCGTCAACCTCCTGGTCGGCGTCATCCTGCGGTATTTTGTCGGCGCCATCACCGACTGGCTCGACGTCGACCCGGTGCCGTTCACCTGGGTCGAGGAAGTGGGCGAACTCTCGCTGGCGTGGCTGACGCTGATAGGTGCTGCGATCGGCATCCAGTCGCGCTCGCACTTCGCGCTCGCGGTGTTCGTGCACCGGCTGCCGGAGACCGCGCAGCTCTGGATCCACCGCTTCAATCACGCCCTCATCGTCGGGGTCGGCCTCTTGGTGGCATGGTACGGCTTCAAGCTCTGCCTGCTCAACCGCACGCTGGCGACGCCGGGGCTTCAGATCAATCTCGCCTGGCTCTACGCTTCCTCGGTGGTCGGCGGCATCCTGATCGCGATCTATGGTTTCGCGATGATGGTCTCGCCGCTGCCGCAAGGCGATCCCCAGCACGGCGATCTCCAGCTCTGAGGCGGACCATTCATGCTGCTTGCGACCGTCGCCGCCGTTTTCGTTGTCCTGATCCTGCTCTCGATGCCGATCGTATTCGCGCTCGGCGTCGCCGGCATCGCGGGACTGTGGATCGGCGGCTATCCGATGCAGCAGCTTTCCTCGGCGCTGGTTTCGGGATCGCAGAGCTGGGTGCTGCTCGCCATCCCCGCTTTCGTGTTCGCCGGCAATCTGATGGAACGCTGCGGCATGAGCCACGCGCTGGTGGAGCTGGCGCGGGCCTTGATCGGCTGGGTCAAGGGCGGGCTCGGCATGTCGGTGATCGTGGTGGCGTATTTCTTCTCCGACATCTGCGGGTCGAAGATGGCGGAGGTCTCCGCCCTCGGCTCGGCGCTGATGCCGCCGTTGACCAGGGCCGGCTACGACCGGCGTGATTCAGCCTCGCTGATCGCCGCCGGCACCGCGATGGGCATGCTGGTGCCGCCTGCGATTTTCATGATCGTGATCGCACAGGTCACCAATACCTCGGCGGTCGCCTTGTTCGTCGCCGGCTTCGTTCCGGCCATGGTGATCATGCTGTGCCTGATGGCGGTGGTCTATATCCGCGCGCGGCAGAACGATTGGCCAGTCGATTCCAGGCCGAGCCTCAAGCGCCTCAGTCACGCCGCGCTGCACGCCGCGGTGCCGATGGTGGTGCCGTTCGTGATATTGGCCGGCTTCATCCTCGGCATCATCACCGCCACCGAGGCCGGTGCCGTGGTGGCGGGTTACGCCTTTCTCGCCGCCAAACTCTATTACCGCAACGTCTCCTGGCGCGAGATGGGCAGGATCGCCTATGACAGCGCGATCCTCACCGCCGCAGTGGTGTTCCTGCTCGCGGTCGCTTCGGTCTACCAATATCTGATGGGCGTAAGCGGCGTGCCGCAATTGCTCGGCCAGCTGCTCGGGCCGCTGAAATCGCATCCGTGGCTGTTTCTGATCGGAACCGCCGTCATGAGCTGCCTGTTCGGCATGGTGCTGGAGGGCCTGCCCGCGGCGGTCGTGCTGATCCCCGTGGTGTTTCCGATCGCCGAGGCGATGGGCATCGACCCGATCCACTTCAACATCGTGCAGACCGCCGCCGTCGGCATCGGCCTGTTCCTGCCGCCGATGGGCGTCGGGCTATTGATGGCGCTGCGCTTTGCAAAGCTGAATGTCGGCGAGCACTTCCGCACCTATGTACCATACATGCTGGCCTTGTTCGCCGGGCTGTTGCTGATCATCTGCATCCCCGAGATCAGCCTGACGCTGCCGAGGCTGGCGGGGTTGATCAGGTAAAGCACGCCGCGATGCCGTCGCCCGCCTGGGAATGACGGCTAGGCATCCGCCATCAGCACCGATGGCGAACGCCATCCTTGCCCAGAAAGGTGCCGGACGACGGGTCATAGGAACGATACGATCGACAATGGGCAAGATCGTGGGCCGGTCCGAAATAGACCTGGGATGGATAGGGTACGGCCGAGCGCCTCGGATTGCTCTCGAGAAATCCAGCGGCTCCGATCGTCGCGAAAATTGGATCGGGTGCGAAGTTTCCCGGGAAAACGCCATTGCTCGGCAAGTCGCGGTCGTCGTTGCGGGCGTCATAATAAAAGCTGCTGGTGTTGCCGTAGCGGAGTGTGCGCTCGCCATAGTTCTGGGCAGCAGCGGGTGGCGCGGCAGCGAATGCGGCGAGAGCCGCAGCCAACAGGCATTTTCTCAACGCTATCGGAGTGACCGGCTGATGCATCATGGTCTGATCATCTCCCAATCGCCTTTCCATCCCTCAAGCCTTCCCTTTCGAAACTGCAGATACAGCCCGTCGCTGCGGGTCGATAGCGCGCTTCCCTTGACGTTCGGTATTGCGAGAAGCAGCTCGTCCCCGGGACGACCGCGAACGTAGTTCAACGGTACGCCCAAAGCTTGCGAAGCCTGCTCGGCGTTCATGCCGAAATTCAGAGGAGCACCATTGGTCTGATGCGGAGGCTGCTGACTCCAGGCCCGCGCCACGGTGACGCTCGCAAGCGCAATCCATGAGGCCACGATGTTGACCATCAACCTTTTCGGAGAAAACGTGGAGCGCATCGACATTCTAGACCATCCAGGACCTGCAGCGCAGCCAAAGCCGCTCCAAGGTATTTTCTAGGCACCAAGTGGTTTTAGAACGCTCGGGCGGGCCGATCAATGTCTTTGCTTGGATGTTCGACGCTTCGACCGACATGCCTGTCAACGTTCGCGCATCGGCGGCAAGGCCTTGGCGCGGATGGGCGCCGCCGGACGGCGCGCCTCGCCGGCCTCCAGCGTGAAACGCTGATCGAGCGCGTACCACGGCGCCGCAAAGCCCAGCTCGGACGAGGGTTCGTCGTGGCGTATGTAGTTGCCGATCAGCGCCCGCGTGACACCGAACTGAACATCCGAATCGATATGCGCGTCGTCGGGCGCATAGACTTGCGAGATCAACGTCTTGAAGCCCGGCTTGTAGACCATGAAATGCAGATGCGCGGGCCGGAAGTTGTGGCGGCGGGTGGCCCGCACCAGTTCTCCGACCGGTCCGTCGACCGGAATAGGATAGCCCGCAGGCATGACGCTGCGGAAATCGAAGCGGCCGGCTTCGTCCGAAACAAAGCGCCCGCGCAAATTCATCTCGGCCTGCCCGGGATCCTGGTTCTCATAGAGCCCCTCCGGCGAGGAATGCCAGACATCGATTTCGGCACCTGCCACGGGACGCCCGTTTCCATCTTCGAGGCAAGCGCGAACGACAAGTCCCGGCCCGGGCGTCGCTGAGCGCACCAGCGTATCGCCGCTTGCGCTCAGCGGCTGATCGTCCCGCCAGAAAGGCCCCAGCAGATTGGCCTGGGTCTCGGTCTGGCCGTTGTTGCCGTTATTGAGCAGGCAGACCAGCGACGACACGCCCAGTGAGCCTGCCATCAACACCACTTCATTGTGCGAAGGAGTTGTCTTCTGCCCCATCGCGACGATGACCCTGACCGCCTCCTGAAACTCGCGCTCGGTCAGGCGCACCTCGCGCACAAATCCGTGCAGGTGGCGCACCAGTGCCAGCAATATCTCGCGCAGGCGGGGGTCCTCCGTGCGCGAGACCGCTGCCACCACCGCGTCCGTCACCATGGCCTGATTTTCGATGATCATTTGCGTCCCTCGCCGTCGCGCCGTGATCGCACCCACGAGCAGCGCCACGCGATGTCCTTTAGGTCGGGATCGTACGGCAGCCAAGACATCGCGCAAGAAAAACGCCGGCGGTCTTGCGACGCGCCGGCTCTTCCATTCGCAATATCAGCCACTCACGCCTTGACCAGCGGACCTCGCGAGGCCGGGCCCTTCGACCCGCCGCTTGGACCACTCGGTTTCGGCTTGCGCGGAACGGTACGCTTGCGCGCGCCGGGCAGCTTCTCCGGCTTCGGGGTGACCGGCCCTTCGACGAATTCGAAGCCGATCTTTTCCTGCGCAGCATCGGCTGCCGCCTCGTCCTTGATCAGCACGACACGGACGTGACCGCCGCCCTTGAGCTTGCCGAACAGCACCTCGTCGGCCAGCGGCTTCTTGATGTGCTCCTGGATCACGCGCGCCATCGGCCGCGCGCCCATCTGCTCATCATAGCCATGCTGCACCAGCCATGCCTTGGCCGGTTCCGACAATTCGATGGTGACGTCGCGGTCGGCGAGCTGGGCCTCGAGCTGCAGTACGAACTTCTCCACCACCATGCCGATCACGTCGGCATTGAGATGCGCGAACGAGACGATGGCGTCGAGCCGGTTGCGGAATTCCGGCGCGAACTGCCGGTTGATCGCTTCGTGATCGTCGCCTTCCCGCTTGTTGCGGGTGAAGCCGAAGGCCTGGCGCGCGAGGTCGGCGGCGCCCGCATTGGTGGTCATGATCAGGATCACGTTGCGGAAATTGACCTGCTTGCCGTTATGGTCGGTCAGCCGGCCATGATCCATGATCTGCAGCAGCACGTTGTACAGGTCCGGATGCGCCTTTTCGATTTCGTCGAGCAACACGACGCAATGCGGATGCTGGTCGACGCCGTCGGTGAGTAGCCCGCCCTGGTCGAAGCCGACATAGCCGGGAGGCGCGCCGATCAGGCGCGACACGGTATGCCGCTCCATGTATTCGGACATGTCGAAGCGAATCAGTTCGACGCCCAGCGACGCGGCGAGCTGCTTTGCGACCTCGGTCTTGCCGACGCCGGTCGGACCCGAGAACAGATAACTGCCGATCGGCTTCTCCGGCTCGCGCAGGCCGGCCCGCGCCAGCTTGATCGAGGCCGACAGCGCTTCGATCGCCTTGTCCTGGCCGAACACCACGCGTTTCAGGGTCTGTTCGAGATGCTTCAACACCTCGGCATCGTCCTTCGACACGCTCTTGGGCGGAATCCGCGCCATGGTCGCGATCGTGGTTTCGATCTCCTTGATGCCGATGATCTTCTTGCGCTTGTTCTCGGCGACCAGCATCTGCGCCGCACCGGACTCATCGATCACGTCGATCGCCTTGTCCGGCAGCTTGCGGTCATGGATGTAGCGCGACGACAATTGCACCGCGGCCTCGATCGCCTCGTTGGTATATTTCAGCCGGTGGTAGTCCTCGAAATAGGGCTTCAGGCCCTTGAGGATCGCAATCGCGTCCTCCACCGTCGGCTCGTTGATGTCGATCTTCTGGAACCGGCGCACCAGCGCGCGGTCCTTCTCGAAGTGCTGGCGATATTCCTTGTAGGTGGTCGAGCCCATGCAGCGGATGGTGCCCGATGCCAATGCCGGCTTGAGCAGATTGGAAGCATCCATCGCGCCGCCGGAAGTTGCGCCTGCACCGATCACGGTGTGGATCTCGTCGATGAACAGGATGGCGTTCGGATGCGCCTCGAGTTCCTTGAGCACCTGCTTCAGCCGCTCCTCGAAGTCGCCGCGATAGCGGGTACCGGCCAGCAGCGTTCCCATGTCCAGCGAGAACACGGTAGCCGCCGCCAACACCTCCGGCACTTCGCTGTCGACGATACGCTTGGCCAGCCCTTCCGCAATCGCGGTCTTGCCGACACCGGCTTCACCGACGAACAGCGGGTTGTTCTTCTGCCGGCGGCACAGCACCTGGATGGCGCGATTGATCTCGGAATTTCGTCCGATCACCGGATCGATCTTGCCGTCACGGGCCTTCTTGTTGAGGTTCACGCAGTAGGTATCGAGCGCCTCGCCCTTCTTCTTGGAATCCTCGTTGCCTTTGGTCTCGGTCTCTTCATCGACACCGCGGACGGGACGCGCTTCCGATACCCCGGGCCGCTTGGCGATGCCGTGGCTGATGTAATTGACCGCATCGTAACGGGTCATATCCTGCTCCTGCAGGAAATAGGCGGCGTGGCTCTCGCGCTCGGCGAAGATCGCGATCAGAACGTTGGCGCCGGTGACCTCTTCGCGACCCGACGACTGGACGTGAATCACCGCGCGCTGAATCACGCGCTGAAAGCCTGCGGTCGGCTTGGCGTCGTCGGCGCCGTCCGTGACCAGATTTTCGAACTCGGTCTCGAGATAGTTGACGAGACTGGTACGCAGCTTGTCGAGATCGACGCTGCAGGCGCGCATGACGGCTGCCGCATCCGAGTCATCGATCAGCGACAGCAGAAGGTGTTCAAGCGTCGCATATTGATGATGACGCTCGTTTGCAATCGCCAGCGCTCGATGCAGGGATTGTTCTAGGCTTTGGGAAAAAGTCGGCATTCGCGTCCTCTGTGGCCCCCGCCATCATGATCGTCGTTTCCTGGTCAGGCAACAACAACCTTTGTCATATATAGTCATATCCGATCTTGGCGAAAGACCGGTTCCCGCGACAGGGTTACCTGCACGCTCACGTGATTTCGCGGGTTACCCGTGTTTATCCGGGTCCACCGCATCTGACGGCGCGGCTCTGACGACCTGCCGATGCAAAACCCGTTCCGAATTTCGGCGGATCACGCGTGTCGTCACTTCTTTTCCATCACGCATTGCAGGGGATGCTGGTGCTTGCGTGCAAAATCCATCACCTGGGTCACCTTGGTCTCGGCGATTTCATAGGTGAATATCCCGCACTCCCCGATCCCGTGATGATGGACATGCAGCATGATCTTGGTCGCGGCCTCGACATCCTTCTGGAAGAATTTCTCCAGGACGTGAACGACGAATTCCATTGGCGTGTAATCGTCGTTCAGTATCAGCACGCGATAGAGATTGGGCCGTTTTGTCTTCGGTTTGACCTTGGCGATAACGGACGTCGCGGGACCGCCGGTTCCACCGGCGCGGTTCTCATCGTTGCCCATTCGGGGAGCAGATGTGCCGAGCGGCGGCACGCGCCGATCAGGTCTGGTAATTAATTGCAACATGGCACAGGCGTTCGAAGTCCCCACGAGAGGCTGGATAGGACCGAGCCGATGTGCTCCGATGGGAGCAATCGAACAACCCCGGACACCTCTCCAAATCGCCGCTCCCGGCCGGTCTGACCCGTCAGCTGGATCGGTGCCAAGAATATGGGTCTACCTTCGGTTCGCCGCAAGCGCGCAGATATCGACCAAATGCAGCTTGCGACGGACCTGATTCCCGGATTGGCGCTCCCCAAAGGTTAATCAATCCCGGCGGGTTTGACAAAGCAGACGGGCCCAGCGCCGGACCGGCTTTTCAAGAGTTTCGGCGGACTATGAAGGCCGATTCGCCGTCGGCGGGACGATTGCCCCGATTTCTTGGCGGCGGGTCTCGCGCCAGCCGCGTTCGGCGGCGGCGGAGCCGGTCGCGAAATTTTTATCCCCGGCAACGAGCAAGCCCCCGTGGTCACGGCCTCCGGTACGTCGCTACGAATGCTAGATTGATGTTGCAGCCGGGGCCTCGGCGTCGGACCGTCCAGGGCAAGAAAAAGCCCGGCGGTAATCGCCGGGCTCTTGAATTTCGAAAACCGAGCCGCCGTTAGTGGGTGGCAGCCGGCGTAAACTTCGCGACGATGCCTTCCAGCGGCTTGAAGGTCTGCTTGGCCAGATCGGTATAAAGCCCAGCGATCTTCTGGGATTCCGCCACGAACGTCTCATATGCGGATTTGGCGAATTCGGTCTGCGCTTCGATCGCCTTGTCCATCGACTTCACGCCGGACAGTTTTTCAACGAACGATTTGGTGTCCTCGAAAGACTTCTTGGTGTAGTCGCCATAGGCGGTTGCGATGGCTTGAAAGCCGTTCTGAAGCGTTGCTGCGGAAGCAGCGACGGTCTCAAGATGCTCTTTTCCGTACTGCTGAATGTCTTCAATCTTGACCATGGTGGAGTTCCTTTCCCAGACTGATATCGAATCGATCTGGGGAGAGGTCCCGGCCCCCAGACATCTCATTATATAGTGCGTTGCACAAAAAAGTCAATGAATTTGTGCGATGCACAAAATTTCCAAGATTTCCGTCGAATACCGGGGTTTCCCGCAAGCCTTTCTTAAGGTTTTGGAAACCCCGGCCCCCTAACCTGATTCCGAGGCCTTGTTCGGTTCCGTGCGGGCATCCGAAATCTGTTTGTGCACAGCGCGTTAGCCAGAACAGCGGACTGATCGGCCGGCCGAGCGGAATAAGCACCCAAAGCCGGTATCTGAACAGGGAAACGGCACCGGCCGTTGGGCATAATTTGGCCTCACGAACCGGTGATCAAGACAGAAATTGGGACGGGGAAGTTCATGCTTCGCACAACCTTGGCTTCCTCGCGTGTTTTGCGGGTTTGCGTCTTTGGGTTCGTCGCCGCCACCGCCGCGGCCGCTTTCACCACCGATACCGCCGAGGCGCGCCGCTATTACCGGCACCATCATCATGTGCGCCACCACCAAGAGGCGCATGAAAGCTACAGCCCGGCGTTCTCCTCCATCATCGTAGACGGCAACTCCGGCGCCACCCTTTCTTCGAATAATCCCGACGGCAGCCGCCACCCCGCCTCGCTCACCAAGATCATGACGCTTTATCTGCTGTTCGAGCGCCTCGATGCCGGCAAGATGAAGCTCGACACCGAAATGCCGGTGTCCGAATTCGCGTCCGAGCAGGCGCCTACCAAACTCGGATTGCGCCCCGGCCAGACCATCCGCGTCGAAGACGCCATCAAGGGGCTGGTGACGCGCTCGGCCAACGACGCCGCGGTCGTGATCGCGGAAGCGATTGCCGGCGATGAAGAAGAATTCGCCAAGCTGATGACCCGCAAAGCGCGCGCGCTCGGCATGACCAAGACCGTCTATCGCAATGCTTCCGGTTTGCCGGACGATGACCAGGTAACGACGGCGCGCGATCAGTCGACGCTGGGCCGCGCCATCCAGGACCGCTTTCCGCGCTATTATCGCTACTTCTCGACGTTGGCGTTCAACTACCACGGCCATTCGATCAGCAACCACAATCATCTGCTCGGCACCGTCGAGGGCGTCGACGGAATCAAGACCGGCTACACCCGCGCGTCCGGCTTCAATCTTGTGACATCGATGCGCCGGGGCAACCGGCATCTGGTGGGCGTGGTCATGGGAGGCCGCAGCGGCGGCTCGCGCGATGCCATCATGCGCAGCCTGCTTGCGGAAAATCTCGAGCGAGCCTCGACCAAGCGTACCGTCGCCGCGATCGTCGAACGCAATCCTGCCGATACCAATGCCGACGTTGCGGAAGCCGAGGCCGCAACGCAGCCCGTGCAGATGGTTCAGGTCCAGGGCGCCGTGCAGGTCGCGCCGGTTTCGGCCGAGCCGGCCCCCGCCAGCCGCTCGTTCGGCCGCACCGGCGTCACGAACGGTGACCTCCGCCGCAGCGGCTGTGGCGCAGCCCAAGTCCGAGCCCGCGCCGTTTACCAACGGCGTGATTCAAACCCAGCCTATCGCGGCGATCCCCGGTTCGTCCGAACCGATGAAGCCGGTCAAGGTGAAGACGGTCCAGATCAAGGCGGGACAGGTCAAGCTGGCCTCAGCCGGCCCGGCGCCGCCGGCCACCCCCGTCACCAGTGCCATACCGGCCCGTGCGGACGTGCCGGAGACATCGAGCGCGGTCGTCGCCAAAGCTGAAACCGGCAAGGCCGAAACGGCAAAGGCCGATACCGGCAAGACCGAAGTGGCCAGGGTCGAAGCCGCCAGGACCGAAATGCCGCCGCAGCCGGCGAACCACGGCACCGGAAACGGTCTGCTCGGCGTCTTGCCGGCCTCGAGCGTGCCGGCCCCCGCCGCTTCGCAGGCCATGGCTTACGCCGATCCCGCCCCCCGCGCCCAACCGCAGCCGCAGGCCATTCAGCGAAACGGTGCCATCAAACCAGAGGCCACCCACACCGGATGGATCATTCAGGTTGGCGCGCTGGAGAGCGAAAGCGAAGCACGGCAGCGTATCGATGCCGCGCGCAGTCAGGCCCACGGCCTGCTCAACAAGGCTGATCCGTTCACCGAGCCGGTGGTCGCCAAAGGTGACAGAAAGCTGTTCCGGGCCCGCTTTGCCGGCCTCGACCGCGATCAGGCGGAAGCGGTATGTCGGGCGCTGAAGCGCAGCGACATTTCCTGCATCACGGTTCGAAACTGACCGACCCCTCCGTCCTGCCGGCCCCCGGGTAAAACCGGGGCCTTGCAAACCTCTCGTCAAGATTTTGCGGTTAAACCTGCAGAGATGAATGATCGACCACGCCGGACAACGGCGGGCGGCGACGGGGCGTCAACCGGAGAAGCAAGCAGAAGCGGCTCGCAGCCAGCGTTTGGTGGCGTTGCCGGAGTTAATTGTGATGCGTACGAAGCAAAACTTCCTTGGCCTCGTTTACACGGGCGGCGAGGTACGTCGGCCCCCCCTGGTCGGGATGCAGTTTCTTCATCAGCGCACGGTGCGCCCGGCCGATCTCGTCGCGCCCCGCCCCAGGCTGCAGGCCAAGGATCTGATAGGCCTCCTCGTCCGTCATTTTGCCGCTCGCCGCCGAGCGGCCCTGCCCCCTTGCCGCGTCAGCCTGCGCGTCCTGACGCCAGGCGGGAAACCTGCGGTCCAGATAGCTTTCAAGTAACGGCACGCTTTCGGCGTCGAGGCCCGGAATCATCGCGATCAACTGCGGCAAGTCGAATTCCTCAAGGGAGTGGCCGGCATTCGGCCCGGCCACGATCTGGCCGGAAAGGCTGCCGCTGTCATGATCGAGCGTCATCTCGAAAAACCGGGAGCGGACGCGCGACGTCTGTCCCGCCGAGCGTTGTCCGCGCGAGCCTCCGAACAGCCCGCTGATCGTACTGAATCCCGACGCGCCGAACGGGGACCAGCCCAGTAATCCAGCGCCAAAGATGCCGAGCGGCACGGCGACCGCGAGTTCGCCCTTGATGCCGGTAAAAGCGGCGACCGCGAGCGCCACCACGCCGCCGCCGATCTTGACGGCGCGGGCAAGCACAACCGGATTGGCTGCGCGAAACATTTGCAGCAGCGAGTAGAGCAAAATAACGGCGACGACGCCGGCGATCAGTGTGGGCATGGCTTCAATATAGTGGGATCAGCGGCAAAATACATCGCGGTGATGACCCCGGGCGAGCCGCGATCACGAAAAGCTCGTTGGCATTGGCAGCCCGAGGCCATTATTCTTTGGATCCAACCGCAGCCGGATAGGCGATGGAGCGCGAAAATGGCGGCGCAGGGATTGACGACCATCAAGAGCAGCCACGGGCCGCAAGAGACCATGAACAGGCTTGAGGCGGCGGTAAAGGCAAAGGGCATGACGGTGTTTGCCCGGATCGATCATGCCGCCGGCGCATCGGCGGTCGGGCTGTCGCTGCACCCGACCGAGGTCCTGATCTTTGGAAATGCCAGGGGCGGCACACCGCTGATGCAATCGGTCCAGACCATCGGGATCGATCTGCCGCTGAAGGCGCTGGTTTGGCAGGATGCCTCCGGCGATACCTGGCTTTCCTACAATGATCCGGCGTGGCTGGCGCAACGACATGGACTGGGCGGGGCCGAAGCCCCGGTCGGCAACCTCACCGCCGCGCTGGATGCGGTCGCGAAGGCCGCGGCGGCGGGGTGACTCCCGGCTTCCCGCTTCAAGCCGCCCGCCGCACGGGGAGAAATCGCGATCACTTCATCTGGCCAAGCAGTTTGGCCGCGCCGCTTCCGGTTTTCGACAGCCGCAGCAGCGCCTCGCGCCCGCCGGCCGCATAGGCCGCGGCGGCGCGGAGCAATTCGCGCAATTGCGCCGCAGCACCTGGATCGAACCTGCACCATGCGCCACCTGTGAGGCGCGCGATTTCCCGGAACGCCTGTTCGGCGACGCCGTCTTCTCCCTCCTGAAACATGAACACCGGCACCTTGAGCAGACCGAGTTCGCCCGCTTTGACGCAGAGGTCGTCAACCCTCTCCTCCATGGCGTCGCCGACGAACACCACCGCCCGCACCCCGGAACCGACGGCCTCGCGTCGGGCTTCCGACAGCACCTTGCCGATCTGGGTATTGCCGCCGCGGCAATCGATCTTGCCCATCAGCTTCGCCAGTTGCGCGCTGTCGGAAATCCATCCGGTGGCGCGGCATTCATTGAGGCCGCGATAATAAACGAGGCGGATATCGAGACTGCCCAGCGCCGCCGCCTCATGAAACATGTCAGCCTGCAGCGCGCAGGCCATATCCCATGTCGGCTGCCGGCTCATGGTGGCATCGAGCGCGAACACCAGCCGGCCCCTGCTGCCCGCCGCATGTGGCGACATCGCTTTCGCCCTGGCGACGAAGGCGGCGATGTCTTCCGAAGCGGACGGCCTCGTCTCCGGCAACGAACCGGCCTTGCGGCGGAGTTCGTCGGCAGATTTCGGTTTGATCGGTTCGCCGGACATGAATGCTCGCAGGTGGCTGCAAGCCTTATGTGGGCCGTGATCGCTGACCGGTCAATGCATTGAGGCGGTCAGGCCGAACGCCCAGAAATCGTCGTCAGTTCTGGGCGACCGGCGCGTAGGGCGCGACCGGCCCGGCATCGGTCATCGCCGGCGGCAGTTTGACGTCCACCGGCCTGAGCGGGCTATCGTCGTCGAGGAATTTGTCGAGCATCCCCTGGATCGACGCCTTTGCCTCGTCCGGACCCGTATCGCGCATGTCGTTATGCTGGAACGCAGTGCGCACGACCGTAATCCCGGCCTTCTCGCACACATCATCGGCGGGAATGACGCCGGGATCAGGCTTGAAGACGGGGTCCTTCGAGCGGAACGACAGGATCTTGAATCGGCCGTCGGTCATAAACGGCACGCGCAGATTGTCGAGCGTCACCACCTTCTTGATCTGGTCGGGATACATCTTGGCGAAGTACATCGAGATGTCACCGCCGTTGGAATGCCCGACCATGGTCAGGTGGTCGTAGTCCGCGTTCGGCTGGACTTTCTTCAGCTCATCGATCGCAAAGCGGATGTTGGCGACCCCGCGATGATACTGCGGCAGGCGGCCGACATAGAGTTCCCCGACCTTCGTCACCAAGGGTGCATCGGTCTCCAGGTCGTGCTGGATGCTGGCCACCATATAACCGCGGGCGGCAAAGGCGTTTGCCAGGAACGAGTATTCGGTGAATTTGACGGTGTTGCCGTGATTGAGGATAGCCACCGGCAACTTGATCATGCCGGCATTCGCCTGCAATTCCTTGTCGCGCCGCACGGCGACATCAATCTCGACCGGGCGGTTGCCGCGCGATGCGTCAGTGAACATCAACGTCTCGTGCCGGATCGCCCACCTGCTTGCGGTGAAGTAAGCGACCGCAACCAGTGCAGAAAGCGAAACAAGAACGGCAATTCCACGTTTCATATTCGTCCTCGGCTCAACGTCTCAATTGTCCGAATTTCACTGGCGAGACTCTGTGGTCTGCATACTTCCCAGTATAAGTCACACCGACGTGACAGGAAGACCAAATATTGTGACTTTGTCGCCTGATCATTGTGCGGTGCACCCGATTGTTGTGCAAAGTACCATTTCGATATCTCTGGGCCGTCTCCATCATTGGAGGCCGGACATCAAGGACCGGTTCAAAACTTGGGTAAAGGTCAGGTAAAACAAGGGTCTGATAAAAGGGACCACCTGCGCTCGTGCATTCTCCCCGGGAACGAGCCGCCGCCGCGCCCATAAGCCCCGGAAGGTGGACTGCCCTGACAGTAACCTCTTACCGCTGGTTCTCAGGCGCCCAGGATGTCGTGGATCTCGAGCGGCTTGTCGACCTGGCTGAACCACTCGGCGCGGCTGGCCGCGCGGCGACGTCCGCGCTCATCGAGCGGCAGTTTTAGCTGGCGCAGCAGGCTGGTGACTTCCTCGCGCGCCGTCACATGGCCCATGTTGGGGCGGGTGCCGAGCGTCGCCTCGTCGAGGTCGTCGAGTGCGGTCAGGCCGCGCGGAAAGAATTCGCGGTAAACCACACGTTCGGCAAAGCCGTCGATCGCGCGGAAACCGAGCCGCAGCGACAATTCGTTGAGCCCATCGGCAACCAACTGCTTGTTGCGCGATCCGAGCATCGACAATCGATTGCGAACGACGATCCAGTCGGTGCTGGCGCCGTCGACCTGGCGGCGCTTGCGCCGCGTATCGCGCACCATCTCCGCATAATGGCTCTCGCCGGTCACCGAATAGGTCGCGGGGTCGACGGTTCCGAGAACGTCGAAATCGAGGAAGCTGTCGTTGATCGGCGTCACCAGCGTGTCGGCCATCGAATGCGCCAGCCGCATCAGGTAACTGTCGGAACCGGGGGTATCGATCACGATAAAATCGAAGGTCTGCTCGACCGCGATCACCGCGTCCGCGAATTGCTGGAATTCGGACAACTCGTTGTCGGCGATCTGCATGGTCTGGCCGAGCTTGATGCAGCGGTGCACGGGAATCTCGAGGCCGAGCCCGGTGCGGTTTGCCCAGGCGCGCCGGTTGTCGATGTAATGCGTGAAGCTTTGCTGGCGGCAATCGAGATCGATGGTGGCGACGCGCTGGCCGGCTTTCATCAGGGCGACAGCGATATGCAGGGCGGTGGTGGATTTACCTGAGCCGCCCTTCTCGTTGCCCAGCACGACGACATGGGCCGAGCCGGATTGACCCTGACTAGTCTGCACCAACATGCTTCGACCCCCTTTCGATATCTTCAAATTACGCGCGACCGCGGTCAAGTTAAATGCGTATCCGCTTTTTCGAAATCGCTGACCGTCTGCCTTAATCATAAATCGCACGCGTGGCGCGCCCGCAACAGGCCGCACGATTTGGCGGCGGCCATCATGACCGGCCTTCCAATCGGGCCGTTGCCTGATTGGCGGCAAGGCGTCGGCCTTGATAAGGTCAGCGTTCCCGCCGCAAACTTAAGACGCCGCCACTCCCCGACCTCACAGATCGAGCCCCGATGCCGAAAAGCCCCCTGATCGTCCGCACGGTCCCCGCGCTACGCCGCGCTCTCGATGGCCTTCGTGCGAGAAAGGCCTCGATCGCGCTGGTGCCAACCATGGGAGCGCTCCATGACGGCCATGTGTCGCTGGTTCGATCGGCGAAGCGCCGCGCCCGCAGGGTCGTCGTATCGATCTTCGTTAACCCCACCCAGTTCGCGCCCTCGGAGGATTTCGGATCGTACCCGCGGACCTGGAAAGCCGATGTCGCCAGACTCGCGGCCGAGGACGTCGACCTGATCTGGAACCCCGACGTCAAGACGATGTACCCGGACGGCTTTGCCACCCGGATTCTGACCGAAGGACCGGCGACCGCCGGGCTCGAGGACCGCTTCCGGCCGCATTTCTTCGGCGGCGTCACCACCGTGGTCGGCAAGCTGTTTACCCAAGTCAGGCCGGATTTCGCGATTTTCGGCGAAAAGGATTTCCAGCAATTGCGGGTGGTGACGCGGATGGCGGATGATCTCGACCTCGGCGTCAAGGTGATCGGTTCCAGGACCGTGCGCGAACGCGACGGGCTCGCGATGTCTTCGCGCAACGTCTACCTGTCGCCTGAGGAACGCCGGGCCGCGCCGGTTCTTTTTGCTGCCATGAAAGAGAGCGCCCGCCGCCTGCGTGCGGGCGATAAATTCGAACTGGTGATGGCCGGCGGCATTGAACTGATCACCGGCGCCGGGTTCACGGTGGACTATTTCGAGGTCCGGCACGCCGAAACGCTCGCACCGATCGCCTCGGCAAAGGACGGACCGCTGCGGATCCTGGTTGCCGCAAAGATCGGAAAGACCCGCCTGATCGACAATATCGGGGTCTGAAGTCTGCTTCCGACCATCGAAAGCGCGACGCCTAGAGCAGCCCGAGATCGCGCAATTCGCGGCGCATCGGTTCGGGCATCGCAGCGACACTGGCGGCGGCGGCCTTGCCGAGGTCAGGCGGCGCGGCATCTTCGGTGAAATAGCGCCAGCCCTGGAACGCCCGCATCGGCCGCGGCGATACCGCGATCACCTTGGGCTGCATCACCAGCCGACATCGCCCGATACCGTCCCGATCGCGGAACGGTTCAATCGCGATGAGTTTCTCGCGGGCAGCGATTTCACCGCGGATGACCCAGTAAAGCGAGCCCCCCGCGAGCAATTCCCCGACGCGCTTCGGCGTCATTCGGGTGATGTGAATATGGTGCGGTGGCAGGCCTTTTTTCCTGGCGGCCTGGATGCGCTCGGCGACCCAGCCCTTGAGTTCCTTCACAAACTCGCAGCCGACGGCAAGCTTGATGAGATGAAGCGGCATGTTCCTGAGGTTAGCGATCCGCACTGGCTTTTGAAAGGATCAATCGTTCGAAGCTGCGGGAGCGGCTGCCGCTGGCGCGATCGAGACCGGCGCGGATGGGCGCGCGGGCTTCGGCGCCGGCTGCTTTTTTGCCGCCGCCAGGGCGGGCGCCGCCGGGGTCGGGCGTGGCGCGGGCAATGGCGCGTTTGCGGCCGGCGCGGCGGCGCGCGGTGTCGATGAGGTCGAAGCCACGCCGGGCTCCGGCGTCATGATGCTGACCGGCGGGGTCGAGGCCGCGGTCGGAAAGTCGGCGTTGGTGGGTTTGCCCGTCGGCACCCCCGGGACCAGGGCTGCGACCGGCGCCGCCGCTGGCGGCGCATTCCAGGTCGGCGCGTAACGCGAAATCAGGCCATCATAGACCCGCTCATCCATGTTGGCCACGATCTGATGGCGATCGGTCAGCGCCTGGAAAGCCGCGCAGTCCGAGGGCGTACAATGCTCGCGCACGGCAAGCGCATACGCCATCAGCCCGTACCGGTCGCGCTCAATCGCGTGGCGCAGCGCTTGCAGCTCCGGTGTCATGTTTTTGTTGGCGGCCGCCACGTCACCGAATGCCGTCAGCCGGGTAATTTGCATGGCCGCGTAGGATAACGCCGCGGCGGCCAACTCGGCGGAGCCGAACAACGCCTTCTCGCACGCGGCCAGAACCGCCTCTCCGGCCAGATCGTCGACACAGGACAACGCCGGCAGGGCAGCGATCATCGGCGGAGGTGAGCGGCTCTCCGCGGTCATGCCCGGGCTGCCCGAACCGAAACCACGGATCGTCGCAGCCGCCGCGATACCGACGGCCAGCAACGTAATGACCGTCAGCGCGCCATTGGCCACCGATTTCTCGGCGCGCAACAGCGTAATGATGACGATCACCCCGAAGAATCCCGCCGCGGCCAGTATCAGCCACATCGGAAAGGTCGGCGAACGCCAAATCTGATCGAGCGAGGTAACCCAGGCCCAGTTCATGCGCGATGTCCCTCAACGCAGCATAAAACGCATTCGGCGAAGGTGGATGCCAATTCTCTCGCGCTCAGCTTATCGCAGCATGATTCCGCGAACGGGGCCTTTTGACGGCGGACGAAATGGAGAGCCATTTCACCCGGCCGTGCGCTTAATTTTCAGGAAATGGCGAGCTGACTTTCCTTGGCCACCCGTTCGAACGCTTCGGTCGAGCTTTTGATTCGGTACTGGCAATCGTCGCCATCGGTCGGAAGCAACCGGATCACCTCATAGGTTCCGCTCGCGGCGGGACGTGCGACATTGCTGGCCGTAAAGTAGACAGTCTCACCCACGTTGTATTTATGCTTCAACGCCCTCTCCATCACGCAAAAACGTCGGCGCCGCCCACGGTCCCGCTTGCGTCGACCGACTGAAAAACAGCGGCTGTATAGCACGGCGTGGGTCTTTTTGACCAGTTACATCAGCACATGGCAAATACGATGATTTTGCAGGTTTTTCAGGGGGATAAATGCCAAATCGCGGGTTCCGGAACCGGACGCGTGCGGTGGGCAAAGCCAAGCCCCCGCGCCGGCCAAGACGGCGGTTATGAGGGCGCGATTGGCAGCGCCTCGGCCAAAAGGCGCCGAGGCGGAACCGGCAGCCCGAAATCAGCCAAATCGATCTTCAGGCGGTATGCGGCAGCTTGCCGTCGGGACTGGCGTGGTCGACCGCCTTGGGAAGTTGCTGCGCCAAGATCTGGGTGATCTGATCGACCGGAATATTGTACTTTGCGGCCAATTGCCTGACGGTGTCGCTGCCCAGCACCTGCTGCAATTGCTCGGCCGTGATCGGCAGGTTTTGACCGTTGCCGATCCAGGACTTGACCTGATCGCCGAGACCCGCCTGCTGCAATTTGGCAACGATCGCGGAAAGCCCGCCCTGACTGCCATTGCCGAGCACCTCGCTCAGCACGACCGGAAGCACGGCGCTCTCGATCTGGCCGAGTGCGCCCTTGAACGCGGGTGAATTTTCCAATAAATCGAAAATACCCATGGTCATACCCTTTCGCTGACTGCGCGACGTCGGTGAGAAATTCAGACTGCTTTCGCAGCCTGCCGTCAAGACACGATGCGGCCGAAATCTGCAACTCGCAGGGCTCAAACCGTCTCAAATTTGTCAATCACCAGAGTTTCGGCGAGCCCCGCGCTGGTCCATTCCTGAAACGCCGGCAATGCCATCATCGTATCCATGTAACGCTGCACCTTGGGCGTCACCGCGATCGCGTAGCTGCGAAAACGATGTACCACCGGCGCGTACATGGCGTCTGCCCCACCGAAGGCGCCGAACAGATACGGCCCGGATTTGCCAAAACGCTCGCGGCACTCGGTCCAGATCTCTTGAACGCGCGCGATGTTGGCGCGGGCGTCGGCCGACAGTTCGATGGCACCCACCGGCCGATGCAGGTTCATGCCGCACTCGTTACGCAGCGCCGCGAAACCCGAATGCATCTCCGCCGAAATCGAGCGCGCATGCGCCCGCTGCGCCTGCTCTTCGGGCCACAGCCGGGTTTCAGGAAACCGCTCGGCGAGATATTCGATAATAGCCAGCGAATCCCAGACCGTGACGTCGCCATCGATCAGCACCGGCACCTTGCCCGAGCGCGTAAAGCCAAAAATCCGCTTCTTGTCGGCGTCGCCGGTGTAGAGCGGAATGAAAACCTCCTCGAAGGCGATGTTGTTGGCGCGCAGCGCCAGCCACGGCCGCATCGACCACGATGAATAATTCTTGTTGCCGATCACGAGCTTCAACGACATGCGAAACGATCCCTTCTTGCCATGGCATTGTGCCATGGCGCGCGGCGCGCATTCAAGGCGCGCCTGCACCGATGCGCCGGTTGCCGCGATCAACCGGGCATGGCAGCATTTACAGGGTTGCAGGGGGCCGAAGCATGCGCGCGTATCTGGTCGATATTCTGGCCGTCGGCTTCTTCATCCTGGAGTGGACGGTCTACGCGCTGACGCTGGAGCATTCCGCATACGGACGCGACAGCCTGTCCGCCCGGATGCATGTCTACCGCGAGGTGTGGGTCCGCCGCATGCTCGAACGCGAAGCCCGCATGGTCGACATGCAGATCATGGCATCGCTGCAAAACGGCACTGCCTTTTTTGCGTCCACCAGCCTGCTCGCGGTCGGCGGCGCGCTGGCGCTGCTGCGCTCGACCAACGAGGCGCTGGCGGTGCTCGGTGCGCTGCCGATCGACCTCAGCCCTTCGCCGGCGCTTTGGGAAATCAAATGCGTCGGGCTGATCCTGATTTTCATCTATGCCTTCTTCAAATTTGCCTGGGCCTACCGGCTGTTCAACTATGTCGCGATACTGCTCGGCTCGATGCCGCCGGCCAAACAAAGCGATACGCCGGAAGCAGAAGCCCATGTCATCCGGACGACAAGATTATTCGAGGCGGCCGGCCGGCATTTCAATCGCGGGCAGCGCGCATTCTTCTTTGCGCTCGGCTATCTCGGCTGGTTCGTCAGTCCCTGGGTGCTGTTCGCGACGACAGCTGCCGTGGTGATCGTCACCTGGCGCCGGCAATTCGCCTCGAACGCCTGGCGTGCGATGGAGAGCTAGTTCCAATTCAACCGGAACCGATCGCGCTCCAACCCCTCAATCCCATTTCGGCGCGAAACCGAAATCGGTGAGCCGGACCTTGGCGCCTCCCATCTGGGAGATCTGGCCCATTTCCTGTTCCGAGAGCGCGAAGTCGAAGATGTCGATGTTTTCGGACAGCCGTTCGATCTTTGAGGTCCGCGGTATCGCCGGAACATTCTGTTGCACCAGCCAGCGCAGGCAAACTTGCGCGGCGCTCTTGCCGTGGGCTTGCCCGATCTGCGCCAGCGTCTGGTCGTTCTTGATACGGCCCCTCGCTATCGGGCTATAGGCGACCACGGCCATGCCGTGACGGGCGCAGGCTTCCAGCACTTTGGTCTGGTCGAGATAGGGATGATATTCGACCTGATCGCACACCAAAGGTTCCGGGCAGACGGCTATCGCCTCTTCGATCAACGCCACGGTGAAGTTCGAGACCCCGATGTGCCTCGTCATGCCGAGCTGTTCGACTCGCGCCAGGGCGCCCATCGTCTCCGCCAGCGGCACCTGTGGGTTTGGCCAATGCAGCAGCAACAGATCCACTTCGGAAAGCCGGAGCTTTGCCAGGCTTTCCTTGGTCGATCGTTCAAGATCATTCGGCGCGAAATGGGTGGTCCAGATTTTGGTCGTCACGAACACATTGTCGCGCCTGACCCCCGATGTGCGCAGACCCTCGCCGACCTCGCGTTCGTTCTCATAGACCTGGGCGGTGTCGATGTGGCGATAGCCTAGCCTTAGCGCTTGCTCGACCAGGCGCGCGCAGCCGCGCCCGCGCAACTCCCAGGTGCCTAGCCCGATCGCTGGAATCCGGGCGCCATTGGCCTCGACAAATTGCATTACGGGAACTCGGGCAAAAGATGAACCTATTATGTCCCGCCGGCGTGGCGCTGCCAACAAGGTCGGCGTACGATTTGTAGGGTTTTGCGATCAGGTCTTTCTCGATCAGGTCTTCAATCAAGCCTTCCGATTCAGTAAGCCTTTTCAGTCAAGCCTTGGCCAACGCGGAAAATACCGTCTCCGGGGCGTGGGCGATCACCGCCAGAAGCGCACGCGCAGGCCCGCGCGGCAGGCGTTTACCCTGCTCCCAGTTGCGGATGGTCTCGACGGGAACGCCGAGCCGGCTTGCGAATTCCAGCTGGGTCAGGCGCGCGCGGCGGCGC
>CAWHIO010000033.1:0-10438 GCA_963829315.1 uncultured Alphaproteobacteria bacterium | reverse complement strand
CGGCGGCTTGCCAGCGGACGCACCGCCCCGGCGCGGCACACCACAATACGACGAGTACATGAAGGGGCAGGAGAGAAAGCGGCTAGAATCTACTGCAACCAAGGATGACGAAAAACTCCCCGCACAATCACCGGCGCACTAGCCTTCTCCGTCGCCAACATCAATGAGAGAAACAAGACGACATAACAATTGCACGCCTCCTCACCAATTTTGTATCAATCCGAGGCACGCGAACGGTTCGAAGTTGTGTTGGGCAAGTGGGTAGATGGACGCGAACACAGAGATCAACCCGGCGAACAGCCTGGTCATAGGCGGCACCGGGCTTGTAGGCAGCTACATTCTCGCGCACCTCCTGTGCAGGGGCGAACGCCCGGTTGCCTTGTCCAGGTCCCATCGATTTGGACCGCACATTGATTGGCTTCGTGGAGATCTTAGAAGTCCCGACGCATTGAAGCTCCCTGCGTCTACAACTCTCTATTGTACTGCTGACGCTGCTCTTTTTGCGAACGCCCTTCCTCGACTCTTAGGTCCTTCATTGAGGCGCGTTGTCGTTTTTAGTTCCACTAGCGTGCTTACAAAACAGGACACCGAAGTCGCGGCAGAGCGCGATGCCATAAGAAAACTTGCGGACGCGGAACGAAAGATCGCGGCGACGTGCGAACAAAACGGCGTCAACTGGACAATTTTGCGCCCTACTCTGATCTATGGTGACGGGCGCGATACCAATATCACCCCGTTGTCGCGACTTATCCGCCGGTTTGGCTTCATGCCGCTTGTTGGCGGAGCCCCGGGCTTGCGACAGCCGGTGCACGCGGAGGATCTGGCGATCGGGGCCATTTCTGCAGCGTCGTGCGCCGCCTCCGCTAACAAGATCTATTCGCTGGCGGGCGGGGAAACGCTTTCGTATCGGGAAATGATAGGTCGAATTTTTGATGGACTGCGACTACCACGGCGCACCATTTCGGTACCCCTTTTCCTGTGGAAAGCGAGCTTTGTCCTGATGAAGCCGCTCTTTCCTAGCGCAAATGTAGCGATGGGTACCCGCATGATGAAAGATATGACGTTCGATTGTACGCCTGCAATTCACGATTTCGGCTGGAACCCGAGAGGTTTCAAGCCTTTTGTTTGATTAGCGGCCGCATACTGGGCCTTTTGACCAAACAAAACCCGCCACTGCATTTACTTATTGCGGGCGACCTGATCGACGCCGACGCCGTGGCCCCAAAGGGTGACTACGATCAGCCGAAGATCTACTATCAGAACTCTGCGCCCGGACATATTGCGCGTCAATCGACGCGAGGCGATTTGCGTCAGACATATCGATGCCGTTGACCTGCGCGAGTCCAGTGATGCCAGGGCGCACCTCAAGGACACCCAACCGTCGTCGGGCCTCGATAAGCTCGGTCTGGGACGGCAAGCAAGGTCGTGGGCCGACCAGGCTCATATCTCCGATGAGCACGTTGTAAAGCTGGGGAAGTTCGTCGATCTTGAATCGACGAAGGTACTTGCCAAGCGGTGTTACAGACAGTGCCTCAACCTGGTGCGTTGGAAGATTGGCGGTCCCCGCATACATTGTTCGCAATTTATAGCAAATAAAAGCTCGCCCCGCTCTCCCGACGCGGACTTGCCTGAAGATTGCAGAGCCTGAGCTCTGAAGCCGGATAGCAGCAACTATCACAAGGAGTATCGGCCAACAAAGCAACAGCAGCAGAACGCAGGCCGACACGTCGAACGTCCGCTTCATGTCTCGATTTCCCCCGTGATCACCGCCATTGGCCGAGCGAGCCAGTTCTAAAGTTCCCGAATGGTGGGCCAACTGCGTTCAAATCTACGGAACGGTGCTGTCCGATGCCCTACCAGACAGGCCAGACACGGGCAATCTCATCAGTCCAATGCTCGAGCTCCAACAATCAGTTTTCTCAATCCATAAACACCACGGTCTTGCGGCCATTGAGGATCACCCGATCCTCCAGATGATAGCGCATCGCGCGCGCAAGCACCCGGCGTTCGATATCGCGGCCCTTGCGGACCAGATCCTCGGGCGTGTCGCGGTGGCTGATGCGCTCGACGTCCTGATCAATGATCGGCCCCTCATCCAGCGCGCTGGTGACGTAGTGGGCGGTGGCGCCGATCAGTTTGACGCCACGCTCATGCGCCTGATGATAGGGCCGCGCACCCTTGAAGCCGGGCAGGAACGAATGATGGATGTTGATGCAGCGCCCGGACAGCTTCGCCGACATCTCATCCGACAGGATCTGCATGTAACGCGCCAGCACGACGAGATCGGTCCCGGTTTTCCCCACCAGATCCCAGATCGCGGTCTCCTGCTGGTGTTTGGTTTCCTTCGTCACCGGCAAATGGTGGAACGGGATATCGCCGAAATCCAGATTGGCGTAGCTCTCGCGCGGATGATTGGAGACGATGGAGGTCGGGATCATCTCGAGTTCGCCAGTTCGCCAGCGATACAGGATATCGGCAAGGCAGTGATCGGATTTCGAGACCAACAGCATCACGCGGCGACGGCTGACGCGGTCGCGCATCTGCCAGTCCATGCCGAAGCGTTCGGCGATCGCGGTGAATCCGGTTTGCAGCGCCGGCAGATTGACGGCGAGATCGGCGGCGTTGAACACCACCCGCATGAAAAAATGGCCGATCTCGACATCGTTGAACTGCTGGGCGTCGAGGATGTTCTGCCCGTTATGGGCAAGGAACGTCGACACTGCGGACACGATTCCGGGGCGGTCCGGACAGGACAATGTCAACACAAACTGATGATTGGGCATGGCGCGGGCATTGCTACAGTTCAGGAAGGGAACGGCGATCGACGGCCCTGCTCTATCACCCGCCGCTGCCTTGTGCCAATCCCTCCGCAGGTTCAAGATGAACAAACTAAAGACAATCGCAGTTAACACAAAATCATGGCTGCAAAATCATGGCTGACCGATTGAACGGGTACCGCATCCTGATCCTGGAAACACGCGAGGAGGCACAGTTTTCCCGCCTGCTCGCCGAGCAGGGCGCGGATGTGCTGCAATGTCCGATGTTTACGATCAACGACGCGCCGGATTCCGCAGCCGTAGAGGCCTGGATCCATCGCTTCATCGACAAGCCCTTCGACGATCTGGTGCTGATGACGGGTGAAGGCCTGCGCCGCCTGATGAAGGTCGCGCGCCGGATCGCACTTGACCAGCATTTCGTCGCAGCGCTCAGCAAGTCACGAAAATTTGCCCGCGGGCCCAAGCCCGGCCGAGCGTTGCGTGAGATTGGCCTCGAGCCGCAGGTGACAACGGAGAAGCCGACTTCCGAAGGAGTTGCCGAAATGCTTTCGCGCGTCGATCTCGATCGGCATCGCGTCGGCCTGCAGCTTTATCCGGACAAGGATCACGGCGTGCTGATTGGCGCCATTACGGCACAAGGCGCCGAGGTCGATACCGTTACGCCCTACGTTTACGACGCGCAGGCGGCCGAGGCCAACATCGTCACCGCGATCGACGAGTTGGCGTCAGGCCGCATCGACGCGATTGCGTTGACGAATTTGGGTCAAATTCGCCGTCTGATCGAGACGGCACAGGCGCGCGGCTACGATGCGCGCTTGCGCGAGGGTCTTTCAAAAACGCCGATCGCCTCAATTGGACCGGCGGTTTCCGACGAACTCAAATCGCAAGGCTTGCGCACCGACATTTACCCCGCCAATGATGCCTATTTCATGAGGCCGCTAGTATCGGCGATGGCGGAAGCCCTCCGTAAATCGCCACCACGAAACGCAGCCAGGATCTAATGATTCTGCGTCCGCCCGCGCGAGCGATGCGTCCACAGGCTGACCTCGCGCTTGAGCTACGCGATCTTTTTTGCGCGAACCGACGTAATCAAAGCCCTGCCGACCATTCTCCTGTGACACACTACAAAGACCTTCTTATCCTCCTGATCAAACGGGACATTGGCCATCGTCGAATCTTTGGTGCCAGTATTCCAGGCGCAGCCGTCTATACGAACCTCGAATTCGCAGGCAAGCTCATTCGTAATTAGGAAGTCATGGATCGAATTTTCCGGCAGCCATGCCCTATCACGCCCGCCGGCCAGCAGGAAATTATGCATTCAGCTCCGTGGCTTGTGACCCGGCTTGCGACAGGCGGCCGCTTGGATCACAATCGCCGGCGACGGAGCGGTAAAAGCGACGCGACACTAATCTCGACGGCTGAACGGGCCGCCCAAAAATCAGAATTAGGGAGGTAGAAATGCTCAGACAAACGATAGCTGCGATTCTTGCATTGCAGGTTCTCGGCGCCGCGGCGATCGCGCAGGAAACGCTAAAAATCGGTTATATCGACCCATTGTCGGGTGGCGGCGCCAGCGTCGGCGAAGTCGGCCTCAAGACCTTCCAGTTTCTTGCCGAAGAAGTTAACGCCAAGGGCGGCATCCAGGGAAAGAAGGTCGAGATCGTTCCACTCGACAACAAGACCAACCCGCAAGAGAGCCTGATCCAGGCGCAGAAGGCGATCGACGCCGGCGTCCGCTATCTTACCCAGGGCAACGGCTCGTCGGTTGCCGGCGCGCTGTCAGATTTCGTGACCAAATACAACGAGCGCAATCCCGGCAAGGAAGTACTGTATTTCAATTATGCCGCGGTCGATCCGGTCCTGACCAACGCCAAGTGCAGCTTCTGGCATTTCCGCTGGGATGCGAATTCCGACATCAAGATGGAGGCGCTCACCAACTATATGAAAACGGTGCCTTCGATCAAAAACGTTTACCTGATCAACCAAGATTACTCGTTCGGGGAATCGGTTCGATCCGCCGCCAGGGCCATGCTGGCCGCCAAGCGACCGGACATCAAGATCGTCGGCGACGAACTGCATCCCTTGCTAAAGATCACCGATTTCGCGCCCTATATTGCCAAGATCAAGGCATCGGGCGCCGACACCGTCGTGACCGGCAACTGGGGTCAGGATTTCGCATTGTTGTTGAAGGCGGCCGCCGACACCGGGCTGAAGGTGAACTGGTACACCTATTATGCCGGCGGCACCGGCGGCCCGACCGCGATCAAGCAGGCCAACCTCAACCATCAGGTGTTCGCTGTCGGCGAGGGTATCCCGAATCTCGATCACCCCTCCTCGCAGGAATTCGAAAAGGCGCTCCGCGCCAAATACGATTTCAGCCTGTTTTATCCGCGCGCCGTCAACGAGATGCGCATGCTGGCGGCGGCGGCCGACAAGGCCAAGTCGATCGATCCGGTCAAAGTCGCTTTCGCGCTTGAGGGCATGGAGTTCGAAGTATTTGACGGCGGCAAGGGCTACATGCGCAAGGACGATCACCAGTTCTTCCAGCCGATCTATATCGCCTCATTCGGCGACCGAACAGAGAAGGAGCCGTTCGACGAGGAAAAGACCGGCTGGGGCTGGAAGCTCGTCGCCAGGATCGACACGCCCGCGACCGTGCTTCCGACCACCTGCAAGATGGAGCGGCCGAACTGATTCGTGTGTCACGCGCCGTCCCGAACCAAACATCGGGACGGCCGCCGATCCCAACCTCCCCTCGCCGATGGTGCGTCGTGCTTGAACTGATCGTCATCTCCACGCTCAACGGTGTGCTGTTCGGCATGCTGCTGTTTTTGATGGCCAGCGGCCTGACCGTCATCTTCAGCATGTTGGGGGTTCTCAACTTCGCGCACGCGAGTTTCTATATGCTCGGCGCATTCTTCGGATTCCAGATCAGCCGATGGCTCGGCTTCTGGCCGGCGCTGCTGATCGCGCCCTTGCTCGCCGGGGCGATCGGCGCCGGCGTCGAGCGTTATGGCCTGCGCCGCGTGCACAGCAGCGGCCATGTCGCCGAGCTGTTGTTCACCTTCGGCCTGGCGTTTGTGATCGAGGAAATCGTGCAGATCATCTGGGGCAAAAGCCCGGTCGATTTCCGGATTCCCCCGCTGCTCGATTTCCCGGCATTTACGATCTTCTCGACCAACTATCCCGCCTACAAGATGTTCATGCTGCTGGTGTCGATCGCCATCTTCCTCGGCCTGCTGATCGTCCTGAAAAAGACGCGGATCGGCCTGATCGTTCAGGCGGCGCTGACGCATCCGCACATGGTGGGTCACCTCGGCCACAATGTCGGACGCATCTTCATGCTGGTGTTCGGGGCCGGCACCGCGCTCGCCGCGGTCGCCGGCGTGATCGCCGGGCCCGCGCTGGTGACCCAGTCGAACATGGCCGGCTTGCTCGGCCCGATCCTGTTCGTGGTCGTCGTGGTCGGAGGGCTGGGATCGCTGCCGGGCGCCTTCGTCGCCTCGCTGCTAATCGGCCTGGTGCAGACCTTCGCGGTCTCGATGAACGGCTCGCTGGCCGGCGCATTCGGCCCGCTCAGCCCCGCCTACGCCTCGACCTGGCTCGCCGACATCTGGGGCGTCACCATCGCGCAGATCGCCCCGATCATGCCCTACGTCCTCCTGGTTTTGGTCCTGACCTTCCGCCCGATGGGCCTGCTCGGAACCCGCGACACATGAGCGAGATTACCTCGAGCGCGGCGCCGCCGCTTCCCGCCACCGCCGAGAAGCTGCGGTTCTATGGATTGTGGGCGGCGGCCGCGGTCGTGCTGCTGCTGCTGCCGAGGATATTGAGCTCGGGCGGTTCGCTGACCACGTTCAGCCTGATCGGCATCTCGATCATCTTCTCGCTGTCCTACAACATCCTGCTTGGCCAGACCGGCATGCTGTCATTCGGCCATGCGGTGTATTACGGCCTCGGCGGCTTCCTGGTGATCCACGCCATCAACATCATCGGCGTCAACAAGCTGCTGATCCCGCTGCCGGTGGTGCCGCTGATCGGCGGATTGACCGGATTGTTGTTCGCCGCCCTGCTCGGCTGGATCTCGACCCAGCGCTCGGGGACGGCCTTTGCGATGATCTCGCTCGGCATCGGCGAATTGATCGCCTCGTCGGCGCTGATCCTGCGCACATTCTTTGGCGGCGAAGCTGGCGTCTCGGCCAACCGCACCAAGCTGTTCCGGGTATTCGATTGGAGCTTCGGGCCGCAAGTCCAGATCTATTATCTGGTGGCGGCGTGGACGCTGATCGCCGTCGTCGCGATGTATGCGCTGACCCGCACGCCTTTGGGGCGCATGTGCAACGCGGTGCGCGATAATCCCGAGCGCGTGCAGTTCGTGGGCTACAATCCGCACGTCGTGCGCTATCTGGCGTTCTGCTTTTCCGGATTCTTCGCCGGCATCGCCGGCGCGCTGGCGGCGATCAATTTCGAGATCGCCAATTCCGCCTATCTCGGCGCCGTGCAGTCGGGAACGGTGCTGTTCGCCACATATATCGGCGGCGCCGGTTTCTTTATCGGGCCGATCGTCGGCGCGATCTTCGTCACGCTGCTGTCGCTCGGCCTCAGCGACCTGACGCCGGTTTGGCAGCTCTACTTCGGACTTATCTTCATCGCGGTGGTGATGTTCGCGCCGGGCGGCATCACCGGCCTGTTGATGATGCATCGTCCGCTGGTGAAGGCGGGGACCCTGGGCCGCGTGCTACCGAGCTACCTGATCGCCTTCGTGCCGACGCTGGCGATGATTGCCGGTCTCATCCTTACCGTCGAGACCACCGTGCACTACACCGTCAATCCGAGCGAGGATTCCCACATCAGGGCCTTTGGCGTCGGCTTCGACGCCGCGAGCCCGCATATCTGGGCGATGGCGGCGATCCTGCTGATCGCGGGCTTCGTGGCGGCGCGCAAGTCGTGGACTCGGGTGGGGCATGCCTGGGACAACGCCACCAGCGCGGCCCGCGAAAAAGGAATCGCCGCATGAGCCAGGCGATCGAATTGCGCGGGGTTGAAAAGAGCTTCGGACTGACCTCGGTTATCCGCAACGTCAACCTAACGGTGGCGCAGGGCGAACGCCACGCGCTGATTGGACCGAACGGTGCCGGCAAATCCACCCTGTTCAACCTGATCAGCGGCTACATGACGCCGACATCGGGCAGCATCCGGTTGCGCGACCAGGTGATCTCCGGACTGCCGCCCTACCGGATCAACCGCCTCGGGCTGTCGCGCAGCTTCCAGGTAACCAACGTCTTCGCCAATATGAGCGTGTGGGAAAACCTGCGCTGCGCCGTGCTGTGGGCGACGGGCCATCGCTATTCGTTCTGGAACAACATCGACAACCTGCCGGAGGTTCGCGACCGCACCGCCCGGATTCTGGCGGACATCAACCTCACCGCCCGGCGCGATGTCCCCGCCGGTCTTCTGACCTATGCCGAGCAGCGGGCGCTGGAGATCGGCATCACCGTTGCCGGCGGCGCCGATGTCATTCTGCTGGACGAGCCGACCGCGGGCATGAGCCACGCCGAAACCGAACGCGCCGTGGCGCTGATCCGGCGCCTGACCGAAGGCCGCACCCTGATGATCGTCGAACACGACATGAGCGTGGTGTTTGGCCTGGCCGACCGCATTTCGGTGCTGGTGTATGGCCAGATCATCGCCTCCGGGACCCCGGAGGAAATCCGCGGCAATCCAAAGGTCAGGGAAGCCTATCTCGGCGAGGAGGCGGCCTGATGCTGGAAGTCGCCGATCTGCACGCCTATTACGGCAAGAGCCACATCCTGCAGGGCGTCGATATGCATATCGGCGCCGGCGAGGTGGTCAGCCTGCTCGGGCGTAACGGCGTCGGCCGCTCCACCACCGTCAAGGCGATCATGGGTGAGGTGGCGCCGCACGGCTCGATCAGGTTCAAGGGCAGCGAGATCGCGGGGTTGCCGAGCTACCGGATCGCGCATCTGGGGCTTGGCTACGTTCCGGAGCACCGCGATATCTTCCCGGGCCTGACGGTGCGGCAGAACCTGATGCTTGGCATCAAGGATCCCAGACATTTGGGCAAGTGGCGGCTCGAGGACATGCTGGCGATGTTTCCCAACCTTGCCGCCAGAGCCGACAATGCGGCGGGCGTGCTGTCGGGCGGCGAGAAGCAGATGCTGACGATCTGCCGTACCCTGATGGGCGACCCGGAACTCGTCATGATCGACGAGCCCACCGAGGGGCTCGCGCCCATCATCGTGCAACAGGTCGGCGACCTCATCGCCGAAATCGCAAGGCGTGGCGTCGCGATCCTGCTGGTGGAGCAGAAGCTGTCGATCGCGATGCGAATCTCCCATCGCGTCTACGTGATGGGCCACGGCCGCATCGTTTTCGAAGGCACACCCGCCGAGCTCAAGGCCAACGATGCGGTGCGCAAGGAATGGCTGGAGGTTTGAGAGCGTGATTGTTTTTACTGGGGCGCAGACCCGTAAAATCAGAGCCGCTGATCCAGGCCTCATTTATTGGCGACAACCGTAAAGCAAGGCAATGCCGTGCAGGAACGAACACTATCATCGGCCTGGACATTTTGGATGAAATACGTGTTTCCTGTGGTGTGGATATCCGGCTTCGGATTAGCAACCATTCTTACACCGGCTCCGCAAAACAAAATTGTGTTTCTGGTTGCGTGGAGTCTGGGAACGACATTTATTTTGTGGGCTAACGCCGGTTTGAAGCGGGTGCGCATCGACGAACGGCAGCTCCATGTATCCAACTACTCTCGAGAAATTTGCGTTCCGTTCAGCGCGATCACCGATGTCAAACAAAATCGCTGGATCAATTCCCGACCGATCACAATCTATTTTCGGGACGCCACGCAGTTCGGCGACAAAGTGACATTCATGCCCAGGCAACGTATTCAATTCTGGAGCGTAGACCCGGTCGTCAACGAGTTGAAGCGACTGGCGGGATTAGTTCCGCCGGGGTCGGACATTCGATAGCAGTGCGCTCTTGCGCGCGTAACGGACTAAAGTCGGAATTGCGGCATGTCTGCTTTTGCCAATAAGCGACATGGAATGGCCGCATCTATAATGAATGAGGCCGCCAACTAAGGCGGCCTCGCGCATTCAGCATCAATTGGTGGGTTACAGGAAGAGGACCGGGGACGCCTTGTCGACGTGCTTGGTTATGGAAAACGGATTGAACGTAACTTTTCCGGCCGCGCCGCCTACCACCGTCGACAGTTCGGCCTCGCTCAACTCTCCCGAGGGGACGGAAGCAGTTTTGCAATTGGCGGGCGTTTCGACGAAATCGGTCATTGTTTACCTCCTGTTGTTCGACGGCCGGGACCATCAAGTTGTCTATGCGGAGGAGACTAGGCGCGGGACGGATGGCCTACCGTGATCCAGGTCACGCTTCAAACTAGGCCACTCCCACAATCAAATTAGGCCACTGAGGGTTAAAACAGGCCAGTACCCGGCGCGCCCTGGGAACGTGTCGTGATCTTGGACCAATTCAGGAACATAGGTGTCAGACTGTCGGAAGTCCGCTTCGGGTCCAAAGGCGGACCCGCCACCCTGAGTGCGAAGCCCGCTCCTTGCCCACTTGCGGGCATCATCGTCATCGATCACCGTCATCCCGCGGGTCATTTCCTGCCCGGC
>CAWHIO010000032.1:0-17291 GCA_963829315.1 uncultured Alphaproteobacteria bacterium | reverse complement strand
ATGGGCTTGCGTCGATCTGTGGTTTTACAGAGAAGCGTGCCCGCCAATGACGGCGTGGCCCAGGCGATGACGGAACCGGCGGTCGCAGGCGAGACCGCAGCGCTCGAAATCCATCAGGATATCCGTGTCGATCGGAGCTACCCCGAGACCGGCAAATCGAATCCACGCCGCCAGCGCGGCGCAAAGCAAAGCAGGCTTGCACGTCGGCGTCCGCAATTCTCGACCTGATGGCGCGCAACTTTGCCGGCACGGGGTCTTCGGCGCGTGCGTTCCGGCTTCAGGACCGCCGCGCAGCCGAGTGCCGGGGCCCGTGTCGGGATCCTTTTCCGGAACGCATCTTCCGCGAATACAGCGTCGACTTCAGGCCGCGCCTGCAGATCGAGCCGGCGTTGGACTTGCGTTGCCGGCGCGATCGGCGATGCCCGCGATTCGCACGACGTTTCGTCCGTTCGCGACCAAAGGCGCGAATACAATGCTGTTGTCGAAATCGGTGGCGCTGAGGCGCGGTGATTTTGCGCCGGACGCGCCGTGATGTCATTTATCTTTCATCGGCGGGATCGGAATCGGAATCCTGCGCGCACACTTTTTGAAAGCGGAATGCCGATAGCGCTGCAATGGCGGCGCCGAAGCAACGTCAAAAGCTGTTGGCTTTCGCAAGGATGCCGGAGAGCGAGCCAGGCGAGGCTGGTTTTTCTGCATTCATTTTTGGAATACGTTTTATGAATTCAAATAATGGTTGCATGGCGCGAAATTACGTGCAAATTTTTGGTACGGCGCGGGCAGGCGCCGCAAGAATTGTTTTGCCGGTATCCCGCATCCAATTTCGCCTTCGCATGGCGGTCAATTGCGGGGTGGCTGCATGCGATATCCAATCTAACGCACTAGACCCTCGCCGCCGAACGAGGTCTGAAATGGCGGGCCGTCATGCGCAGGCAACTGCGTCGCGGTTCGTTGAGCTTTGAGTGGATTTAATGTCTCGAATTGCAATGGCAGGCATGGGAATAGCAGCATTGACGCTGCTATTCCCATGCCTGGCGTTTGCTCAGACCGCTTCCCAGATCACGCCACCAAGTTTTCGTCCCGATCTTGAGCGCCAGGGCGGCTTCGCGCTCCCGGGCACACCGGGATTGGCGACGCCGGCGGGAGCGGAAAAACTATTCATCCGATTGTCCGGCGTCAGCATCAAGGGCGGCTTGCCGCAGCTTGCGGCGGCAACCGCCGATCTTGAGCAAGGCTGACCGGGCGCAGGATATCCGGCGCCGATGTGTTCGCGGCGGCGCGCGACCTGGAAGCGGCCTATGCCAGGGCCGGCTACGTGCTGGTGCGGGTCATTCTGCCGCCGCAGCAACTCGTCAACGGCGCCCGCCTGAAGCTGATCGTGGTCGACGGCTTCATCGAGCGCGTCGAGACCAGGGATGTGCCGGAGCGCGTGCGCAAGCGAATTGAGACGCTGGTCGGGCCGCTGGCGGGACGGCGCGGTTTGACGCTGACCGAGATCGAGCGCCGCGTGCTGCTGGCGGGTGATACCCCAGGCGTCATCCTGCGATCCACGCTGGAGCCGGGCAAGGTCGAAGGTGCCGCGGTGCTGGTGATCGACGGCAAGTATCAGGCGGTGAGCGAGACGCTGACCTTCGACAACACGCTGTCGAATGCGCTCGGGCGCACGACGCTGGGTGCGGGCCTCGATTTCAACAGCGTCGCAGGCCTCGGCGAACTCGTGTATCTGCGCGCCGCCGGCCATCCGGAAGGCGGCGACAATGGCTTCTTCGATCGCTATCCGCGCAATCGCGTACTGGCGGCCGGGTTCGTGCTGCCGCTGTGGGTCGACGGGTTACCTTCAACGCCGAATACACCGACGCGCGGACCACGCCGCTGGCGGTCGCGGGAACGCAGACCACCGACACCTTCGAGCGCTTGTCGCTGCGGCTGCGCTATGCCTGGCTGCGCGGGCGGACCGCCAACTTCAACAGCGAGTTGTCGTTCGACACCCAGAGACGAGACCCAGAGCCTGTTCGTCGCGTCGGTTCCGGCGCCGCTGTCGCAGGACCGGCTGCGGATCGTGCGCTTGATCAATGACGGCGAGATCTGACTCCGTGGGGCGCGACGATTTCCGGCCGTGCCACCGCCTCGTTCGGCATCGATGGGCTCGGCGCACGCAGCGCGGCGGACGCATCGGCGATCCTGCCGCTATCGAGGCAGGGCGCCGATGCCGCGTTCCAGAAGTTCGATATTCACGCCTCGGCTATACCCAGTCCTGATCGATCATCTGGTGATTAAGTCTCGGCGCACGCGCAGACTTCGTTCGGCAAGCCGCTGCTGCGCAGCGAGCAGATCGGCATCGCCAACACCACCGGGCCTGTCGGCGTTTGACGCCGGTTCGATCGTCGGCGACCAGGGCTACGTGGCGCGCGGCGAACTGTCCTCGCCCTGGAGCCTGCCGCAGCCGATATCCGCGATCGGCGTCGTGGCTGCGCCCTATCTGTTCGCCGCCTATGGCGAGGTCACGCTGCAGGATCCGACCGTACTGGAAGCGGGCTTATCCTCGCGACGTCCTATGGCGGCGGCCTGCGCCTCGGCGGCGCCGCGCCGGGCACCCTGTCGAACGGATCGCTGACGCTGGAATATGGCCATGCCCACCGCAGCGACGGCGTGCCCGCGGGCGATCGTTTCACCATCGTTTCAGCGTTCAGGTTCTAGCGCGTGCAATTCCGATTCCGAGTTCGGTTATGACCTTCAGCGATCTGCGGACCGACTTTCACAAAGGCCTTTCGCGATGAGCCTTCTCGACGAACGCCCGTCAACCCGGACCCACAGGCGCGCTCATCCCCGGCGCGGCTATGGCGCGCCGACGGCGCTGTGGCTGGCGACCACCGCGCTGACCTGTCCGGTTCTGACCGGCCCGGCGTTGGCGCAAAACCTGCCGACCGGCGGCAGCGTCGCCGCCGGCAGCGTGGCGATCGCGCAGCCTTCCGCGACGCAGCTCACCATCACCCAGTCGAGCCAGAGCGCCGTGGTCAACTGGCAGGGCTTTTCGATCGGGCAGGGTTCTGCGGTCAACATCGTGCAGCCGGGCACATCGTCCGCAATCCTCAATCGCGTCACCGGCAACACGCCCTCGACGATCGCAGGTTCGCTCACCGCCAACGGACAGGTCTATCTGGTCAATCCCAACGGCATTGCCATCGGCAAGAGCGGCACCGTCGACACCGCCGGCTTCGTCGCTTCCACGCTCGGCATTTCCGACAGCGACTTCATGAACGGCAAGCGCAGCTTCACCGGCGGCGGCGCGTCGGCCGGCGTCAGCAATGCCGGAAGCATTACCGCGGCCCGCGGAGGTTATGCGGCGCTGATCGGCGGTACGGTGTCGAATTCCGGCAGTATCAGCGTGCCGCTCGGCAAGGTCGGCCTCGGCTCCGGCGAGCGGGTAACACTGGACTTCTCGGGCGACGGATTCCTGCAGGTCGCGATGCCGACCAATGCGGGGGGCAAAGACGCGCTGATCAAGAACGCCGGCAGCATCAAGGCTGACGGCGGCAGCGTCATCATCAGTGCCGCGACCGCGCGCGAGGCGGCGCGCAACGCGATCAACATCTCCGGCCTGGTGCAGGCGCGCTCGATCGGCGGCCACAATGGATCGATCGTGATCGGCGGCGGCGCCGGCGGCAGTGTCAGGATCGCCGGGCGCCTCGATGCGAGCTCGCGTCATCATGGCGGCGGCGCCATTACCGTCACCGGGCAAAAGATCGAGCTGAAGGGAGCCACCGTCGACGCCTCCGGCAACACCGGCGGCGGCACCATCCGGATCGGCGGCGACGCGCAGGGCGGCGGCACGCTGCAGCAGGCGGAATCCGTCACGATGGATGCGGCGACCACGATCCGCGCCGACGCGACCGGCAGCGGAAATGGCGGCGAGGTGGTGCTTTGGTCCACCGGAGCAACAAGCGTCCGCGGCCTCATCACCGCGATGGGCGGGCCGAATGGCGGCAATGGCGGATCGGTCGAAACATCGGGCCATAGCCTCGATTTCGCCGGGCTGACCGTCAACACCTCGGCGCCGGCTGGCAAGACAGGATCGTGGCTGCTCGATCCGACCGACCTCACGGTCGACGCCACCGCCGCCGCGACGATCAACACCAATCTGGCGACGACCAGTGTCACGCTGCAGACGACGGCGACCACGACGTCAGGCCCGGGCACCACCGCCAGCGGGTCGGGCGATATCAACATCTACGCGCCGATCAGCTGGAGCACCGCAAATACCCTGACCTTGTCGGCCTACAACAGCATCAACATTGTTTCGTCGATTACCGCGACGGGCAACGGCGCACTGGCGCTGACGACCAATAACAATGTTGGCGGCGTGAACAGCGCCGGCGCGCTGAACTTCCTCAACGGCGGCAATGTCGAGTTGCTGGGCAGCTCCGCGGCGCTGACCATCAATGGTACGTCCTATACGCTGATCCACTCCGTCACCGATCTGGTGAACGTCAACAGCAATCTGTCGGGCACCTATGCTCTGGCCGGACCTCTCGACCTCGGCGGTCATACCTACACCGACGGCGTCATCGCGCCCTCGACGGCCGCTACCGGTTTCCTCGGAACGTTCAACGGTTTGGGCAACACCATCAGTAACCTGACGATCGTTTCCCCGACCTCGACCGTTGTCGGACTGTTCGGACAGATCGGCAATAGTTCCAACAACTCGGTCGGCACGGTCGGGAATTTTGTTCTGAACGGCGGCTCGGTGACGGCTAACCAGCCCGCTGCCAGCGTCGGCGCCCTGGCCGGATCGAACACCGGCACGATCTTCAATGTTTCCTCGTCGACGTCGGTCACCGGCACCGCCGCTGGTGCGGAAATTGGCGGTCTGGTCGGATATAATTGGGGAACGATGACCAATGTCCACGCCAGTGGAAGCGTCACCGACACGGTGACCGGCGGCTGGGTCGGCGGGCTGGTCGGCTACAACGATGGATACATTCTGGCGACGGGGGCGGCGTCGGTACGATCACGAACGCCTACGCCACAGGCACAGTCTCCGGCGGCGGCGGCACTGGCGGCCTTGGTACTGGCGGCGGTAGCGGCAGTTCAACCGGAGGTCTCGTCGGAATCAACCTCGGCACGATCACAAGCGCCTACGCCGCAGGGGCGGTCCACGGCGGCGCGAGCAGCGACCTCGGCGGTTTGATCGGCCAGAACGACACCACGGACGGGCCGGCGACGGTCAATAACGGGTATTGGGACACGACGACCTCCGGCATCAGTTCGGTCGGTGCCGGCGCCGGAACTGGCTTGACCACCTCGGTCCTGCAAAACGGTTCGCTTCCAACCGGTTTCAGCAGCTCGGTCTGGAGCGCCGTCTCGGGCCTTTATCCCTTCCTGGGGCTGAAGGTCGTCACCGTGAACTTGTCGTCGCAAACCGCGACCTACGGCACGGCGTATTCGCTCGATCAGACCTCGGCGGCGTATTCCGAGACGTTGGGCGGTACGACGCTCACGGGAGGGAGTTTCGTCACCCTGAGCGGCCTGTCGATCACGGTCGCGGGCACCGGCAGCGCGTCGGGCACGACGATTTCGACCAATGCCAGCAACTATCTGCTCTCGGCCGCCGGAGCGACCGCCTCGGGCTATGTCGTCAACTACGGCACCGTCCCGGTTTATTTGACCGTCAATCCGCTGGCGGTGACGCTGACGGGATCGCAGATCTATAACGGCGGCACCAGCATCGCGGCGGGCAGTCTGACCCTCACCAACGGCGTGTCGGGCGCGACGGCCGCCTCGATCGGGCTGACCGGGACGGGTTCGGTGGCTTCGGCCAATGTGAGCGCGGGCGCGCAGGCGCTGAACCTTGCGGGGCTTTCGGTCAGCAACAGCAACTACACGCTGACCGGTGGCTCCGGAACGGTGACCATCAATCCGCTGCCGGTGACGCTGACGGGGTCGCAGACCTATAACGGCCTGACCGGCGCTTCGGCGTCGGGACTCACGGTGACGAACACCGTCGCCGGCGACACGGTCGGGCTTGCCGGATCGGGTGTGCTGGCGTCGAAGAACGCAGGGCCCGAGGCATTGACGTCGACGTCGGGCGCGCTTTCCGGCCTGACGGTCAGCAACGGCAATTACACGGTGATGGGCGGATCCGGGACGGTCACCGTGACGCGCCTGGCCCTGACGGGTTCGATCGGCGCCGGAAGCTCGGCTTACGGATCGGCGCTGGCGCCGGGTGCCGCGAGTTTTACGAATGCGATCGCCGGCGACGTGCTGGGCACGGCGACGGTCGGGGTGAACACCGCGGGCCTGACCAGCAGCAGCGGCAACCTGAAAGCGGGCACGCATACCGGAATCGAAACCGTCAGCGCGCTCAGCGGAGCGGACGGCGGCAACTACACCTTCGCCGGCGTAACCGGCAATTATACCGTGACGCCGCTGGCCCTGAGCGGCACGATCGGCGCCGGCAGCTCGACCTACGGCTCGGCGCTGGCGCCGGGCGCCGCGAGTTTGACGGGGGCGATCGCCGGCGACGTGCTGGGCACGGCGACCATCGCGGTGAATACGACGGGCCTGACCAGCAGCAGCGGCCATTTGATAGCCGGCACGCATGCCGGAATTGAAACCGTCAGCGCGCTCGGCGGAGCGGACGGCGGCAACTACACCTTCGCCGGCGTGACCGGCAATTATACCGTGACGCCGCTGGCCCTGAGTGCGTCGCTCGCCACCGGAAGCTCGACCTACGGTTCGGCGCTGGCGCCGGGCGCGGTGACGTTCACGAACCTCGTCACCGGCGACGCTGTTACCGCCGCGGCCGTCACGGTGAACACCGCAGGCCTGACCAGCAGCAGCGGCCATCTGATAGCCGGCGCGCATGCCGGCATTGAATTGGTCGGCGGCTCGCTCGGCGGAGCGGATGCCGCCAACTACAGCTTCGCCGGCGCAACCGGCAACTATAATGTGACGGCCCTGGCCTTGAGTGGTTCGATCGGCGCCGGCAGTTCGACCTACGGATCGGCGCTGGCGCCGGGTGCGGTGACGTTCACGAACGTCGTCACCGGAGACGCAGTTACCGCCGGGGCCGTCACCGGTGAACACGGCAGGCCTGACCAGCAGCAGCGGCCATCTGATAGCCGGCGCGCATAGCGGCATTGAATTGGTCGGCGGCTCGCTCGGCGGAGCGGACGCCGCCAACTACACTTTCGCCGGCGCAACCGGCAACTACACCGTGACGCCGCTGGCCCTGACGGGTTCGATCGGCGCCGGAAGCTCGGCTTACGGATCGGCGCTGGCGCCGGGCGCCGCGAGTTTGACGAATGCGGTCGCCGGCGACGTGCTGGGCACGGCGACGGTCGGGGTGAACACCGCTGGCCTGACCAGCAGCAGCGGCAACCTGAAAGCGGGCACGCATACCGGAATTGAAACCGTCAGCGCGCTCAGCGGAGCGGATGGCGGCAACTACACCTTCGCCGGCGTAACCGGCAATTATACCGTGACGCCCCTGGCCCTGAGCGGCTCGATCGGCGCCGGCAGCTCGACCTACGGCTCGGCGCTGGCGCCGGGCGCCGCGAGTTTGACGGGGGCGATCGCCGGCGACGTGCTGGGCACGGCGACCATCGCGGTCAACACGACGGGCCTGACCAGCAGCAGCGGCCATTTGATAGCCGGCACGCATGCCGGAATTGAAACCGTCAGCGCGCTCGGCGGAGCGGACGGCGGCAACTACACCTTCGCCGGCGTGACCGGCAATTATACCGTGACGCCGCTGGCCCTGAGTGCGTCGCTCGCCACCGGAAGCTCGACCTACGGGTCGGCGCTGGCGCCGGGCGCGGTGACGTTCACGAACCTCGTCACCGGCGACGCTGTTACCGCCGCGGCCGTCACGGTGAACACCGCAGGCCTGACCAGCAGCAGCGGCCACCTGATAGCCGGCGCGCATGCCGGCATTGAATTGGTCGGCGGCTCGCTCGGCGGAGCGGATGCCGCCAATTACACTTTCGCCGGCGCAACCGGCAACTATACCGTCAATGCGCTATCGATCACGCTGTCGGGCACCCAGACCTACAATGGTCAGACGGCTGCGGCGTCGTCGGGGTTGACGGTGACGAACGCGATCGCCGGTGATACCGTCGGGCTTGCGGGAACGGGCGTGCTGGCGTCGAAGAACGCCGGGCCCGAGGCATTGACCTCGGTGGCGGGCGCGCTTGCGGGCCTCTCGGTCAGCAACAGCAACTACACCGTGATCGGCGGCTCCGGCTCGGTCATGGTGACCCCGGCATCCATCACTGTCACCGCGCTGGGCGGAACCTCGGTGTACGGATCGTCGCCGACAAATCCCGGCCTTGCGGCGACGGGCCTGCAGAACGGCGAGAATGTCGGCGTGCTGACGGGACTCTCCAACTCGTTCGGCATCACCAGCACCTCGAGCGTGGCCGGCAGTCCGTATCCGCTGAGTGTCGTCGGCGTATTGAGCAATCCGAACTACACCGTCACCGCGCGCATCGCCGGCAGCTGGACCGTGACGCCCGCTCCGAGCGTCGGCTCTGGCCTGGCGACGAGCAGGGTCGTGTTCGACAGTTTTGATATGCTGGCTTTGCCGGACTATGCCAAGCTGGTGTTTGCAGCGGTGGGCATCCGCACCGGGGTAATCTACTCGGACCCGCACTTCGACAAGGTTTTCGTATGTTTCGGTGGCGGCGGCGGAACGGCCCAATCCTGCACCGCTGCCGGCAATGGTGTGCATTGATCCGCAATCGGATCGACAATACGCGACGCCGACGATCCCTGGCATTTGAATGTAGCACCGCATCAAGCGGGGGAAGCGGGGGCAAGCCAAACCGCTTGCCGCCCGCATAGTGGATCTTGCGGCGGAATTGAACGCATCAGATTCCCGATGCCGATGGAGTGAAGGCCGCCGTGCCGTGCCCTGCGGCTTTCCTGTGCGCGACGAGTGCATCGAGCGGTCACGGGTGCCATCGTGTGCTAGCCTTCTCCGGCCCATGCAATCGAAAGGTAGCGCCTGATGAAGATTGCTGTCCCCGACCTGATTTCGAATTCCTATTTTCCGGTCGTGGCTGCGGTCGAATTGGGTTGCTTCGCGGAGGAGGGGATCGATGCCGAAATCGAGTTCGTCTTTCCCGTCGACAAGGCCTACGCGCATTTGAAGACCGGAAAAGTCGATTTCGTCGCCGGCTCGGCTCATTCCGCCGTCGCAGCTTTCCCGAATTGGGATGGCGTCAAGCTGTTATGTGCGCAGGCGCAGGGCATGTACTGGTTCCTGGTCATGCACGCCGATTACGCGGTGGAGCGCGGCGACATCGATGCCGTCAAAGGACGAAAGATCGGAGCCGCGCCCTGGGTCGAGCTTGGACTGAGGCGATTGTTGAGGGCAGCCAATATCGACCTTGAACGCGATCGCGTGGATATCGCGCCGGTGCCAAATCCACCTGGGGAGGTGAGCGTCAATTTTGGAGTGAACGCTGCGAAAGCGCTCGAGGCGCGTCAGATCGATGGCTTCTGGGCCAATGGCATGGGCGCGGAAGTGGCCGTCACCCGTGGAGTGGGTACGGTCGTCCTCGATGTCCGGCGCGGCGACGGTCCCGGAAGCTGTTTCAACTACACGATGGCGTCGTTGGCGACAGCCGATCGATTGATCTCCAGCAACCCGGCCGCTGCGGAAGGCGCGATCCGTGCCGTGGTCAAGGCGCAGGCGGCCCTGCGCCGGGATGTCACCCTGGCAACCAAAGTGGCGAACAAGCTGTTTCCAAAGCCAGAAGCCGCGTTGATCGAGAGGCTGATCGTGCGGGATTTGCCGTACTACGACGCGTCGATCTCGAAGGGCTTTGTTGCCAGCATGAGCCGGTTCTCGCTGGACGTGGGCATCACCACACGTGACGTGGTTTACGGCGACGTCGTCGCCGAGCGATTCAGTCATCTCTGGGCGCGATAGCCAACCCGGATCGAACAGAAAACACGGGAGGCCTCAGCGGTTCTTGCTGCGCGGTACCTCACTCATGGTCTGCTTGAATTCGCGCAGCAGCCAGTCGACAAACGATTTTACCTTCGGCAGCTTGGCGCGATGCTCCTCGGTGACGATATGATAGGCCAAAGGAGACGGCAGCCGGATCGCAAACGGTTCGACCAGCCGACCCTTGGCGATATCGGACTTGACCACGGCGCTGCGCCCCATCACCACGCCCATGCCTTCGATCGCCATCTGAAACGACGGGTAGAGCAGATCGCAGGAGATTTCGTTGGCCGCGGAAATCTGCGGGATTCCGGCCTCTTCCAGCCACAATGGCCAGTCGTCCCTCAGGATCAAGGGCGACGACGTGTGGATGCGCGTGTGGTAGCGCAGGTCGCCGGGAACGCGGAGCGCATGGGCCCCGCGCAGCAGCCGAGGGCTGCAGACCGGAAATACCTCCTCCTCATTGATCTTCCATGTCGCCATTCCCGGCCAGTCGCCGAGGCCGTAGTGAATGGAGACATCGTAGTCCTCGTGCAGGGCGTTGCCGAACGGGACCAACGTCCGCAATCGCACTGCAACATCCGGATTGCTCTTGCGGTAACTCGGCAATAGCGGAATCAGGCATTTGATCGCGAAGGTGCCGAGGCAACCGATCGTCAGTTCGTCGCCGCGGTGGCGGCCGATGGCGCGATCGGTCGCCACCATGATCTCGGTGATCACGTTTCGGGTCGAACGCAGATACTCATGGCCGGTCTCGGTCAGCCGTATCGTGTTGTTTTCGCGGACAAACAGCTTGTCACCCAGGAATTCCTCCAGGGCTCGGATGCGCTGGCTGATCGCGCCTTGCGTCAGGTTCAGTTCGATCGCGGCCCGGCTGAAGCTGAGGTGGCGGGCTGTTGCCTCGAAAGCATAAAGTGCTGACAGACTTGGCAAATTCTTTCGCATGGCTCACCATCCGGCTGGGTATTAGGGTTTCTAATACCTCCGTTAGAATTTGTCGATTGAGCCGCCGGGCCCGATCCGTCAGAACGGCGGGACGTTGCCGCAGCGAAGCTGGCGGTGTTCACTGCTACCTGGATCGGATCGACAGGTGAATTCTCAAACCATGCATCGGGCGTCCCTCGTCGTTCGCGACGGAACGTCGATTTCATACGCCGTGACCGGAGCGAGCCAACATCGCCGGGTCGCATTGATACATTCGCTGGCGCTCGACGGTGAGTTCTGGCGGCCTGTCGCCGACATCTTGTCGAAACAAGCCGCGGTGCTGACGATCGACTGCCGCGGCCACGGCGCCTCCGGAAAGCCGGCCGGACCTTATTCCATCGAGCAGTTCGCCGACGATCTTGCCGACGTGCTGGACGGCATCGGCTGGCCCTCGGCGGTGATCGCCGGCGCGTCGATGGGCGGCTGCGTCGCGATCTCGTTTGCGGCGCAGCTATCCGTCGCGGGCCACGGGGCTGGGACTTTTCGACACCACGGCGTGGTACGGCGCCAACGCGCCGAAGCAATGGGAAGAACGGGCCCAGCGCGGCGTTGCCGACGGCATGGCGAGCCTCGTCGAATTCCAGAGGACCCGCTGGTTTGGCGACGCCTTCCGGGCGCAACACCCCGACGTGGTCGAGCGGACCATTGCCACCTTCGTGAAAACCGACCCGAAGGCCTATGCGGAAACCTGCCGGATGATGGGCGCCTTCGATCTGCGGGCAAAGCTTGGCGCGCTCCGGATGCCGACGCGGGTCGCCGTCGGCGAACAGGACCAGGCGACGCCGGTCGAGATGGCGAAAGCGATCCACGACGGGATACCCGGCTCGACGCTGAACGTCATTCCCGGCGGCCGCCATCTGACGCCCCTGGAGCTTCCGCTGCGGATTGCCGACGAGATCCAGATGCTGCTCGAAAAGGCCAGCGCATGAAATTTACCGGCAGGATCGACGTTCCGGCGCCGCGGCAGGCGGTGTTCGAGAAGCTGCGCGATGCGCATTTCTTCGCATCATGTGTCGATGGCGTGCACGACCTCGTCGAAATCGACGACCGTCACTACACCGCGACGCTCGAAACCCGGGTAGCCTACATCAAGATCAAATTCGCCGTCTCGGTGGAGATCGTCGAACTGGATGAACCGGTTCGTGTGGTCGCCAGGGTGGAGGGTACGCCGATGGGCATGGTCGGGCGTCTCACCGCGACCTCGGCCGCCGATCTCGAGGAAGCGGATGGCGGCACCGCCGTCAATTATGAGCTCGACGTCGCGTTGACCGGCAAGCTCGGCAGCCTCGGCCAGCCGGTGCTCAAATCAAAGGCCAAGGAAATGGAGCGCCAGTTCGCCTCCCGCATCCAGGCCAAATTTCAGGCCGCGAACGCGGGGAGTGAAACATGATCTCGTTCGAGCTGGCCGAGCCGAAAACGCTGAACGAAGCGATCGCTCTGCTCGACGCGGAAGACCCGGAAGTCCGGCCGATTTCGGGTGGAACCGCCCTGATGCTGATGATGAAGTCAGGCGTTTTTCGTCCGAGCCGCCTCGTCAGCCTGCAAAAGGTCGAGCCGGATTATTCACGCATCGAACGCGGCGGCGAATGGAAGCCTGCGGATCGGCGCGCTGGCCACCCTGTCGCAGATCGAACATTCCGACGAGGTCCGTCGCGTGGCGCCCGTCATCGAGAAGACCATGCGTCACCTGTCGAATGTGCGCGTGCGCAATGTCGCGCGGCTCGGCGGCAATCTGGCGCACGGCGATCCGCACATGGATCTGCCGCCGGTGTTGTCGTCGCTGGGCGCGAAGGCGATCGTTGTCGGCCCGTCCGGTCAGCGCGAGATCATGATCCAGGAGCTGTTCAGCGGTTACTACGAGACCGTGCTGAAGCGCGACGAGCTGATCACGTTCGTCGACGTGCCGCCGCAGGCCGGGTGGTCATCGGCCTATATCAAATGCACGACGCGATCGGCCGACGACTGGCCTGCGCTCGGCATCGCCTGCTCGCTGCGGATCGAGGGCGGCAGCTATCGACGACGTCAGGCTCATGATCAGTGCCGCGACGGAAAAGCTGACGCGCCTGGTTTCAACCGAAAAAGTCTTGCGCGGCCAGAAGGTCAACGAGGCGATGTTCGAACGCGCCGGTGAATCCGCCCTGGCCGAAGCGGAAGTCATCGGCGATTCCCGCGGTTCGGCCTCGTATAAATCCGAACTGGTGCGGGTCTACGTGCGGCGCGCGTTGCGGCAGGCCGGCCTTGGAGTGACCCAGCCATGACAATTCACAAGCCGATGCCCGCGGGACAGGTGGGCCGCTCGCTTCCCCGGCTGGAAGCGCGCGCGAAGGTCACCGGCCGCGCCGACTACGTGCACAATATGCGCGTGCCGGGCATGCTGATTGCGAAGGTGGCGCGCAGCACCGTGGCGCATGGCCGCATCGTCAGCATCGACACCAGCGCTGCGCTCAAGGTCGAGGGTGTGTTTGCGGTGTACACCGGAGAGGACATCCGGAAGATCATTCCGGAGCCCTATTACGGCCCCGCGTTCCACGACCAGCCGGTACTCGCGCTTGGCAAGGTGCGGCATGTCGGCGAGCCCGTGGCCGTGGCGCTCGCCAGGGACGCCCACGTCGCCGAGCAGGCGGCGCAGCTGGTCGAGGTGGTGTATGAGGAGCTGCCGGCGATATTCGACGAAGTCGAGGCGATGGATTCGCAGGCCATCGTTCACGACGTCCTGAAGCCGGCCGGCACCTTTCCCGATCTCAAGCATCTGCACGGCAAGAAGAACACCAACATCGCGCTCGATTTCCATCTCAAGCGCGGCGATGTCGACGGGGCGTTCGCCGGCGCGGCGCATCTGTTCGAGCATGAATTTCACACCCAGCAGGTCATGCATACCCCGCTTGAGCCGATGGTTTCGCTGGCCGAGCCCACGCGTGACGGCCTGACCATCCACACGTCCTCGCAGTCGCCGTCATTCGTCCGGATCGAGATCGCCCGGCTGCTCGGATGGCCCGAGAACAAGATGCAGGTGAAGGTGCCGCATCTCGGTGGCGGGTTCGGCGCCAAGCTTTACATCAAGCTGGAGGCGCTGGTCGCCGCGCTCGCGCTGCTGACCAGGCGGCCGGTGAAGTGGTCGCTGACGATGGAGGAGCAATTCTACACCATCAGCAAACATGCCACCACGTTCCGGATCAAGAGCGCGGTCGATGCTGCCGGCAAGATCACCGGCCGCAGTTGCACGGTCTATTGGAACGGCGGCGCCTATGCCGATATCGGGCCGCGCGTCACCCAAAAATCCGGCTTTACCGCGCCCGGCCCCTACGACATCGAGAACGTCGCAATCGAAGTCCTACTCGCTCTATACCAACCGGCCGCCTGCCGGCGCGTTGCGCGGTTTCGGCATTCCGCAGCTTGTCTGGGCGTATGAAAGCCATACCGACCTGATCGCGCGCGAACTGAATATCGACCCGGTTGAGTTTCGCCGTAAAAATATCTTGCGGGAAGGCCGCCCGCAGGCGACCGGCACCGCGATGAAGGACGCCGCGATCGATCTCGTCCTGGAAAAGCTCGCCGAGCGGATGAATTGGGCCGCGCCGTTCGATCGCGGCAACGGAGTTGTGCGCCGCGGTCGCGGTGTGGGGATCGGATTCAAGGCGTCCATCTCGCCGACGACGTCGGTTGCCTTCGTCAATATCTACGCCGACGGCAGCTGCGCGCTTTACATGAGCACGGTGGACATGGGGCAGGGCTCCGACACGGCGATGGCGCAGATCGTCGCCGAAGTGCTGCAGCTGCAAGCCGAGAACGTCAGGGTGATTCACCCCGACACCGACGTCACGCCCTACGACATGGCGACGCTGGGCTCGCGATCGACCTTTCACATGGGCAACGCGGTGAAACTGGCCGCCGAAGACGCAAGCAGAAGCTTGAGGCGCTGGCGCAAAGCGTCGGCGTTCCGGAGGGCTCAAATCTCGAGACCCGCGAGATTTTCAAGAAGAAGTACGGAATGCAGGCCGGCAACGTGATGGGCGTCGGCAGCTACATCCCGGCCTACAAGTCGCCGGACTCGGCGACCGGCATGTCCGACAACATCACGCCGTTCTGGATGGTCGGCGGCACCGGCGTCGAGGTCGAGGTCGATACCGAAACGGGCCAGGTGAAACTGACCAAATTGGTCAATGCCGCCGATATGGGACGTCCGCTCAATCCCCGCATCGTGGAAACGCAATTGTCCGGCGCGGCGATCATGCAGCTTGGCTTTACGATGTTCGAGAACATGGAGTTCGACGCGGGCCAGGTCACGAACGCTTCCTTCGCCGACTACAAGATCCCGGGCATCCACGACATTCCGCCTGCGATCGAGAACCATATCGTGCTGGCCGAGCAGGGCGGCGGCCCGTTCGGCGCCAAGGGCGTCGGGGAAAGCGCGACCTTCGGCGTTTCACCCGCGATCGCCAACGCGATCCACGATGCCGTGGGCGTTCGCCTGACCGACCTGCCGCTGACCGCGGAAAGCGTACTGAGGGCTATCCGCCTCAAGGCCGGAAACCCGATCGGAGATTGAGATGAAGCAGCATGCCAAGTCGATCAGCTTCGTGCTGAATGGAAGCCAGACCGAGGTGCTGGTCCAGACCCATGAAAATCTCGTCGAGCTGCTGGGCCGGCTGGATTTGTACGGCGCCCGCGAAAGCTGCGGCCAGGGTCTCTGCGGCTGCTGCACCGTGATCGTCGATCATGCCGCGGTGTCGGGCTGCCTGTATCCGGCGGCGTTTGTCGACGGCAAGACCGTCACGACGATCGAGCATCTCGATCACGACGCGCATCTCAGCCCGGTGCAACAGGCGTTCATCGAGGAAGGCGCGTTCCAGTGCGGCTTTTGCACGTCGGGTTTCGTCCTGATGACGCACCAGCTGCTGGAAGAAAAGCCGATGCCGACGGATGAAGAGATCAGGGACTATCTGGCGGGTAATCTGTGCCGCTGCGCGGCTTATCCGGAGATCATCAACGCTGTGAAAAGCGCCGCACGCAAGATGGCGCGCACATAACATAATACAGAATTGGGGGAAACGGGGATGACGACTTCTGCAATGGAAGGCCCGTGGTACAGGGCGCTGTCGCGTTCGCAATGGAATGCGTTGATTGCCTCGAACCTCGGCTGGCTGTTCGATGGTTTCGAAACCTATGCGCTGATTCTGACCGCGGGCGTCGCGCTGCGGCAGTTGCTTGATCCTTCGCAATATGGACAGATTCCATCCTATATCGGCACCGTGATCGCGATCACCCTGCTCGGCTGGGGCATCGGCGGCATGCTGGGCGGGATTCTGGCCGACTATATCGGCCGCAAGCGCACGATGGTCATCGCGATCATCGCCTATTCGATCGCGACCGGGCTCAGCGCGTTCGCGTTCGACTGGATGTCGTTCGTGGCGTTGCGGTTTCTGGTCGGCATCGCCATCGGATCGGAATGGGCGACCGGCAGTTCGATGCTGGCCGAACTCTGGCCGGATCGCGCCCGCGGCAAGGGCGCCGGCATCATGCAATGCGGGCTCGGTCTCGGCTTTTTTCTGGCTTCGTTTACCTGGCTGTTTCTCGGTCAGACCGGTCCGGGTGCCTGGCGTTACATGTACGCGCTCGGAGTGCTTCCGGCGCTGCTGACGCTATGGATCAGGCGCGCCATTCCTGAATTGAAAATCTGGGAGGAAACCGACCAGAAGCGGCGCGTGGCGATTGAACAAAAGAGGTCGGGCGTCTCGCTCGGCGAGGGGGCCGAAAAGCTGACGCGTTTCACGCTGTTTGATCTCTTCACCGATGCCTCGCTGCGCAAGCGGACCATCGTCGTTTTTCTGATGTCGCTGACGACCACGGTGGGATTCTGGGGCATCTCGACCTGGGTGCCGCCGTTCATCGGTTCGCTGGCCGCCAGGGAAAGCCTCAACGCCGCCCAGTGGGCGAGCTACGCCGGCATGGCCTATACGATCGGCTCGGTGCTTGGCTATCTCAGCGTCGGCTTTCTGATGGATGCGTTCGGCCGCAAGCCGGTGACGATTGGATTTTTTGTCATGGCGCTGGTGATGACGCCGGTGCTGTTCTTCGTGACGACCGATCTGAAGCTGCTGCTGTTGCTTGCGACGGCGAATGCGTTCTTCAGCAACGGACAATACACCTGGATGCCGGTCTGGCTGCCGGAGCTGTATCCGACCCGGATGAGGGCGACTGCGCTCGCCTTCGCTTTCAACGGGCCGCGCTTCATTGCCTTCCTGGGGCCGCTGCTCGCCGGCACCATGATCACCCAGTTCGGCGGCTTCGGTCACGCCGCCATGGCGCTGGCGTCGATCTATGCGGTTGGAATTATCGCCGCGTTCTTCCTGCC
>CAWHIO010000031.1:0-5897 GCA_963829315.1 uncultured Alphaproteobacteria bacterium | reverse complement strand
TTCGTAGACAGGTTGGCGGAGACGAACATCCGTCGGCAAGACCGAACTGGCTGGAATTGCCCACCGCGGAGGAACGTCCCGTGATGCAGGACTTCGAAAGACAGGGCCCACAGATATGGGCCAAATCCCCGGCGACAAGGCCGGTCAAATGCCCGGGGAATTGGCCCCAGTTGAAGCTGATTTTGGCAACCGGGCATAGCGGAGGATGCCGCCGCCATGCCGCTTTCGCTTCTCAACCTTAACGGCGTGCTGACGCGGCTTCAGGCTGCGCTCTTCTCCGCCTCATCGTCTTTGTAAAGATCCTCGCGCGACACCTTCTTTTCGGTCACGGTGGCGAGTTCGAGGATGAAATCGACGACCTTGTCTTCATAGATCGGTGCGCGAAGCTGGGCCAGCGCATTGGCATTGCTGCGATAGTAGTCCCAGACTTCCTTCTCGCGCCCGGGCATCTGGCGGGCGCGCTCGATCACCGCGCGGCTGACCTCGTCGTCGGTCACCGTGATCTTGTTCTTCTCGCCGATTTCAGACAGCACGAGGCCGAGCCGGACCCGGCGATCGGCGATCTTGCGGTATTCGTCCTTGGCCGCCTCTTCCGTGGTGTTCTCGTCGGCAAACGTCTTGCCGTTCGATTTCATCTCGGTCTTGATCGAGTTCCACATCAGATTGAACTCTTCGTCGACCAGCGACGGCGGCGCTTCGAAGCGATGGGTTTCGTCGAGGCGGTCCAGCAGCAGGCGCTTGACCCGCTGGCGGGTGGCGCCGGCGAATTCGGCCGCCAGCCGCTCGCGCGCCGCTTCCTTCAGTTTGTCGAGCGATTCCAGGCCGAGCGTCTTGGCAAACTCGTCATTGATGACGGCTTCCTGCGGCGCCTCGACCAGCGTCGCCGACGTTTCGAACTCGGCGGGCTGTCCGGCCAGTTTCTCGTTGCCGTAATTCGCGGGGAATGAGACCTTCAGGGTGCGGGTTTCGCCCGCGGCGATGCCGATCAGCTGTTCCTCGAAGCCGGGAATGAAGGTGTTGGAGCCGATCGTCACGTGGATGTTTTCGCCGGTGCCGCCATCGAACGGCGTGCCGTTGATGCTGCCCTTGAAGGAAACCGTGACGCGGTCGCCGGTTTCGGCCTTGGCGCCTTCGGCCTTCGCCGCGAAAGTGCGATTTGCTCGGCGATCCGCTTGATGGCATCGTCGACCTCGGCGTCGGTCACCTCGGCCACCGGCTTCTCCACCGTAAAGCTCTTGAAATCGGCGAGCTGGATCACCGGCACGATCTCGATCGAAACCGTGTAAGTGAGATCGGATTTTCCGCTGAGGACGTCCTCGACGTCCTTTTGCTCGGTCGGCATCGTGACCTTGGGTTCGGTCGCCAGGCGGAAGCCGCGCTCGGTGAAGAGCTGCGAGTTGGTGTCGCGGATGGTCTGATCGATGGTCTCCGCCATCACCGAACGGCCGTAGACCTTCTTGAGGTGGCTCACCGGCACCTTGCCGGGACGAAAGCCGTTGATGCGGACCTTGTCCTTGAGATCGATCAGGCGCGCGTCCGCCTTGGCGTCGAGATCCGCTGCCGGAACGCTGATCTGGAATTCGTGCTTCAGTCCGTCGGCGACGGTTTCCTTCACCTGCATGGCGTCAATCTTCTTCCCGCTTGGTCCGGCCAAAACGCCGGATGTTGTAAATCTGGTGGCGCAGCCCAGGAGCCGGCGCCGGTGGTTCGGCGAACCCGATCCTTCAAGGAAAAACCCCTTCGGAAGACAGATCCGTCAGTCATCGTCATTGCGCAAACGCTTATCGGCGCTTGGTGCGGGCGGAGGGACTCGAACCCCCACAACTTTCGTCACTGGAACCTAAATCCAGCGCGTCTACCAGTTCCGCCACGCCCGCTAGAGCAGCATCACCTCCGGCCGCGATGCCCGGGCACGATGCCGAAAAGTGGAAAGCGGTTTTCGGGCGGCCATCATGCTCCAAGTTAATGGAATCGATCACGTTTATGATTTGGACGCCCTATCCAAATTATAAATGTGATCGTTGCGGCGGGCTTATAACATGAGCCCATCGGTTCGCAGCAAAAAAATGGCCCCGTCAGAGGCTTCCCGGCCAGCCTGCGGCAACTGGACATATCCAGCGGAAAATGGTCCGCATCAAGAAGATGGCAGATCGCATTTTTCGACCGGATCGACGCGCGCTACTGGCCGGACTGGGCGCTGCGGCCCTCAATCCGGCAGCGGCAGCACCTGCCGCAGCTCAGGCTCGCCCAGCCCTGATGCTTCAGGCCAAAGCCGATGTCCTTGCCTTGCGTCCGGGAGAGCCGGATACCCCGATATGGTCGCTCGGCGGCCCCGAACTCCGGTTCAGGCGCGGCGACAATCCCGAGGTCGCGTTCGGAAACGATCTGCCCGCCCCGATGGTCCTCAATTGGCGCGGGATCGACGGAGCTTTGGCGGCTGAACCGTTGCTGGCGCGGGCTTCCCTGGCACCGGGCGCCCGGGACGCTTTCCCGCTGCCATTGCGCCATGCCGGGACGTTTCTTTGCGACCTGGCCCTGCTCGGAGACGGCGCGGCGCGGCCAACCCGAGCGCGGCCCCTGATCGTGGCCGAGAGCGAAGCCGTTGCCATCGACCGCGACGAGGTGTTGCTGATCGAGGATTGGCGGCTTGACCCGGGTGGAACCGCGATTGCGCCCGGCATCGATCCCAAGGACACAACAGCGGTCTATACGATCAACGGACGGACCACCCAGGACTTCCAGATCCGCCCCCACGAACGGCTGAGGCTCCGCCTCGTAAATGGCTGTCAGCGCCATGTAATCGCTATTAAAATAGAAGGCATTGAAGTCCGGATTATGGCCCTCGATGGGCAGCCGGCCGAGCCGTTCCTGGCGCGCGGCGGCGCGCTCGTCCTTGCGCCGGGAACCCGGATCGACGCCTTCATCGACGCCCCGGCGCGCGAGCCGGGCGCGGCTTCATCGGTCCTGCTGCATGATGGCAAGGAGGCCCGCCCGATCGCCCGGCTGATCGCCTCAAACGCCCCCCGAATTCGCGATGCGGTGCTGCCCGCCGCGTCCCCGCTGCCGTCCAATGGCCTGCCGGCGCGGCTCGACCTCAAGAATGCGCTGCGCTTCGATCTGACCCTCGGCGGACCGCAGGCCGATTGGGTCGTCCCCACCAAATTCGCCGCGACGACGCGACCCGCCTTCCGCTCCAAAGCCGGCCGTACCGTCATGCTGACCATTACCAACCGCGCCGACATCGCCAGCATTTTCCACCTTCACGGCCATCATTTCAGGTTGCTGGACCGGCTCGATGACGGCTGGAAGCCGCTCTGGCTGGATACGCTGGCGGTCGACCCCGGCCAGACCCAACGCATCGCGTTCGCAGCCGAACATGCCGGCCGCTCGCTGGTCGAATCCGTTGCGACCGATTGGGCGGCGCCACGGTTGGTGCGGTGGTACGAAGTGGAATGAGGGACTGACCGTCTCAGTAGTCGATACCGAACTCGTCATAGAGGTGCCGGAACACCGCGGGCAGCACCTCCGGCAGATCCTCCGCGATCAGGCCCGGTCCCGCCTCGCGCGCCGCTTCGCCATGCATCCAGACCCCGATGCTGGCGGCCTCGAAGGCCGGCACGCCCTGCGCTAACAGCCCCGATATCATTCCCGACAGCACGTCGCCGGCGCCGGCGGTAGCGAGCCAGGACGGTGCGTTGGCGGCGATGGTCGCGCGGCCCTCCGGTGCGGATACGACCGTATCCGGCCCCTTGAGCAGGACGATGGCGCCACTGCGCTCGGCGGCGGCCCGGACTCTGCCGAGTTTGGAGCGAAGCGGCTGCTTGTTGCTGATGTCGCTGAACAGCCGCGGAAATTCCCCCTCATGCGGGGTCAGAACCACTTGCGGATTGGCGCAAGCCTTGATCGCGTCGAACAGCCGATCAGGGGCATCGGCAAAGCTCGTCAGCGCATCCGCATCCAGCACCAGGCTTCGTTTGGCGGCAATCGCCGTCAGCACCAGATCGCGCGTCCGCCCGCCAATGCCCGCGCCCGGTCCGATCACGCAGCTGTTGAAGCGCCTGTCACCCAGCATCTCGGCAAATTCGACCACCGTGTCGACGGCGCGAACCATGACCGCCGACAGCGCGGAAGCATTGATGGCGAGCGCGTCCCGCGGCGAGGCCAGCGTGACCAGGCCGGCACCGGCCCGCAACGAGCCGCGCGCCGACAGCCGCGCCGCGCCGGTCGCCGCCACGCCGCCAGAGACGACGACCACATGGCCGCGGTCGTATTTGTGACCGTCCATCCGCGGCACCGGAAACGATTGGCGCCAAAACGAGGGAAGGTTCTCAAACGTCCGCGGCTGAATTTCCTCAAGCACATTGGCGTCGATGCCGATATCGGCGACACGGACGCGACCGCAATGGATCCGGCCCGGCAACAGCAAATGGGCAGGCTTGCGCCGGAAGAACGTCACGGTTTCGGTGGCGCGCACGGCGACGCCCATGACGGCTGCGGTGGTGCCGTTAATGCCGCTCGGCAGGTCGACGGCGAGAACCGGCGCGCCGTTGCTGTTGATCGCCTCGATCATCTCAAGCGGCTCCCCCTTTACCGCCCGGTCCAGACCGGCGCCGAACAGCGCATCGATGATCAGCGCCGGCTTGCCGATGGCATGCGGATTGAACGGCAGCACCGGATATTTCCATCCCCGTGCCGCCGAGGCCGCGTCGCCCTGAAGGGCGTCGCGCTCGCACAGCAGGATGACCGAGACCTCGCGGCCGCGCGCCGCCAGCTCCGCCGCGGCCACGAAACCGTCGCCGCCATTGTTGCCGGGTCCGGCGACCACCACGATCGGGCCCTCCTCCACCAGGTCCATCGCAGCCTGGGCGACGGCCTGACCGGCGCTCATCATCAGCGCGAAGCCCGGGGTGCCCGCGGCGATGGCGAGCCGATCGGCGCGTTCCATCTCAGCCGTGGTTAGAACTTCCATGCCAAATCCCCTGTCGGAATCGCCTTTTTCTGAGGCATTTCCTGTTCCGTACGCAATTCGATCGAGACATTTGCATGCCTATTGATCTATTTGCCTATTTTGCGAGCTGCGGTATTGTGCCCGCTTCGGTCTACCCCCTATGGATGCGTGTTAAAAGCCTGATAACATTTCGAAATCAGGCATCTTAACAACTTGGCATAGACCCTGCTTTTGGGGAAGTCGGCTCAGGATCGTTGTGCTGAACCGGTAAATGATGGATGCGCGCCCGGGCGCTGGGCCAAACAATCGAGCGCCTGCGCGACCTCGCGCAACATGGAAACATACCTGAAGTCTGAAATATGAAAGTGCCCGGGAGGCGATCTGTGAAGAAAATCGAAGCCATCATCAAGCCATTCAAGCTCGACGAGGTCAAAGAAGCACTTCAGGAAGTTGGACTGCAAGGCATCACCGTCACCGAAGCCAAGGGGTTTGGGCGGCAAAAGGGCCACGCCGAGCTCTACCGCGGCGCCGAGTACATTGTCGACTTTCTGCCCAAGGTGAAGATCGAAATAGTGATTTCCGATGAACTGGTCGAGCGGGCCATCGACGCCATCCGGCGCGCGGCCCAGACCGGGCGTATCGGCGACGGCAAGATCTTCGTGTCCAACATCGAAGAGGCCATTCGCATCAGGACCGGGGAATCCGGGCTCGATGCCATCTGAGCGGAACCTGCCAATACTCTGATATTGTGTTGAGCATCCCCCAATTGTATTGACCATTGGCCGGCCGCGACCCGTGGCCAGATCAATAGCACCACAATCATCCAAAGGGGGATACATGAAGACCGCCAAAGACGTCCTCAAATCGATCAAGGACAACGACGTCAAATATGTCGACCTGCGGTTTACCGATCCGCGCGGCAAATGGCAGCATGTGACCTTTGACATCA
>CAWHIO010000030.1:0-42615 GCA_963829315.1 uncultured Alphaproteobacteria bacterium | reverse complement strand
CCGATCAATCTCGTCATTCGTCCCGGCGTGTTTTCGAAAGGAAATATGCCACGATAAAGTGCCACAAAAATGTGATGCAGATCACGCCCGTTGAAGGCTTGTCGGCACTTTTCGGACGTGACCGACCGCGCTCACACCCGCCGCAGACATCGTCACGCCACACTCCGAGGCGGGTTTCGCGCCCGGAAACGTCGCGTGGTCCTATTTGGACTCGTCCTTGACGAAGGGATGTCCCTTCTTCTGCCAGTCGGCCAATTCCATCACGACGGCCGTAACGTTGGTGAAGCCGATATCCTTGAGTTGCTTGGCCGCCAGCGTGGCGCGGCCGCCGGTCGCGCACTGCACATAGATCTTGCGGTTCATCTCTACCTTGCCCGGATAGCCGAGCGGCTTCCAGATCCGGAACTCCAGACGCCCGCGCGAAACGTTGACCGTGCCGGGCACGTGTCCGGCCTTGAACTCGGTTTCCTCGCGCACGTCGACCAGCAGTGCGCCGTTCGGGTTATTGACCACCGCCAGATACCCGTCCATTTCCGTCGTGTCGATTGTCTTGCGAACCTGCGCGACATACTGGTCCACGGAGTCGGGCCAGTTTTCGGCCGCGAAACCCGGCTGGCAGATGATCGAATGCGCCGAGAAGAACCGCGGCGGCTCCAAATCTACGGCTCATGAAAGCTCCTTACGACCGTTGGCCGGGTGATGGCAGGGCAGCACCCGGCGCTTTGGGACACTTGCTCAGCAAGTGACGAGATCGGTGTGTCCGAAGCCCTTGGCGTAGTCGAGCACGGAGATGACGGTCGGAGTGACGCAGAACAACCGGACCTCATCAGGGTCAGGCATCTTCATCGGCAGAGGCGGACTGTCGGGATATTTCAGCGGCATCATGGCCAATATCTTTTCCGCCTGTGCCCGGCTTTCCACCGCCCGCGCATGTCCCGCCATCGATAGTCCGGTGATCGCCATCACATTCGAGGTGTCGTGGTCGATCGTCAGCGAGACCCGGTCGTCTCGCGCCAGATCCCGCGCCTTCTGGCTGTCCAGGCCGCAAAGGAAGTAAAGATCAAGGACGTCGCTGACATAGCCGACGGTGGTCGCTTGTGGCCAGCCATCGGGCCTTACCGTGGCAATGGTCATGATCCGGTGCTGATCCAACAGCGACAGTATTTTCTTTCTGGTTTCTGCGTCCATCTGTCGTCTCCATGATCGCCCGCCGCGCGGTATCGATGATAGTCATCATCACGCCCGCCGAATTACTCCGTGTTGACCGATATCAACGCCAACAGCATCTCCCGGCTCGCGCACAAGCCGCACCCACGCGGTGGACGATTTCCATCGTCATCCGCATGTCGCAAAACTGCCCGGCCGCGGAAGGCATGCGAAAGGCCAGCGATATGATTGGCACTCCGGGATGCTCACGGCAGCCGGCGTTCGGGCGTGTCCACCTGGTTGCATTGAGACAGGATGGCGCTGCCGACCACCTTTTTGAGATCCACAGAATTGTCTAGAGGTCCCCGGAAGCAGGAACTCCTCCGCACGCTTTTCCGAGGCCGCCCCCTCGCCATATGCGAGCGGAAAGATATCTCGACGCGCAGATCTGCTTGCGCGACGCCGTTCGCCGGCCCTGTTCGGAGCATCCCGAACCGGAGTTCGACAGAGGACCAAAGATGATCAGTTCCTGCTTTCAGAGGTCCGGGATTTATGTCTTCCTGATTTCGGTCGCCTGCGTGTATTACCTCGCGAACGCGACGCTCATGCTTGGCCATTATGATTTGGGATGGCACCTGGCCGCCGGAGACCTGATCAGGGACCGGGGTCATGTTCCCTTCCGATCCATGGTCATTCACGTCCGCAGGCAGGCAATGGTACAATCTTTCGTGGCTTTGGGACGTGATTGCAGCGTTATATTTCAATATGCGAATTTTAGTGGTCTCGTATTGTTTGTCGTTGCCGCTGGCGCAGTATTGGTCGGCTATCTTGCGTCGCTCTGCCTGAGCAGCGGAGCCTCGGCAATCGCGGTTTGCATTGCGGTTTTTTCCGCGTGTTTGCTTTACCCGGCTTTTGCGACGGCTCCGAATATCTATCTCGCCGCTTCGCCAAACATGGCCACGATGTTGTTTGGCACCATCTTCTACGGAGAATGCCTGAAAAGAACGCGGCGTTTTTGCTGCCGGCAATCATGGTGCTGTGGGCCAATCTGCATGGCGGCTTTTTGATTGGTTTTCTTATTGTCGGCGTTTTTTGCGGCGTGGCCTTGCTCAGACGGGATTGGGTCAATTTCAAGATCTATGGTTTCGCGGGAGTTGGTTGCTTTGTTGCAACGTTCATCAATCCTCTGGCTGGCATATCTATGAAGGCGTGGCGGACGACGTTAGGCCACTTCGTGCAAGCCTACATCACCGAGTGGCGGTCCTATTTCGGCAATGTAACCATGCCGGGGAGCATTCCCGGCATCATATACATCCTGATATTTGCGGCGCTTGAACTGCGCTTCAGGACTCAACCTGTTCCCCTGGAGTCACGGCTGCTTTCCTGGCTGTTTCTGTTTTTGGGACTTTATCAATTCCGATACATGTCCTTCTTTTTTATATTCTCCGCAGTTCCCCTGGCGCTTCACCTCGATCGGCTGCTGCCCAAACAGCCGAATGATCTCAAAGTCCAAAGGGCGTTGCTGGCTGCCGGCGTCGTTGCGGCATGCGCTGTGCCGTGGACTTACATGCGAATGGATCCGGCTCTCGGACTTCCGGAAATGGTTTCAGAGCAGGATGTTCGCTATCTTCAAACGCATTTTCCGCATGCGCGGCTTCTGAACCACTGGAACTACGGCGGAATCTTGATCTTCCACACCCGAGGCGCGATACCCGTGTTCGTGGATGGTCGAGCCGCCACCGCCTATCCGGATGCTTTGCTGCGCGACTATTTCAAACTGGCCCAGTTGGAGATTGATGAGAGCGCCTGGGACACCGTGCTTGGGAAATACCAGATCGATACGGTGCTTTGGGTAAAGGCACACGACGAGCTAAGGCGGTTTCTGGTGGGTAAGAGAGGCTGGAAGGAAGCCTATACCGGATCGTATAAGAGCATTTATGTCAGGCCATAGCGGCTCTGCACGGTGTCGTCCCTACGAACGCAGGGACCCATAACCACAGGTCCCGGTTGCGGAACGAAAGCCGGCAAGCAGCATCTCTCAAAATGAATGATACGGCGTATGAGTCCCTGCGTGCGCAGGAACGACATTCTGGATTTACTTCCCGGCCAGACCGGTTTCCGTTTTTCGGCAAACGCCGTGAGGCCCTCTTTGGCGTCTTCCGTCATCGCCAGCAAGGCGATCTGGCTTTCGGTATAGGCGATGCTTTCGTCGAACGACATCGAGGCGATCGCGCGCATGGCGTATTTGCCGCGCCGGATCGCGGTCGGCGATTTGTCGGTGATGCGGCCGATCAGCCAGTCGAGTTTGGCGTCGAGTTCGGCCGCCGGCACCACATGGTTGAGCAATCCGGCCGCTTGCGCGGCCCTGGCGTCGAATGGCTCGCCGGTGATCGCCCACTCATTGACGAGGCGCCGCGGCGCGATTTCCTGCAGCAGGCTCATCACCTGCATCGGAAACACGCCGACCTTGACCTCGGGCAATCCGAACATCACGTGGTCGGCTGCGATCGCCATGTCGGTCATGCACAACAGGCCCATGCCGCCGGCCATGCAGACGCCGCCGACCCGCGCGATCGTCGGCTTGGTGGCGTTCTGCGACAGCCGCAGCAGGTCGGCGTAGTCGACGTTCGGCCTGGCAAAATCGCGCGCGAAGGCGCCGCCGGTGTTCTGCAGGTCGGCGCCGGCACAAAACGCCTTGTCGCCGGCCCCGGTCAGCACGATCACGCGCACGTCCTTGTCGTCATGGGCGGTGCGATAGCCATGGGCGATGCCGGCGATGACGTCGCCATTGATGGCGTTGCGCTTCTCCGGCCGGTTGATGGTGATCCAGAGCGCCTGTCCGCGCTTTTCAAGGATGACGCTGTTGTTGATCATGGTCCTGCTCGCCTGCTTTGCCCGGCGGACATTAGAACATCATCGGCAAAGGTGGGAACCGGTTTCTACGGTATCGGAATCGTCGCTTGCGCGGCCTTCTTCGCCCAGACCTTGTTGTCGTGGAATGCGGCGCCGCCGAACGGGGCCACCGACTCGGCGCCGGTGAGCATGTTGATGCCGCGGCCGCCGATATGCGCCTTGTTCGGATGAACGGATTCCGCGATCAGCACACCGGGCCGCACGCCATCGAACAGTTTGGCGATCAGCGTGGTCTCGCCGCGCATATTGCCGAGCGTGACGGCGTCGCCGTCGGCGATATCGAGCGCAGCGGCATCGTCGGGATGCATCATCACGCTCGGGGCGCCCTCGCGCGCCTGCGACGAAGGCGTCTCGTTGAAGGTGGTGTTGAGGAAGCTGCGCGACGGGCTGGTGGCAAGCCGGAACGGATGGGCCTCGTCCGCCTGCTCGATCGCCGTCCAGTGATCGGGCAGCGAGGGCATCGTGTCCCACGCGCCCATCAAGCCGGCATTGCCGAGCGGCACATGGGCCCAGTCGGCCTTGAAATGGAATTTGCGGTCGGCGTGCGCGAAGCCGTCTAGATAGTGCGAGGTGCGGAAATCCGGCTGCAGATCGCGCCACAGATCGGCCTCCAGCTCCGCGATGCCGCCATGCCCGCTCCTTCGAAGCGTGGCGTCGATCAACTCGCGCGGCGACATTTCGAACGCGGGATGCGCGGCCTTGAGGCGCCTTGCGAGCCCGCGCAGCAGCTCGTGGTTGGAACGGCATTCGCCGGGCGGCTCGATCAGCCTGGCGCCGACCGAAATGTGCTGGTGGCCGCCGCCGTAATAGAGATCGTTGTGCTCCATGAACATCGTGGCCGGCAGAACGACGTCGGCCATCTGCGCGGTCTCGGTCATGAACTGCTCATGCACCGCCACGAACAGGTCGGGGCGCGCAAAGCCCTGACGCACCAGGGCCTGCTCCGGCGCCACCGTCATCGGATTGGTGTTCTGAATCAGCATCGCCTTGACCGGCGGGCCATTTTTGAGCGCCGCCGCGTCGCCGGTCAGGATGCGCCCGATCTTGGATTGGTCGAGCTGCCGCGTGCTGGGATCGATCGCGTCATGGCCCTCGATCAGGGATTCGTCGAATTTCCAGATCGCATAATTGTTGAAGAACGCGCCGCCGCCCTCGTACTGCCAGGCGCCGGTCACGGCCGGGATGCACAGCGCGGCGTGCATCTGCGCCGCGCCGTTGCGGCTGCGGGTAAAACCATAGCCGAGACGGAAGAAGCTGCGCTTGGTGCCGCCGACCGCGCGGGCAAAGGCTTCGATCTCCGCGACCGGCACGCCGCTGATCGCCGACGCCCATTCCGGCGTGCGGGTGGCAAGATGCGCCTCGAGCTCGGCCGGACAATCGGTGTAGCGGGCGAGATAGTCGCGGTCGGCAAAGCCTTCGCGGAACAGCACGTGCATGACGCCGCAGGCGAACGCGCCGTCGGTGCCCGGCCGCAGGATGATCTTGATGTCGGCCTGCTTCATGGTGTCGTTGTTATAGACATCGACGGCTGCGATCCTGGCGCCGCGCTCCTTGCGGGCGCGCATCGCGTGCGTCATCACATTGACCTGGGTGTTAACCGGGTTGGTGCCCCAGATCACGACCAGGTCGGAGACGCCCATCTCGCGCGGATCGACGCCGGCGACCTTGCCGGTGCCGGCGGCAAATCCCACCCGCGCGATGGTCGAACAGATCGTGGAGTAGAAGCGGGAATATTTCTTGACATGGGCGAGGCGGTTGATGCCGTCGCGCATTACCAGCCCCATGGTGCCGGCATAGTAATAGGGCCACACCGATTCGGCGCCGAACTCGCGCTCGGCCGCGTTGAACCGTCCCGCGATCTCGTCCAGCGCGTCGTCCCAGGTGATTCGCGCAAACTTGCCGGAGCCCTTCGGGCCGACGCGGAACATCGGATAGGTCAGCCGATCCGGATGGTGAATGCGCTCGGCGTAGCGCGCGACCTTGGCGCAGATCACACCCGCGGTATAGGTTTGCAGCTTGGAACCGCGCACCCGGCCGATGCTGGTATTGTCGATTACCTCGACATCGAGCGCGCAGGCCGACGGGCAATCGTGCGGACAGGTGGAGTGCCGGATATCGATCTTGGCGTGCTGGTTCATGGCCTAATGGTTAACATCAAAAGCCGGCAGGGCCAGCGTAATTATCCGGCATCCGGGTGCGCAAATAGCCAGCGAGCCATGCATTATGCGCCGAGATAGGCCCCGCCATTGCTATGGATCGACTGCCCGTTGATGTAGCGGGCGGCGGGCCCGCACAGGAACCGCACCGCCGCCGCGACATCCTCGGGGCGGCCGCGCTCGCCGGTGATGGTCTGATGGATCAGATGATGCGCGGGCTCCGGCGTGTTCTTTGGCCGCGGCGTGCCGATCAGGCCCGGAACCACGCAATTGACGGTGATGCCATCCCCGGCAAGGTCATGGGCCAGCGCCCGGGTAAAGCCGACGATTCCGGCCTTGGCGGTCACCACATGGGCGCGGTCCCGCGCGCCGGTATGGGCGCTCAGGCCGCCGATATTGACGATGGTCCCCGCGCCGCTTTGCTTCAGGTGCGGCAGGCAGGCCTTCACGCAATGAAACGCTCCGTCAAGGGTGACGTTCATGACTTCGCGCCACTCGGCGTAGCTGATCTCGGCGAAAGGCTTCTCCCGGCGCAGCGCCGCGTTGTTGACAAGGATATCGAGCCGGCCGAAATGCCCGACCGCCACGTCCACCATCGCCTGCACCTGGCCTGCGTCGGCGACGTCGCCGATATGCACCACCGCCTTGCCGCCCGCCGCCTCGATCTCGCGCGCCACGGCCTCCGCCTCGGCGCGGTTGCTGCGCGCATTGACCAGTATGGACGCGCCGGCGTCCGCCAGGGCCAGCGCGATCGCCCGGCCGATATTGCGCCCCGCGCCGGTGACGATGGCGACCTTGCCGGTGAGTTCGTTGTTGGACATTGCCCCTCCCTCTCCACGTCATGCCCGGCTTTTATGCCGGGCATCCACATCTTTGATCCCCAGAGGGAGGACGTGGATGGCCGGGACATTTAGCACGAAGACGCGCTTCGCGCTTTTGCCCGGCCATGACGGTGACTAATTTCGCAACGCGCTTAGATCTATCTTTCCGTCATATAATCCCGCCAGCAGCTTCAACGCCGCGTCACCCTGCGCCTTGCTCCAGCCGCCATGCGCGACATTGAGCGCGAATTTGTCGGTCACGTCCTGCCGTGTCAGCGGCTCCTGGGCGCCGCCGCGCAAATAGGGCTGGCGCTCCTCGACCACGCTGCCATCCTTCAGCGTCGCCTTGACATGGCCGGTATAGTTATTTGGGTAAGGGTTATCGGGATCGATCACGCACTTCACTTTTGATGCGAGCGCGAGCACGCGCGGGTCGCGGATCGCCGCTTCCGTGAAGGCGCCGAGCCCGACGCCGCCATGCACAAAACCGGTCGCCAGCAGATACGGCACGGCGAACTTGGCGGCATAGCCGTTGCGCGGGCGCTGTTTGTCGGCCAGTGGTTCCCACAATCGATGGACGGTCCCCTCTGCCACCTCGCAGACGATTTCCTCGACGTCCTCGGCGGCAATACCGCGCGCGGCCAGCCGCCGGGCGCAATCGATGTAGGGCTGCGCCATCGTCCCGCAAGGATAAGGCTTGAACGCCAGCGTGTCGGTCACCCAGCGCGTGCCGAAATCGCCGGTCAGCGCGTCGTAGTCGCCCTTGGTTGTATGGGCGAAGCCATGAAACAGCCCGTGCACGCCCTCGAACACGGTGCGCGGACCGACGAAACCCTGCCGCGCCAATAGCGCCGCGCGGATGCCGGATTGCGCCGCCCAGCCCGCATGCAGCCGTTTGGTCCAGGCGCCCTCCGCGAGATATTCGATGATGCCGCCGGCCATGCTGCCGGCGATGCCGAGCGCGTCCACGATCTGTTTTGCAGTGAGCCCGAGTGCGGCGCCGACGCCCGCGGCAGCGCCCATCGCGCCGAAGATCGCGGTCGGATGAAAGCCGGCCTTGTGGACAGCCTTCGGCACCACGAGGCTCAACCGGCAGAGCACCTCGGTGCCGACGGCAATTCCGGTCAGCGCCCTGCGGCCATCCGGATTGTGCCGCTCGCAAGCGGCCAGAACCGCCGGCACGATCACCGCGCCGGCATGGACGGGGCCGCCCTCGAACGTGTCGTCGAAATCCTCGCCATGGGCCGCGGTGCCGTTGACAAAGGCCGCGCCCGCCGCCGTCAGCATGCGTCGATGACCGATCACGGTGCAGGGACCATCGTCGTCCGAGCCTGCAAGCGCGCTGCGCACGTAATCCTCGTTGCGCGCGGTGACGCAGAGGCCGACGACATCGATCAACAGGTCCTGGCATTTCCGCGTGGTCGCAGCTGGCAGAACCCCGGGCTTCAGGCCTGCGATCTTTTTCGCCAGCGTTTCGGCGACGGAGGTCTTCGGCAGTTCAGATGTCATGATGCCTCGGGTGCGGAACTGACTCTTGAACTCAACGGATCAGACCCGGAAGATCTTGGTATAGCGGGACTTGATGGCGCCGCCCTGCTGCTCCACGGCGGCCGCATCATCCTTCAGGGTCTTGATGTCCTTGAGCGGCGTGCGACCGGGCTTTTCCTGGGCCTGCGGATGCACCGAGCGCAGGCCGCCGATATCGATGATGAGCTGCTGGGCTTCGCTGCTGAAGCAGTACGACTGGAACAATTTTGCCGCGTTCGGATTGGGCGAGTTCTTGAAGATGCCGTTGGGACCGATGATCATCGGCGATCCCTCGCTGGCATAGACCGGCTCGACCGGGCGTCCGGCTTCCTTCATCTGCAGGATGTTGTACTCGTTGCCGTCAGCCATGATCGCCCGTTCCCCGAGGTCGAGCTTCTTCGGCGGGTCAGCGGAGGATTGCACCTGCATGACGTTCTGCTTGGCGAGTTGCTCGAACCAGCCCCAGCCGAGATCGCGCTGCAACTGATAGGTCGCGGTCATGATGGTGCCGCTATAACCGGGATGCGCCTTGACGATCTTGCCCTTCCATTTGGGATCGAGCAGATCGGCGAAACTCTTTGGCGCGTCCTCGGCCTTCACCAACTTGGTGTTGTAGGCGATGATGCTGAGAAAGATCCGCCAGCTTGCGAACTGGCCGTCAATATCCCGGTGCTCGGGCGGATAGAATTTGGCGACATCCTCCGGCACGAACGGCAACAGAATGCCGTCGCGCTTCCAGACGATGAAATGCGCCGCATCGGACGAATTCACCACATCGACGGCGTGGATATTGCTGGAATATTCCTGGCCGATGCGCTGAAACACGCGCTCGGCGCCAGTGCGTTCGACGCGCACCGCGATCCCCGGATATTTCGCCTCGAACGCCTTTGCCAGTTTCTCGGCGACCGGCAGATCGGTCGAGGTGTAATGGATGACCTGGCCTTCCTTCGTGGCCGCCGCGATCAACGCCGGCGTGACCGGTTCCGGCGGCGGCGCGTCCGCCAGCACGCGGGTGGAGAACGCCGGGCCCGCAAGCAAGCCGCCCACCGCCTTGAGCGCGTCGCGACGGGAAATTTTTGGCATTTTCACTGACCCACTCTGTCGGCGTATTCCGGGGAGATTCGATACCTGCTGCGAGATTTTATTCCGGCGGCGAAGCCTGAGTCCATGTCGACAGCTCATCGCCGATGCCGCTACACTTGACAGTTAGACCCGAACGCCGGATTTGGCCAGCCACCGGTCCGGGAAGGACCCGGAGAGCAGACCTGGAGAGCGCGATTTTGGGTTCGAGGAGATGGAAATGAGGGGCCGGACGTCCGTTGCATGGCTCAGTGCGGGGAGCGCGTTCACACTCGCGCTGGCGGCCGGGCTTATCGCGGCTCAGGCCTTTCTGGCCGGTCCATTGCTCGCGCAGGACTATCCAACGCGACCGATCCGGATCATCGTTCCCTTCGGCGCCGGCGGGCCGGCGGACGTGGTGGCGCGCGTGCTCGGCAACGCGATGCAGGAGAGCCTCAAACAACCCTTCGTGATCGAGAACCGTCCCGGCGCCGGCGCCGTGATCGGCACGCTGGAGGCCGCCAAGTCGCCGCCCGACGGCTACACACTGTTGATGATGTCGAATACCCAGACCGCCAATGAATCGCTGGTGCCGCAGCGCAAATACGAATTGATGCGCGATCTGGTGCCGGTCGCGCCGATTAATTTTTCCGATCTTGTGATCGTCGTGCACCCTTCCGTGCCGGCAAACAACTTGCGGGAATTCATCGCCTTGGCGAAATCGCAACCCGGCAAGCTGAATTACGCTTCGTCCGGCCAGGGCACGCCCTATCACATGGCCGGTGAACTGTTTAAGACCATGGCGGGCATCGATCTCGTGCATGTGCCCTACCGCAACAGCGGCGAGGCGCGCAACGGCGTGATCGGCGGACAGGTGCAGATGATGATCGACGCGGTAACGACCATGGCTCCCAACGTCAGTCAGGGTCAGGTGCGGGCGCTCGCCACGACAGGCGAAAAGCGCTCCAGCGTGCTGCCTGACGTGCCGACGGCCGAACAGGCCGGCCTGCCCGGCTATGAAGCCACCATCTGGCTCGGCTTGATGGCGCCGACAGGCACACCGAAGCCCATCATCGACAGACTGAGCGCCGCCATCAACCTCGCCATCAAACGGCCGGAGATCGTCAAGCTCTGGGCCGATCAGGGCGCGGCGCCGATGTCGATGACGCCGGAACAGTTCGATAAATTCTTGCGCGGCGATATTGTGAAATGGGCCGAAGTCGTCAAGACATTCGCCGACAAGCCGTGATCCGATTTGGCTAAACCGGATCATGATCTCATCTCTTTGTTTGAGCATGATCTTTTTTCGAAAACCGGTTCCCGCTTTTCCGGATCATGCTCCAGCTCAAGGTTCCCGATCTCCATGCCCATGATCAGCTTTCGCCTCAATGGCGTCGAGACCAAGATCGACGCCGATCCCGATACGCCGCTGCTCGCCATTCTGCGCGGTCAGCTCGGCATGACCGGTCCGCATTTCGGCTGCGGCGCCGGCGAATGCGGCGCCTGCAACGTCATCCTCGGCGATCACGCGGTGACCGCCTGCGACACGCCGCTGTGGTCGGTCGCGGGCAAGGACGTCACCACCATCGAGGGATTGGGCGATGCCCAGAAGCCGCATCCGCTGCAGCGCGCCTTTATCACCGAGCAGGCGCTGCAATGCGGCTATTGCGTATCCGGCATATTGATGAGCGCCGCGGCGCTGTTGATGCGAAATCCCAATCCGACCGACGCCGACGTGAGGGCCGCGCTCGACCGCAATCTGTGCCGATGCGGTTCGCACAACCGCATGGTACGGGCGGTATTACGCGCGGCGGCGGAGATGCAGGCGCAATGACCGAGCAGGCCCCCTCCCCCTCCGCGCCCAAATTGCCGCCGAGCCTCGCGGCCAACCCAAACCTGTCATCATGGATCCGCATCTCGCCCGACGGCCGCGTGAGCGTCTCGCCGGGAAAGGTGGAAATCGGACAGGGCATCGTGACGGCGCTGGCGCAGATCGCCGCCGACGAACTCGATGTCGATATCGCCCGTGTGCAGATGGTTCGCGCCTCGACGGCGGGCAGTCCCAACGAAGGCGTCACCTCCGGCAGCCTTTCGGTGCAGCAATCGGGGCGCGCGATCCGGCAGGCCTGCGCCGAAATCCGCCAGATTTTTCTCGACGTCGCCGCGGATCGGCTCGGTGTTGAAACCGAAGCGCTCGACATCGTCGATGGCGCGATCTCCGGTCCCGGCAATGTCAGCACCAGCTACTGGGAACTCGCAGACGAAGTTTCGCTCGACCGTGACGCGACGCCGGGCGCGGTGCCGAAATCATCGGCGCAGCGCACGCTGGCAGGCAATTCCGTGCAGCGGATCGATATCCCCGACAAGGTTTTCGCCCATCCCCGCTTCATTCACGATTCCCCGCTGCCGGGCATGCTGCATGGCCGCGTGCTGCGATCGGAGCTTTCAGCCGCGACGCTGGTGGAGCTGAAAGAGGATGGCGCGCGCAAGGTGGCGGGCCTGGTCGCGATCGTGCGCGACGGCAATTTCGCGGGCGTGGTCAGCGAAACCGAGGCCGGCGCGGAATTGGTGCTGGCCGCCTTGCGCAAGGGCGCCATTTGGTCGTCCGGCGCAACCTTGCCCGATGAAGACGGGATGGCGGAATGGCTCAAGGTCCAGCCGTCCGAGCTCGCCGTCATCGCCAGCAAGAAAGCGTCATCGACGCCTGAGAGGATCCGCACCATCCACCGGCAATATACCCGACCCTATATCGCGCATGGGTCGATCGCGCCGTCCTGCGCCATGGCGCAGTGGAGCGGAGATCGCGTCCGGGTCTGGACCCACAGCCAGGGGGTCTACCTGCTCCGCGCCGATCTGGCGCTGGTGTTCAAATTGCCGGTCGAGAACATCACGGTCGAACATATGGAAGGCGCCGGCTGCTATGGACACAATGCCGCCGACGATGTCGCGCTCGATGCCGTGCTGCTGGCAAGAGCGGCCGGCGGCCGGCCGGTCCGGGTGCAATGGTCGCGCGCGGATGAGATGTCGCAGGCGCCGTTCGGCGCGGCGATGACCATCGAGATCGAGGCCGATCTCGATGCGAAGGGTGAGATCGTCGACTGGCGCCACAGCATCTGGGGCAACGGCCACACCGCGCGGCCGGGGCGCGCGGATATGCCGGCGCTGCTCGCGGCGACCGAGCTGGCAAAACCGTTCCCGCGCGCCATCGCCACCAATCCTCAGCAGGCCAGTGGTGGCGGTGCGGATCGCAATTCCGTCCCGCTCTATGATTTTCCGTCGTGGCAGATCGAATCCCATCGCCTCACGATCATGCCGATACGAACCTCGGCGCTGCGCACACTCGGCGCGCAGGGCAACGTGTTTGCGATCGAATCCTTTCTCGACGAACTCGCAACCGAGCGCGGCGAGGATCCGGTGTCGTTCCGGCTGCGGCATCTGTCGGACACGCGGGCACAGGATGTCATCCGCGCGGTTGCCGGACGCGCCAACTGGAAGCCCCCCCAACGGGACGGCATCGGTTACGGCCTCGGCTTTGCGCGCTACAAGAACACCGGCGCCTATTGCGCCGTGATCGCCGAGGTCGAGGGCGCCGACGATATCCGCGTCAGGCGCCTGACCATCGCGGTGGATGTCGGCGAAGCCATCAATCCCGACGGAGTTATCAATCAAATTGAGGGCGGCGCGATCCAGGCCACCAGCTGGGTGCTGAAAGAGCGGGTTCGCTTCGACCGCCAGCGCATCACCAGCAACTCATGGACCGAATATCCGATCCTGCACTTCAGCGAGGTGCCGGAAGTCGATGTCGAGATGATATCGCGGCCCGACATCGAGCCGGTCGGCGCCGGTGAAGCCGCGCACGGCCCGGTCACGGCGGCGATTGCCAACGCCGTGTTCGATGCGCTGGGCGTGCGGGTCCGCAACCTGCCGATCACGCGCGAGCGCCTGATCGAGGCAATGGAATTGACTCACATGAGCAGCCTGAAAATTCTCAGCGGCGGCGCGGCCCAGGGACTGGTCGCCAACCTCGCGCCGCAATTCAAGCAGCAGACCGGCCTTGCCATCGAAGGCGAATTCGGCGCGGTCGGCGCCATGGCCGGCAAATTGCGCGGCGGCACGCCAACCGACATTGTCGTGCTGACGGCGGCGCTGATCGCCGATCTCGCGGATGAGAAGCTGGTCGTGCCCGGTTCGATCACGAACGTAGGCCTGGTCGAAACCGCCATCGCCGTCCGCGCCGGCGATCCACTCGCGTCGGTCCGCGATGCCGCAAGCCTGCGCGAGGTTCTGCTCGGCGCTGACGCGATCTTCGTGCCCGACACCATCGCGTCCACGGCCGGCATCCACGTCGCCAAGGTGCTGCATCAACTGGGCATTGCCGAAGAGGTGGCCGCCCGGCTCAAAATCTATCCGAACGGCGCGACCGCCATGCGCCATCTCGCGGCGTCCGACGCGATCAGGCCGATCGGCTGCACCCAGTCGACCGAAATCCTCAACACCGCGGGCGTGACGCTGTCGGGCTCGCTGCCGAAGGGATGCGAGCTCGCGACCATGTATACGGCGGCCGTGACCACAAAGGCCGCCGACCCCGGACATGCCCGCGACCTGATCGTCTTGTTGAGTGGCGCCGGTCAACGTGAACTGCGGGAACGCGCAGGATTTCTGGATGCGAAGAAATAGAAGCGCGGATCGATGCGGTTTTTCGCTAGGCAATTGATTTCTTCGAGGCCAGTTCGCGGTATCGCTCACGGCTCTTCATCAGATGCCCGCGCATGGCCTCCCTGGCCTTGTTCGGCGAATGGGCGGCAATCGCGTGAAAAATCGCCTCGTGCTCTTTCTCGATCCGGCCGAGATATTTGCGAAGGCTGTCGGGGCTTCCTTCCAGCGAGCGAATGCTCTGCCGCGGAATAATCAGCCGTCCGAGGAAATCGAGAAACCCGACGAAGCGATTGTTCTGCGTCGCCAGGGCGATGGCCTGATGGAAAGCGAAGTCCTCCTTGATCGCGCGTTCGCCACCGGAAATGGCGCGGTTAAAGACGCGTTGCGCCTCCCTGATCGCCCTGATCTGAACGGGGGTGGCGCGCTCGCTGGCGATGGCGGCCGCCTCCGATTCAACCGCCATGCGCAACTCCAGAACATCAAGAACGCTATCCAACGATCCAAGACCGTCGGAGTCGATCACATAGGGTTGCCGGCTGGTATCGCGATCGACGAACGCCCCGGCCCCTTGCCGCGTGATGACGAGCCCGCGGGCACGCAGCGCCGCCACGGCCTCGCGGACGACGGTCCGGCTCACGCCCATTCCCCGCATCATTTCCTGTTCCGAGGGAAGTTTCGCGCCCGCCGGCAATTTTCCGGACATGATCTGCTCGGCCAGCCGATCGACAACCTCCGCGCTGAGGCTTCTGGGCGACCCAAGCGGCCGGAGCAGCTGGCTGCGTTGACGCTGCGCCGCGTCTTTCGAGGGGTCGCTTGACGAGTCTTGTCGGGTCATCGTACAAGTTTACTATCACGCCGGCGGTGCGCCAGCAATGGACGTATGGGCTTCGTGATCTTGCGGTTTGCAGCGACCGCTCGCCGCCTGCAATGCTAGACTTCTTGATGGAGAGCTTTCTCCTAAAACGGGTCAGACAATGACCGATCAGCAAACACGGGGAGGACAGCGATGAAGCGCCGCGATTTCATCAAGTTGAGCGCCGGCCTTGGAGCGGCGGGTTACGAGCCTGGCGCCGGTTTCCCCCGCGCGGGCGCAAGGCAAGCAGGTCTTCAAGGCTTCCGACGTCCAGCCCGCAGGCTATCCGACCGTGGCGGCGACCGAGAATCTCGGCAAGAAGCTTTCCGACGCCACCAACGGCCGCCTCTCGGTCCAGATGTATCCGTCGATGCAACTCGGCGGCGAGAAGGAAACCATCGAACAGACGCAGATCGGCGCGATCCAGCTGTTGCGCGTCAGCGTGGGATCGATGGGGCCGATCGTCGATGACATCAACGTCGTCAACATGCCGTTCCTGTTCAAGAGCACGGCGCACGCCGAAAAGATGATGGACGGGCCGGTCGGCCAGGAACTGCTCGACAAAATCACGGCGAGCCCCAACGCAAACCTGGTCGCGCTGTGCTGGATGAATTCCGGCGCCCGCAGCCTCTACAACACCAAGCGGCCGATCAAGTCGATCGAGGACGTCAAGGGCCTGAAATTCCGCGTCATCGGCAACCCGATCTTCATCGACATGATGAACGCGCTCGGCGGCAACGGCGTCGCGATGGGTTACGACCAGGTGTTCAGCGCGTTGCAGACCGGCGTGATCGACGGCGCCGAGAACAACCTGCCAAGCTATGTGTTCAGCAACCACTATACGACGGCCAAATATCTTTCCCTGACCGAGCACCTCGTGATCCCCGAAGTGCTGGTATTTTCCAAGCGAGCCTGGAGCAATCTTTCGGCCGACGATCAGAACCTGCTGAAGAAATTCGCCCGCGAGGCGCAGTTCGAGGAACGCGAGCTGTGGAACAAGTACGAGCAGCAGGCGATGGAGAAGGCCAAAGGCGGCCGGCTGCCAGATCGTCGAGATTGCCGACAAGACCCCGTTCCAGAACGCCGTCAAACCGGTGTGGGACAAGTATGGCCCGAAGTACCAGGACATGATCAAACGCATCCAGGCCATCGCATAAACCAGCCGCGTGCGGCCTCCGCCCACGCGCCTGTCGTTTGGATCGGCAATCCGGGAGCCCAGGCAATGGCAGCCACATTTCGCCGCGCGATGGATGCGCTCTATCTCCTGTGCGTGGTCGTTGGCTGCACCGCGCTGGTTCTGATTTCGGCGATCATTCCCTGGGCGGTCTTCACCCGCTACGTACTCAACAGCGCGGCGTCCTGGCCGGAACCGCTCGCGGTTCTGCTGACCATCGTGCTGACCTTCATCGGCGCCGCCGCGGCCTACCGGCTTAACCTGCACATGAACGTCTCCTACTTCGCAGACCAGTTGCCGGCGAGATTTCGCGGCCTGCTCGATCTCGTGGTCCAGCTCCTGATGGCGCTGATCGCCGTTTTCATGATCGTCTGGGGCGAGCGGCTGGTGGAGGTGACCTGGCACAATACGATCGGGGATTTTCCGTTCCTGTCGGTAGGCGTCACCTATCTGCCGATCCCGGTCGGCGGCGTTTGCCTGCTGCTGTTCATCATCGAGCGGATTTTTCTGGGGGCCCCGTCCGGATCCGATCGCTCGGCACGGCGAAACCGCGCCGTTCGATTGATCCGGGGAAGAGACCGACATGGACATCTTCATCCTGCTTGCAACCATGCTGATCTGCTTTCTCATCGGCATGCCGATCGCCTATTCGCTGGCACTGGCCGCGATCGCCGGCGCCTGGTCGATCGGGATTCCGCTGGAAGCGGTGATGCTGAAAATCTCCGACGGCGTCAGCAAGGTCGCGATGCTGACGATTCCGTTTTTCGTGCTGGCCGGCGCGATCATGGCTGAAGGCGGCATGGCGCGCCGGCTGGTGGCGTTCGCGGACGTCCTGGTCGGATTCACCCGCGTGCGCGGCGGCCTTGCCATCGTCAACGTGCTGGCCACCACCTTCCTGAGTGGCATCTCCGGATCGGCCGTCGCCGACACCTCCGCGATCGGCTCGGTGATGATCCCGCAAATGGAAAAGGCCGGCTATCCGCGCGTGTTCGCCACCAATCTCACCATCACCTCCTCGGTCCAGGCACTGCTGGTGCCGCCGAGCCACAATGCGGTGCTGTATTCGCTGGCGACCGGCGGCACGATTTCGATCAGCGCGCTGTTCATGGCGGGGGTGTTTCCGGGGCTGCTGCTCGGCTTCTCGCTCATCGTCCTCTGTGTTGTCATCGCCTACCGCGACAAGCATCCCCATGGCCAGACCGTGCCGGCCAAGGACGCGCTCAAGATCACGATCGATGCCGCCTGGGGGCTTATCACGCTCGTCATCATTCTCGGCGGCATTCTCGGCGGCATCTTTACCGCGATCGAGGCCGGCGCCGTCGCCTGCATCTGGGCGTTCTTCGTGACGATGTTCATCTACCGCGATTATCGCTGGAGTGAGCTGCCGCTCCTGCTGCACCGGACGCTGCGCACGGTGGCGATGGTGCTGACGCTGATCGCATGCGCTTCCAGCGTCGGCTACATCATGGCGCTGACCCAGATGCCGGCGAAGATGACGGCGTTCTTCCTGTCGATCTCCAGCAACAAGTACGTCATCCTGTTCCTGATCAATATCCTGCTGCTGGTGCTCGGCACGCTGGTCGACATGGCGCCGTCGATCCTGATCGCGACCCCGATCCTGCTGCCGGTGATGCAGAATTTCGGCGTCGATCCCGTGCACTTCGGGATGATCATGCTGCTCAACCTCGGGATCGGCCTGTGCCATCCGCCGGTCGGGTCAATCCTGTTCGTCGGATGCGCGGTCGGCAAGGTCACGATCGAACAGGTGATGCGCAAGATCTGGCCGTTCTACGCCGTGATGTTCATGGTGCTGATGTTCGTCACCTATCTTCCGGAATTGTCGCTGTGGCTGCCGCGGCACGTGCTGCGGTGAGTTGTGCCTGACCAGGCCTCTCGCGGACCGCTGCTGCCTGCGATTTGCATTCACCGTGGCAAACAGGCTTGACCCTTGCGGCAGACCGTCCGGTGCCATGGCCCAACGTCCGACCCCAGGGCGCCCGGCTTGGTTTAAGCTTCGCTAACGCGATCGCTCAATTGCAGCGGCGCCCGCGACCCGAACCTTAAAATTTTAAGCGTATGACAGGCCCCATGGGATCAAACGGCGGGGGCCAAAAATGACAATCGAAATCATCGTATTTCCTGGACTTGTTTTCCTCGCGGCCACGCTGGCCGCGAAACTCTACGAGCGCCGCAGCGACGTTTTGTATGGGCCGTATATCCAGGGCCGCAAGCGCCCTCTCGCTGATTTGTGGTATCAGCTTGAAGCGGCGATGGCGTCAAGCGGTCTGCAGCGGAGCTTCGGGCGCTTCGCCTTCAGGCTCGGAGCCGTCAGCTATTTTGCTTCGGCGATCATCGGCTGAGGGACAAAATGGACCTCGACCAGCATCATTGTCAGCAACAGCCCGGACTGAAGATCGTCTGCGAAGCCTGCGGGAGCCTGGCGATCAAGGCGATTGTTCCAGCCGGCGAGCCGGAGCTTACCAAGATCCACTGCCGCCGCTGCAACGCGGTTCGCGGAACCTTGGCTGATCTGCACGACCTGGCGCGGCGAAGCGCCGACGTTTTCGAGTTCTAGCTTCCGGCCAGGAGCCGGAAGTCGATATTGGCGAGGCTGTCGCCGACCTCTTCCACCGGCCGCGGCCGAAAGCGCAGGCGTTCCGACATCATTTTCAGGTAAGTCCGCAATTCGGACTCGCTCTGCCTGACCCGGTTTCGAATCTCGCGGCGATCGAAGATCGTGAGAGTTGGGCTGGCGAGTTCGCGCCAGGCGTCCCTCTGCTGCGCTTTCAGGGCGTTTATCTCGCTGGTCAAGTCATCAGGCTCAGTCATGCTGTGGGACCGATCTTCAGATGAAGCTGCCTTGGTCTGTAGCGCTGATTCTTTAAAATTCGTTAAGCATGCGGCGGCGCCCTGGCTGCCACATCGGCCATCCGGAACCGGAGCGGCCGCGGTGCCGAATGGGCGGCCCGGCGGGAAACGGCGCAAGTTTCGCCGCAGGTCCCTTGCAACGGCCATCTCCGGCGAGTTTTCCCTGGCCCGGATGCAAAAAACGGCTGCAACGAGCCCCGTCGCGCCCGATCGATGGTGGCTCCCCGCGTTGGCAACGGTTCACGGGCGGCGCGCTTCAAGCTGACGTGAATATTGATCCGTCGGCCATTCTGTGATCATCACAGGGCTCGGCGGGACGCCAACGATCGCGCCTGGCCTGCCTGACGAGCCGAGGCAGTCGCCACCGACAATCAACAAAGCGGGGCAACCATGGTCGACCGTCGCACGTTCACCACGCTCCTTGCCGGCACCATCGCCGCCCCCACAGCATCGTTGGCGCAGAATTCCGCGGCAAGGCAGGTGTTCTATTCCGCCGTCGGCGCGGAGCTGACGCTCTACAGCGTCGACGTCGACGATGCCGCGCTCGTCAGGCAGGGCACGGTGTCGGCACCGGCCAATATCCAATATGCCTGGCCGCATCCGTCGAAGCGGTATCTCTACGTCGTCTCCAGCAATGGCGGCCCCAGTTCGTCGGGCACGGCCGGCGACAAACATGCCGCTGACGCCTTCAGGATCGACCCCTCGTCCGGCGCGCTGACGCCGCATGGCGATACCGTGAGGCTGCCCTCGCGCCCGATCCATGCCAGCGTCGACCTATCCGGCCAGTATCTCCTCACCGCCTACAACGATCCCTCCGGCCTGACCGTGCACCGCATCAACGCCGACGGTACGCTCGGCGAACGCGTCCGCCAGCCCGATGCGCTCGATACCGGAAAATTCGCCCACCAGATCCGCGTCACGCCGGACAACAGCCACGTCATTCTGGTGACGCGCGGCAACAACGCGCCGACCGACAACCCGGTCGATCCCGGCTCGATCAAGATCTTCGGTTTCAAGGACGGCGTGCTCACCAACCTCGCGGCGATCCAGCCCGGCGACGGCATGCATTTCGGGCCGCGGCATCTCGACTTCCACCCGACGCAGCCCTGGGTTTACGTCTCGGTCGAGAGCCAGAACCAGCTCTACGTCTACCGGCGCGATGACGCCACCGACCTTTCGCGCGACCCGCTCTACATCAAGGACACGCTCAGCGACCCCGCATCGAAACTGCGGCAGGCGGCCGGTCCGATCCACGTCAGTCCCGACGGGCGCTTTGTCTATCTCACCAACCGCGCCTGGTGGTTGACCGAGTTCGAGGGCAAGCAGGTGTTTTCGGGCGGCGAGAACTCGGTCGCGGTCTTTGCCATCGATCAGACCACCGGCGAGCCGACGCTGATCCAGAACGCCGACGGACACGCCAACTACCTGCGCACCTTCGGGATCGATCCAGCGGTGCGGATCCTCGTTGCCGCGTCGGTCTGGCCGATGCCGATGCGCGAAGGCAAGGACATCACCACGCTTCCCGCCGCCATCGTCATGTACCGCATCGGCGGCGACGGCAAGCTCAGCTTCGCGCGCAAATACGAGATCGAGGCGAGCGCGAAAAAGCAGCAGTTCTGGGCCGGGATGGTTACGCTGGCGTAGCCGGCGCTGCCGTTGCGTTCAGTAATCCGGCGCGACTTGCGCGGAGACCGCCGCAGCTTGACAGCCGAGGGCGGCTGGCATTCACAATGCCCCGGCCAGACAAGACCAGAAGACGTGAGGGAGCGCGATGGCGCGAAAGCTGATCGACATTTCCGTACCGCTGCAAAATGATGTGCCGGCCGATCCGCCGGGGCTCCATCCGGCCATTCAGTACCATGATCACCAGCAGAGCCTGCCGCGGATGCTGGGCTTCTTCGAAGGCCTCAAGGCCGAAGATCTGCCGGACGGCCAGGGTTGGGCGATGGAGACGGTGCAGCTCTCGACCCATAATGGCACCCATCTCGATGCGCCCTATCATTATCATCCGACCATGAATCGCGGCGAGCGGGCATGGACCATCGACGAGGTGCCGCTGGAATGGTGCCTGCAACCCGGCGTCAAGCTGGACTTCCGTCACTTTCCCGACGGCTATGTCGCCACCGCCGGGGATGTCGAGGCCGAACTCAAGCGCATCGGCCACACGCTCTCGCCGCTGGAGATCGTCGTGGTCAATACCAGCGCCGGCGCGAAATACGGCCGGCCGGACTTCGTCACTTCCGGTTGCGGCATGGGCTACGAGGCGACGATGTACCTGCTCGAACGCGGCGTGCGGCTGACCGGCATCGACGGCTGGAGCTGGGACGCGCCGTTCGTCTTTACCGCGAGGAAGTACGCCGAGACCAGAGACGCCAGCCTGATCTGGGAAGGCCACAAGGCCGGCCGCCATATCGGCTATTGCCATATCGAAAAGTTGCACAATCTGGAGCTTCTGCCCTCGACCGGTTTCACCGTGTCCTGCTTTCCGGTCAAGATCGAGCGCGCCTCGGCCGGCTGGACGCGGGCGGTCGCCATCATCGATGCATGAGGCGGCCGGCCCGACTGAAAACAGCGAGTACACGGCGACCGATGCACGCGGATATTGCGGAGGCTGCGTGCCGCCGGCCGTCGCGCGGCGAGCGGGTTTCGGCGGTTAACGGACTCTCCGAGGCTTTACCATCTACTTTAGTCTCACGATCACCGGCATTTACGCTACGGTTTCGCTTGCTGGGGGCGCAGGCGAGGCTAGAATAAGCCCAAGGCAGAAAATGCCAGTCAAGTGGAGAGAAACGATATGACAAGAACATCCCGGCCGCGTGTTTTCCGGTCATTTTCAGGGCTTCTCGGCGCCACGGCCCTCGGCCTGCTGGCAACGGCATCCGGTCCGGCGCTGGCTGCGGACCCGATCAAGATCGGCGTCATCGCGGAAGCGCAGGCGATTGCCGGGGCGTCGATCCCGCAGGCCGCCCAGATGGCCGCCGACGAAATCAACGCCAAGGGCGGCGTCGACGGACGCAAGATCGAAATCGTCACCTATGACAACCACTCCTCGTCGGCCGATTCCGTTCGCGCGTTCCAGCGCGCGGTCAACGAGGACAAGGTCAACATCGTCATCGCCAGCTATATCAGCGAAGTGGTGCTGGCGCTGGAGCCCTGGGCCTCGCGGCTGAAGACGCCGTTCATCACGCCTGGAGCTGCGTCCAACGAGATCAGCAAGAGCGTCCACAACGACTACGAGAAGAACAAATACACCTTCCACGGCTACCTGACCTCGGCAGCCCTTGCGCTGTCGGTCTGCGACGCCGCCAAGGAATTGCTGGTCGAGCAGAAGCACATGAAGACCGCCGTCATCATGAGCGAGGACGCCGCCTGGACCAAACCGCTCGACGTCGGATACGAGGAATGCCTGCCCAAGATCGGGCTGAAAGTGCTCGATCATATCCGCTTCTCGCCCGACACCACCGACTTCACGCCGATCTTCAACAAGATCGAAGGCACCAAGCCCGACGTGATGATCACCGGCATCTCACATGTCGGCGTGCAGCCGACCGTGCAGTGGAAGAACCAGCAGGTTCCGATCCCGATGTTCGGCATCTCTTCGCAGGCCACCAACTCGACCTTCGGCAAGGACACCAATGACGCCTCCAACGGCGTGCTCTATCAGGGCGTCTCCGGTACCGGAGTCGCGGTGACGGAGAAATCGGTTCCCTTCGCGGATGGGTTCAACAAGAGGTTCGGCAACTTCCCGTCCTATGCCGGCTACACCGCGTATGACGAAGTCTACTACATCGCCGATGCCGTGAAGCGCGCCGGCTCGACGGATGCGGACAAGCTGGTCGACGCGCTGGAAAAGACCGACTGGGTCGGCACCATCGGCCGCGTCCAGTTCTACGGCAAGGACGATCCGTTCACCCATTCGATCAAATACGGCAAGGGCCTGATCACCGGCTTGATGCTGCAGTGGCAGGACGGCAAGCAGATCTCGGTGTGGCCGAAGGAAGTCGCCAAGGGCCAGTTGAAGTTCCCAAGCTTCATCAAGGTCACCGCGAACTGAACTCCGCACCATCATGCTCCCGGGACCCGCCCGGGAGCATTTTCATGATCGCACCTTTCAAAAGTGAGGCAGCGGTGCTGCCGCGGCCGGGATAAATGCTTGCCTTTCAAATTCTGATCGACGGTTTTGCCATCAGCGCGTTGTACGCTTTGGGGGCAACCGGCTTCACCCTCATCTTCGGCGTCTCCGGCGTGCTCAACCTGTCGCACGGCGCCATCATGGTGCTGGCGGCGGTGGCGGCATGGGCGGCTGCAAGCGTGCTGCATGTCGATACCTATACCGGCGCGCTGATCGGGGTCGCGGTGGCGCTGGTCGCGGCCTTTGCCACCTACTTCGCGGTGGTGCAGCCGATCCAGAAATCGACGCGAATTCCCAACGAGGAAAAGGAAATCTTCGTGCTCACCGGCACCTTGCTGTGGGGGATCATGATTCAGGAACTGATCGCATATTTTTTCACCAACAATGCCAAGACGGTGCTTCCGATCGTCGAGGGCGTGATCGACATCCTCGGCGTTCGCACGCCGCGCAACGAGATCTTCACCGCCGTGGTCTGCTGCCTGGTGATCGCGCTGCTCTGGCTGATGGTGAACCGCACCCGCACCGGCAAGGCGGTGCTGGCCGCCTCGATGAATCCGCGCGGTGTCACGCTGCTCGGGCTTGAACTCGGGAACATCTACGTCGTGGTCTGGGCAATCTACGGCATCCTTGCCGGCATCGCCGGCGTGCTGCTCGGAATGTTCCTCGGGGTCTCCTCCTACAGCGTCGGGCCGCTCACCGCGAGCGCGTTCTCGATCGTGGTGCTGGGCGGTCTCGGCAGCGTCTCCGGCTCGCTGATCGCCGCCTTCGTGGTCGGCTATCTCGAAACGCTCACCGCCTACCTGATCTCGCCGGCCTACCGCACCATTCCGGCGCTGCTGCTGCTGGTCGCCGTAATGTATGTCAGGCCGCAAGGCCTGCTCGGGAGGCGCTAAGCATGGGCGATTTCTTCAAATCACGGCTGTTCTTCGTATCGCTCGCCGTCGTCATCATCGCTTCCACCCTGCCGCTTTACGTCTCCGGCTATGTGCTCGGTCTCTTGACGGTCGCCTATTATTTCGGCGTGTTCGCGATGTCGTGGGACCTGTTGTTCGGTTTTGCGGGCGAAGTGAATTTCGGCCCGACCTTCCTGATCGGCGTCGGCGCCTACACCGCCGGCATTCTCAACAACCAGTATGGCTGGTCGGTCTATCTGTGCATCGTCCTCGGGGCGCTGGCCGCGGTGATCGCGGGCTTTGTGCTGGCGCTGCCGGCCTTGCGGGTGCGCGGACCCTATTTCGGGCTGACCACGCTCGTTGCCGTCCTGATGCTGCAAAACTTCATCGTGGTGTTCGCCGATCTCACCGGCGGCGAGATCGGCCTGACCATCCCCGACGTGATTTCAATCGACGCCGGCGTCAATTACTGGATCGCGCTCGGTTTCATGACCATCAGCGCCATCATCCTGTACGGGCTGGCGCAGTCGCCGATCGGCCTGGTGTTGCAGGCCAGCGGGCAGGACCCGATCCAGGCCGGCGCGCTTGGCTTCAACATCGTCAAGCACAAGCTCGCCGCCTTTGTCGTCAGCGCATTTTTTTCGGGGCTGTCAGGCGCGTTGCTGGTGTTCTATTTCGGCACCGCCTCGGTCGGCACCGTGGTCGACGTCGCGGTCGGGGTGAACGTCATCGTCGCCGCGGTGCTCGGCGGCCGCCGCACCGTGCTTGGCGCGGCGCTGGGCGCCATCTTCCTGATCGTCGCCGGCGAATTCCTGCGGCCGACCGGGGAACTCGCGACCTTCATCGTGTCGGCCGTCGCGCTGCTGGTTGTATTGTTCTTCCCGGGCGGCTTCCTCGGAGCGGCCCTGTCGCGCGAGGCGCGCCCGTGATGGACGCGACCGCCAACAACGCACCGGTTCTCGAAGTCCGCGGCCTCACCAAGCGCTTCGGCGGCCTTACCGCGGTGAAGAAACTGAGCTTCGACCTGCGCGCCGGCGAGATCTTCGGCCTGATCGGCCCGAACGGCTCCGGCAAATCGACCGCGATGAAGGCGATCATGGGCATCGAGCGCCCGACCGCCGGCGAAGTCATCTTCCAGGGTGAAAACGTCGCCGGCCTGCCCGCGCACAAGATCGCCCGCAAGGGTTTTGGCATGGTGTTCCAGCATTCACGGCCGCTGAACCGGCAGACCGTGCTGGAGAACATCATGGTCGCGCTGTTGCCGGACAGCCTGTTCATGCTGTTTGCCGACAAGGCGCTGACCGAACGCGCCGAATGGATCGCCAACCGCGTCGGCCTCGGCGCGGTGATGGATCGCCGGCCGCCGACCTTGCCGTTCGCGGACCTGCGCCGGCTGGAACTTGCCAAGGCGATCGCCCGGGATCCCAAGGTGGTGCTGGTCGACGAGCCCTTCGCCGGACTGACGCTGGGCGAAGTCGGCACCTTCTCCGAACTGATCGGCAGCTTCCGCGACGAGGGCCGCGCAGTGCTATTGGTGGACCACAACGTCAAGAGCGTCGCGGCACTGGTGGACCGCGTGCTGGCGATGTATCTCGGCGAGGAAATCGTCACCGGCCGCGCCGACGAGGTGATGCGCAACGAGACGGTGCGCCGCGTCTATCTCGGCGGCGCGATCGAGACGTCGGCCCGCCCGGAGACCAGCTTCAAGGACAAGGTGCCGCTGCTGCAGGTCGAGAACGTCAGCGTGTTCTATGGCAAGGCCCAGGCGCTCGAGAATGTTTCGATCCATGTTCATCAGGGCGAGTTCGTCTCGGTGGTGGGGCTCAATGGCGCCGGCAAGACCACGCTGTTCAACACCATCTCCGGCTTCCTGCCCTACACCGGCGACATCATCCGCGACGGCGAAAAGCTGCGCAACGTCAGCCCGGCGCGCATCGCGCGGAGCGGGATCGTGCAATGCCCGGAATCGCGCGAATTGTTCGGCGAGATGAGCGTGCGCGAAAATCTTGATCTCGGCGGCCAGCATCTGACCGACGAGGCCAGGGACAAACAGCTCGCGTGGCTGTTCGAACTGTTTCCCATCCTGAAGGATCGCCAGGGCCAGATGGCGCAGACGCTGTCCGGTGGCGAACAGCAGATGCTGGCGATCGGCCGCGCGCTGATGATGCAGCCCAAGATTCTGATCCTGGACGAACCGACGCTGGGCCTGGCCCCGGTCATTCTCGAGCAATTGTCCAAGGCGCTGGAGCGGCTGCGCCAGACCACGCCGATCACCGTGTTGCTCGGCGAGCAGAACGTGACCTTCGCGCTTCCGCACGCCGACCGGGTCTATGTGCTGGAACATGCGCGGATCGTCTGGGAAGGCGATCCGGGCCGTTTTGCCGCGGAAGCCGGCTCAGGCTATCTCTGACGGCCTGAGCCTTTTAAATCCGGCTTACATCAATCGGCTCTGACCGTACGAAATTCCATTGACGGCTGCGCGAACTGGGTCGGAGCGATCTGAGGCATCGCGTCGAATCCGGCAAATTCCGCCTGCACGGCTTCAGATATCCAGTTGGACGTGCTCGGCTGTGCGATCGCAAGCCCAATGAGCGTCACTGCCAGAAGCGCGGGTAACGCCAGAAATCCGAGGCCCCATCGCCGGTAGATGCTGTCTTCATTTCTGCCAGACTTGTCGAGCGAACCATGCATGGTTGCCTCCATTAGGTGGACATACCCCGGGGCATGGCTTACCGCATCGCACGCCAAACGAATGTGAGCTGCTTCACATGGAACGGCGCGCGCAAATCCGCGCCTTAACGACTTGTTAATTATCTTCGCCCGCCGCTCCCGCGAGCGCCTGGAGCGGCTCGGCATCCAGCACCACGATGGCGCCGTGTTCGAGACGAACCCAGTTGCGTGCCGCCCAGGCCCGCAACTGCTTGTTGATGCTTTCCCGGGTCATGCCGACCATCTCGCTGATTTCCTGCTGGGTGATGGCGATGGTGCGGCCGCCCGGCGCGAGCTTGTGCCGCTCGGTCAACCGGATCAGCGCGCTGGCGAGCCGGCCCGGCAAATCCTGAAGGATGACCTGTTCGACCTGGTCGCTGGTCCATCGCAGCCGCGCGCAGAGCAGCTCGATGAATTTCATCGCCAGCGCCGGCTGGCTTCGCACGAAGGGAAGAAACTCGCGGCGATCGATCACGAAAATCTCGCAATTGGTGTTTGCCGTGGCATCTGCGGTCCGGGCCAGGCCGTCGAGCAGCGCGACCTCGCCGAAAATCTCGCCCGGCCCGATCAGATTCAAGATCGCGCTGCGGCCGTCGGCGGAGGAGATGCTGATCTTCACGGTGCCGCTGATTACCGCAACCAGGCTGTTGCCGGGATCCCCCTTGGAGAAGATCGTCGATCCCCGCTTCAGCGTCGCGTGTTTGGCATAGCGGCAAAGCTGGTCGAATGGCTCGGGATCGAGATCGCAGAAAATCGGGTGCTTGCGCAGCACCGCCAACTTGTTGCTCGGCAATTGCCGGGATTCACCCGTCTTGTCCTGAGGCACGGCGATCCCATCTCCAGAGGCGGAGCCGGCAATAGGCGGCTCCGGAAGATGATCATCCTACCATCATATTCGGGCAGAGCACGCAAAGGCCGGATGTCGATGGGGTTTTACCTGTCATTCCGGATCAGCGGAAGATCACGCCGTCACTTCCCCGGCGCCGGACGGCGAGTTTTCGGGACCAAGCGATCGAGACAAATGGCTATCAAGAGTTGTGTTTGTGATGTCTCGTCAATCTCTCCTGCACGTGGCCGCGCGCTGACGCACCACGTCGAGGGATTGAGGAATCTCAGCGCTTTTCGGGAGGCGCCTTGAGACGCTCCGGCCGCGTTTGGTAGTCACCCCAGGCGACCGCGCCCGCAAATACCAAAAACATGGCTACCACCGCAGCACTCATTACCATCGAACCGAACGGCATCGTGTCCTCCCTTTGAACTGGAGTGATTTATCCTGGACGCTGGACGGCGGTCTTTGATGCGGATCAAATCAGGCAAGCTTCGGGGAGCGGCACCAGCCGCTTCCCTCACGCGGCGGCGAGGGCCTCGGCGCGCGCCGGATCCAGCAGGCCGATGCTGCCGGGCATGATCTCGATCACCCCGTCACGCTCGAGCTTGGTGAAGGTCCGGCTGACCGTCTCAATGGTCAGGCCGAGGTAATCGGCGATGTCCTGCCGGCTCATGGGCAGGGGTACCCGCTGCGATGGACCGCTGATCCGAACCAATCGATCGCGCCAGCCGACCAGGAAGGTCGCGACTTTTTCCTCCGCCGAACGCCGTCCGAGCAGGACCATGTGGTCCTGGGCCTGGCCCAGTTCGCGAACCGCCAATTCATTGATTCGGCGCAACAGGTCCGGCCTGTCCTCGCTAAATCGCGCAAACGCGGATTTGGAGAACTGGCAAACCACCGCACTTCCGATCGCGTCGGCAGAGAAGTTGTGACGGGCCGAGGCCGCCAATCCCAGAAAATCGCCTGGCAGCGCAAATCCGACAATCTGCCGCCGGCCGTCCGGCAGCAGCTTGTAAAGCCGCATGACGCCCTCCAGCAGGTTGTAGAATGAGGTCGTTATCTCCTCCTGGGCGAACACGGTCTCGCAGGCCGCGAAATGGACATGGCGGCCCAAGCTGCGCCAGTTCGCGCAGTTCGGCTTTGTCGAGCGCCGCGCAAACGCTGAGCCGGCGTATCGCGCATTCGGTACAGGGATGCCCGTTCGGTTCGCCTGTCACCAGAGACATGTTCATGCGTCACTCCAGGATGAGCCGCACCGCTGCGATCTTGTTGCGCGCTGGGCCCCGCGGACTGGCTGCATCTTAGCCAATCGCCGATATCCCGGTTGATGCAGATCAAGCGATCGCCGGCCGCGGCGCAATATTAACGATCCTGTCGGTATGCCAATGAAAGACGCCCGGTCAGCAATGCTGCGATTCGTCCTTTGCCAAAGCTTCGTTACGCTGCTTGCCCTGACACCGGCCCTGGCTGCCTCGCCGGCGGAACAGCGCGGCAAGGCGTATGCGCTTTCCCATTGTGCGCGGTGCCATGCGGTCGACCGGGTGGCAAATAGCCGGCTCAAGACCGCGCCGCCATTCCGAACCCTGCATTTGCGCTACCCCATCGAAACGCTCGGCGAAGCGCTCGCGGAGGGCATCTATGCCGGCCATGCCGCGATGCCGTCCTCCGAGCTCACCCCCGAACCAAATTCACGATCTGCTGTCCTACCTGAAAACCCTCGAATAAATCCTTCGCAAGGGCGGCTACAGCGCCTGCACGGTCCAGGCGATGATATCCTTCGCGATCCGGCCGAATGCATCGTTGAAGGCCGCGACGGCTGCCGGCGGCTCGACGCTGGCGAACTTCTGGCTTTGCTCGAACAGACGCGACGCGACGACTTTCCCGTTCTTGTCGACAATTCTGGCCGATAGCGCGATTTCGGCCGACGGTTGCGAATCCACGCAGAATCTGGAAATGCCGGACATCGAGCAGAAGCTGGAAGTCGGCCTGACCGACATCGGTGCTGCGCAAGGGCGCGTGGGCGATATCGTAGTTTTCGAAGCTCTCGACCAGCCTTGCCTGCAGCAGCTTCGGAATGCTGTCGGCCCAGAGAAACTCGGCAAAATCCGGATAATCCTTGACCGGCGAGAACAGCATGCGCTGCGTCTCGATCATGGCAACTGCTGTCGGCTCCGGGATCGCCAATTGTCCCTTGATGGCCTTCACGGGAGCGGCAAAACCCTGCGCCGCGCGCAAATCGAAGGTGATCTTTTGCGCCGGCGGGCCGCCGCCCGTCATCTTCTCGACGCCGGCGAGGATGCTGTCGAGTTTTGGGGTATTGCGCGCCAGCCCTTCCGAGAAAACCTTGAAATTGGCGATGGTGTCTTTCAGCGGCTGAGAGTTCTCGCTGAGCACGGAATCGACCTTGCGCAGCGCATCGCGGGCGGCCTGCGTCATGCTCTGGCCCGCGCCGGCTTCGGCAATCAGCGTCGGCACCTCGCCCGCGTTCGAAACCTGCGTGCCGCCTTCCAGCGCGATCACGGGAACGCCGGTCAGGCCCTGGAAATCCAGTCCGACCTTGGTGTCGGCCCGCACCGGAGTATTGGAGGCGACCGAGATCGTCGCGTTGACGCGGCGCGGGCTGTCCGGCGCAAGACCAAGGTCCGTCACTTCGCCGACGCGGATGCCGTTGAACAGCACGCCGGCTCCGATCAGAAGCCCGGGCACCGAGCCGTCGAACTGGACATGATAGGTCTTGCGCGGACCAAGCCCGCCGGTGTTGTGAAGCCAGTACACGAAGCCGAATACGGCGACCATGGTCGCCAGCACGAAGGCGCCGACGACGACGAAGGGAGCGCGGGTTTCCATCTCTTTAACTCGCTTTGGGTTGCAGCATCTGGGAGCGCTTGCCGTGGAAATAGGCCCGCACCCAGGGATGCTCGGATTGAAGAAGTTCGTGCATCGGTCCGATGGCGACAATCTTGCCGTCCGCCAGCGCCGCGACGCGATCGCACTCGGTATACATGCTGGCGAGATCATGGGTCACCATGAACACCGTCAGCCCCAGTGTCTCCTGCAACGTCTTGATCAGCGCGTCGAAATCGCCCGCCGCGATCGGGTCGAGACCCGAGGTCGGTTCGTCGAGAAACACGATCGCAGGGTCAAGCGCGAGCGCGCGGGCCAGCGCGACGCGCTTGGTCATGCCTCCCGACAGTTCGGAAGGAAACTTGTCGGCATCCTCCGGCGACAAGCCGACCATTTCGAGTTTGGCGATGGCGATCTCGTCCATCAGCGCCTGCGACAACGTCAGATTTTCGCGCAAGGGGAACTGGATATTCTGCCGCACGGTAAGCGACGAAAACAGCGCGCCCTGCTGGAACAGGATGCCCCATCGTCCGGCGGCATTCTGGGTGCTGCGATCCTCGCTGCGCCCGATCGCAGCGCCCATGACCTCGATCTCCCCGCTTCGCCGCGGAATGAGCCCGATGATGGTTCGCATCAGCACCGTCTTGCCGCCGCCGGACGCACCGACCAGGCCGAGAATCTCGCCGCGGCGGACGTCGAGCGACAGATGATCGATCACGACCTGCCGGCCGAAGCCGACCACGAGGTCCTTGACGCGTATCGCGAACTCCGGAGCAGATGCTTGTTCGCGCATCGTCACATTCCGATCGATGCGAAAAACACGGCAAACAGCCCGTCGAGCACGATCACCAGGAAGATCGATTTCACCACCGATGTGGTGGTCTGCTTGCCGAGCGACTCGGCGCTTCCCTTCACGCGCAGGCCCTCGCTGCAGGCGACGATGCCGATCGCCAGTGCCATGAACGGCGCCTTGATGATCCCGACCTTGAAGCTGGTCACGGACACCGCGTCATGCAGGCGCGCGATATAGATCGCCGGGCCCATGTCGCCGTAGAACTGCGCCACCAGCCCGCCGCCATAAAGTGCTGCCATCGATCCGATGAAGCTCAGGATCGGCAGCGCGACAACCAGCGCAATGATGCGGGGCAGGATCAGGACCGCGACCGGGTCGAGGCCCATGGTCGACAGCGCGTCGATTTCCTCGCGCATCTTCATCGAGCCAAGCTCGGCGGTGTAGGCGCTCCCCGAGCGGCCCGCGACCATGATCGCGACGATCAGTACGCCGAGTTCGCGCAACACCAGGATGCCGACCATGTCGACGACGTAGGAATCGGCGCCGAATTTCCGGAAATGGAAGAAGCCCTGCTGCGCGATGATGGCGCCGATCAGGAAGGTGATCAGCACCATGATCGGGATCGCCTGCCAGCCGACCCTGTAGAGCTGATAAATCAGTGATGTCAGCCGCAGCGACCTTGGCCGGCGCAGCGCGCCGACCAGGGCGAAAAAGAGTGAGCCCACCATTTGCAGGAACACCGCAACGTCTTCCCTGGCCCCGACCGCGGCGCGGCCGATATCGTTCAAGTTGGCCACGACCGGGTTGAGCGCGGGCACCGGCGCCGGATTGTGACGATTGACCTGATGAACCTCGTCGATCAGGCCGGCATAATTGGCGGCGACGCCGACAATTTCCGCAGGATGGCCGGAAGCCGCCGCGCGCCGCGATATTTTCTCGAGCAGCCACGCCCCGAGCGTGTCGAGTTCGCGCAACCCGGCCATATCCAGTTTCACCGCCTTCGCCCGGTCAAGCTGCCCGGTGATCGAACTGGAAAGCACCTCCAGGGTCGCCGCATTGGCCGCAATCCAGGCCCCGCCGGGACGCAGCTCCAGCACATCGCCGGATGGCGTGGCCGTTAACAGAGGGGGAGAAGTCAAGATTTGTGTTCCTCTTCAATGCAGTGGCTATCTCTATGCTCTGGCACGGCGTCCAACTTGACCTGCCTCAAAACTGGAACCGGTCGCGCCGCGCTGTTGACGCAAATCAAGTGGGAGAATCGGCCGCTCGCCTAAAGTTTCGTTTGAGATCATGCAACAACGGCAAGGCCAATGTTCGACCAAGGCGAGCTGAAAGACGAACTACAGGCGCTCAAAGCCGAGGTATCGCGCCTGCTCAACACCACGAGCGACGGAATCCTCGACGCCTCGAAAACCCATGCGGAGGCCCTCGCGGACCAGATCAAGGCCGCGTTGGGCGATCTTGGCGAGACCCTGAGCGAACATGAAGACCATGTCGGAAACATCATCTCGGAGCGGCCGATCGCGGCGCTCGCCTCGGCCTTCGCGCTGGGCATCGTCGTCGGCTTCATGTTGAGGAGACACTGAAGTGAACACCGAGAACGTCGTCAAACATCTGCGTGTGCTCTGGCGCACCGACCGGATCATCGCCGATATCAGGATGCGGCATCTGCTCGTCGGCCTCGGCCTGAGGGCATTTGCCGCGCTGATCGCGGCTTTCGGTCTGTTGATGCTGGAGCTATCGGCCTATTTTGCGCTGGTTCAGATCTGGAGTGCGATCTACGCCGCGGCCATTCTCGGCGCGGTCAACTTCGTGATCGCCGCGCTGCTGTTTGTGATCGCCGCGCGGCCGCCGGCCGGCCGCGAGCTCGAGCTCGCAACCGAAATCCACAGCGCCTCGGTCGATGCCCTGCAGACCGAGGCCCGCGCGCTGCAGTCGCATGTGTCCGGAATGATCCACCATCCGTTAAACGGAGTGCTTCCCTTGCTGATCATCCCCCTGATCACGATCATCATCAAAAGCCTGAAGAAGCCGGCGGCCGCCGCAACACCTGCGAAATCGGCCGAGCCAGAGCAAAAATGACTGCGGCCACGACCTGGGCGGCAAGTTCTCGCAACATGGATTGATCGATATGCAAGGCACCCATCCCAAACCGATCCTGAACACGTCTCTGCCGGCGCAGTTTCGCCAGATTCGCATTGAACTCGCCCGCGAGCCTGGCCATCCCGAGGGCGATGCCGCCTTCGCCTATGTTATCGTCGCGCCGCTCGATAGCAATGACCGGATCGACGCGCGGCTGTGGCGCGCACATCGCGAGGCCTGCCGGATCGCGCGGTTACGACCCGATCAGGAAGACGCCCTCGGCCAGCTCGTTCACCGCCCGGGCGGCGGCTGGACCTTCCACTACGACGCCGGCATGCCGGACGAGGTCGGAGTTCACTTCGCGGACGAACGTTTCGTATTGGGCGAATATGTTTCGATCAAAGAGGCCGACAAGACGCACACCTACCGTGTCGTAGTGGTATCGCATCTCTAGAGCATGTCATTCCGGGTGGGAGCGAAGCGAGCAAACCTTGGATGTGCAATTGCACATCGGGAATCTCGGTGTGATGAGGAAATAGCAAAACAACTTGGAGATTCCGGGTTCGCGTTGCGCGGCACCCCGGAATGACGTTCAAAGCACAAGCTTCACATCGCAAATGCCGGGATCGACCGGATCGGTCTTGACCTGGAATCCGAGGCTGCGGCACATTTCCAGCATGATCGTGTTGTCCTGAAGCACGTCGCCCGAGATCATCTTGAGACCTTCGGACCTGGCATATTCGATGATCAGCTGCATCAGTGCCCAGCCGAGCCCCCTGCCCTTGAGATCGGATCGAAGCAGGATCGCGTATTCACCGCTCTCGTAGATCGAGTCCGAGTGGATCCGAACCACGCCGACCATCTCCTTGGTGGCTTCGTCGAAGGCGACAAACGCCATCGCGCGGGCATAGTCGAGCTGGGTCAGCCGCGCGATGAATTCGTGGGTAAACTCCTTCATTGGCGCAAAGAAGCGCAGCCGCAGATCCTCGCTGGTGACGTGCTGCAGCAGTAGATGGATCAAAGGTTCGTCCTCGGGACGAATCGGACGCACGAAGATCCGCCAGCCGTCCTTGACCTCGATATGCCGTTGCCATTGTGACGGATATGGCCGGACCGCGAAATTGGCCGGGCCCGAACCGCCGAATTTCCGCTCGACGCGCCCGATCGCGACCCGCGCATCGACCGCGAGGACGCCGTTCTCGTCGGCCAGCAGCGGATTGATGTCCAACTCGCGGATTTCGGGAATATCGGCCGCCATCTGCGCGATCTCGACCAGCACCATCGCCACCGCGTCCTGCTTGACCGCCGGCACATCCCGGTAGCCATTCAGCAACCGCGAAACGCGGGTGCGCCCGATCAGGCTGCGCGCCAGTTGCAGATCGAGCGGCGGAAGCGCCAGCGCCCTGTCATTGATGATTTCGACCGCCGTGCCGCCGCGGCCGAACACGACGACGGTGCCAAAGGTCGGATCGTCCGCGAGGCCGAGAATCAGTTCGCGCGCCTTGGGCCGCACCACCATCGCCTGAACAATGACGCCGGAGATCCGCGCCTCCGGGCGAAGCGCTTTCGCCCGCGCGATGATGTCGGCCGTCGCCGCGCGCACCGCGTCGGGGCTCGTGAGATTGAGCACGACACCGCCAACATCGGATTTGTGAACGATGTCCCGCGACATGATCTTGAGCACCACGGTCGCGCCTTGCGCGAACAGGGTAGATGCGTAAGCCACCGCTTGCTCGGCATCGGCGGCCGCGAACGTCGGCACCATCGCGATCTTGTAGGCCTCAAGCAGCCGCTTGATCTCGACCGGGTCAAGCCACTGGCGGTCATCGGCGAGCGCTGCGGCAACGATTTTCCGGGCCGATTCGATATCGGGCACAAACTCGCTGGGCATGGCCGGCGGGACCTGCGCCAGTATCGTCACGACCTCGCGGTGCTGCACCAGATGCATGAAGCCGCGTACCGCGTCGTCCTCGGTGGGGTAGTTGGGAATCCCGGCGTCGCTCAGCATATCGGCGGTCTTGTGGTCGGCGCCGACCCATACCGCGAGCACCGGCTTGGCAGAGCGGCGGTGCTGCTCGCGGTACTTCTTGACGATGCCGGTCACGGTCGCGGCAATGGCGTCAGCCGGGGCGATCGCGGTCTGGACATTCATGACCAGGATGGCGTCGTTGCCCGGATCGGCCAGCAGGACTTCGAGCACCGCCGCATACCGCGCCGCGTCGGCATCGCCAACGATATCGATGGGATTTGAGCCGGACCATGTCCGCGGCAAGATCGCGTTGAGCTTTTCGCGGATAGCCGGCGTGATCGGCGCCGGGATTCCTCCCAACTCGCAAAGCCGGTCGATCGCGAGAACGCCGATGCCGCCGCCATTGGTCAGGATCGCGAGCCGCTTTCCCGGAGGTGACTCGACGCGTCCCAACGTCTCGGCGCAGTCGAACAATTCGCGCAAATCCGACACCCGCAGGATTCCGGCGCGACGAAACGCGGCATCGTAAACCGCATCCGAACCGGCCAACGCGCCGGTGTGGGTCGCCGCTGCCTTTGCCCCCTGCGCCATGCGGCCGGATTTGACGACGACGACCGGCTTGATCCTGGCGGCGGCGCGCGCCGCGGACATGAACTTGCTGGCGTCCTTGATCGCCTCGACATAAAGCAGGATAGCCCGGGTCTTGCCGTCCAGCGCGAAGTAATCCAGGAGATCGGCGATATCGACGTCGAGCTGGTCGCCGATGGAAATGATTCCGGAGAAGCCTACCGCGCGCTGCGCGGCCCAATCGACCATGCCGGTGGCGATCGCACCGGACTGGGAGATCAGCGCCAGATTTCCGGCGACCGGCATATGCGCGGAGAAACTGGCGTTGAGATTGACGCCAGGCATGAGAATACCGAGACAATTGGGCCCGATCAGCCTCATCCCATATTTGCGCGCGGCGCGCTCGGCAGCCTCTGCCGGCGAGCCCGGCCCATGGCCAAGCCCGGACGGGATAATCACCGCGCCGGCGCTGCCGAGCTTCCCCGCCTCATCGATAAGGCCGGCGACCGTTGCCGGCGGCGTGGTGATCACCACGAGTTCTGGCACGAACGGCAATTGGCTCAGGCTGCCGACCGTGGCAACGCCATCGACTTCAGGATAATGCTTATTCACCAGGCCAAACTCGCCCTTGAAATTCGCGCTGCGAATGTTCCTGAGAACGGAGCCCCCGACGGAGCCCTGGCGCGGGCTTGCCCCGACCAGCGCGAGCGAGCGGGGCGCAAGCAGATTTTTGAGGCGATAGGTTGACATCAGTTGTTCTGGCTGGCCGTGTTTTTGAGGAGGTTGACGCGCCTGGTACACGTGCTTGTCGCCAAGCCGTTCACACTTTAGCGGATGATTGCTTCAACGCGACATCAAAACCCAGCATGGTGGCCGCCCGATGACGGTCTTGGTCGCGCCGCCCCACACGATTTCGTTCAGCCGGGAGTGGCGGTACGCCCCCATGATCAGAAGGTCGATCGCATTGGCCTTCACATAGGCCTCGAACACCTTCCCGACCGAGCTGCCGTCTATTCTTATCGCTTCAAACGTCGCCTTGATGCCGTGCTCCGCGAGATGGTTCACAAGAGCTGCTCCGGATTCCAGTTCCGCCGGTGTCTTGGCGTCGGTTGCCGTCACGATGCGCACTTCGGCGGCGTTCTGAAGCAGGGGCAGCGCATCGGCGACGGCTCTCGCGGCCGGCGCGGTATGATCCCACGCGATCATGGTACGATCGAATGCGATGGCCAACTCGGCAGCACGTTCCTCCGGACACATCAGGATCGGCCGGCCCGATTCAAATATCAGCCGTTCTGCGATCTGCTCCGATTGGCCACCATCCGATTTGACCGGAACCATCGACAAATCCGCGAGCCGCGCAGATTCCACAAAATTCCCCGGAAGATCCGCCGAACCCAGCCGGTTGAGCCGCTGTTCGTTGCGAACCCCAAAACGGTTTGCCGCGGCGTCGAATGCCTTCAGCAGACCGCGGGCATCCGATACGCTGCGTATCGCGGCGGCCTCCGCCGCATTTTCCAGATCGGACGAAATCATCACTTTCGGCCGGACCAAAATATCCTCTTCGACGGCCATCGCGGTGACCCGGGCACCGAAATCGCCGGCCACCGCCATGCATTTATCGATGGCGGCAATCGCGGCGGCATTGGGTTCGCCGACCAGCGGCAAAAGGATATCCTTGATCGCCATGTGCGCTCTCCTTGGATAATAGTTAGGGAGCCGGGACGTCTTGCTTGTTGACCTGCATCAAGACTATCGCGATGAATTCCGGTGAAACCTAGGTAGATCACCTCGAACAAGCGCTCGATCTCCTGCCGCGGAGTCAGGAACGGATTCAGAATCCAGACCACATCAACGCCAGTTCTCCTCCCTTGTCCCGGTTGAGGTCCTTACTGGATGCCGTCGGTCCGAGCCAGCTTCATTCTGATATCCCACCACGTCTAAGGATCAGCCCGGATGAGATCAACGATAGTCTGGCTGATATAGTTGTATCGCCCAATTGCGGGCGCCGTTCGGGAGAAGCGCGCATGCGTGCGATGGTGTTACCGGCGCAGGGCGCGCCGCTGCAGATGCAGGAGCGCCCCGATCCCGTTCCCGGTGACGGGGAAATTCGCGTCAAGGTAAGCGCCTGCGGCGTATGCCGGACCGACCTTCATGTCATCGATGCCGAGCTGCCGGACATCAAATATCCGGTGATCCCCGGCCACGAGATCGTCGGCCGCGTCGACCTGCTGGGCGGTAACGTCACCACCCTCCGGGTCGGCGACCGCGTCGGAATCCCCTGGCTCGGATACACCTGCGGCGTCTGCCGCTTCTGCAAGGACGGCATGGAAAACCTTTGCGACCATCCGCTGTTTACCGGCTATACCCGGGACGGCGGCTTCGCCACCCACGCCATCGCCGACAGCCGCTATGCGTTCCCGCTCGGCGAAGACGGCGACGATGTTTCGATCGCGCCGTTGTTCTGCGCCGGCCTGATCGGCTGGCGGTCGCTGGTAATGGCGGGAGACGCCGCGCGGCTCGGTATCTACGGCTTCGGCGCGGCCGGGCATATCGTCGCCCAGATCGCCCGCTGGCAGGGCCGCTCGGTCTACGCCTTCACGCGATCCGGCGACGTCGCGGCGCAGGATTTCGCCCGTCGGTTGGGCGCCGTATGGGCAGGCGCGTCGGATCAACGGCCCGAGGTTACGCTGGATGCTGCGATCATCTACGCTCCCGCCGGAGAATTGGTGCCGGCGGCATTGCGCGCGGTGCGCAAGGGTGGGCGGGTGGTATGCGCGGGAATTCACATGAGCGATATTCCGAGCTTTCCATACAATCTGCTCTGGGAAGAGCGGCAACTGGTATCGGTGGCCAATCTCACGCGCCAGGATGGGCTGGATTTCCTGAAAGTAGCGCCGCGCGCGGGAATCCGCACCCAAACGACGGCGTTCCCGCTGGCGGAAGCCAACGATGTCCTGAAGAAGCTGCGCACCGGACAACTGCTCGGCGCAGCGGTCCTCAAACCCTGAGATCGACCGGCGCATGGCAACTTCAATCCCGGCCGAAACCGACACGCAGGAGCGCGTGTTCGCTTTTCTGACCGACCCCGCAAAGCATCCCGATGTCCATCGGATCGATACCCATGGGGCATCGGTTTTTCTCGAGGGGGCACGCGCCTTAAAGGTCAAGCGCGCCGTGCGTTTCCCGTTTCTCGATTATTCGACACTCCAGAAGCGAAAAGCCGCCTGCGACGAAGAGATCAGGATCAACCGCCCATTCGCGCCGCAAATCTATCGCCGCGTCGTACCGATCACGCAAAATCACGACGGATCGCTCGAGATCGACGGGCCAGGTGCGCCGGTCGAATTCGCCATTGAAATGGCCCGCTTCGACGAACGTCGAACCCTCGATCATCTGGCCGAAGCCGGTCCGCTCGATCCGGCCCTCGTCGACGCCACGGCGGAAGCGATCGCATCCGCGCACCGCAGCGCTCCGCTCGCGGCGGCGGAGCCGTGGATCCATTCGATCCCTGGTATCATCGCGGGCAATTCGGCGGCATTCCGGGAAGCAAATTGCTTTACGGCCGGAGCGATCGATGATCTCGAACAAGCGTCTCTTTCCGCATTTTCCCGCCTGCGCGGATTGCTGGAGCAGCGCGGCCGGCAGGGTTATGTGCGGCGTTGCCACGGCGACCTGCATCTGGCGAATATCGTGCTGATCGGGCAAGAACCCGTGCTGTTCGATGCGATCGAGTTCGATCCCGTTATCGCATCGGTCGATGTGCTCTACGATCTTGCTTTCGCGATCATGGATTTCCTCCGCTACGACCGGCCAGCCGCCGCCAACGCGCTTCTCAACCGATATCTTGCGATCACATCGCCCGACCATCTCGATGCGCTCGCGACCCTTCCCCTGTTTATGTCGCTGCGATCGGCGATCCGCGCCCATGTGATGCTCGCCCGCATCGGTCGGAATTCTCGCGACACCGCTGGCATCATGCAATCGGCGCGGGCCTATTTCGAGCTTGCGCAACGCACGATCCACCCTTCCGCACCGACGCTGGTCGCGGTCGGCGGGCTGTCCGGAACCGGAAAATCCGTGCTGGCGCGGGCGCTCGCCCCCGCCGTCCTGCCCCAGCCCGGCGCCGTCGTGTTGCGCACGGACGTGCTGCGGAAGCAGCATTTCCAGATCAAGGAAACCGAGCGGCTGCCGGAAAGCGCCTACCGGCCGCAGGTAACCGAGGCGATCTACCAATCCCTCATGCAGCGCGCATCGCGAATTCTCGCCCAGAGCCATTCCGTGATCGTCGACGCGGTTTTTGCCGACGTGGCGGAGCGCAACGCGATCTGCGAACTGGCGCGCAAGCTGAATGTCCGGTTTTCCGGACTCTTCCTGGTGACGGACCTTGCGACCAGACAGCGAAGGGTCGGCAGCCGCGACGCCGATGCCTCCGATGCCACGCCGGAGATTGCCGGACTTCAGGAGAAATATGACATCGGCCTAATGGATTGGGCGGTCGTGGACGCATCGGGAACGCCAGGGCAAACCCTGGAGCAATGCCTGCCCCGCTTCACCCGGCCCGTCCCCTCCTCCTGAACGAGCGGGCAGGTTTGCTTCACCGGCGGTTGCCAAGCGGGTTACGACGAGGCACGCTAATCCCATGGTGTTGCCGGTATCATCGAAACCATCAAGTGAGGCCGCCGCCCGCGGCCGTCGAGCGCAACCGCGGCGGCCTGCTCCGGCGTCGCTCACTGCCGTCATGCCGTGCGACACCGCGTTTCGGAACGCCGCCGGCCGCTATCTCAAAGACTTGACCGCGCAGCAGGAGGCGACATGCGGAGGTGATGCTCGCGCCTTGCATGAAATGCGCATCGCGTTGACGCGGTTGCGGACAACCATCGCCTTCTTCTCGCCGATGGTGGCGGGGCCGCAGCAGGCGCGGCTTGCGAACGAATTAAGGTGGCTGAACACTCATCTCGGCGCCGTGCGGGATCTCGACGTCGCGATCGAACGGCTGAAAGCCATCAAACCGCGTTCGCAGGCCGCCTACCGGTCATGGAGCCAGGAGCGCGCCGAGGCCCAACGACACCTGACGCGGGCCCTTCGCTCCGTCAAATATCAGCGGCTGATCAAGAGCATCTCGCTTTGGATCGAGAAAGGCTCCTGGTCGAGGAAGACGGGGAGAGCCGCCAACGAGCGCGCCTGCCCGGTCTCCGAATACGGCGCGCGCAAACTGATGCAATGGTGGGGAAAGCTGATCAAGAAAAGCCGCAAGCTGCGCGAAATCGGCACCAGGAAGCGGCATCGGGTGCGTTTGCTGAACAAGAGGCTCAACTATGCCATCGAAGCCGTCGCGGAGCTGGTTTCAGCGAGCGAGATTTCGAGGTTACAGGCAACGTTGAAGTTGCTGCGCAAGGCGCAGAGATCTCTCGGGCAATTAAACGACGATGCACGGTGCCAGTCGCTCGCGGCCACGCTGGGACAACGCGGCGCCGGGGTCTCCCGAATATTTCTCGGTCCCGGGCACGAAAAACGCCTGATACGCACGGCGGCGGCGACCTATCAAAAGCTCGCCGAGTTGAAGCCGTTCCGGATCTAGTCACGATCGGCTCCGATCAGGGCATGCTTCGCTTGAAAACGGTTCAGTGATGGACGTAGTCGCCGGGTGCATCGGGCAGGCTGTGGCCGTCGCCCGGCCCGACGCCCATCTTCGGCGGTTCACAGGGCTCGCCGGATTTCGCGGTCAGCCATCGCGTCCATTCCGGCCACCACGAGCCTTCGGTCCGCGGCGCCGCCTTCAGCCACTCATCGGGACCTACGTAGGGAGCATCTTCCGGCTTGTTCTTGACCTGATAGAAGTGGCCCTCCTCGCCCGGCGGGGCCACTATGCCTGCATTGTGTCCGCCGCTGGTCAAGAGATAGGTAACGTCGGCGTCGACCTGGTAATTGATCTTGTAGGTCGACCTCCATGGCGCCACATGGTCCCAGACCGTCCCTACCACGAACATCGGCGCGTGGATATCCGACAGTACGATCGGCTTACCTTCGACGAGATAGCGGCCCTCGGCGAGGTCATTGTGGAGGAATAGCTTGCGCAGATATTCCGAGTGCATCCGGAACGGCAGACGCGTGGCGTCGGCGTTCCAGGCCATCAGATCGCTGGGCGGACCCTTTCTCCCATCAGATAGTCATGCGCGATCCGGGACCAGATCAGGTCGTTCGAGCGCAGCAACTGGAAGGCCCCCGCCATTTGCGGGGTCCCAAGAACGCCGCGCTCCCACATCATGTCTTCGAGAAACGCGACCTGGCTTTCGTTGATGAACAAGGTCAGCTCGCCCGCTTCCGTGAAATCGGTTTGCGCCGCGAGCAAGGTTATCGTCTTAAGCGGGCCGTTCCGTCCCATCTTCGCCGCCGCAATCGACAGCAGCGTCCCGCCCAGGCAATAGCCGAGCGCATGGATCCCGCGGCCGGGCATGATATCCCCGATGGTCGCGACCGCGGCTTCCACGCCAAGCTTGCGATAATCGTCGAAGGCGATATCGCGATCGGCGGGATCCGGATTGCGCCAGGAGATCATGAACACGGTGAAGCCCTGATCGGTCAGGAACTTCACCAGCGAATTATGCGGCGACAAATCGAGAATGT
>CAWHIO010000029.1:0-20468 GCA_963829315.1 uncultured Alphaproteobacteria bacterium | reverse complement strand
GGAAGACGCTCGAACGCTCATCCCGTCATTCCGGAATGGTGCGTCAGCACCAGACCCGGAATCTCGAGATTCCGGGTTCGATGCTTCGCATCGCCCCGGAATGACAACCCGCTACGCCGCGCCGCCGCGGATCGGCGGCTGGAACGACAGCGCGGTATCCCAGGGAAAGAAGATCCAGGTGTCCTGCGAGACCTCGGTAATGAAGGTGTCGACCAGCGGCCGCCCCATCGGCTTGGCGTAGACGGTGGCGAAATGCGCATCCGGCAACATCTCGCGCACCAGCCGCGCAGTCTTGCCGGTGTCGACGAGATCGTCGACGATCAGGAGACCCTTCCCGGTTCCACTGCCGAGCCTTGCGGTATCGGCCGACACGTGTTTCAGCACGTTCAGTTCACCCTGCCTGGTGTGATCGTAACTGGCTATGCACACGGTATCGATCACGCGCACGCCGAGTTCGCGCGCGACGATCGCCGCCGGCACCAGCCCGCCGCGGGTAATGGCAATGACCGCGTGAAACGGCCCGACTTCGTTGAGCCGCCAGGTCAACGCCCGGCAATCCCGGTGAAATTGGTCCCATGAGACCGGAAAGGCCTTGCCCGCGCGCTCCTGTGCACTCAGCTCCGGATGCTCCGCCATCATTATTCCCCCACTCTCGCTCTGCCTTAAATCACCGCTTAACCAGATGATGATCCGATTGGGTCGGATAATCATCTCATCTCTCTGTTTAAGCAAAACCGGTTCCCGCTTTCCCGGATCATGCTCTAACGGACCACGTTCAATCCCGTCAGCATCGCCTTGACCGCTTCCATCGCGGCGGCGAGTTTTTCCGGATCGCGCGAGCGGACCACCAGATTGGTGTTCGGCTTCTTGTCCTCGTCGATAAACGGATAGCTGCCGATGATGGTGTCGGGATGGGCGCTGGCGATCTCGCGCAAGGGGCCGCCGATGTCCCCTTCCCGCGCATTGGCGCGCACCGTATCGGACAGCATCCGGACGCCGGATTTGAGCTTCGGCGCCACGATATCCATCATCGCCTGCATGATCGAGGGCACCCCGGCCATCACGATGACATTGCCGATCTTGAAGCCGGGGGCGAGGATGGTCGCGCTCTGGATCAATTCGGCGCCGTCGGGAATTCGCGCCATCCTCAGGCGCGCCTCGTTCAACTCGCCGGGGTTCTGGAACCGCTCGCGAAACCGCGCCACCACCTCCGGATGATAGTCGATGCCGACGCCGAACGCTTTCGCAATGCTGTCGGCGGTGATGTCGTCATGGGTCGGCCCGATGCCGCCGGTTGTAAAGACGTAGGTATAGCGATGGCGCAGCGCGTCCAGTGCCGCAATGATCTCGGCCTCCTCGTCGGCGACGACGCGGACCTCCTTGAGGTCGATGCCGATATTGGTGAGGTATTCGGCGATGAAGCCGATGTTCTTGTCCTTGGTCCGCCCGGACAGGATCTCGTCGCCGATCACCAGGATTCCCGCCGTGACGATTTCACTCATGACCTCTCCTCAAGCCGCAAGCGGCTGATGACCCCTTGACCGAAAGACGCGCTTTCGCGCCCCTGCCCGGGCAACACATTGAAGTCCGGCCGCTTTTGCTTCCGAAATAAGCAGCCGTCAGCCGTTTTTTCGGGCAACATTCCGGCCGATCCCGGCAAATGCTCCCAGCCCATGCATATCGCGCTGGCCCGAGCCTTGCTACCATCCCGTTAAGTCATGCACTGTGTCGTATGGCTTCGGGGGGCAGTCGGGATTTATGGCAGTTGCGTTCGATGAGATGAACGGCCTCGGCGGCGACCTCCGCCCGGCCTATCAGGAACTCTCCCGCTGGCTGAAGGAAACGCCGCCGGACGCGCTGGAATATCGCCGCCAGGAAGCCGAACTGCTGTTTCGCCGGATCGGCATCACTTTTGCGGTTTATGGCGATTCCGAAGCCCAGGAGCGGCTGATCCCGTTCGACGTGATTCCCCGGATCATGTCCGCCAAGGAGTGGACGATCCTCGAAAGGGGTCTCAAGCAGCGGGTACGCGCGCTCAACATGTTCCTGCGCGACATCTATCACGGCCGCGACATCCTGCGCGCCAATATCATTCCCGAAGACCTGATCTTCCAGAACCCGGTGTTCCGCCCGGAGATGAACGGCCAGGACGTGCCGCACGACGTCTACGTCCACATCGCCGGCATCGACATCATCCGGGTCGATGCGGAAAACTTCATCGTGCTGGAGGACAATGCGCGCACGCCGTCCGGCGTGTCCTACATGCTGGAAAACCGCGAAATCATGATGCGGCTGTTTCCGGACCTGTTCGCCCGCCACCGCGTCGCGCCGGTGGAAAGGTATCCGGACGAATTGCTGTCGGCGCTGCGATCGGTGGCGCCGCTTAGCGCCGCGGCCGAGCCGACGGTGGCGCTGATGACGCCCGGCGTCTACAACTCCGCCTATTACGAACATTCATTCCTGGCCGACAAGCTCGGCGTCGAACTGGTCGAGGGCCGCGATCTCATCGTCAAGGATGACGAGGTGTTCATGCGCACCACCGAGGGCCTCAAGCGCGTCGACGTCATCTATCGCCGCGTCGACGACGACTTCCTCGACCCTTTGACGTTCCGCCCGGATTCGGCGCTCGGCGTGCCCGGGCTGATGTCGGCCTATGCCGCCGGCAACATTACGCTCGCCAACGCGGTCGGGACCGGCATCGCCGACGACAAGGCGATCTACTCCTACATGCCCGAGATCGTGAAATTCTATCTCGGCGAGGAGCCGATCCTGAAGAACGTGCCGACCTGGCGCTGCCGCGAGCCAAAGGACCTCGCCTACGTGCTAGACAATCTGAGCGAACTGGTGGTGAAGGAAGTGCATGGCTCCGGCGGCTACGGCATGCTGATCGGACCGGCCGCGACCAAAGCGACGATCGAGGCGTTTCGCGACAAGTTGAAGCGCGAGCCGGAAGGGTTCATCGCCCAGCCGACGCTGGCGCTGTCGACCTGCCCGACCTGCACCGCGTCCGGCCTCGCGCCCCGCCATGTCGATTTGCGGCCCTTCGTGCTGACGGGAAGCAACCACGTCACCATCGTGCCCGGCGGCTTGACCCGCGTGGCGCTGAAGGAAGGCTCGCTGGTGGTGAATTCGAGCCAGGGCGGCGGCACCAAGGACACCTGGATACTGGATGAATAGAATTTTGAAACTGAGCAAGCGCGCGGTTCGCGGAGTGCCTCGTCTCCTCCCCTCCCCCTTGCGGGGTCAAGACGAGCGAAGCTCGCTCTTAGGGGTTGGGGGTGGGGGTCCACGAATTCGACCGTTTCCGCGGCTCACCCCCCTCCCTAACCCTCCCCCGCAAGGGGGGAGGGAAACGAGCTGACTTCGCATGCTGTCGCGCACCGCTGAAAACCTCTATTGGCTCGCCCGCTACGTCGAACGCGCGGAATATCTGGCGCGCACCATCGATGCGACGCTGCGCGTCACCGCGCTGCCGAACGCCTATGTGGGCAAGACCAACGAGTGGGATTCCGCGCTTCTGACCGCGGGCGTCAGCGCCAGTTTCTACGAGACCCATGAGGAAGCCGACGAGCAGAGCGTCGTCGATTATTTGTCGTTTTCGTCGGCCAATCCGTCCTCGATCAAGAACTGCATCGAAAACGCCCGGCTCAACTCCCGTTCGGTTCGCACCGCGCTGACCGGCGAGATGTGGGACACCATCAACTCGGCATGGATCGAACTTCAGGAAGTCTGGTGCAAGGGCACCAAGACCCGCGAGGAACTGACAAAATTCCTGCGCTTTGTGCAGGAAACCTCGCTGCGGTTCGACGGCTCGGCCTACCGGACCATGCTGCGCAACGACGCCTACTGGTTCTCGCGGCTCGGACTGCATCTGGAGCGCGCCGACAACACCGCCCGTATCCTCGACGTCAAGTACCATGTGCTGCTGCCCGAGGAAGAACATGTCGGCGGCCCGCTGGATTATTATCAATGGACCTCGATCCTGCGCTCGGTGTCGGCGCTGACCGCCTACCACTGGGTCTATCGCGAGACGCTGAAACCATGGCTGATCGCCGACCTCCTGATCCTCAACGATTCGCTGCCGCGCTCGCTGGCGAGCTGCTACGGCAACCTGGTGCGCAACCTCGACCAGATCGGCGTCGCCTATGGGCGCCAGGGCGCGGCCCAGCGCCACGCCCGCGGGGTCCGCAACCGGCTGGAACACAGCCATATGGATGATATCTTCCAGCACGGCGTGCATGAATTCATCCAGGAATTCATTGCCGACAACTCACGGCTCGGTGAAATCATCGCCAAGCAGTATCTGATTTGATGAATCTGGTATAAGCACAGCCAAACGCCGTCATTGCGAGCGCAGCGAAGCAATCCATACTTACATTGCCGCCCGATGGATTGCTTCGTCGCTAACGCTCCTCGCAATGACGGTCCTCCAAATCCTCAGCAGCTCCCGGAACCTCATGCGCCTGCGCATCGCCCATTCCACCACCTATCGCTACGAACCGCCGGCGACCGGCGTCATTCAGATCCTGCGGATGACGCCCGGCAGCCATGACGGGCAATATGTCGCCGAATGGCAGATCGACGTCTCCACCGACTCGCGGCTGCACGTGCATCAGGACGCGTTCGGCAACGTCACGCATGTGCTGACCGAGGGAGCGATCGCCGATCTCACCATCGGCGTCGAAGGCCTGATCGAGACCCACGATACCGGCGGCGTGCTGCGCGGCACCGACGAGCGGTTTCCGCCGAGCCTGTTCCTGCGCACCACCCCGCTGACCCAGGTCAATCCGGCGATGGCGTCCTTCTCGCGCGAATTGCGATCGGAATCGGAAGCCGACGTGCTCGGGTTCCTGCATGCCTTGATGCTCCAGATCAACGATCACATGACCTTCGATGAGGATCCCACCAACAGCGGGACCTCGGCGGTCGAAGCGTTCGGCCTCGAGCGCGGGGTGTGCCAGGACTACGCGCATATCTTCATCGCCTGCGCGCGCTCGGGCGGCGTGCCGGCGCGCTTCATCTCCGGACATTTCCTGCGCTCCGACGGCATGGTCCATCAGCAGGCCGGGCACGCCTGGGCGGAGGCCTTCGTGCCGGATCTCGGCTGGATCGGCTTCGATCCGGCCAATGCCATCTGCACCACCGATGCCCATGCCCGCGTCGCCATCGGGCTCGATTATCTCGGCGCCGCGCCGGTGCGCGGCACCCGCTATGGCGGCGGCATGGAAACGCTGACGGTCGCGGTCAAGGTCGATCAGGCCGGACGCCAGGGTCAGTCGCAGAGCCAGTCGTAGGGTCGGGCGTCACGGCCGAAGCGTCGAGCTCGAGACGGCTTTCAACAGCCTCGCCTGGCCTGAGAGACGCGACGTGCGCAGGACCCAACTTTGCCCTCGCTAGGTAGTTCAAGGCTGTGATAATTTCGGCACGACGCAACTATTGCTCAAAATGGTGCTCATGCGGCGGCGCGAATTTTTTGAATCCGGAACAGCAGCACGGCACCGACGCAGGCGTCGTCGAGGCCTCCCGATCCTGGTGCGTGCCGACGAGGTGATCGAATGAGGCCGCGCTCCCCGTTATTGCCAATTTGCGTTGGCCGCAACCCGTGATAACGCACCCGTCGAACGCCTGTTCGCAGCGCGCCACATTGAATTTGGAGAACCAGAGATGTCCGACAGCCCGAGGGTCAGCTTGCTTTCGGTCTTTTGCTTGCTATTGGCCGTGCTGATCTCGCCGCGCTTTGCCTGCGCGCAATCCGCTGGCACCGACAGCACATGGACCGTGCTTGACGTTATCGCAGCGATAAATCGCACGATCGAAGAAAGCAAGGACGGCGGCGAATTGCGCGAAAAGGTAGTGCGCCGCTTTTCCGAATGCTCGCTGATGTATGGGGGTCTTTCAACGCTGGCTTCCAATGCTGAAGCCAAGAAAAATTACGTTCAAGCCCAGACAGCAACCATGAAAGTCGAATGGACGATCGGCAAGCCGTTGCAAACGGAAAAGAGACTGGAAATTGAAGAAGCCGCTCGAAAATCGGTGGCAACCATATTGCGTACCGTGAAGGCGCAAGGCAACAAGGAAGTGGTTCCGCTTCTCAAGGACTGCAAGGCGTTAAATGATTTGAAGGAAATCAAGAATGCCTTGCGGGAGCTTGCACTCCATTAAAGCCAGATCGGGGACAGGCCTGCCATGCAGGCCTGTCGTAGGCGATTTTGCCGAATTGCCGGCGTCACGCGCAATCGCCGTCCAAAATAAGGTCAAAGCGCAAAACAAAAAAGCATTCGTGGCGGTTTTGGCGATTTCCAACATAACCTTCGCGTTGACGCTGGAAGCGACCGTACAATACTCTGGAACCTGATCCCGAAACTTCGGTCGGTTTGATCCAGGGGGCGTCGTCATGGCAAGCGCTGACATTGCGGCCGGTTACGCCGGTGAACCTCTCACGCGACGGCAGTGGAACGTGCTCGGCATCACGATGCTGTTTTGGCTGTTCGACGGTTACGAGACATTCGCATTGTTGCTGACCATCGGGCCGTCGCTGCGCGACCTTTTGCCTGCCAACGAACTGTCGACGCTGCCGCGCGTCGCCGCCTATCTGATTTCAATCACGCTGTTCGGCTGGGCGGTCGGCGGCGTGCTCGGCGGCTTTATTGGCGACCGCTTCGGCCGCCGCCGCACCATGATCGGCGCCGTCGTGCTCTACAGCATTTTCACCGGCACCAGCGCGCTGGCGCCGACCTGGCAGTGGCTCGCCCTCACCCGCTTCCTCACCGGCGTCGGCATCGGCGCCGAATGGGGCGTCGGCACCTCGCTGCTGCAGGAAATCTGGCCGGAGCGGCTTCGCACCAAAGGCGCCGGCGTTCTGCAGGCGGCATTTTCCGGCGGTTTCGTCGTCGCCTCGCTGCTGTGGATGGTGCTGGGCGGCTCGTTCGGCGCCTCGTGGCGCTGGATGTATGCGGTCGGCATCGTGCCGGCGCTGTTCGTCGCCGTGCTGGCGCGGCAAATCCCCAAATCCGAGCGCTGGACCAAGGTGAACCATTCCATGGCGGCGATCGGCAGCGCGCTGCGCGCCAACGCCCGCAACCTCATCGTCGCCATCATCGTCTCGATCTCGATCACGGTCGGCTTCTGGGCGATCTCGTCGTGGGTGCCAACCTACGCGGCGACGCTCGCCTCCGATCCGAAAAGCGGCGTGTACTATGCCAGCATGGCCGGGTTGCTCTACGCCATCGGCGAAATCTTCGGCTGCATCGCTTTCGGGCTGCTGTCCGATATCTGGGGCCGCCGCGGCACGCTGGCTTTCTATCTTGCCGGCTCCATCGTGATCACGCCGATCGTGTTCCTCTATGTGCGCGATCCGCAAATCGTGGTCCTGTTGCAGATCGTCAACGGCTTCCTTACCGGCGGCCTGTACGGCTGGTTCGCGGTGCATCCCCCCGAACTATTCCCGACCAGCATCCGGTCGACGGCGATCAGCCTGATCTTCAATTCGGCGCGTTTCCTGGCGATGTTCGGCCCGATCCTGGCATCGAGCCTGATCGCCTGGTTCGGCGGTTACGGTCCGGCCGCGACTACGCTTGCCAGCGTCTTTGTGGTCGGGCTAATCGCAGTGTTCTTCCTGCCCGAAACCAAGGGAAAGCCGCTTCCGCTATGACCAAGGCTACCCACGTGCTCAAGCCCGGCGAGCCGGTAACGCTGCCGCCCGCCGGGACTATCAGCTTCGAAATCGAGACCGGCCAGCGGCTTCGCCTGGCTCAGCCCGAGGGCGAGCAGGTCGCGGACCTGATCTCGTTCAACCGCGACGATGTGCGGGAATTGTTGTCGATGCATTCGAGCCGCGCGGTAAATCTGAACTGGAAGCTCACGGCGCCGCACGTGCTCTATACCAACCGCACCCGCGAAATGTGGAAGATCGAGGAAGACCTCACGGCCGAGAATTACTCCGGCGGCGGCTATTGCAGCGAGCACCTCAACGTCGCGCGCTACGGGGCGCCCGGAACCGGTGCACCGAACTGCCAGTCCAACCTCGAAGCCGCCATCCGCGGCTACGGCATGGACCGCTGGAATTTCAATATCGACGCCTGTTTCAACGTATTCATGACCGTCGCTTACGACGAGAACGGCGTCTGGGAAATCCGTCCGCCCAAAGGCAAACCGGGCGACTACATCACCATGCTGGCGCTGCTGCCGCAGATCGTGGCCATTTCGAATTGTCCGATCCTGTTCAACGCCTGCAACAACTTCCGGCTCAAACCACTGACGGTCGAAATCCTCGCCTAGCAGATCGAAGCGCAAGCCGCAGCCATCGGCGCGGGAATCGGCCGCGGGCGGGTTCCGTGAGCCGGTTTGATCGACGCCGTCCTAGCAGACCGCTTCAATCAACGATCGCGGCGTAGACAAGCTGCTTCACCAGCCGGCGGTGGACCACGCGGCTCGCAAACGGCGCCTGCGACATGAACACCACGGCAAGCTGCTCCTTGGGATCGACCCAGAAGAACGTGCCGCCGGCGCCGCCCCACATGTATTCGCCCGGCGAGCCCGGCACCCCGGCGGTGCCGGCGCCGGTGCGCACCATGAAGCCGAGCCCGAACGTGTAACCGGGCACGCCAAGCAGCAGCTCGCCGGGCCCGACCGGCGAACTCGGCCGGGCGCCAAGGTGGTCGGACGTCATCAGCGCAACGGTCGTACGCGACAGAAACTGTGTGCCGTCGAGCTTTCCGCCCTCGAGCAGCATCTGGCTGAACCGCAGATAGTCCATCGCAGTGGACATTCCACCCTCGCCGCCGAGGTCGTTTGCCGGCGACACCGTCGGATCGAACATCGTGAATCCGTGCGGCAACAGCGGCTGCGCGATCCGTCCGGCCTTCGCATTCGGCACCATGAAGCCCGAATCCGTCATGCCGAGCGGCTCGAACAGACGCTCCTGAAGGACCTTCGACAGCGGCTTGCCCGACACCGCCTCGACCACCCGGCCAAGCAACGCGGTCGATAGACTGTATTCCCACTGGGTACCCGGTTGGCTCGCGAGCGGCGCCTTGGCGAGACGCTCGACAAAGTCCGCGGCCGTCAACTTATCGCGGATCTCGACGCCGACCGCTTTCAGATCGGCCTTCTCATAAGCCTCCTTGACGGGCGCGTTGCGGGTGACGAAGTCGTAGGCAACGCCCGATGTGTGGCGCAGCAGATCCTGGATCGTCGGCTCGCGCGCGGCCGGCACCATCTCGTAGGTGGTTTGCCCGGTGGCAGCGTTCGATGTGGCGACGCTGACATTCTGTCCCTTGAAAGCCGGCAGAAACTTGGAGACCGGATCCGGCAACTGGATCTTGCCCTCCTCGACCAGCATCATGGCTGCGAGCGAGGTCCACGGCTTGGTCATCGAATAGACGCGGAAGATCGAATCCTTCTGCATCTGCTTGTTGGCCGGCTTGTCCTGGTAGCCGACTGCCTCGAAATAGACGAGTTTGCCCCTGCGGGCCACCGCCACCACGGCGCCGGGCAACCGGCCCTGATCCACTTCAGCGCCGAACACCTTGGCAATCCGGGCGAGCCGTTCGCCGGAGAGCCCGACCGTCTCGGGCGCGGCGGAAGCCAGGCTCTGGGCGCGGACATCGGGGGTAGCGACCTGAAGCAAGCCGGCGACAAATGCGGTGAAAAGCAGCGCGTGTCGCATGGACCCCTCCATCTGCAATTATAATTGTCGCACGCCAGGACTTCAGCAGTGCGCGCAGCAGTTGTTGTATCAAACTACATCGGTTGCCAGTGCGCGGAAAGGGCCCGGCGTCGGCTGCCCGGCACGAAACCGACATGCCGATGCAGTCGCCGCATGTCCGCTGCAGAGGGATCAACCGAACCGACCCGGACGCGGCTCGAAGCCTGAAAGTGACCCACAGCAGACATTATTCTCATTTCGGCGCAGACCCAAGCGCCTTGAGTTCGGCATTTGCCGCATCCCATTCGACCACGTTGTGCGAACAATCGTTCGCCGCGTTATGGAACATCCGCGCAGCTTCATCCTTCGACCCCTTTATCAGGGAAAATTCACCGCCGTAAAAGTTCGCCTTGCAAAGCCGGCTCTTCTTCTTTTCGGGGTTCGGGTCATCAGCGGCAGCCAGCATGGCAGCAGGCGTTAGTTGTCCCAGGAACAGGCGGATAACCGGCGCGGGCCAAGCAGTCATGTCGATTTTGGAAATCGCCTGCGACAGGCGACTCGGTCCGCCACTGCGCTGACCGACGATCTCGAGCCAAAGAGCCTCGTCCGGGTCCGTGGGATCAAGCTCGGTTGCTTGATTCATATCGGCCAACGCCTTGGCCTGGTTTCCGCTGTAAAAATACGCGCGACCTCGCCTCGAGTAGAGAGCATCGTTCTTGGGATCAAGCCGAATCGCATCGCCATAGTCGGAGATGGCGTGGTCCAGGTCACCCTTCAAGCGGTATACAAAAGCACGGTTGTTGAAAAAATCGGGGTCCTTTGGATTGAGGCTTATCGCCTGGTTGTAGTCCGACATGGCGTGGTCGAGGTCACCCTTATTGCGGTATGAAATGCCACGGTTGTAGTACGCATCGTGATCTTTGGGATTGAGGCTTATCGCTTGGGTGTAGTCAGCGATGGCGCGGTCGAAGTCCCCCTTGTTGCGGTACACGATACCGCGGTTGTTGAAAAAAACCGCGTTTTTTGGGTCGATACTTATCGCCTGGTTGTAGTCGGCCATGGCGCGGTCGTTGTCACCCTTGTGTTGGTACGCCTGCCCCCGGTTGCCATAGTTTATTGCCTGATTGCGCCCCTTCCATTTCCCGGATTTGATGCTCTGCGTGCAGGCAACAATACGCGGCTCCGGATCGCGCAGATCATCACACTGGTCGGCAGCGGCCGGGCAGCTCATGAAAATCATCGGGGCGACCAGAACGAATGAAAAATTCAATCTGCCAATGCTCATTGTCTCTCCGGACCAAAAGACCAAATGCCGTCATTACGTGATAAATCCCGTTGTTGGTCAAGATGCGCTGGCCGGCTGCCGCGATGTCGGCTGCCGGGCACGAAACCGGCATGCCGATGCAGTCGCCGCATCTCCGCTGCAGAGGGATCAACCGGCCTGACCCGGCCGCGGCTCGAAGTCTGAGAGTGACCCAAGGCCGACGTGGGTCGCTGAACAGCGGCAAGCCGCGGAGACTCGGCGGTTGTTGTCAGCAGAATCCTATGACACCATCCGAGTATCGAGTTGTCATGACTTCCAGGTTCCTATGCCACGCCGGAAATATGCTTGGGAAAAGCTGTCGGATGAGCAGTTGCTCCAGCAACGCCTCAGCAGTCTGAGGGTTGCGGTCGAGGGCACTTGGCTGGAAGATTGTATCAGCACTCTTTATGAAGAACTCGAAGAGCGGGGCATCCGGCTGCGGCCACATACATGGATATCGAGCGAATGGTTCAGTCCGGCAGATGTGCCCGGCATTGCCATCCCGTTCTATCTCACCCATCCCCGCCTGATGAAACTCGAGAAGAAAATGATGCTCGACGTCGAGGGCGGCACCTGGTCCGAATGCATGGCCATCCTCCGCCATGAGGCAGGCCATGCCATCCAGCATGGCTATCAGCTGCAGCGCCGCCGGCGCTGGCAGCAGCTGTTCGGCCGGTCCTCAAAACACTACCCGCGCTACTACCGGCCCAATCCGGCCAGCCGGCAATATGTCCAGCATCTTCGGCTCTGGTACGCGCAGAGCCATCCGGACGAGGATTTCGCTGAAACCTTCGCGGTGTGGCTGCGGCCGCGTTCGAACTGGCGGACGCGCTATGCCGGCTGGCCGGCGCTGAAGAAGCTCGAATATGTCGACGAACTGATGGAGGAAATTGCCGGGAAGCGACCGCTGGCCGCGACGCGGGAGCGGGTCGATCCGCTGCATGGACTGAGCCAGACACTCGGCGACCACTATAAGAAGAAGCAGGCGTTCTACGCCTTCAGGCCACCGAAGACTTACGACCGCGACCTCTCCCGGCTGTTTTCCGCCGAACCACGGCATCGCCGGCAGCCGCCGGCCTCTGCATTCATCAGGCGGCACCGCGCCCACATCAGGCAGCTGGTTGCGCGGTGGACGGGCGAGAACCAGCTTACGCTTGATGCCGTACTCGACGACATGATCTTCCGCTGCCGAGAGCTCAATCTGCGCGCTGTCGGCTCCGATCGGAAGCTTGTGGCTGACTTCACCGTCCTGTTGACCGCCAAGACCATGCACGCGCTGTTCGGTCCTTCGCGGCGAAAATGGATCGCGTTATGAGACGCCTGCGCGTTCTGGTGCTCATGCATCCCGACTTCGTGCCGCCGGACTCCACCGACGGATACACCGCGCGGCAAATCAACCTATGGAAAACAGAATACGACGTCGTGAGCACCCTGCGTGCGGCCGGCCATGATGTTCGCCCGCTCGGTGCGCAGGAGGAAATCAGGCCGGTGCGCGAGGCGATCGAAAGTTTCAAGCCGCACGTGGTATTCACGTTGCTGGAGCAGTTTCACAACGAGCCCACGTATGACCAGCACGTTGCAAGCTATCTCGAACTGATGCGGATCCCGTATACCGGGTGTAACCCGCGTGGTCTGATCCTGGCGCGCGGCAAGGATCTGTCCAAGACATTGGTGCACCATCGCCGAATCGCGGTGCCGGCCTTCGCCGTATTCCCGAGGCGCCGAAAGGTCAAACGCCCGGCGCGTCTGGCGCTGCCGTTGATCGTCAAGAGCCTGAACGAGGATGGATCCCGGGGTATCTCGCAGGCGTCCATCGTCGATACGGACGAGAAGCTCGCAGAGCGCGTCGCTTTCGTCCACGAGCGGATCGGAACCGCGGCGATCGCCGAGCAATATATCGAGGGACGTGAGCTTTATGTCGGCGTGCTCGGCAACAATCGGCTGCGAGTGTTGCCGGTTTGGGAACTGGAATTCGGCACCATGGGCGGCCTGGCCATCGCCACCGAGAAGGTCAAACACGATCCCGATTATCAGGAGCGCGTGGGAATTGTGGATGGGCCGGCCAAGAACCTTGCGCCGGAGGTACGCGCCAGCATTCAGCGAACTGCGAAACGCATCTACCGGACACTGGGGCTCGATGGATACGCGCGCATCGACTTTCGTCTCTCCACCGACGGCACGCTGTATTTCATTGAAGCAAACCCCAATCCCGAAATCGCGAAGAGCCAGGAGTTCGCCACAGCGGCCCTGTATGACGGACTTGATTACCCGGGCCTCCTGCATCGCATTCTGGCTCTCGGAATAAGCCGGGCAACCGCCGGCGCATCCGTAGGCTGAGACGGGAATGCGGAAGAGGGATCTCCATGGGAAGACCGGAAGTGACCGGCGCGCGGTCAAAATGGCGCTTTTGACCCGAACCGGACCTCGGCGCGAGCCTTCCAATATCCCAACCTGACCGATTACGATGCACCTTCGAGCGCTTTGGAAACATCGCATGAAGCGACGCAAGTTCATCACTCTTCTCGGTGGTTCGGCGGCGACGTGGCCACTCGCTACGCGCGCGCAGCCGTCGGCGATGCCTGTGATTGGCTACCTTACCGGGGGCACGCTCAATAAGTCGTATATTGCGGCTGTGCTCCAAGGGCTGAAGGACGCCAATTATGTCGAGGGCCGCAATATCGCCGTCGAGTATCGCTCGGCCGAAGGCCGCTTTGAGCGGCTTCCGGCTCTTGCCGCCGATCTAGCGGGGCGTCAGGTCGTTGCAATCTTGGCTGAAGGCGGCAGCGGTTCAGCACGCGCAGCGAAGCAGGCAACCTCGACAATCCCCATCGTATTTGTGAATGGCGATGATCCTATTGCGTCGGGACTCGTGACGAGCCTGAACAGACCGGAAGCCAACCTCACGGGTGTCAGCCTCTACTCGGCGGAGTTGGGACCGAAGAAGCTCGAATTGCTGCGTGAGTGCGTCTCTCAATCTGGCGTAATAGGCGTTCTCGCGAATCGCGGCAATGCGAGTTCTGAGGCTGAGGCCAACAACATCACGAATGCGGCCAAGCGAGTTGGGCAACAAGTGCACGTTCTCTCTGCAGGTAGCGAAGATGACATCGAGCGAGCCTTCAAGACCTTCGCCGATGAGCACATCGCTGCGCTGCTGGTCACCACCGGAGTCTTTTTCGGCGACCATCGCGAGCGTATTGTTGCATTGGCCCGGCGCTACGCACAGCCTGCCGTCTATGATCGCCGAGAATTTATTTTGGCGGGGGGCTTGATGAGCTATGGCACGCGCTTCGCCGATGTTTTCCGGCAGGGAGGAACGTACCTCGCCCGTATACTCAAAGGGGCGAAGCCTGCCGACCTGCCCGTCGAACAGCCGACCAACTTCGAGTTGGTGATCAACCTCAAAACCGCCAAGACGCTCGGCCTGGCAATCCCACCGACGCTGCTCGCCCGTGCCGATGAGGTGATCGAATAAGGGTAGAGTTCCAGGTCCGTTCATGGCACGAACCAGACCAACCGGGCTGGTCTGATGATGTCCGTTTTTCGGGGAAACCGGAAGCACGTGGTGCGCGGTCAAAGTGGCGCGAATAACCCCACCCGGAAGTCGCCGTCGTGGATGAGTCCGAGCCCAACCCGCAGCTCGTGCTCAAAACCCGAGCAGTGCGAGTCCAACCCAACTAAACGCAAACAGCGAGCAGCCGATCGCCGCGACTGACGCTAAAGTTGCAATCGTTTTTGCTGACGACATCATCAGAAATCCATTGTAGCCCGGCATCAACTCTGCCCGACGACTTGCGCTCGAAAATGGCGAGAGTTGGCCGGCAGGAAAAAAGAACCAGCTGTGTCCGCGTTGCAACACAAAACGCTTGCCCGCAAAAACCCGCAATCGCTGCCCCTAGTGGGGAATCGGGGGATCCAACGCGCATGCATCGACTTTTGAATGGCGGAGTTAGACCGCGGCTTTTATGGCCAGTCGGGGCATTGCTTGCGTTTGCCGTCTTGTGGCTGGGTTTCGGCGGGTCGCAGCCTCAGTCTGCCCGGGATTTTGAAGAATGCGTCGAACAGGTTCATGCCACCTCCCCGCCGAATGACGGGGTCGGTGCTCTGATGACGGACTGCAACGTCCGGTTTGCGGGCCGGCGAAAGGCAGACGGCGGCTACACCTATTACGACTTCATGCAGGACCGGATTTTCGATATCGCAGGCCCCAATCCGACCGCAGAGGAACGCAAGCAGATCGATCAGGAGTATATCAACTACCTGGATGCTCAACGGCGAGAAGCTGTTTCGGCTGAATTGGCAAGAAGACAGAACGAACAGCTTCGGGCCGATATCGAAAGGGCGCGTCAACCTGTTGGGCCACCGATGGTGTTGTCGCCAACAAATTTACCTCCCGCGGCTGCAAAACGCCTTGTCGACAGATCAAAAGCGACACGCTGTGGAGATGACTCGCTACTATCCTGCAGCTGGGCAAAGTTCTCAACGGCGGTAAAGAATGCCTTTGCTTCGTCGAGCAGGACGAAGCCCTGATCATTCGATGCGGCTCGCGCGTGCCTCGCCAGCCGGTGCGGCCGGTACCGGGCTCCCTTGGGGGGCCCGGGTTACTGTTGTGATAAATGGTTGGTTAGAGCCGAACTAACGTCAGGCCTTCATAGCCGCCTTGGATCATCGGTTCAGTAATGCCGCACAGCACGTCGTACCGCACGTCTTTCATGCCGCACGACGCGTCTTACCACACGTCTTTCACGCCGGTCGACACGCCGCTCGTGACGCCGTTCCATGCCAACGGTCTGGGCTTCAGCATCTGATACCGCCAGGACCGTGGTGGACGCTGCGAGGCCGAACATCGCCGCAAATCCCACAAGAGAAAGAGCCTTTCGACGAGAGATAACTTCCGATCCGATCGTTTTGCTCATGTCTAGAACCTCCCGGACTTGGTGAGGTGTTTTCCTGCACACAATTCCAAAGACCCACATTGATCTAGGTCAACGGTTGGTGGCTCGCTCGCCTCAATTCAACACATCGTCGAGGGGTCTTGGTCGAATTCAGGAGAATTTTGGCGGCTTGATACCGATCAATGTTTGCCAGATGGAACCCTATAATACGCCCGAGGGGTCGGATGGAGTGACCAATGCCCCTCGCACGGTATTTTTTCTTTGTTGGCGGAGTATTGCTCGCGCTGCTGTTTATTTCGGATGCATTTCTGCCGAAATTGTCAGTTGTGGGCAGCGCAAATACCAACTTGCCTGCCATCCGCATTCATTCCGATCGGAAATGGCCCGAGCGCGTTGTTTACGGCACGAGCTTCCCGACGATCATTCCCGCGCAGATCGCGAACACGGATGGCAGCGTCCCTGCCCCGGCAACGGTCGCCGACGTCTCGGCCAAGACAAGGGTGAGGGAGGCATTTGCGCAGCTGCAGCCATCCGACGTCAGGCAGCCAAAACAATCCGAAGCAAGAAAGCCCGAACACAAACGCAAGACTACAAAGAGACGCACAGCCCCGTCTATTGTCCTGGTGGCGCGCCAACCGCAATTTGCTTTGTTTGGCGACAGGATCTGGTGAGCCAGATCAACGTGCATGAGTCCGTTTCTTTTCGGACCTCGCGCGAGGTCCGATTCGAGTCCGGAATACGCACCAAAGCGGACGTCCGCCGCTCACGCTGAATTTCCGCCGTTTCTCGCCGCAGCGCCTGATTTGCCCGTCGGGCAAATCACCTCGTCCTCCGGGTCCTCCGGCAAGTTTCTGTCCAGCGCGAATCGCAAAAATTGTTCGCTATGCCCGTCGGGCAAATCATCTCTACAAATTCGCCCCGTCCCGTCCCACTGGAGGGGCGGCTCGCGATCGTCACGGACGCGGGGCGGGATGCGGTGGACGCTGGCGGCGCCTTTGACGAATGGCGCAGAAAGCGGACGGCGAAGTCGTGTGGTCCTGACACCCCGACGCTGGTGTCAAGTTCGCGCTCAGGAGCGCGGGCGACGGTGGCAAAAAAGCCCGGTCGCCGGGGAGAGCACGAAATAAGCCGTAAACCATTGCGCGGGGAATGCCGGGTGATTCCGGTGTGACCTGACTAACGCGTGTGCGTTCTGCTACTCACATTGCACACGCGGCTATCGGGCGCATCGGGCGCCCGGCATTCCCTGCGCCCTCTGATGGCAGAGGGTGAGATTTTCAAGGGCATAACTCGGGCGCATCTCGCCGCGAGAACATTGATGCACGTCTACGGCTGCATGAAAATCAAACCGGAAATGATCGAGAGATCAATACTCGCAGCTCCGGTAATCCGACGCCTCGCAGGCGTCCGTCATTTCCCTGGCCTGCCTGAGTTCTTCAGGGCTCATGGTCTGCGATACCCCACGCAGCTCCGCCTTCGCCCTGAGATCTCCGCGCTTCGCGGCGCGGTTGAGCCAGAGAAAGGCACGCGCCGAATTGCGCCTAACCCCCTGCCCCCGGCGATACATCACCCCAAGCACACCTTGGGCCTTGACGTTGCCCTGCTCGGCCATCGCCCGGAACACCTGGATCGCCGGAACGTAGTCGCCGCGGTTATAGGCCGCCATGCCGTCCTCCCAGGGACCGGCAGAGGCACACCACGCGCCCGGAATTTGCCCAGCCACGATCAGGCACCCGATGACCATCCACTTTTTCATGTCCCACCCCACCCCAAACCGCAGGGATCGTGATCCAGGCGGGCCATATTTGCAACGCTGCCGTCGAAGCCGCGCGGTTCGAATGGGGTTGGACGCCCCCAACGAAATTGGCTAGTAATTTGCGCGCCGTCGATGCGCTTCGGGGATACGGAAATGACCTATTGCTGCGGAGTGCTGGTGCGGGACGGGCTGGTCATGATCGCCGACACTCGAACCAATGCCGGGCTCGACAATGTCTCGACCTTTCGCAAGCTTCACATCTTTTCGAAGCCGGGCGAGCGCGTCATGGCGATCGCGAGCGCCGGCAATCTCGCGATCAGCCAGTCGGTGCTGTCGACGCTGACCGAGGGGCTCGAAGATCCGCACAGCGGCGAGCTCGAAACGCTGCTGAACGCGCCGACCATGTTCCAGGCGGCGCAACGCATCGGCAAGGCGATCCGTGCCGTGCACGCCACCGAAGGCACCGCGCTGCAATCCGAGGATATCAATTTCGACGTGTCGTTCCTGTTCGGCGGCCAGATCAAAGGGTCGCGGATGCGGCTGTTCATGGTCTACCCGGCCGGCAATTTCATCGAATGCACCACCGACACACCGTACTTGCAGATCGGCGAGCACAAATACGGCAAGCCGGTGCTCGACCGCGCCATGCATTACGATGTCGAACTGTATGAGGCGCTCAAGACCAGCCTGATCTCGATGGACTCGACGATGCGCTCCAATCTCGGCGTCGGCCTGCCGATCGACGTATTGGTGGTGCGATCGGACGTCTGCGACGCCGACCTCAATCACCGCATCGAGGCGGGCGAGCCGTATTTCCACGACCTGCGCTCGCGCTGGTCGGCGGCGCTGCGCGCGGCGCATCAGAATATTCCACGGCCGCCCTACAAGACCGAAACTCCAAAAACATAACAAGGCAGGAAGCAAATGACCGAGACCAAAAACAAGATCGCGGTGGTGACCGGCGCCGGCACCGGCGTCGGACGCGCGGCATCGCTGGCGCTGATGGGCGCCGGCTTCACCGTCGTGCTCGCCGGGCGGCGGCTGGAGAAGCTGGAAGAGACCCAGAAGCTCGGCGAAAAACTCGGCAAGAGCCTGCCGGTGTCCGCCGACATGGCCGATCCCGGATCGATCGCCGCGCTGTTCGCCAGGGTGATGGAGGTCTATGGCCGGCTCGACGTGCTCTTCAACAATGCGGGCATGGGCGCGCCGCCGGTGCCGTTCGAGGATCTCAGCCTGGCGCAATGGCAGGCGGTGGTGAATACCAATCTCACGGCGCCGTTCCTGTGCACGCAGCACGCGTTCCGCATCATGAAGGACCAGACCCCGCGCGGCGGCCGCATCATCAACAACGGCTCGATCTCCGCGCACGCGCCGCGACCGTTCTCATCGGCCTATACCTCGACCAAACACGCCATCACCGGCCTGACCAAGGCCACCAACCTCGACGGCCGCGGCTATGACATCGCGGTCGGCCAGATCGACATCGGCAACGCCGCCACCCCGATGACCGACCGCATGGTCGACGGCGTGCTGCAGCCTGACGGCCGCAAGATGCCGGAGCCGCGCATGGACGCCAAGGCGGTCGGCGACGCGGTCGCCTACATGGCGAGCCTGCCGCTCGACGCCAACGTGCTGTTCATGACGGTGATGGCGAGCAAGATGCCGTTCGTCGGACGGGGGTAGCAAAGCCCTCTCTGCGCGCGGAAGGGGGCTCAGGGGCACGATGCTTCAATTGCAATCGGCGTTAGGCGTAGTCGCGTTGCTGGCGATCGCCTGGGCGTTTGGCGAAAACCGCCGCGCGGTCTCGTTGCGGCAGGCGGCTGTCGGCCTCGCCGTCACTTTCCTCACCGCCGTGGCGCTCATCAAACTGCCTTTCGTGGCGCATGCGTTCGGCGCGATCAACGATGCGGTCGGCGCGATCTCGTCCGCCTCGCGCGCCGGCACCTCGTTCGTGTTCGGCTATCTCGGCGGCGGCGCGCTGCCGTTCGATCTGAAGGCGCCGGGCGCGGATTTCATCCTGGCGTTTCAGGCGCTGCCCGTGGTGCTGGTGATGAGCGTGCTCACCACGCTGTTGTTCTACTGGCGCGTGCTGCCGCCGGTGGTGCGCGGCATGGCCTGGCTTCTGGAGCGCACGCTCGGGGTCGGCGGCGCGGTGGGCCTGTCCACCGCCGCCAACATCTTTCTCGGCATGGTGGAAGCGCCGCTGTTCATCCGGCCTTATCTGGCGCAGCTGACGCGCAGCGAACTGTTCCTGGTCATGACCGGCGGCATGGCGGGGATCGCCGGCACCGTGCTGGTGCTCTACGCCACGCTGCTGGCGCCGCTGATATCGGATTCCGCGGCGCATTTCGTCATCGCCTCGGTGCTGGGGGCACCGGCGGCGATTCTCGTCAGTCTGATCATGGTGCCGGAAGTCAGCGACGCCAGAACCGGCGGCGGACTGATTGACCCCGACATGCACGCCTCCTCCACCATGGACGCGATCGTCAAGGGCACGGCGGCCGGCCTTGAACTCCTGCTCAACATCGTCGCGATGCTGATCGTGCTGGTGGCGCTGGTTTATCTCGCCAATGCGCTGCTCGCCCTGTTGCCCGACGCCGGCGGCGCCGGGATCACCCTGCAGCGGCTGCTCGGTTACGCGATGGCGCCGGTGTGCTGGCTGATGGGCCTGCCGTGGCCGCAGGCGATCACGGCGGGCAGCCTGATGGGCACCAAGACCGTGCTCAACGAGCTTATCGCCTATGTCGATCTGTCGAAACTCGGTGCCGACGCGCTCGATCCCCGCTCGCGGCTGATCATGCTCTACGCGATGTGCGGCTTCGCCAATTTCGGCAGCCTCGGCATCATGATCGGCGGTCTCGGCACCATGGC
>CAWHIO010000028.1:0-111952 GCA_963829315.1 uncultured Alphaproteobacteria bacterium | reverse complement strand
TTTTAAGTCCCTTGCGTCTACCAGTTCCGCCACGTCCGCTTTGGTCGCCAAATCAGATACTTAGCGCGTTTTTTGGCCGAGTGGAATTAGCTCGGGCGCAGACTACGCGCCCCTTCCTTAAGCGAGACCGGTTGACAAGGCAAAGCCTCAATGCCGACACCTGCGGCTGCTTTACGCAACCTCAATGTTGAGGGATTACCAAGGTCGCATGATCGCTTTGCTTACCCGCTCCCGGCCGTCGCCGCGCGCCGTCGCCGCCGTGGCGCTGCTGGCGTTGGGCTTTCCGCTCGGCGGCTGCGCCGACATGGGCGAGGGCATGACGTCGGCGTTCGCCGATCCCGCGAAATACGATCTGTATGAGTGCAAGCAGCTGGAGACCGAGCGCAAGAACCTCGCCAGCCGCGCGGCGGAGCTGCAGGGTCTGATCGCGAAGGCGCAGACCGGTGTCGCCGGTCCCGTGGTGGCCGAACTCGCCTATCGCAACGAATACATCGCCGTACGCGGGCAAGCGAAGAATGCGGACGAAGCCTGGCGCAACAACAAATGCCATGACACGCCGCCGGCGGCGACCAAACCCGCCACCGCGAGCGTGCCGCCGACCAATGACCGGCCGGGGCATTCGTCGGTGCGCTCCGGCAACGCGGTCTACTGAGCAGGCGGCGTAAGACCATGATCCGACTGAGAATCGGATCATGATCGCATTTCTTTGTTTGAGCATGATCTTTTCGGAAAACCGGTTTCCACTTTTCCGGATCATGCTCTAACGCCAGCGCGCAGCCCACCTCACGCACGCCAGTCGTAGATCCAGTCCTGTCGCGCCAGCATATGCCTTGGGCCCATCGCCCTGATGACGAGGTCACGCGCGACGGCGAGGGGGCCGGAGAGATGATAGATGCGCCCGGCCTGCCGCGCGGCGCGCTGAATCCGGGCCACGCGCGGCCGGCGCAGGCGCGCGTAACGCTTCAGCGCGTCGGGGATGGTCGGTCCGCCCTCGTTTTGGGTTTCACCGAGGCATTTGGCGAGCACCGCGGCGTCCTCGATCGCCATGGCGGCGCCCTGGGCTGCGAACGGCAGCATGGCGTGGGAGGCGTCCCCCAGCAGCGCGGTGGCGCCGCCGATCCATTCGCCGCCATCGGGGACCGTGAACAGCGCCCATTTCCGCCACGCATCGACGGCGCCGATCACCATCCGCGGGACGGCATGCCATCGCGCCGCGGCGAACGCGTTCTTGATTTCGTTGGCCTCGCCGGGCGCGCTCCATCCCGGCCTGTTCCACGTTCCCGATACCACCGCGACGACATTGATCTGGCGGGAGCCCGAGATCGGGTAGGCGACGAGGTGGGCGTTCGGCCCCATCCAGAGCTGCACGCGGCAGGAGGTGTATTCGCGCGGCAACTGGGTCGTATCGAGCGTGCCGCGCCAGGCGATCAGACCCGAAAACCTTGGCTGCACTTCCGGAAACAGATGATGCCGGACCGCCGACCAGATTCCGTCGGCGCCGACCAGCGCCACCGCCAGTTCCTGCTGGCGCGCCATGCCGCTGCGCTGGACGACGGTCAGCCCCTTGGCATGGGTGCCGACATCATCGAACTGGCAGCCGAGCCGCAACTCGATGTCGGGATTGTCGTTGACATCGGCCGCCAGTGCCGCCTGCAGATCGGCGCGGTGCATCACCCAATAGGGTGCGTCAGGCTGAAACATCGCGGCGTCGCCGAGCGGCAGGCGGATGATTTCGCCGCCGTTGCGCGCGTTCATCAGGCTGATGGCGTCGGGTGTCACCGCACGGGGCGCAAGCCGCGGCCGCAAACCGAGATCGATCAGCACGCGACTGGCATTGGGCGACAGCTGCAGGCCGGCGCCGGCTTCCTCCAGCCGTTCGGCCTTTTCGAGCACGACGACGCGAAAACCCTGTCGCGCCAGCGCCAGCGATGCGGTCAGTCCACCGATCCCGGCACCAGCAACGATGATGGTGCGAGACGCCGCCACCGGCCGTTTCAGGCGACCTTATCTTTCAGCACGCATTCGGGCGGCCGGGCTTCGCCGGCCTTGAGGTCGGCGGCATAGCGATAGAGCGTCGAGCAATAGGGGCAGATGATCTCGTTGTCGTTGCCGAGATCGAGGAAAACATGCGGGTGGTCGAAAGGCGGATTGGCGCCCACGCACATGAACTCCTGCGAGCCGATCTCAATGACGGAAACGCCGGCATCGTTGTGAAAGTGCGGGACGACATGATCGGACATCGAATTCACCTTGGATAGGGACAGAGGCAGACGCAACCAACACGACGCCGCACCGTCGACATGCGACTTAACCATACTGGCGGCTGCAGTTGATTCCTAGTGTCCGGAACCGCAAGTTCCGAACCAACCGACGGGAGCCCCGACCGCTGATTTTCTCTTGCAAATTCGACACAATCTTGTCGTCCCAGAGAAGCCCTTCTTTCGTCGGGGCCGTTGTGTCGTAAAAGCGGCACCACCATGTCTAGGAGGACGGCTACATCGAGATTTTCGGGATGAAACGGTCGCGGATCGGTTGGGTAGCTCGCGGTGATGACGGTAAGCGGTGCGGCGCTGGCTGTGCTGTGGCCGCATGCGCGCGACGCGTTTGCCATCCTGGCGGCGCAGGACGATCCTGCCGAACTCTCCGATATCCAGCTCAATTCTGCCCTGCGGAATAGCCAAATAGTTGTCGCGGATCAGATCGAGGCCGCGCTCGCCGCCGGTGACGCGGATCTTGCCAACAGCTTTGTCGATCTCGCCAGGGAGAAGGACGTTTCCCTTCCGGGCGAGTTAGCGCAACGGGTCAGCGACGCCGTCACAGAGGAAAACTCGTCGTCGCATTTTGCCAGGCGCTTTGCCACCGGGCTGGTGACCGGTAATGCCGACGATGTCGGGAGCCTGTCGGGCACGGTCGCGGGCGATCTGTTCGTGTTCGGCGACATCCGCGATGTGGTCCGCGAAAGCAAGCACCTCGTGATGGGCGAGGACACCGATCGCCTGGTGCTGGGCCTTGCCGCCGCCGGGCTTGCGGTGACGGCGGCGACCTATGTCTCCGTCGGTGGCGTCGCACCGCTGCGCGCCGGTCTCACGCTGGTCAAGGACGCCCGCAAGGTCGGGCGTCTCGGCGAGGGGCTCACCGAATGGGCCGGACGTTCGGCGCGCGAGGCCGTCGATACGCCGATGCTGCAGAATGCCGTCGCCTCCGCTTCCGTGATGCATCCGGGGCAGACCGTGAGCGCCATCAGAGCCGCCTTCCACGCCGAGAAGGCCGGCGCACTGGTCCGCCTTGCCAAGGATGTCGGCCGGGTCAGTGAGAAGGCCGGGGCGCGGGGCGCGCTCGATACGCTGCGAATTGCCGAGGGTCCGCAGGATGTCGCGCGCGCGGCGCGGCTGGCGGAGACCAAGGGCGGCCAGACCCGCGCGATCCTGAAAATCCTTGGCCGCGGCGCATTGCTGCTGGCGGCCGGTGCATTCGATCTGTCGCTGTGGGTGTTCGGCGCGCTGCTGACTCTGTTCGGGTTTCTCGCGTCGATCAAGGCCACCACCGAGCGGGCGACCCAGTCGTGGCTCGATCACAAGAAGGCGCGACGGTTGCGAAAGCAGATGGCGGCCTTGTCCTCGCCGGCGATGACAACCGCCGGGGCAACCGGCTAGCTTTCGGCCACGCCTTCGATTCCGAGCCTTTCCCAAAACAAAATATGGAATGACCGATGCCGAGTTTTCATAACGGCGCTGTTGAAATTGCCTATCTCGACGAAGGCGAGGGCGATCCGATCCTGCTCGTGCATGGATTTGCGTCGACCAAGAATGTGAACTGGGTGTATCCGACCTGGGTTTCGGAACTGAAGAAGAACGGCCGCCGCGTCATCGCATTCGACAATCGCGGTCATGGCGATTCCGGCAAACTCTACGACGCGCGCGACTATGAGATCGCCACCATGGCCGGCGATATCGCCGCGCTGATGGATCATCTCGACATCGAGCGGGCCGATGTCATGGGCTATTCGCTGGGATCGCGGATGACCGCCATGCTGGCGCACAGCCGGCCGGAACGGCTGCGCTCGGCGATCTTCGGCGGCATCGGAATCGGCCTGATCGAGGGCGGCGGTCCCGGCGAGAACGTCGCCGAAGCGCTGGAGGCCGACTTGCTCGACGACGTCACCGATCCGGTGGGGCGAACGTTCCGCGCCTTCGCCGACCAGACCCGTTCGGATCGCCGGGCGCTGGCGGCCTGCCTGCGCGGCTCGCGGCGCCTGATGTCGAGAGAGGACGCCGCAGGGATCAAGGTGCCGGTGCTGATCGCGGTCGGCACCTCCGACGAGATCGCGGGATCGGCGCAAGCGCTCGGGAAAATCATTCCCGGTTCGCAAGTGCTCGATATTCCCAACCGCGACCACATGCGGGCGGTGGGCGACAAGGTCTACAAGACGGGCGTGCTGGATTTTCTCTCACAGCGGAAGTGAACTGTCGGCCGGATCGTCGTCGCGCGCGAAGCGACGGACCCCCGCCATCAAGACCACGAAGGTTGCGATCCATACCAGACGCGAACCGTAGCGGTCGTGCGGTCCGGATATCACGCCGCAGACAAAGGCATTGCCGAGCAGCGCCAATGACACGGTTGCGATCAACAGCGTGAATTCGTCGAGCCGCCGCCGCCAGATCGCGGTCGCGAACATGCCGAAGACCAGGAACGTTGAAATCAGCGCGACGGGGACGTGGATCAGGTTGATCGGGCCGAAGGTGATGAAGCCGGTCTGCTGCCGCGCCGCGTTCATCAGCTTCAACTGCTGCGGCAGATAGCGCCTGATAATGCCGTAGGTGTGGGCGGTCGTCGGAGGGTCGGTGTTTTCGCCGGTGGCCACCTTGAGCATCTGTTCGCCCGTCGCCATCAACGCCGCCTCGGTCTGCCATAGCGGATATTCGGCCAGCGCGTGGACGGTGATGTATCCCATTTCATCGCCCATGCCGGGAAAACGACCGAGCTTGTTGAACACGGTCTCGCGGCTCCAGAGGAAATCATCCGCCGTTTCCGGCAAATCGTCGCGGTAGGGGCAGAGCTTGAAATGCTGGTCAGGACAATGTTCGTGCAGATAGCGGGTCACGATGCCATCCTGCAGCATCCGGCCGAACGCGATGGCGTAGCCGCCGGGCGTCCACGCCACCTGTCCGGACAAGGCGAAATTGGCCGACAGCAGCATAACGGCACCGGCAGCAATCGTCAGGGTACCCTGCGCGAGATGCGGGGTGGGAATTCGCCCGTGCAGGAAGGGGCGCGCGATCCATCCCACGCAGCACAGTCCCAAAAGGACGGCCATCGTCGCGCTGTGGGTTGCCGCCGCAAACGCCGTAAAGACGAACAAGCGAAGCCTTTCTCCATCGCAGAAATCTTGTCGTCGTGAAGCACGAGAAGAAACAGCGACAAAACCGACAGGCCGGCAAAGATATCGGTCAGCAGCATGCTGGCGAGCCAGGGCAGGGCCGTGGTCAAGGTCAGCGCGAAACCCAGCGCCAGGAGCTGCAATGGCTTGGCCATGCCGAACACCCGCAGCGTCAAGTGCAGGATCCACATCGTGGCCAGCGCCTGGATCCCGAGGTTGAGCCAGAAGTAGCTGCCTTCGCCGAAATGCAGGTAAAGCCCAAATACGGTAGAACGGCTTGGGACCAGATAGCCCTCGTACCATCGCGCCAGATAGCCGCCGGTATCAGACTGTAGCAGCGGATAGCCGTTCCAGAGCGCGGGCGCGATCAACATCAGGGGAATGGCGACGGCCGTTACCCAAACCGAGACCCGGTGAGCGGCGCGCGCCGGTAAAATCTGCGTAGTAATGCTGCCTCTCCCCGATTTTCGGCCACCATGCCCGGGTTGGATGGGTGACGGAAATCCACCAATAGTCGGACGTCCCCCGGCTTGATTTCCTGGAATTCCGAACCACTTCTGAGCAACGCTTTTGGAGAGGCGGGTCTTGGTTTGAGCGAAGAAAGCCCGTCGCTTCAACGTTTTAGCGGGCACTTAAGGGTTACGCCGGCGTTCACCTTGGTGTGAGTGGCCCGGGACAGAAGTCCGCCCGCCGTGCTATGTTGCGCTATCGGGCCTTCAAGGAATTTGCGAGAGCAGCATGGCAAAACATCAGATCAATCCGCAAGCGGGCGCGAAACTTGCTGCGCTCGATCCGATCTGGGATCGCGTGCGTTCCGAGGCGGAGGATATCGTTCGTCGCGAGCCGGAGCTGGCCTCCTTCATCTACTCGACCGTGCTGCATCACGACCGGCTGGAGGATTCGGTGGTGCACCGCATCGCCGAGCGTCTCGATCACTCGGCGCTGTCGGGCGATCTGATTCGTCAGACCTTTGATGAGGCGCTGCGGGACGATCCCGATCTCGGCAATGCCTTCCGCGCGGATATGGTGGCGGTTTACGATCGCGATCCCGCGACCTCGCGCTTCATCGACCCGCTGCTTTACTTCAAGGGCTTCCATGCGCTGCAGACCCACCGTCTGGCGCATTGGCTCTATCAAAAAGGCCGCAAGGATTTTGCCTGGTACCTGCAGAGCCGTTCGTCCGCGGTATTCCAGACCGACATCAATCCGGCGGCCCGGATCGGCCGCGGCATTTTCCTGGATCACGCCACCGGCTTCGTGTGCGGCGAGACCGCGGTGATCGAGGACGACGTCTCGATCCTGCACGGCGTCACGCTCGGCGGCACCGGCAAGGAGAACGAGGACCGCCATCCCAAAATCCGCCATGGCGTATTGATCGGGGCGGGCGCGAAGATTCTCGGCAATATTGAGGTCGGCCATTGTGCGCGGATCGCCGCGGGCTCGGTGGTGGTGAAGCCGGTGCCTCACAATGTGACGGTGGCCGGCGTTCCCGCCAGGATCGTCGGCGAGGCCGGCTGTGCCGAGCCGTCGCGCACCATGGATCAAATGATCAACGCGATCGGACTTTGATTTCCGGGATTTCCGGCGCATTCCGCCAGGCCGGGCCGTGATTTGCCCCGAGCGGTGAATAACGGTTTTGCGATCGGCCGGCGCGCAAGTTATAAGGCCCTTGAGCCGGGTGTAAGGTTCCAGGGATATGACTGGCGGTTCGTTCCGTCCCGTCCTAAGACTTCCCGAAACCGCAAGATCATATTGGAGACTGCCGTGGACGTTCAGGAAGTCAGGAAACTCGACGCCTACCTCAAGCGCCTGTTCGGCAATCCCAAGATACGCGTGGTGCCGCGGCCCAAGAAGGATGATTCGGCCGAGGTCTATATCGGCGAGGAATTCATCGGCGTGCTGTTCGTCGACGACGAGGACGACGATCGCTCATTCCAGTTCCAGATGGCGATCCTCGAGGACGATCTGGTCGAGCAGGGCTGATTTTCCCGCACGACGTAATCTATCGCCGTCATTCCGGGTCTGGTGCTGACGCACCATCCCGGAATGACGGTCAGGACGACCACCTCACTTCGGCCCGTGCAGCTGCAACGCCAGGCGGTCCATCGCATCGGCTACATCGCGCCACTTCTCAAGCCAGCTCCGCGGAAAGCGGAATGTCAGATCGGCCCCCTCGATGCGGCGCTCGCTCAGGCACATCCCGGGGGTTGCGGCGTCGCGGGTGCAGCGCGCATTGATATTTGGCGTGCCTGCAAAGAACAGATCCTCGTTGCCGTAAGGCGAGCCATCGCGAAATGCGCGCGTCGTCAATCCGTCCTGCCCGGCCGTCGCGGCTTCCTCGAGATAGCGCGGATAGATGGTTCGCACGCGGGCATCGGGCGCCAGCGAGTCATGATGCGCCGATATCGACAGGAAGATCCGGTCGATCGGCTGCACCGCGTCTTCCACACTGTCGGCGCTGACGTGTTTCGGTGCTTCGGGCGGCTGCAGGGAAGGAAAGGCGAAGTTGAGATCGACGCGTTCCTGCGCTCCGGAGCGGCGCTGGATTTTCATGCGGATCGCCGCGGTCGGAACGTTGAAGAGGGTGCCCCCGATGCTCATCGGCAACCGTGCCGGATCGCTTGAAACCTCCGGTTCCCAGGTCGGCCACAGCAGGAAGGCGACCAGGGCGATGGCGCCCGCCGCGACCGCGCAGGCCAGCACGATCGGCAGCAGGTGGCCGCGAGGATCCTTGCGCGTAGTGCGTGCGATAATGCTGGGCCGTCGAAAACAATGTCATGAATGGGCATCGTGAGGGGGGTGTCCGGGGCTGGCCCCGAATCACCTTCGAATATGCCATGCCGCAGCGCGCTTTTCGCACGGTTTCGCGTGAAGGAGCCCGATGTGAGCCATGTGCGGGCCGCGGGGTCCGCTTGCCGGCGTTAACCTTTTTTTAAGGATGATGTGGCGGCCGGCGGTCAATTTTGCGAAGCAGGGCAGGTTCCTCGTAGCGTAGCGGAAGTCCCTGCTAATGTCGCCTGATGCGTTTAATTCCGTGTTCTCTCTTTGCATCGGCTTTGCGCTCGCCGGGGCGCTCGCCAGCGGATATCAGGCGGTGGTGCAACGTCCGGCGGGCTTTGGGTTGCTGCAGGAAGGCGTGGCGCCAAGGACTTTCGCCGCGGTGCCGTTCCTGGTCTTCGCCGCTCCCTTCATCATCATGCGCAATACCCTGCGCGGTGCGCGGATCGAACGCCGCCGTTTCGAATTCGTGATGATGGCGACCGTGCTGGCAGGGATCTGGAGCCTGATGTCCGGCACGTTCTTCCTGATGACGCTGCGCGCCGCCGGACTGCTGGCCTGACACTCTTCGTCTTGACGCGTTTTCTTGACGCAAGCCTTTTGCCCGGCCCCGGATCAAGTCCGAAGGCATGCTTTGCTTGAAAACGCTTTGGCAAGCGTGCCAGAGTCTCCCTGGAAAAGGAGATCACTAGCGCATGGCGATTTACGAACTCGACGGGCAGGCGCCCGAGCTTCCCCTCGACGGCAACTATTTTATCGCCGACACCGCCACGGTCATCGGCAAGGTCCGCTTGCGCAACAGCGCGAGCGTCTGGTTCGGCGCGGTATTGCGTGGCGACAACGAGTGGATCGAGATCGGCGAGAATTCCAACGTGCAGGACAATTCAACCTGCCACACCGACCGAGGCTTTCCGCTGACGATCGGTAAAGACTGCACGGTTGGCCACAATGTCATCCTGCATGGCTGTACGCTCGAAGACGGCGCGCTGGTCGGGATGGGCTCGATCATCATGAATGGCGCAAGGATCGGCCGCGGCAGCATCGTCGGCGCGGGTGCGGTGATCACCGAAGGCAAGCAATTTCCCGAGCACTCGCTGATCATCGGCGCGCCGGCGCGGGTGATCCGCACCCTCGAGCCTGCGCAGGTGACGGCGATGGGAAGTGCGGCGAAATTCTACGTCGGCAACGGGCCGCGATTCAAAAAAGGCATGAAGAAGATCGGCTGACGGCAGTGCTTCAGCCGCCTTCGGATTTGTCGGCCTCGATCTCGCCGGTGGCCTCTTCATGACCGGCGGCCCAGAGCGAATGTTGTTCGGTGCCGTCGCGATACGGATTGCCTTCAGCGGGAATGTTGTTTCGCGCGGCGCGCTGGCCTTCCTCGAACGGATCTGGATCGGGTGTCATGATTTTCGCTTTCCTTCAGGGCTCGATTTTGCGTTGCGTTTCGCGGGCGCATCCGCGAGCGATGCGCTCTTGCGTAGCGCGTCCTTGAGATCGACGGGAATGCCGTGCTTCCTGAGCAGGTCGGCAAACGCCTCGTCGGCCAGCTCCTGAATGGTCCCCATCCTGTCGCGCGCCAGCTGCTTCAGCTTGTCGAAAGTATCGTCGTCGAAGGCGATCAATTTGCGCACGCGTTGCAATCTCCCCGAACGTCTTTCCCGAGAATTATCAGGGATCGCCTGACACGCCTAACGCTTAATGAAGCGTGACGGCGCAGCCGCCGCGCCGGACCCAACCGCGGTATATCTACGGAGCGGGCACTTAAAGTGCCGGTCGTGTCGTCCGGCATATCCGTTGGGCCCCAAGCAGACCGAGATCACGATGGCCGCCATCCCTCTGCCGAGACGCGCGCCGCTGCCAGGGGCAGAATCTGGAAATCATTCGCTCGCGTAGTCGCCAATCTTCGCATCTCGGAGAAGATTTCCGGGATCGTCGGGCTCAAGGCCCTGGTGATGACGTTGCTGGTGGTGATGTCGATCCAGACGGTCCGGCTGCAGGCCGAATATCGGCACGCTCTTGCAACCTCGACGACAAATGCGATCGACATCGGACGCGTCAACGCGTTGATCTATGCGATCGTGATGGAATCGCGCGGCATCTATATGTCGACCGAGCCTGACAAGGTGAAGCAATACGCCGACGAGCTTCTCAGGCGCGACCGTGAACTTGACGGCGTTATCGCCGAATGGGAGACGATCGTCGACTTCAACGACGAGGCGCGGTTTCCCGAGTTCAAGCGGCGGATTCACCAATTTCTCGATTTTCGCAGCGAACTGGTCCGCAGGGCAACCCAGATCGGCCCGGCTGCCGCGCGCGCGTGGGGCGACACCGACACCAATCGCTCGCAGCGCATCGCGCTCAACCAGGAGCTCGAAGCCTTCGGCAGGATTCTCGACAGTCGGGCGTTGCTGGTGGCGGAACTCGCCGATCGGAGCAAGATGGCGTCCTGGTTCCTGGGGTTGCTGGGCCTGTTCGGATTGCTGCTGACCGTTCTCAACGTCGTCGTGGTCAGGCGTTCCGTCATTACGCCTTTGGCCGAAATCGCCCATGCCACCAATTCGATCGCTGCCGGAAACACCGACATCGCCATCCCACATGACTTGCTTGGGAACGAGATCGGTCATCTTGCGCGCGCGGTGCGAAACTTCCGCGACGCGACCGACCGCAATCGCAAACTCGAGCAAGCTCGAGATCGGCACGGCCCGGCAACGTGACACGGCGTTGGGACAACGCGATCAGCCTGAACGACAAATATCTGGAGACCAAGTGGCAGCTGACCGCGGCGCTGCAACAACATGGCGCAAGGCCTCGTCATGATTGATGCAAGAGGCAAGGTGCTCGATGACCAACCGCCAGTACCGGACGATATATCAGCTGCCGCAGGATTTCTTCGGGCCCGATACGACATTGCGGGACACTCTTCGCTTACCGTGCCGAGAACGGCCTGTTCGTCGGGGACATCGACAAGTTCGTGGCCGTGATCCTCGAACAGGGTCGCCGAGGGAAAGCCGTTCGTCACCGAGATTGCCATCCCCAATGGCCGCCTGATCCGGATTTCGGAACAGCCGATGGATGGCGGCGGATGGGTTGCAACGCATGAGGACTTTCACGGAGCAGCGGCGGGCCGGGCGCATCCTGGAGCGGACCGAACGATTTCTGGTGACCGTCCTCGAGAATGTGCCGGTAGCGATCGTCGCGAAGGACGCGCGCACCCAGCGCTACACCTTTGTCAACAAGGCCGCCGAAAAATTTCTTGGGCTGCCGCGTGCCCAGGTCATAGGCAAATCGGTGCGAGATCTGTTTCCTGCGGAAACCGCCGGCATTGATCGAGCGCCAGGACAGCGATCTGCTCGCCGGAAATCAGGAGAGCGATCGTCGTCACTCGAACCGTGACCACGCCCAACAACGGCCTGCGCAACGTCGTGGTACGACGCATCCGGATTGCCGATCAAGCCGGTGACTCGCATGTGTTGCTCAACATCATCGAGGACAGGACCGATCAAGCCAATATGGCCGGTGTCGCCGCCTAGTAGCGCACGATCGGTCTGCACGATCGGTCTGATTGAATCAGAGCCGACGCCGCTGGTCTTGTTGTTCCGATGCGTTTTCCTTTCGCTGTTCGGCAGCCGTCCCGGATCAAGCCTGAGGGCATGCTCCGCTCGCCTGCGCGCGATGATCGCGAGCCGGTCGCGCAGAAGTGAGCAGAATGCGCCGGCAATCCCGCAGTACCATGTCTATATACCGGAACGGGATCGCACCGAATGAGTAGTGACGTGCGGGGGCGCACACGTCACGGAGGAGGGACAGAGATGTTTCGCAAAACGATGATCGCCTTGTTCGCAGTTGCATCAATCGGCATGCTGGCGCCGGACGTAGCCCTGGCACGCGGTGGCGGAGGAGGTGGCGGCCACGGCGGCGGGAGGCGGCGGCCATGGCGGTGGTTTCGGAGGTGGCTTCGGAGGCGGCCATGGCGGCGGTTTTGGAGGTGGCTTCGGCGGCGGCGGGGCGGGTTCGGCGGCGGTGGCTTTGGCGCGAGAGGGGTTGGCGGCAGCTTTGCGCGCTCGACCGCCATTGGCGCCGCAGTGCGTATTGGTGCCGCGGGAATTCAAGGCAGCCGCTTTGCCGGCAACGGTTTCCAGCACGGCGGTTTCCAGCACGGCGGTTTTCGCCACGGAGGTTTCCACCACGGGCGAAGGTTCTTTGTCGGCGGATTCTGTGGGACCGGGCTACTACGACGATTACTACGACTATCCGTATTACGTGGCCGACGACTCCTACTACGACGACGGCGGCTGTTACATCGTGCAGCGGCGGGTACATACCAGGCACGGCTGGCGCATCCACCCGGTTCAGGTCTGCGGGTGAACCTGCCGATTTCGGCCTCCCGGACGCTTTTCGGTCAGGTGAGGTTGGTGGATCGCGCAAGGAGCGGGTAGAATCAAGCGGCCTCGGTGTTTTGCACCGAGGCCGTTTTTATGATGCGGTCAGCTGGTACGCCGCTTGCCTTCTCCCGCTTCAATCGGGCTGCTCGTGAGGCGCGTGGAGGCTCACGCATGTTTCAGATGCTCACAGCCCCCGGTCTGACGTTGTTGTTCCTCGGTGTCGTCGTCGGTCTGGGCGTGTCCTTTGTGTGGATACTCCGGGAAATCGGGCAGATATCCAAATCGCATCGCAACAGCGATCGCTTCGGATAGGCCGCTTCGATCGAGCGCAAGGCGCGCGGAAAAGGCCGCCCGCCTTGGGAGACTCATGCGGCTCAGCCGAGCACTTTGAATTTCCTGAACCATGCCTGCATCTGGCTCCATCCGTCGTCGGCGGCTTCCTTGCGATAGCTGGCGCGATAGTCGGCGTGGAAGCCATGCGGCGCGCCCGGATAGATCTTGAACTCGGCGGTCTTCCTGGCTTCGGCGAGCGCGGCCTTCAGCGCCTCGACGTCTTTGACGGGAATGCCGGTATCGGCCTCGCCGTACAATCCGAGCACCGGCGCTTTCATCTCGGGCGCCAGCTGGGTCGGGCTTTTCGGCCAGAGCGGGTTCGGCGGATCGACCGGCGGGCCGTAAAACGCGACGCCGGCCTTGAGGTCGCCGCTATGGGCGGCATATTCCCAGACCGTGCGTCCGCCGCGGCAGAATCCGATGATGCCGAGCCGGCCGGTGTTGCCGCCCTGCGATTTGGCCCAGGCGACGGTACTGTCAAGATCGGACAACAGTTCCGCGTCCGGCTTCGAATTCACGATCGGCAGGAGCTGCGGAATATCGGTTATCTTGGTGAGATCGACCCCCTTGCGGTAATAATAATCGGGCGCGACGGCGAACGCGCCGAGTTTGGCGAGACGCCGCGTCACGTCACGAATGTATTCATGCAGACCGAAGATTTCCATCGCAACCAGTACGACCGGCGGGTTGGCCGCGCCCGTGGGGCGGGCGAAATAGCCGGGCATCTCGCCGTCGGCGACTTTTATTTTTACGTCGCCCGTCGTGAGGCCGGCGGTGTCGGTCTTGATGACGTCGGCGCGCACCGGGCCGGCGGCCAATGTATAGCCCGCCGTGACGGCGGCGGAGGCGGTCATGAAGCCGCGGCGTGAGAACGGCGCGGCCTTGGTCAGTCCGATGACATCTGACGTCAGCAGGGGTTCGGCACTCATGATGGATTCCTCAGGGCTGGTGGAAAGCGGGCATACAGCCGGCAATCCCGGCCGAACGCAAATCACCAGCCTGGGAGGAACCGGCGGATGCAGGAAATCCGCCGGGCCACAGATTGCGCCAGTAGGGCGGAGCCGCAAAAAACAAGGCCGTCGGCGCAGTATAACGCCAACGGCCTTGCCAGCCCCGGACATTGAAATCGGCTTGCGCCGCCCGGTGAACCCTATCTTGCCCCCGGGAGACCACGGCCAGATGTGAGCCAGTTCACACTCGGCGCAAAAAAGTTGCGGCCAGCCCCTGGGGGAGGGCTGGCCGCGCGCGATCCGGTCTGGGACGGGGAGGGGTGGGGATGTGACCGGGTCGCGTGTCCTGTTGTCTCGTTGTCGTTACTAGTCCTAGTGATCGCGGGCGCTGGCGGTGGCGGCCGCGGGGCGGCTGTCGCCAAGCGAAACCCAGACATTCTGGTCGCTCTGCGACTGTCGCTTGACGAAGCGGTATCCGGTCTCGGTCCAGGCCACGACGGTTTCGTTCTGGTTGTCGAGGACGAACTCGCCCTTGTCGGTCTTGACGGTCAGCACCGCGTGGCCTTCGCCCATCTTGTCGCGCACCACCGTGATCAGCAGCGCCTCGCGCGGCCATCCGGCGTCGATCAGCATCTTGCGCTTCAAGAGCACGTAGTCCTCGCAGTCGCCGTAGCCGTCCGTGGGCAACGACCATTTCTCGACCACGCCCCAATGATCCATGTCGGTCATCGGCTTGATGGTCTCGTTGACCCAGTGGTTGACGCGCAAGAGATCGCGCCAGGCCGTCTGGGTCATCACGATATCGCGTGGCTGCGACGCACCACCCCGGCACTCGCCGGGATTCTCGCCGCAGAATTCAACCCAGCCGATCGGCGCGCGCGTGGTGTCGCCGAGGCTGGCATAAAGCGTCTTTTCATCGGCGGCGTATGCCGATGCATTCAATCCCAACAGGATGGCGACGACCGCCAGTGCCTTTCCCTGCCCCCTGAACCCAAACATTGTGGCCCCCGTTTCTTGTTGGGACCACGTTTCGCACAAAGCCTTTGCGCCGCTGCTAAGTTAGCCAAGTACAATTGAGGCTAATACAAGTAAATACAGACGAAAATTCGATCTATACTTGAATAAAATTCGCTTAGAATTTTAACAAACCGCAATTGATTCAAATTTTAGGCATTAAGGCCCCGCGCCCCGCCAATGCTGCGGTTGCGGCGACACGGGCCGGCCGCGTTAACCGGCAAGGCCGCCCGTTTCGAGCGGCGGAAGGCGGTATCCGGCAACGCCGCATCGCCTTCAGGCCGGAAAAAACCCGATTTCACAGATCCCGTGGCTTTACCGGGCGCTAACGCTGTCCCCGACTTCGGCAGAACTTGGCAAGATGCGGAGTCCGTGCATGCTGTCGGAAACAGCGAGGTGGTCATGAAACGGGTGTTCTGGAGCTTTCCAATACTGCTGTGCCTTGTGATCGGCGCGCCGGCGCGGGCGGAGGATCGGGTCCGGATCAACCCGACCGACCCGCAGCCGACCTGCGTCATGTGCCCGGGGACCTACATTCCGGCGGCCGAACTTGAGGGCTATGCCAGCAAAGCCCTCGCCGAGAAGCTGCTCGATCAGCAGGTGCGGGATATCGACATCGGCAAGGCGCGTGTCGGCATCGGCATCGTCCATCGCGGCAGGCTGGACAAGCCGGCGCCGGATTCGGTGGCCGAGCATGACCAGATCAGCGAGGTCTATCATGTGCTTTCCGGCGCGGCGACGCTGGTGCTCGGACCCGATATCGTCAACCGGCAGCGACGTCCGGCGACCATGCGCACGGTCGTCGAGTACAATGGCCCCGGAAACAACGGCTCCGAGGTTCGCGACGGCATCGCTTACGAGATCAAGGCAGGTGACGTGGTCGTGATTCCGGCCGGCACCGGTCACTGGTTTACCAGGATCGAGGACCACATCGACTATCTCATGGTGCGGATCGATCCCGACAAGGTGACGCCTCTCAAGAGCGAGGCGCAATCGCGCGAGTATTTGTCGAAACCGGCGCCGCGCGGCCAATGAGTTGCGGGGTGGGACGCTTCAGGCGGACTTAGCGCGCGGTAACGCTGTCCTCGAGCGTCTCGGCCTGCTGCTCGTGAATGAACTCGAGCGCGAAGCCTTCCTCGAGATTTCGCACCACCCGGGCCTGGACCGTGCCGAGCAGGACGAGCGATTTGAGCGGCGGGCGGTTTTCCGCCGCGATGGCGGCGCCGGACCGCGACATGTCGATGATCCGGCAGGTCATCTTGGTGCCGTCCTCGAGCGTGAGCAATGAAATCGGATTGCGCGGCACGATACGGTCGTGGCGGCGGTCTTCCGGCAGGTTGAGAATGTCGCGGTTGGCGAGCCAGGTCAGCTGCGCCGCGAGCTTGTCGCGCTTGCGCGCGGTGGCGCCGACGCTCATGGCAAAACCGTTGTCGATAATGCGGGTGATCTTGCCCTCAACCCGGCCGATATGGTCGAGATAGGCGATCACCCGGTCGCCGACATTGCCGATGCCGGGCGCCAGCAGGGCCAGGCCACCCGGCGACATATTGATGATCTGGCAGGGAAATTCGCGCCGGTCCGGCAGCATGTAGCGTCCGAGCAGATGAACCTTCACCCGCTGGAAGCGCCGCCGCTCTTCGGTGGACGGAAGAACCGATTTTTTGTGCGCCAACGCCATCTTCGCTACCCGGACAACCGGCTTTCGGTGTCGTTTGACCCTACGGCCAGCAGGGTTAACGAGCAGTTAGCGATAGTTGCATCAAGTGCGGGCAGGCGGCTTGCTTCAACCCGGACGAGCGTTCCGGCCGCGGGTGATCGGGATTTTTGGCGACCTGCCGGCGGTCCGCAAAGCTATGGCGTTGGCATGGCGCTTGGTCTCGAATAACGTTTCACCCGCGTCGTCATCAAGAAGGAAGAACAGGCGCGCGAGGAAACCCATGCAACAAATCCGCGTCTGTACCTATGATGGACCCGGCGCCCAGCCGGTCATTCGCACCGTGCCGTGGCCGAAAATTTCGAACAAGGCGGCATTGATCAAGGTCGGCGCCTGCGGCGTCTGCGGCACCGATCTGCACATTCTGAAAGGCCACTGGCCGAAGCCGTTGCCGTGGCCGTTCACGCTCGGCCATGAGATCGGCGGCGTGCTGGTCGAGGTCGGCTCGGATTTCAAGGAAGACTTCATGAGCAAGCCGCTCACGGTGGGATCAAAGGTGATGATCCCGCCGCTGATGCCGTGCGGCCATTGCTATTACTGCATTCACTATCCACAGAGCGCCAACAAGTGCCTGACGCCGGTCTATTACGGCCGCTATCTCGGCTTCGACAAGGCGCCGCATCTGTGGGGCGGCTGGGCCGAATATGTCTATGTCGATCTCGAGATGCTGCCGGGTACCAAGATCTACAAACTGCCCGACGACATGTCGCTGCGGCTCGGCGCCTTGTCGGAGCCGTTGACCTCCTGCATCCGCGCCTTCAATCGGGCCACCCGCGCCGGTGGTTTCACCTGGGGCGACACCGTTGTCATCCAGGGCTCCGGCCCGATCGGGATTCTCGCGGTCGCCGCGGCGCGCGAGATGGGCGCGGGCAGGGTGATCTGCGTCGGCGCGCCGAAGACGCCGCGCCTGGCGCTGGCGCGCAAATTCGGCGCGGAGGCCACGGTCGATATCGAGGAAGTCGGAACGCCGGAGCAACGCATCAAGCGCGTGCGCGACATCGTCGGCGGTTTCGGGGCTGACCTGGTGATGGATTGCTCGGGTCATCCGAGCGCCGGTCCCGAAGGCATCGAAATGCTGCGCGACGGCGGTACCTATGTCGAGATGGGCCAGTTCACCGATGCCGGCTCTATCAATACGTCGTGGCACCGCATCTGCACCAAGGACCTCAACGTGCTGGGCTCGTGGGGATTCACCGGCAACGATCTGCCGCTCGGTGTCGACATGCTCTATCGGACCCGCGCCAAATATCCCTGGCTCGAGATGCAGACGCTGTATCCGTTTTCCGAGGAAGGCATCGGCCGCGCGGTCGCCGACGCGATGGCGATGAAGACGGTGAAATCCACCATCGTGCCGTGGCCGGAGCTGGCCGAATAGGCCGGCCAACGCGCGGAGTGGGATGGCGCCCACTGCGAATCGGCACGTTGTCAGGCAGCCAACGCCCATGGCGGAAGCCGCCGCTTTTTCGATGGCCGCAAATTTGAGCGCAAGCGACCCAGCAGGAAATTGACCTCCCGCGATGTCGATGCCGTACCCCCTTGAAATCACGTCGAATGCGTAGTTAACATGACGGCAGGACGGGCTTTATCCGGTGAATTAGATCCGCTCCAGTCGTGACTGCCATGCGCCGGATTTTTCAATTTTTACGACGCCGAGGCTGAAGGCTGGTATCGGACACGACATGTAACTTGTTTGCCGATGTGTGACGCCGTTCACGATCAAATCCGCTGGAATGACTTTTTTCGCGACGATGATTTCCCCCCTTCGGGAGCGGAATAAGGAGCGCAGGCGTGTCGGCTCCCTTATCAGACCAGCGGCTCGAAGGCTTCACCTCGCAATTGCTGCGCGAGGAGCTTGCCAAGGCGAAGGACGGCGAAGGCTCCCGGTTTCGCGACATCGACGGGATCGTGCTCTTCGTTGACATCGTCGACTCCACCTCCATGACCGATGCGATTGCCGCCACCGGCCCGGACGGCGCCGAGCGGCTCGGAGGCATACTCAACGATTATTTCCGCCACGTGATCGACGTTGTGTCCGCGCATGGCGGCGACGTGGTGAGCATCGACGGCGATGCGGTGATCGCGCTGTGGCGCGCCGACGGATCGACTTCGGCGCATGCAAGGTCGGCGGCGCGGGCCGCGATCGCTCTCCGCGAGATTGACCTTTGCTGGCCGCTCCAGCCAGCGGCTCCGCTCCGCCACAGGCTGGCGCTCGCCACCGGCAAGTTCAACTCGGTCGTTCTGTCCGGCGCGGGCGGCAGGTGCTTTCATGTTCTTGCCGGCGAGCCATTGCGCACGATTGGTGCGATCTTGCATCGAGGCGAACCGGGAGAGGTGATCGTCGACAGTGTAACGGCGCAGTTGCTCGGCGAAGCCGCGTCGCTCGAACCGATTCAGGGGCCGGTCAAGGCGGCGCATGAGGCCGCGCGGCTCGATTTCCTGGCCGACGCGGCCTCGGAGGATCCCGTTCCGGTACGTGCGCCGGTCCCGACCCTGTGGTCGGCGCCGGAATCCTTCCTGCCGCGCATCGTCGTCGTGCGCAGCCAGTCGGGGCTCGCCGCCTGGATGATGGAATTCCGGGTCGTGACCCTCGTCTATGTGCGGCTCGGCGCTTCGGACGTGGCGGACGCGGCCGCCGGGGCCCGACTGCATGGGATGTTCGAGGTCGTGACCCGGGCCGCCGAGGCGCTCGACGTCGAAATTTTCAGGGTGGTGGCGGACGAAAAAGGCGTCATCGCGCTGATCGCCTGCGGCCTGCCGCCTTTCAGTTCGGAAAGCAACGCGGCTGGCGCCGTCGGGATCGCCGAGCGCATCCGCGAGGACGGCGCGAGGCTCGGCGTTCCGCTCTCCGTCGGTGTGACCACAGGCCGCGTGTTCTGCGGCCTGATCGGCAACATGGCCAGGCGCGAATACGTCTTGAACGGGCCCGTCATGAATTACGGCGCCCGGCTGATGCAGGCTGCGGATGACGACGTGCTGTACGACGCCGAGACCGTCCGGGCGGCGAGCGGGCGGTTTACGTTCTCGGCTGCGGAAGAAATCCTGGTCAAGGGACGCGGCCGTCCGCTTGCCGTCCACCGACTGTCGCAGACATTCGCGGCGCCGACGTCGTTGCCCGCGGGTCACAAGGCGCTGGTCGGAAGAGACGCCGAGTACGCCGAGCTGACGGAGCGCCTCACTGGCGGGGTCGGCGGCCTCGTCGTTTTGGAAGGCGAACCTGGCGCAGGCAAATCCCGATTGCTCCAGGCGCTGCGGGAGACCGCCGAACGGTGCGGCTATCCGGTGATCGAGGCGGCAACGCATGTGATCGAGCGGGCAACGCCTTATTACGTCTTCCGCTCCCTGCTGCGGCAACTGTTGCGCGAGCGCGGCGACGGGGAGTCCGCCAGTTTGCCCGTTCTGCGGACGCGACTTCACGAGGCGCTGGCCGGAACCGACCTCGGCGAGAAGGCGGCGCTGATCGAGGACGTGATGCCCCTCGGCCTGCCGAGCACCGATCTTGCCGCTCAGATCAAGGGCGCGGCGCGGCAGGCGGGCATCGAGGACATCGTCGTTGCGCTCGCCGCACGAAAGACGGCCGATCGAACGCCGCTAATTCTGCTCGACGACCTGCATTGGATCGACGCGCTGTCGGCGGACCTTCTGCTTGCCATTGCCCGGAGATTGCCTCAGCTGCTTGTGGTCGCGACGTCGCGGCCGCTCGACGTGACGGAGGCGCCGCACGGCGGACGGGTACTGCAGCGCGCGTCGCGCCGCATCCCGGTCGCGCGCATCGACCCGAAGGGCACGGCGCAAATCATTTCAGATATCCTGAAGGTGGAATCCGTTCCGCGCCGGCTCGTTGAGTTCGTGTACGGACAGTCGGAAGGCCTGCCCATCCACATCGAACAGCTCGTGCTTTCGCTGCAGGAGCATGGATTGATCGAAGCAAGAGACGGCAAGTGCCTTGTTCACGCTTCCGATCTCGCCACCGCCGCGGTGCCGCACAAGCTCCGCGACCTCGTGGTCGGACGCATCGATGCTCTTGGTCAGGTCGATCAGCTGGTGGCCAAGGTTGCGAGCGTCATCGGCCGCGTCTTCGAGATGGAGGCCTTGCGCGCGATCTATCCGATCGCGACCGATATGCTCAGTCTGGAGGCGAGCGTGCGGAGCCTGACCTGGGCCGGCATTCTCGAACCCGCATCGGGCGACGACAGCGGCGCCCACGCCTTCCGACACGTGATCATTCAGGAGGCGACCTACGACCTGCTGAGCTACGCGCAACGGCGCTCGCTCCATCTTCGTCTCGTCGAGCAGATTGAGCGGCGCCACGCCGAGGCGCTGGAGCCGCATTATTCCGAGCTCGCCCACCATTGCGAGCATGCCGGCGAGACGCCGAGGGCGGTCGAGTTTCGCCTGTCGGCGGCGAGCCTCGCCGTTCTTCGCTCCGCCAATGACGACGCGCTCATGCATGTCGAGCGCGCCGATCGCCTGGCGAAACGCGAGCGGCTTGCGCTGTCCGACGCGCAGCGTTCGCAGTTCGCGTTTCTTCGAGGGGAGGCGTTGCATGCGCTGGCGCGCTTTTCCGAAGCCGAAGGCCATTTCAAGGAGTGCATGCGGCTGAACGGCATCGAAAGGCCGCAGACGCCGCTGCGGATGAGGGTTTCCACACTGGGGCAGGTGGGCCGGCAGGCGGCGCACCGGTTTGGCCTGATGCGGGCGCCGCACGATGAGGCGACGCGCCAGCGCGAACGGCTCTCCGCGCTCTTGCACACGCGGCTCGCCGAGCACGCCTATTTCATGTGCCGGTCCGCCGAGCTGGAGCATGACACGCTGGCGGCGTTGAACCAGGCGGAAAAAGTCGGCGCGGTGTCCGAAACGATCGGCGGTTACGGGGCATTTGCGATCGGACTTGGAACGACCCGCCTCTACGCGCTCGGCCGCTATTACCGTCAGCGCGCGATCGACGAATCGAAACGGGTCGGCGAGTTGCGGGACCAGGGCTTCGCCCGACTTTACGGCGGGGTCTACTCGGTGCACACGTGCGACTGGGACGATGCCCGCACCCATCTGCAGGAGGGCGCCAGGGTTTTCGAGCGGCTCGGCGACCGGTTCCGCAGACAGTCCTGCAGGTCGCTGTTGTCAAATATCGCGACTGCGATGGGGGAATATCGCAACTCGCGGGCGATCCTCAGCGAGTTCGGGCCGGACGCGGAGGCGGCCTGGACCGTCTCGGTCCGAGTTCTGGCTGCTCGCGGGCATGACCACGCTCGACATGTTCGAGGGCCGCCCTCCCGCGGCCGCGGTGCGGCGCATGGCGTTCGCCCGCGAGCTGGGCTTGCACCCGGCGGAAGGCTACCTCTGCGACGGCATGACCGCTGCGGCGCTTCTCAGGTCCGGCGACGCCGAGGGTGCGCGGCGCATCGCCGGCAAGGCATTGCAGAACATGCTCGACGCCTTCTGCACGATGGGTTCGGCGTGGAACAGCGTGAGCGCGGTGGCGGAGGTCTTCCTCGAACTTCTCGAACGAAGCCAAAGACACGGCGGACGCGACCAGGCGCTGCACGCCCGCGCTGCCGAGGCCTGCCGCGCCGTCAGCGCTTACGCCGCTCGCACCCGGATATGCCGTCCGCGCGCGCTGCTGCTCGAAGGGCGTCTTGCGCTCGCCGAGCAGCGGAAGGGCCGGGCGGTCGCGCAGTTCCAGCGCGGGCTCGGTTGGGCGCGGCGCCTGCGGATGCCGCTCGAGGAGGCGTTAAGCCATCTCGGGCTCGCCGAAGCGCTGGCGGACAGCGAGGCGCGCGGGCGCCATTACGAGCTGGGGGTTTCGATGCTGAACGCGCTCGGCGCCCGGCCCTGGGGCTACAATTCGATGTCGATGGCCGCCGCCGTTGCGAGCGAGGCCGAAACCGCTGTTGTGGCCTAGGCAAACGGGGAAGGGGAAGAAGCTCCATGGCGAAGAAGAAAATCGCGATTCTCGGCGGAGGCATGGCCGGGCTCACCGCGGCCTATCAGCTGACCAAGACCCCGGCCCTGCGCGACCTGCACGACGTCACCGTCTACCAGCTCGGCTGGCGGCTCGGCGGCAAGGCGGCGAGCGGACGCGACAAGCTGAACCGCAACCTCGAACACGGCCTGCATGTCTGGTTCGGCTGTTACGAGAACACTTTTCAGATGCTGCAGGAACTGTATGCGGCGAACCCGCCGGGCGGCAAGCTGCCGAATTGGCAGGCGGCGGTGAAGCCGCAGACCTACACGCCGCTGGGCGTTCTCCTCGAGGACGGAACGTGGACCTACTGGCCGCTGACGTGGCCGCTGAACGACGCAACGCCCGGCGACGGCACCCTGCTGCCGACCTGGAGCGACATGATCGAAGTCGTCGCCGGCTGGCTCGCGGAAGCGATCGAACGACACTGGGAGCCCACCCCCGCGGAGGCCGTCGCGACCGCGGGCCCGCCGCCGCAGCAAGTAGCCCCAACTCACGCCCCGTTGTCGCCGACCAATGCCACGCCGTCGCGCGCACTCAGGGCCGCGCAGCAGCATCTTGACGCGCTCGGTTCGGACCTCACCAACCTGAGCGAGCATGAGATGGGACATTTTCACGATCTCCTCGGCTGGGCGCGCGACGCCCTTACGGACGCGGATTTCACCGGCACCTCGCCGATCGATCATCAAATCCTCAGCGAGGTCCTGGATATCTTCGCCGCCACCACTCGCGGCATCTTGGAAGACCTCGTGATCCCCGACAAGCCGCTCGAGTCGCTGGACGGGACCGACTTCCGCGCCTGGCTGATCGAGCACGGCGCCGATCCCACCATCGTCAATACCTCGTCGGTGGTACGCATCGTCTACGACACGCTGTTCCAGTATCTGGACGGCGACGTGACGCGCCCGTCCTATGCAGCCGGATCGGGGCTCGGCGTCATCATGCGTCTCGTCGGAACCTACAAGGGCTCGATGATGTGGGACATCCAGGCGGGCATGGGTGAGGTGCTTGTCGCGCCGCTCTACCAGCATCTTCTGGCGGCAGGCGTAACCTTCGAATTCTTCCGGAAGGTGACGAGCGTCGAACTTTCCGCCGACGGCTCGCTCGTTCAAACGATCCGCATGGATCGTCAGGCTGAAACCCTGGCCGGCGATTACAAGCCGACCTTCGAGCTCGACGGGCTTACGGTCTGGCCGTCCGAGCCGCTCTGGGACCAGCTCGTCGACGGCGACAAGATGCAGGCGAAAAAAGTGAATTTCGAGAGCTACTGGTGCGACTGGCCGCCGGTCAAGCCACAGCAGGTGCTGCAGCTCGGAACGGACTTCGACATCGCCATCCTCGCGATTTCGCTCGGCGCCTACAAGCCGCTGAATGACACGGATGTCAGCATGTGCGCGCAGCTCATTGCCAAGAGCAAGCGCTTCGCCGACTATGTCGGCAATGTCGGCGTCGTGCCGACGCAGTCGGTGCAGCTCTGGTGCGATCCCACCAGCGCCGGGCTCGGCTGGACCACGGGAAAGGCCGCGACCGTCTCCGGGCCCGAGTACCTGAACATCTGGGCGGACATGACCCAGGTGCTCGCCTTCGAGCCCTGGCCGGACCCGAAACCGCAGTCTCTGCACTATCTCACCGGAACCTACAAAACGACGCTGTACCGGCAGCCTTCGTCCAACACCGGCGTTCCCGCCCAGGCCAGTAGCGAGATCCGCACGCAGGCGATCGCCTGGCTGAACAGTTCGTCCTACGCGTTGTGGCCGAGCGCCGACGTCAGTGGCGTCTTCAACTTCGACGTGCTGCACGTCACCGAGCCGGCGACCGGCGCGGCGCGGTTCGACCAGCAATTCTGGCGCGCCAATATCGACCCGACGGAATGTTGCACGCTCTCGACGGCGGGGACGACGCAGTTCCGCCTGCATCCCGACGAAACCGGATTCGCCAACCTCATCCTCGCGGGAGAAGGCAGCCGGCACGGCTTCAACACGACGGCGATCGAAGGCGCCGTCATGTCGGGGGCCGCGGCGTCGCACGCGATCTGCGGCCAGCCGGTCAACATCGTCGGATACGACTTTCTTCAACGCCTTCCATCGCAAGGACCGGGAACATGACCGCAGCGCCCTACATCTCCTGGATCGGGCATGGCGCGGCGAACATGGCGGCTCCCGCCACCTTTACCGGCGCGACGATGACCCTTTTTGGCATCGAGACCCGCACGGCCGCCGTGCAGAATCTCGTCGACACGCTACTCAATCCCGCGGCGGGCGGCAGCGTGCGCTACGTTCCCGCGCTGCCCGTTGCGATCGTCAGCTTCAGCGACTCGCCGAAATGCACGTCGCAGGTCGATGCGATCGGCTGGATCCCCGGCCGCGAGACCATGATCCTCGTGCCGCTGTGGGAATATATCGCCGGACATCTGCTTCCGAACCGGCTGGTGTTCTGGGCGCCTTATGTCTTCATCGACTACACGATCGGCCTCGTCACCGGACGGGAGGTCTGGGGCTGGCCGAAAGTCCTTGCCCGCATCGGCGTCGCGACCGACGCGCCCGGCGCGGACTTCTCGTGCCAGACCACGATCTTTCCCGTCCTCTCACCGACCACGCGCGCCGAAGACGCCGTGCTCTATCGCGTCGTCCAGACGCAGGCGGGCGCCGCGGCCCCGCCCTGGACGAGCGCCGCGGAAGCCGCGCTGGGGATGATCGGGGGACTGCTTGGCGGTCTTGCGGAGGACGTGCTGCGGGCGCTCGCCTTCCAGCCCAAGATCGAATGTGTCGTCTTGAAGCAGTTCCGCACGTCGGACGACCAGAACACCTGCTGCTATCAGGCGATCGTCAACTCGCCAATCGCGTTGACCGGCTTTACCGGCGGCGGACCCCTGTTCGACCGCTTCACGATGGAAATTACGACCTGCCAAAGCCACGCGATCGTTTCCGATTTGCTCGGAACGGCGCCGCAGCCCGGCTCCACGAGTCTGCCGGTCATATTCGCCGCCTGGGCGAAGGTCGATTATGCGGCGCTCCCCGGCACCGCCGTGGTCGTCGCGACATGAAGCGCGTGACTCAATTCATCGGCGGCGCCCCGGTTCGCCGCCGCGCAACCTGAGGAGCAAGCCATGTCGAATGGATCACCGCTCAAGGTCGTCATTCTCGGAGGAGGCTCGGCCGGCGTCGCCGCAGCCTTCTGGCTGACCGCGCCCGAGCAGAACAATCGATATCAGGTCACGCTCTACACCCAGGGCTGGCGGCTTGGGGGAAAATGCGCGAGCGGCCGCAACCACGACGAGGGCGACCGGATCGAAGAGCACGGCCTTCACATGCTGATGGGCTGCTATCAGAACGCCTTTGCGACGCTGCGGGCCTGCTACGAAGCCTGGCAACCTCCGCCCGGCAGCCCGATTTCGACGTGGACCGAGGCCTTCATCCCGCAGCGGCAGGTCACGCTGATGGAGCAGGACGGCCCGGGAGGAAGCTGGGCGCCGTGGAATTTCGCCAACCTGCCGCAGACTCCGGGCGAGCCTGGCGACGGATACGGAGCGGGCCTGGTTGCTGCGGCTGCGCCGTCGGACTCGATACAGGCGCTGGTCTCGAGGTTGGCCGACTGGCTGGAGCAATCGATCGGTGCCCATGTGCTTATCAATGGCGGTGCGGACGCGATCGAGGCGCTGCGCGGGCCTCTGGCGGACCCGCTCGACAGCCTGACGAAGGAGAAACTCGCGGCGCTGGAAATTGCCAACATGCAGTTGGCCGTGGCCATCGCAGCCGAGACCATAGCGCGGGAAACCGTTCCGCTCGCTTTTCCCGACAGCGCCGTGAGCCGGCTTCTCATTCTCGCCAATCTCGGCTTCGCGATGGGCATCGGCTACCTCCGCGACATCGCGCTGCGGGGCGAGGGCGCCTACGACAAACTCAACGCGCTGGACTTTTGCGCCTGGCTGAAGACGTGTGGAGCATTTCCCGAGGCGCTCGCCGCGGCTCCGATCCGTGCGATTTACGATTTGACCTTCGCCTTTCCGGGAGGAGTGGCGGGCGGCAGCGACACCGGCTCGCTCGCGGCCGGGGTTACCTTCCGCTTCGTCATGGAGCTGGCGTTCGGCTACCGCAACGCGCCGCTCTGGAAGATGGCCGCTGGGATGGGCGATACCGTCTTTACGCCTTTCTACCAGGTCCTCGAGGCGCGGCAGCCGGGATGCGTCAAATTCTTCAGCCGGCTCGCCGACATGCACGCCGGGACGGACGGGCGCATCCAGTCGATCGACGTCTCGATTCAGGCGGTGACGACAAGCGGCGCGCCCTACGATCCGCTGGTGCTGGTCAAAAACCTCCCTTGCTGGCCGAACCAGCCGGACTGGAGCCAGCTCAAGAACGGTTCGGTCCTGCAGCACGACAAAGTCGATTTCGAATCGAGCTTCTGCACGGTGTCGGTCGGGCCCCCCCAGACGCTGAAGGTCGATCAGGATTTCGATCTCGTCATCCTCGCGATCCCGCCCGCGGCGATTCTCCAGACCCCCGCGTCCTTCGCGCAGGGCAACGCGGCCTGGCAAACGGCGCTCCAGGCCAGCAGTTCGGTTGCGACCCAATCGCTGCAGCTCTGGATGAGCGCGACGGTCGAGAGCCTCGGCTGGACGCTCGGCCCCACGGTGCTCACCGCTTTCGCCGAGGACTACGATTCCTGGGGAGACATGAGTCACCTGCTGCCGATGGAAACTTGGAGCGGTCCGAACGCGCCGCAGGCAATCGGCTATTTTGTCGGCTGCATGCCCGTTCCCAAGGACCCCCCGCCCTTGCCGGGTTCGATGCAGCAGAAAGCGACCCAGCTCGCGGAGCAGTGGATGACGCAAAGCCTGTCGACGCTGTGGCCGGCCTATGCGCCGAGCCAGGTCGTCAGTCGCTACGGGGTGGCGAATTTCGACGGTTGGGAGCTCTATGTGCAAACGCCGGGCGGGACCAACGTCGCAAGCCGGCTGTCGCCCGCGGCGACAGCCGGCTTCTCCAACCTCTATGTCGTCGGTGACTGGACGCAGACGCGCTTCAGCGGCGGGTGCTTCGAGTCGGCGATCGAATCCGCGATGCTCACCTCGCGGGCCATCAGCGGCATTCCCGCGAAGATAAAGACGACGTAGGCAGCGTCGGGCCCCGGGGCAGTGAGATGATCGGCTTTCCCCAAGCCGATTTGCGCCGAGAGCCGCCGCTAACCGCGAGGTCGCCTTTTGCTGTCGATGGTCGCGACTGGGACATTGACGCCAGTATTCCGGCAGGTATCAATGCGCGGGGGATGTGTTTTGGCCGACGGTTTATTTCAGACGATCGACTGCGAGCGGTGCGCGCAGTGAATTTTGACGGCGCGCCAGCTTTTCGCAGGTCTTCCGAAGCGCCTCTTTGACCCTTGTCGCGATGCGCAACAAGACAAAATGGATCAGGCATGATGGCCAGTCAGGATAAGGTATCTCTATCGCACGCCGTCGAGCGCGATCTCCGGCTCGATCTGTTCCGCGGCGTCGGGCTGTGGATGATCTTCCTCGACCACATTCCGGACGACTTCGTCGCCTGGCTGACCCTGCGCAACTACGGCTTCAGCGATGCCGCCGAGTGCTTCGTGTTCATTTCCGGTTATCTGGCCGGCTACATCTACGGTCCGATCATACGCGCCGGGCATTTTCTCGCCGCCCTCAAGCGGCTGTGGACGCGCGTGTGGCAGATGTACGTTGCCCACATCATGCTGTTCCTGCTGTTTACGGCGCAGATCGCGCGCACGGTCAGGAAATTCGACAACCCGATGTATGAGGATGAGTTCAACGTTCACAATTTCCTCCAGCATCCGGACGTCTTGATCGGGCAGGCGCTCACGCTGCGCTACAAGCCGGTCGACCTCGACGTGCTGCCGCTCTACATATCGCTGGTGGCCGCTTCACCGCTGATCCTGTGGTGTCTGTTGCGACGCCCGAACTGGACCTTGCTGGCCTCGATCCTGCTGTACATCGGGGCGCGGCTGTTCGACTGGAATTTGGCCTCGTATCCGCCGGGGACCCACTGGTACTTCAATCCGTTCGCCTGGCAATTGCTGTTCGTGTTCGCTGCATGGTGTGGCGTTGGCGCCGTCGCCCAGATTCAAAGCATCATCCAGTCTCGCGCGGCGCTGATATTGGCCTGCGCGTGGATAGCGTTCTCATTCCTGATCGTGATGACCTGGCACGTCCCGTTGCTGGATGCCATGGTGCCGAAATGGATGATCAAACTGATCTATCCGATCGACAAGACCGACCTCGATATGCTGCGCTTCACGCACTTCCTCGCTTTGGCGCTGATCGTGTCGCGATATTTCCCGCGCAAATCGGAGATCCTCGCCTCCAAATGGTTGCGCCCGATGATCCTGTGCGGCCAGCATTCGCTGCCGCTTTTTTGCTTCGGGGTATTTCTGTCCTTTGGCGCGCACTGGTTCCTGGTCCAGTACTCCCATGGCATCTCGGCGCAACTTCTCGTCAGCGTTGGCGGCATCCTGATCATGATTGGGCTGGCGTGGCTTCTGGGGCGAGCCCAGAAGGTGCCCAATCTGTTCGTCGATGCGGCCGAGTTCGAGGAAGGCAAGCCGGCGCTGGAACCCGGGAAGGCATAATTCCGGCATAGCGCTGCAGCTTGCATCCTTTTTGGCGCGGCGCTTCAGTCAAGATCGGACCAGCATCGCTGCCGGGTCGGTCGATCGGCGCGTCCTAGCGCAGGCCTTCATAGACGATCAGTCCGCGCGCGACCCTGAGTTTTCGCAATGCGCGGGGAACCAGACGCTGGGGCTGGTGGCCGAGATAGCGCCATGAGGTCAGCTTGAAATCCCGCAGCACGCGGTGTCCGCCTTCAAACGGGGCGAGCGATCCGGTCAGGCTGAGCGGCATGTGCGGGCGGCTGTTGAATGGCAGCAGCAGCAATTCCAGATGCGACGTCGTGCCATCTTCCGACGTCGCGGTGATGCCGGCGACCGCGGCCAGCATTTCCTCGGTCACCACCGTGATGATGTCTTCGATCTCGCGGCGGACATCCTGGACAAACAGCGACGAAAAGCTTCGATCCCTGAGATCCTGACCGAGCAGCGCGCAGAGCCTGGTGCCGGCGACGCGGAACGGGTAGCCGGCGGCGCTGTCGTAGGACAGCACGAAGATATCGCCGAGCAGCTCGCGCACCGCGCTGGGTTCGATCTCGCTGCGGTCGGGTGCGCGCGCGCCGGCGCGTTTCTCATCCCAATAGGCGTAGAACTCGCGGCTGGACGGATGTTTCATGTCTTGCCCTTGCCCCTGGGCCCGGCGCGGCGGGACATATCTGTCCCGCAATCACGCACACGCCTGCCTCGGTTTGTTGTGCAGGACAGGCTTTGCAGCGTCCATGCCGCAGCGGTTGTCGGCGCCGGCTTTGCGTCGTTAACGTTAAGTTAACTATCGCCTTGGCGATCGGCGGCAGCCTGCTAGGGTCCGCGCACTCGATCCCCGCCGGGTTCTCCAGCTTCGGCGGGTTTGTGACACAGGTGGCGTCGAACAGATTGGTCGCTTGCGCGGGGAGGGGTGGGGATATCCCCCGGGGCCTTCGCGCAGGAAGATCAGCGGCAAGCAAAGGGAGGGCTTTCTCAGAGCCCTCCCTTTTTGTTTGCCGGTGCGGCATCCTGCGGCAACGCCATGGGTTTGACGGCTGTTCCTCGCGTCAACCGGCTTCCACTTCGCGTCAAAACGCTCTAATGGGGCGCAATCGCTCGCAAGAGCCGCCGTCTTGAGGTCCTGCGACCCCTTGGAATCTCCATCCGAATCGCCGCCGGAGTGGCCGCCGGAACCCCCGCGCGAGCCGATCCTGACGCTGCCGGGCGCGCTGACCGCCTATGTGCTGCTGCTGGCGATCATTCACCTGCGCGTGCTGCTGCCGCCGGATCTGGAAAACTGGACCATCGACGTCTTCGGCTTCATTCCGAAGCGCTACGATTCGACGCTGCTGGCGATCGAGTTTCCCGGCGGCGAGGGCGCCAAGGTCTGGACCTTCGTGACCTATTCGCTACTGCACGCCACTCTCAGCCATATCGGTTTCAACGTGCTCTGGCTGCTGCCGTTCGGCAGCGCGCTGGCGCGCCGCTTTGGCGCGGTCCGGTTTTTCCTGTTCATGGCGATGACGGCCGCGGCCGGTGCGCTGGCGCATCTGGTCACCCACGAGCATGCGGTGGCGCCGATGATCGGCGCTTCGGCGTCGGTCTCGGGCACCATGGCGGCGGCGATTCGCTTTGCCTTCGTGCGTGGCAGCTTCCTGTCGTTCAGCCGCGGCGATGCGGATGCCGCCGCCCAGGTGCCGGCGCTGTCGCTGATGCGCGCGCTGCGCGATACGCGCGTGCTCGGCTTTCTCGGCGTCTGGTTCGGAGTCAACATCATCTTCGGCGTCGGATCGATCGCCATCGGCGCGGACGGCGTCAGCGTCGCCTGGCAGGCGCATATCGGCGGCTTTCTCGCCGGTCTGCTGCTGTTTTCCCTGTTCGATCCGGTTCCGCGCGCGGCGCCCCATGCTGCAGATGCGTCCCCCGACGACGGACCCAACCGCAGCTGATCCTTTGCTTGCGGCGCAACCCGATTTCATCCATCATCACGGCTTGATGCGGCACGGCCTTGGCCCCGCGAATATGCTCCGGGAAGCCGTGCCTTCCAATGCGCCCGCAACGAAACCGGCGCTGAACTGTTGATTGAAAACTCGGGTGAATAAAGACCGCGCTCGCTTAAGGGGGCGCGATCGGATTCAAGGAGACGACAATGACGGTACGTGCAATTCTCGATACCAAAGGCCACAACATCCAGAGCGTCGAGCCGGAGGCGAAACTCTCCGCCGCCATCAAGATCCTGGGGGAGAAGAAGATCGGCGCGGTCCTGGTGATGAGCACGGGCCGCATCGAAGGCATCCTGTCGGAGCGCGACATCGTGCGCGTGCTCGGCGAACGCGGTGCTGCGGTGCTCGGAGAACCCGTCAGCGCGGTGATGACGCGCAAGGTCATCAGCTGCAAGCAGTCCGACACCGTTGCCGCGATCATGGAGATGATGACGCTCGGAAAATTCCGGCATCTGCCGGTGCTCGAGGGCGAGCGGGTCGTCGGTTTGATTTCCATCGGCGACATCGTCAAATGGCGCGTGCGGGAATACGAGATGGAGCAGGAAGCGCTGCGCGACTACATCAAGACCGCCTGATCCCGGGCGAGAAGGCGCTCATCGCGCGGCAAAGTCGTTAGGCTGCGCATGATCTTATCGCCAGATCCTCGCACCTCGGGTCAAACCCGAGGCATGCTTTGGTGGATCATGCGCCCGGCGCCAGAATGTGGATCGCTTCCTGGATCGAGATGATGGCGCGTTCGGCGGCGCGGGCGCCATGCGCGATCAGATCGTCGGCGCGGTGGAAATCAAACCAGCCGATTTGACCGACCCGCGGCGAGATCAACATATCGGGTGGATCGCCGGCGAGGCGGGCGCGGGTGATGCGGTCCTGCATGATGTTGAAGGCGTCGACCATCACCGAAGAGATGCCGGGCCGTCCGCCGCTGCCGAAAAATTCGCGCTTCACGGTGCGTTCGGCGGAAAACAACCTGCCGAGACCGCGCTTCGGCGCGGGGATATCGACCGTGATCTCCGGCGCTGCGGCCGATGCGCCGTGCGAATAGACCGTCGTAGCGTGCGTGAAGACGTCGCTCGAGAGGTTGGCGGCGATCACGATTTCCGCGCCCATCGCGCGCGCCGCCGACACCGGTACCGGATTGACCAGTGCGCCGTCGACCAGCCACCGGTCGCCCACCAGCACCGGCGCGAATATCCCGGGCAGCGCATAGGAGGCGCGCATCGCATCGACCATGCGGCCATGGGTCAGCCAGATTTCGTGGCCGGTGCGGACCTCGGTCGCTACGGTGGCAAATTTCAGCGGCAGGTCCTCGATCAGGGTCTGGCCCATGGCGATTTCGAGCTGGGCAGCAAGCTTGTCGCCGCCGATCAGGCCTGACCCGTTGAGACGGATATCCAGATAGCCCAGGATATTCCGCGGCCGCAGGCTGCGCGCCCATTCTTCAAGCGTATCGAGATGCCCGGCGGCGTAGGCCCCGCCGACCACTGCGCCGATCGAGGTACCGACCACGACATTGGGGATGATGCCGTGGGCGATCAATGTCCTGACGATTCCGATATGGGCAAATCCGCGCGCGGCGCCGCCGCCGAGCGCCAGCCCGATCACCGGCCGCCGGATGGTGCCGAGTCCCACCTTGTCGCGGTCATCGGAGCCGTTTTGGCCGCGCCCGATCAAATTATCCAGCACCGAGGCAATCTCCTGAGGAACGCAAGGCTACAAGCTGCGGCCCGATCCTGCCAGAATCGACCACAAGCATGGTTTATGCCGCGGGTGGGGGACGGAATGTGACGCGTCCGCGGTCCCCGGAAGGTAATATCTGGCGGCATCGCCGGTTCCACGGCGCCCATCTGTATACCAGAGGCTTGAATTTGCCGCGTTTTCAGTGAAAAGCATCAGTTATGACGATGGGAAGTCAGGGCATCAATGGATCCAGGCGGGGCGCAAGCGGGCTTGCGATGCTCATGCTTGCCGCAATTCTGGTTGCCGCGGTCCCGCTCCCCGTTTCGGCTCAGATGTTTACCGATCGGCCGCCGCCGGTACCCCCGGCCTCGGTTCCGGAAGCCCCGGCAGGGCCGGCCATGAATCTAGCGCCTTCGTCCGGCCCGGCATCGATGCCGAATCTGCCCGCGCCGTTGACGCAGCCGCCGCCTCCGCCCCCGATCGCCAACGTGGCGCCGCCGGTGGTCGCGCCCTCCGGCGCATCGCCGCCCAACCAGGCCGTGCTGGCGCTCACGGCCCGTTACGGCAAGGACCTGCCGGTCATCAACAACGGGCTGGTGTGGCGGGTATTTTCAGACCGGCCGGACGAGACCACTGGCACCTTCAAACTGATCCGCGAGGACCGCGGCGCCACGCCGAATATCGTGCTGCCGCCGGGCAGCTATGTGGTCCATGTCGCGCTTGGACTGGTCAGCGCGGTCCGGCCGGTGACCCTGAAGGCCGAGACCGACCGCGAATCCTTCGTGCTTCCGGCGGGCGGACTGCGCATCGAAGGCCGCGTCGGCACATCGAAGATTCCGCAGAACCAGATTTCGTTCGCGATCTACAAGGGCAGCCAGTTTGAACTCGGCGAGCGCGCCTCGCTGGTGCCCAACGTCGCCGCCGGCGATGTCGCGCTGCTGCCGGAGGGCACCTACTACATCATCTCCAACTACGGCGACGCCAACTCCGTGGTGCGCTCGGACATTCGCGTCCAGGCCGGCAAGCTGACCGACGTGATCATCACCCATCGCGCCGCGGTCATCACCCTGAAGCTGGTCAGCGACCGCGGCGGCGAGGCGCTGGCGAACACCGCGTGGTCCGTGATCACGCCGGGCGGCGACGTCATCAAGGAATCGATCGGCGCATTCCCCCGCGTCGTGTTGTCCGAAGGCGAGTATCGCGCCATCGCCAAGAACGAGGGCAAGGTGTACGAGCGCCCCTTCAATGTCGTCAACGGCGTCGACGGCGAGGTCGAGGTCGTCGCGCGCTAGCCAAGTTCCTCATGGTGAGGAGGCGCGTTTGCGCCGCCTCGAACCATGAGACTGAACGGCTCATCCTTCGAGACGCGGCGAAGAGGTCGCTCCTCAGGATGAGGACCTCCCGCGTCATCTAGCGACTGTCATAGTCTCTAATGCTCACTAACCATCGCGCGACTTAAAACCGTCATAATCGCCGGTTCGCCGTCTCACGCCCGCAATTTTTACAGCGCATTAAGCGCGGCTGCATTGGATGACGCGCGGAATTGTTGCGCGTTGTGGGGAATGTCATGCTTGCTGCCAGGAAGCCATCGGGGAAACTCAATACGGAAATGTTCGATGATGTCCCGGTCCTGCAGCGCAAGTGGCAGGCGGCGCTGCGGCCGGGCGAAAAGCTTCCTCGGTATGAGGATGTGATGCTGGGGAGCCTCGGGCGGCTGGCGGATCACATTGTCCTGCTCAAGGACAACAACAACGTGCTCGAAGTGTCGCGCGCCGGCCGCTACGTCCAGAAATGGCTGGGCGACGACCGCTGGGACATCCCCGTCACCGCCCTGTCGCCCGATTGCGCCACCGTACTCGGCGAAGCCGCCGCCTGCGCGGTCGCCAACGGCCGTCCCTACCTTTCCGCCGCGCACTGCGTGCGTGATGGGGTGGTTCAGACCTACGATGTCCTGGCGCTGCCGACATCGTCGCGCTGGGGCAGCATCCTGATCGGCGCCTATGTCAACGAGCGGGCTCCTTCCTACAATCTGCTCGATGCGATTTTCTCCGCGACCGACGAGGGCGTGCTCTCGCTCGCGGCGATTCGCGATTCCGAGGGGCGGCCGTTCGACTTCCAGATCGTTCACCACAATCAGGGCGCCTCACGGCTGCTGAAGGTGCCTTCGACCGGATTGCTGTGGCGCCGGCTCAGTGCCGGGGGAAATCTCCTGTGTTCGCCCGAGGTCGTCGAGCGGTTGCTGGCGGTCGTCAGCAGCGGCAACCGCGACCAGTTCGAAATCGACAGCGACGATCGCAACCTGAAACTAGGCGCAACCGCATTCGGCGACATCCTCTCGCTGACGGTTTCCGATGTCACGGCGCTGAAGCGGCGTGAAGCCTCGTTTCGACTGCTGTTCGACAACAACCCGATGCCGATGTGGGTGTTCGATGCCGAAACGACCGGGTTCCTGAGCGTCAATGACGCGGCTGTGCAGCACTACGGATATAGCCGCGCGACGTTCCTGCGCATGAAGCTCCAGGAGATCTGGCCAAGGGATGAGTGGGTCAGTCATTCAGAGGCGCTGCAGCAGATCGGCGAGGCCTATCATTCCAGCGGCAACTGGCGGCATCTCAAGGCCGACGGCAGCGAGATCCACGTGCTGACGTTCGGACGGCGCGTGGTGTTCGAGGAACGCGACGGCTACCTCGTCGCCGTTGTCGACATCACCGAACGGCGCAAGGCCGAGGCGCGGATCGCCTACATGGCTCACCACGATGGCCTGACCGATCTGCCGAACCGGGAATCCTTTCAGGATCGTCTTCGCCAGGCGCTGGAGCACGGCCAGAGTGGAAGCAACAGAGTGGCCGTGCTGTGCGTCGATCTCGACCTGTTCAAGAACGTCAACGATTCATTCGGTCACCCGATGGGCGACCGCCTCTTGAGGCTGGTCGCCGACCGGCTGCGGTCGCAGGTTCGCGGCAACAATCTCGCGGCTCGGCTCGGCGGCGACGAGTTTGCGGTGATCCTTGCCTCCGACGTCTCGCCCAACGAGGTCAGCGATTTTTCCGCCCGGCTGATCAGGATCTTGAGCGAAAGCTATGACATCGACGGCATCGAGGTCGTGATCGGCGCCAGCATCGGCGTTGCGCTGTCGCCCGGCGACGGCAGCACCACCGAGGAGCTGATGCGCAACGCCGACATGGCGCTGTACCGGGCGAAGTCGGACGGCGGCGGCGTTCACCGGTTCTTCGAACGGGAGATGGATCGGCTGGCGCAAAAGCGGCGCGACATGGAGCTTGACCTGCGCCGCGCCTTTGCCAATGGCGAGTTCGAGCTGCATTATCAGCCGCTGGTGGACATCGCCGCCGACCGGATCAGCGGCTTTGAATCGCTGCTGCGCTGGCGGCACCCCGAAAAAGGCATGATCTCGCCGGCGGATTTCATTCCGGTCGCCGAGGACATCGGCTTGATCGTCTCGCTCGGCGAGTGGGTGTTGCGGGAGGCCTGCACCGAGGCTGCGAAATGGCCCGATGCCATCAAGGTCGCGGTCAATCTGTCGCCGGTCCAGTTTCGCAGCCGCAATCTGGTCCAGGCGGTGATCTCGGCATTGGCGCATTCGGGATTGTCGCCGCTGCGGCTCGAGCTTGAAATCACCGAATCGCTGTTTCTGGCGGAGACCGAGGCCAATCTTGCGATCCTGCACCAGTTGCGTGGCCTTGGCATCAGCATCTCGATGGACGATTTCGGCACCGGCTATTCCAGTCTCAGCTACCTGCGAAGCTTTCCGTTCGACAAGATCAAGATCGACCGGTCGTTTGTAAAGGACATCGCCGAGCGCCCCGACTGTGTTGCGATCGTAAGGGCGATCTCCGGCCTTGGCCGCAGCCTGAACATCACCACCACGGCGGAAGGCGTCGAGACCATCGACCAGCTCGACTGGTTGCGCGCCGAGGGCTGCAATGAGGTGCAGGGTTTTCTGTTCAGTGCGGCGCGCCCCGCGGCCGAGGTCGAAGCGCTGCTGTCCAAGTTCGGCGCGCGGGCGTCGCAAGCGGCGTGAGGGCAGAGTTAGAACCGCGTCACGATGTCCGAGAGCGCCGGGCGCGGACGGTCCTCGCTTGTTTTCGACGCCGTGCCGACATGGATCAGGCCGGCGAGCTTTTCGTCCGGCTTCAATCCGAGGCCCTCGAGCACCTCGCGGTCGAACGCGAACCAGCCGGTCAGCCAGCAGGCGCCATAGCCGAGCGCGGTCGCCGCGGTGACGATGTTCATCGCGCTCGCGCCGGCGGACAGTTCCTGTTCCCACGGCGGCACCTTGGGATGCGGTCTGGTGAAACTGACGACGCCGATAACAAGAGGCGCGTCCGTGAGCCGACGCTTCTCGACATCGATCTCCGTGGCCGCGGCATTTGGATTCTTCCGCGCGAACACCTTTGCGATAACCTCGCCGGCGCGGACGCGGGCATCGCCTTCGAACACGATAAAACGCCACGGCGCCAGCTTGCCGTGATCGGGCACCCGCGCACCGATGGTCAGGATGGTTTCAAGCTCGGCGGGTGAGGGGCCGGGTCCGCTCATCTCGCGCGGTTTGACGGAGCGGCGGGTTTTCAGGAGGTCGATGGCGTCGGGCACGACAGTCTCTTTCATCGGAAGCGGTTCGAAAGCGCATAGCACGCGAGACCGCCGGCCACGAGGCCGCAAGTCCGTGTTTGGACCGATTGTGATCGGAGATCTATTGCTTTCCCGGTTTCGTCACGGCGGGCATGCCGGCCCAAGTCTATTGGTCGGGCTTTAACCGGCATCTTTGCGGCTCGCTCCAGGAGATTCTTCCCGAGATCCTCCAAAATCTCCCGCGTCGCCAGAAACAGGCTGTGCCCCTGGTCGGTTTCGACCCCCCAGCCGATCCGGCCACGTCCACAGCCCGCAAGGCGGCGTGGAATTGTGGAGATTTCCGGCAACGCTGGTGTAATTTGTGGAAATCTGGGTGCATCGATAAAATCATGGCGGCTCGACAATGAATTCTCTCCGACGCATTCACGGGCGAATATGACTGACTTGCAGCCAGATTCCGATGCGCTCTCCGGCCTGCGGGGCCGTGCGGGGTTTCAGGCCGCGATGCGGGCGGCGGCGCGCAGCACCGTCGTGCTCTACCGCGGCAACTGGCTGCTCAATGCGCTGATGAACGACCGCGCCCGGGTGCTGTTTGCCCTTGTCGCGCTCTATCTGCATTTCGTCGGCAAGCCGGGGCTGACCGTGGCCGCGATGAAGGAGATGTGTGTCCGGCTCAGGCTGTGCGGTGCCCCCCGTTGTGAGGCGGTGCTGGCGCTAATGCGCGCCGGCGGGCTCTTGAGCGCCGCGCCGGCCCCGGACAGGCGTCGTCTGCTGGTGCCGACCGAAAAACTGGTCGCCCTCCAGCGCGAGCGCTGGGCCGCCTATCTGGAGGCGATGTGTCTGGTGATGCCGCAAGCCGAACAGTACTGTGCGGGGCTGGACGACGAGATTTTCGTGCGGGCGTTCGTCATATCGCTGGTCGAGAAGTTCATCGCCGGCCTGCGGGTGCTCGACTACGCGCCCGAGCTTGAAGTGTTCGCCGCGTGCAACGCCGGCATGGTGATCCTGTTCAACCTGGCGCTGGCCGGCCCGGCCGATGGTCCGTTTCCCCCGACCGTGACGGTGCCGCTCTCGCTCGATGCGCAGGCGAAGACATTTTCGGTCTCGCGCAAGCATGTGCTGACATTCTTGCGCGCTGCCGAGGGGCGGGGCCTGGTGGCGCGCGGAGGGGCGGCGAACGACGAAATCACCCTGTTGCCGCGCGCCCGCGACGCCCTCGAACTGCTGTTCGCGGCCACGTTCGCTTTGCTGGCGCAATGCGCCGAGGACGGCCTGTGGGCGCAGCGGCGGTGACGCCATCGTATCGAACGGGCGTAGCCTGAAGCTATTTACGCGGCATCTTCGCCGCCCGATCCAGCAAATCCTTGCCGAGATGTTCCAGAATTTGCCGCGTCGCCAGAAACAGGCTGTGTCCCTGATCGGTTTCGATGGCCAGCGCCACCACGGTCGGCTGGTTGGGATCTGGGATCAACTGGTAAGCCCTGATGGGGTAGGCTGGCAGTTCCTGTTCTTCGGCCATCAGGTTTCCAGCCGCGCGCGTTTCACATCCGGCGGTGTGGCCTCATCGACCAGCGCGGCGATCGCCTCGTCGGTCGGCATCACCGTTTGGCCTTCGCTGCCGAGACGCCGGATCGAGACCGAGTGGGTCTCGGCTTCCTTCTTGCCGACCACCAGCAGCGCGGGGATTTTCGCCAGCGAATGCTCGCGGACCTTGTAGTTGATCTTCTCGTTGCGCAGGTCGAGGTCGACGCGCAGTCCGGCGCGCCGCGCCGCGGCCGCGACCACTCCGGCGTATTCATCGCCTTCCGAGGTGATGGTGGTGACGACGGCCTGGACCGGCGCCAGCCAGAGCGGGAAATTGCCGGCGTAGTGTTCGATCAGGATGCCGATGAAGCGTTCCATCGAGCCGCAGATCGCCCGATGCACCATGACCGGCGTCTTCTTGGAGCCGTCGGCATCGATGTAGAAGGCGCCGAACCGCTCCGGCAGATTGAAGTCGACTTGCGTGGTGCCGCACTGCCAGTCGCGGCCAATGGCGTCGCGCAGCACGTACTCGAATTTCGGGCCGTAGAAGGCGCCTTCGCCGGGATTGATCGCGGTCTTGATGCGTTGATTGTGGCTCTTTGCCTCGATCTCGCTAAGGACCGTCGCCATCACGCGCTCGGCATGATCCCACATTTCGTCGGTGCCGACGCGCTTGTCCGGCCGGGTCGAGAGTTTTACCGTCAGCTCTCCCTCGAAGCCGAAATCGGCGTAGGTCGACAGGATCAGGTCGTTGATCTTGAGGCACTCGTCGGCCAGCTGCGCCTCGGTGCAGAACACATGCGCGTCGTCCTGGGTAAATCCGCGCACCCGCATCAGCCCGTGCATCGCGCCGGAGGGCTCGTAGCGGTGCACCACGCCGAATTCCGCCAGGCGTAGAGGCAGGTCGCGGTAGCTCTTCAAGCCGTGCTTGAAGATCTGCACATGGCCGGGACAGTTCATCGGTTTCAAGGCGAACCAGCGCTTGTCCTCGGCCTCGTCGCCGGCGGATTGGGCCGCGAACATGTTCTCGCGATACCAGTCCCAGTGGCCGGAGGTCTCCCACAGCACCTTGTCGAGAATCTGCGGCGCGTTGACCTCGCTGTAGTCGCCAGTGAGGCGGCGGCGCATATAGGCGATCAGCGCCTGGAAGATGGTCCAGCCCTTGGCGTGCCAGAATACTACGCCGGGCCCTTCCTCCTGGAAGTGGAACAGGTCGAGTTCGCGTCCCAACTTGCGATGGTCGCGCTTCTCGGCTTCCTCGATCTGCCTCAGATAGGCGTCGAGGTCTTCCTGCTTGGCGAACGCCGTGCCGTAGATCCGCGTCAGCATCGGATTGTTGGAATCGCCGCGCCAATAGGCGCCGGCCACTTTCATCAACTTGAAAGCGTTGCCGATCTTGCCGGTCGAAGTCATGTGCGGGCCGCGGCACAGATCGAACCAGTCGCCCTGCTTGTAGATCTTGATGGTCTGGTCGGCTGGGATAGCATCGACCAGCTCGACCTTGAACATCTCGCCGTTGTCGCGGAACACCTGCTTGGTCTGTTCGCGATCCCAAATTTCTTTCGTGAACGGCCTATCGCGGGCGATGATCTCGCGCATCTTCTTTTCGATAGCGGCAAAATCTTCCGGCGTGAACGGCTCGTTGCGGAAGAAGTCGTAATAGAAGCCGTTCTCGATCACCGGACCGATCGTGACCTGGGTGCCCGGCCACAGCGACTGCACCGCTTCGGCGAGCACATGGGCGGCGTCGTGCCGGATCAGTTCCAGCGCGCGCGGATCGTCGCGGGCGATGAACTCGATCTTCGCGTCATGCTCGATGGCATCGGCGAGATCGACCAGACCGCCGTCAAGCGCCATCGCCACCGTGCGCTTGGCCAGCGAGGGCGAGATGCCCTTGGCGATATCGAGGCCGGTGATGCCTTTGGGAAATTCGCGCCTGGCGCCGTCGGGAAAGGTGAGGGTGATCTTGTGCACGGGCTCGACCGGTTTCAGATTCGAGAGGCTGTACTGGAATCCTGACGCGGGCGTATTCTTGTCGGGCATGGCGCTCTCCTGTGGCTCACTCCTGCGAACGAGCGCAGGTAAGCGGGAACGAGCGGTATAGCAGGCGATTCGCGTGGCGCAATTGGGATCAAACGGAAAATCGGTGGAGTGACCGGGCCGCCTGCCGCGTCGCTAAATTATGTCCGCCACCCTTTTATTCCATGCCGGCGTGCTCTACATGCACTTGCATGAAAAATCCGCTTCCCGACAACCCGCTGCATCGCCGCTTTGCGCCCACCGCGCTGATGTTCGGCAATCTCGTCACCGGCTGTTCGGTGCTGGCGCCGGCGGGCATGCTGATCGAGCTGTCATCGGATCTCGGCGTCACGGTCCATGCGGCGGGACTGCTGATCACCTTCGGCGCCGTGGTGCTGTGCATCGGCTCGCCGCTGACGGCGTGGCTGACAAGCCGGATCGAGCGCCGCACCTCGCTCACGTCAACCCTTGCGGTGCTCGCGCTTGGCAACATCGCGTCGGCGTTTGCGCCGGACTACGTATCCCTCCTGATCATTCGCCTGATCATGCTCGCGATCGGCGCGCTCTATACCCCGCAGGCGGCGGGCACCGCAGCGCTGATCGTTTCGCCGGAGAAGCGCGGCGGCACCATCGCCTATGTATTTCTCGGGTGGTCGCTCGCCGCCGCCGTCGGGCTGCCGCTGATCACGTTCATGGCGAGCCGTTACGGCTGGCGCGCGGCCTATGGCGGCATCGGTGCGTTGGGCGCGCTCAGCCTTGTTCTGCTGGCTTGGCGGCTGCCGGCCGGACTGGTCGGCGCGCGGGTGGACCTCAAGACCTGGATCGACCTCGTGGGCAACCGGGCGATCATGGTGCTGTTATTGATCACGACACTGCTGATGTCGGGTCAGTTCGCCGTGTTCACCTATATGGGGCCGCTGCTGGCCAAGCTGACCGGCGCCGGTCCCGACGCGGTCGGGCTGGTATTTGCGATCTACGGCCTGTGCGGTTTCACCGGGATCGCGATTGTCAGTCGCGTCGTCGATTCCTGGGGCGCCTACAAGACATCGGTCCTGTGCATCTCGCTGGTGCTGGCGGGGATCACCGGCTGGGCACTGAGCGCGGGGAGCTATCCGCTGATGGCATGCTCGGTCGCGATCTGGGGATTGGGGTTTGCCTCGAGCAACTCGATGCAGCAGGTTCGGCTGGTCAGCGCCGCGCCGGCGCTGGCCTCGGCCTCCGTTTCGCTCAACACGTCGGTGCTTTACGTGGGCCAGGCGATCGGTTCGGCGATCGGCGGCCTGCTGTATGCGCGCGAATTGCTGTACTGCATCGGCTATGCGGGCGTGGCCTTTGTCGCCCTGGCGTTGACGACGGTGATCTCAACGCGCGGTCCCATCAAGGCGAAAAGCTGAGGCGCAAGATCCGGGTTTGAGACGCGGCTGCGCGTCGGTCTATCGGTTGGGATAGGCGTCGCCGCTGCTTGCCGCGACCCGCGTCAACGCCGGCGTTGACGCCATCTTGACCAGAACTTCCCTGACCGGGTTTGTGGTCCAGGCGTGGGTGACGTAATCGCGATGGGTCACGCCATCGGGAGTCTTCACGAATACGACGCTGCCCGGGTGCAGCGGACCGTCCATGTCATCCGATACTGCGACGCCCTTGTCCCGCAGCATCTGCATCAGTTCCTGGTCGTGCCGCTGGGTGTAACGCGTATAGGCGCTGACGAAGAATCCGGACCGGTTGTTGACGATCCAGGAAGCAAACTTGTCCAGCTCGCCGTACACCGCATCGAGCAGGAACACGCCGCGCACGCGGTTGCCGAGGCCGCCCACTTCCAGGCTCCAAGCTGTCGGGACGAAGCCGCCGCTATAGCCAACGATGATGACCGGCATGTTGGCGAACGTCTTGGCCGCGCCCGGATCGCCGTACAGCTTGGCGAGATGATCGGCCGATTCCGTCACGAAGCGCTTGAGGCCGCCGGGCTGCCAGAATTTGCCGGCGCTGGAATCGGCGGCATTGACCGCAAGCTGGGGCGCCAGCAACACCGCATTGACGCCGGAATCGGAGATCTGTTGCGGCACCAGCTGCCGGTCGCGCACGTCGCGCTCGAGCGTCGCGCCGTTGCCATGGAAGAATACGACGATCACGCCGGGTTTGCGGATGTCGAAATTCTCCGGGACATGCATCAGGACGCGGTTGTCGTTGAAGGTCTCGTCCTGCCAGAGGACCCGACCGCTGTAGCTGCGGTGGCCGCGCCGCTCGCCATTTGAAACGTTCAGGAACGGCTGGTCGGTGTGAGGATTGTTGCCGAAATAGGGGAACGCCGAGGATTTCAGGCTCACCAGCGTGGTCTGATCCTCGCGGGCCGGACGCTGATACGGCACGGTCGGCGCCAGCGACGCGACCCGGTAGGGGGCGGGCTGCGGTTGCGCCTGCGCGGTACGCCGGGTCGAGGCGTCGGAGGTGGAGGCTTGCCGTTGCAGCAGGCTCTCGCCCGGCGTCGGAAAGCGATCCTTGAACTGGGGCGCCGGGAAGCGGTCGTCGAACGAGTCGCCCCTGGTGCCCTGCACGTTGGCGGCAAGTGAACCGGCGCTCGGCGCCTGGCCGCACTGGACGAGAATGAATGAAAACGGGACCAACACCGACAGGATGCCGATCCAGCGCAATCGCGGCGAAGCAGTATGAGGAGCGCGCGCGGGTACGTGCCGCATCGCGCCCGGTGTCCTCACCAGGCCTGCGCGATCACACCTGCTATTTTTCGGATTGGCCCCGACCATCCACCCCATTGCCCCAAGACCGCCTTCGTCAGCGCATGTCAGCGCGCTTTCCGTTGCGGTATCGTTAACCTTCCGGGAATTTCTCCCCATTCCCGGAAGGGTCCAGAAAACACGAAATCGTGTCCTGATTGTGGGACTCCCGCCTTCTTTTCGGGCGACACAGAACCACGTCGGGCTTCTGGTTGCCAAAACGGTATCAGAGCACCAAATTCAGGCGTGGATTTAAATCATTGTTAACACTGCTTGAACTGGCGGGGGTCCACCTGCACCATCAAAAAAATCCGGGCATGACGCCCGAAGCGCGGACGGACATGGCGGCAATGGAAACGGGAAGCGCGGCATGGCCTGGCCGGCTTCCCGGCGGGTCCACGGTTTCGGTGGTCGTGGCTACCGCCATCGTCGTCGCCGACATGGTCGGCGTTGGCGTCTTCACCAGCCTCGGTTTTCAGGTCAAGGACATTCCCTCCGGCTTTGCGGTCCTGTTGCTGTGGACGGTCGGCGGCATCGTGGCGTTGTGCGGCGTCTTTTCCTACAGCGAACTCGGCGCGATGTTTCCGCGCTCGAGCGGCGAGTACAACTTCCTCAGCCGTGCTTTTCATCCGACGTTCGGATTTCTGGCGGGCTGGGTGTCGGCGACCGTCGGCTTCGCCGCACCGGTGGCCCTGGCGGCGATGGCGTTCGGCGAGTATGGCAAGTCGGTCATTCCGGACGCTCCGCCGCTGGCGCTGGCGGTCGGCGCGGTCTGGCTGGTGTCGATCGTGCAACTGGGCGGCGTCAGGCACTCCTCCACCTTTCAATTGGTTTCCACCATCCTGAAGGTGGTGCTGATAGTTGCGTTCCTGATTGCGGGATTTGTCGTCGGCACGCCGCAACCGGTCTCCTTTGCACCCCAGGTTTCCGACATCGGCTATGTCAGCGGCGCGCCGTTCGCGATCGGCCTCGTGTTCGTGATGTATTCGTTCTCCGGGTGGAATGCGGCGACCTACATCATCGGCGAGATGCACACGCCGCAGCAGAACCTGCCGCGGGCGCTGCTGGCCGGGACGCTGATCGTGCTCGTGCTGTACGTCGCGCTGAACGCGGTGTTTCTCCACACCACGCCGATCGACAAACTTGCAGGCCAACTCGACGTCGCCCGGATCGCTGGCAGCGCCATCTTCGGCGAGATCGGCGGCCGCATCGTCGGTGCGATGATCTGCATCGGGCTGGTGTCTTCCATCAGCGCGATGATGTGGATCGGACCGCGCGTGATGATGACCATGGGCGAGGACATCCCAGCGTTACGGCTGTTCGCCCGCAAATCTCCCCAGGGGGCGCCGGCTTACGCCATCCTGTTTCAGCTCGCGGTCGCCAGCCTGATGCTGTTCACCCGCAGTTTCGAGGCGGTGCTGGATTTCATCCAGTTCGCGCTGTTGTTCTGTTCGTTCTTCACCGTGCTCGGCGTCATCAAGCTGCGCATCACCCGGCCCGACCTGCCACGGCCCTATCGCGCCTGGGGATACCCGGTAACCCCGGTGGTTTTCCTGCTCGTGACCCTTTTCATGATGTACTATCTTGTGGTTGACCGGCCGCTGCAGTCGTTTCTCGGTGTTTTGATTATGGTTTCAGGCCTTTTGATCTACGCCGTGTTCCGCAAGCGGGACGCCGCCGGCACCGCGACCCCGTCATCAGGCCATTCCACATCGCCAGGCAATTCACCGGGTCGCGAATAGAGATGTTTCGGACAAATAAAATCGCGGCGCTCGCTGCTGCCATGCTCCTCGCAGCCTTGCTGCCCGGGCGCGCCGCCGAGGTGACCGCCGACGACACTGCGCGCTTCCTCGCCGGAATGCCGCCGTCGGCAGATTCGCCGCTGACGCCCCTGACCAGGGATCCGGCCTGGCAGCGCCACGCCAGATTTTTCGATACCGCGTTCGCGCAGCTCGAGCAGCGCCAGTTGTCGAAAATCCGCGCCTGGTCGGAAACCAATCTGGCGGCCCCGCGGCCGACCATGTTCTACATGTTCTCGGGTCCGGACTTCCTCTATGCCGACGCCTTCTATTCCAAGGCGACGACTTATGTGTTGAGCGCGCTCGAACCGCCCGGGTCGGTGCCCGATCTGACGAAATTGCCGCGCGGCGGCGTCGGCGCCGCACTTTACAATGTCGAGCGTTCGCTTGGCTCGATCCTGAGCTTTTCCTTTTTCATCACCAAGCAGATGAAGGTCGACCTGCGGGCCGGGGAGCTCAGCGGCACGCTGCCGATCCTCTACGTATTCCTGGCGCGTTCGGGCAAGAGCATTCGCAACGTCAGCCCGGTCGCGGTCGACGACAAGGGGACGGCGTATTTCGCCAACGAGAATCCCGGCGCGAACGCCGTGCGCGGGGTGCGCATCGTGTTCGCCGGCAGCGATGGCGTGGAAAAGACGCTGTATTATTTCTCGACCGATCTTTCCAATCCCGGCGTCAAGGCTTCAGGCTTCCTGAAATTCTGCGCGACGCTCGCGCCCGGCAACAGCCTGATCAAGAGCGCGTCGTACCTTTTGCATTCCGGCAACTTCAGCACGGTACGCGACTTCATTCTCGCCAACAGCTCAACGATCATTCAGGACGATTCCGGGATTCCGCTCGGCTATTACAGCCCGAAGAGGTGGCGCTTTTTCCCGTTCGGCCGCTATGCCGGCCCGATCGCCGAATTCCCGGGAAGATACCAGGAGTCCTATGCCGAACTGTTCCGGCGGGCGCAGCCGATGGATTTCGGCATCGGCTATCGCTGGCGCTCGCATGAATCCAATCTGCTGCTCTCGGTCAAACTGCCCGACGACGGTTCGGCCAGCCCGGAGGCGACGTCATCGACCGACGCGCCACCGCCGCCGCCCAGACCACCGCGGCCGCGAACGCCTCGTCCGCCGGCGCCGGTCGAGCCGCAGCCGCGGAGCTTCCAGTGGTTTTCGCGCTAAGGAAAAAGCCCCGACCAAGCCGCTTCACCAGCGGACGGTCTGGCTTGGCTCGATGAAGGCACTGGTGGCTGGCGGCTGTTGACGGTGGCCGAAATAGTGGTCGACCGCGATGATGGCGATGACGAGGGCCAGCGCCGCCAATAGATCGATTTGCCGGGGGTCGTGGTTGCCTTGACGGATTCTCCAGCGCATCGTTGACGTCCTCCCTGGAAGACATCGGATCAATACCGCGGCAAAGCCGTGGTTCCCGGCATGGCCGCACGGCGTCTGCTTGCATGCGCTGCAACGGAGCCGGGTTTCAGGGGCCGTTGACGCCGCGCCAGCGACCAAACCGCCACGGCAAATACCATCGCGCGCCCGCAGGCCTGGTCAGCGGAACATTATCGATTCCCGAGGTGCCCCAGGGCTGACAGCGCAGCAGCCGCGCCAGCGTCATCCATCCTCCGCCCCACAGCCCGAAGCGTTCGATCGCCTCGTCGCCATAGACCGAGCAGGTCGGCAGATGGCGGCAATTGAAACCGACCAGCGGCGAAAGCGTATGCCGGTAAATCCAGATCATCGCGCGCCCCGCATTGCGCGGCAGCCGCGCCGCCGCGTTGGCGCAATCCGCGCAATGCTGGGACGATGAATGCTTCATGGGCGGTGTGCTGCAATCCTGTGCGTGGATCTGCGGAGTTCCCGGGCACGGAACCGGCCCTCACCGATAATTGTGCCACACTTTGAGAAATATCAATGATTTGCACGGCGGTGCAGCAAAGGTTCTATGGACGATTAGGGTCGCCACGTTTACCCTTTTCGTAACGCTATGATGACAGGATCAGGTGGCGTTGAACCGGGGCCGTTGCCACTACGCGTCTTGACTTCTCGTCTTGGGGCTTGCGGGGAAGGAACCAAATTGAGGCTCGTGAGATCGCTTGGGTTACGCGGTTTGGCGCTGTTGGGCGCCACCGCCCTGTGTATCGCATTGTCCGGTATCGTCGCCACGCCCGGCGGCTCGGCGCAGGCCGGCGGCAGCCTCGAAGAACGCAAATTGCCGATGCGGTTTAGCTGGGTGGCGTGCCAGCCCGATTGCCGGGGCTGGATCAGCGCGGTCGGCATTGTGACCGCTGACAGCCCCACTGATTTCGATAACTTCATTCGCGGCCGTGAACTCGGCGGCGCGACCATCGTGCTGGATTCCAGCGGCGGCTCGGTCAACGACTCCATTACGCTCGGCCGGCACTTTCGCAAGCTCGGTCTGATGACCACGGTCGGCACCAGCATCCAGACCCACAGCGCGCAGGGCGATCGCGCCGGCATTGCGCCCGAAGCCTATTGCGAGTCGATGTGCGTGTTCCTGCTGCTGTCGGGCAAGACCCGTTACGTGCCGGAGGCCGCGCATGTCAGGGTGCATCAGATCTGGATGGGCGACCGCGCCGACGATGCCAAGGCCGCAAGCTACAGCGCGCAGGATCTGATGATCGTGGAACGCGATATCGGGCGTCTTGCCAAATACACGTTCGACATGGGAGGCGCCGGCGATCTGTTGTCGCTGTCGCTGAACGTGCCGCCCTGGGAAGAGCTGCATGAGCTGTCGCGGGAAGAATTGCGGCTGACCAATCTCGTGACCACCGACATGGTCGCCGAAGTGCTGCCGCAGACGGGCGGCTCGGTGCTGCCGACGGTTGCGCTGACCGCCAAGCCGACCAAGGACCGCTTTGTGAGCAGCACGGTCGACGCCGAGGAAAACCGGCCGTCGGCGAAATCCACCAAGACGGCCGAGGCGGTCGTTCCGACCGGCGGCGCCGCGGCGGCGCCCGCGCAGTAGCAGAAATTTCCGGTATTATGGCGCAAACGCCACAAGCACTTTAGCTGATTTGCCGTCCAGATACTCGGCCAAAGCATCCAGTCCAGCTTGCGGAATCATGCCGACAAGGGCGTGATCCAAGTCAATGACGGGATACCGGCGAAGTGGTCACTTTGCCGCGACCTTACGGCGAGTTAATCCTGAAAATAAACCACTTCTCAATGTTTTTGACAAAACATGGAACGCATCGGTGAACCAACCATTGTTCTGCCGCAACGTATGCCTAGATCAATGTCCGTGGCGGCGGCCCCTAGCGTACTAATGACCGGATAGCAATCCGCGAAAGTTGCAGCTCGCTACAATTTTGAATGGAAAACTCAAATGAAAGCGCCTTATAACCGGTCTGCCGGGCAACGGGGGCGTGAAGCTATGGCAGTCACTAAGAAATCATCAACAACCGAAGTATTCACCGTGAGCACAAAGAGCGGCAATTCGAAGGGCGATATTTTCGTAAGTTACTCGCTTCCGAACGGCCAAACTGCTCATGTTCTTGATCGTCGTGTCTATGAAAGCGCGCTCAAGAAGGCGGATACCCAACTGAGAAAAACGCTTGATGATATACGCAAGCGCGGCGGCGACGCAAAGTAAGAGTGAGCGAGATAACTCCTACTCAGGTTGTCCCCCGGCCTGAAATCGAAATTCACAATCGAATATTTGAAAGATTGATCGACCAGAATCCCGATGGTGAGCACATACTCATCGGTGTGGTAGCTTATTATTTTTATAAAGCCGCCAAACGTGAGTGGATCGAGAAGCATTGCGAACGAACAGGCATATCTCCTACGGATGCTGAGCTTCGGGCATATATTTCGAGTTGGACCGATATGCGCATCGATGGCGTGCGAGCCGAGGCAAACGTCGCCTTAACAGAGTATGCATCTGATATCGTCGGAAAAGAGCGCCCCAAGATTGTAGAGGAAACACTGAGGGACAGGTCTTTTTGGCGAGAGGCGTGGGTCGCCTGTTTTGGTGCGGGGATGTGGACGGCGGTTCTGATTGTTTTCGCGCTGATTCTAAAGTTCTCGCATATTGACGTGGTATCAATTCTTACCACTGTTGGGCATTGAGCCTCGGCAACATGTCGCTGCCAGTAGCCGGTGAAGTCTACGGACTTCCCGCGCTTCAAAGCCAGCGCCGCAATCCGGTTTACCTGATCTCCATTGGAAACGCGGCGATTATCCTCACGCCACGAACTCTCTTGCGCGTAGCGGAGGAGGTAAGCGCCCGCAATGTGATGGTGGATGCCGACTTCAGCGCGGCGTAACCGGCTGAAGTACTCTTCGCATTGGAGGATATTTAGAATACGTGGCAGACCCCCGATGGAGCGCCGATTATTTGCTCCATACTTCTTTCGAATTTTTCCATATCTTCTTTGCTGCCCCGCAGGGGCATATTGAGCATCATGCTTTGTGGAACGCCGGGTCTATCCGCCGTGAAACTTACAATCTCGTTCTGCCCAACGCGCCTAACTTCAATAGCCATCTTCGGCGTAAGGGTTCCCGTCATCCGCCACATGCGCGCCTTACCCTCTTCGGAAATCGCTTCAACAGTCAGGCGAATGCCGCCGTTAATAATTGATGTCGTCATTTTAACATCTAAAGCGTCGCCCAAAGCCTCAACGCCGCTCTTGTAGTCTTGGTATTGGCGAGCGAATTCGAATGCATCAGTTGGTGGTGGCGGAATAGCGCAAGTAAGGAGCACCTTTCCTTCGCTCGATTGCATGATCCTGTTGGGAGAATACTCAGGGGCCGCGGGAGTAGTGGGGGCCGCAGGACTGGGATTGACCGGCATCATCGGCGCGCGGGAATTGTGCCCAAATCCGTCATGAGCTTTGAAACCTCTTCGGCAATATCCTTTGCGGAGGGCGTCGATCCGGCAAAGCGGTACATTCCCTGAATATAGGCCGCCCCTCCGAGGGATAAGACCGCAACGACCAGTGATGCCAAGGTCCATCGCCAGGTCCGTATGATAAGGGAAATTGGGGGTCGCCCTCGGCGGAGATAGCGCGCGATCCGCAGGGCTATAACCGCCACCAGACCGAAGCATCCTACGGCAATGAACCCCCACATAATGAATTTCAAATCGGTCACCACGGGTGCCCCCACGCCGATAAGGCTAAGGCACCCGCACCCGAAGGATATTTCTGAAAGAAGCCGGTCAGAGGGCCACGCCTCGACCGCCAATAATTCGTGTTCGTGTTCTTGATGGATATTCGACATGCAGCCCTCAGGGATGATCGTACCCTAGGAGCGGCAACCTTGGAATGTAGTGGATTCCGCCGTCCCTGGGTCACTTTCGGACCCCGGTGGCGTTTGCGCCATAATACCGCAAAATTCCGCCACGGTTGTCATTCCGGGATGCGCCTGTTGGCGCAGGCCGGAATCCATACTCCCGATGGTGGTTATGGATTCCGGGCTCGCGCTTCGCGCGCCCCGGAATGACGGAGAAATTTTAGCCCTTAAGCCGATGCCGGCTGCGTGGCCTTTGCCTCGATCTGGCCGATCGCATCGACCACGGCATCGAAGGTCAGCATCGTCGAGGCGTGCCGCGCCTTGTAGTCGCGCACCGGCTCGAGCAGGGCGATATCCGCCCACTTGCCTTGCGGCGGGCTGCCGTTTTCCTTCAGCATCTTGCGGACGGTCTCGCGCAGTTCGCGCAGTTCGCCCGCCGTGGAGCCGACGACATGGCTGGCCATGATCGAGGAGGAGGCCTGGCCGAGCGCGCAGGCCTTCACGTCATGGGCAAAGTCGGTGACGACGGGGCCGTCCATCTTGAGATCGACCTTCACCGTTGAGCCGCACAATTTGGAATGCGCCGTGGCGCTGGCGTCCGGGCTGGCCAAGCGGCCAAGCCGGGGGATGTTGCCGGCCAGTTCGATGATCCGCTTGTTGTAGATGTCATTCAGCATAGGTCGAAATCTCACGCCCAAAGGCTTGATCGGCCTCGCGATCGCCCTTGGCGGCTGCGGTCCAGAGCCCTATATATGGCCAGCAATGGCGGAAATATAGCCCGGCCATTTTGGCGGCTGAAATCGGAACCGATCCGGCCGCCATGTGCTAGGATTGTGGGACTCAGGCGTCTGGCGGTGCGCCGCCCCGTCTGCCCGGTGACACTCCGGTCTCATTCATGACCGGTCGAACGGAGTTGACATGGACGCATTGATCAAATCCCTCCGCCCAGGCAAGCCTTCCGAGATTAAGCCTTCCGAGATCAAGCCTTCCGATGCGAAGCTTGCGGAAATGCGGCCCGCCGAACTCGACCCTTCCGAATTCCTGGCCGCCGCGGTACGGCCGGATCAGCCCCGTCCGTCGCGCGCCGAAGCCGAAGCGGCGGTGCAGACCTTGCTCGGCTATATCGGCGAGAACCCCGACCGCGAGGGCCTGCTGGATACGCCGCGCCGCGTGGTCGAGGCTTACGACGAACTTTACCAGGGCTATCATCAATGTCCGGCAGAGGTGCTCAACCGCACCTTTGGCGAAACCGCCGGCTATGACGATTTCGTGCTGGTCCGCGACATCGAATTCACCTCGCAATGCGAGCATCACATGATGCCGTTCTACGGCAAGGCGCATATCGCCTATACGCCGGTGGAGCGGGTGGTGGGACTGTCGAAGCTGGCGCGGCTCACCGATATCTTCGCCCGCCGCCTGCAGACCCAGGAGCATCTGACCGCCCAGATCGCGGCCGCGATCGACGAAGTTCTCAAACCCCGCGGCGTTGCTGTCGTGATCGAGGCGGAGCATACCTGCATGTCGGTGCGCGGCGTCGCCAAGCACGGCGCGACGACGTTCACCAGTCGTTTCACCGGCATGTTCCGCGACAATCCGGCGGAGCAGGCGCGTTTCCTGTCCATGGTGCGAGGGCTGCAGCGCTAGTCCTCGCCCGAATTTTTCGAGGACTGCCCGTGTCCAAACCATCCGATAGCAGCGACACCGAGGAAGGGCTTGGCTTACAGCCCAAATTCGACGCCGCAGGCCTTGTGACCTGCGTGGCCACCGACGCCGATACAGGCGAGGTGCTGATGGTCGCGCACATGAACGACGAGGCGCTGCGCAAGACCATCGCGAGCGGGGAGGCCTGGTATTTCAGCCGCTCCCGCAATGCGTTGTGGCGAAAAGGTGAGACTTCAGGTCACACCCAGCGCGTCGTCGAGATGCGGATGGATTGCGATCAGGACGCGGTCTGGATCCGGGTCGAACAGGTCGGCGCCGCCTGCCACACCGGCCGGCGCTCCTGTTTCTACCGCAAGGTGACGGCGGGCGAGGGCGGGGCGCGGTTGTCGTTCGTGGATGCGGAGCGGCTGTTCGATCCGAACAGCGTTTATCGCAATGATTTTTAATCGTCATTCCGGGGCGCCGCGGAGCCGTCCGGATTCCGGCCTTGCGCAGGTGCGCCACTGGAGTGCACGGCGGCCGCGGATCGAACTTTAACCCTCCCTTAACCATAATCACCCCAGTGTGACCGTGGCTTGAGCGTTAGTGGGAGCTCTCGAACAGGCCAAGTGGGGGTCGTTTCGCGGGGAGCGGAGACCAAAGCATGTCGGTCGACACATCGAACGCCACGGCAACGGCAGGTGTCGACACCTCGCGCGCCCGGGTTGCCGGCGCGATCAAGCAGGCCGCGAACACCAGCGGCGCCAGCTTCCAGTATCTGCTCACCACCGCGAAGATGGAATCGGATTTCAATCCGACCGCGGGCGCCTCGACCTCGTCGGCGCACGGGCTGTTTCAGTTCATCGACCAGACCTGGCTCGGTACCGTGAAGGAAGCCGGCGCCCAGCTCGGCTACGGCAACTACGCCGACGCCATCACCAAATCATCCGACGGCAGTTATTCGGTCGGCGATCCCACCGCGCGCCGCGCGATCATGAAGCTGCGCGACGATCCCGTCGCCGCCTCGTCGATGGCGGCCGTCCTGACCCAGTCCAACAGTTTCAAGCTCACCGGCATGATCGGCCGCCGCCCGACCGACAGCGAATTGTACATGGCGCACTTCATGGGCGTCGGCGGCGCGGCCAAGCTGATCACGAACGCGGAAGATAATCCGCAGGCGTCGGGTCCGCGGCTGTTTCCCAACGCCGCGGCGGCGAACCGCTCGATCTTCTATGACCGCACCGGGCGGGCGCGCAGCGTCTCCGAAGTCTACTCGGTGTTGACGCAACGCTACGCCAGCGCCGCGGCCTCGCCGGCGACGCAGAGCGCACTGGCGATGTACGGGATTTCGCCGGCGACCACCGCGGTCGCGAGCGCGGCCCCAGCCGCCGCCGGCGATCGACAACGCGGCCTACCTGTCAACATTTCCGGACGTCGGCGCCTCACGCCGGTCACGATGGCCTCCGCATCGACGCCGGCAAGCTCAGCGCCGGCCGATTCAAGCTTCCGCTCGCTGTTTCAGGTCGGCGACCGGGCCGAGCCGGTTTCGCCGGCGGTGCGGGAATTGTGGGGCAACTCCTCGTCGCTGATCTCGGTTGCGCCAGCAACCTCGGTTGCGCCAGCACCTACGGCCATCTCGGTTGCATCGGCGGCCCCGGTGGTATCAGCGGCTTCGGCGCCGTTCTCAGGCCAAGAGCCCCGGTGTTGGCGCGCTTGATCTCTTCAGCGACCGCAGCGGCACCTTCAGCGGCTAGCGACGGCGGAGCTGCTTCACCATCAGGAGGTCTGGCAGCCCCGGCGGCAGACGCCCCGCAGCTCTTAACAAAACGTCAATAAAACCAGCCCCTTATGGTGAACGCTTTGTTAAGCGTCGTGGTTTATTTTGTCTTGTAGTGGCACCGCGTCACGGTGTCGTTTCAGGTTGCGTAAGCCGGCAGGGCAATGATCGTTCGGCAGTTCATCAGTTGGATCAAGACCGCTCCGGCAGGCGAGCGGGCCGAAGCGACGCGATCTTTGGCGCGGGCCTGGCTGATTTCCGATCTCAGCGAAGACGACCGCGCCGCCGCCGAGGGCGCACTGCTGATGCTGCTCGACGACGCCTCGCCGCTGGTGCGCCAGGCCATGGCGGAAGTATTTTCGCGCAGCACGGAGGCTCCCGCGGCCATCGTACAGGCGCTGTCGGTCGACCAGCCGTCGGTCGCGCTCCCGGTCCTGGAACATTCACCGCTATTGATCGATGCCGATCTCGTCGACATCGTCGCGACCGGCAATTGCGAAACGCAATGCGCCGTCGCCCGCCGCGTCAATCTTCCGGCTTCCGTCTGTGCCGCGATCGCCGAGGTCGGTACGCCTGCGGCGGCGCTGGAGCTGATCGAAAATGCCTACGCCGAACTGGCGCCGTTTTCATGGGATCGCATCGTCGAGCGCCATGGCCATCTCGCCGCGATCCGGGAATCGATGCTGGTGCTGCAAGACCTGCCCGCCGCGACGCGGGCCGCGCTGGTCGCCAAATTGTCGGACACGCTGGCGCAGTTTGTTGTCGCCCGGAATTGGCTGAGCGCCGACCGCGCGGTGCGGGTCGCAACCGAGGCGCGCGATCGCTCGACGGTGAACATCGCGGCGGCCTCGCGCGGCGAAGACATGCGCGGCCTGGTGCGGCATCTGCGCGCCACCGGCCAGCTCACCGCCGGATTGATCCTGCGGACGCTGTTGTCGGGCAATCTCGAACTGTTCGACGCCGCGTTGGCGGAATTGTCCGGTCTGCCGCAGGCCCGCGTCTCCGCGCTGCTCCATGACCGCGGCGGAGCGAGCTTGCACGCCTTGCTGCGGCGTGCGGGATTGCCGGAATTGACATTCGCGGCGTTCCGGATCGCGCTCGACGTCAGTCATGAAACCGGATTTGCCGACACGCTCGGCGGCGCGGCAAGATTGCGCCGCCGTATGGTCGAACGCGTGCTGACGCATTGCGAAACCGGCCAGCAGGCCGCCGAACCGCTTCTGATCCTGCTGCGGCGCTTTGCGACGGAGTCGGCGCGGGAGGAAGCCCGCATGTTCTGCGACGAGCTGATGGCCGAGCAGGCCATCGCACCGATCCAGCAAGGTCTGATCGCGGCGTAAGCGATACTTCGTCAACAGATCGAGTGTCGTCCCTGCGAACGCAGGGACCCATAACCACCAGCGTTCATTGCTTCAAAGGTAACGACCGCTGCGCCCAATTGATGAGCCGCGGCGTATAGGTCCCAGCGTTCGCGGGGACGACATGATTGAAGCCGAGGCGCTCAGTCCGCCGGCGCGATGCTGGGGGCCAGGATGGCTTCGAGGTGCTCGGGCCGGTCGCGATTGACGCGGGCGAGATATTCGTCCGCGACGCCGCGCAGTCGCCGGCTGAGTTCGCCTGCCACGCTGATGGTGTCGGGACTGATGCGCTCGCGCACGATGGCCTGGATGGCGTTGATGTGATGGGCGATCAGCTCGGACGGCACTTTGGCAAGATCCGGGGCGTGCTCGATGACCCGGCAGAGGCTTTCGGCAGCGGCGGCCGCGGCGGGGAAACCGAAGGTGGCAGCATCGCCCTTGATGTCATGGGCGGCGCGGAAAAGTTCTTCGCGCGTGGCGTTGGTAAAGCCGTCCTTGAGGATCGCGGCGTGAGAGGCCGCGAGCCGCTCGGTTTCGATGACCATCCAGTTCTTGAATTCGCCTGACAGGTCGGCAAGCGCCTTTTCGGCGCGCGCGACGGGATCGTCGAGATCCTCGTCGGCGACACGCCGCAGCACCTTGCGGAATGGATTTGGCTGCATGATGACGTGATGATCGGCGAATTTCTGGATCTCGATGTCGCCCGACTTGTCTTTCGCCATAGTGTTTCCTTCGGTCTCCGGCGCTAAATGGTGGAACGGGCCTTGTCGAGCAGCGAGGGTTGCTGAAGGACTTCCATCTCGCCGCCGACGCGGCGCTCCGGACCGATATAGGCATTGCTGGTATTGCGCCGGCGGTCCGGGCCGAAATAGGTCTTGGTCTTGATGAACGGACGCGGATTGGCGACGACGTTCAGGATGCGCTGATAAAGCCCCTTGGCCGAGATCGGCTTGGCGAGAAATTCGGTCACGCCGGCATCGCGCGCGACCGTCACACGCCGCTTCTCGGAATGGCCGGTCAGCATGATGATGGGCGCAAAGGGATTGCCCTTCGATTCCGGCTGCCGGATCATCTGCGCGAGTTCGAGCCCGTCGAAGATCGGCATCGACCAGTCGGTGATGACGATGTCGGGAACGTAATGGGTGTACATCTCCAGCGCGGTGGCGCCGTCCTCGGACTCATAGACTTCGCGTGCGCCGAACGAATGCAGCAGCGTCCGCAAAATGCGGCGCATATGCGGATTGTCGTCGCAGACAAGAAATCGCAGCTTGTTGAAATCGATGCGAAACATGGCCTGGCCCTAAGGGCATACCGGCAAAGAGGGTATACCCGGCGTTAACCATATCCCGCCCGCCTTAATGAAAGGTTGCGAAGGCAGGGGCCGTGTGGGGCGGCAAGCCTTCTGCAGCCACCAAAATATCGGGGAATCCCGCGCGAGGCTGCCCGGCCGGGGCCGAAACCGAGCATCAATAGCCGAATTGCTCGCTCAGGATGCGCTCTTCCAGGCTGTGGCCGGGATCGAACAGCATCCGCATCGAAATGGTCTTGTCGGAAAGCACCTCGACGCGGCGGACGTCGCGCACCTCGTCGTGGTCGGCCACCGCCGCGACCGGGCGCTTGTCGCCCTCCAGCACTTCGAGGACGACAAAGGCGGTGTTGGGGAGCAGGGCGCCGCGCCATCGCCGCGGCCGGAACGCGCTGATCGGCGTCAGCGCCAGCAACGCGGCGTTGATCGGCAGGATCGGGCCCTGCGCCGAAAGATTGTAGGCGGTCGACCCCGCGGGCGTCGCCACCAGGATGCCGTCGGCGACCAGCTCCGGCATGCGTTCGCGCTCGTCGATCAGGATCCGCAGCCGCGCGGCCTGATGGGTCTGGCGGAACAGCGCGACTTCATTGATGGCGTGGTGCAGATGCACCTTGCCATGCACGTCGGTAGCGCGCATCAGCAGGGGATGGATCACCGATTCACGCGCGGCCGCCAGACGGGCGTGCAGGTCGTGCGTCGAGAATTCATTCATCAGAAAGCCGACGGTGCCGCGATGCATGCCGTAGATCGGCTTGCCTGAATGCATCTGCTGATGCAGCGTCTGCAGCATCAATCCGTCGCCGCCGAGCGCCACCACGACGTCGGCATCGGCGGGATCGTGATTGCCATAGAGCTTAACCAGCTGCGCCAGCGCCAGCTGGGCCTCCGCGCTCGCGCTCGCGACGAAGGCGATGCGGTCATATCGCTGTGGCATGGTCATGGGATCGCGGGCTCATATGGGCGCCGATGAAAGCGGGTGCGCCGAGGTCGTCTATACGACCTTGCCGGTGCTTGTCGAGATGATCGTCCGGTGCTTGCGGGGCATGCCGATCTGTCGCAGTTTCGGGCTGGAATCCCGCCGCTCGCGGCAAAAAAGCCGGCTTTGGCAGGCTCAATCGATCGCGGGGCAGGAAGGAAACAGATATGGCCGTTAATTTCGTCACGCTCCGGCTCGCGCGCCTGGCCCTCGCGCTTGCGACGCTCCTGGTGGCGACCGGAGCTCGCGCCGAGGATGCGTCGCAGCCGCCCGCGTCCCAACCCGCAGCCGCGCCTTCGGGGCAAAAGTCAGGAGCGCCGGGCGGGCACGCTAACGCGGCAAGTTCGCCGGCGGCCGCCGAACAACACCGGCTGCCGCCGGATTCGACCACCAAACAGACGGTTGTGCTCCCCGGCCGCACGCTCGCTTTCACCGCCACCGCAGGCTCGATCCGCCTGTTCAACGACAAGGGCGATCCGCAAGCCGACATTGCCTACACCTCCTATCAGCTGGATGGCGGCGACAGGCGCAGCCGGCCTGTGACCTTCTTCTTCAACGGCGGGCCGGGCGCGGCCTCGGCCTATTTGCAGCTCGGCGATGCCGGACCGTGGCGGCTTTCGATCAATGGCGATGCGGCGACGTCCTCGGCGTCGCCCGATCTCAAGCCCAATGCCGAGACCTGGCTCGACTTTACCGATCTCGTCTTCATCGATCCGGTCGGTACCGGCTATAGCCGCTTCGTCGCGACGGACGAGGACGTGCGCAAGCGGTTCTTCTCCATCGATGGCGACGTCAACGCGCTTGCGGTCACGGTCCGCCGCTGGCTGGAGAAGTCCGATCGCTTGCTGTCGCCCAAATTCATCGTCGGCGAAAGCTATGGCGGCATCCGCGGACCCAGGATCGTGCGCGAGTTGCAGACCGAGCAGGGCGTCGGCGTCAGGGGACTGATCCTGGTTTCTCCGGTGCTCGATTTCCGCGAATATGCCGGCTCCAGTATCCTGCAATATGTCGCGAGCCTGCCGACCATGGCGGCGGTGGCGCGCGAGGCGAAGGGCCCGGTGACCCGCGCCGATATCGCCGATGTCGAAGCCTATGCGCGCGGCGATTTCCTGAGCGATCTCGTCAAGGGCGAGGCCGACGCCGAGGCCACGACGCGCCTCGCCGACCGGGTCTCGGCGTTGACGGGGATCGATCGGGCCGTGAGCCGCAGGCTGGCCGGGCGCTTCGATGTCTCCGAGTTCCGCCGCGAATTTGACCGGCGCAATGGCAGGGTGACCGGACGCTACGATGCGTCGGTCTCGGGCTTCGATCCCGATCCGGATTCGAGCTCCTCACATTTCGACGACCCGTCCGGTGACCCGTTGATCGCGCCGCTGACCAGCGCGGTGGTCGATCTGACCACGCGCACGCTCAACTGGCGGCCCGACGGGTCCTATCGATTGCTCAACAGCTCGGTCGAGCGAGCCTGGGATTTCGGCCGCGGCCTCAATCCCGCCCAGTCGATCTCCCAGCTGCGGCAAATTCTCGCGCTCGATCCGAAACTGAAACTGCTCGTAGGGCACGGCCTGTTCGATCTCGCCACGCCCTATTTCGGTTCGAAGATTCTGCTCGATCAACTTGCCGGCCTATGCTTCGCCCGAGCGGGTGAAGCTCGTGGTCTATCCCGGCGGCCACATGTTCTATTCGCGCGATGCCGCGCGGCAGGCTTTCCGGACCGAGGCCGAGACGCTGATGAAGTAGCGCGAGTTCGCCGGCGATCGGAACGTTGAAAACCGGAAAGGGTGTGGGTCCGTCTAGAGCATGATCCGGAAAAGCGGACATCGGTTCTCCGAAAAGATCATGCGCAAACAAAAAGTGGAGCGAGATGATGACTCAACGAAAAGTCATGTCGCTCCACTCGACAAAACAAAACCGGCACAACCTCGACGGGCTGTGCCGGTTTGTCCGGCTTTGATTGTTGTTTCCGCGCAGATCAGTAGACGAGGCCGGTACCGGTCGGCTTTTCCAGCGCCGACGCAAGCGAGCGGTATTCGGCGCATTCAGTGCCGCAAATCTGGCCGATGCGGTTCAGGTGATATTGCGCCTGGTCACGGTTGCCCTGTTCGAGCTGCCACAATCCGTAATACTGCCAGGTCCGGACATGGTTGGGGTCGGCCTGCAGCGCGCGCTCATACCAGATCTGCGAGACCTTGTAGTCGCCGAGCTTGCGATAGGAATAGCCGATCAGATTGGCGACATCGGCGCGGTCGTCCTGGCCAAGCGCCTTCAATTGCGCGATGGCGGAGGTGTAATCGTTGCGATCGTAAATCGTGGCGTAGGCCGCGCGATAACCCTCGATGAACCTGGGGTCGTCGATGCTGGAACTCTTGTCCTTCTTTTTCTTGTCCTTGGTGGAATCGGCCGGCGGTGACGGGCTGTCGCCGCCCGCGGCCTTGGCCGAGTTGACCACGGGCACTGCCATCAGCGCCATCACGTAGATCGCCAGTGTCAAAAGCCGGATCGCAAGTTTGGTCATGCGTCTCTCCTGATGTCCGTTAGGGCAATCCTATACTGAAGCCCGCTGGTTTGAACACCCGCCGCAATCAATCATTCCCGAGGCATTTTTTTGCAGTTTTTGGGAATTTTTTGCGGAAGGCGTGCGCGGCCGGACGACCGAACATGACCAAGATGTCATGCAGATGAACGAAGTCTGCTCCCGCACTTCACGGCAGGTTCAGCGCGCGGCACCTAATGTCGCAGCATGATCGACGAGCCCGGCCATTCGACCGGCCACCCCGTGATCCCTTTTGAAGGAGAAGACCATGTTGAAGACAATTTCCGCAGCGTTGCTTGCAGTTTCCGTTCTCGCCGCTCCCGCGCTTGCGGCCAGTGCCGGCAAGACGACGCAGGCGCCCGCACCCAAGTCCGCGCAGGTGAAGTCGAGCGCGCTGAATGCCAATGCCAAGATGGGCCGCCATCATGTCAGGCATGCCAGCCATCATCGCCTCCACAAGCGGACGGTCGAGCGCAAGGCGCATCATTCCTCGAAGATCGCCGTCAAGCACGTCAGCCACCCCGCCAAGCGCGGCTGATACCGATCCGCCGGGGGCGCGGCTTGCCCCACATTGCCCCGCCGCTCCCGGCGGATATCAGTCCGGCCCACGCCATGGTCTCCCCCGTGGCGATGGGCCGGCGCCGCTTCATGACAGGCATCCGCGCCGACCGCGAAATGCAGAATTCCCTTTCATCCGCGGAAGGTCTAGAACTCCTCCAGGCGTTGGATTTTCGAAAGACGGGTTGCAATTGGGGATATCGACAAAGCGTGCGGCGATCCTGGCGCTGCCGATCGCGCTTGCGGCTTGCGCGGGCGGCGAGGACAGCAGGCCCATCAGCTTCATGGGCGGCGGCAGTTCCGCCAATCAGCCATTCCCGAATAATTACCGCGCCGAATTGCTCGCGTTCATGCGAACCTATCTTAACAACCCGGTTGGCGTGCATGACGCTGTCATGGCCGAGCCGGTACAACGCGACGTCAACGGCAAGATGCGTTTTGTCAGCTGCCTGCGCTTTGCCGCGCGCGAATCGGACGGCAGTTATCGCGAGGCTCAGGAACGCGCGATTCTCTACGTCAATGGCCGGCTGGACCGAATGATCGAGAAACCGGCCGAGACCTGCGCCGGCGCCGTCTATGCGCCGTTTCCGGAACTGGAAAAGTTGACGCGGTAGGGCGGGATCGCGCGAGGCCAATGCGTGAAGCCGCGCTTTTCAGATTGCTGCCGTCCCGGGGTGCCGGGAACTTCAATCACATTTCGGCGAGGCTGGAACCTGAACCGGGCCCCGGCAGACACAGCAATGAGCTGGAAAGTGGCCATTCGCCGGCAATAAATTGCAATCGCGTTGGAACAAATCGGCGTTGTTGCCGCGCGGTCACATATCATGAAACAAACGCGCACGGGCATTGCCACGAAGCAACCAAATTGAGGCCACGTTGTTTGGTTGATGTCGATCACGACAGTAACGGGGAACTTCTCATGAAAAAACTTCTGCTCGGCGCAGCCGCCTGTATCGCTTTCGCGGCTCCCGCATTCGCGGCCGATCTTCCGGCGCGCACCTATACCAAGGCTCCGGCCTATACGGCGCCCGAAGTGGTCTACAACTGGACCGGCTTCTACATCGGCGGCCATATCGGCGGCGCGTTCCCGGGCGACAACAGCCTGGAGAGCGGCAACGGCCGATTCATGGGCGGCGTGCAGGGCGGCTTCGACTACCAGTTCGCGACGAACTGGGTGATCGGTGCCGAGGCCCAGTACAGCTGGCTGACCGGCAATAGCGGGAATGGCGTGGCGTTCCCGGGCGGCACGCTCGTCACCGGGAATACCGACCAGATCGGTTCGGTCACCGGCCGGCTCGGCTACACCTGGGGTCCGACGCTGCTCTACGCCAAGGGCGGTTACGCCTGGCGCGGCAACGACAATATCGGCGTGAGCTTCGGCGGCGTGCCGGTCGCGTTTTCGACCACCGGCGATCACAAGGACGGTTACACCGTCGGCGCCGGCCTCGAATACATGTTCACGCCGAACTGGTCGGTCAAAGGCGAATATCAGTACTACAATTTCGGCAGCACCACCTTTACCGGTGGGCCCCCCCCGATCATCGGCGCCCGGTTCCGGGATGACGAGCACACCGTCAAGCTCGGCATCAACTACCGCTTCGGCTGGGGTGGCCCCGTCGCCGCGCGCTACTGACCGGGATTGCACTGATACGGAAGAAGGCCGGCCTTGCGCCGGCCTTTTTTGTTGTGCCGCCGGGTCGGTTGGCCTTGCGCGGGTCAGCGCCGGATCCGGAGGGCTTCTGCAATCGCGAAATCTGGTGCAAAGAGCACGGCAGCGGCCGGGCACCGGCCGCGCGCGTGCCGCGATCGGCGCCGGAATGACGCCACGGGGAGGGGAGCCCGCTATTGCCGATCGCTCGGCCCAGCCACGAAAACCAGACGCCCTATCGCGCGGACATCGATGGCCTGCGCGCGGTCTCGATCCTGCTGGTGGTGGGATATCACGCGCAGCCCTGGCTGGTTCCCGGCGGCTTTATCGGGGTTGATATCTTCTTCGTCATTTCCGGCTTCCTGATCACCCGGATCATTCTCACCCAGGCCAAGGCCGGCACTTTCTCATCGCTGGAATTCTACGCCCGCCGGGTCAGGCGAATATTTCCGGCGCTCATCGTCGTGCTGGCCGTCACCTACCTGATCGGCTGGTTTGTGCTCTTGCCGGATGGTTTTGCGCTGCTCGGCCGCGCTACCGCGGCCGGCGTGGCGTTTGTATCCAATTTGTTTCAGCTCGGGCAGACCGGCTATTTCGCGCCGGATGCCGCCGAAAATCCGCTGCTGCACCTTTGGTCGCTGGGGATCGAGGAGCAATTCTACATCTTCTGGCCGCCGCTGCTGCTGCTGATGTTCGGATCGAAACACCGGCGCTTCTGGATGGCGGCCATCGCGGTTGCCTCGTTTGGCGTCAGCCTGATGATCTTCCTCGGCTACAAGGAGTGGTCGTTCTATTCGCCGATATCGCGGGCGTGGGAGTTGTTGGCCGGCGGCATGGTTGCCAACCGCCTGGTCGACGGTCCGGAAGGCCAGCCGCGGCGTTTCCCGCAAGCCGACAACCTGCTGGGCGCGATCGGCGTTGCCGCGATCGTCGGTGCCGCGGTCGCGCTTGGCAAGGACAGCCTGTTTCCCGGCGCCTACGCATTGCTGCCGGTGCTCGGCGCGGTGCTGATCATCATCGCGCCGAATTCGGCCGTGAACAGGATTTTGCTGTCGAGCCGGCCGATGGTCTGGATCGGGTTGATCAGCTATCCGCTTTATCTCTGGCACTGGCCGCTGCTGTCGTATCTCGCGATCATGCGAAACGGCGTGCCGAATGTCGTCGAGATCTGGGCGGCCGTCATGGTCGCGGTGGTGCTGTCCTGGCTGACGTTCCGCTTCGTCGAACTCCCGCTTCGCCGAAACCCGAATGCCGTGCCGAGACTGTCTTTCGCATTGCTGACGGTCGGGGTCGTGGGGATCGCAACCGCGATCGGCGCCGGCTTCGGCTTTCGTTTTCCCGCTGAAATTCGCGATATCGCGCTGCTCTCGCCGCAGAGTAACGCCGGATTCCGCGACACCTGCTTCCTGGAGGCGAAGGGCGCCCGGCTTGATGCAAGTTGCATCGAGCAGGGCGACAAGCCGCTTTTGTTCCTGTGGGGCGATTCCACGGCGGCCGCCCTTTTTCCCGGATTGAAGAAGGCCCAGGAGACGATCCCGTTTCGGCTGGCCCGTTTTGCAGCCCCGGGGTGCGCGCCGATTTTGGCCACCAACGTCAATTGCGATGCGGTCAACGATCTGGTGTTCGGCTTCGTCAAATCGTCGCATCCCCAGATCGTTCTGCTGCACGCGATGTGGGACCGGACCCACGACCTCGACCGACTGGGCGAAACCGTCAGGCAATTGAAGGCCCTCAACATCCCGCGCATCGTCATCCTGGGCCCGGTACCGCTTTGGAAGCGAACGCTTCCGCTTGCGCTGGTGAACACCTACCGGCTTCGGCATGTGATCGCCGACCGGATAGCGTCGGGGGTGACGGGGGCGGGGAGCGACGAACAGATGAGGGCTTTCAGCCGGGCCGCCGGGGTCGAATACATCTCGGCGTGGCGCGCGCTCTGCGACGCCGAAGGGTGCCTGACGCGGGTCGGGCCGGCGGCCGATGACGTGGTCACCACCGATATCGTGCATTTGTCGGACGCCGGCTCGAAATTCCTGGTCGACACCATCGAGCGGAGCCTCTTCCTGCCACCGTGAGCAATTTTCGCTGGCAAATAGCAGCGGCGGCTGACGCGGCGCCGGTTTCTCGGGCGGCCGGCTGCCACCTTTTTGGCGGGCGCCGACCGCGCATCGGCCGGGCGGGGCCGTCGTCGTCGGCCCGAAAAAATAATTTTCGAGAGTCGCGAAACTTTCACCGGCGATCGGCTATTATGATTTTGCCGGCCAGTGGACAACAAACATGCGTGTGGTGACGTTAGCGTTGGTTTTTTCCGCGGTAGCAATGCCGTGTCTGGCCCAGACCGTGCTGAAATCCGAACCCCTGCTGCTTTCGCCCTATGAAGTTGCCTTCGTGCAGGACTTCTCATGTCCGATCGGCAAGGTGCTCAAGGTTACCGGGGCGATCAGGGGGCTGCACCGCAGGAAAGCCTGCGTGGTGCTGGCCGCCGAGCAGGCGTCGCTGGCGGTGGCAACGCCCTAGACCGGCCAACGCCGCCGGCCGACCCTCAGGCTCAGTCGGTCGGTCGCCGCCGACGCGCGGTTTTACCGGACCAAGCTGGGCCGCGTCGACGAGCCCAATTCTGTGGACGAGCCCAATTCTGAAGAACGCACCAATTCTGAAGAACTCAATTGCAGCTCGCGCTCGGCTTCCTGCTCGGCGTCGGCCCGATTCTTGGCCGGATCTTCCTGCGGGTCGGGCCGGCAAGGCCTGATCTCGTAATCGTTGTCCAGCACCGGCTGCGGTGCCGCCTTGTCGTCCTTGGAGGCCACGTCGACGACTAGTCCGCTTTTCCGGGCAAGTTTCCAGACGTCCGACTCGGCCGGGTAGGCTTTGCTCAGCTTGGTGTCCTGGCTGAATAGCGCGTAGGGCATGGTTTGGCTCCGCTAGAAAACCCTAACGCACCAGGCCATGCCGGGTTGCAACCGGGGCCGGCCGTTTGGCGGCAATCGGGGGCTCGGGGGCGCCCCCTGGCGCGAGTCCCTAAGTTGTAAACGAGTTCCTGAATCAGGGCCAAAAATATCGTGCGAGACTCCCCGGCTAGAATCGCCCGATGTTTTCGCCCGCCATGACAACGATCCTGCGAACCTCCTGCGAGCGCGTGCATATCACGCTGTCCGTCGCGCTATTGGCGGCCTGCCTGGCCAATTTGGCGCTGGTATGTGCCTGGCTTTAGCGCGCGGACGGTTCGCCAAAGCCGGCGCGGTGGGGCGACAGCGAAGGCAGGCTTCCACGAGGGGCGATTGACGCCGCTTCCATTCCCTCCATCATGCGGGCAGGCGGCAAAGACCGCGGCGAACGGCAAGTGTGCCGGATCTGCACGGGGAGGCGAACATGATCGAGGCGCTGATGGCGCGGGTCAATGGCGATGCGGCGCTGGTCCGGCGCGGACGGTTTCTCACCACCAGCTTCCTTCTGGAATCCGGCCAGTCGGCCTGGCTGATTTCGATCTTCGAGGGCAGGATCGTATCGGTGACCCCGGGGCCGTTTGTCATGCCCTCGTCATCCTTTGCGCTGCGCGCGAGCGAAGCGGAGTGGAAAAAATTCTGGAGCCACCGGCCGCCGCCGGGCTCGAACGACCTGATGGCGCTGATCAAGCGGCGCGTCCTGAAAGCGGAAGGCAACCTTCAGGTCTTCATGGCCAATCTTCGCTATTTCAAGGAGGCGCTCGCCAAGTTGCGGCAGGCGGAGGCCGAGGCATGACCGCGCAATTCGAGCCGATCACCGGCCGCTATATGCAGCTCGATCTGTTCGGGCGGAAACATCGCATCTATGTCGAGGAAGCCGGCCAGGGCACGCCGCTGCTGTGCCTGCACACCGCCGGCTCGGATGGCCGGCAATACCGCGCGCTGATGAACGATGAACGGATCACGCGCCGCCACCGCGTCATCGCCTTCGACATGCCCTGGCATGGCAAGTCGTCGCCGCCGCCGGGCTGGCACAACGAGGAATATCAGCTCACCTCGGCGCAATACACCACCATGGTCATCGAGGTCATGGCCGCGCTCGAGCTGGACCGGCCGATCCTGATCGGGTGCTCGATCGGCGGACGCATCGCGCTGCATCTGGCGCTCGAACATCCCGAACGCTTCCGCGCCATCATCGGATTGCAGGCCGGCGCGCATGTCGATCCCTATTACGATCTGAACTTCCTGCACCGGCCGGACGTTCATGGCGGCGAGGTCTGCGCGGCCATCGTCTCCGGACTGGTCGGGCCCGACGCGCCGGAGGAGGGACGCTGGGAAACGCTCTGGCATTACATGCAAGGCGGGCCCGGCGTGTTCAAGGGCGATCTCCACTTCTACAAGCTCGACGGCGATATCAGGGGGCGCGTCGCGCAGATCGATACGCGGCGCTGTCCGTTGTTTCTTCTCTCCGGCGAATACGACTATTCCTGCACGCCGGAGGAAACGCTCGCGGTGGCGAAAAGCATCGAGGGCAGCGAGGTGACCATCATGAAGGGCCTCGGCCATTTCCCGATGAGCGAGAACCCGCCGGAGTTCATGAAACACCTGTTGCCGGTGCTGGAGAAGATTTCGGCCCGCTGACGGCCGGGGAGGCTAGCAAGGTGATCAACGAGCCTTCCTGGCGGAAATCGTCGCATGCAGCTCTGTCCGCACCCGATCGAGAACGCTGCCATATTCACGGGTTTCGCTCTGCCTGAACAGCCGCACCGTCGGATACCAGGGGCTGTCGTCGCGACCGAGCAGCCAACGCCAATCGGGCCTGTAAGGCAAACAAGATCCAGGTCGGACGCCCCAGCGCACCGGCGAGGTGGACGACGCTGGTATCCACCGAGATCACCAGATCGAGGCACGAAACAAGGGCCGCGGTTTCTGCGAAATCGGTGAGGTGAGCGGTGAGATCGATGATTTCAGTCCGTTCGAGGAGGATCGCCTTGTCGTCAGGTCTCGGGTCCTTCTGCAGACTGACAAAAGTCGCATCCATATCCAGGATAGCGGGTCAGCAGGCGAAGCGGAATCGAGCGGTTGTGGTCGTTGTCATGTCGCGGGTTGCCGGACCAGACGAGGCCAACCCGTAACCTGTCGTGAGGACCGAGCCGATCCTCCCAGGCTTGCAAGCGGCACTCCGCAGGCGCGGGCAAATAGGGGATCGCGGAGGGGATCGTCTCAAGTCTCGTCCCAAAGGCGAGCGGCAGACTGGAGATCGAGCAATACGTGTCGAACGCCGGCAGCTCACTGGCCGTAAAGGCGAGGCATTGAGAAACACCTGGGAGTTCCGATAACAGCGGGCGTAAAGGTTCTTGCACGGCCAGAATGACGCGCGCGCCCAGCTCGGCGACCATGGGGACGTAGCGCGCAAACTGAATCGTATCGCCCAGTCCTTCGTCAACATTGATAAGGATTGTCTTGCCTTCGATGGGCTCTTTCCCAAGCCACATCGGCTGCGAAAGCTTTGGGTAGTAGGCCGAAAGGGCCGGGATCTTCCAGCGCGCCTCGCGCCCGGCCCAACCAGCCTCGAAATTCCCGGTGAGCAGTTGAAGCAGGGCCAAATTCCAATCGGCCACGGCATTGCAGGGATCGATTGCCCTTGCCTGATGATAGAGCGCGAAAGCTTCGTCAAAGTGGCGAAGTTCAGCGAGCGCGATCGCCTTGTTGGTGAGGGTTAAGGCGGAGTTCGGCTGAAGTTCGAGGCTCCGATCGTACCATGACACAGCTTCAGCGAAACGGCGCATTGCTGCGAGCGCGATCCCCTTGTTCATGAGGGTTGCGGCGGAGTTCGGCTGGAGTTCGAGGCTCCGGTCGAACCACGATAACGCCTCTTCGTTCCGACCGGACGACATCAGGACGTTGCCGATATTGCTGTAGGTGTCCGCGTTGGTCGGATCGAGCGCCAACGCCCGCTTGTTGTCGGCGAGAGCTTCGTCGAGCCTTCCCAGTTTTTGCAGAGTGAGCGCACGCATATACAGCGTCTGGAAGTGGTTGGGCTCAAGCTCGTCGCACAGATTGTAGTAGGGGAGGGCGTCTTCGAATCTCTCCGATTGATAGAGGAGAAGCGCGACCATGTTTGCCGCGTCCCAATGGCGAGGATTGAGTTTGAGCGCGTGCTGAAAGCTCAGGATCGCGTCCGCCGGGCGCTTCACCTCGATGAGGACGGCACCGAGATTTCTCCATAAATCCGCGTCAAGCGGTTTGAGTTGCACCGCCTTGTCGAACGCCTTGAGCGCCTCGTCGCTCCGCCCCTGGTTCACGAGCGTGGAGCCGAGACTGGTCAGATAAACCGCTTTCGGCTCCTGCTTGATCGCACGAGATATCCACTCCAGCGCATGGTCGTATTGTCGGGCGTGGAGCGACAGAAGACCCATCAGGTGCAGGGTGTCCGCGTGATTGGGATCCAATGCAAGGGCTTGCTGGCAGCAAAGCTGAGCGTCGAGATGCCGTCCCGCCTGCATGTGGCCAAGGCCGACCTCATAGAGCCTGCCGACGGTACCTGCCCCGGGCGCAGTCAGGCCAACTCCGGCCTTCTTGGCGGCGGCCCGGCGCTCGCGACGGCTCATCGGTGAAATTCCAATGGTCTCTATACCCAGCAAATTGTCTCTATTCAGCAATCTGTAGGTGATTCTGATATGAGCAGAAAAGGCTTGAGTAGCAGGGACTTGGAGGGATGTGTTGCCGCGACCGACCGAGCACGATGCGCGGCCGCGCGACGCTGCTGCTAGCCGCCGGCCGCAAAATTGTCGCTGCGCACCGCCCAGCCGGTGACGCGGCTCTCGATCAGCGAGAAGATGACATAGAGCGCGACGCCAAGCGCGGCCAGGATGAACAGGCCGGCGAACACCAGCGGCACGTCGAAACTCGAGCTTGCGATCATCATCAGATTGCCGATGCCGCGGTTGGAGGCAACGGTCTCGGAGATCACCGTGCCGACAAAGGCGAGCGTCGCGGCGACCTTCAGGGAGGCGAAGAAATACGGCATGGTCCGCGGCAGCCCGACATTCCAGAGGATCTCCAGTTTCGTGGCGCGCAGCGTCTTCATCACGTCCTGCAACTCCGGCTCGGTCGCGGCCAGCCCGGTCGCGACATTCACCACGATCGGGAAGATGCACATGATCATGGCGGTCAGCACGGCCGGCACGGTGCCGGCGCCGAACCACAGCACGAAGATCGGCACCACGGCCACTTTCGGAATCGAGGAGAACCCGACCAGCATCGGATAGGCGACATCGTAGGCCAGGCGCGAGGAGCCGATCAGCATGCCGAGCAGAATGCCGATCACGATGCCGAGGCCAAATCCGACCAGCGTCGTATAAAGCGTCTGCAAAGCGTGCGGCCAGATCGCGGGAAAGCGGGTCCAGAGTGTCGCGAGAATCTGGCTCGGCCGCGGCAATACGATCTCCGAGACATGGAACAGGAGACACAACAGCTCCCAGGCCACGAAAAAACCGATGATGCAGGTCATCGACAGGATGCGGCGCCGCAGGGTTTCGTTCATGACGCGGCCTCCTGGACGGCGCGGGCGGCAACGATGCGTTCACGCAGCCGCTGCGTCAGCGAGACGAACTCGGGCGCGAAAGACACGTCAATGGTGCGGGGCCGGGCGAACGGGACCACGCTGTCGTCGACGATCCGGCCGGGACGCGCCTGCATGACGCAGATCCGCGACGCCAGATAGGCCGCCTCCTTGAGGTCGTGGGTCACCAGCAGCACGGTGGGCTGCTTTTCGATCCAGAGGTTCTGCATGATCTCCCACAATTCCTCGCGCGTGAACTGGTCGAGAGCGCCGAACGGCTCGTCGAGCAAGAGCAGGGTGGGGTCATGAATCAGCGCCCGGCACAACGATGCCCGCTGCTGCATGCCGCCGGACAATTGCCAGGGAAATTTCTCGCCAAAACCGGCCAGCCCGACGCGCGCCAGCGAGGCCTCGACACGGTCGCGATATTCGGATTTGCGCTTTTCCGCGAAGGCCTGCTTGAACGGGGGCACGATCTTGAGCGGCAGCATGACGTTGTCGCGGATGTTCAGCCACGGCAGCAGGGTCGGGTTCTGGAACGCCATGCCGATCCGCACATGGTCGGCGCCGATCTCGCGGCCGGCGACGAACACATAGCCTTGCGAGGCCGTCAGCGTTCCCGCGACAAGCTTGAGGATGGTCGACTTGCCGCAACCGGAAGGGCCGACCAAGGCCACGAACTCGCCATGCGCGATGCGCAACGATGTCTCCGCCAGCGCCGTCACCTGATTCTTGTCGCCGCCGAACGTGACCCTGACCTTTTCCAGGTCGATCACATTGCCCGATGGCAACGCAGGCTTTGCTGGCGAAGCGTTCATCGGAGCAGACCTTCTCTCCGGGCGGTAATGGCGGCCATCGTGCGTGGCGGTATTGCGCGGCGCGGCGGGAGGCATGGTCTGGATCGCATGAACCGAGCGGCCGCTGCCGCGCGCGTTCTCCTGCAGTGTGCGGTGCTTCATCACGAAGCGTCCGCGCACGATTGTGTGGATCGGCAGCGCGGTCGCCTGGCGGCCGTGCCACGGCGAAATCTTCGATCGCGACTGGATCAGGGCGTCGTCGATGGTCCATTCGCGACTTGAGGTCGACGATGGCGATGTCGGCGTCCGAGCCCACCGTCAGCGTGCCCTTGCGTGGGTAGAGACCCCAGATTTTCGCGGGCTTCTCCGCGCTCCATCGCACATAGTCCTGAAGGGTGGCGCGGCCTCGGTCGACCTCGGTCAGCATCAGGGGCATTTGCGTCTCGACCCCCGGAAATCCGCAATCGACCGTCCAGATGTCGGCGCGGGTTTTTTCGTCCGGCGCATGCGGCGCATGGTCGGTGGCGATGATGTCGATCGTGCCATCCATCAGGCCGCCCACAGCGGCAGCTGGTTGGCGGTCTCGCGCACCGGCGGGTTGACGCGGATGACGCCGCCGAATTTCTGGTAGTCCTTCTCGGACAGCAGCAGATAATGCGGGCAGGTCTCCCCGGTGATGTCGACGCCGCGCGCCTTGGCCTCGGCCAGCGGCCGCAGTTCGGCGGCCGAGGAGATATGCAGCACGTGGATGCGGGCGCCGGTCCATTCGGAAAGTATCGCCGCGCGTGCCACCGCCTCGACGGCAACGACCGCCGGCCGCGCGTCCAGATGCGCGATCGCCTCGGTGCGGCCGGCGGCGCGCAGCCGCTGACTCCCGCCGCTCCATGATCGAATTGGTCTCGGCATGCAGCGAGATCCGCTTGCCGGTCGGCGCCACCACTTCGAAAGCTTCCAGCATCGCGCCGGTCGAGGGTGAGGGGATGCGGCCGAACGTGTTGCCCATGTAGAGCTTGAAGCCGATGATGCCGCCGTCGATCAGGGCGCCGACATGCTGGATGCTGTCCTCGCCCAGCACGGCGTAGAGGCCGTAATCGACATAGGCCTTCCCGGCCGCGATCCGGTGCTTGTCGGCAAGGGCTTCCGGCGTGCCCACGGTCGGCAATGTGTTCGGCATGTCGAACACCGTGGTGACGCCGCCGAACGCCGCGGCCGCCGTGCCGCTGGCAAAATCTTCCTTCTGGGGATAGCCGGGATCGCGAAAATGCACGTGAACGTCGATTGCGCCGGGCAGGACATGCAGCCCGGTCGCATCCAGCCTCTCGCGGCTCGGCGGCATCGCCTCCGGCGCGCCGATGGCATGGATCACGGCCGTCCTTGATGGCCACGCTGGCGGGGTAGCTCGCGTCCGGCGAAACGACCGTGCCGCCACTGATGACCAGATCCACCGTCTCCGACATGGCGCCGACCCCCGTCACAACATCGCCCAGCCGCCATCGATCGGCAGGTCGACACCGGTGATCTGGCGCGAGACGTCGCTGGCGAGGAACAGGCAGGCATTGGCGACGTCGGCATCGACGGTCACGCGCTTGAGCGCGTAGTCGGCGGCGTGGCGTTCGGCGGCTTCCGCTTCGGAGATGCCGAGCTTCTGCGCCATGTCGCGGCAGACCTTGTCGCGGAAGCGCGGGCCGTCGACCATCCCGGGCGCCACGCAGTTGACGTTGATGTTGTATTGCCCGACTTCGAGCGCAAAGCTCTTGGTGATGCCGCGCAGGCCCCATTTCGAGGCCGAGTAGGCCACGCGCCCGGCGCGCCCGCGCATGCCGAAGGTGCCGCCGACATTGACGACCTTGCCGTAGCGCTGCTCGATCATGGTCGGCAGCGCCGCGCGCATGGTGTGGAAGCATCCGTTCATGTTGAGGGTGATGATCTCGTCGAATTCCTCCGGGGTGGTTTGCACGCCGGTCTTGCCGATCGGGCCCGAGCCGCCGGCGACATTGACGAGGATGTCGAGGCGGCCGCCGAATTGGGCCTTGGTCTCTTCGACGGCCTCTTCGCACTGTTTTGCATCGGTGAGATCGCAGGGGATGACGATCGCCATGCCGCCGCCGGCTTTGACTTCGGCGGCGACCGGCTCGATGGCCGCGGTATCCCTTCCCACCAGCGCCAGCTTGCAGCCTTCGGCGGCGAAGGCATGCGTGATCGAAGCGCCCATGCCCTTGGCCGGGCCGGTGATGAGCGCGACGCGATTTTCAAGCGAAAGATTCATGGATTCGTCCGTGCTGGTTTGAAAAACTGGAGACGCGGATCCCGCGTCACATCGCCGGCTGGATCGCCGTCGGGCGCTCGCTGGCCGGAGGCAGGAAACTGCGGTCGAAGATTTCGGCGACGGTCGGCGTGCGCGGCAGTTCCTTGGCCTGGACCAGGATATCGATCGCTTTCGCCATCCGGTCGTCGCTGATGTCGCCGATGCCGATCCTTGCAATTTCGGGATGGGTCATCTCGTCGGCCAGCGTGGCGTCCAGCCGCGCCCGTTCGATCGCGGGCTTGATCAGCGGCTCGCGCGCGGCAACCGCATCGATCGCGGCCTGGCGATCGGCCATCGCGTCCTTGATGCCGTGGTTGAGCGCGGCCAGGAAGCCCTTGACGGCCTCGGGATGTTCCTTGGCGAACCTGCGCGAGACGATGATGGCGTTGGAGTAAAGGTCCATGCCGTAGTCGCCGAATTTGATGAAGCGCAGATCCTTGTCGGGGTCGACGCCGATCAGCCGGGCGCTGAAGCGGATGGTGGTGACGTAGCCGAACACGCCATCGACCTGACCCTGCATCAGCATCTGCTCGCGCAGGCTGGGCTGCATGTTGACGATCTCGACCTTGGCGCAATCGATCCTGGCCGTTGCGCACAGCGCCGGAAACAACTTCAGCGCTCCGTCATTGGCGGCACCTCCAAGTTTGCGCCCGACGAAATCCGCCGGCGTCTTGATCGGGCTGTCGGCCTTGACCGCCACCGTGAAGGGCGGGCGGTTATAGAGCATGAACACGCCGATCGGCGCCTCGTCCGGCTTCTTCGCGGCCAGCTCGATCAGCGCATTGATGTCGCCGAAGCCCATGTCATAGGCGCCGTTGGCGACCTGCGGCACCGCGGCGCCGGATCCGTTGCCCTGGTCGAAGGTGACGTCGAGGCCTGCCTGCTTGAAGTAGCCGCGATCCTGGGCGAGGAAAAACATTCCCTGCGGCCCCTCGTATTTCCAGTTCAGGACCAGCTTGATTTTGGTGTCGGCCTGCGCGGCCGTGATGCCGGTGATGAAGACCAGCGCGAACGCAAGCGCCTTCATTCCACGAAACGCGTGGTGTCCGATCATGTCGGTTCTCCTGTGAGGTCTGGGGTCTGTCTTCCGGATCGTCGCCGGCCCGTTAAGTGGGGCTCGGGGCCAGGCTCGCCGGGTTGTTGCTTGCAGCCTAGCGCTTTTCAGTGACCTAATCTGCTGCTAACTTTCGTCATGAGCGGTGCGTAAAAGGCAACACTGGAGACCTCATGCGACATCTGAAGTTGCTGGCCAATGTGGTTGAGGTGGCGCGCTCCGGCTCGATCCGAAAGGCGGCCGAGCGTCTCAATTTGACGCCGTCGGCGATGAACCGCCGCATTCAGGATCTCGAGGCGGAGGTCGGAACGCCGCTGTTCGAGCGCCGTCCGCGCGGCGTGCGGCTGACGACCGCGGGCGAGATGTTCGTGCGCTATGCGCGCAGCCAGATCGCCGAAGCCGAGCGGATGCTGTCGCAGGTCGAGGACCTCAGAGGCTTGCGGCGGGGCCCGGTCCAGATCGCCTGCAGCCAGGCCCTGGCGCTCGATTTCCTGCCCTCGCGCATCGCCGACTTCCAGACACGGCATCCCAAGGTCCTGTTCGATCTGAAGGTGATGGACCATGAGCGGGCGCTGGCGTCGCTGGCGGCCTACGAGGTCGATCTGGCGCTGGTGTACCGCCCGGCGATGTGGCCCTCGCTCCGGGTCATCGCCAGCATTCCGCAGCGGCTGGTCGTCATCGTTCGCTCCGATCACCCGCTCGCCGCCAGGAAGACGGTTCGGCTCTCGGAATGCGTCGGCTACCCCGCGGCATTGCCGGATCGCACCTTGAGCGGCCGGCAGGTGCTCGATGAGGTCACCACGCGGCGCGACCTGCGCTTCAACACGCTGGCGGAGTTGAACTCGTTCGAAATGCTGAGGGGGCTGGTTTATCGTTGCAACATGATCTCGTTCCAGATCGAGATCGGCGCGCCGTCATCCGATCTGGGGATGGGCCTGACCGGCCGGCCGGTCGACGTGCGCGATCTGCCCACCGCCGACCTCGTGCTGTGCCAGTTGCGCGGCCGCAGTCTTCCGGTGGCGGCGGCGACCTTTGCCGAACTGCTGCTCAAGAACATGCAGAGCGTGAAGCCCGGGGTTTGACAGAGCCTCGGCCCTGCGCGCAGGCGGCTACGTCAAGCGCGGCAATGGTGCCGGCGGCAAAAATCGAATAATACTCAATCAAGCAATAAAACCAGGGGAGGACGTTTCGTGATGCGATCGATGCTTTTTGCCTTGTTGCTGAGTGCGGCCGTGCCGTTTGCGGCGCTTGCCCAGACCGCCGATGAGTTGAAGAACGACGAGAAGACGCCCGGCGACGTGCTGGTTTACGGCATGGGGTATTCGGCAAACCGGTTCAGCCCGCTCACCCAGATCAACAAGGAGAATGTGAGCAAGCTGGTCCCGGTATGGGCCTATTCGCTCGCCGACCTGCAGGGCGGCGAGGCTTTTCCCCTCGTCAAGGACGGCGTCGTCTACGCAACCACCCACAATGCGACGGTGGCCGTCGACGCCATGACGGGCAAGCAGATCTGGCGGGTCCTTCATGACTATCCGCCGGAGACCTTGCGCGTCGTCTGCTGCGGCATCGTCAATCGCGGCGCCGCCATCTACGAGGGCATGATCATTCGCGCCCTGATGGACGACCGGCTGGTCGCGCTGGACGCGGCGACGGGCAAGGAGATCTGGACGGTGAGTTCACCCGAGCCCGCGACCGCCGAAAACGGCTATGCGATGACGGGCGCGCCGCTGATCGTCAATGGCGTCGTCATCACCGGCGTGGCCGGGGCCGAGTTCAGCCATCGTGGTTTTCTCGAGGGATACGATGCCAAGACCGGCAAGCACCTGTGGCGGCTCTACACCGTTCCGGCCAAGGGTGAACCGGGGTCGGAGACCTGGGAGGGCGATTCCCAGCTCACCGGCGGCGGCAGCACCTGGCTCACCGGCACCTACGATTCCGAGCTCGACCTCGTCTATTGGGGCGCCGGCAATCCGGCGCCGTGGAATCCGCGCGCCCGCAAGGGCGACAACCTCTTCACCAACTCGGTGTTCGCCGTCAGGCCGAAGACCGGCGAACGCGTCTGGTACTTCCAGACGTCGCCGCAGGATCCGTTCGATTACGACGCCGTGCAGCCGCCGGTCATTGCCACCATCAATGTCGGCGGCACGCCGCGCAAGGTCGTCATGCAGGCCAACCGCGGCGGCTTCCTTTACGTGCTCGATGCCAGGGACGGCAAGCTGATCGCCGCCAACCCCTACGGCAAGCTGAACTGGGCGAGCGGGATCGACATGAAGACCGGGCGTCCGATGGTGACGGATGTCTTCAACGACGCCCTCGCGGGCAAGAGCGTCACGGTCTGGCCGTCGGTCTCAGGGGTGACCAACTGGCAGCACATGTCGTTCAGCCCGCGCACCGGGATGCTCTACATCAACACCTTGCATGTCGGCATGAGCTATCAGGCGGGCGATCCGCCGAAGCTGGCGCCCGGACGCCCGTCCGGTGCCCCGACCGTCAAGCGGACGGTCGTCACCGATGACCCCAACATTCGCGGCTATCTCAAGGCCGTCGATCCCATGACCGGCAAGTCGAAGTGGGAGGTGCCGTACAAGAGCCCGAACTATTCGTCGACCATGGTGACGGCGAGCAATCTGGTGTTCACCGGCGTCATGACCGGAGAATTCCAGGCGCTCGACGCCGATACCGGCAAGCTGCTGTGGAGCTTCCAGACGCCGTCGGGCATCATCGGCCAGCCGGTAACCTGGGAAAGAAACGGCAGGCAATACGTCACGGTGATGAGCGGCATCGGCGGCGTCTATGCGCAGCGCGGCGGCGACCCGAACCTCGCCAATCTGCCGACCGGCGTGTCGCTGTGGACCTTCGCCCTGTTCGACAAGTGATCTGAAAATGGAGGTCACCTCCCGGTGGCCTCCATTTTTCGCCAATCTTCTTCAATCGGCCCGTTCGGTCCGCCTGCCGCACGCCGGGAGGCGGACCGGCGACAACGCGTGGGCAATATCGAGATGCCAATCCAGACAAAAAATGCAAGCCGAACAAAAAATGTGAGCTGGCAGCTGCGCGCTTATACCGGCGCCATGGCGGTGCTTGGCGCCGCCCTGTCGCCGGTCACGACGGTGTGGGCACAGGACAGCGCCAAGATCGAGGCAGGCGAGAATGTCTTCAACACCAATTGCGCGGTCTGCCACGGCGATCAGCTGGTCAGCACCGGCCAGACCTTCGACCTGCGCCGGCTGAAGGACAGCGATCGTGCGCGCTTCGACAACTCGGTACGTAATGGCAAGAACCAGATGCCGCCGTGGAAGGGCAAGCTGACCGACGAAGAGATCGATCAGGTCTGGCATTATATCCGCGCCAACGCGTATCAAAAATAGCTGGAGCGGCCCGAAAACGCCCATGTTTGCAACGCGGCTCGGGACGGCCCCGGGCCTTGAACGCTGTCTTGTTGCCCTCGATATCTTCGTCTGGTGCGATCGCACCTTACAAATGTCTGCATCCCGGGGATGATTGGTCAGGATTGGGATGGCTTCGCATCGCAGGTGGGAGGACGGTCTGAATGCCAAGAAAGGGAATCACGGGCCACGACGAATGGGTCATCACCGAAGCCTTGGCAACGGCGCTGATCGCGCTGGAGCAGCTTCCATCGAAACACCAACCGGCCAACCACATGGATGAGATCAGAAGACTGTTGGCCGCCGCCTGCCAGTCCGGAACCGTCAACCTGCACATGGCCCAGGCCAAGTGCCGGCTGTTTCCCGACATGGATCGAGCGGCCATCTATCTCGAATACGGTCTCGAGGATGGCCAAGCCTGAACAGATGGCCCGCTGATATCAGCGGGCCCGCGTCTTCACCATTGCCATCCGCGCGAGAAGCGGCCTTCGGCCGGGTCAACAACTCTTCCCATTGGAAATCATCGCAAGCAATTCGGTCCGCACGGAATCGGGAACGCTTGCGTATTCGAGACACAGCGCGATCGCAGGGGCCAAACCGGCAAAGCTTTTATTCCGGCCACGCTGGCCGGACTTGTCGGCGCCAAAGAAACGGCCCCAGCCCAAGGGGAAAGGGCTGAGGCGGCATTCTATTCAAACGTGAGCCGCGCGTGTTCTGGTCAGTGGACAGCACGACGTCGGAGAATGGGACACTAGTTTCCTGCGGGTTTCCGCGCGGTTGAACGGCCGCCCGGCTTCGAATTGTCCGTGCCGCCGGGAATCATCCCTTCGGAGGCCGCCCCGGCACCGCTTCGGCTCATGCCGGTGGTTCCCTTCGTCATTGTGCCATTCTTGTGTGCGCCGTTGTTCGTCGTTCCCATCGTGCCGGCACCCTTTTCAGGAACCTGAGTTCCGGAGTCGGCGCCACCAGTCTGGGCCAGGGCGAACGAGCTTGTGAGTGCGAACGCTGCAGCTAGCGCGATTGTATTCAGTTTCATGATCACTCCTCTTCTGTTGGTGGACAACAACCCGGCACGATTGCTTTTGTTCAGAGCTTCCGACCCGCCGTTGCAGCTTGGACCAGTATCTTTCGCAGCTTTCGTAGAGCTTCCCTGCCGTTTCAAGGCATGCGGCGATGGCCCGTTTCGAGCCTCAGTGTCTGCATCGAATTCGGCGGTGTTGTGAAGTTTCGGTGATCGAGCCATGTTGAGCGACAAGGAAGCTTTGCATTGCCGCATGCTGGTTCCATCGCCGCCGCGCACTTTCTGTCACCGATGTGGCGGTCGCTTGCAGTTCACAGCGGGCGAAAGATTCAAAGCCGGCCAAGCAGGGTTGCACCGCCCTCCAATCAAAGGAAAACGGCCCCAGCGCTGGGGAAAACCGCGCCGACCCCCAAAATTATATCGGTCGAGCGGGCTCCCGACGGCTTCCAGATGTCGAGTTTAGACAGCTACACTGCGGCATCAAGATTGGGGGACATGCAGCGGCGGGAGTTATCGTCGGGGTGAACTGCGCGGACGCGGCAAATCGAGGTAGCCATAATCAAGGCAGCCATAATCAAGGCAGCCCTGGCGACGATCACAGGGCGAACGAAACCATGCGAGCAAAGGTGGGAAAGTGAACGTTCTTGGAATCAATTCAGTGTATCACGATTCAGCCGCCGCGCTGCTCGTCGACGGCAAGCTCGTTGTCGCCGTCGAGGAGGAGCGGTTCAATCGCATCAAATACGGCAAGTTGCCGGACGTCGACAACCCGCATCAATTCCCCGAGCGTGCGATCCGTTTCTGCCTGAATTATGCCGGGCTCACCGCCGGCGACATCGACCACGTGGCATACTCGTTCGACCCCCAACTGCGCCGAGCGCGATTTCGCCCCGAGTGGTGGGCGGATCCGCGGTTTGAGGAAGTCTTCCTGTTGCGGCTCGGCCAGGTGCGCGGTGTCGCCGACGAGCTTTTTGGACGTCCGCTGCGGCAAAGATTTCATTTCGTGCCCCACCATCTGGCGCATGCCGCCTCGGCCTATTTCCCGTCAGGCTTCGATCGCGCGGCGGTCCTTGTCATCGACGGCATCGGCGAGGCGGCCGGCTCGACCCTGTGGAAGGCCGTCGGGACAAAAATAAAGCCGGTCGAAACATTCGACTATCCGCACTCGCTTGGCTTCGTATGGGAGATCATCTGCGGCCATCTCGGCTTCACGACCTACGACGCCTCGAAGCTCATGGGCCTCGCCGCCTACGGCAATCCCGAGGTCTTCCGTCGCGAATTCCAGGCGATCATGCAGGTCGGCAAGGAGGATTATGCGATAGACCCGGAGGCGATCGGCTTCCAATCGGCCAAGTCGAGCCAATTGGAGAGCTTGCTGGGTCCGCCGCGGGATCCGGATGTGGAGATTCTGCGGCGACATGTCGATATCGCGGCGGCGCTGCAGGAAGCCACCAATGCGGCAGTCATGGCGCTCGTCCGGCGCCTCAAGCGCGCAGTGCCGTTCGACAGACTGTGCTTTGCCGGCGGCGTCGCGCTCAATTGCGTGACCAATGAGCTGGTCCGGCAATCCGGCGAATTCTCCGATGTGTTCATACCCACCGCGCCGCACGATGCGGGTACCGCGGTCGGCGCCGCCTATGTCGTGCATTGCGCCAAGCAGAAAACACCTCCCGAGCGCGGCATCTCCACGCCGTATCTCGGTCCCGCGTTCAACCGGCGGGAAATTCTGGCGGCGGTCAAGTCGGCCGGTCTCACGCCCCGGCGCAGCACATCCCCGGCGCGCGACGCTGCGGAGATGGTGGCCGATGGCAAGATCGTCGCCTGGTTTCAGGGCCGCATGGAGTTCGGGCCACGCGCCCTCGGCAACCGATCGCTGCTTGCCGATCCGCGCCGACCGGACATGCGCAACATCCTCAATCGAATGGTGAAGCACCGCGAGGACTTCCGGCCGTTTGCACCGAGCGTCCTGGCCGAACACGCCGACAACTGGTTCGAGGTTGGCGCCCACACGAGGAGTCACGAATTCATGCTGTTTGCATGCGGGGTCAAGCCCGAGCGGCGCGATCGCATCCCTGCCGTCCTGCACCAGGACGGCACCGCCCGGGTCCAGCTCGTGCGCCGCGAATCAAATCCTCGCTTTCACGAGCTGATATCCTGTTTCTTTGCGCAAACCGGCGTGCCGCTTGTCGTCAATACGTCCTTCAATGACAGCGAGCCGATTGTCTGCACGCCCACCGACGCGATTGTCACATTCCGCAAGTCCGGCATTGACGCGCTGTTTATGGACGATGTCTTTCTGACCGCGCAGACCTGAGAATTGTCCGGTCTTTTTCAACCAAACGTGAATATCGTCATCGTCATCAATGGCGTCACACCATTGCGTGATGGAAACGCTGCAACGACTGACAGTTATTTTAACCGAATGACATTTTGTTTAATGGTCTCCGTGGATCGAGAAACCTAAACGGCTTCGTGCGCATCAGCGCTGACACGACAAAACGGACGAAGCCAATGACCAAAATGAAAACACTAGGTGCTGTGATCATTCTTACCGCCGCGGTCGCCGCGCCGGCGTTCGCGCAGGACGCGGGCAAGCTCGGGCGGGGAAGCCATCATGGCCAGGCCTATGATCAGTCGAATTATCGCGGAGCGTATAACCAGCTAAACGGCGCGCCCTTCGATGCTGCCCCACAGACGCCGGAAGAGATGAGAAACCGGGATAACTTTGGTTTCAGTGGAAGGGACCCGTCGAGAATTGGTGGCGAAGCCCCGAACCTCAACCCATCCGGAAGCTAGTTCAAAGCCACTGAGACACTTGGACATGTCCGAGGACATGTTCCGCACGTCGCGGTCATTCTCCGATCGGAGAATTAATGTGGCAAGAGCCCGCTCCCATTGGCTGACAGGTCAAGCGGGGGCGGGGCCTTGTCAATTCCCGAGCTCTCAAGCGAACTCCACCATCCGTTTGGCATCTTGATTAGCCTCCCACAGAAAAAGCCCGTGGCGAAACGCCCGAGTCACGTCTCGGAATTTGGCTTGCCTTTTCCGAACCCCTTGATGCCAAACCAAGCCAGAAGGCTCGCTATCCCTGTGCCCATGGTGAAGACAAACGCCCGGATCGGTTCAATCTGCTGAATTTGATACTTCACCCACTCAAGACCTCGCGCGTCGAGTTCCCACGTGTCTTGGATCACTCTGATCGGCACTGGTTCCTTGTTCTTGCCGCTCGTGATGTATGAGGTGACCTCAATCGTTACTTGGGCCTTCCTGGGTTTCAATGGTTTGACGTCCCATTCCCACACGATAGGCGCCGCCGAGGTGATCGTTCTCATCTTGTCGCCGCGCAGTGTGATTTCCAGCATGTCAGGTGGGCCGGTCAATTGCGCCGAGACATCTTGAGCGACGAGTGCCGTCGTTTTCGCCAACTCACCCTCCAGGCCTTTGAAGAGGGGCGGGATCTCTTGGTTCTCATTCGTCTTGATGACGAGCTGGACCGGCGTGGACTCGCCTAACAAGAGCGTCCTTGGCTTGTTGTATTCAGCTGGAAAGCTTTTGAGCTTGCTGGCGATCCCATCAGCAATCAATTTATTCGACGCTTGCGGGGGTCCCGATATGACTGCTCCTGCCGCTATCGCTGGCGGTGGGGGGCGCACTTGATTTACCGCCGCCGTGATATGCTTCTCCAAATTTGCATCGGCAGCTGGTCGCGGAGGCGCCGTGGAGGATTGCTCCACGGAGCTGTATTTCGTCTCGAATTGGCTGACGACCAGTCCGCCAAACAACATCACCGCGCCAACAATGGCCGCGGCACGGAACAACAAGGCAAAAGGTCGCGTTATTCGTATCTTCATTCCTCCGCCCCCGCGGCATCCAGCACGCGACCAGAGCCTGCTATGCAACCTTAACGCCGATCGACCAATAATCAAGCGAGCGGCAGCTTTGGCGACCTGAACTAAGATGCCCGGGGCCAGAGAATCCATGTTTGATCGAGGTGGTCGCCAATGCCGGTTCGTCCGATCGGCCGCGATCAAGCCGCGCCTTCGCAAGCGGAATTCTGCGATGATAGCGGCTCAAATGATTTTGTGGTGCCGGTTGAGAGGATTGAACTCCCGACCTTCGGTTTACAAAACCGCTGCTCTACCGCTGAGCTAAACCGGCAATTGATCGACGCCCGGAATTGATCTTATCGCATTTGCCTGCCGCCGCCGGGAGCCGGCGGGGCAGGGCGCCGTCAGATATCAGAGTTGTCCGGCCGGGGCTACTGGCACGAAATACGGCTACTGGCACGAAATCTCCCCGCAAAGCCGCGGTCAGCGCGCGGTGCCGGACGGAAAAGCCGGTGCCTGTGACGGCGGCAGCCGCGCCCGGGCCATGGCGACCAGACAGGCGTCCTGTGAGCTCGAAACCGTGCCGTCGCTGCATTCGAATTTGGGGGGCCCGGCGTCAGCGACCGGTGGCGGATTTGCCGTCGCCGCAGCCGGGCGAGGCGCAAGCGCCTGCGCCGCCGGTTTCTGGAAATCAGCGCAACCGGTGCATGAAACTGCGATCGACAGAGCAAGGACTAACCGCACCCGCGCGGCCTCCGGCACGTCTCCAGCGGCTGATCCGGCTGGCATCCCCTTGAAACCAACCGGTCAGCGTGGGGCTGTTGCAGCATACAACGGCCGAGCGTGATTTGGACATCCTGCAGCCGGCCGGGATCGTGGTGAAGCCGCTCTCCGGCACGCTTGTCCGGTCGGTTTTTGTCCGGCGGTTATCCGGTGGCGCGAGGTTTCCGCCGGCTTGCCGAACCGGAGCGAAGCGGTGCTAGACTTGCCTCGAGGGAATCAAGGGGTTGGGGAGAAAGCGCTATGGCAAGCAGGCTGGCGCCTACGGTCGTCGTGTCGATGGTGCTTTTCTCGATGTTCCTTGTCTTCGGAGTGACCGCGGCCAACGCCGCCGATCCCGGCTTTTGCCGACAATATGCCAAGGCCTCGCTTAACCAGGTGCGTGGCGGGCTTGCCAATCCAGCCTGTGCCGGCGGCCTGCAGGGCGCGCGCTGGTCGTCGGATTTTGCGGTTCACTACGAGTGGTGTCTTGGCGCTTCCTTTGGTGCCGCGGGCGCCGAAAGAGATGCGCGCACGCGGGTGTTGAGAGGTTGCGCCGGTCGATGAGTCCCAGGCCTTGTGCCGGATCCTTGGCTTGCGCGGACGAAAAAAGGCGGCCTTGCGGCCGCCTTTTTCGATATCGTGATGCCTTGCAGCCAGATCTGCCGCAAATCTCGTCAGGCTAGAGCGTTTTCGAGCGAAGTGGATACCGGTTCGCGTGAAGAAAACGCGTCAAAACAAGAATCTAGAGCCCCGTTTCGATTCAAATCGAAACGGAAATGGCTCTAGAATCCCGCCTCGCGATGGCGCGTGTAGCTGCTACGCAGACAGTACCAGTCATTGTGGTCATCCCAGCCGCCCCTGGCGCGCCAGGCGCTCCAGGCCATGTAATCCTCTTGCTTGGTGTAGGGATTTCCCGCCTCGTGGCCCGGGCAAGCGCCGGTTTGGCTGTAATAGTCGGGCTGGGCAGCCATGTGCTGCGCCATGGCGGGCCCTGCCAGCAAGGAAGAAAGCACTGCAGCAGCACCCAACAAGGTAAGTTTGGTCATGGAATTTCTCCATTGGGTTGTGCCAAGAGCAAAGGGAAAACGCCTGCGGCGAATGCGGGTTCCGATTTCGGTTCCGCGTGGCGAGTACAAAAGGTTGTGAAGTCAGGAGATACAGCCGCAGCGCAGCATGGGCCCGGGGCCGTCGCCGAGCCGTACAGAGTGCTTAAACGGGGGCTTTTTTAACAAGGGACTATGGGCTTACGGCAGCGCCCTCGCGCGACTTGGCAACTGCCGCGCCCGCGTCTGCATCACCGCTTCGTCGTCCTTATGTGCGACAAGCCTTGCGGAGATGCCAGATCAAACGATCAGCGCAACCGAGAACGGGTGCAGCCTGCGGCAGCACCCGTTCCGGTCAGAACCCTTACGATTTTCGAGCAGGTTCAATCGCCGCGCGCAGCTGCGCGCTGCCGCGAGTTGGCTACCAGGAGTTGGCCTGGTGGGCGTAAAATGGCGGGACCGGCTGACACGTCCACTCCGCACGGGTATCCCAGCCGCCTCGACGCCGCCAGGCGCTCCATTCCATGAAATCGGCCGTCCTGCTGAACGGGTTTCCCGGGTCCCTGGGATCGCAAACGGTGGCTGCGTGGACGGTCCTCGCGTTCCTCGCCATCACGGGCGCAGCCAACAAGGAAGAAACAACCAGCGCCGCGCCAACAAGTCCTAGTTTCATCATGGGTTGCTCCCCCTTTGCCGTGTCACGCGTCTTGTCTTCGCAACGCCCGACAGATTCGGCGTCCGCGCGAACAACGCGATTCGATTCCTATTCCAATTTGCCGCTCAACCGGCTCAAATAGCCGTGATGGCCGCGCAAAGACAAGTCGGTGCGGCAGTGTTTTTCGTTTCCAGTCATTGCTGGTCGCCTGTGCGAGTGAAGTCTGCGATCGAGCGGGTCGAAGAGGCAAGGTGGACCGAGCATGTTGGGCGTTCTGGGTTTTGGATTTCTGCTGGGTATGCAGCATGCCCTCGAGGTCGACCACATCGCGGCGGTCTCCAGCATCGCCGCGCGCCGGACCGATGTCGCCGATGTTGTCAAACATGGTCTGACCTGGGGCATCGGCCATACGCTGACACTGTTCGCCTTTGCCGGAGCCGCGCTTGGGCTTGGCCAGGCCATCCCCGAAGATCTGGCGCGTCCGATCGAAGGCGCGGTCGGCATCATGCTGCTCGGCCTCGGCGCGCACGTGCTGTGGCGGCTGTGGCGCGACCGCGTGCATTTCCACGCGCACAGCCACGGTGACGGCACCGCGCACGTCCATGCGCACAGCCATGCCGGAGAAACCGCGCCGCACGCCCGCGCGCCTCACGTGCACGCCCACGGCTTCCGCTGGCGCACTTTGCTGGTTGGATTGATGCATGGCATGGCCGGCTCGGCGGCGCTGCTGGTGCTGGCGGTATCGCAGGCCTCCAGTGTCGCGGTCGGGCTCGGTTACGTCGCGCTGTTCGGGATCGGCTCGATGCTCGGGATGGGGGCGCTGTCGGTGGTCATTGCCGTGCCGCTGGCGCTCTCCGCGCGATGGCTGACCTGGGCCAACAGCGGCCTGCAGGGGGCCGTCGGCGTCATGACCCTCGCGATCGGCGTCAGGACGATCGTCGAAACCCTGCTGGTGTGACTCGCGCGGGGCCGGTTGCTGCAGCCGTTAACTTTTTGATAGCGCGATTTCCCGCAATTGACGGAGCGTGAAGGCTTTGGCGTTAGGCTTACCGCCAGTTTCGCCCAAGGCCTTAACCCCTGGGCTCGCCCATTCGACTAGGGTAGGGCCAGTATCTGGATTTGAATTAATGCGCGCAGCTTTTGTACTGGCAATTTTGATCGGAACGACGTCGGCCGCCTGGGCCGGCAGCACCACCCCGGTCATTGTGATTCCCGGGCGTCCTGGCGTGCCCATCATCATTAACGGCGTCGACGCATCCTATGCCGTGGTCGAGGGCGACTGGGGCCTTGGCAAGGGCATCCATGTGCAGCCCACGGTCTATGGCGGCCACCTTGTCGATTGGGAGCCCCATGTCGGTCACTATTATCCGAGCGCCGGTCACCAGCCGGGCTACGGGCGTCTCGAAATAGAGCCGCCCGCCAACCGCAAGCTGCCGAAGCCCGCGGAGAGCTATCATGACTTGGTGTCGGCGCAATCCATGTCGCAACCGGAGCAGCCGGCGGTGCCGCTGTATCCGCCGCCGGTGATCGCCGCACCGCCCTATGGCGGCAGCAGCATCCAGCAGGACTTCGGCAGTCCGCCGCCGGATTTTCGCAAGCCCAAGAAACTTCAGCCGTAAATCCAGCCAACAAGAAACTTACCCAGGAGAGAGTAATGCGTCAGATGATTTCAGGATTGGTAGCGGCGGTCGCCGTCATGGCCGCGAGCGCCGTGCCCGCGATGGCCTGCGGCGGACTGTTCGACGGCGGGTGCTCGCCGTGCGGATATGTCAGCCCCTGCGCCCAGACCTACGTGCCGGCCTATTCAGGCTGCAACACCGGCTGCGGCGGTTGGGGCTATCGTGAGCGGCTGCCTGATCCGGTGCAGCAATATGGCGCCGTCGCGGCGGGCTCGCCGCAATATTACTACGTCGACCAGGGCCCGACCTATACCGGTCCCGGCAACTTCGCGCCTTATCCGGCCTACCAGGAAAGCGCCGTATCCGGCTGGGGTTATAACCATCGCCGCCATCATTACGGCTACGGCTACGCGCCGCATCGCATGCACTACGGTTACGGCGCGCCGCGCCACTATGGCTACGCTCACCACTACGGCTATCGCGAGCACGTGCTGCGCCGCTACTACTGATCGCCGAATCCAGTCGAAGACCTAAGCGCCGGTTCTCGGCAGGGCGTCGGTTCTGAATCAATCAGAACCGGCGCTCTGTCTTTTTTAACGCGAACCTGCACCCGCTTCCGGATCAAGTCCGGACGCGAGTGTCACTGGAACGCTCTGGCGAGCGGGCGTTATGTTCTGGAAGGTTCAGCCCATCAGGCCGAGCTTGCTCGCTGCAATATAGAGCGCCAGCACCGCGGCATTCGACACGTTCAGACTCTTGATTTCGCCGGGCATGTCGAGCCGCGCCACTACGCTGCAGGTGTCGCGCGTCAACTGCCGCAAGCCCTTGCCCTCCGCGCCGAGCACCAGCGCCAGCGGCTGGCGCAGCACCACCGCGCCCAGATTCTCACCCCCCTGGCTGTCGAGCCCGACGGTCAAAAATCCCTGCTCGTTCATCTCGGTGAGCGTGCGTGCGAGATTCTGCACGGTCACCAGCGGCACCAGTTCGAGCGCGCCGGAGGCGGATTTCGCCAGCACGCCGGTGGCTTCCGGACTGTGACGCGCGGTAGTGACGATGGCCTTGACCGCGAACGCCGCCGCCGAGCGCATGATCGCGCCGACATTGTGCGGATCGGTGATCTGGTCGAGCACCAGCACGATGCCCTCCTGCACCAGCGTGTCGAGATCCGGCGAGGGCAGGGGATCGGCTTCGGCCAAGAGGCCCTGATGCACGGCGTCCGGCCCCAGCCGCTGGTCGATCAAGGTCGGCCGCACGATCTCCGGCGTCACGCGGGTGTCGATCTTGTCGTCGGCCAGGCGCCGGGCGGCGTTTTCCGTCACCAGCAGCTTGCGGATGTGGCGCTGGGGATTGGCCAGGGCCGCCGCCACCGTGTGCCAGCCATACAGAATGACCGTATCGTCCGCGCTGCCGTCGCGGCCGCGCCAGGGCGGCCGGCGGCCGGATTCGTGGCCCCGGTCGGGGGCTTTGCCGCCGCCGCGCCGGAACCCGGGTTTTCGATCGCGATCGCTCATGGGCCGCTTGTGTCACGGGTGCCGGATAATGGCAATTTGGTGCCTTGCGGGCGGCATATTAGCTGCTGGCCTTGGTTGACTTTGCCATGGCCCTTCCGTCATAAACGCGCCGACCGGGAGCCCGCCATCGGCCTCCGGTATTTACGTCATCGGTAGCCTCATTGCCGCCATTTCGGCGGGTGGGTTTCGATGCTGTTGAGCGGGGGAGTGTCCCGAGTGGCAAAGGGAGCTGACTGTAAATCAGCCGTCTTATGACTTCGAAGGTTCGAGTCCTTCTTCCCCCACCAACCCGCTTTGCAGGCCGATCAGGCTTCTTGCCGCGGCCAGTATGGCCTCCTCGCTTGGGCGCGGTGACCAGCCCAGTACTTGCCGGGCCTTGACGTTACTGGACGTACGGCGCTTGCCGAGGTTGGGGACGATCGCACGCGCTTGTTTGCTGACAAGCGCGAGCAAGCGAACCTGCCAGCTCGGCAGCTTCCGGGTTGGCACGCGGCTCGCCGACCTGCCGCAAATTGGAGCTCTAGCTGGCATTTTCGCGACGCCAAGTGCCTGGCGGATGGCCGACGGCTTTCCGAAAGGTAGCGGTAAAGTGGCTCTGATCGGCGAAGCCGCATTCGACCGCAATGTCGGCCAACTCGCGCGCGTGTTCACCAGACGGCGCTTGGCCGCGTCGATGCGCTGCCCGATAAGATACTGATGAGGCGGGATACCCGCTGATTGGCGGAAAGCTCGCCCGACGTGCTTGGAGGTGAGGCCGGTTAGTCTCGCCAAATCCTCCAGGCCAATGTCTTCGGAAAAATGCTCAGTAATGAAGTCGCAAACGCGCTTTAGCTGGCGCGCTGACAATCCGGCTGCCCGCCGCGAATTGCGTTCAGCCGACTGTCCATGCAACCTCATCAAACTATCGACCAGCAGAAGTGCCCGGCCTTCCATCTCGAGCGAAGTCGCTGGAGAAACATCGTCAAAAGCGCGCTGGAGATATTCGGCGAGGCGAGCATGCACCGTTCTTGACGGCACGAAGGAAAGATCGTCGCGCAGACGACCGCTGAGAGCCGGCAGATTTTCCAGATCCGCCGCCCTGTCAAGCAGCGCGTCTGGAAGGAACACATGTCCGAAAGTGATGGCGCCGTCGGCGAGGAAACGCGTCGGAGTGCCTTTAGGTTGGAGTGCGAAGCTGCGTCCAGGTCCGCTGCTGCGCACCACAGGTCGGTTATGGTCTCGAACGGTCGCCCCTTTTAAGCGAAGCGCTATCAGCGTCTCGTCGGTGATCGTCCACGCTACTTCGCTGATGCCCGCTGACCCCCTATATAAGGCGGCCGGCGCGATCCAACGTTCTCGGGCGCCCTTAAGGACCCCTGTGCCCACGCTGTCGCGCATGAAGGAAAAAAATCCAGGCTGCGGCGGATCCCGCGTTGCCGGCGTTAGTGCTTCTGCCGCATCTTGCCGCCTGATATCCACCGCCTCAATCCCCCAGACACACCTTCCCGGTGAGCACTCTCCGCCCCATTGCTCCTACCGGATTAATGCCTCTACCCGGCCGCGGAAAGTGTGCGTTCTGTTACCTCCAGCAAATGTGATCGGGTTCGCCTTTCAAGCCAAAATACCTAGGCAAATCACGCGCATTTTTCAACAAATTCGGACGAAACACTCAATACGACAATACCGCAGCCGAATTAAAACGAGGCCGATCAGATATCGCTGACGGCGCCGATCAAGCGCGCCAGTAAAAGGACAGAGCATATCATGCGTCTTGCCCGTGAGCTGTTTGCCCTAATCACAGGAACCATTCTGATGACCACTGCAGCCGTTGCCGCACCGACGAGCCCAATGACCGATCCGAGGATCGATCCTCGGGTCCGAGCTTTCCTCAACGAGGTGAACAAAGACCCGGCACCGTTCTGGGAATTGCCGCAGCCGAAGCCCCAGGACGTGATCGTCAACCTGCAGAACCAAACGCCAGTCGATATGTCAGGTGTCACAACTGTCGAGAGAACAATCACCCAAAACGGTCAGACCGTGAAGCTCTATATCATGACGCCCGAGCATCCGAACGGCAGGCCGGGTGTGTTGATGTTCATACACGGCGGCGTCTGGATTGTCGGCAACTTTCAGAACCATGGACGATTGCTGCGTGACCTCGTTGTGGGTTCCGGCCAAGTGGGTGTTTTCGTTGAATACACGCCGCTTCCCGCTGCCAAATTCCCAACCCAGTTGGAACAGTCATATGCCGCGTTGCAGTGGGTCGCTGCACACGCGAACGAATTCGGTGCCGACGGCAGCCGCGTGGCCGTGGCCGGCAATTCGGTGGGCGGCGATATGACTGCCGCACTGACACTGATGACGAAGGACCGCGCCGGGCCGAAGATCAGCTACCAAGTGTTGTTTATCCCTGCGACGGACGCAAGCGTCGATAGTGCTTCGTATCACGAGTTCGCCACCGGCCGCTTCCTTGCGCGAAGCTTCATGAAGTACGGCTGGGATCTTTACGTTCCCGACGCCAAGTCTCGCGACAACCCGTATGTATCGCCGCTGCGGGCGAGCATCGATCAATTGAAGGGGCTTCCGCCGGCGTTGGTGATAACCGCCGAGAATGATCCGCTGCGGGACGAAGGCGAAGCCTATGCGCGCAAGCTAACCGACGCCGGCGTCAATGTGACGGCGGTGCGCTACAACGGGACGATCCACGATTTCGTGTTCCTCAATGCCCTCCGGCACATCCCCTCGACGGAAAGCGCGATCCGTCTGGCGAGCGAAGGCATCCGCGATCATATCGGCCAGTGACAATTTTGGCGGAGGTACTCATCGACAGTATGGTCGGTTGACGGGGGTATTTGTCTCATCAGGATGGGTTTGAAGTTTCAGTTCAACAGTGCCGGCGCTAATTAAGATAGCGGCGACATCGGAGGGCGATCCGTCGCCGACGATCAACCAGGCCTTTAGGGGCGGTTCTAGCCACTTGGGCTCCCCGAAAGCCGTCCCGGGTTAAGCCTTCGGCTGCGGAAAAAGCTGGGTCAGATCAGAGTCGACCAAACGGCTGAGTTGCAGAAGCTTCAATTTTGCCGTGTCGCCGCCGAAAACACTACGAGTAGAAGATATCGCATTGAATATAACGGGAAGCTGAGTAGACTTGGCTTTCCCAAGGAGGTCCTCTCAGGAGCCTGATTTGACCAAAAAACCTGACTGTAGATCAGCCGTCTTATGACTTCGAAGGTTCGAGTCCTTCTTCCCCCACCAGCCTTTGCTTGCTGCGCAAGCTACGGCTCGGCAAGCCCCAGCGCGTTTTCAAGCGAAGTGGCGACCGGTTCGCGTCAAGAAAACGCGTCAGATCAAAAATCTAGAGCCCCGTTTCGATTCTTTCGAAACGGGAAAGGCTCCAGCGTGGCGACGGCCGCCTCGCTGAAGCCCGAAGGGCGAAAGCCGGCTGCTGGACGGAAGCTACGGCTCGGTAAGCTATCCCTCCCCACGCTTGCCGAAAGCTGACCGGTGTCCTTTTCCCAAGCCTGGCTGACACGCGAAAGCATGCGGTTTCGCCTTCGCGCGCTGAAGGCGCGATTCCGCGATCAGACGGCCGAGTTTGCCATCATCCGCCGGCATTTGCGGCCCGGCGATATCGCCTGCGACATCGGCGCCAACAAGGGCAGTTTTATTCCCTGGCTGTCGCGCTGGTGCGGCCCGGGTGGTCGCTTTCGAACCCCAGCCGGAATTCGCCCGGCGCCTGGCTGAGGTGTGTCGCGCGACCGGGCTCGACAATGTCACCGTCGAAGCCAAAGCGGTCTATTCGCATTCCGGCCAGCAGGAATTGTTCGTTCCCGCGGGCCATTCGCCCGGCGCATCGCTCATGCACAAGGCGGCGGAGGCGAGCAGCTTCACGACGCTGTCGGTGCCGGTGGTCGCGCTCGACGATTATTTCGATGCGGCCGAGCGAGTAGCGCTGTTGAAGATCGATGTCGAGGGCGCCGAGCTTGGGGTGTTCAAGGGCGCGGAGCGGATCCTGCGACAGCACGCGCCGCTGCTGGTGTTCGAATGCGAAAATCGCCATCTCGCGCCCGGCACCGTCAATGACGTATTTTCCTATCTTGAGGCGCTCGGTTACCAGGGCAGCTTCATCAGCGGCGATCAGGTGTTGCCGATCGCGGGCTTCGATGCCGCGGTCCATCAGCGCCAGGACGGCGAATGGTTCTGGAAGCGCAAGGATTACTGCAACAATTTTGTGTTTCGACGGGGCTCAGCGACGCTCGCTGACGCCGGCTAGGAAACCATCGATCTGCCGCGCGATGATGATGGCGGAGCGTTCGTCGAGATGAAAGCCGTCCGCCCAGCGCAGGTCCGGCTTGGTGCCATCCAGATGAATCCATCGGCGGTCGTCTGAAAATTGCCGCATGCGCCGCCGCGGCCGTTGCCGTTGCCGTCACCGAATCCTGCAGCGCGGCGGAGAGCGGCAGGCTGTAGAAATAGACCCGGCTGCCGCGCGCCCCGGCCTTTTCGACCAGCCGCCGCAGCGTCGCCAAATTTTCCGCCAGGATCGCATCCGGCGGCGCAGTGCTGGACTCGCGCAGGGCCCGCTCGACGTAGATGCGGTTGTCGAAATCGCTCGGCGGTCCCTGAAGCAAAGCGGCCGCGATGGCTCTGGCGCGGGCGCGATCCGGCGGCGCGTGATGCCAGCGCTCGTAAAAGGCGATCGCCGACCGGATCGGGCGTGGCCAACTGGGCGCGCTGCCCGGGCTGAATTTCTGCACCAGCGCAGGGTCCGCGCCGCGACCCAGGATATTCATCTCGATCAGGATCGTGCCGGGCAGGCGGTCGCGCGCGAGCGCCACTTCGAGGGCGGTGATGGGCGATCCGCCGGCGAGGCCCAGAACCTTCAGACCAGGCGTATCGAAATATTCTTCGTTCAGGCGCGTCGTGAGCGAACTGCCTACCAGAAGCACGTCCGGCACCGGTTCGCCCACATAGCGGTCCAGGATCGTCACTGCGCCGTCACGGCTGGTCGGCAGCGGCGGCGCCTTCGGTCCCGCCAATGCGATCGCGGCATAGACCAGCAGGGAAAGTGCGGCCGCTGCGGCGCATTTGAGGAACCAGCTTTGCGGGGTGACCGGGGTCATGCTGTCAGAACTGGAAATAGATGAAGGAGGTGCTGGGACCGGCTTCCACGCACATCAGCGCCGCCATCAGGCCGTAGAGATAAGGCTCCGCCCGGCGCCGCGCGGCCTCGAGCAGCGACGCGGGCGCGAGGTGCTGGATGATCACAGGCAATGAGTAAAGCAGCGCCAGGCTGTTGAACAGCTTTGCCTGGCCGGGAACGAGGCTAGCGGTGAACATTCCCGACACATAGGCGAGCGCATGCTCGAAGTTCGGAAGCTTGAAGAAAATCCACAGCATCGATACGCAAAAGAACACGAAGCCGATGCGGAGCGGCCGGACCACGGCTTGCCACCGCGAATGGGCATCGATGTTGCCGGATAGCGCGCGCTCGAGCACCAGCAGCACGCCGTGCATGGCGCCCCAGGCGAGGTAGCCGAGGGCGGCGCCGTGCCAGAGGCCGCCGAGCCCCATCACGATCATAATGTTGAGATAGGTTCGCCACGTTCCATGCCGGTTGCCGCCGAGCGGGATGTAGAGATAGGTCCGCAACCACGTCGACAGCGAAATGTGCCAGCGCGTCCAGAACTCCGAGAAGGATGCGGAAATGTAGGGCAGGTTGAAATTGATCGGCAGCCGGTAGCCGAACAACAGGCCAAGCCCGATCGCGATCGCGGTATAGCCGAAGAAGTCCGCATAGATCTGATAGCTGTAGAGGAAGACCAGCAGCCACTTGTCTTCCAGCCGGACCGTCTCATACAGCGGAAAGTCCATATAGGCCGTCATCTCGTTGAGATTGTTGGCGACATAGAGCTTGAAGAAATAGCCGGTCAGGATCCATTTCGCGGCCTCGATGAAGGCAACATCGGCGAGATGCTTTTGGCGGATCTGCGGCAGGAACATCTGCGCCCGGGTGATCGGTCCTGAAACCAGTTGCGGAAAAAAGATGATGTAGAGAAAGGCGTCGGTCAGGCCGGGACGGCGGATCTGATCGTCCTTCGTCAGGTCGACCAGCAGGCTGATATTGTGGAACACAAAGAACGAAATCCCGATCGGCAGCGGCAGCCGCAACAGAAAATCGGCCGCCGAAAATCCGGTCGAAATCGCGGCCGGATCGAACAACAGGAATTTGTATTTGAAGAACGCCAGCAGGCCGAGGTTGAAGGCGATTCCGACAGGAAGCCAGATCGCGCGGTTCCGCAGGGCCAGGATCAGAAACAGATAAGTGCCGAGCACCGCGACCGCGAGCAACGGCAGCAATTCCGACCTGTCCGTAGCCGTAGAAGAACAGGCTCGACAGCACCAGCAGGTGGACCTGAAAGGTCCTGACCTGCGGCAAATAATAGATCGCAAAGACAACCGCAACAAACAGCCCGAATTGCCACGAAGTAAAGGTCATGCCGCACCGCTTCCCAAGGCGGCGGACGCTAGCATCGCCGCCAATCCGCGCCCACCCCCTTCCGGGTCGCGCGCTCCGGAACGACGTTGCGGCAAAAAAAGGCGCGGCGGGATGGCTCCCGTCGCGCCCCAACTTTTGAAACTCGCTGATCCAGGCGCTGAGAGCGCCCTGTGCCAAGCTTTAAAGGCTTAGCGGGCGATCCCAGCGAGGTGACAGCGCTTGGTAAGAGACACTGGATCACCTCCTTCCGTTGGTTGATGGAACGGTCAGTATAGGCAGGGAATCGCCGCCTGTTAAGGGCCGCGCCGGCGCGAAGGGCGTGTTTGGGGTGGTTGAGACCGCTCGAAGGGCGTGTTAGGTGATCGGTCGCGCGCGGGTGTAGCTCAATGGTAGAGCAGCAGCCTTCCAAGCTGAATACGAGGGTTCGATTCCCTTCACCCGCTCCAACGCCCTAAGTTCGTCCCGCCACATTCGCGTCCAATCTTCAGGAATCAAACATGGCCGAAGCCGACCTCGACGTTGTCATTCGGTCGATCGCGAAAAAGCAGCACAAGATCCTGATGGACGCCGCCAAGAAGCGGCATAGCCGGCTGATGGGGTTGGCGGCCAAGGCCAAGACCAGGGAGATCAAGGCGCGTTACAAGGAAACCGCGAAGGCCACGCTGCTGTTGGCAGGCGCCGCGGCAAGGCGGTTGCAGGTCACGGCCGAGAATGCCGCCGACAGCTATGCGCGCGCCGTGAAGAAGGCGGCGGAAGAGAGCAAGGCCGCGGAAGCAAAGCCGGCCAAGAAGGCCGTCGCAAAGAAGGCCGTCAAGAAGCCAAAGAACTGACGACCGTCGTGGCCGAGAGGGCACTCGCCTCCGCGTCCCGCTTGCGCTATTCCACATTTTTCGGGTCGTTCAACCCAGCCGTAGAAGGCATCGTTAGATGGCACACCCACCTCACCAGAAGGTCATCATCACCTGCGCGATCACGGGAAACCTGACGCGCCCGGAGCAATCGCCGCATCTGCCGATCACGCCGCAGCAGATCGCCGACAGCGCGCTGGAGGCTGCGGACGCCGGCGCCGCGATCGCCCACATCCATGTGCGCGATCCCGAAACCGGCCGGCCCTCGATGTCGATCGATCTGTACCGCGACGTGATGGACCGCATCCGCGCCAAAAATCCAAAGCTGATCATCAATCTCACCACCGGCCCCGGCGGGCGGTTCGTGCCGTCGGAGGAAGATCCCAAGGTCGCCGGTCCCGGCACCACCCTGATCGCGCCGGAGAAGCGGGTCGAGCATGTCGAGATCCTGCGCCCCGAGATCTGCACGCTCGATCTCAACACCATGAACTCGGGCGGGCAGGTCGTGATCAACACCCCCACCAATGTCCGCAAGATGGCGGCGCGGATTCGCGCGGCCGGCGTGATGCCGGAACTGGAGCTGTTCGATTCCGGCGACTGTCATCTGGCGCGCGACCTGATCGCCGAAGGCGTGTTGCAGGGGCCGGGGCTGTTCTCGCTGGTACTCGGCGTCAAATACGGTTTTGACGCTTCCTCCGAAACCATGCTGTACGGCCGCAGCCTGCTGCCGCCGGGCGCGATCTGGTCCGGCTTCGGCATCGGCCGCGCTGAATTCCCGATGGTGGCGCAGGCCTATTTGTTTGGCGGCCATGTCCGGGTGGGGATGGAGGACAACCTCTATATTTCCAAGGGCGTTCTGGCCAAGACCAACGCCGAACTGGTGACCCACGCCGCCGAGATCCTGAAAAGCCTCGGTGCTGCCATTGCATCGGCTGCCGAAGCACGGGCGATGCTGGGATTTTCCTGAAACGTTCGCCGGGCGGCGCGTGTTGCGCCGCCCGGCCAGTCTTTCCAATGCGCTGGATGTCAGCGACTAGCCACGGCCGTCGTGGTCGCGACCGCCGTGGTCGTCACGATCCCCGCGGTCGTCGCGATCGTGGTGGTCATCGCGATCGCCGAACTGGAACATCTCCATGAGGTCGCCGATCGCCGGCATGTTGCGCGGCACGTAGCTGATATCGTCGCGATCGCCGTCCCCGTCGATGACGGGATTCGGCAGGTTGTCGCGGCTGCGCGCGCTCAGCGGCTTCAGCTTCCAGTTGCGCTCGATGAATTTGGTGATCGAGACGTGGTCGTAATAGGTGTGGACCACGTTGCCGCCGCGCGAGAACGGCGAGATCACCAAGAGCGGCACGCGCGGGCCGTCGCCGAAGAAGTCGACCGGCTGGATGAAGCCGGAGTTGAAGAAGCCGCCGCTTTCGTCCCAGGTGACAATGATGGCGGTCTCGGCAAACAACTCCGGCTTGGCGCGCACCCTGTCGACGATATTGTCGAGCAGCGCCTCGAACAAATCCAGCTTGGACGATTGCGGGTGTCCATCGACCAGGCCGCTCGGCTTGACGAAGGAAACCGAAGGCAGCGTATCGTTGGCGACGTCGGCGTAGAAGTCGGTGATGTCCTTGGTGTGCTGCTTGATCAGCGTTTGATTGCCGTAGATCGAGGCCGCGTACTGCATGGGATTGCAGATCGGGCAGTACGCATTCGGCTTGCCCGCCACCGCGTCGTTGAAGCCACCGCCGTAATAGACCCAGGCAACGTTCTTGGCGATCAGCGCGTCGCCGATGGTCGGCACGTTCTGCGGCGGAATGAAGAAGAAGTCGCTCTGGTCCCTGGTGGTGGCGAAGGCGGCCGGATTGGCCGGACGGCCGTCGGGATGGTAGCCGGGGAAGAAGTTGTTGATCGCATAGAACGTATTCGATGCGCAGTTGGGCGAGGCCTGGTAGGGCAGCGTCGCCAGATAATTTCTGATCGCGGGAACGCCGGGCTGGGTCACGTCGGCGCAATTGACGTATTCGCCGAGCGAGGCGGCGACGTCGTTTTTGTAGACGTTGTTGGATCCGGACACCGGATCCGGATTGGCCACCAGCGAAATCTGGACGGCAGGCGGCAGTCCGAGCAGCGCGCCGGGGACCGGCGGCGGCGGCACAGGGAGGAAGCTGTTGGCGTTGAGGACGCCATTCTGCGCGAAGCTGGCGTTGAAGAAGTAGACGTCGCCGGTGCCGATCATGATGTGGTTGGCGCCGGTGCCGCCCATCACCGCCTGATGGTAATTGTCGGCAATCGCGTATTCCTGCGCGAGCTTCCTGAGAACGGGCGCGTCGCCCTGGTTCATGTTGAAGAAGGCCATCGAGGTGCCCATGCCTTCCTCCGCCGCTCCGGCGAAAGTGGTGATGACGTAGGGCAGAAGATCGGCAAGACAGCCGGTCGGATTGTCCCGCGTGGCGTGCTGGACGCTGCAATCCGATTGCTGCCACATCTGGAAGAAGCGATGGATCGTGTCTTCGGTGTAGGCGTCGTAGGCAAGTCCGTGGCCCTGCGCATCCTTCGCCGTCTGCTGGTACGGGCCGTTCGGCAGGTTATTGACGTTGAGAATGCGGGTGTCGGGATTGCGCACGCCGTTGGTCTCCGGATTGAACGGCAATCCGCTGGCGCCGGTGGTCAGCAACACCGCATCCTCGGGCTCCAGGCTTGGCTCGGCCGCCTGGGCCGCGGCGACGGTGGCGAACGGGGGCGGATTGGTATCGCTCCCTTGCCGCGGCACGCCATTGAGGTCCGGCGGCGGCAGCGTGACGTAAGGCGTCTTGCTGACATCGGGCGCGCTGATGAAATATTGCGATTGGGGCGTCACCGTGAATTGCGCCGCCTTGTGGAAATTTGGACCCGGCGTGCCGTCCGCGTTGACGATGCCCTTCGACAGCAGATTGGCAATGTGTTGGCCGTTGCGTGGGCGGAAGGTGCCGAACACATGATCGAAGCTGCCATTTTCGGCAATGACGACGATGGCGTGCTTGATCGGCGTCGCCGAGGATACCCGATCGGCGGCCTTGTCCGGATCGACAGCTCCGGCGCTCGCCGTGAACGCACCCAGCGCAGCCGCCGCCACCCCAACCCGCAAGCCGAGTTTTTTACCGCCCGGCCTGTACTTGCCTCCACGCATATCGGTTCTCCCCAATGTGAAATCGATCGGTGGGGAACCTAGGGAACTGACATGACGGGTTTATTGCAATTTGAAGTTTCAGCGGAATGACCGCGAACATGAAAACACATTTTTTTCGCAGCGCGCCGGGAATAAATTGACCGAAGAGATATCCGGCGGGTCGGCGCGGGGCTACCGGGCATCCCGGGCCAGCAATTTGGCATGTGTCGGTTTTTCCGCCTCGCGCCCGGTCAGCGCCATCACCGACACCGCGACGATCCGCTCGATCACGCCGGCGACGTCGTTGAGATCGCACAATCCCTCCGACAGTTTGGTCAGCCGCTCGCTATCGCGGATGGTCTGGTGCGCCATCGCGAGCGCGAAATGCAGGCCCCAATACAGATCGACTTCACTGCGGTCGGGCAGCGAGCGCCGCATCGCGCCGGCGAATTTGCGCAAGTGATCGATTTCGCGATTCTTGATGCGGCGGATCGGCGGCACTGATTCGATCGAGGCGCGGATCATGAAGCGCGCTGCGGTCGAGCGCTCGTTCTCCGGGCCGAGACAGCCGCGCAGCGTCGGCCTGACCAGCGCGCGCAGGATGGCGTCGATGGGCGCGCGGCCGCCGCCTGCGGTTTCGGCCGACTTCAGTTCGTTCAGCCGCTCGCGGTTGGTGGCGAGACTGCGGGTGACGAACAGTTCGGCGATCAGCTCGTCCTTGGAGCCGAAATGATAATTCACCGCCGCGAGATTGACGTTCGCCGCGGCGACGATGTCGCGCAGCGTGACATCGGCAAAGCCGCGATCGGCATAGAGCCGCTCGGCGGCATCGAGGATGGCGGCGCGGGTCTGGTCTGACGCCATTTCATGTCCCGGTGAGGGAAGTGTTGCAATTCAAACAGTTGTATGAAACTATGGTTTGAAGGCCGGAATGTCAATGCGCATGACGCATCGCCGCTCCGGTGCGCGCCCCGCCGGCGAATCCCGTGATACCGGCTGCGCGATAAACGGTCTTGCAGTGAGCCGGCGGCGGGGAGACAGTGCCGCCAACAATTTTCTCCAATAAATGTGAGGAACGCCCGATGGACTTCAACATGTCTGACCGCCAGCGCGAGTGGCTCAATCGTGTGCAGTCGTTCATGCACAAGCATGTCCGTCCCGCCGTGCCGGTCTACCGCCGGCAGGACGAGGAAGGTAAGCGCTGGAAGGTGATCCCGATCGTCGAGGAGTTGAAAAAGAAGGCGCGCGCCGAAGGGCTGTGGAACATGTTCATGCCGCCGTCTTCGCATGAGGACGATGAATTCCGCGGCGCGGGATTGACCAATCTGGAATATGCGCCGCTGGCCGAGGAAATGGGTCACATCGGCTGGGCCTCGGAAGTATTCAACTGCTCGGCCCCTGACACCGGCAACATGGAAGTGCTGATGCGTTACGGCTCCAAGGAGCACAAGCGGCAGTGGCTGCGGCCGCTGATGGACGGCGAAATCCGTTCCGCCTTCCTGATGACCGAGCCCGCGGTGGCGTCCTCCGACGCCACCAACATCGAAACCCGGATCGAGCGCGACGGCGATCACTACGTCATCAACGGCCGCAAATGGTGGTCGTCGGGCGTCGGCGATCCCCGCTGCAAGATCGCCATCGTGATGGGCAAGACCGATCCGAAGGCGCCGCGCCATCAGCAGCAGTCGCAGATCCTGATGCCGCTCGATACCAAGGGCATCACGGTCGAGAAACTGCTGCCGGTGTTCGGCTTCGACGACGCGCCGCACGGCCACGCCCAGGTCCTGATGGAGAACGTCCGGGTTCCCGCCTCCAACATTCTGCTCGGCGAGGGCAGGGGCTTTGAGATCGCGCAAGGCCGCCTCGGCCCCGGCCGCATCCATCACTGCATGCGCACCATCGGCAAGGCCGAGGAAGCGCTGGAGAAGATGGTCAAGCGGCTGTCCTCGCGCACCGCGTTCGGCAAGAAGATCATCGAATTCTCGATCTGGGAGCAGCGCATCGCCGAAGCCCGCACCGACATCGAGATGAACCGGCTGTTGTGCCTGAAGGCCGCCGACATGATGGACAAGGTCGGCAACAAGACCGCGCAACTCGAGATCGCCATGATCAAGGTGGCGGCGCCCAACATGGCGCTGAAGATCATCGACCACGCGATCCAGGCGTTCGGCGCCGCCGGCGTTTCCGACGATGCGGGTCTGGCGCGGGACTACGCCTCGATGCGCACGATGCGCCTCGCCGACGGGCCGGACGAGGTCCATAACCGCGCCATTGCCAGACTTGAACTTCGGAAGTATGCAAACGCTCCCACTTCGCATTAAGCTGTCTGCGTCACGACCGGTCTCTGTTCCCTCATCCCGAGGAGCTTGCACGGCAAGCGTCTCGAAGGATGCGGGCCGAAATCGGGCCTCATGGATCGAGACGGGGGCGCAGACAAGTCCACGCAGGCTGCGTAAACTTGCCGGCGATGCGCCTCCTCACCATGAGGATTGATGACGCAGGAAGATGGGGGGAGTCCGCAGGAATGACCCTCCCGGGAATATTGAGGGAGCGTCAATTTGGCCGAGGGCGTCAGGAGCGACGAGGAGTTTTCCGGCACCAAGCCGGTCGAGGAGCGCCACCGGATCGATGAGGCGCGTCTCGAGGGCTGGATGCGCGAGCACGTCGAGGGTTATCAGGGACCGCTGACCGTTCTGCAATTCAAGGGCGGGCAGTCGAACCCGACCTACCGGCTCGACACGCCCAGCCGATCCTACGTGATGCGGCGCAAACCGTTCGGAAAGCTGCTGCCGTCGGCGCATGCGGTCGATCGCGAATTCCGCGTTATCGCCGCGCTGGGCCGGCAGGGATTCCCGGTCGCCAGGGCCTATGCGCTGTGCACCGACGATGCGGTGATCGGGGCGGCGTTCTATATCATGTCGATGGAAGAGGGCCGGGTGTTCTGGGACCCGACGCTGCCGAGCCAGACGCGAGAGGCGCGCAAGGCGATTTTCACCAGCAAGATCGAGACACTTGCAAAACTGCACGGCTACGATCCGCAAGGAATCGGCCTTGGCGAGTTCGGCAAGCCCGGCAATTATTTCGCGCGCCAGGTCGATCGCTGGACCAAGCAATACCGGGCGTCCGAGACGCAACATATTCCGGAAGTCGAAAAGCTGATCGAGTGGCTGCCGCGCACCATACCGCAGCAGCAGCGCGTCTCGATCGTGCACGGCGACTATCGCCTCGACAACATGATCTTCCATGCCACCGAGCCGCGGGTGATCGCGGTGCTGGACTGGGAACTCTCGACGCTTGGCGATCCGATGGCCGACTTCACCTATCTCTTGATGCAATGGACCATGCCGGGTCTCGCCAATGCCGACCTCAAGGCGTTGAACATTCCGAGCCTGGAAGAGGCCGCGCAGATCTACTGCAACGTCACCGGCAGCACGGTGCCGGATCTCAACTGGTATTTTTCCTACAATCTGTTCCGCCTTGCCTGCATCACGCAAGGCATCGCCGGCCGCATCCGCGACGGCACCGCGGCCAGCGCCAAGGCGATGGAATCGGCCGCGCGCACCGTGCCGTTGTCGAAAGATTCCTGGGCCTACGCTCAGAAGGCGGGGGCGGTGTAATCCCGTCTCCCGGACGCGGTGCCGCGTCCGCGAGACGTTCTTCGCCAGATTGGCAAGTCCAGAACCAAAAAAGGCGGCGCAGGAGGCGACGATGAAAACTCAACGGGTGTTTGCTGCGATCGTCGCCTTGGCATGGCCGCTCCTCATCGGTCAGGCGCAAGCAGTGGAGATCAAGGTGCTGGCTTCAACGGCCGTGAAGACGACGCTTGAGGAACTCGGACCGCAATTCGAGAAAGCGACCGGGAACAAGGTTCATCTTGAGTTCGCGCCGGCCGCGGTTTTGAAAGCGAAAATCGACCAAGGTGCGGCATTTGACGTTGCCATTCTCACGGCGCCGGTCGCCGACGCCCTTGCCGGAGAAGGCAAGATCGATACGACACGCACCACCATCTCGCGTTCGGGGATCGGCGTTGCGATTCACAAGGGCGCCGCCAAGCCCGATATCAGCACAACGGAAGCCTTCAAACGGGCGCTGCTTAACGCCAAGTCGGTTGGCTTTACGGCAGCGGGTGCGACCGGCGCCTATCTCAAATCCCTGTTTGAGAAACTTGGTATTGCCGACGAGCTAAAGCCCAGGCTCAAACCGTTGCAGGGTGCAGCCGGCGAAGCCGCCGCCAGCGGCGAGGTGGAGATTGGCATGACCCAGATCAGCGAGATCTTGCCTTATGCCAATGCCGAACTTGTCGGGCCGCTGCCGCCAGATATTCAGTCCAAACTTACTTCTCTGCCGCCGTGTCGACGGTCAGCAAGGAAGCCGATGCGGCCCGGGCATTCACCAAATTTCTCACTGCACCGGCTGCGCTGACGGTGATCAAGGCAAAGGGCATGGAGCCGGGTTGATCGGCAAGATCGCGTTCGCCCGGTCCGCGACGGACGATCCGCCCTTGCGGCCTCTCTCAAACGCCGTGTGCGCCTGATCCCGATTTCGAGCAGGTCGTGACGGGCGCCATCGCGGCCGTCACATCCCGTAAATTCGCCGGGCGAATGCCGTGATCGCCTGGGCCACGGCGTCGGGCTGTTCGGGAAACAGCGCGTGGCTGGCGTTCGGGAATCACGGTGATGGTCACGCGATCTCCCAGCAGCGATTTGAGGACGCCGGAAAAGCGGCGCGGCGCCACGGGATCCTGCTCGGCCTGAAGGTCGAGGATCGGCGCCGTGCCGGCCGCAAAGTAATCGTCGACCGGGGTATGCTCGCGCGCGTGCAATTCCATGTCGTGCACCGCGGAATTCCACCCGCCGAGCCAGACGCTCGGATCGTTGCCGGGTGCGAAGAAGGCGATCCGCAAGTATTCCAGGCGCTTCGATTCGGGAAGCGACATATCTGAGGGACCGTCGATCGCCTTGCGCATTTCGGGGCCGATCGGCTTTTCCGTCGAGCCCGGCGGCACCTTGCCGGAAGAGGCCGCCGCGACCACCACGCGCCGCACCAGATCGGGCCGGTCGGCGGCGAGCTGCCGCGCGACGAAATTGCCGAAGGCGTGCCCGACGACAACGACAGAGCCGGTGTTTTCGCTTTCGACGACGCTTGCGACGTCGGCCGCCAGATCGTGCATGTTGAGGCCGTCCATCGGCCCCTTGCTGCGTCCAATCCCCCGCGGTTGAGGCCGGACCACCCTGAACCCACGGGAGGCCAGCATGGCGGCAACGGCCTCGTAGTCCTCGCCGGACCGGCCCAGCGAGGGCAGCAGCACGATCACCGGACCTGTGCCCTGCGACAGCACCTCGATATCGACATTGCCGCGCGAGACCACGCGCCGCTCGACGGCCGTTGCATCATGGGCGTGAGCCGCGAACGCGCTGCAGGCGAAGATCATGACACATAAAGAAAGAAGTTCGTGCTTCATTGCGATCACCCTCGTCCACGACCTCAACGCCGGTAATCCTGTATTACGATTGCCGGCATGGCTTCGTCAAAGGCTGATCCAGACAGGACGCGGTGATTTACCCGACGGGCTGTCTTTGCGATTTTCGTGGAGAAAGCCGTCTTGCCTTGCCGCCAACGGGCGTTGCCCGGATTTTTTCCGGGACGTCCTGCTTCTAGCACTGCAACGTGCCGGCAAACTCTCGAAGTGCCGCTATGACGGCATGGAGAGTGTGCGGTTTCGACGGAGCTAACTCGCTTGAGGGTCAGTTGAAGGTGTTTCTGCGGTCGAAGTCGTTGTAGACGTTTCCGGGGGCGAAGTTGTAGCCGCGGTCGTAGGCGTAGGCGCCGCGAGTTGAGTGGTAGTGGTAGCCAAATTGCGGCAACCAGCTGTGAACGTATCCGTGGCGGTGATAACCGTGGTGCATGGCCATCGCCGGAGACGCCAGCATCAGCGAAAGCGCGGCGGCTGCAATCAATCTGAAGTTCATCATGACACATTCTCTTTTCATTGGGCCGACGGGTGGTGACGGTATTCGTCACGGCCGACCGCACGCGCTTGATCTCTTGTGGGCCTGACATAGCAATGCCTTTCGCCGGCACCATTAAATTTCACGTTAGAAAAGCCGCTGCTCTTTCAAGCGGGCGTGATCGGCGAACCGGTCGGACGAAAAATCAAACGCCACTTGAGCGGTTCGTCCCGCTGACTGATTTGCCCGTCGGGCTGTTTTGCAAATTTGTTGTCCGGTATTGTCCAGAGCCGTTGGCAAAAATATTTTTCTTCGCCGCCTGGTAGAAGCAGTTGTATTGATTCCGCCGTCCCGTCCCGAAAGAGGGGCGTTGGCCATCGTCACGAACGTTGGGGCGGGATGCGGTGGACGCGAGCTACGCTGCTGACGAAAGCGTGTGCTTGCGGACGGCGAAGTCGTGTGGTCCTGACACCCCGACGCTGGTGTCAAGTTCGCGCTAGGGAGCGCGGGCGACGGTGGCAAGAAAGCCCGGTCACCGGGGAGAGCGCGCTATAAGCCGTAAAACCATTGCGTGCGGGGATGCCGGGTGATTTCCGGTGCGACCGCTGTGAATACTCGTGTGCATCTACCACTACCATGCGCACACGAGGCTGCGGGTGCATCGGGCACCCGGCATTCCCCACGCCCTCTGTTTGGATAGGGCGGAACCAGCAGGCCAAAACTCGCGCGAAACACGCGGCGAGATCGCGGAGCCGTCTTTGGTCGTCATTGCCTGCGACAAACGCGCAGCGTTTGCGCAAGGGAGCGAAGCGACGTAGCAATCCACGCTTCCTTGTTGCACGATGGATTGCTTCGCTAACGCTCGCAATGACGACTTAATTACATTCCGGGCTGTTTGAAATACAGGAGCGGAAGCGTCGTAGCTTGCGTCATTGCGAGCCAACGGGTCGCGCGAATGCGCGCCCGATGACAGGCTCCGCGAAGCAATCCATAATGTTACCGGAATGACAGTCCGGATTGCTTCGTTTCTTCACCCCTCGCAATGACGAGAAGCTAAATCGGTTTGCCCGCATACGGCATCGAGGCGGTGAGGCCGCCGTCGACCGGGATGGCCTGGCCGTTGACATAGGAGGCGTCGTCGCTCGCCAGAAACAGTCCCATCGCCGCGAGTTCATGCGGCTGGCCGGCGCGCTTCAAGGGATTGAGCTGGCCGATCTTGCCGTCAGTGCCGCGCTCCCTCGCATTGTCGAAGATCGGCTTGGTCATGCCGGTCTCGATCAGGCCGGGACATACCGCATTGATCCGCACGCCGGTGCCCGACAGCGAGTAGGCCGTTGTCTGCACCAGGCTGATGACGCCGGCCTTGCTCGCCGCATAGGGATGGCCGCTGGCGCCGGATTTCAGGCCCGCCACCGAGGCGGTGCAGACGATCGAGCCGTATCTCTGTTTGATCATGTGCGGCATCGCATATTTGATGGCGAGGAACGGACCGATCAGATTGATGCGCAGGATCTCCTGCCAGTGTTCCACGGTCTGTTCGGCGAGCGGCACCAGTCCGCCGCTGATCCCGGCATTGGCCCAGATCGCATCCAGCCGTCCGAAGCTGGAGACCGCCTTGTCGATGAAGGCGATGACGTCCTTTTCGGAACCGGCATCGGCGATCACGGCTTCCGCGGTGCCGCCGGCCTTGCGGACCTGCTCGACGGTTTCCTTGACGGCTTCGCTGCGGTCGACCGCGATCAGTTTTACCCCTTCTTTGGTGAACAGCAGCGAGGCCGCGCGCCCGATGCCGCTGCCGGCGCCGGTGATGATGACGGATTTGCCTTCGAGGCGGCCCATGCGAATCTCCCTGCTTAATTTTTATCCATGGCGTTCTTCATCAAGACGTGAAGAAACCGCGTCAAGACAGCTCGGTCTGCAAGATAGATTGGCTTGCGACGTGCCCGATTTTCAAACAAGATTTCAAACACGCAAAGCCGCTTGAGGCCAAGTGGGAGGCCAGGCGAGAGGCCAAGCAAAAGACCATGTGACTTGAGATGACGCGTGCCCTCACGTAGGACACGCGACAGTATTAGAGGGTCGTCGCGATGTCCAATCCAGGCAAACCAGCAGTCGTCACGACGCGGTGGTGGTGGGTGCGCCACGCGCCGGTGCGCAGCGACGGCGGCAATATCTACGGCCAGAAGGATATCGCCTGCGACACCAGCGATCGCGAAGTGTTCGAGGCGGTGGCAAAAATCCTGCCGCGCGGCGCGGTCTGGTATGCGAGCAGTCTGATGCGCACGCACCAGACCGCGCAGGCGATCTGGGATACCGGCTTTCCGAAGCCCGCGATGATGACCAGGGAGGTGGCCTTTGCCGAACAGCATCTCGGCCAGTGGCAGGGGATGAATCGCGCTGCTTTCCTCGCCAGCCGGCCGGTCGGCAGCCACTGGTTTGCCGATATCGACCAGCCGGCGCCAGGCGGCGAGAGTTTCATGGACCTCTATAACCGCGCATGTCGCGCCATCGATCAGATCAATGTCGAGCAGGCCGGCAAGGACGTGATCGCCGTGGCGCATGGCGGCACCATCAAGGCAGCACTTGGCCTTGCGCTCGGCCAGCCTGAAAAGGGCCTCGCTTTCGATATCGACAATTGTTCGGTGACTCGGCTCGATCACTTCGCAAGCGCCGACCTCAGCAGCTGGCGGCTTCCGATGGTCAACCAGCAGCCGTGGATCGCCGACGCCGCGCATAACGCGATGCACCAGCCGGCGGGACCTGAGGTCTCAACCGCCAGCAAGCTGGCCTGACACCGCCTGAGCCGACCAAAACAAAACCGGCGCATCCGCCGCCGGATCAACGCAACGGGAGTGAGACATGACCTTGTTCGATCTGACGGGAAAAGTCGCCGTCATCACCGGCTCCTCGCGCGGCATCGGACGCGCCATCGCCGAGCGGATGGCCGAGCACGGCGCCAGGGTGGTGATCTCCTCGCGCAAGCAGGCGGTCTGCGACGAGGTGGCCAGGGCGATCAACGACAAGGCCGGCAAGCAGGTCGCGCTGGCACTGGCCGCCAACATCTCGACCAAGGACGATCTGAAACATCTGGTCGAGGAAACTACCCGCGTGTTCGGCAGGATCGACACGCTGGTCTGCAACGCCGCGTCCAATCCCTATTACGGGCCGCAGGCCGGAATTTCCGACGATCAGTTCCGCAAGATTCTCGACAACAACATCGTGGCCAATCACTGGCTGATCTCGCTGGTGGCGCCGCAGATGATCGCGCGCAGGGAGGGATCGATCACCATCATCTCGTCGATCGGCGGGCTGAAGGGCTCGACGGTGCTCGGCGCCTATGCGATTTCCAAGGCCGCCGACATGCAGCTGGCGCGCAATCTCGCCTGCGAATACGGCCCGCACAACATCCGCGTCAACTGCATCGCGCCCGGCCTGATCAAGACCGATTTTGCCCGCGCCTTGTGGGAAAACCCGGAAACCCTGAAGGCCGCCACCGCGCGTTCGCCGCTGCTGCGGATCGGCGAGCCCGACGAAATCGCCGGCGCCGCGGTGTTTCTGGCCTCGAGCGCGGGCACCTTCATGACCGGGCAGACCATCGTGATCGACGGCGGTGCCACGATCAGTTGAGGGACCGCGGAAGTTGGGGGCGCGTGAAGGTCCGGGATATTTCGATGGAATTAAGGCTGTCCCGCAACAGTTGATTGACCAATTTTCCCTAGGATTGCGGTTTTCCCCCGGGGAGGACGCATGACGACGCTCGACTTGCCCGCGGTAGGCGCTACCGCTCGCGGCGCGTCATGGACCAGAACTCTTTGCGTCTTGTTCTTCTTTTCCGGATTTCCGGCCCTGATCTATCAACTGACCTGGCAGCGAGAACTCTTCCGTATCTTCGGCGTAAATTCGGAATCGGTCACCATCGTGGTCTCGGCATTCATGCTCGGACTGGGCCTTGGTAGCCTTGCCGGCGGGTGGCTCTCGAAACGACAGGAAATCCGCCTTCTCCCATTGCTGGCCTTGATCGAACTGGGGACAGCCGCTTTCGGAGTCGTATCGCTGGGAGTGTTCGAGCAGGTCGGCGCGTTGATCGTTGATTGGTCGCTGCCGGCGATGGCGCTGGTCAATCTGATGCTGGTCCTCATTCCTACCTTGCTGATGGGTGCCACCCTGCCGATTCTGGTTTCACATCTTGTCAGGCGCTCCGGGGAGGTCGGCGGCGCCGTCGGCCTGCTTTATTATGTCAACACGATGGGGGCCGGCGCGGCCTGCCTCGTATGCTGCGGCGTGCTGTTTCCGTTTCTCGGGATGCGCGGTGCGGTTTTCACGGCAGTCGGCTTCAACGTGATGGTCGCTGCCGGAGCAATGCTCGCCCACGCGTTTGATCGCAACGAAGCGATTCCCGCGGGAGCGGTTTCCGGTCATCGTACTGGCGATGCAGTCCTTGGCCTCAGTCAGGTTCTGCTGCTGGCTGGGCTGGGGGGATTTATTTCGTTGTCTTACGAAATATTCCTGTTCCGGACGATCTCTTATGCTTCCGGATCGAGTGCAACCGCCTTTGCCATCACGCTGGCATGCTTTCTCGTTGGTATCGCCGGGGGCGCGCGAAGTGCCGGGAGCGCTTGCGAGACGCTGCGTCCAGTCGACGCCATGCGCAAGGCTGCGGATGAACTCGTCTTTGCCAATCTCGTCGCCTTGATGTTTCTGCCCTTGATGGCGCATTTTGCCTGGCTTGGCCGCGGTGTCTTCGCCGTCGCCTTGCTGTTCGTCTATCTGATTGCGCGACGCTGGGGTTCATTGTTGCCGTATCTGGCCCAATTCGGGATCCCGGCAGACGATCGAGCCGGAATGCGGACGTCGCTGCTTTATTTCTCCAACATCCTTGGTTCTGCGGCAGGCGCCATCGTTACGGGCTTTGTTCTGACGGATTACCTGACATTGGTGCAAATCGCCCTGGGGCTCGCGATTGCCGGCGCTGTCTGCGCGCTTTCGCTTATCGCCATGCTCGATATCGCTCGCCCGGAACGGCTGAGGCGGATGGCCGGTGCGGCCGGCGTGCTGGCGATCGCGCTTGTTGCGGTTCCCTTGATGTCACATCGCGTTTTCGAAAACCTGCTCTACAGAACCAATCTCGATCATGCCTTCGCCCAGGTCGTGGAGAACCGCAGCGGCATCATCACCGTGGACACCGACGGCACCGTGTTCGGCAACGGAATGTATGACGGGCGATTCAATGTTCGATTGCAGGATGATCGAAACGGAATCATCCGGCCCTATGCACTGAGCTTGGTTCACGGCGCGCCGCGCGACGTTCTCATGATCGGATTGTCTTCGGGATCGTGGGCGCAGGTGATCGCAAACAACCCCGCCGTGCAGTCGCTCACGATCGTGGAGATCAATCGAGGATACCTTACCCTGATCGAGGAGGAGCCCGAGGTCGTATCGGTGCTCCGCAACCCGAAAGTCACCATCATCACCGATGACGGCCGGCGTTGGTTGAGGCATCACCCCGAACGGCGCTTTGATGCGATCGTATCCAATACGACCTGGAATTTTCGGGCCAACACGACCAACCTGCTGTCGATGGAGTTCCTTGAATTGGTCAGGCAGCATCTCAACCCGCGGGGAATAGCTTTCTACAATACGACGGATTCCGCGCGGGTGCAGCGAACCGCCTGCTTGGCGTTCCCCTATGGAGCGCGCTTCACCAATCATATGGTTGTATCGGATACCCCGATCGACTGGAATTTCGCGCGTTGGCGGCAGACGCTTGCAGCTTACGTTATTGACGGCAAAAAGCAGTTCAATCCGCAAAGCTCTCAAGATCAGGCATTGCTCGAAGCCATTACGTCTGTCGATCAGGGTTCGCAGGATCTGATAGAAGGCTGCCCGCAGCTCCTCACCCGAACGGCCGGCCAGTTACCCGTGACGGATAACAACATGGGAACCGAATGGCGTCACCCGCTCGGTCTTGAGTGATTGGTGACGCGGCGTGGTGCTATCTCAATCCACCGCCGCGTACACCAGATTGCGCACCAGCGTGCGGGTGTATTCGCGCTGACCCGGCCCCTGCGACATGAACACGGCGAACAGCTCTTCCTTCGGGTCGATCCAGAAGAACGTTCCGCCCATGCCGCTCCAGAAGTACTGACCGGCCGAGCCGGGGAAGGGCGCCAGGCCTTGCTGGGTGCGCACGGCAAAGCCAAGGCCGAAGCCGATGCCGGGTTGCATCAGGTTACCCGCCTGGATTTTGACGCCGGGGCCGAGATGATCGGAAGTCATCAGTTCGAGCATCTTGCGGCCGATGATCCTGACGCCGTCGAGAGTTCCGCCGTTGAACAGCATCTGGCAGAACCGTGCGTAGTCCATGGTGGTGGAGAGAAGGCCGCCGCCGCCGGATTCCATCGCGGGCTTTTCAAGCATGTCGAACAGCTGGACCTTTTCGCCGGTCCAGGGATCGGCCGCGAACGGTTCGGCGAGACGACCGGTGTTCTCCGCGCCGGTGTGAAACGCGGTTTCGGTCATTTGCAGGGGCGCCAGAATGCGTTCGGTCAGGAACGCGCCCAGCGTCCTGCCGGTGACGACCTCGATGAGGCGACCGAGGATGTCGGTGGAACGGCTGTAGTTCCACTCGGTGCCCGGCTGGCAGACCAGCGGCAGGCTCGCGACCAGCGCCGCATGTTCGGCGTTGCTGATCTTGCGGCTGCGCAGCCGCAACTGCTGATACAGCTGCTGCACCAGACCGTTGCCGGTGTGATCGTAAGTGATGCCGGAAGTGTGCCGCAGCAGATCCTGGATCGTGATCGGCCGCTCAACAGGCACGAGGTCGAGCTGGCCGTTGTTCTCGACCCCGACCTTCTGGTTGCCAAATTCCGGAATGAATTTGGCGAGGGGGTCGCTGAGCAGGAAATGGCCGTCTTCGAGCAGCATCATGATGCCGATCGAGACGATCGGTTTCGTCATCGAGAAGATCCGGAAGATCGAATTGAGCGCCATCGGCGTGGAGGCCGCCGGGCTTTGCCGGCCGAGCGCCTCGAACCAGCCGATCTGGCCACGCCGGGCCACCAGGATAGTCGCGCCGGGGATGGTTCCCTTGTCGATCTCGCGCCTGCAGGCGTCCGACATGCGCTGCAGCCGCGGCTGCGAGAGCCCGAGCGATTCCGGCCTGGCCTGGGGCAGCGCTGGGGTCTGTGGGGCAGGGGCGTGCCTGGCGGCGGATTGCACGGTCATGATTTCTCCCTTTGCACTTATTTTTGGCCGGGTGGGATGGTTGGGATATCCTGAAGTCTGGCGCAGAACGGCTGGGTTGAACAGGCATTAACCGCTTCGGCCTTGCAATCCGGCCATGGCCTATGCTTGAAACGGCGCGGATCGGCGGCGACGTCCGGTCCTCACAGGAGTGTAGCTCAATTGGTAGAGCACCGGTCTCCAAAACCGGGGGTCGCAGGTTCGAGCCCTGCCACTCCTGCCAGCCGAACCCTTGATTTTGATGGATCACGCGCCGGCCCTTCAAACCGAACGGCGTGGCTTCGGTTCCACGCAGCTTGACCTTTGGCGGGTTGCGCAGTAAA
>CAWHIO010000027.1:0-97262 GCA_963829315.1 uncultured Alphaproteobacteria bacterium | reverse complement strand
CACCGTTCCAGCCGCGCCAGCAGGCTCGAGGTGTCCCAGCGCTTGCCGCCCATCTTCTCGACTTCCGAATAGAAGGCATCGACCAGCGCGGTGACCGGAAGGCTGGCGCCGTTGCGGCGGGATTCCGCGATGCAGATCGACAGATCCTTGCGCATCCATTCGACCGCGAAGCCGAAATCGTATTTGCCGTCGTTCATGGTCTTGTAGCGGTTCTCCATCTGCCAGGACTGCGCGGCGCCCTTCGAGATGGTGTCGATCACGGCGGCGACGTCGAGGCCCGATTTCTTGGCGAAATGAATCCCTTCCGACAGGCCCTGGACCAGCCCTGCGATGCAGATCTGGTTGACCATCTTGGTCAGTTGCCCGGAGCCTGCCGCGCCGAGCCGCTTGCACATCCGCGCATAGGCCGCGATCACCGGTTCGGCGCCGGTGTAAGCGTCCTCGGCTGCCGCCGCACATCACGGTCAGCACGCCGTTTTCGGCGCCGGCCTGGCCGCCGGACACCGGCGCATCGACGAATTTGAAGCCGGCCTTGGTCGCGGCGGCGTCGAGCTCGCGCGCGACCTCGGCCGAGGCGGTGGTGTGGTCGACGAAGGTCGCGCCTTTTTTCATGCCGGCGAACGCGCCGTCGGCGCCAAGCGTGATCGCGCGCAGGTCATTGTCGTTGCCGACACAGGCCATCACGAAATCCTGGCCCTCGGCGGCGGCCTTCGGCGTCGCGGCGGTCTTGCCGCCGAATTTCTCGGCCCATGCCTTGGCCTTGGCCGGCGTCCTGTTGAATACGGTGACATCATGGCCGCCTTTTTTGACCAGATGTCCCGCCATCGGGAACCCCATAACGCCGAGACCGAGAAAAGCGACTTTAGCCATGTGAACAACCCTGAAGTTTGCCGGCGCATTGAGGTGGCCGGACGTTATGCGGGAGAGGGGACGGTGGACTGGTTCGGTGCTCGAAACAGGCCCCGCCAAAGGAACCCGCACCATAAACCGTGCCGCATGAACGGCAACGCCTCCGTTTGGCGGGCGGGCATGGTTTTATGATAGGATCAGGCGATAGTCGAGATTTCAAGCGAAAGGAAGCGACCCCACATGGGCATGAGCGTAGGCGTGCTTGATCATTTCAACATCCGGACCCGAAAGCTCGCCGACACCGTTCGGTTCTATCAGGACATTCTGGGGCTGGAGAAGGGCGACCGGCCGAACTTTGCCTTTCCCGGGGCATGGATGTACAGCGAAGGCAAGGCGGTGGTCCATCTGGTCGATATTTCGCCGACGGAGGAGCCGCAAAAGCCCGATTCCGGCGTGGTCCATCATGTCGCTTTCGTCAGCCGGGGCTTTTCCGCCATGAAAGCGCGGCTCCAGTCCAAGGGGATGGCGTTCAACTCGCGGCAGGTTCCGGGCGGCGAACTCTGGCAGATCTTCGTCAACGACCCCAATGGCGTCATGATCGAATTGAACTACGAGGCCGCCAAGGAGCAGGGGGCGGGATCGGCGCCCGCCGAGCGGGCGGATGACGTCGGGGCGAGGTAGCCTTTTGCGCCGGGGCGCTCTATGGGTCGCATCCGAATATTGCATGGCGTTTTCAAGCGAAGTGGATTCCGGTTCGCGTGAAGAAAACGCGTCAAAACAAAAGAATTGAGCCCGGTTCTGATACGGTCAGAACCGACAAGGCTTCAGGAGATGCGCCGTGAGCGTAACGCAGCAACAGGTTCTTGATGCTCTCGCCAAGGTGGCGTCGCCGCGCGGGGTTGCCCTGACCAATGCCGGGGTGTTGTCGCCGGTCACGGTCACCGACGGCAAGGTGTTTTTTTCGATCAATGTCGAGGCCACCGAGGCCCGCGCCTGGGAAAGCGTTCGCGCCCAGGCCGAAGCAGCCGTGCGGGCCATTCCCGGCGTCACCGTCGCCATGATCGCGCTGACCGCCGAACGTAAGCCGGGCCCCGCGGCCCCGCCGCCGCATCGCCACGCAAACGGCGTGTCACCGGTCTCGGCCCACAAGCCGCCGCAAAGCCCGGCGTCGCCGATGTCGAAGCAGTCGGAAATTCCCGGCGTCGCCGCCGTGATTGCGGTGGCTTCCGGCAAGGGCGGGGTCGGAAAGTCGACCACCGCGCTCAATCTGGCGCTTGGCCTGCGCGACCTCGGTTTGCGCGTCGGCCTGCTCGACGCCGATATCTATGGGCCCTCGGTGCCGAGGTTGACCGGCATCCGCGAGAAGCCGCAGCTGAACGACGACCGGAAGATGATTCCGATCATGCGTTTCGGCCTTGCGATCATGTCGATCGGTTTCCTGGTCGAAGAGGATACCGCGATGATCTGGCGGGGGCCGATGGTGATGTCGGCCATCACCCAGATGCTGCGCGACGTGGCGTGGGGCACGCTTGATGTTTTGGTGGTCGATATGCCTCCCGGCACCGGCGACGCCCAGCTGACGCTGGCGCAGAATGTGCCGCTCAAGGGGGCCGTGATCGTTTCGACGCCGCAGGACCTGTCCCTGATCGATGCCCGGCGCGGGCTTGCGATGTTCAAGAAGGTCAATGTGCCGGTTCTCGGCATCGTCGAGAATATGAGCTATTTCCAGTGTCCGCATTGCGGGACCCAATCGGACATCTTCGGTCACGGCGGCGCCCGCCATGAGGCCGAGCGCCTTGGCGTGCCGTTTTTGGGCGAAATTCCGCTGCATATGTCGATCCGCACCACCTCGGACTCAGGCACACCCGTCGTCGAAAGCGAGCCCAATGGAGCGCATGCGGCGATCTACCGGGCCATCGCAGCCAAGGTCCGCGATCAGCTCAAGGGCGCCATCGCCGCGGCCTGAACAGCCCCGGCTCGCGGCATATGCGACTTTCGTTTAATCGGTGCCGTCATGCCTTTGTCGCGTTTTCGCTGGCCCAACTTCCGTGTTAAAGCCCGCACCAGAGCGCCTTCGGTTGACACGGAAATCGCCTCGCCGAAAGAACAGCTCCCGTGAAGATGGGAAACGTCCCTACAAGGAGATGCCTTTATGAAGCGTCGTGATTTTTTGAAAGTTTCAGCAGCGGGTGCCGCGGCAACAGCGGTGGCCTCGCCGGCGATTGCGCAATCCTCGCCCGAGATCAAATGGCGCATGACCTCGAGTTTCCCGAAATCGCTCGACACGATTTACGGCGGCTCCGTGGAATTTGCCAAATACGTCGCCGAAATGACCGACAACAAATTCCAGATCCAGTTGTTCGCGGCCGGTGAACTCGCGCCGGGTCTGCAGGCGCTGGATGCGACCAGTAACGGCACCGTCGAGATGTGTCACACCGTCTCGTATTACTATGTCGGCAAGGACCCGACCTTCGCGATTTACGCCTCGGTTCCGTTCGGCCTCAATGCGCGAATGCAGAATTCCTGGTGGTATCAGGGCGGCGGGATGGAGCTCGGCAACGAGTTCTTCAAGAAATTCGGCGTGATCGCCTTCCCCTGCGGCAATACCGGCACCCAGATGGGCGGCTGGTTCCGCAAGGAAATCAAGAGCGTTGCCGATCTCTCCGGTTTGAAATTCCGCATCGGAGGCATTGCCGGGCAGGTGCTGCAAAAGGTCGGCGTCGTGCCGCAGCAGCTCGCCGGCGGCGATATTTACCCCGCACTCGAGAAGGGAACGATCGACGCCGCCGAATGGGTCGGACCGTATGACGACGAGAAGCTCGGTTTCCAGAAGGTCGCCAAATATTATTATTATCCCGGCTTCTGGGAAGGCGGCCCGACCGTGCACGCCTTCTGCAATCTGGAGAAGTGGAATTCGCTGCCCAAGAATTACCAGGCCATCATCAACAATGCGACCGCGAATGCGAATACCTGGATGGCGGCGCGTTATGACATGCAGAATCCTTCCGCGTTGAAGCGCCTGGTCGCCGGCGGAACCCAGCTTCGTCCGTTCACCAACGAAGTCCTGGAAGCCTGCCTGAAGGCGACCAACGAATTGTGGACCGAAATTTCCGCCAAGAACGCCGACTTCAAGAAGTCGATCGATGCGATGCAGGCCTATCGCTCCGACCAGTATCTGTGGTGGCAGGTTGCCGAATATACCTTCGACAGCTTCATGATCCGCTCGCGCACCCGCGGCTGATCGTCCTTATCGGTTGTCGGGAAGCCCGGCCTCGAAAGAGGCCGGGCTTTTTGCGTTGCGGTAGGTCAGTTGTCGCGGCAGTTCAGTTCATTATGGAAATGCCGAACCGGATGTTCCATGCTGGACCAAAGCCTCGGCACGAAGGCTGACCGACGATCATCACATCACAAGGGGGGATTTCCAATGAAGCGTCGCGACTTTATCAAAGTCACGGGAATAGGCGTCGCGGGGGCAGCGACCATGGCCGCGCCGGCGATCGCGCAGTCGATGCCGCAGATCAAATGGCGCATGCCGACGAGCTGGCCGAAGTCGCTCGACACGCTGTATGGCGGCGCCGAGATGATGGCCAAGGTCGTTGGCGAAGCCACCGACAACAAATTCCAGATCCAGACCTTCGCCGCCGGCGAAATCGTTCCGGGCCTGCAGGTTCTTGATGCCGTGCAGAACGGCACCGTCGAAATGGGTCACACCGCATCGTATTACTATTTTGGCAAGGATCCCACCTTCACCTTCGGTTCGTCGGTGCCGTTTGGACCCAACATGCGGATCAACCAGGCCTGGTACATGCTGGGCGGCGGCAAGGAGGTTCTCAACGATTTCTACAAGAAATATAACGTCACGTCGCTGCTTGCCGGTAACACCGGCTGTCAGATGGGCGGCTGGTTTCGCAAGGAGCTCGCCGGGCCTGACGACTTCAAGGGTCTCAAATTCCGCATCGGCGGTTTTGCCGGACGCGTGTTGCAGAAGCTTGGCGCGGTGCCGCAGCAGATCGCCGGCGGCGACATTTACCCGGCGCTGGAAAAAGGTACGATCGACGCGGCCGAATGGGTCGGCCCCTACGACGACGAGAAGCTTGGCTTCTACAAGGTCGCGCCTCACTACTATTATCCCGGCTGGTGGGAGGGGGGGCCCATGCTGCTTTCCTTCGTCAATCTCGACAAATGGAATGCACTGCCGAAATACTACCAGTCCGTTCTCGAGCAGGCCGGCCATTATGCCAACAACTGGATGATGGCGAAGTACGATCAGGCCAATCCGGCGGCGCTCAGACGGCTGCTCGCGAACGGAACCAAGCTGCATGCGTTTTCGCCGCCGATCATGGAAGCCAGCTTCAAGGCGGCAAAGGAATTGCACAACGAGGTTTCTTCGACGAACGCGGACTTCAAGAAGGTCTATGAGTCCCTGAACGCCTTTTCAAGCAATGGCTACCAGTGGTTCCAGGTCGCCGAAGTCGGTTACGACAACTTCATGGCGCGACACTCGCAGAGTTAGTTGACCTGACAATTCGGCCAGCGAAAAACCCCGAAGCGCAAGCTTCGGGGTTTTTCTGTCTGGCGAAAGGATCGCTATTATCTCGGCGGTCCGAAGTCCAGCGGCGGCTGGTCGATCTGCGGGATCTCGATCTTGATGGTATTTGGATCGATTGTCGAAGCGGCGCCCTTGTAATGCATCACCATCGACGGGAACGTGATGACCAGCAGTACCATGACGACCTGGATCACGACGAACGGCACCGCGCCCCAATAGATCTGGCCGGTCGTGACCGCTTCCATCCGCTTGCCGGTGACGCGGTCGAGGTAGGATTCCTTTGGCGCTACCGAACGCAGGTAGAACAGCGCGAACCCGAACGGAGGATGCATGAACGAGGTCTGCATGTTGACGCCGAGAATGACGCCGAACCAGATCAGGTCGATGCCCAGCTTTTCCGCCGCAGGCCCAAGCAGCGGGATGATGATGAAGGCGAGCTCGAAGAAGTCGAGAAAGAAGGCGAGGACGAACACGAAAGCGTTGACGAAGATGAGAAAGCCGATCTGGCCGCCGGGCAGGGAGGTCAGCAGGTTCTCGACCCAGACATGGCCGTTCACCCCATAGAAGGTCAGCGAAAAAACCCGCGCGCCGACCAGAATGAAGACCACGAATGCCGACAGCTTGGCGGTCGATTCGGTCGCCTGCCGGATCAAATCCCAGCTCAACCGGCGCTTGGCGGCGCCGAGAATGATCGCGCCTGCGGCGCCCATGGCGCCGCCCTCGGTCGGCGTTGCGATGCCGATGAAGATAGTGCCGAGCACCAGGAAGATCAGGAACAGCGGTGGCACCATCACAAACGTGGTCTGCTGCGCCATCGCGGAGAGGAAACGCAAGCCGGTGAGCTTGTCGAGGACCCAGTTCAGCACGGCGACGAAGAATGCGAACAGGATGCCAAAGAACATGCTGAGCACGATGAAGTCGGCGCCGTGCGTGTCGGAGTCCCGCATCATGAGCCATCCGAAGGCGACGCTGGCAAGGGCGAGCACGCCGAGCGAAATCAGCCCGCGGCTGCCATCTTTCTCGCGAAAGCCGATGGCCTCTACGGGCAGGCCCGGGGCCGCCTTGGGAAATATTAGCGTGACCAGGAATGCGTACCCGGCATAAAGACCGGCGAGCACCAATCCCGGAACGAAGGCTCCCTCATACATGTCGCCAACCGATTTGCCGAGCTGATCGGCCATCACGATCAGCACCAGCGACGGCGGAATGATTTGCGCCAGCGTGCCGGAGGCGGCGATAATACCGGTGGCCATCCGCCGGTCGTAGCCGTAGCGCAGCATGATCGGCAGCGAAATCAGCCCCATCGAAATCACCGAAGCCGCGACGACGCCCGTCGTTGCCGCGAGCAGCGCCCCGACGAAAACCACGGCGTAGGCGAGGCCACCACGGATGGTACCGAACAACTGCCCGATGGTGTCGAGCAGATCCTCCGCCATGCCCGACCGCTCCAGCACGAGGCCCATGAACGTAAAGAACGGGATCGCGAGCAGCGTGTCGTTGTTCATCACGCCGTAGACGCGCTCGGGCAATGCCTGCAGGAAGTCCGGGTGGAATTGGCCGAGCCCGATGCCGGCAAGGGCGTAGATAAGCCCCACCGCGCCGAGCGAGAACGCTGCCGGATAGCCGAGCAGCAGCACGATCACCAGCGACGCAAACATGATCGGCGCCATATTTGCGATAAGAAAAGCAGTCATCTCGTCCCCCTGCGATCGCGACCGACGATCAGCGTTTTTCGATCGCCTCGACGAGGTGTTCAACCTCGGCTTCGAGAGCATGCACCTGCGATGCGTGTGGATCGGGAATAAGCCCGCGCATGATCGCGACGCGCTTGATTATTTCGGATATGCCCTGAACGAACAGAAATGCAAATCCGATGATGATCAGCGACTTGGTGGGCCATTGGGGAAGTCCGCCGGCGTTGCCCGACTGCTCGCTGATCTCGTACGAGCGCCGAAAGAACGGGCCGCCTGTGATGATCATCACGACGGTCAACGGCAGCAGGAAGAACACATGGCCGATCAGATCGATAATGTCGCGCACACGTTTCGGCAGCAGGTTGTTCACGATGTCGATGCGAATGTGCTCGTTGTCGAGCAGCGTCCAGGGCGAACACAGCAGGAAAACCATGCTGAACAGCACCCACTGCAGTTCAAGCCATGAGTTCGACGATGTATCCAGGGTTTTCCGGACGATTGCATTGACCGCCGAGACCACCACGGCGAGCAGGATCAGCCATGCTATGCGTTTACCCGTCCACCGCGTGAACGCATCGATCCCGCGGCTCACTTTCAGGAGCGATTGCAACGATAGATCCTCCCCCAATTACGCCTTCGCCGTCTTCGCTGCACCGGTCGGGTGCACAGGCTTATCGACCCAGGATGGCGTGAGGCAGCCGCACCAAATCAGCGGCGAGCCCCGCCGTCAATCGGAAGTTTGTTGATATTGAAAGGGAATTAGCCTTTGGGGCAGACCGCCGTCCGCAGGCAAATTCTCAACCGCCGGTAACGCTCATATGGCGGCTGACACTTGGGCGGTTGTGCCTGCGATCGATGATGAAATCGTGGCCCTTGGGCTTGAGGCCGATGGCGCGGTCGATCGCTGCGCTCAACAGCTCGTTGTCGGCGGAGGCGCGCAGCGGCTTGCGCAAATCGGACGCATCCTCGTGACCGAGGCAGGTGTGCAGTGTGCCGGTACAGGTGATCCGTACGCGGTTGCAGGACTCGCAGAAATTATGCGTCATCGGCGTGATGAAGCCGAGCTTGCCGCCGGTTTCGTCGACGCGAACATAGCGCGCAGGCCCGCCGGTGTCGTCGTCGAGATCGGTCAGCGTGTATTGTTTGGCAAGCCGTGCGCGCAGTAGCGACAGCGGCACATATTGATCGATGCGGCCCGCGCCGATGTCGCCCATCGGCATCACCTCGATCAGTGTCAGCGCCATGCCCTTGCCGTGCGCCCATTGCATCAGCGAGGGGATTTCCTCCTCGTTCATGCCCTTCAGCGCAACCGCATTGATCTTGACGGCGAGCCCCGCCGAACGTGCGGCCTCGATGCCGGCCAGCACCTTGTCGAGATCGCCCCAGCGGGTGATGGCGCGGAATTTCGCCGGGTCCAGCGTATCCATCGATACGTTGATGCGGCGCACGCCGCAGTCGGCCAGCTCACCCGCAAAGCGCGCGAGCTGCGAGCCGTTGGTGGTCAGCGTCAGTTCACGGAGCGCGCCGGAGCCGAGGTGGCGGGAGAGCGATCGCACCAGCGACATCACATTGCGCCGCACCAGCGGCTCGCCGCCGGTCAAGCGCAACTTTCGCACGCCCTTGGCGATGAAGGCCGAACACAGCCGGTCGAGTTCCTCGAGGGTCAGCAAATCGGCCTTCGGCAGGAAGGTCATGTCTTCGGACATGCAATAAAAGCAGCGTAGATCGCAGCGATCGGTGACCGACACCCGCAGATAGTTGATGGTCCGGCCAAACGGGTCGGTCATCGGACGCGACAGCGATGCGGGAAGCGTGGCTACAGTTTCGGTCATTTCAGATGTGCCTTCGGCGCCTTGGCCGCATCAAAAGGAAACGGTGCGCCAGCCCAATCTAGGCACGTTGCAATCTCCGCACAATCCGCAGTTGGCGTGGTGCAGTGCAAGCAATTAGCGGGGAGGCGGCGGTGCCGCTTGCCCGGGGTCCGGGAACGCCGATCCCGCGTCAGCCGGCGCCGCGGTGGTGTTCTTGGGTTTTTTCGGCTTTTTCGGCCGCATGGTCTGGCGGGCCGACTTCGGCGGAACCATCGGTTGCAGTTGCGCGACCACCGGATTGGGATCGATTTTCGTCGTCCCGGGCGTGAAAATAACTACCGGGACTGCCGCTGACCTGTACCGGGATCGTGACCGGCTGGAACTGGTTCAGGGTGTAACTGACCGAGAAGCCGCCTTCGGGAACGGTCACGCTCACCGAGCAGGGGGTTTTGCAGCCCGGCCCCAGGGAAGTTCGCGCTTCGGCCCCCGGTGGCGTCGATTCCAGCTGAATCTGCATGACCGACGGGGTCGACTTGAAGTAGTCCGTCGAAAACGACGAGCAACCCGCAAGACTTAATCCTGCTGCGGCAATCGCGATGACACGACGCATGATCGATCCGTACCCTGGTGCGGCCAACTGCCACAACCCCCTCGTGAACCATAGGAGCGTCAGAACAAACGCGCAACCCCGCGGGCCTGTGCGGTTAATTGATGGTTAACGCAGGCCGTCATTCAGATCGCCCAAGCCGCCCCAAATGAAGTCGAAGCAATTGATATTGCGCTTGGATTACGGTGATTTGCTCCCCGTCATTGACGTGACCTGTATCTTGGGATGATCTGCCTTAACCCCCGGCGCACGGGATCATTCGCGTCTACTTATCGGCGACCGCGTGGAAGCTTCAGCCTCGATTGAAATAGCCAAGCATGTGCTGCTTTCCTGCGGTCTCATTCTTGCCATCGGCACCCTCACCGGCATGCTGGCGCAAAAGCTCCGGATTCCCGATGTCGCGGTGTTTCTGGTCGTCGGAATGGGGATCGGCCCGGAAGCGCTGGGCCTGATCGACATCAAGGCGGATTCGGCGCTGAACCAGATCATCCTGCTGTTCGGCGCCAGCTACATTCTTTTCGATGGCGGCGCTTCGCTGCGATTCAACGTCCTGAAGCAGGTCTGGATCACAATCGTCATCATCGCCACGGTCGGCGTCCTGATTACCGCCGGGATCACCGGCCTCGCCGCCTATTACGTTTTCGGCGTTCCCTTCGTCGTGGCGCTGCTGCTGGGCGCGACACTGGCCTCGACCGATCCGGCGACGCTGGTGCCGATTTTCCGCCAGGTCCAGATTCGCGACCGGGTCGCGCAAACCGTGATGAGCGAGTCCGCGTTCAACGACGCGATGGGCGCGATCGTCACCTTCGGCGTGCTGGCGGTGGCGATGGGGACCGGCGAGTTCTCGCTGACATCCTCTTTATTCGACCTGCTCAAGCAATCCGCCATCGGCATTGTGGCCGGCATTGCGGCCGGATACCTGGCCGCGCTGCTGATCGCGCATGAACGCCTGGCGTTCCTTGCGGAATACGCGCCGGTGGTGACGCTGGTGGCCGTGATCGGCGCCTATTTCGCGGCCGACGGTCTGCAGGCCAGCGGCTTCATGGCGGTTTTCGTGTTCGGCATCGTGCTCGGAAACAAGGAATCACTGGGCTTCGCGATGGAAGCCGAAGAGGCGCGAAAGCTCGACGAATATGTCTCCACCACTGCGTTCATCATGCGGCTGTTCATCTTCATGCTGGTTGGGGCGCAGGTCGATTTCGGCCTGATGGGCCGATATCTGTGGGGCGGCGTGGCAGTCGTTACGGTCTTGATGCTGGTTGCCCGGCCGATAACCGTTTTCGCCTGCGCGCTGCCCGACCGCCGCGCGCGTTGGAGTGTACGCGAGATGCTGTTCATGTGCTGGACCCGCGAGACCGGCGTGATTCCGGGTGCGCTGGCCGGCCTGCTTTTGGGCATGAAAGCGCCCGGTGCGCAGATGATCGCCTCGGTCACCTTCATCGCCATCCTGATGACGATCCTGATCCAGGCACCCACCACCGAATGGCTCGGCCGCAGACTGGGACTGATGCAGGCAAATCAGGGCTAATAGAGCATGGTCCGGAAAAGTGGGGCCCGCTCTGAGGCCATGGCGGAAGCCAATTTGCCTTTTGAGCAAGCCGCCATCGACCGCCAGGCTATAATTTCAGAAAGTCTTGAATTTCAGAAAGTCCTGAGCGGTTCAGGCGCCCCATCGCAATCGGAGCGTCTGAAATGTATTAAATAGATCAGATATTTAGGCTTGCCACGGCAGCAGGTAGCTCGTTCATGTGATTGATCAACCGGTCGGGGTAGAGGTCAGCAATTGGTACCTCGGAATAGCCGAAACCAACGCCGATGACCGGAATGCCGGCGCGGCGGGCCACGCCGATATCCGGACCGGCATCGCCGACCATGATCGCGGAGGAAATGTCGCCGCCCGCGCGGGCGATCGTTTGCTGCAAGATGGCCGGATCGGGCTTGGAGATGCCGAATGTATCGGCGCCGCAGATGGCGGAAAACCGCGCGCTCAATCCGAGCCGGTCCAGGAGAAGTTTCGACAGCCACTCCAGCTTGTTGGTGCAGACCGCAAAGCGGAATCCGCGTGTCCCGAGGTCATCGAGCGCCCGTTCCAGGCCTTCGAACGGTCGCGAAACGTCGGCGATATGCTCGGCATAATAGGCGATGAAATCGTCGGTGAGCCGGGTGATGTCGCCAACAGTTGCGGCGCGGCCCTCCAGTTCCAGGCCGCGCTCGATCAGCCGGCGGGCGCCCGCGCCGATCATGTTGCGGGCCGAATGCAGGGGCACGGGCGGCAGACCCTCGCGGTCGAGCACGAAATTGAGCGCGTTGATCAGGTCGGGCGCCGTATCGACCAGCGTGCCATCAAGATCGAATACGACGGTGCGGAGGGAAGCCATCGAAAATCGCTAGCCGCCTCCGGCCAATCATGCAAGTGGGACCGTTTCCCGGTTGGATTGGCTGCCGGTCGGGCCGGGCTAATCCGCCGGGTCACGCTCAAGTCAGCCCATAGCGCTGTTCCTCCCTACAAAACGACGCTAGATATTCCCGCGGGACATCGCCGATCGCGCGATCGGGCCGCGGCTTGCGGAGGATGGTTGGCACGTGGGCATGGATGAATTGAAACGGCAGGCGGCAGGCCGCGCGCTCGAATTCGTGCGGGACGGCATGAAGCTCGGCCTCGGCACCGGATCGACCGCGAAGCATTTTGTCGAGCTTCTCGGCGCGCGGGTGCGCGCCGGGCTTGACGTTATCGGCGTTCCGACGTCGGAAGCGACCCGCGCGGATGCGATACGGTGCGGCATTGCCCTGACCACGCTTGACGAGGTCGACCGGCTCGACCTGACCGTCGATGGCGCCGACGAAATCGACCCCTCGCTCAACCTCATCAAGGGCGGCGGCGGCGCGTTGCTGCGGGAAAAGATCGTCGCCGCTGCCTCCGACCGCATGATCGTCATCGCCGACAACTCCAAATGGGTCGAGGCGCTCGGGCGTTTTCCCCTGCCGATCGAGGTCATTCCGTTCGGACTGCGCGCGACGCAACGTGCGATCGGAGAGGCGTTTGCCGAATGCGGCGTTTCCGGGCCAATGGTGGTCCGAAAGGGCAGCGACGGTCACGTTTTCGTCACCGATGAAGGCCACTGGATCGTCGATGCCCATTTGGGGCGTATATCCGATGCGCCGAAGCTGGCGGGATCGCTGGCCTCGATTCCGGGAGTGGTCGAACACGGGCTGTTCATCGGCCTCGCCAGCATCGTGATGTTGGCCGGCTCTGAGGGAATTCGCGTTATTGAGCGGCGCTGACGCCGCAATCAAGGAGACATCGCAGATGAAGAGCCTATCAAGAATCTTGTCCGCCGCCGTCCTTGCGCTGGGGCTGGCTCTGGCCGCCGTTCCGGCCGGGGCGCAACAGCCCGCGGCCCAACCGCCGGCCCCGCTCAAGCCGGCCTCGCCAGCGGCGATCGCGGCGGCGAAAGAGCTGCTGAACATGAAAGGCGTCAGCGGGATCTATGCAGCCGCGGTCCCCAATATCGTTCAGCGGGCCAAGGACCAGCTGCTGGCGAACAATCTGAACTACCAGAAAGACCTGAACGAGGTCGCGGCCATCATCGCCCAGTCGCTGGCGGGTCGTGAGAAGGAGATCGGCGAGCAGATGGCCAAGATTTACGCCAGCGACTTTACCGAGCAGGAATTGAAGGACCTCAACGCTTTCTACAAGACGCCGGTCGGTCAGAAATTGCTCGTGCAGGAGCCGAAAACCGTTCAGACCAGCATGGCCTATATGCAGCAGTGGGCGCAGAATTTTAGCGAAACGGTGCTCACTGAATTTCGTTCGGAAATGAAAAAGCGGGGCAAGCCGTTATCGTGATTTGCGTTGACCGGGGCTGAGATGGCTGAGTTCGATACCGATCTGTTCGTCATCGGCGGAGGCTCGGGCGGCGTTCGCGCGGCCCGGATCGCAGCCGGCCACGGTGCCCGGGTCGTGATCGCCGAGGAGTACCGCATGGGCGGTACCTGCGTGATCCGCGGCTGCGTGCCGAAAAAGCTGCTGGTCTATGCCTCGCATATCCATCAGGAGATCGAGGACGCGGCGGGCTTTGGCTGGACCATCGCTTCGGCGACCTTCGACTGGCCGACCTTAATCGCCAACAAGGACAGGGAGATCGCGCGGCTTGAGGCGGCCTATACGGCCAATGTGGAAAAGGCCGGCGCGCGGGTGGTCAAGACGCGCGCGGTGTTCGAGGACGCCCATACGCTTCGGCTCGGGACCGGCGAGACGGTGCGGTCGAAAGTCGTGCTGATCGCCACCGGCGGCGCGCCGAACCACGGCAACGCGATTCCCGGCATCGAGCACGTGATTTCATCGAACGAGGTATTCCATTTGAAGGCGCTGCCGAAGCGCATCGTGATCCAGGGCGGCGGTTATATCGCGCTGGAATTCGCCTGCATCTTTGCCGGCTTCGGCTCCGACGTGACGCTGGTCTATCGCGGCGACAACGTGCTGCGCGGATTCGACGATGACGTCCGCGTCCATGTCCGCAGCGAGATGGAAAAGGAGGGCATCACGATTCTGACCGGCTGCACCGTCAACAAGGTCGACAAGCACGGCAAGGAATTCACCTCGCATCTGTCGAACGGCTCGAGCATTGCGTCCGACCAGGTGATGTTCGCGATCGGCCGGCACCCGAATGTCGCCGGCCTCGGGCTTGATAAGGCCGGCGTCGCCATCAACCCCCGCAATGGCGGGATCGCCGTCGACGGTTTTTCGAAGACCTCGGTGCCGCATATCTACGCGATCGGCGACGTCACTCACCGCATCAACCTGACGCCGGTCGCGATCCGCGAGGGGCACGCCTTTGCCGATACCGTGTTCGGCAAGCGGCAGGTCGAGGTCGATCATGCCGACATTCCGACCGCGGTGTTTTGCCAGCCCGAGGTCGGCACTGTCGGCCTGACCGAAACGCAGGCGCGCGCGCAATTCAGCCACGTCGATATCTACAAGGCCAATTTCAGGCCGATGAAGGCGACGATGTCGGGCCGCGACACCAGGGTACTGATGAAGCTGGTTGTCGACGCCACCACTGATCGCGTCGTCGGCTGTCACATCGTCGGTGACGCGGCGGCCGAGATGGTGCAGGTGCTGGGCATCGCCATCAAGATGAAGGCGACCAAGGCCGACTTCGATTCAACGATGGCCCTGCATCCGACCGCGGCTGAAGAGCTGGTGACGATGCGCACACCGAGTGCGCGATATGTCAGGGAAGCGGCGGAGTAACCGCCCGGGAGCCGTGTCCCCGAAGCTTGATCGCCGGGGATGATGGCGGTGGCCGGCGTCGATGACGTCAACCGCGAGCGAACCGGATCAATTGGCAGGAAGCGGCGCGCCTGCGGTGCGCACCAGCCGGTCCGCCTTTTGCAGGACGTAGTGGTTCTCGGGTTGCTCTCTTGCAAAAAAACTGATCGCCACGAAGAGCGCGCAGAACATCAACCCTACCAGCATGACCCTGCGGTGAGTGCCTTTGTCGGCGTTGTGGAATGACGAGGACATTCCAAAGCCATAGCGCTTCAGGCTCGGCGCGCAACATCTGTCGGCTTTTAACCTTGCCTATGAAGGTTACCCGGTGCTGCAATTTTAACTGAAATGAATCGATCATTCGTCCAGCCTGTCCGGCGTTGGGTCTGCGCGGCTGATTCCGATCGGGGTCAGGGTCGCCGGAACGACGAGGACGGAGACAGCGCTATCCCGTCGCCTCCATCCATTCCGCGGCACCGCGCCAGAGGGTGTCGCGATGCTCGGGGCGAAAGAAGCCGAGGTGGCCGATCGCGGTCGCGTCGGCGTCGGCGGGGGCGATGGTCAGAATTTCGGGATTGGTCGATGTAAATCCCGAACAAAGAAGTTCGACCGCCGGCCGCGTCGCCCAGGGATCGTCGGCAAGACACAGCGAGCGCAGCGGGCCCTTGTATCCGGCGAAGTTCGAGAGCGCCTTCAGATCGGGGTCGTCGAACAAATAGCGTCTGTGCATGACCCAGCGCACCCATTGTTCGAATACGCCCTTCGGCAGGTCTTCGCCGATCCCGCTCCAGCCCGGCGCGTAGCCCAATAGCCGGGTGAGGGGGGTACCGACAAAATTCAGCAGGGCAAAGACGCGATAGCGTTCCGGCGAGGCCATCAGCCGCCAGTATCCGGCCTGGGCGGCGATCAGCAGCGCGCGCGAGACCTCGCTATTGTTGGCAAGCAGTCCAAGCGCCTGGCCGCCGAACGAATGGCCGACATAGTTGAGCGGCAGATCGTGGTAGCGCTCGCGCATCCACGCCACCGCGGCCGCGACATCGAGTGCGGCCCAGTCCGACATCGAGGCCTTGAAGCCTACCAGCGATTTGGGTTGATTGTAGCCGACCAGCGATTTCTGCCTGCTGTCGCCGATGCCGCGGTAGTCGTAGGTCAGGACGGCGCAGCCGCGCCGCGCGAGATAGCCGGCGAATCCCCTGTAGATCTTGCGCGGCACGGCGGTGGCGGAATTGATCAGGATGGCATGGCGCTTGGCCCCGCGCGGCAGGAACAGCGTCGCCCCCAGCACATAGCCATCCGCGGCGGGAAAGGTGATGTCGTCGATGAAAACGTCGTCCTGCCCCGCCTCTGCCACCGCGATTTCCCCCGGGTTGTCGCGAGCGTCCAGCAAACGCGAATTCGGCTTTGGTCGCAAGGGCTTGTCTCAAGGTGCGGAAATCCAACTGGCGGTTCTTCACCAGCCTGTGTATAAGGCGGCCCTTCGCTGCCCCCGACCCGGCAAAGCGCGGCTTCGCCGGGCTTTCCAATGTTGGTCCGCCGAAGCATTAGCGAAGGCGGGTAAGTAGCGGTTTTTACTCAGGAGTTGACGTCATGTCCGAGCGGTGGACACCCGACAGCTGGCGCACCAAGCCGGTGCAGCAAGTGCCAGACTATCCCGATGCGAAGGCATTGGCGGATGTCGAGGCGCAGCTGGCGACGTTTCCGCCGCTGGTTTTTGCAGGTGAGGCGCGCAACCTGAAGAAGGCGCTGGCGCGCGTCGCCGCCGGCGAGGCCTTCCTGCTGCAGGGCGGCGACTGCGCCGAGAGCTTCGCCGAGCATGGCGCCAACAACATCCGCGATTTCTTCCGCGTGCTGCTGCAGATGGCGGTGGTGCTGACCTATGCCGGCGCCGTGCCGGTGGTGAAGGTCGGCCGCATCGCCGGACAATTTGCAAAACCGCGCTCCTCGCCGACCGAGAAAATCAACGGCGTCGAGCTGCCGAGCTACCGCGGCGATATCGTCAACGACATCGCGTTCACGGCGGCCGCGCGCACCCCCGATCCGCAGCGCCAGCTGATGGCGTACCGCCAGTCGGCGGCGACGCTCAACCTGCTGCGCGCCTTCGCCACCGGCGGCTTTGCCAATCTCGGCAGCGTGCACCAGTGGATGCTCGGCTTCCTGAAGGATTCCCCGCAGTCGCGGCGTTACAAGGAATTGGCGGATCGCATCTCGGATGCGCTGAACTTCATGCGCGCCTGCGGCCTCGATCTCGAGAGCCACCCGGAGCTGCGCGCCACCGATTTCTACACCAGCCACGAAGCGTTGCTGCTCGGCTACGAGCAGGCCTTCACGCGGGTCGATTCCACGACCGGCGACTGGTACGCGACCTCGGGCCACATGATCTGGATCGGCGACCGTACGCGCCAGCTCGATCACGGCCATGTCGAATATTTCCGCGGCATCAAGAATCCGATCGGATTGAAGTGTGGGCCTTCGCTCAAGCCGGACGAATTGCTGCGGCTGATCGAGGTGCTCAATCCGGACAATGAACCCGGACGCCTCACGCTGATCAACCGCTTCGGTTCGGACAAGATCGCCGATCATCTGCCGCAGCTGATCCGCGCCGTGCAGCGCGAAGGCCGCGTGGTGGTCTGGTCTTGCGATCCGATGCACGGCAATACCATCGCCTCGACCTCGGGCTACAAGACCCGGCCGTTCGACCGCATCCTGTCGGAGGTCAAGTCGTTCTTCCTGATCCACGCCGCGGAGGGCAGCCATGCCGGCGGCGTCCATCTGGAGATGACCGGTCAGGACGTCACCGAGTGCATCGGCGGCGCCCGCGCCATTACCGATGAGGATCTCAACGACCGCTATCACACGGTCTGCGATCCCCGGCTCAATGCCGAGCAGTCGATCGACATGGCTTTCCTGATCGCCGAATTGCTCAAGCAGGAACGCGCCGACAAGGTCAAGCCGATGCCGGCCGCGGCGGGACTGTAAGACTTGCTGCGGTTATGGCGGGCCACGGTCAATACGCGTAACGGCCTCGCCTTTGCGATTCGCTCGGAACAGGCCGTTCGCGAGGAGCTTGCCGCGCTGGCGCTCTCTTTGCCGCTGGCGTGGCTGATCGGTGTGACCACGATGCGTCGCATCGAACTGATCGCCGCCATCGTTCTGGTGCTGGTGGTCGAACTGCTCAACACCGCGATCGAGAAGCTGGCCGACCGGCTGACCACCGACCATGATCCGCAGATCGGGCGGGTCAAGGATATGGGCTCGGCGGCCGTGGGGGTCGCGGTGGTCATGGCCGGCCTGTTCTGGCTGTTTTCCCTCGCCGAACGCATGGGCGCGATCTGAAAGCATGCAATTGCAGTTTGCCCGCGCCCAAGGCACCATCGCTCGATGAGCGAACCTGTCCTCAACTTTGCGATCACGCTGGCCCAGTTGAACCCGACGGTGGGCGACGTCGCCGGCAATGCCGCCAAGGCGCGCGCGGCGCGCGGCCAAGCGCGCGCCGATGGCGCCGATCTCGTCGTGTTGCCGGAACTGTTCATTGCCGGCTATCCGCCCGAAGACCTGGTGCTGAAGCCGGCGTTTCAGTCGGCCTGCCGCGCCGCGATCGAGGAGCTCGCCCGCGAAACGGCTGATGGCGGCCCCGCGATGCTGATCGGCAGTCCCTGGGTCGAGGACGGCAAACTCTACAACGCCTGCGCCTTGCTGGATGAGGGCCGCATCGCCGCCATCCGCTTCAAGGTCAATCTGCCGAACTACGGCGTATTCGACGAAAAGCGGGTGTTCGCGCGGGGGCCCGCCGCGGGCCCGGTCCCGATCCGCGGCGTCCGGGTCGGAGTGCCGATCTGCGAGGATACCTGGCTGGAGGAGTCGGAAGATTACGAGAATATCGTCGAATGCCTCGCCGAGACCGGCGCGGAGATTCTGGTGGTGCCGAACGGCTCGCCTTACGCGCGCGACAAGGGCGATATCCGGCTGTCGATTTCGGTGGCGCGGGTCACCGAGAGCGGGCTTCCGCTGATCTATCTCAACCAGGTCGGCGGCCAGGACGAACTGGTATTCGACGGCGCCTCATTTGCGCTCAATGCCGATCTCTCGGTGGCGGCGCAGTTGCCGGCCTTCGAGGAAAACATCACGACGCTGCGCTGGACCAAAAGCGAGGGCGGTTGGCGCTGTACCGGGCCTGTCGCCTCTGTCGTCGAGGGCGACAAGGGCGATTACGCCGCCTGCGTGCTGGGCTTGCGCGACTATGTCGGCAAGAACGGATTTCCCGGCGTGCTGCTCGGGATATCCGGCGGCATCGACTCCGCGCTGTGCGCGGCGATCGCGGTCGATGCGCTGGGCGCCGAGCGCGTGCGCGGCGTGATGCTGCCGTTTCGTTTTACCGCGCAGGTATCGCTCGACGACGCGGCAAAGCTCGCTGGCCATCTCGGCATCCGCTACGAGGTGCTGCCGATCGCCAAGGCGGTCAACGGCTTTGAGGACATCTTGTCCGGTACCTTCGCCGGCCTGCCGCGCGACATTACCGAAGAAAATCTGCAGGCGCGCACGCGCGGCACGCTGTTGATGGCGATCTCCAACAAGACCGGCGCGATGGTGGTCACCACCGGCAACAAGTCGGAAATGTCGGTCGGTTACGCCACGCTCTATGGCGACATGAACGGCGGCTTCAATCCGATCAAGGATATCTACAAGACCGAGGTGTTTCGGCTGTCGACCTTGCGCAATTCGTGGAAGCCGGAGGGCGCGCTCGGGCCTTCGGGTGAGGTCATTCCGCCTGATATCATCACGCGCCCGCCGACCGCCGAGCTGCGCGAAAACCAGACCGACCAGGACTCGCTGCCGCCCTACGACATGCTGGATGCCATCCTGGAGCGGCTGGTCGAGCGCGAGGAGCCGCTGGCGACGATCGTCGCGGCGGGTTTCGATCGCGAGATCGTGGCGCGGATCGATCGCCTGCTCAACATTGCCGAATACAAGCGGCGGCAGGCGGCCCCCGGCGTCAAGGTGACGCGGCGGAATTTCGGGCGCGATCGCCGTTATCCCATCACCAACAAGTTTCGCGATACCGGCAAGCCGTTGCCAAGGCCCGACGACACGCTGGTGTCGCGGGCGAGCCGCGGCTCGGCCGAGGCGTTCGAGGGATAGGCTCTAGCGCGCCGGGATGAAGGTTGGGCCGACCGAGCGGATCGGCTTGTTATCCGACGGTGTGCCGGTAGTTGCGGCAGTCGGCGTGCCCGACGCGGCCGGTGCAGGTGCCGCGGTTGCATCAGGCGGGGCGGTTGCTGCCGCGGTCCCCTTCTTGGCGGGGGCGGGAGCCGGTTTCACGGGCGCCCGCGACATCTTCTTTGCGCTCTCTTCGGTGACGATGATGTCGCCCTGCTGTTCGGCGGCGGCCTTGTCGTCGATGGATTTCAGGGCGTCGGACCAGGTCTGTCCGGCGGCCTTGCAGGCGCAGGAGGGGTTGAACTCCTGACGGAAGCGGAAGGCATTGGGCGACGAGGAATAGGGCTGACCGCTGATCGACACCGCCTGGTTCATGTCTTCGCCGGGGTTGCGATAGGCGTAGAGGCTGGCTTCCGCCGCCGGGCAAAGCGCCTTGCAGGTCTTTTCGTCGTCGGGGAAACGGCCGGGCACGGTGGCGAACGAGATCGGAAAATAGGCGCCGTCGCAGCTGCGCACGCAGACGGTGCGATAGGTTCCGGATTGAGGACCGACATCCGCGGGTGGCCCGCCCGGACTGTTGTTATTGCCGAACAGATTGTTCAGGAAGTTGCCGGGGCCGCCCTGCTGCTGCACGGCGTTGGCATATTGCGGCCCGCAATTATTCTGCGCCAGCGCCAGCAGAACCGAGCGGCGCTGGTTTTCGCGATCGCTGCCGCCGAGGCCGCCGCCACGCAGCCGCTCGAGGCTGGTCGTGATCTGATCGAGGTTGGCGCGCATCTGCTGGATCTGGTTGTTGACCGGGCCGCATTGCGCCGACTGGCCGTTGAACAGCGAGAAAAAGCCGGAACTGTCGCAGCCCATCCGCTTGGCCTGCGAGGTGACGCGATCAAGCTCGGCCTGCTGCCTGGAGGCGGCATCCTGGTAGCGGCGGATCTGCTCGTCCTTGGCGGGGTCTCCGCCGCCATGGTCGATGGTCGCCAATTGGGCTTCCAGCCGCGGGCACATCGGATTGGCCGCGGCCCCCTGGGGCGGCGGCCCGGGATTCACCTGGGCGCGGGCGTCCATGCCGAACACGGCCGCGCCAAGCAGCACGGCGCCGGCCAGCATCGATCTGGAACAGGAGGCAATCAACTTTTCAGGCATGTCCGGCCATTAAGGGGCTATTCCGCGCAGGCTTTGGCAAAAACCGAAGGCGCGGCCCGGCGCCGCCGATTTGAAGCTCCTGAAACAATTTGCCGCAAGCTCACACCAGGAAGGTCAAATCGAAAAGCGATGCCGGAAAGAAAGCGTTAGCCAAAGCCCTTATCGTCTCCGAAGTTCGTTTCACTGGGTGCCGCGACCTGTCGCGGACTTCGAAAAACGGGGCACACGCCGGTTTCATACCTGCTTCTCGGGGCAGCGTCACGTCGTTTCCGGGGCGCCGGTGTGGCGGGGCAGGCTATGGCCGGGATTGCCAGCCTAGCGCTGACAGGTAATGGCGACGTATTCATTGCAACCGGCATGGCCGCAGCTCTCGCTGGCCTTGGGAACCGAGCCGGTAATTTCATCCGGGTCGACGCGGCGGTAGGCGGAGGCCTCGGCGAAATTCCGCGACTGGCAATAGGACTGGGCGGCATGGGCGCCGCATTTCTCGCCTTTGGCAAGGCACTGGTCGACGCCATAGCCGTCCGCCTGGTTGGCGATGATGAAAACCCGACTGTCGGCCCAAGCCACTGACCAGGCCGCTGACCCCGCGAAGATGGATAGACAGGCCAAAAGCGCTGAGATGGATCGCATGCTGCACCGATGAATGAGGGGAGCGCCCTCAAGAGGTTAGGCTCGAAGTGTGAATAATCCGATTAACCATGGCGGGACCGGCCGTTTGGTGCCCCAAACAGGCTTTTCTGAGGCACTTGACGCAATCCCCTCCGCTGGCCCATGGTAATTTCCATGCACGGTTTCCTCGCCATCTGTGGCATTTGCCGCGAGATTATGAGCTAGCGATTCGCTGGCTGAGGCCGTCTTTTCTCATGTGAGATCACTGGACGCCCGGCCGCTGGGGTACGGGATTCCCATGGAACTACGGCTTTACGATACCTTGAGCAGGGAAAAGCGCACTTTCGTGCCGCTCGATCCCGGCAATGTGCGGATGTATGTCTGCGGGCCGACGGTCTATGACTTCGCCCATATCGGCAATGCGCGCCCGGTCATCGTGTTCGACGTGCTGTTCCGGCTGCTGCGGCATCTTTACGGCGAGAGTCACGTCACCTACGTCCGCAACATCACCGACGTCGACGACAAGATCAACGACCGCGCCGCGCGCGATTTCCCCGGACTCCCGCTGAATGAGGCGATCCGCAAGGTCACCGAAGTGACCGAAAAACAGTTCCATGACGATGTCGATGCGCTCGGCTGCCTGCGCCCGACGGTCGAGCCGCGCGCGACCGATTTCGTGCTGCCGCGCGCCGACGGCAAGGCGGATATGGTGACGCTGATCAGGCAATTGATCGCGCGCGGCCATGCCTATCAAGCCGGCGGCGAAGTCCTGTTCGATACACAGTCGATGCCGGACTATGGCGCGCTGTCGGGCCGCAGACTTGACGAGCAGCAGGCCGGTGCGCGGGTCGCGGTCGATGCGCACAAGAAACATCCGACCGACTTTGTGCTCTGGAAACTATCGTCAGAAAGCGAACCCGGTTGGGAAAGTCCGTGGGGCAGGGGCCGTCCGGGCTGGCACATCGAATGCTCGGCCATGAGTGCCGCCTATCTCGGCGATGTCTTCGATATTCACGGCGGCGGCCTCGATCTGATTTTTCCGCACCACGAGAATGAAATCGCCCAGTCGCGTTGCGCCCATGGCACTTCCATCATGGCGAATTATTGGATGCACAACGGCTTCCTGCAGGTCGAAGGCGAGAAGATGTCGAAGAGCCTCGGCAACTTCGTCACGATCAGACAAGTGCTGGCGGATTGGCCGGGCGAGGTGCTCCGCCTCAATATGTTGAAGACGCATTACCGTTCGCCGATCGACTGGACGTTGAAGGGATTGGAAGAAAGCGCCAGGACACTCGACGACTGGTACTGGGTTGCCGCGGACATCAAGGGCGAGCAACCTTCTAATGCCGTCGTCGAGACGATGTTGGACGACCTCAACACGCCGCAGATGATCGCCGCCTTGCACGGCTTGCGGAATAAGGCGGCTTCCGGAGAAGAACGTGATCGCGACCAGTTTGCAGCTTCGTTGCGCCTTTTCGGCTTCCTGTCCGAGAGTGCGGCGGAATGGAAGGGCCGGAAACAGCAGGCAAGCGGGATCGACGCGAAACAGATTGATGATCTGATTGCAGATCGTACCGCCGCCCGCGCGCGAAAAGACTTCAAGGAATCCGATCGGATCCGCGACGAGCTCGCCGCGATGGGCGTCGTCATCAAGGATTCCAAGGAAGGCACCACCTGGGAGATCGCGCGATGAGCAAACCGGATACGCCTTTCCCCAGGCACTGGCTGTACTATATCGCGCTGAAAATCCTGCTCATTGCCGGCGCCATCGCGCTGGTCCTGAAACTGTACGGCTTGTGGTGACATCGATGGGACAGGCGTTGCCCAAAGCCGCGCTGCGGCCTTATCTCGGTGAAGACGCGCCGGTGCTGGCGGAAATCTTCGCGGCCAGTATCGAGCAATTGACCGGCGACGATTACAGCGAGGAGCAGCAGCAAGCCTGGGCCAGTGCCGCCGAAGACGGAGAGGAATTTGGCAAGCGCCTGGCCTCCGCGCTGACGCTGGTCGCCACGCTGCAAAGTTCCCCGGTGGGCTTTGCCTCGCTGAAGGGTGCGGATCACATCGACATGCTCTACGTCCATCCCGGCGTGGTCGGGCAGGGGGTGGCGTCGATGCTGTGCGATGCGCTGGAGAAGCTCGCCGGCGGACGCGGCGCCAAGAGCCTCACCGTCGATGCCAGCGACAACGCGGCGGAATTTTTCGCCAAGCGTGGTTACGTGGCGATGCGGCGCAATACCGTCACCGTCAACGGCGAATGGCTGGCCAACACCACGATGCAGAAGACGCTGGGCGACGGCGCCAAGCCGGAGGTTCCCAAATGACTCGTTCCGACATGACTCGCGAACGCCTTTATCTGTTCGACACCACGCTGCGCGACGGCGCGCAGACCAACGGCGTCGATTTCACCCTGCATGACAAGCAGCTGATCGCCGAGATGCTCGGCGAACTCGGCATTGATTATGTCGAGGGCGGCTATCCAGGCGCCAACCCCACCGATACCGAATTCTTTGCCGCCAAGCCGAAACTCGGTCATGCCCGTTTTACCGCGTTCGGCATGACGCGCCGGCCCGGCCGCTCCGCCTCCAACGACCCCGGCCTGGCGGCGCTGTTGCAGGCCAAGGCGGATGCCATTTGTTTCGTCGCGAAATCGTCGGCCTATCAGGTGCGCGTTGCGCTCGAGACCACCAACGAGGAAAATCTGGCCTCGATCCGCGACAGCGTGAAGGCGGCGAAGGAGGCCGGCCGCGAAGTCATGCTCGACTGCGAGCATTTCTTCGATGGCTACAAGGAAAACCCGGAATTCGCGCTGGCCTGCGCCAAGGCGGCCTATGATTCCGGCGCGCGCTGGGTGGTGTTGTGCGACACCAATGGCGGCACCATGCCGCACGAGGTGGAAAGCATCGTCAGCGAAGTGACAAAGCATATTCCCGGCGATCACCTCGGCATTCACGCCCACAACGATACCGAACAGGCGGTGGCCAATTCGCTGGCCGCGGTGCGCGCCGGCGCGCGCCAGATCCAGGGCACGCTGAACGGGCTTGGCGAACGCTGTGGCAACGCCAATCTGTGTTCGCTGATCCCCACCTTGCGGCTCAAGGCCGAGTTTGCCGACCGCTTCGAGATCGGCGTGTCGGACGACAGGATGGCGACCCTGATGAAGGTGTCGCGCACGCTCGACGACATGCTCAACCGCGCGCCGAACCGCCACGCGCCCTATGTCGGCGAAAGCGCGTTCGTGACCAAGACCGGCATTCATGCCTCCGCCGTGCTCAAGGATCCGCAAACCTACGAACATGTGGCGCCCGAGTCGGTCGGCAATCATCGCAGGGTGCTGGTGTCCGATCAGGCCGGCCGCTCCAATGTCATCGCCGAGCTCGATCGCGCCGGCATCGCCTACGACAAGAACGATCCGAAACTGGCGCGTCTGGTCGAGGAGCTGAAGGAACGCGAGGCGGCGGGCTACGCCTACGAGTCCGCCAATGCGTCGTTCGATCTGTTGGCGCGGCGCACGCTCGGCAAGGTGCCGGAATATTTCCGGGTCGAACAGTTCGACGTCAATGTCGAGCAGCGCTACAACGCCAACGGCCAGCGCGTCACGGTGGCGATGGCCGTGGTCAAGGTCGACGTCGACGGCGAAAAACTGATCTCGGCGGCCGAGGGCAATGGTCCCGTCAACGCGCTCGACGTGGCGCTGCGCAAGGACCTCGGCAAGTACCAGAAATACATCGAGGGCCTGAAGCTGATCGACTATCGCGTGCGCATCCTCAATGGCGGCACCGAGGCGGTGACGCGGGTGCTGATCGAAAGCGCGGACGAGGAGGGCGAACGCTGGACCACGATCGGGGTGTCGCCCAACATCATCGACGCCTCGTTCCAGGCGCTGATGGATTCGGTGATCTACAAACTGGTGAAAGCCGGCGCGCCGGCGTGAGCGGCTGATGCAAAAACAGTCCCCAGGAGCCAGTCCGCCGAAGCTATAGCGAAGGCGGAAAGCGCCGCTCGTCTGCCCGCAACTCGCGCGCACGACGCTCAGCATCCGTCGCTTTCCGCACCCAGCGTTCGTGACGATCGCGATACGCTCCTCTCCCGGGACGGGACGGCGAAGTTCCAGATTTGATTTGGGCAGGCGAAAACGGACGGCGCTTCCTATTGTCTGTAACGGCAATATTCGTCGCCGTTTTCGTACTCGACGCAGATTTTCACGCGACGCCGGGGGCGGTCTTCATCGAAGTAACGGCTGTTGTCCCTACCTCGGTCCGCGTGGTCCCGGTCTCGATCCTCCCGCTCTCCGTATCGTCCGCGATCCATGTCGCGATCGCGGCCCGTCTCACGCTCACGATGCATTCTCCAGTCTGAACCCATTTCATGGTCATCGCGGCCCATACGGTCGCTGTCGCCGCGACGCATCATCCCGCCGCGACCCATCTCACGGTCGTCAGCCTTCGGTTGGTCGCGGTCGGTTCGTTGATCCCGCTGCAGGTTTTGGTCAGGCTGGGCAGGAGCTCCGGCTTGCGGAGCTGCAACCGAAGCTTTTCCATCCTGTTGGGCGAATGAGGGTAGGAGGCTCGACGAGGTGAGTAAGATTGTGGCGATGATAAAGGCACGCATGGGATTTTCCTCCGTTGGGATGTAGTCGTAACAACTCGGTCATCTTTTGAAGCCGGGCTTAGTTAATCACCATTGGAGCCGATCAGAACCGATAACCTCGATCACGGCTGCGGTCGGGGCGTGGTCGCGACGCTCGGCGGAAGGATGGGGTACGTCACCTTCGGCTGTTCACCGGTCAAGCTGTCGAGGAAGGTGGTTATCTTGTCAATTTCATCGTCGGTCAGGTGAGTGCCTAACTGACTCGTTCCCATCACCGCAACCGCCTGGCGCAAATCCCAGGCTTTCCCGGTATGGAAATACGGCGCAGTGAGAGCGATGTTCCGGAGCGTCGGGACCTTGAAGACGTACTCATCACTCGGAGTTTTGGTGACCATGAAACGGCCTTTGTCGGCGGGCGGCAGGAACTCGGCACCCGGCTTCTCGACCACGCCGAACGGGGCGTACATGCCGCCGCCGACGTTAACGCCGTTGTGGCAGGCCGAGCACCCCTTATCCATGAAGGCCGCCAGGCCCGCCTTCTGCGTCGGCGACAGCGCATTCTGCTCACCTCTGAGGAAGCGATCAAACGGCGCATTTGGCGTGGTCAGCGTCGCCTCAAACACGGCGATGGCCTTTTGCGCATTGGCAAGAGTGACGGGGTCCGCCTCTCCCGGGAAAGCCCTGGCGAACAGATCGCGATAGCCCGGAATGCCTTTCAGCTGTTCGGCCACATGTGTCGTTGGCGATGCCATCTCGATCGGGTTAGCCATCGGCCCGCTAGCCTGCTGTTCGAGGTCTTTGGCCCGGCCATCCCAGAACTGCACTTTGTTGAATACCGCATTTAAGACCGTGGGAGCATTGCGCCCGCCGTGCTGCCAGCGATGGCCGATGGAGGTGGGTTCGGCATCGGCACCGCCGAGCCCGATACTATGGCACGAACTGCAGCTGATGGCATGACTCGCGGAGAGCCGCGGGTCGAAGTACAGCATCTTGCCGAGTTCGACCTTCCCGGGGGTCGCCACGTTACCGGGCAACTCTGGCGGAGCTGTCGGGATCGGCTCGAATTGCTGCTTCGCCTTCACCAGCAGATCCTCCTGTGCCAAGGCGGAGGATGCAAAGAGGCAGCTGAGGGATAGCAACGCGACGGCGTATCTGATCATGGCGACTACTCCTTCTCCAAGCGGTTATTCCCCAGCCAGCTCCCTGAAAACCAGTGCAAATACTCGCGCTCGGCGCTGGACTCCTTTCGCGCCTATACGTCTTGCGGTGGTCGGTTGAGAATCTTGCGGCCAGTGAACATCGCCGACGTAATACTTCCGCCCTCGTGTATCTCGGTTACGATCACGGCGGCGAGGTGGGCCAGGATGACGGCCGCAAGCGCATAGAACGCATACAAGTGGATCGTCACGACGGGGAACCGGAAGGCGCGCATCGTCTTGTATGCAGCCTGATCCATCGTACCCGAAGCCAGCGGCGAAACCGTCGCCGGATCGATACCGGTCGCCGCAACCCAGCCCGCGAACCATCCGCCGAACGGCGGCCAGAACAGATCAGTTCCAGCGAGGATTAGTCCCGTCGCGGTCTGAAGAAAGAGCAGAAGCAGTATGAGTACGATTGCGATGCGCGCCGCCGGATTGTGCCCGACATATTGTTGCGGCTCGCCGGAAAGGAAAGAAGTGGCATAGCTGCGCAGTGCGCCCCAGTAGCCAGGCCCGTAGGGCAACATCGCACGCCATCGCGCATAGCGGTTTCCGAGAAAGGCCCAAACAAAGCGCCAGATTAAATTCAACGCCATGACGTAGCCGAGCGCCACGTGTATTTGCTTGAGCTGGACTTTGCCGCCGGCCGAAAGTCCAAGCGCATCATCGTTCAGCAGCATAACTCCGACGCCTATCAAGCCGAGCACGGCGAGGGCGTTGATCCAATGGAACCACCGCGTCGGGGCGTCCCATACATCGTAGACATGATATTGCTCGGCCATTGCGGGACGCCTTACTTACTTATTTCGGCTTCGTCGCCCCTTATAATGTTCCCACGCAAATGGCGCCCAATGGTTGATTTGGATCAACAAATCGATTCGGCATGCCTCACATGCAGGGTCCGCCGTTGGTCAGCGAGCCGAGCCCTGGGCTCTCAGCCGAGCGCCTCCTGAGAAGTCAAAGGGCCCCAGCCACCTTGACCCGGATCAATTACGCTGGCGCGCAAAGCCGCATCCTGCGGCACTGCCGGGATTTATGGCACGCTGCCCTTCACGTCCGAACATTTATTAGGATCGGGGTTTTCGTTGTTCTGGGAGTTCTTTTTGTTTTCTCGCGTCACTTCTGTACTTACGAAACACAAAGAGACCCCCGGAGAAATGACGGGCTTTCAAATGTTAATCATCCCCAAACTTATCGTCATTCTTGCGTTGGCTGGTGGTGTTCAAGCTGCCGCAGCTGACGAAGCGTCTGATGCAGTACAGACGCTTTCGAAGTTATGGAAGGGCGATTCCGCCACCGGTTCGTCGAGTCAGTTTGTTGGCGACAGCAAAACTTTCAGAATGCGCACGGCGGGCTTGACGGGTGATGGAAGAGCTTACGTAATAACTTCGGAAGCGCCGTTCAGGTTTCTCACAATTCCCGATTCTCCCTTAAGTGCCGTTTGGGAGGAGTGTTTGGACACTGACAATTGCGTTCTGGTTGCGTGCCTCTTCGAGCGTGAATGCATTGTTGAAACAGAGGTTGAAGATGACCCCGGCGACCCGCAGCGGGAGGCCTCGCATTACTTCAAACGGGCCGAAGGGGGCGGCTACGTAAATCCCGCCAATGCACACAGCGTAGGGCGGGCCCTCCGCACCTTGATTGAGCTAAATGCGGCGCCGCCGTTCGATCGGCAAGCCCCACAGTAACAGCCATTCGCACCGAGTCCGCCGTCAAGCCGTCCATGAAGCGGGGTAAGTTAAAGTCTCCGCGGCGATGTTCGGGCGGCCAAGTCGAGCTTATTTCGCTAGCCGGTCCTTGCTCATCCGAAGCGTGACTATGACGCCATCGCTGCTCCAGTCGCAGGCAATCGAGCCGCCAAGCTGGATTGTCATGCCGCGGTTGAGCAGCTTGCTGCCGTATCCGCCGTCATCGACGGGAGCGGTAACGGGTGGTCCGCCGCGCTCGGTCCAGACCACGACCACTTCGGCGTCAGGAGCAGCGCATGATATGTCGAGCGTGCCGGACGCAGACGATAGCGCGCCATACTTGAGGGAGTTGGTCGCAAGTTCATGCACGACGAGGGCAAGCGTCGTCGCGGCCTGTTCGCCGACGGCCATGCGCGGCACCGCGACGCGGACCCGGCCGCTGAACGCCGCCATGTCGTCATAAGGCGCAAGCAACACCGTAAACAGATCGCCAAGCAGCGCCGCCGCCCGTTCGCCCTGGCCCGGAAGGGGACGGACAAGATCATGAGCGCGACCCAGCGCGGTCAGCCGGTGCGTGAGTTCCTGGGCCATGTCGACCGTGGTCTTTGCCGACCGCGACGTGATTGCGGTGAGACCGGATGCGATGGCCAACAGGTTCTTGACCCGATGGCTCATTTCGCCGGCAAGCAACTCATGACCTTCCTCGGCCTGCTTGCGTCCCGTCACATCGATGAAAATTCCGTACATGATGCGACCAACGATGTCCGCATCACTTCCCTGACCCCGGGCCGATATCCAGCGGACCTCGTCGCCAACCGTGATGCGGAAATCGATTTCATAAGCGCCGACCAGGGCGCGCGTAGCGATGAACGCCGCCTTTACCCGATCACGATCCGCCGGATGAATATGGGCCGAGAGATCATCGAACGACACATATTCGCTAAGCGGCACGCCCCAAAGTTCGAAGGCGCGCTCGTCCATCGTAAATCTGTTGTTGTCGACGTTCCACGCCCAGAGGGCGACGCCCGCCGCCGTGATGGCCAGGCGCAGATGTCCGGAGTCCCAAACCGGCAGTTTGGATTTTTCAAGAGGCTCTGCGAAATCTGGCGGAACCAGAACCGCCTTTGCTAGGCCATCTTGCGCCCGCGCTTCCATATTTACTTTCTACTTCCATGAACGTTAACGTGGGTCTTCGATCGGATCGGTCAATAAACCGAAGAGCTGAGCATCTGCCGCCCAGCAGTTTCCGAAGATGGCAATCAATCCGAGGGAACCGATCAAAGAGGCCGAAGGGCTGGCGGCAAGGACCAACCCGCGAGACCGCCAAAGGTTCGAACGGATTCCGTCGGATTAAGGGAGTGAAATCGGTGAAATTGCCCCAAGGTAGACCCGAAAGCCGAGTAGGTGGGTCGAAAAAGCCAATGTGCCTATCAGTCCGGGCCCTGACGTGAGCGGCCCATGATCGACCATATCTCGGTCGGCGTCAGCGATCTCGAGAGGTCCGCGCGCTTTTACGAAGCGATGCTGGCGCCGCTCGGGCTTTCGCGACTGGTGAGCCGGCCGGCCACGGTCGGCTTCGGCAAAAGCTATCCCGAGTTCTGGATCAACCTGCGTGCCGGGATGTCGCCGATCGCGCCGGAGAGCGGCAGCCACATCTGCCTGCGCGCGAAATCGGCCGGCGAGGTCGACGCCTTCCATGCCGCGGCGCTGAATGCCGGAGGCCGCGATGACGGCGCGCCGGGGCTGCGGCCGCATGATCGCGTCCGGTATTATGCGGCGTTCATCAGGGATCCCGACGGCAATCGCATCGAGGCGGTAACGTTTCCCAAGGAATGACTTGAAGAATGACTTGAATGACTTGGAGGGATGACGCGTAACGCCAGCTGGCTGGCTTACAGCCGGCGGGCGATTTCGGGCTCCATTTCCGCGCTGCCTTCCTTGGCGCGAGCGGCAGCGGCCTGCAGCCGCGGCACGATATCCTCGACCCGTTCGGCCTTCAGAATATCGACGGCCAGACTTGCGCGAATGAATTGAGTTTCGCGCATATGCGCCAGCAGCGCCAGCAGCGGCTCCCAAAAACCCTCGATGTTGGCGAGCAATACAGGTTTGGAGTGGCGGCCGAGCTGCTGCCAGGTCAGCTGCTCCACCAGTTCCTCGAGCGTGCCGATGCCGCCGGGCAGCGCCACGAACGCGTCGGAATGTTCGAACATCAGCCGCTTGCGCTCGTGCATGTCGGGCGTGACGATCAGTTCCTGAACGCGCTTGAGGGCGTTCTCGCGGGCGGTCAGAAAGCCGGGTATGATTCCCGTCACCGTGCCGCCATGATCGAGCACGGAGGTGGCCACCGCGCCCATCAATCCGATCGAGCCGCCACCATAGACGAGGCGGATGCCGCTTTCGGCCAGCGCCTTGCCCAGTGCGATGGCGGATTCGACGAAGCGCGGGTTGGTGCCGGGGCCGGAGCCGCAATAGACACAGACTGTCTTGATCCTGTTCATATCTGTCATGTGGCACTGCAGCGTAAAAGTCGTCAAGCCCAAATGGATCGGCCTGACGAAGGGAATCTATCCGCATATCCCCGCGAATTGCGCAAGAATTTGGCCCTCGCGAGGGTGTACGCGGCGGGTAAACGCTCTATATGACTGCGGAATGCGAAAAAACGTAAAAAAGCGCGCGCCGAACCGGCGTGCCGTGCGCCGGGGCCAGCTCGATGGCTCATACTGATTCGGCCCGGGGCGCCGGCGAAGCGCCTGCTTCCGACAAATCCTTCGGACAGGCGACCCTGACCGGGACGCTCAGGCATCTGTGGCCCTATATCTGGCCCGGCGACCGCGTCGATCTGAAGATGCGCGTGGTGTGGTCGGTGGTGCTGCTGCTGGTCGCGAAACTGGCCACCCTGTCGGTGCCGTTCACCTTCAAATGGGCGATCGATGCCCTGACCGGCGCCGACACCGCGCCGGTGCAGTCGTCAAACTGGACGCTGTGGCTGATCGCCTCGCCGCTGATCATGACCTTGAGCTACGGCGGCCTGCGCGTGCTGATGGCGGTCCTGACGCAATGGCGCGACGGAATTTTCGCACGCGTGGCGATGCACGCGGTGCGCAAGCTGGCCCATCTCACCTTCGTCCACATGCACGAACTGTCGCTGCGCTTCCATCTCGAGCGCAAGACCGGCGGGCTGACGCGCGTCCTGGAGCGCGGCCGCACCGGCATCGAGGTCATCGTGCGGATGGTGATCCTGCAACTGGTGCCGACCATCGTCGAGGTATCGCTGCTGATGGCGGTGCTGCTGTGGAAGTTCGACTGGCGCTACGTCCTCGTCACCATGATCACGGTCGTGATCTATATGTACTACACCTACATCGCGACCGAGTGGCGGATCGAGATCCGCCGCAAGATGAACGATTCCGACACCGAAGCGAACACCAAGGCGATCGAACTCGCTCTTGAACTACGAGACGGTGAAATATTTCAGCGCCGAGGAGCGCGAAGCGAGCCGCTACGACGGCTCGATGGCGCGTTACGAACAGGCCAGCGTCAAGACCTATACTTCGCTCGCCGTGCTCAACACCGGCCAGGCGATCATCTTCACCGCCGGCCTCACCGCGACCATGCTGATGTGCGCGATCGGGGTCCGCAACGGGCACAATACGGTCGGCGATTTCGTCATGGTCAACGCCATGATGATCCAGCTCTACCAGCCGCTGAATTTCATGGGCATGGTCTATCGCGAGATCAAGCAGGCGGTCATCGACATCGAGAAGATGTTCAACGTGCTGTCGCGCAATCCGGAGATCAAGGACATCCCGGGCGCCATGCCGCTGGTCGTGACGTCGGGCAATGTGCGCTTCGACAACGTGCAATTCGCCTACGATCCTGAACGCCCGATCCTCAAGGGCCTCAGCTTCGAGGTGCCTGCCGGCAAGACCGTCGCGATTGTCGGGCCGTCCGGCGCCGGCAAGTCGACCATCTCGCGGCTGCTGTTTCGTCTCTACGATGTCTCGAGCGGCAGGATCCTGATCGACGGCCAGGATATCCGCAACGTCACCCAGACCTCGCTGCGGGCCTCGATCGGCATGGTGCCGCAGGACACGGTCCTGTTCAACGACACCATCCGTTACAACATTCGCTACGGCCGTTGGGACGCCAGCGACGCCGAGGTGGAGGAAGCCGCGCAGCTCGCGCAGATCGACGGCTTCATCCGGATCGCGCCGAAGGGTTACGAGACCCAGGTTGGAGAGCGCGGCCTGAAATTATCGGGCGGCGAGAAACAGCGCGTCGCGATCGCGCGGACCGTCCTCAAGGCGCCGCCGATCCTGGTGCTCGACGAGGCGACATCGGCCCTCGACAGCCACACCGAGCAGGAAATTCAGGACGCGCTGGAGCGGGTGTCGCGCAATCGAACCTCGCTGGTGATCGCGCACCGGCTGTCCACGATCGTGGGCGCCGACGAAATCATCGTGCTCGATCAGGGCCGCATCGCCGAGCGCGGAACCCACGGCCAGCTTTTGGCAACCGGCGGACTTTATGCCAGTATGTGGAACCGGCAGCGCGAGGCCCAGGAGGCGCGGGAGAAGCTGGCGCGGATCGCCGACGAGAACGAAGCGCCGAATCGCGAGCCGCCGCCGGTCGAAGACAAGCTGGTGACGCCGGCCGCGGCAGAATGACCTAAATGCAATTCCTCCCCACAAGGGGAGGAAAGATGACAGTGAGTCTCGATGTCGATCGCCAATTCCATCCGCGCGCAGATTCCGCCCATTCATCCCGAGGGCTACCCATTCATCGGCGGCTTTGCGCTCGTCAGTCTGATCCTGTTCTGGATCTGGACGCCGCTGGGCTGGATCGGGACCGGGCTGACGATCTGGTGTGCGCTGTTCTTCCGCGATCCGGTGCGGGTGACACCGGTGCGGGAGGGCATCGTGGTGGCGCCCGCCGACGGCCGCATCTCGATGGTGACGCAGGTATTGCCGCCGGCTGAACTTGGTCTCGGCGACAGGCCGTTGCCGCGCATCTCGATCTTCATGAGCGTGTTCAACTGCCACGTGAACCGCAGTCCGGTCGCAGGGCGGATCGATCGCATCGCCTATCGGCCGGGCACCTTCATCAACGCCGAGCTCGACAAGGCCAGCGAGGACAATGAGCGCAATTCGCTGGTGATCTCGACGCCAAACGGGCGTATCGGCGTGATCCAGATCGCGGGCCTGGTGGCGCGGCGAATCGTATCGTTCGTTCGGGAAGGCCAGTCGATCGGCGCCGGCGAGCGGTTCGGATTGATCCGGTTCGGGTCGCGTCTCGACGTCTACCTGCCCGAAGGCACCCGATCGCTGGTGTCGGAAGGTCAGACCGCGGTGGCCGGTGAGACCATTCTGGCCGATTTCAAGATCAGCGATCAGGCGCGAACCTACCGCGCCGATTAACCATCGGGACCGTCGAGCCGACCGGGCGACCGTCGCAATGGCGGAACAGGCCCGCACTTGCTATATAAGGGCGGCCATGCCGATGCTGATCGATCCCAACAACCCGGATATGCGCCGCCGCCGGTTTCGCCCGATTCCGGTGCGGATGCTGGTGCCCAATTTCATCACCTTGCTGGCGATCTGCGCCGGCCTGACCGCTATTCGCCTGTCCACGGAAGGACGGATGGAATTGGCGGTGGGGGCGATCGTATTCGCGGCCGTGCTCGACGGCATTGACGGCCGGGTCGCCCGTATGATCAAGGGCCAGTCGAAATTCGGGGCCGAACTCGACAGCCTCGCCGATTTCGTCAATTTCGGCGTCGCGCCCGGTCTGATCCTGTATTTCTGGCAATTGCACGAACTGAACAATGGCGGCTGGATCGCCGCGATGGTTTTCGCGATCAGCGGCGGGCTGCGGCTGGCGCGCTTCAACGCGACCATGGACGATCCCAACAAGCCTGCCTTTGCGGCGAATTATTTCACCGGCGTTCCGGCCCCGCTCGGCGCGATCACGGTGCTGCTTCCGATCTATCTCGCCTTCCTGGGCGTGCCGACACCGCCGGCCGTGCTGACCGCCGCCTATACGCTGCTGATCGGGTTCCTGATGGTTTCGCGGCTGCCGGTGTTTTCGGGCAAGACGGTTCGCATGCGGGTGCCGCCGGAAATGGTGCTGCCAGTCTTTGTCTCGGTGGTGTTCTTCATCGCGCTTTTGATCGGCTATCCCTGGTACATTCTTTCCGTGTGCACCGTGTTGTATCTGCTCAGTCTGCCCGTCGGATGGAAATCCTATCGCGACCACGAGCGTAAAGCCGCAGCACAGGCCGTAACGCCGGCGTCTGTTACGCCGTCAGATCCGGCGCGGCCGTTCGTGTCGAGCGCTGCCGACGCGGAGCGGGATGATCGGCCGGCACGCCTGAACTGAATAGCCAGTGATTTGGAACGCGATGGCGGGACAAGCCAAGTCGCTTCGCCGTGGGGATGGATTTTGCCGATCGCGCGCCGGTCAGCTATATGGCTGACGACAAGGGTCCGCCCCTGAATTCTGGAGAGAACGCCCGTGACAAATCCCACTTCCGCGCCGCTGCCCGCCGCACTGCTTGAGGCGTTGGCGCGTTATGACACCCCGACGATCTGCAATGCGATGGAAGTGGTGGCACCTGAGCGCCGGCTGATCGGCTACACCACCAAGCCGCTGGTATGCCCGTTTCCAGGGCTGCCGCCGATGGTCGGCTATGCGCGCACCGTCACCATCCGCTCGGTGATCAAGTCCTCGCTTCCTGCGGACGAGCAGGCCAGGCGCCGCATCGCCTATTATGAATATATGGGGACCGGCTTTGGGCCGCGCATCACCGTGATCCAGGATATCGATGGCGCCGACCTCGGTTACGGCGCGTTCTGGGGCGAGGTGCAGAGCAACGTGCACAAGGCGCTGGGCTGCCTCGGGGTCATCACCGACGGATCGATTCGCGACATCCCGCAATGGGCGCCGGGCTTCCAGGCGCTTGCCGGATCCATCGGCCCGTCACATGCCTGGGTTCACGCGGAAAGCTTTGGCGGCGAGGTACGCGTCGCCGGAATGACGGTGCGCTCCGACGATCTTATTCATGCCGATCAGCACGGGGCGATCGTGATACCGATCGACATCGCCGCGAAAATTCCGGATGCCGCCGAACTCTGTGGCCGCCGCGAGACGCCGATCCTGGAAATCGCGCGAGCCAAGGACTTCAGCCTCGACAGACTGAAAGAAGCGCTGAAGCGGTCGGCCGAAATCCACTGACGGCGGGTTCGACATGGAAATGGGCGGCAAGACGGTATTGGTCACGGGATCGACCGATGGCGTCGGCCGCTATGTCGCCGCCAAGCTGGCTTCGGCCGGCGCAACAGTCCTGATCCACGGCCGCGATCCTGAACGGGCCAGGACGCTCGTCGATCAGATCAAGCGCGAAGGGCGCGGCGACGCCTTGTTCTATCAGGCCGATTTGTCACAGCTCTCGGCTGCGCGACAGCTCGCGGAGGCGGTGATTGCCGACCACGGCCGGCTCGACCTGTTCATCAGCAACGCCGGAATAGGGTCGCGGACGCTCGGGTCCGAGCGCCAGATCAGCGCGGACGGCCATGAATTGCGCTTTGCCGTAAACTATCTCTCCGGATTTCTGCTCGCCCGCCTGTTGCTTCCGCTGCTGAAGGCGTCTGCGCCATCGCGCATCGTCAATGTGGCGTCGCTCGGCCAGCATCCGATCGACTTCGACGATGTGATGCTGACCAGAGGTTATTCAGGGACCCGCGCCTACGCCCAGAGCAAGCTGGCGCAGATCATGTTCACCATCGATCTCGCGCAGGAACTCGCAGGCTCGGGCGTGACGGTGAATGCGCTGCATCCCGCCACCTATATGAACACCACGATGGTGCGGGAAGGCGGCATCACGCCGATCTCCACGGTCGAGCAGGGCGGCGACGCGATTTTGCATCTCGCCGCCGGCGACGACGTGGCGGGCAAGAGCGGGCTGTTCTTCAACGGCATGCGGCAAGCGCAGGCCAATCCGCAGGCTTATGACGAACTCGCCCGCCGGCGGCTGCGCGCGATCAGTCTCGAACTCACGGGCTTGTCGGGCGCCTGATCCGACGACTGTTTTTGCGAGTCCGATTTTTTTGCAAATCCGGTCGCCGCCTTTCCGGATCATGCTGTAGACTTCACTTGAAAACGCTTTAGCGAGACAGCGCCACATCCTGGCCGGAACCGGTCTTGCCTTCGAAGCGGTTGGACCCTGCCGGCGTCAGTTGCGCCAGGGCTTGAGCGTTGTGGTCGCGTATCGTCAGGCCGGCCTCGGTATAGGTCCACTTCCGGCTGGTGAAGAAACTGAACGGGCAACCTCCTCCCGGCGCGATGGTGCCCTCGGTCGCGTCCGGATTGCCGCCGAACGTCATCGCGCACGAAGAGGTACCGGCCGACGAAAGCGTCCATCGGCCGGCCAGGCTCACCGGGGGCGCCGCGGCCGAAGGGCCACTGGCAGGCGCGCCGCCGCCAGACGAGCCGCTGGGAGAGCCGCCGTTGAGGGCAAAACGGTCGCTGCCGCTGCAGGCCGCAAGCGACGCGGCGCAGACAACGATCGGAACGGTGGCGATGCGGGGTGCCATGAAATGCAGGAGGCCGACGGGACAGGGATCGACGCTATGGTTAGCAGAATGTTGCTGCCGTGTCAGGGCACCACGTCCATTGGGCTGGATTTGCGGGTTCGGTTGCAGCTTACGACAAAGTCGCCCTTTCGTTCCCCGCGGTCGCCGCGCCAAAGCGGTTTAACCTTTACGCGTCTTTAATGGCGGGGACGTAGGGTTTCTGCTGCGTGGCCCTGGATGGGCCGCGTCACCGTCCAGGACGGCCGGTGGTTCGCGTACGCGTGGAGTTCCCCCATGGATATTATGACGAGCGTTGGGCTGGTGTTCGGCACCATCATCCTTGCGGCGATAATGCTCATGGGCGGCGATATTCACATGTTTATCAGCGAGCATGCTGTCATCATCGTCATCGGCGGTTCGATCGCCGCCACCATGATCAGGTTTCCGCTCAGCGCTATCCTCCACGGCATTCCGCTCGGAGCGAAATTCGCATTCACGATGAGCCGGCTGTCGGCGCGCGATCTGGTCGACGAACTCGCCCGCATCGCCGAAATCGCCCGCAAGCAGGGGCCGGTCGGGCTCGAAAAAGTCGAGACCGACGAGCCGTTTCTGGCCAAGGGAATTCGCTACGTCGCCGACGGCTACGATCTCGAATTCATCCGCGACAATCTCGAACGGGACCGCGACAACTTTCTGATGCATCTCGACGAAGGCGGGAAAATCTACCGCGCCATCGGCGACTGCACGCCGGCATTCGGCATGGTCGGCACGCTGATCGGCATGGTGCAGATGTTCGCCAACATGACGGATCCTTCGAAGCTCGGTCCGTTCATGGCCACCGCGCTGCTGGCGACGCTTTACGGTGCGGTGGTCGCCAACCTGTTCTGCCTGCCGATCGCAGACAAGCTGCACGGCAAGCTGCTCGACGAGGAGACCAATCGCACGCTGATCATTGACGGCATCCTGATGATCCGGGATTCCAAGAGCCCGACGCTGGTGCGCGAAATGCTGCTGGCCTACTTGCCGGAAAAACACCGCCACGAAGAGGGCGAGCCGGTCCCGGCGTAACGCGGCGGAGCTCGGTCCGGAAAAATCAACCATGGCCAAGAAAAAACGTGGCGGTGCGCATGGCGGAGGGCACGGCTGGTACGTGTCATTCGCCGATCTCATGGGTCTGATGATGAGCTTCTTCGTGATGCTCGTCGCGTTCTCCACCATGGACAACGCCAAGCTCAAGGTCGTTGCCGGTTCGATGCGCGATGCCTTTGGCGTGCAGACCGATTCGCGTTACTCGGGTATCGTCGAATCCGATGGTCTGCCGACCCGGCCGTCGCTGAAGAACGTCGACCACATCCCGCCGGAGGAATCCTCCAATACGCCGACCCCGAATGACCAGGATCGAAGCCGCACCGCCGGCGCCCGGCTGAAAATCGATCGCGAATTCGCGCTGGCCTCGGCCTCGCTGCGGCAGGCGTTGCTGGACATGCCCGAGATCACTGAAATTTCCAAACACATCATGTTCGAAGAGACCAGCCAGGGCCTCAATCTGGAAATCGTCGACCAGGATGGCCGCTCGATGTTCGCCGATGGTTCGAAGGTGCCTTACGAGCGGACACGCCGGCTGATCCAGAAACTCGCGGCTCCCCTCAAGGCGACGCCGCTGCGAGTATCGATCGTCGGCCACACCGCCGCGGGCTTCGTGCCCGCCCAAAGCGATTACGGGGCGTTCGATCTCTCGGCGGATCGGGCGAATGCGGTCCGTCAGATTCTCGAGCGGGAGGGATTGCCGCCGGCGCACGTCTTTGCCGTCTCCGGCAAGGCGGACACCCAGCCGCTGTTTCCCGACGATCCCTCGCTGTCGGCGAACCGCCGCGTCACCATTACGCTGATGCGCGAAGATCCGCCGTTGCCGCCCGATCTGAAGCCGTAGTTCCACACTATATTACCTCACCTGTTTTCCACGCGTGCTGCGTTTTGGAGACGCGCGACGCTTAGCGCCGCTGCTATGGTCGGGTCGTTGACAGGCTTTCCAGGAAAGCGTCGATAGCCGTCCCGATCAAATCAACCGACAGAGCTTTTTCCATCACCATGGCCGCCAGCGTTACATCAACCGAGGCCCCTGACGCGCCGGTCACGGCCGGCTTCTGGGCCCTGACGCTGGGAAGTGTCGGCGTTGTCTTCGGCGATATTGGAACCTCACCGCTGTATGCATTTCGCGAGGCGGTCGCCGATGCAGCGCAGGGCCAGCCGATCACCCGGGTCATCGTGCTCGGGGTTCTGTCGCTGATCCTGTGGGCCCTCCTCATCGTTGTCACGGCAAAATACGTTCTGCTGCTGCTGCGCGCCGACAATAACGGCGAGGGCGGCACGCTGTCGCTGATGGCGCTGTGTCAACGTGCGCTGGGCCGCAGAAGCTGGCCCTTGCTGGCGCTGGGAGTGATCGGCGCTTCGATGTTCATCGGCGATTCCATGATCACACCGGCGATTTCCGTGCTGTCGGCGGTGGAAGGCCTCAAACTCGCAACGCCGGCGCTCGAACACTTTGTGGTTCCGCTGACGGTTTTCATCCTGGTCGTGCTGTTCTCGGTTCAGAGCGGCGGCACGGCCCGCGTCGCCTCGGCCTTCGGGCCGGTCATGATCGTCTGGTTTACAGCCTTGGCGGTGATGGGCCTCATTCATATCAGCGACGACCCATCGGTGCTGGCCGCGATCAATCCCTGGTACGCGCTCCAATTCCTGCTGTCGCACGGGACGGTCGGCATGGTGACGCTGGGCGCGGTATTTCTCGCCGTGACCGGCGGCGAGGCGCTCTATGCCGATTTGGGTCATTTCGGACGCAAGCCGATCCAGGCCGGATGGCTTTATTTCGTGCTGCCATCGCTTCTGATCAACTATTTCGGCCAGGGCGCGCTGGTGCTTTCCGATCCGGCCGCGATTGAAAACTCCTTCTATCGGATGGTTCCGGAAGTCCTGCTGCTGCCGCTGGTCGCTCTGGCGACCGCGGCAACCGTGATCGCCAGCCAGGCGGTGATCACGGGAGCCTATTCACTGACGCGGCAGGCGGTGCAGCTCGGCCTGTTGCCGCGCTTCGAGGTCCGCTACACCTCGGAAACGCATGCTGGGCAGATCTATCTGCCGCGCGTGAACCGGCTTTTGCTGATCGGCGTGTTGCTGCTGGTGCTGCTGTTCCGTACCTCGAGCAATCTGGCCTCCGCCTACGGCATCGCCGTCTCCACGACCATGGTCGTCGACGGCATCATGGGTTTCGTGGTGATCTGGAAATTGTGGAATTGGCGCGCGGCCACCGCGGCGGCGATGATCGTGCCGTTCATCGTCGTAGACATGACATTCTTCAGCGCCAATCTCTTGAAACTGCTCGAAGGGGCATGGGTGCCGCTGCTGTTCGGCCTGGCCATGGCGGTCATGATCTGGACCTGGCGCCGGGGCTCGGCGATTCTGATCCAAAAGACCCGGCGCATCGAGGTGCCGCTAAAGGATTTGATCAAGAGCCTCGAAAAGCGTCCACCTCACATCGTCAAGGGCACCGCAATTTTTCTGACCAGCGACCCGAGTTTCGTGCCGACTGCGCTGTTGCACAATCTCAAGCACAACAAGGTGCTTCACGAGCACAATGTAATCCTCACGATCGAAACCGCGCAGACGCCGCGGGTCGGCCCTGCCGAGCGAGTCCGGATGGAAACCATCAGCGAAAGGTTTGCGGCCGTCCGGCTGCGCTTCGGGTTCATGGAATCTCCCAATGTCCCCAAGGCGCTGGTGATCGCACGGAAGCTCGGCTGGCAGTTCGATATCATGTCGACGTCGTTCTTTGTCTCGCGGCGCGCGCTGAAGCCGTCTACCCAGTCCGGGATGCCGCAGTGGCAAAATCACTTGTTTATCGCGCTGAGCCGGTCGGCCAACGATGCCACTGACTATTTCCAGATTCCCACCGGGCGGGTGGTCGAAGTCGGGACTCAGGTTACAATTTAGCGATCCATGCAATTTTTGCATGGCATTAACTCAAAATCGGGCTAGGCTATGCTTTAAGCGCAGGGCTATAAGCCGGCTCGCTTTGCTATTGTGCAGTGAAGCACCTTGAGGCTCCCATTCCCATGACCATCGATATTGTAGTTCCCGCCCCGGAAACGACGGCGGCCAATGGGCATGGTGAGGCCCATTCCACCGCAGGCTTCAAAGCCCTCCTGGTCGGCAGCATCGGTGTCGTCTACGGCGACATCGGCACCAGTCCGCTTTACGCGCTCCGGGAAGCCGTGGTGGCGGCCAGCGGGCCCTCCGGCGTCGTCGAACCGCAGGCGGTCCTCGGGGTCGTCTCGCTGATCCTGTGGGCGCTGATTATCGTCGTGACGCTGAAATACGTGCTGATCCTGCTTCGGGCGGACAACCACGGCGAGGGCGGAACACTGGCGCTGATGGCGCTTGCGCAACGCGCGGTCACCCACGGCGCCGGCGCCATCGTGCTGCTCGGGATCGTCAGCGGTGCGCTGTTCTACGGCGACGCGGTGATCACGCCGGCGCTGTCGGTGCTGTCGGCGGTCGAAGGCATCAAGCTCGTCACCGCGGCGTTCGAACCCTATGTGGTGCCGCTCACGGTGCTTATCCTGTTCGTGCTGTTCGCGGCCCAGTCGCGGGGCACCGCGCGCGTGGCGGCGTTCTTTGGGCCGGTGATGTGCGTCTGGTTCGGCGTGATCGCCATCGGGTCGATCGTCCCGATCATGCGGCATCCCGAGGTGCTGTTTGCGCTCAATCCCCTGTTGGCCGTCACCTTTATGCTCCACCACGGCATTATCGGCTTTGTCACGCTCGGTGCCGTGTTTCTCGCGGTCACCGGAGCCGAGGCGCTCTATGCCGACCTCGGGCATTTTGGCAAACGGCCGATCCAGACCGCGTGGCTCTTCATTGTGCTGCCGTCGCTGGCGCTGAATTATCTGGGGCAGGGCGCTCTCGTCATCGCCGACCCCAAAGCGATCGAAAACCCGTTCTTCCTGATGTTCCCGGAGTGGGCGCTGATTCCGATGGTGGCCCTCGCCACGATCGCGACCGTGATCGCCAGCCAGGCCGTGATCACCGGCGCCTATTCCCTGACGCGCCAGGCCATACAACTCGGCCTGCTGCCGAGATTTGAAATCCGCCACACCTCGGAAGCCCATTCCGGCCAGATCTATATTCCGCGCATCAACATGCTGCTGCTGGTGGCCGTGACGCTGCTGGTGCTGATGTTCCGTTCGTCAAGCGCGCTCGCATCGGCCTACGGCATTTCGGTCACCGGCACCATGGTGGTCACCGCGATGATGGGTTTTGTCGTGATCTGGCGCGTATGGAAATGGTCGCCGTTCGCGGCCGCAGCGCTGATTGCACCATTTCTGTTTCTCGATCTCACCTTTCTCGCCGCGAACCTCCTGAAGGTGCTGGAAGGCGGCTGGGTGCCGCTGGCGCTGGGCGCGGTGGTGATGATGTTGATGTACACCTGGCGGCGTGGCAGCCGGCTGTTGTTCGACAAATCGCGCAAGCTGGAGTTTCCGCTGGCCGATCTGGTGGCGATGCTGGAAAAGCGGCCGCCGCAGCGGGTTTCCGGCACCGCCGTCTTTCTCACCAGCGATCCGATCAGCGCGCCGACCGCGCTGATGCACAGTCTGAAGCACTACAAGGTGCTGCATGAGAAGAACGTCATCCTCACCATCGAAACCGCGCCGACGCCGCGGATCGACCCGACCGAGCGGGTCAGGCTGGAACAGGTCAGCGCCACCTTCACCAAGGTGACGTTGCGGTTTGGATTTATGGAATCGCCGAACGTGCCGAAGGCGCTGGCGATCGCGCGAAAGCTCGGCTGGCAATTCGATATCATGTCGACGTCGTTCTTCCTGTCGCGGCGTGCGCTGAAGCCGGCGGCGCATTCCGGAATGCCGCGCTGGCAGGATCACCTCTTCATCGCGCTGAGCCGTACCGCCAACGATGCCACTGATTATTTCCAGATTCCCAGCGGACGAGTGGTCGAGGTCGGAACGCAGGTCACCATCTAGGCCATGGACTCCAGGCCTTTGGACCGGCGCTCGATCTGCCTTCCGCGCTTGATTTTCATCCCGCGAGAGGCGACGGTTGGCCGCGGAATATCAATCGGGCCGCAGGGAGGGTTTGAGTGGCGGATCAGGGGCATCGGGTTCACGATTTGACGCCGGAAGAGGTATCGAAGGGGATGGCCGACGGGCGCTATCTGCTGGTCGACGTCCGCGAGCCGAACGAAGTCGCCGTGGACGCCTATCCCGGCGCGGTCGTGGTTCCGCTGTCGACCTTCGATCCGCTGGGCATTCCCGATCCGCAAGGCAAGCAGGTGGTTTTCGCCTGCCGTTCCGGCAAGCGATCGGTGACGGCTTCATTGGCTGCGCAAGCCGGCGGTCTTGCCCATGACAAGCACCTGGCGGGCGGGATGCTGGCCTGGAAGGCCGCGGGTTTGCCGACCAGGTCCGGCGGCTGATCGTTTGCCATGACTTCCATGAACAAGGTATTTGCGGATCTGCCCGTCACGATCTTCGAGGCGATGTCGCAGCTCGCGCGCGACAACAACGCGATCAATCTCGGCCAGGGTTTCCCGGACGATCCCGGGCCGGAAGACATTCGCCGTGCCGCCGCGGACGCGGTGATGGACGGCTACAACCAATACCCGTCGATGATGGGCATCCCGGAGTTGCGTCAGGCGATTTCCGCCCATTACGAGCGCTGGCACCGCATCGCGCTCGATCCGATGACCGAGGTGATGGTGACCTCGGGTGGCACCGAGGCGCTGACATCGGCGATTCTGGCCGTCGTCGAGCCCGGCGACGAGGTGGTGGTGTTCCAGCCGGTATACAACTCCTACCTGCCGATCATCCGCCAGGCCGGAGGCATCCCGCGCCTGGTGCGCCTCGAGCCGCCGCACTGGCGATTGACCGAGCAGGCGCTGCGAGGCGTATTCAACCACAAGACCAAGGCCGTCCTCTTCAACAACCCGCTCAACCCCGCCGCGGTGGTCTATCCGCGCGAGGACCTCGAACTGCTGGCGCGGTTTTGTCAGGAGTTCGATACGATCGCGATCTGCGACGAGGTCTGGGAGCATGTGATCTTCGATGGCCGCGAGCATATTCCGCTGATCACCATCCCGGGAATGCGTGATCGCACCATCAAGGTCGGTTCCGCGGGCAAGATCTTTTCCCTGACCGGCTGGAAGATCGGTTTTGTCTGCGCCGCGCCGCCGCTGTTGCGCGTGGCGGCGAAGGTGCACCAGTTCCTCACCTTCACCACCGCGCCCAATCTTCAGGTCGCGGTCGCCTATGGCCTCGGCAAGCCGGCGGATTATTTTCACCAGATGCGCAAGGATCTGGCGCGCAGCCGCGACCGTCTGACGGAAGGATTGCAGCGCATCGGCTTCCCGGTGCTTCGCTCGCAGGGCACCTATTTCCTCACCGTCGATCTTTCGCCGCTCGGCCTCAACGAGACCGACGAGGCGTTCTGCAAGCGCATCGTCACCGACTACAAGGTCGCGGCGATTCCGGTATCGGCATTCTACGAACAGGATGCCGTCACGTCGGTGGTGCGTTTCTGTTTCGCCAAGAAGGATGCCACCCTTGATACCGCGCTGGAGCGGCTGTCCGACGCGGTGCACCGTCGATAGGAGGCAAGACCGATGCGGCGCGGCCCGACCTGCATGCAAATCCGATGCGCCGTCGCGATCGCCGCGGTGTTCGCATGGCTCGCGCCTGCAAGGGCGGAGGAGCGCACCGTCAACTTCTACAATTGGTCGAATTACGTGGCACCAGGCGTGCTCGAGGACTTCACCCGGGAAACCGGGATCAAGGTCGTCTACGACACGTTCGACGCCAACGAGACGCTGGAAACGCGGTTGCTGGCGGGAAAATCGGGCTACGATGTGGTGGTGCCGACGGCTTATTTCCTGCAACGCCAGATCAAGGCCGGGGTTTTCCAGAAGCTCGACAAGTCGAAATTGCCGAACCTCGCCAATGCCTGGCCGGTGGTGACCGGGCGGCTCGCCATCTACGATCCCGGCAATCAATATGCCGCCAACTACATGTGGGGCACCACGGGCATCGGTTACAACGTCAAAATGGTGCAGAAAATCCTCGGCCCCGACGCCAGGATCGACAGTTGGGATATCGTGTTCAAGCCGGAGAACCTCGCCAGGTTCAAGGATTGCGGCGTTCACATGCTGGATTCCGCCGACGATATTTTTCCGGCGGCGTTGGGCTATCTCGGGCTCGATCCAAATTCGACCAAACAGGCGGATCTGGAAAAGGCCGCCGATCTCGTCATCAAAATCCGCCCCTTTGTCCGCAAGTTTCATTCCTCCGAATATCTGAGCGCGCTTGCCACCGGAGAGATCTGCCTCGTGGTGGGTTGGTCGGGCGACATCATGCAGGCGCGAAGCCGCGCGGCGGAAGCGAAAAGCGATATCGCGATCGGCTACGCCATCCCGAAGGAGGGCGCGCAGATGTTCTTCGACAATCTGGCGATTCCCGCCGACGCCAGGAACGTCCGCGAAGCCTATGAGCTGATAAATTATCTCTACCGGCCCGAGGTGGCCGCCAAGAACTCGAACTTTCTGTCCTACGCCAACGGCAATCTGGCGAGCCAGAAGCTGATCGACCCCGGGATTCTCGATGACAGGAACATCTATCCGGACCAGGCAACGCTTGCAAAACTGTTCGTGATCACCGCGCGCGATCCTGCGACGCAACGCGTCATCAACCGGCTTTGGACCAGGGTCAAGACGGGACGCTAATCCGTCATTGCGAGCGAAAGCGAAGCGATCCAGAGCGCGGGAAGTGACAGCTGGATTGCTTCGTCGCTTGCGCTCCTCGCAATGACGTTCGATGTAGCAGCGCAAGTCAGCGCCAGCGGCGATGCACCCACCACCATTGATCCGGATATTCCCGAATCCAGCCCTCGATCACCGACGTAATCGCCTGCATCGTGCCCTGAATATCGATTTGTCCCGTTGCGTCACGGACCGGCTTTACCTCTTCGGACAGTTCGGCGCGGAAAGCGATGGCCGGGCAGGCGGATAATGCGCACGCCATGGATGGGGCACTCGATCTGCCGCAGCAGCCGCGCCAGCGTCGGATTGGCCTTGGTCTTGCGGCCGAAGAACGTGACATCGACGCCGTTGGTAAACTACTGGTCGACCAGAATGGCGACGTGCTGACCTTTTTGCAGGGCCTCCGCCAGCTTGAATGGCGCATCCCGACCGGCCGGAATCAGCGTTCCCATCTTCACCGCGCGGATCTCCTCGATGATGCGGTCGGCCGAAGCGATGTTAGGGCGACGAAACAGGACAGCGGTATCCAGACCATGCGCGACCGCGGCCACAGCGGCCAATTCGAAGCTGCCGAGATGACTAGCAAAGATCAGCGCCGGCTTGCCGTCGAGCCGCAGTTGCGCAAACAATTCGTGGGTACGGGGCTGAATTTCGATCCGGCTGTCTTCGGGACGGGCGGGGTCGTGCTCCCAGACATGATCGAGGTGGGCGAATTCGGCGCCGTAGCGGCCGAGATTGTCCCAGACGCCGGCAAGAATGGTCTCGATTTCTTCGGGTGATTTTTCAGGGAAGGCGGCCGTCAGATTGGCACGGGCCGTCTTGTGTTCGCGCGTCAAGGGACCGATCCAGCCGGCGATCCGGCCGAACAGGTTCGCCGTCTTGATCGGATCGAAATAGCGGGTGGTGCGCAGAAGTCCGATGGTCAGCGCACCGACCGCGGCTTCGCCGATCGGCTTGGTCGCGTCGCGAATGCGGGCTCGGGTGCGAAGCAGCAGGGGATGCATCAGAAACCAACGACGATTGTGCCGGACGCTTTCCGGCTGGCCATGCGCTTTTGCACCGGAGGGGCGTTTCGCCGGTTAAACCGGTTCACGCGTCAGAATCAGCACGGCATTCTGGCCGCCGAAGCCGAACGAATTCGACATCACCGCGGTGACGCGGGCATCGCGGGCCTTGTTGGGAACCACGTCGAAGGGAATCGCCGGGTCCGGAACATCGTAATTGATCGTCGGCGGAATCCGCTGGTGCTCAAGCGTCAGCAGCGAGAACACGGCCTCGACGGCGCCTGCGGCGGAGAGTGTGTGCCCGACCATCGATTTGTTGGACGACACCGGAATCTGCTTGGCGCGTTCGCCGAACACGCTCGATATGCCGAGATATTCCATCTTGTCGTTCTCGGGCGTGCCGGTGCCGTGGGCGTTGATGTAGTCGATCTGGTCGGAGGCGAGGCCGGCGTCGGCCAATGCATTGCGCACGCAGCCGATGATCGGCTTGCCGTCGGGGCTGGAGCGGGTGCGGTGGAAAGAGTTCCGCCAGTTCGCCGCAGCCGGCAACGATGCCGAGAATGGTCGCGCCGCGCGCGGTGGCGGCCTCATAGCTCTCCAGCACCAGCGCGCCCGCACCTTCGGCCATGACAAAACCGTCGCGGTTCTTAGCAAACGGCCGGACCGCGGCCTGGGGCGGATCGTTGTGGGTCGAGAGCGCCGACAGCAACGAGAACCGGACCAGGGCTTCCGGATTGACCGACCCGTCGGTCGCAACGCAAAGCGCGGCGTCCGCCTCGCCGCGGCGAATCGCTTCGACGCCGAGCTGGATGGCGCTGGCGCCGGATGCGCATGCGGTGGACAGTGAAATCGGCGACCCCTTGGTGCCGAACGTCCCGGCGAGATAATCGGCGACCGAGCCGAACAGGAATCGCTGGTGAAATTGCGTATATCTTCCGCCGCCGCTGACCCGCAGCATCGCATCATAATCGACTTCGGTGCCGGCCCCGATCGCGCGCCCGAGTTCCTGGCGTTGCGGCCACTCGACCTCGACGGGGGCTACCGCAAGAAACAGCGGGCCGGGAAAATTACCCTTGGTCCCGATATCGGCCTGGGCGATGGCTTCTTCGGCGGCGACCTCGCCGAGCCGTTCGGAAAGGTCGGTGGAGGAGAACGGCTCGACCGGAATGAAATCGACCGTTCCGGCCATCGTCGTCCTCAACCCTTCGGTGGGAAAACGCGTAATGGTGCGGATGCCGGATTCGCCGGCGGTGAGTTTCTTCCAGTTGTCGGCCTTGCCGGCCCCGAGCGATGTCACGACGCCCATCCCCGTGACGACGACGATCGGCCGTCCGAACTTATCGCGCGTAGCAGTCATGTTGTCCCCGCCAATTCAGCGTTGCATTCACCTGATCGCTTCGACCAGCGCCATGCCTTCGCCCCGCCAATGACCTGTCCCGATCACTACAATCTGGGTTGGCGGAGTGGACATTTCAACCTCCAGCCCGGTGGGATCGTTGGGCGGAAACAATGCGCCGCGCGACAGCGATAGCGCTGCAAGGGCCAGCCCCAACGGAAATTGCGTTTCCATCGTATGACCGAACATCGTTCCGGTGGCCCGCACCGCAAAGCCCGGGTGGGCGCCGAGGAATGCGCTCTCCTCGGAGGTCGCCGGTTCGGCGCCGGTCGCGCCAGTGATGATGGCACCCTTGTCCGCAAGCTTGCCGAGCTTCGACCACAGCCCTTCCAGCGCCGAGGTAACCTCGCCGGGGTGCTTGCGGCGCGCCATGTCGGCGACGACATTGGTCAGGCGCGCGTAGGGCTTTGCGCCGCGCGCTTCCGCGTGCGCCCTCGAACTCGATCACGAGAAATGCGCCGCCCGATCCGAGCGCAAAGCCGGCATTTTTGCCGCGCGCCCAAACCGGAACGAATTTGTCCTTGAGATTGAAACCGCCGAACTCGTAGAGCACCAGCAGATCCTTGCGCTCGCCGTTTTGCGAGCCGCCGATCAGCGCGATGTCGCTCTGGCCGGCGGCGATGCGTGCAAGGGCGATCCGTGCGGCGTCGACGCCGGCGGCTTCCTCGCCCATGAAGGTGCGCGACGAGCCGGTCACCCCATGCACGATGGCGATGTTGCCGGCGAGCAGGTTCGAAAGCTGCGCCAGGAACAGCGTCGGACGCAGGTCGTTCATCAGCCGCTCGTTGAGAAAGCCGGGAGCCGAATTGCCCTTCGCTTCCAGATTGAGAATGTTGGAATCGACGGCGAGATCGCGCTCGCCGCCGCCGGCAGCGACGATCATGTCCATCCGTCCCAGGATTTCCTTGTTGCCCTTGACGCCGGCGGACTCCAGCGCCAGCCCCGCGGCGTAGGTGCCGATGCGCTGCCAGGCCTCCATCTGACGCTGGTCGCCCTTCTTGGGAATCTGGGTGTCGAGGTTGATCGGCGCCCAGGGATGTACGATGTGGGGCGCAAAGCTCTTCTCATCGACATTGATTTGCCGCTGATTGAGCGCGTCCCAGTGCGCGTCCAGACCCTCGCCAAGCGAGGTGGCCAGGCCGATGCCGGTGATCCAGACTTCCGCCGATCCCGGGTTCGAAGATTTTGTCTCAGTCATCAGCGATAGCCTGTTGCGGAAAGCCGATACGCTTGGCCACGGCGTCCATGTGTCCGCGCAAATCCGGATTCGGGAAGGGAATGTGGCTGAACGTGATCGTCGCGTTGCATTTCAGCTTGCCGCCGATCCTGACCCGCGCTTCGGTCATCGCATAACCCGAGCCTTCGTGAAGGATGTTGGCGTCGATCGTCAGCAGCTCCCCGGGGGTGACGAAGCCGCGCATCTTGGCCTCCTTGACCGCGGCCAGAAACGGCATGCGCTCGAATCTCATCAGCGCGAGCAATAGCCAGCCGGAGGTCTGCGCCATCGATTCGATCAGCAGCACACCGGGCATGATGGGATGGCCCGGGAAATGCCCTTCAAAGATAGTGTTGTGCGTAGGAACCTGCGCCTCGGCCGTAATGGTCTTCTCACCGATGTTGAGCTCGAGAATACGGTCGATCAGCTGGAAATATTCGAGGTTCATGGCGGGCGGTTACGCCCCCTTGGCCGCGACCAATTCGTCGATGCGAGCGCTGAGGTTCTTCAGGACGAAATACTGCTCGGTGGTCGCCTTGCCGTCGTTGACTTCCTGGGTCCACTTTTCCAGCGGCAATTTGATGCCGAACGCCTTGTCGATGGCGAATGCGATGTCGAGAAAATCGAGGCTGTCGATCCCCAAATCGTCGATCGCGTGGCTTTCCGGCGTGATCGTGTCGCGTGGTATGTCGCAGGTTTCAGCGATAATCGTTGCGACCTGATCGAATGTAGAGGACATCACTAAGCCTTTGATACATTGAAGATAATTTTCAGAGCCCTGGGAGGGCGGCCGCTCCGCCCCGGAATGCCCCATCCACCACCCGGAGTTGAGTGCCCGTATATCGGAGCGCCGCCTTGAGTTCAATGGAGGTGGCCGCCGCCCCGGGCCCCGGATTTGGGGGCAAACGAGCCGGAAGGGGCCGAAAATGCTTAAGGATGTGGCGCGGAAATCCGCACGCAGTCGCGGCGCCCCATCAGCACGCAGTCCTGGGTTCTGCGTAGCTCGGCGATACTCACGGCGAGCCATATTCCAATCGCCAGCAGCGCGAAGGTAAACGCGAAAGCGGCCACATTGGCCAGCATGCGATGGCGAAAATCATCGGGTTCTTCCCGGTCATGTTCGTAGCGGGATAAATCGCTCGCGGCTTCGAACTGGCGAACCGGTTCGTCGAGGTTTCTTCGCGGACCCGCCGTGGGAGCCAGGTTACGCGGCCGGAATTGGAGCACGCGGTGCTCATCTTCTGAAGAGGCTGAAATAACGGGCCGCTGGGTTTTCACGGCTGCCATCTCCGGGATATTCCGTTGTTATTTAGCACGCTCGCGACGCGTCTCCCAGAAAATCTTGACCCGGCAACCGGCCAGGGGAATCTATTCGTCCAAAGTCTCATGGAACTTGCCGTAGTCGATTCGAATCCGGCCGTCCTCCGATGTGTCGAGGATATCGGCGTAACGCTGCCCAAAGCGAATATCGGTATGATCGTAGGACCTTCGGGCATGAACCGTTTGCGCCGCAATAACGTCATACCCGGACACCACAACCACAAGTGATACGCCCATTGCGCTAAAGTCGGCCTCGCCAAGCCGGTAAAGCGGGCTTGCCTCATCGAGGACGTGGTAGAGCGTCCAGCTTAGCGCGAGTGCGGGGTGCTCGTTTCGCACCAGTGGCAGTTCACAGAACCTGCGCTGCGACTGGCCCTCCTGACTCACGACATTCTGAAGCAGCCAAAGCTTGGCGGTGGCATTGCCGATGATGTTGTGGCGCTCGTTGGCGAAGCGAACCATCAGCGTCGGCTTGCCTTCATGGCTGGAAATCACCGGAGTGTTCGCGAACAGCAGTCGGGCATTCGGCCGCGAGAACCTTGCAAAAATCAGCCCGGTCATCAGCGACATCGAGAAGATTCCCGTGAACAGCTCCACCGCGGCGACGAAATGTCCGTAATGGGTCTGCGGGTGCATGTCGCCGTAACCGGCGGTCGAAAGCGTCTCGATGCTGAAATAGAGATAATCGATGTAGGCGCTTCCCGGCACGTTGGAGACCGGCTGATCTCCGAGCCAGTAGAACACGGCGAAAACCGCGTTGAAGACGACAAATACCAGCGCGGCCCCACCGATAAAGGCCGGCCACGAGGCCGTCATGCAGCGATGGCTGATGTCGGCCCAGAAGTTGAGACGAAGGCCCTCGGCAATGATTTCGCGGCTGCCAATTCGCACGACACGCGCCTTCGACATCTGCTCACTGTGGTTCTTGAACATTTTCTGATTCTCTTGGCAGCGCATCATCGCCAAAGCGCGGGCGGCTTGGCGAAAAATTGACGCGCTCTTTAACAGTTGAGGGCGCGACCGGACACAAAGGAAGCTTCCCGTCTTTTGCTGATTGCGCGCCGGGCAAAGGCAATTGATCGCCGGCAACATCATGCCATAATCGGCCCGATCGCAGCGACATTTTTGGCTCCGACAGGGGGATTTCAAGTCCATGGCGAATACCCGCGAACCGATCCTTCAGCCAATTCCGATTCTCGCGCTCCGTCCGACCCAGATGACGGTCGGAATGCGGGAGGTGAAAGAGAAGCGCAAGCGATGGCGGGAGCACAAATCCAAAAGGAAGCAGGCCGAGCTACTCGGCAAGCACATGATCCCGGTGGTTCATGGGCCGGACAAGCGTTACTACGTCATCGATCATCATCATCTGGCGCGCGCCCTTCACGAGGAGGGCGTGAAGGATGTTCTCGTCACCGTCGTGGCCGACCTCACCATGGTCGACCGCGAAGCGTTCTGGGCGGTGCTCGACGACCGCCGGTGGGTCTATCCGTACAACGCCAGGGGCGAGCGCCAGCACTACCGCGATATCCCCAAAACGGTCGTGGACCTCAAGGACGATCCATTCCGCAGCCTCGCCGGCGAATTGCGGCGGGTCGGCGGTTTTGCCAAGGATACAACGCCGTTCAGCGAATTCCTGTGGGCGGATTTCCTGCGCCGCCGATTGTCGCGCAAGAACGTGGAAGGCGATTTCGAGAAAGCCCTCGAGAGAGCGCTGGCGCTGGCGAAAAGCAAGGAAGCGGTCTATCTGCCCGGCTGGTGCGGACCCGAATCGGACGACTAGAGCGAGATGAATTTTGATTGAATCGGTCTGGCGGCAGATCCGGTTCACCTCTCCCAATGGGAGAGCTGGACGACTTCTGGTGCCGCGCCAGCTCAACCTAATTTCATCCCGCTCTGGCGTCTCGCATCGGCGGATGACGGCCTATTTCGGCTGGCGCCCCATCATGTAGAACTCGTCGTTCGGGCGCATCGAAGTGACGTTGGCCATCCGGTTCGACAACGCGAAAAATGCGGCGATCGCGGCGATGTCCCAGATGTCGTCGTCGGAAAAGCCGTGGCCGGCGACATCGGCGAAATCCGCTTCCGAAATCAGATGCGCCTGCTTGCTCACCTTCATGGCGAAGTCGAGCATGGCGCGCTGGCGCGGCGTGATATCCGCCTTGCGGTAGTTGACGGCGATCTGGTCGGCGATCTGCGGATTCTTTGCCCGGATTCTCAGGATCGCGCCGTGCGCGATGACGCAATAGTGGCACTGGTTGGCGCTGGAGGTCGCGACCACGATCATCTCGCGCTCGGCCTTGGTCAGGCCGCTGTCCCTTTCCATCAGGGCATCGTGATAGGCAAAGAACGCCCGGAATTCGTCGGGCCGATAGGCCAGCGTCAGGAACACGTTCGGAATGAAGCCGGATTTTTCCTGCACCGCGAGCAGGCGGGTGCGGATATCTTCCGGCAGCGCCGCAACGGAGGGCGTCGGGAAGCGTCTGGCGATGGGCTGCGTCATGGCGAAATTCCCGGTCGTTTCATGCGAAGCGGTGCACCGAGAACATAGTCGATGGCCGCGTTCGCGCAAAGCGCGGCGCGAAGCATGGCTGCGGGGATACGGGGTCAGACAGGCCGGGCGGACGTCAGCGCAGCGGCTTTTTCAATAGCGAAAACCGGTCGGGATCGAGCCCCAGCGAAGGTTGCAGCATCGGCGCTTCCATCATGCGCGGGGCCGACCGCTCGCTGATGCCGGGATCGTTGGCGGCGTCGCGATTGGAGGTGGCGCCGCGCCAGCGTTCGAGCACGGCGCCGACGAAATGCATATCGTGGCCGGCGGTCGCCGACGGCACCGTCGAAATGGTGGCTTCGCTGCGCGGCAACTGATGCGCCGGCACTTCCTTGAAGCGCAGCCGGGTCGGCAGCGCCACGCCTTCGCCGAACGCCAGCACTTCGCGGGTGCCGAGCGAGGGAACGAACGACAGCAGGTTCGCCGCGGCGTCGGAAACCGCCGAACGCAGCAGCGCCTGGTCGCGCTCGTTGGCAAGGCGCATCGTAAACAGCGTGTTGCACTGGGAAATGATGGTGGCGTCGAGTTCGGCGGGACGCTGCGTGACGAGGCCGAGATAGACCCCGTATTTGCGGCCTTCCTTGGCGATCCGCGACACCGCCTTGCGGGTCGGCCCGAACCCGATGTTGCGGTCGGCCGACGCGTAGCGATGGGCTTCTTCGCAGACGAACAGCATCGGCGAAACACCGTCGCTCCACAGCCCGAAATCGAACGCCATGCGGCATAGCACCGACACCACGGAATCGATGACTTCGGCGGGAAAGCCGGCCAACTGCATCACGGTCATCGGCCGGCCATTGGCGGGTAGCCGGAACAGGTGGCTGATCACCTCGGCCATGGTGTCGCCGCCGACATTGGCGTTGTCGAACATGAACGCGTAACGCGGGTCGTTGCGCACGGTCTCGATGCGGGAGAGCAGTTTGTGATAGATGATGCGCGAGGAGCGGTTCTCGAGCTTGCCCATGCGCTCGTCGATCAGCGAATTCAAGTCGTTCAGGCGATAGGGCACCGGCGTATCGAGGGTGTAGCCCACCGTCTTGGCTTCGGGGCGTTTTAGCGCGCCCCGGTCGGAGTTCTGGTACTGGGTATAGAGTCCCTTCGCCGCCGGAATCACCTCGGCGAGAATGTCGAGTTCCTCGGGGTTGCCGGGCCGGCCGGCGAACAACACATCGACGATCTCTTCGAAATTGAACAGCCAGAACGGCAGCTTCAGATTGCGCGGATTGAGCACCAGCGAGCGGTCGCCGAAGCAGCGGCCGTACTCGTTGTGGACGTCGAGCAGGAAAATCCGCAGGTTCGGCCGCGACTTGAGGATCTCGTTGAGCAGCAGCGAGACGCCGGTCGATTTGCCGACGCCGGTGGAACCAAGCACCGCGAAATGCTTGGAGAGCATTTCCTCGACGTCGACATAGGCGATGACGGACGGATCCTGCTGCAGGGTGCCGATATTGATCTGGTCCGCTCCGCTCGGCGCGTAGACCGTGCGCAGTTCCTGATTGGTGATCAGATCAACGGCATCGCCGATCGCCGGATAGTTGGTGACGCCGCGCTGGAATTTCTGTCGTTCCGGTCCGCCGAGGATCTCGCCGAGCAGATCGACCGAGGCGGTGGCGATGTAATTGTCGGAGGTCGGCAGATTTTCGCACGACACTTCGGTAATCATCGCGACAATGGTGGAATTCGCGCAGCGGATACTGACGAAGCGGCCAACCGTGGCCCGGATTTCCGAGACACCCATCGTCGGGTTCGTCGACACAAGGCCGACCCGCGCGAGCGATCCGCGCACCAAAATCACACGTCCGAAGGATGTCACAGTGCTTGAACCCGGCATGTCGTGAATCGTGCTTCAACGGGAAACTATGCAGTCAGTCGTTGCACAAACGGTTAAGCCGGGGTCGTCAATCGGCGATATCTTTCCACCGGGGGGCGGTTCCAGGCGTGCCACCCCGACCGGTCTCGATGGAGCGCTTTTGCCGGGAAAACCTGCGTTTCCAGTCGATCCACGGGCGGTGGCGCCGCCTGCGGGCTTAAGGTTTGATTAACCATCCCGGCGTCGGACCTCGCCACCGGCGCGGTTGTTTCCGGAAAACGCCGGGGCCGGGGATGGCGGGCTTTACTCCCACCCGAGCGCGCCGCCGTTCTGGTACTCGATAACCCTGGTCTCGAAGAAGTTCTTCTCCTTTTTGAGGTCCACCGCCTCCGACATCCATGGAAACGGATTTTCCGCCTCGTCGAACACGCGCGCCAATCCAAGCTGGGCGCAGCGGCGGTTGGCGATGAAGTGCATATAGGTTTCGCACAGCGAGGCATTGAGGCCGAGAAAGCCGCGCGGCATGGTGTCCCTGCCATATGACGCCTCCAATTCGGCGGCGGTGGTGATCATCGCGCGAATCTCCTGCTGGAATGGTTGGGTCCAGAGATGCGGATTCTCGATCTTGATCTGATTGATGACGTCGATGCCGAAGTTCAAATGGACCGATTCGTCGCGCAGGATGTACTGGTATTGCTCGGCGATGCCGACCATCTTGTTGCGGCGGCCCAGCGACAGGATTTGCGCAAAGCCGGTGTAGAACCACATCCCTTCGAAGATGACATAGAAGGCCACGAGGTCGCGCAGAAACGCCTGGTCGGATTCGGGCGTCCCGGTCCTGAAGCCGGGATCGTCAAGGTGCCGGGTATGCTTGAGCGCCCAGGCCGCCTTGTCCGTGATCGACGGCACCTCCCGGTACATGTTGAACAGTTCGCCTTCATCGAGGCCGAGGCTTTCGACGATGTACTGGAACGTGTGGGTATGAACCGCCTCCTCGAAGGACTGCCGCAGCAGGTACTGGCGGCATTCCGGATTGGTGAGGTGGCGGTAGATCGCGAGCACGATATTGTCGGCGACCAGGCTCTCGGAGGCTGCGAAGAATCCGAGATTGCGTTTGATGGCGCGGCGCTCGTCTTCGGTCAGGCCGTCGCGCGATTTCCAAAGCGCGATGTCGGCCTCGCATCGAGACCTCCGTCGGCATCCAGTGATTGTTGCAGCCGGCGAGATATTTCTCCCACGCCCATTTGTATTTCAGCGGCAGCAGTTGATTGACGTCGGCGCGGCAATTGATCATCGCCTTGTCGTCGACCGAAACCCGGCCGCCGCTGCGGTCGATCGGGTCGAGGCCGATTTTCTCGGCAGCGCTATCCGGATTCGGGACGAGCGCCGCGGGCGGGTGCGGAACTGTCGTGGTGTCGGACCAGTCAAGCATGGCTGTTGTTCCCAGGATTCGCGCCGGCTTACTGGCAGGCTTCACATTAGGGATTGTCGATGGAGCAGGCGAGGGCATTGGCGAGGTCCGGCGCGGCCGACTCAATCCGGATCGGCGGGTTCGCCGACATTGCCTGCCGCGACGAGACGCTGTTGAGCTTGCCGTCGGTGCCCTTCAATGTCGACTTCTCGACGTGGGTCGCACTGCGCGAGCGCAAGTAATAGGTGGTCTTGAGGCCGCGTAGCCAGGCCAGACGGTAGAGCGTGCTGAGTTTCCTGCCGGAGGGGTTGGCAATGTAGAGGTTGAGCGATTGCGACTGGTCGATCCATTTCTGCCGGCGCGAGGCGGCTTCGATCAGCCAGACGCTGTCGATCTCGAAAGCGGTGGCGTAGAGCGCCTTGAGATCTTGGGGAATGCGGTCGATGCCGCCGATACTGCCGTCGAAATATTTCAGGTCGTTGACCATCACCTCGTCCCACAGTCCACTCGCCTTGAGGTCGCGAACCAGGGATGCGTTCATCACGGTGAAATCGCCCGACATGTTGGATTTGACGTAGAGATTCTGGTAGGCGGGCTCGATCGACTGCGCCACGCCGCAGATGTTGGAGATGGTCGCGGTCGGCGCAATCGCCATGACGTTCGAATTGCGCATTCCCGTGGTCCTGACCCGGGCGCGCAGGTCGCTCCAGTCCAGCGTGGTGGAACGATCCATGTCGAGGCCGCCGCGCGCCTGCCGCGAGAATCTCGATCGAATCGATCGGCAGGATTCCCCGGCTCCAGAGCGAGCCGTCGAACGAGGGATAGCGGCCGCGCTCGGCGGCAAGATCGACCGAGGCCGAAATCGCGTGGAAGGCGATCGCTTCCATGCTGTTGTCGGCGAACTTTACCGCCGCCTCCGACGCCATCGCGATCCGTAGCGCCTGCAGCGCATCCTGAAAGCCCATCAGTCCGAGGCCTACGGGACGGTGCCGCAGGTTCGAACGTCTCGCCTCGGGGACGGTATAGAAATTGATGTCGATGACGTTATCGAGCATCCGCATCGCCATCGTCACCGTGCGCTTGAGCCGCGCGTCGTCCAGCCCGCCGCCCTGAACGTGGTTGGCGAGGTTCACCGAGCCGAGATTGCACACGGCGACCTCGTCGTCGGAGGTGTTGAGCGTGATCTCGGTGCACAGGTTTGACGAGTGAATGACGCCGCAATGTTGCTGCGGCGAGCGCAAGTTGCAGGGGTCCTTGAACGTGATCCAGGGATGCCCGGTCTCGAACAGCATGGTCAGCATCTTGCGCCACAGCTCGGTCGCGCGGATCTTTCTGAATACCCGTATTTCGCCGCGCGCGGCCTTGGCCTCGTAGAAGGCGTAGCGTTCGGCAAAGTCCATGCCGTAGAGATCGTGCAGGTCGGGCGTTTCATCCGGCGAGAACAGCGTCCATTCAGCGTCGGCCTCGACCCGCTGCATGAACAGGTCAGGCACCCAGTTCGCGGTATTCATGTCGTGGGTACGACGCCGGTCGTCACCGGTGTTCTTGCGGAGGTCGAGAAATTCCTCGATGTCGATATGCCAGGTCTCGAGATAGGCGCAGACGGCGCCCTTGCGCTTTCCCCCTGATTGACGGCCACCGCGGTATCGTTGGCGACTTTGAGGAAGGGTACGACACCCTGGCTGTCGCCATTGGTTCCCTTGATGTGGGCGCCGAGGCCGCGCACCCTGGTCCAGTCGTTGCCGAGGCCGCCGGAGTATTTGGCCAGCAGCGCGTTATCCTTGATCGATTTGAAGATGCCGTCGAGATCGTCGGCGACGGTGGTCAGGAAGCAGGAGGAAAGCTGCGGCCGCAGGGTTCCCGAATTGAACAGCGTCGGCGTCGAGGCCATGAAGTCGAACGACGAGAGCAGGTCATAGAACTCGATGGCGCGGGCGTCGCGATCGATCTCGCGGATCGCCAGCCCCATCGCGACCCGCATGAAGAACGCCTGCGGCAGTTCGATGCGACGGCTCCCGGCGTGAAGGAAGTAGCGATCGTAGAGCGTCTGCAGGCCGAGAAACTGAAACGCCAGATCGCGCTCCGGCCGCAGCGCGGCGGCGATCCTGCCGAGATCATACCGCGCCAGTTCGGGATCGAGCAGTTCGGCCCTGATCCCGGTCCTGACATAAAGCGGAAAATATTCGGCGTAGCGCGTCGCCATATCGGCCTGCGATGCATTGACCGGCGCCGCATGCACAAACGACAGCACCTCGGTTCGCAACCGGTCGAGCAACAGCCGCGCGCTGACATAGGTGTAGTTCGGCTCCTGCTCCACCAGCGTGCGCGCCGCCATGATGCCCGCAAGCGCCAATTCGTCCTGGCCGATTCCGTCATAGAGATTGCGGCGCGTTTCGGCGAGAATCGGCGCCGGATCGACACCGTCCAGTCCCGCGCACGCCTCGCGGACGATCAGAGTCAGCCGCGCCTCGTCGAGCGGCACCCGCGTGCCATCGGCGAGCGTGACATGCAGCGCCGGCTGCGAAGGGTTGGCGGCCTGGACCGCGTTTGCCTCGGCGCGCCGTTTGGCCCGCGCCTCGCGGTAGAGCACATAGGCGCGGGCGACCTTGTGATGTTCGCTGCGCATCAGCGCCAATTCGACCTGATCCTGCACGTCTTCGATATGGAAGGTGCGGCCTTCGCCGACCCTTCGGGTCAGCGCGCCGGCGACTTCCGCGGTGAGCTGCTCGACCGCTTCGTGCACGCGGCGCGAGCCGGCGGCGGTATGTCCTTCCACCGCGAGAAACGCCTTGGTCATCGCCACCGATATCTTGGCGGCGTCGAACGGCGACACGGCTCCGTTGCGGCGAAGGATCTGCATCCCCGGTTCGCTCCTCGCCGCGGCAGGGGGTTCGGGGCGCAATTGATCAAAGGGAACGGCTTTGGCGGCTTCGCGATCGAGAGACAATGACATCGGCAGACCCCGTGGTGATGCGTTGTTGCAATTCGGGGCTGGGTGTCTTTGAGCGACGCTGCAGGGTGCATGGACGGCAGACGCCGGCATGACGATGCATGCGACCGCCGGGACACCCCGCCCGTGGACGTTTCTTCGGTGTCGCGGCAGTTCTCCTGGCTCGCAGGTCGTCGTCGCCCTCCTGCCTTCCCAATGCGGTGCCGCATCAGTGGCGTAAAATCGGGGGGCAACTCACTGCTTACAGTTGCGGGGGCAGCGCCGGAATTTCGCGAAACAATCGCGTTCACCGGCTTCCCTCTTAGCCACCAAGTTTTGCGACAAGGCGGACCGTGACAGCTACATCTGGTAGTATTCGCCGGTGGGTGTCAATGGGCCGATAGAGCCATGTGCAAAAGAATTCAGTGCCGGCTGAGTTGGATCACGCACAGGCTTCGAGCTTTCGCGATATCCGACGGGCTGGCCTCGGCTGCCGCAGGGCTGTTACTCTCGCATCAACAAGAAACCGGGCAGGGTGGAACGCGATGAACCGCGGCATCGAAATTTGAGCGGGTTGGCGCGGCCTTCCGCGCTCGCACCCTTCCGCACCAGGAATTATCGTTTCCAGTGGCCGGCCGACTTGCTCACCTCGTGGGCTTTCGAGATGGAGACGCTGATCCTCGGCTGGTATGTGCTGACCGAGACCGGATCGGTCCTGCTGCTGACCGTGTTTGCCGCTCTCAGCTATACCGGAACCCTGATCGCGCCGATGTTGGGCGTGGCGGGCGACCGCATCGGCCATCGCGATCTGCTCGCCATGATGCGGGTGACTTATTCGGTGCTGGCCGCCACCCTGATGATGCTGGCGCTGACCGCTCATCTGAGCCCTCTCTATGTCCTGATCATCGTGGCCGTCATGGGCCTGGTTCGTCCGTCCGATCTCGGCGTGCGCGGCGCGCTGGTCGCGACCATCATGCCGTCAGACCAATTGATCGGGGCGATCAGCATCTCCAGAACCACGATGGACACCGCGCGCATCGCCGGCGCGCTGAGTGGCGCCGGATTGCTGGCGGCCCTTGGCATCGGACCGGCCTATATGGCGATCGTCGGCCTGTATGCCGCCTCCACCGTGCTGACGCTCTGCATCGTGGCCCCATCGAAGCCGCACCCGATCGACGAGGCCGCCGGTGGCCCGCGCTCCCCGCTGCGCGATCTCCGCGAAGGGGTCGCCTATGTCTGGACCACGCCGACGATGCGCGCCGCGATCGGGGTCGCGTTCCTTGCCAACCTGACCGCCTATCCTTTTTCCAACGGCTTGCTGCCCTACATCGCGCGGGAGATTTATGGCACCAGCCAGACCGGGCTCGGATATCTGTCGGCCAGTTTCGCGGCCGGCTCATTGGTGGGTTCGATCGCCTTGAGCGTGGTCGGCGGAGTCCGGGTGGCGCGGCTGATGATCGGCGCGACGGTGATGTGGTATGCGATGCTGCTGGTGTTTGCGCAGCTGCAGAGCGTGCCGGCCGCGATCGCGTGCCTGCTGCTGATCGGCTTCGCGCAGAGCCTGTGCATGATTTCCATCGCGGTGATCCTGATGCGCACCGCGAGGGAACATTTTCGCGGCAGGGTGATGGGCGTGCGCATGCTGGTGATCTATGGCCTGCCGTTCGGGCTGCTGGCGGCAGGCGCGCTGATCGACGAAGTCGGTTTTGCGGCGACCGCGACCCTCTATGCGGCCGCCGGTCTCGCGTTGCTGATGGGCATCGCACTGAACTGGCGCGCGGATTTGTGGCACGTCCACGCGCCGGCGAATGCGAGGTAGGGGCGCGCGCGCCCCGCGGACTGGCACGTGCCGCGGGCGAGGGGGCTTCTGTCTGACGCGGACGCTGGGTTTGTAGCGTGGGCAAAGGCGCATCGCGCCGCGCCCGCCTTATTCTTGGTGCTATGACCGGCGGGCACGCGGAGTTGTTTTGCTGCATATTTGTGATGGAGGCTCCGGCGGCTTCCCGGGGAACCCGCCGCCTGCTATCATGACCGGCGATCCAGCCATGCGGGGACATCAGCAAGCCTTGCCTCAAGAACAATTTTCAAAATGGGGAGAAAACCAACATAAATCGCCGGTCCGCCATCGCGCTGCTTCTCACGGGCTTCGCCGCGCTTTCGTATTCGCCACAGGCGTCCAGCGAGACCGGATGGGTCACGCTGTTCGACGGCAAGAACCTCGACAATTTCGACAAGATCGGCGACGCCAACTGGCGGATCGAGGACGGCGTGGTCGTGGCCGACAAGGGCAACGGCTTTCTCGTCACCAAGAACGCCTATGCCGACTATCAGATCAGGGCCGAATTCTGGGTCGAACCCGACTCCAACAGCGGCATCTTCATTCGCTGCACCGATCCCCAGAAGGTCGGCGCCGACAACGCCTATGAGGTGAACATCTGGGATGCCCGCCCCGATCCAAGCTACGGCACCGGCGCGATCGTGAACCTCGCCAAGGTCGCCCCGATGCCGAAGGCCGCCGGCAAATGGAACGTCTATGAGATCACGGCGAAGGGCTCGACCTTCACCGTCGTCCTCAACGGGCAGAAGACCGTCGACGGCGCGCAGGACGCCAAGTTTGCCAACGGCCGGATCGCCCTGCAGCACGGCCTTGGCCTCAAGGACGACAAGGGCGTCGCCAACGACAAGGGCGTGGTCAAGTTCCGCAAGGTCGAGATCAAGCCGCTGTAATACGCAACCGCGGCACCGAAATTCCTCCGCGCACCCGACAAGTTGCGCGGGGGGACAGAAGATTTCCGATCAAGCCGCGAGGCCCCATCGCTTTCGGATTGGCAAGCGCCGGCCGCGGGCGTTCGTCTCGAATCGTCAATGTTCCGGCGTTACGCCCTGCATCGAGCGATGCCTCCAATCTTCGATCAGCGCCATCAGTTCGGTGCGCGCGCGATCGAGAACGCCTGGCCATTCGCGGGTCGCCGCCTGCCGAAACAGACGCGCCGTCGGATACCAGGGACTGTCCTCGCGATCGAGCAGCCAGCGATAGTCGGGGGCGTACGGCAGCAATATCCAGGTGGGACGGCCGAGCGCGCCGGCGAGATGGGCCACGCTGGTGTCCACCGTGATCACCAGATCGAGGCAACTGATCAAGGCCGCCGTCTCCATAAAATCGCTGAGATGCGCGGTCAGGTCGACGATGTCGGTTCGCTCGAGCAGGATTGCCTTGTCGGCGGACTTTGGGTCCTTCTGCAGGCTCACGAAGGTCGCATCGGCGTCAAGGATGCTTGAAAACGTACTCAGCGGGATCGATCGGTTGCGATCGTTCTTGTGTTTCGGATTGCCGGACCAGACCAGGCCGACCCGCAACCTGTCGTGGTGGCCGAGGCGGCCCTCCCAGACTTGCCGGCGATCCTGCGGAGGTGTCGGCAGATACGATGTCGGCGCTGGAATGGTTTCGAGCGTCGCCCGGAAGGCCAGCGGCAGGCTCGTGATCGGACAATGCATGTCGAACGCCGGTTGCCCCCCGCGCAGGTTAGGCAAGCACTGCGAGACCCCGGGCAACCCCGAAAGCAGCGGATACAACGACTCCTGCGGAAGGAGAATGACGCGCGCGCCCCGGGCTGCCAACATCGGCGCGTAGCGCACAAACTGAATTGTGTCTCCCACGCCTTCATCCGCACAGAGAAGAATTGTCTTGCCTTCGATATTTTCGTCTCCGAGCCACATGGGTTGAGCGAATTTCGGATAGGCGGCCGCAACCCCAAGAGACGATACCTTCCACCGCGCTTCGCGCCCCCGCCAGCCGGCTTCAAAATCACCGTTCAGCAACTGAAGGAGGGCGAGATTCCAGCCGGTCTCGGCGTTGTCCGGATCGATCCTCTTTGCATGGCGGTACACCATGATCGCTTCGTCGAGCCTCAGAACCTCACCGAGCGCGGAGGCCTTGTTGTTAAGAGCCGCCACCAAGTCCGGTTGCAGGGCGAGGGCCCGGTCGAACCATTCCAGCGCCTCCTCGTGGCGGGCGAGCTTCTGCAGAGCGGCACCGATATTGTTGCATGTGTCGGCATTCGTCGGATCCAGTGCCTGTGCCTGCCTGCCGTCGGACAGCGCTTCCTCAAATCGATTAAGGTTGCGCAGCGCCACGCTGCGTCCATTGAGGGTCAGGACGCGGTTGAGCTGCAGTTCGTCACACCGGTTCAAGTAGACAAGAGCCTGTTCGAAGCGCTGCAACTGGAGCAGAACGATCGCGTAGTTGTAAGCTGCGTACCAGTAGCGCGGGTCAAGCTTGAGCGCATGTTCATAGGTCCAGATCGCCTGGTCCGGGCGTCGCAACAGGATCAGGACGTTGGCGAGTTTCGTCCACAACTCGGCATCGTCAGGCGTGATCTGCGTCGCCTTGTTGAAGGCCTTCAGAGCTTCTTCATGGAGCCCCTGTTGTTCCAAAGCGGCGCCGAGGCTCGCAAGATAAGGTGTCGTGGGATCTGCCCGATTGGCGCGACCGACCCATTCAATAGCGGCATCGTATTGTTTGGTGTGGAGGGAAAGCAGGCCCATGAGCTGGAGCGTACCCGCGTGCCCGGCATCGAGTTCAAGAGCCTGCTGGCAGCAGCGTTGTGCGTCCAGATGACGCCCGGCTCCCATGTAGCGGAGGCCGGCCTCGTGGAGCGCATCAGCGGTGTCCCCGTCGCTAGCGTTCGGAGCGGTCTGCGATTTGCGGGCGGCTGCCCGGCGTTCATGACGATTCATCTGCTCGATCCAGGTGACCCACGTCAACCTCTAGATGATTCGCCGCTATCGGCGGAGCCTTTTGACGGGTGGCGCCGGTTCACAGGCACGAGGCCATGGCGCACTACCGCAGCTATCGGCGCTTTGTTGCGCAAAGCTACCGATTAGCCATCAAGGTGCCGCCGGCGCCGGTGCGGGCTCTACCACTGCACCGATCAAACTCAGCAGCGTCGATATAAAGAGCGCTCCGAACGCAGCAACAAACTTGCCACCCTCGGTCGTGACCAGCGGGGGCACGGCCAACGCCCAGAATGCGAATGCAACAGTGCATGCGATCAGCTTCCACCACGGCCATTGAGTAAGCCGTTGAGGAAGGATGGGGAGGGCCTGGCTGCGGCGTTTGCCCATATAGACCAGCAGAAAGAGGATCGGCGTGAGTCCGACAAAGCCCCAGTAGAGAGAATTCGGGGTCAACCACGGAAAGGCTGACGTTATGCTCTTTATCGCGGCGGTTGCCGCCACATAAAGGGTGATGGTTTCGGTCGGGATGTATTTGACAAGCCCGTCGAGTGCGCTCGACGCGGGGGTTGGCTGAACTGGACTAGCCTCGGCCACCGGCTGCATAGCCGTGCGCAACTGGGCGGCGGCGGCGGCGTCCAACCCGAGCGTAGCGATGACAGGATCGAGGTTGGTGGCGATAATCGGCCTTAGATCAAGATTTCGCCGGTCAGTTCGCAGAATTTCGTCATTGGCTAGTGATGCGATGCTCATGTGTGTCCCTCCCTGGGTTCCCTTGGGGACATTATCTTAGGTAACTTTTTTTGATGAGACAACCAAAGACTGTATTACCGAGGACCGCGCAAGCCGAGGATCAGCCCACACGGTTGCCCGTCGGGTTGCGGCGGATTGGCACGACGGGCAAGATCGCGCTTCACCGAGAGCTAAAATCAGTGGCCTAATTCGCCCCGTCCTTCCGACAAGAGGGGCGGTCGCGCGTCGTCACGAACGCGGGACGGGATGTGGTGGACGCAAGAGCGTCGGCGCGCCATTGATGTCGCAGGGCGGGTTGAACCTCGTGAGCGATGTGCGGGCGCGCAGGACGAACGACGTTTGCGCGTACGGCAAAACCGTGTGGTCCTGACACCCGTTGCTGGTGCCAAGTCGGCGGTGGCTATCTCAACCCGACCGGGTTGGGCAGCCGCAACAGCCGCCGACGACGGTGACAAGACGAATTCGTCGCCGGGGAGAGCACGGCATAAGCCGTAAAGCCATTACGCAGGGGATGCCGGATGCCTCCGCTGAGCCCGTATGCTCGTGCGCGCACCCACTCTCCATTTTGCGTACGAGACCGCGGGTGCGGCGTGCACCCGGCATTCCCTGCGCCCTCTGTTTTGGGCGGACGCTTCCGGCAAAGCCTCGGGCGCATCGCGCCGCGAGAACGCGGGATCATGTCCGCCATGAACCGCAATACGCTAATGAAAATCTGCTTGGGAGGAGGCCAATGAGATCGAGTGTCCGGCCATCTTTGGCCGCTTCTCAGCTTGAGCCGGTCCCCAGACTGTGACGCGAATATCGCAAGTAAGTTACTCATTGTTTTTTGGCAACACTCGAAACCCACCGCCCATAAATTTGGCAGCCCTGCCTAAATCCTGGCATGGAGCGATCCAACTTTTTGTGCGCCCCGAGACAAGCCTTCAGCGGGGTGGCGACCGTAGGCTCGCTTCGCACTTGGAACATGGCTTCGCCATGACAACGTCGAAGGAGAGAGCAGATGCTTGAGCGGTTTTTGACCAAAGCGCGGACGCGGCGGCCGCAGCCCGCCGCAACGGCCGGATTACGTAAGGCTGCGCTGGTTGTGTTCCTGTTGGCAGGCGTTGGCGCGCCGGTATCGGCGAACGCCGCCGCGCCGGCAGGGTGCGCGGCCCTGCAGGCCAAGTACCCGGATCTCAAGGGCAAGACGCTGGTCAACGCCATCAATCCGCATACGCCGGGTTATGAGGCGATCGATCCGAAAGACCCGAACAAATATGTTGGCTTCGACATCGACCTCGGTGAACAGATCGGCGAGTGCCTCGGCTTCAAGCTGACCTACAAGGCGGTCACCTTCGCCGCATTGCTGACGACGTTGTCGAGCGGACAGGCCGACATCGTGATCTCCGATATCTATGCCACCGAAGAGCGGGCCAAGGCGGCCGACTTCATCACCTATTCAAAGGTGTTCGACGGCGTGCTGGTCGCTAAGGGCAATCCGAAGAAGATCACCGGCATCAATGAATTGATGTGCGGCGCCGCCGCGGCGGAGAACACCGGCTTTGTCGAAGTCCCGCTGGTCCAGGCCCTGGTTGCGCCCTGCAAGGCCGCCGGCAAGCCCGAACCGACCCTGCAGCTCTACGACAACAATGCCAACTGCATCCAGGCGATCCTGGCCGGGCGCGCCGACACCTATGTCAACGACGTCAACACCGTCGATCAGGCGGTGAAGGCCAATCCCGACAAGCTCGAAAAAGCCATCGCGGTGACCATTCCCTATTCGGTCGGCATCGCGGTTCCCAAAAACAAGCCTGCGTTCCGCGACGCCGTGCTGGCGGCGCTGATCGAAGTCCAGAAGGCCGGGATTCACAAGGAGCTGCTCAAGAAGTGGGAGCTTGACCCGAACAACTTCAAGGAGCCCGACATTCTTTCCGTCAACTGATGTCGCTGTTCGTCCACTATTTCAGCCTGCCGTACCTGCTCGAGGGCATCTGGTTCACTGTCGTGGTGACCGCGCTCGGGCTGGCCGGCGGGCTGATCCTCGGTCTGGGGCTTGCGGCGATGCAGCTCAGTCGCTTCTGGATGCTGGCGGCATTCGCGAGGGCCTACACCGTGATCTTTCGCGGCACGCCGCTGATCCTGCAGATGGTGTTCGCCTATGATGCCTTGCCGCAGATCGGGCTGAAGCTCAGCGCGATCGGCGCCGCCGGCCTCGCGCTGGCCGCCAATGAAGCGCCCTTCATCGCCGAAATGCTGCGTGCCGGCGTGCTGGGCGTCGATCGCGGACAGGTGCTGGCCGGCCAGGCGCTCGGCATGACGCCGGCGTTGTTGATGCGACGCATCATAGCACCGCAGGCGATCAGGACGATGATTCCCGCTTTCGGCAACGAGACCGTCAGCGCGCTGAAGAATTCCTCGCTGGCCAGCGTCATCTCGGTGCAGGAGCTGACGCTGCGAAGCACGCAACTGGCGTCCTCGACCTTCGATTTCTTCTCGATCTTCTTCGCCTCGGGCCTGATCTATCTCGGGCTCACGACAGCGGTCAGCGTGATCCAGTTGTTCGTGGAACGCGCGCTTGACCTCGATCGCGCCACGCCGCAGGGGCGTCTGGCGATCTTCCTGCCGTGGCGCCGGGTCGATCTTGCGACCAAGCTCCGGCTTGCCGAACAGGCAGCGGCGCCGACAGCGCCGACGCAGGTGCTGCCCGAACCACCGCTGCCGCCACCGCGCCCGACCTCCCGGGCGGATCGGGCCAGGCACGCCGCGATGGTCGAACGCAACAATGTCGCGGTCGAGGTGACCGATCTGCGCAAGAAATATGGCACCCAGCCCGTGCTCGACGGGCTCGATCTGACGGTGCGGGTCGGCGAAGTCGTGGCCCTGCTGGGACCGAGCGGATCGGGCAAGAGCACGCTGCTGCGTTGCATCAACCATCTGGAAAATTGGGATTCCGGCATGGTGCGCGTTGGCGGCCGCCGGCTCGGGCACCGCGATGACGGCAAGCCTTTGTCGCCGCGCGAGATCGCCAATGAACGCGCCGATGTCGGCGTCGGCATGGTGTTTCAGCAGTTCAACCTGTTCAGCCATTTGACCGCCCGGGAGAACATCGCCGGACCGCTGCGCTGGGTTCACGGCATGACCCGGACCGATGCCGACCGGCGCGCCCGCGAATTGCTCGAACGCGTCGGCCTCAGCCATCGCGCCGATGCGCTGCCGCGCCACCTTTCCGGCGGGCAGCAACAGCGGGTCGCGATCGCCCGGGCGCTGGCGCCCAATCCGAGCGTGTTGCTGCTGGACGAGCCGACTTCCGCGCTCGATCCGGAACTCGTCAACGAGGTGCTGGAGGTGATCCGGCGGCTGGCGGTCGATGACGGGCTGACCATGATCATCGCCACCCATCAGATTCGCTTCGCCGACGATGTCGCCGATCGCGTCGCGTTCCTTTCCGGAGGTTCGATCATCGAAGAGGGGCCGGCCCACGACGTCCTGACCAATCCGCGCAATCCGCTCACCGCGCGCTTTCTGAGCATCATGGAAGCGGACAAGGCGCCGGAGAGAACCGCATGATCAATTCCCAGGAGGCACTCGCATGAAGCACTTGACGCTGCCGGTATCGCCGGCCTCGGTTCATTGGGGGTACTTCAGCAAGAAAGTGACGCCGGCCCTGACGCTGCGTTCGGGAGACCGCGCCACCATCGAGACGTTGACGCACCACGCCAACGACGATTACGAGCGCATGATCGCCAACGATCCCGGCGCGGAAAGCGTGTTCCACTGGACCCGCGAGCACAAGGCGGTGGTCCGCCGCGGCGCCGGCCCGACGCAAGGCCCGTTCATTCGCGGGTCGGGCGAGGGCGTCGGCGTTCACCTCTTGACCGGGCCGGTCGCGATCGAGAATGCTGAACTTGGAGACGTGCTCGAAGTCCGCATCCTGGACATCCGGCCGCGTCCGAGTTGTCATGCCTGCCACGCCGGCCGGTGCTTCGGCTCCAATGCCTCGGCGAATTGGGGTTTCCATTACCATGATCTGATCGAGGAGCCGAAGCCGCGCGAGGTCATCACGATCTTCGAGCTCGATACCTCCGGCGAGCCGTTCGCCAAGGCGGTCTATAATTATGTCTGGACGCCGCAGACCGATCCGGACGGCATCGTGCACGCCACGATCGATTATCCGGGTGTGCGGGTCGACCACACGACCATCCGCAAGCGCGAGAATATCCTTGAGCATGTGAAGGTGCCGGCGCGGCTGCATTTCGGCACCATGGGGCTGGCGCCGTCGGAATCGGATTTCGTCAGCTCGATTCCGCCGAGCTACACCGGCGGCAACATCGATGACTGGCGGATCGGCAAGGGCGCGCGGATGTATTATCCGGTCGCGGTAGCCGGCGCGTTGTTCTCGGTCGGCGATCCGCATGCCGCCCAGGGCGACAGCGAACTCGGCGGCACCGCCATCGAAACCTCGCTGACCGGCGATTTCGAGTTCATCCTGCACAAGCAGCGCGATCTCGGCGGCAGCGTGCTGGAGGGGCTTACGCATCCGATGCTGGAGACCGAGCAGGCCTGGTCGGTGTACGGCTTTACCTATCCGAACTACCTCGCCGAACTCGGGGCCAATGCCCAGACCGAGATCGCCAACCATTCGAGCCTCGACCGCGCCATGCGCGACGCGTTCCGCAAGCTGCGCCGGTTTCTGATGACAGTGCACGGGTTGAGCGAAGACGAGGCAATCTCGTTGATGTCGGTGGGCGCCGATTTCGGCGTGACGCAGGTGGTCGACGCCAATTGGGGCGTCCACGGCACGCTGCGGAAGAACCTGTTCCGGTGCGACTGAGGGTGTTCGGAAGAGTGGATACCGGTCTATGAAAGGAAAGCGCGTCAAAACAACGGATTAAGAGCGTCGGTTCTGATTTTCGCTGAGCCGGTCGCGCGCAGGGTAGGGAACCCTGCGCCAGGAATATTCGCAAGTTGCAGGTTCGCACGGGATATCCGGGAGTTGAATCTGCGGCCAACGACGGCGTGCGCCGCGCTTTTGGCATGGAGGTTGCTTCGATTCCCGTGTTGGGGGTCGATATGAGCTTCCGCCCATTCACAAGTGAATCCTATTCCGAGAACGACCGGCTGGAGGCATGGCGGGACGTGCTGAGGGCCGTCGGACTGCAGCCGTCGACGGGCTCGCTTGTTCAGACCGGGCACGCGACCGCGTCGCGCCGCAACGCCGAGGGCATCGTGCTGGCGAGACTGGCGGCGGGATCACAGGCTGTGTCGCCATTGTCACATGGCGCCGACGACGTGCCGATCGTGCTGCTGCCGGTCGAGGACGGCGTCACCTTGAGGACCCATGCCGGCCATCAGATTATCGCCAATGGGCATCTGATCCTGCTGCCGCGAAAGGGCGACTGGAGCGTGGCGTTCCAGCGTGACATGCGCGCCGTGGTGCTGTCGGTGACGTCGGAAGCCTTTCACGGCCGCAAGATGACCCGGCCGGTCACCGACGAGGTCCGGGTGCTGCCGCCGAGCGGCTTTACCGAGGTGTTTTCCCGCACGCTGGAGGCGGCAGCGCGAAATATCGAGATCCTTTCCGATACCGAATGGGCCGCGGTCGCCCAGAGCCTGGCCGACCTCTTGCCGAGCTTCGTCCGCTCCCCGACGGCCGAGGCGGGCGGCACCGCGACCCAGGCCGCGATCCTGCACCGTCTTTGCCAGACCATCGAACGCAGGCTCGACGATCCCGATCTGACGCCGGCGCGGGTGGCCGAGACCGAAGGCATATCCGAGCGGTATCTGCAGAAGCTGTTCGAAGGTTCCGGCAGCAGCTTCACGCACTATCTGCGCGAGCGCCGGTTGCAGCGGACCTCGGCGGAATTGTCGAATCCGGCCGAGGCGCATCATTCGATCTCGGAGATCGCCTATCGCAACGGCTTCAACGATTCCGCGCATTTCAGCCGCGCATTCCGCCATCGGTTCGGACTTTCGCCGCGCGAATTCCGCCAGCAGGAAATCGAGCGCGCGACAGCGTCCGCCGCGGCGGCCGGCCAGCGCGGCTGGCCGCAGCAGGCGCTGGCGCAATTGCGCAACTATCATCCGCTGGCCGCCGCGCAGCAAAAGGGCACCGCATCGAAGCCGGCGGACATGACGCCATGCGCCGAAGGCGAGCATCGCCACCACCATCTCGCGGTTGAGGCGTCGCGCGTGCATTGGGGGTACTTCTCGAGGTCGTTGGCGCCGCAGGCCGAGGTCAATTCGGGCGACACCATCACGATCGAGACCCTGACCCAGCACGCCTCCGACGATCCGGCGCGGATGATCGCGGGCGACGCCGGGGCCGAAAGCGTGTTCGGCTGGACCCGTCACGCCAAGAACGTCGATCGGCGCGGCGCCGGCCCGATGGATGCCTCGGTTTACGGCCGCGGTGCCGGTGAGGGTTTCGGCGTTCACATTTGCACCGGTCCGGTGGCGGTGAGAGACGCCCAGCCCGGCGACGTGCTGGAGGTTCGCATCCTCGACATCGTGCCGCGGCCCAGCCGCAATCCGGAGTTCGAAGGCCAGGTGTTTGGCTCCAGCGTCGCGGCGTGGTGGGGCTACCACTACAACGAGTTGCTCGCCGAGCCGAAACCGCGCGAGGCGGTTACGATCTACGAAATCTACTTCGCGGAGCGCGAAGGCGACCACGAAGAAACGCCCTGTGCCCGCGCGCTCTATTCCTACCGCTGGGAGCCGCTCGCCGATCCGTTCGGCGTGGTGCACTCGACCTACGACTATCCCGGCGTGCCGGTGCTGCCGGGCTCGGTCAAACGCAGGCACCACGTGCTCGACGGCATCCGCATTCCGCTGCGTCCGCATTTCGGCGTGATCGCGGTGGCGCCGCGCGAGGTGGATTTCGTCGAACTCGATCCCGCCTTCCTATTTCGGCGGCAACCTCGACAACTGGCGGCTCGGCAAGGGCGCGACGGTGTATCTGCCGGTTTCAGTACCGGGCGCCTTGCTGTCGGTCGGCGATCCGCATGCGACGCAGGGCGATGGCGAATTGGGCGGCACCGCGATCGAATGTTCGATGACCGGGACATTCCAGCTCATCCTGCACAAGAAGGCGGATCTCGCCGGCCGCGTCTTCGCCGACCTGACCTATCCCCTGATCGAGACCGAGACCGACTGGGTTCTGACCGGGTTCAGCCATCCGAACTATCTCGCCGAGTTCGGCGCCAAGGGGCAGAGCGAGGTCTACGCGACATCGTCGCTTGATCTGGCGATGAAGGACGCATTCCGGAAGATGCGCCGCTTTCTGATGAACATTAAAGGATTGAGCGAGGACGAGGCGATCGCGCTGATGTCGGCGGCGGTGGATTTCGGCGTGACACAGGTGGTCGACGGCAACTGGGGCGTCCACGCCATCCTGAGCAAGCGGCTGTTTGAGCAGGTTCCGCGCCCATAGCATCTTGATCGGCTTGTCGAGTGTGGAGCAAACTCGGCACCATGACCGGTCCCTTTGACCTCCAGCGCTTCCTCGACGCCCAGTCGGCGGTCTACCCGCGTGTTCTCGACGAACTGCGCCGCGGTCGGAAGCAAAGCCACTGGATGTGGTTCATCTTCCCCCAGCTTGCCGGACTTGGATCCAGCGCGATGGCGCAGCGTTTCGCCATCTCCTCGCGCGAGGAGGCGGTCGCCTATCTCAGGCATGACGTCCTGGGAGCGAGGCTCAAGCAGTGCACCGCGCTCGTCAACGCTATCGAGGGCCGCACGATCCGGGAAATCCTTGGTAGTCCCGACGACTTGAAATTTCGCTCATCGATGACTCTGTTCGGCGCCGTTTCGTCGGACCCGGAATTCGCCGCTGCGATTTCGAAATTCTACGGCGGAAAGCCGGACCAGGCGACTCTGGACCTGCTCGCGTCCTAGACGGTCTTTGGCAGGAACTCTCTCCATTTTCGAAACGAATTCGCGGCCAAGGTTGCCTCATTTCGGTCAAGCCGCGCCCGCTTCTGGCGCATGGAAGCCGGATAAGGACCACACGCCGAGCTGCTGCTTGCGTTTTGGGCCTCGATAGGTTTTAAGCCCGGTGACTTCATGACCATAGGCATGAACGAGAAGCGAACCGCGTGGCTTTGCCACGCTTTAACCAGAGCGACGCACCCCGCGTAGCTCATGCGCTCTAAATTGTTCTGAGCCTCCACAAAGGAATCCATCATGGCCAAAATGACCAAGAATCAGTTGATTGATGCAATTGCAGAGGGAACGCAGGTTTCCAAAGGAGACGTCAGGGCGGTCATCGAGCAGATGGCGATTGTAGGCTATAAGGAACTGAATGAATCCGGCGAGTTCGTCATTCCTGGCTTCGCCAAAATGTCGGTCGTGCACAAGCCTGCGACCGAAGCCCGCAGCGGTATAAATCCTTTCACCAAGGAGCCAATGCAGTTCGCGGCCAAGCCAGCCAGCAAATCGGTCAAGGCATCACCGCTGAAGGTTGCCAAAGACGCTGTTTGAAGCGGACAGGTTGGTTGAGGCGTGTTGGTTCGTGCTGCGGTAATTCCATCACGCCCTGCACAGGCACCTCCGCTCGCACACTCCAAGCCCCGACACGGAATTTCTGGGGGGCAGTCTCGCAAAGGCCACGCGGTGTAATGCCCGCGTGGCCTTTATTGTTATTGCCTGACCCTGGAATGGGGATGAAAGTGGCATTCAGGCAGCCGTGACCGCCTTTGCCTTTACCGGCGGCACCGCGCGGAAGGAGATCGCGAGGCGATTCCACATGTTGATGGTCCCGATCAGCATGGTGAGATTGACCGTCTCGACCTCCGAGAAATGTTTTCGGACTTCGTCGTAGATGTCGTCGGGTGCGTGCGTTTCCGCGATCAGCGTCAGCGCCTCGGTCCAGCCGAGCGCGGCGCGCTCGCGGTCGGTATAGAGCGGCGCTTCCCGCCATGCGTTCAGGAGGTAAAGCCGCTGCTCGGTTTCGCCGCGCTTGCGCGCATCCTGGGTGTGCATGTTGATGCAGAATGCGCAGCCATTGATCTGCGAGGCGCGGGTCTTGACCAGTTCGATCAGGGATTGTTCGAGACCGCTGCCCAAGAGCAGGGTCTCGAGCGTGCTCAGCGCCTTGATGGCTTCGGGCGCGGCCTGGTAGAAGTTCATGCGTGGTTTCATGGTCTTTCTCCTTTGCGGGGGGTGTAAAATCTCTAATGCGCGCCGCCGCCGTCGAGGCGATCGGGCTTCTTGAGCAGCAGGCCCGCCAGCAGCGCGACGATCAGCGCCGCGCCCAGCGTGTAGAAGGTGTCGCTGAAGGCGAGGAGGAAGGCCTGCTTCTGCACCACATGTCCAATCGCGACATAGGCGCGGTGCGCGGCGTCAACGCGATCGATGACGCCGTGGTTCATGAAATACTGCGTGAGCTGTTCGATCCGGGCGCGGGTAGCCTGCTCGAACACGCTGACCGACTGCATCAGCACGTTGGAATGATACTGCTCCCGCTTGGTCAGCAGCGTCTGCAAAGCGGCAATGCCCATGGCGCCGCCGAGATTGCGCATCATGTTGAACAGTGCGGACGCCGACCCGGCGTTCTCCGCCTCGATTCCGGCAGTCGCGACCGCCGAGAGCGGAGCGAACACCAGCGCCTGACCAACGGCACGGACAACGTTCGGCCAAAAAAGTTGATCGGCCGCATAGTCGTTGGTCATGGTGATGTTCATGAAGTTGGAAGCAGCGAACAGGCCGAAGCCGATGCCGATCACGATGCGCGGATCGACGCGCTTCATCAGCCGCGGCACCAGCGGGATCAGCACAAGCTGCGGCAACCCGGTCCAGGCGAGCACCATGCCGATCTGTTCGGAATTGTAGCCCTGGATGCGGGCGAGATAGACCGGCAGAATGTAGACCGATCCGTACAAGGCAACGCCAAGCAGAAAGTTCGCGAGAACGCCGAAGCCGAAATTGCGGCGGAACAACAGGCGCAGGTTCAACAGCGGTTTCCTGCTCGTCAGTTCGATGAGGACAAACAGCGGCAGCGCGATCGCGGCGATGACGGCCAGGCGGACGATAAAGGGCGAGCCGAACCAGTCGTCCTTGTTACCCTCTTCCAGCACGGTCTGCAGCGCGGACAGGCCGATCGCCATGGTGACGATGCCCGGCCAGTCGCCTTCGCCCAACAGCGACAGGTTCATCGGCGTTGCTTCCAGCGAGAAGTAGAGCATGCCGATCATGATCGCGCCCGGCACGACGTTGACATAAAAGATGTACTGCCAGCCCCAGTTCTCGGTGAGGTAGCCGCCGATGGTCGGCCCGATCGCCGGCGCAAACGTCGCGGAGATCGCGAACAGCGCGAGGCCGATCGGCTGCTTTGACTTCGGCAACAGCGTGATGATCAGCGTGAACGCCATCGGGATCAGCACGCCGCCGGTAAACCCCTGCACGGCGCGCAGCGCAATCATCTGCGGCAGGTCTTGCGCCAGCGCGCACGCCGCCGAGAACACCAGAAACAGGACGGCGTTGGTCAGGAGGTAGATGCGGACCGAGAACACCTGGGCAAGCCAGCCGCTCAGCGGGATCACCACGATTTCGGCGATCAAATAGGAGGTCGAGATCCAGCCGCCGTCATCGATGCCCGCGCCGATCCCGCCCTGGATGTCGGAAAGCGAGGCGTTGACGATCTGGATGTTGAGCACCGCCATGAAGGCGCCGAGCGTGGCGCCGATCACCGCGAGCCAGGTCTTTGCGGAGACGGTGGGAGCGGCGGGAGCCGTGGCGGTTGGCCGGCCTTCGCTGGCGGGAATGGCACCGATGGTGGTTTGCAGGGCGGTCATGGTTCTCTCCTCGCTCGCGAGGCAGCATGCATGGGGTGGGGGATTTCGATAACCGGGTTAATGTTGGAAGGATTGTCCAGCAGGACTTGAAGATGCGGGACGCACCTTCGTTAGCTGCGGGGCTCGGGGCCGCGCGACGCGAGCCGCTTGGCTTCTTCGCGTTCGGCGATGACCGCCGATCTGGTGTTGACGGTCGGCACCGCCGACATGCCCGGGCGCAGCAAGCCCTTCAGGCTTCGGCCGTCGAGCACGATCTTCACCGGCACGCGCTGCACGATCTTGGTGAAGTTGCCGGTGGCGTTGTCGGGCGGCAGCAGCGCGAATTCCAGGCCGCTCGCCGGCGCCAGGCTGTCGACATGGCCCTTCAGCCCGGTCGATTGGAAGCTGTCGACGTACAGCTCGACCGGCTGGCCATTGCGCATGTGGGTGAGCTGGGTCTCCTTGAAGTTGGCGACCACATAGACCGCATCGAGCGGCACCACCGCCATCAGCTGGGTTCCGGCCTGCACATATTGGCCGACCCGCAGCGAGCGGGCGCCGACCGTGCCGTCCACCGGAGCTGCGATCCGCGTGTAGGAAAGGTTCAACGCCGCCTGCTGCTCGACGGCGCGGGCATGGTCGAGCTGTGCGGCGGCCCTGGCGCGCTCGGTTGACAGCACCTCGATCTTCTTGTTGGCGGCGATCAATCCTGACTTGCCCTGCTGCAACTGCGCGGTCTGCGCGCGAAGGGCGGCGTCGGTCTGCTGGGCGCGTTGAACGGTGCCCGAACCCGACTTCATGAGATCGTCGTAGCGGGCGCGCTCCTCCTGGGCGAACTTCAGATTGGCTTCGGTTGCGTCGACCTCGGCCGCCTGCTGCTGGATCAGCGGCGCCTGCAATTCGATCTGCGTGTTGAGGTTGTTCACCGCGGCTTGCGAGGCCGCGACGTCGGCGCGGGCCTGGTCCAGCGCGGTCCGGAAATCCCGGTCGTCGATCTTCGCCAGCAACTGGTCGGCCTTCACGGGCTCGTTGTCTGCGACCAGCACCTCGGCGATGTAGCCGGAAACCTTCGGCGCGATGATCGTCGAGTTGGCTTTGACATAGGCGTCGTCGGTCGTTTCGAGATAGCGGCCGGTGGTGAGGTAGTAATGGCCGAAATCGGCGGCGCCGGCGACGCCGGCCATCAGAGCCAGCGCCAGCGCAGCCCGCCTGATTGCCTGGCGCGATGGACTCAGACTGATTTTTGGTTGCGATTCAGAGACATAAGAAGCGTTCGACATGGTATCCTCCCGAGTTCCGAGCACGCCTGGGGTGGTCGCGGCTGTCGGTCGGAAGATGCAGCGTCCGGCCTCCTGTGATAATCCCTCAAGAATTGGAAGCATTATCCAGTCAAACGGGATAATCGGAGTTCGGCGATGGACCGCTTCACCAGTCTGACGGCCTTCGTACGGGTGGTCGAAAGCGGCTCATTCTCGGCCGCGGCGCGCCGGCTCAACATGTCGACGACGATGGTCAGCAATCACGTGCAGGCCCTGGAGGATCGTCTCGGCGTTCGGCTGCTGAACCGCACCACGCGCAAGGTCAACCTCACCGAGATCGGCAAGGCCTATTACGACCGCAGCACGCAGATTCTTGCCGACCTGGAACAGGCGGATGACGTCGCCGGCGCGCTGCAATCCACGCCACGCGGAACGCTGCGTATCTATTGCACGACGCATATCGTGCCGTTCGTGTCGCCGGTGGTCGCCCAGTTCCTCGCGACTTATTCCGACGCCAAGGTCGAACTGATCATCGGCGAATCCAGCGTCGACATGATCGATGAAGGATTCGACATCGCGCTCCGGCTGATACCGCCACCCGATTCCAGCCTGATCGTCCGCAGCCTGGCGACCTGGCGTCACGTCCTGTGCTGCTCGCACAGTTACGTTGAAAGAAATGGCCGGGTGCAGGAACTCGCCGAGCTCGGCAAGCACAACTGCTTCCGCCACACCAACTATCCCTATGGCGACGAGTGGCGTTTTGTTGACCGCAAGGGCACGCCGGCGTCTGCACGGGTGACGGGAAACCTGATTTCCAACAGTGGCGAAACCCTGCGCCGTGCGGCGCTGGAAGGCGGCGGCCTTTTCCTGGCTCCGGGCTTTCTGGTCAGCGACGATCTGGACGCCGGCCGGCTGATACGGCTATTGCCGGAGTACCGGCCAATCGAGCTTTCGATGAACGCGGTCTATCCGCATCGGCATCATCTGTCGGCCAAGGTCAGAACCTTCATCGACATGCTGGTGCATTTCGGCGTCGAACATCAGAAGCTGATCAACCCCTATTCGTGAACGGATCGTTTCCGCGGACCCGAGGAGGCCGGGTTAGTGGATGATCTGCAGCGCAGGGGCGCGATTAACCTGCCGCCGGAGAGGCAGGCAGCGAGGCACGTTCAGCGTGCGGGGATGTGGTCGCTGATGGCTTCCACGAATCCGATGGTCAGATCGATGAGACGTTTGTCCAACGGCGGGGCTTGAGACGAAACCTTGGCCACTACAATTTCCTTCGCCCGATTGACGAATAGGTTCTGGCCGTAAACGCCGAGTCCGAAAGCGATGGCGCGATCGCGTAGAACGTACCACTGGTTGCGATAGTGCAGGGGACGCTCGCCCAGGTACGAAACCATGTCGCCGTCACTCCAGGCTTTCGGATCGCCGTTGTCGAACATGTCCACGATCCAGGCCGCCGGTATGATCGCATGGTCGTTCCTGCGGCCGCCTTGCAGGATCAGTTGACCGACCCTCGCCAGGTCGAGGACAGTGGTGCATATGCCGCCAGCGCACCGGGGCGCGCCGAGACGGTCGACCGTGATATACGCAGACGCCTGAGCGCCCATTGGCTGCCAGAGCAGGTTGCTCATGAGATCGGCGAACCGCGTGCCTGCTGAACGCTCCAGGATCCACCCCAGGAGGTCGGTATTGGTCGACACGTAGTGGAACGGTCCACCATCGGGACCTGCCCTGTCCTTCAAGCTGGAAAGATAGTTTCGGAGATCGTTCGCCCGTTCGCCTGGAGCGAGCGGGTTCCAGTTGGTCGATTTGCGATATTCAACGATCGGTCCCGACGTCGCGAGGTAGTCCTCATCAAAATCGAGACCGACGCGCATATCCAGGACGTGACGCACGGTCGCATCGGAATAGACCGAGTTCTTCAGTTCCGGAATGATCGATACGACCGTTTGCTCCGGGTCCAGAGCGCTCTTGTCGATGAGGATGCCGGCAACGATGGAGGTCAACGACTTGGACACCGACATGAGGATGTGAGGCGTGTTCGAAGTCATTCCGTTGGCGTAGTATTCGTAGATCACCTTGCCGCGGTACAGGATGGCGAGGCCGTCAGTGTCGGTGGCTGCATTGAACCGATCGAGCGAATATGTCTCGCCACTGTGTTGGAATGAGAACGACGACAAATCCCTTGGCTCGGACCTCAACTGCCAGACGCCGTTTGGCGAATTCGCGACGTCAGCCGACGGCACGATTTCCCGCACGTGCTGAAACGCCCATTTGATGTACGGAGCAGTGCGCCAATTTGCCAGCGTCACCTGATCGGATTCGACCGGGGGGAAACCGGACATAAGTGAGGGCGACACGAACGAATTCTCCATGGAATGATTGGCCACACGCCGTTTCGGCTCCGCAACGCGGCGGTAGATTGTTTGCGCCATGCAATGTGAGGCGGCACTCCTCGAAGCGCCGCCTCTCATTTTTCAAGCGGTTGCCGTTACGACCTGACGAACTAGGCAGCTTTCTTGATGAGGCCGAGTTGTGTCAAGGCTGCGACGCCGTCGTCAAGACCGATTTCCTCAACGATCTTGCCATCCTTGAGCTTCAGCACGGTCGTTCCCGTGAACTTCATCTTCCGGCCGGAATTGGCCGGCAGGCCTCCGATCAGGAAGTCATCGAAGGCGGGACCGGTATGCGTACCGCCTCCCTCCCAACGGGCGACGACGTAGTCGCCTTCCGCGATCAGGTCGGCGGCGCCCCAGAAGTTGAGATCCGGGAACGCCTTCCGGAAGTCGGTCATGAAAGCCTTGATGTCATCGCGGCCGCGGCGGGGTTCGTGCAGCGAATAATGCAACAGCATGTCGGGTGCTGCGAGTTCGTCCACGATATTCAGATTGCAGGTCTTGCCCCATAAATCCGTGAACCAGCGACCGACGATGGCCTTATTCTCTTCTTCCTTCGACATTTTAGTCTCTCTGTTTGTTGCCATTTGTCACAAAGAAGCATCCGGCTTAGCGCAGGCGCCGCCAACAATATCGCGCGGTCGTCGCTCGGATCCTTCCAAGGTAGTCAGCGATAGTGAGTTCTCGGCGCCACAACCACCCGCTTTCCGTCTGAGACCGGCCAACGATGTCACGCGTGAGGTGCGGGCGTTTTGGCTTGCCGAGAGTCCGGATGACTCGCATGGAGACCAACCGAGTAAGGGGTTGCCCGTCGGGTTGCGGCAGATTGGCACGACGGGCAAGATCGCGCTTCATCGACACCCCAAATCAGTGGCCTAATTCGCCCCGTCCCGTTCCGGCAAGAGGGGCGGTCGCGCGTCGTCACGAACGCGGGATGGGATGTGGTGGACGCAAGAGCGTCGGCGCGCCATTGATGTCGCAGGGCGGGTTGAACCTCGTGAGCGATGTGCAGGTGCGCAGGACGAACGACGTTTAAGCGTACGGCAAAACCGTGTGGTCCTGACACCCGTTGCTGGTGCCAAGTCGGCGGTGGCTCACCCAGACCCGACCGGGCTGGGCAGCCGCTAATCCGCCGACGACGGTGACAAGACGAATTCGTCGCCGGGGAGAGCACGGCATAAGCCGTAAAGCCATTACGCAGGGGATGCCGGATGCCTCCGCTGAGCCCGTATGCTCGTGCGCGCACCCACTCTCCATTTTGCGTACGAGACCGCGGGTGCGGCGTGCACCTGGCATTCCCTGCGCCCTCTGTTTTGGGCCGACGCTTCCGGCAAAACCTCCGGCGCCATCCGCGCCGCGAGAACGCGAAGGTATGTCCACGAAATGCCGCAGTTGATGAGTATGACATGGACAACCTCTACGATGCGGAGGTGGAAATCGCGTCAGTTGCCCGTCGTACCGCTTGTCATTTTTGAATCCTGGCATTGCACGATTGAAATGCTGCCCTTTTTCCGAGTGGAGAGCTGGCCATGGCCACGCAGGATTTATTTGCGTCACGCACCGATTTTAACCTTTTGTCGCTCAAGGATCTCCTGCTCGCACGCGAGCACTTTCATTTGCATCTGATTTATCATGCGAATGTGATCGCGACCGCGATAGGGCGCTACCGGATTCGGATCACCGATCCCTGGCCGTCCGAGCATCAGCCCAAGGAAATGACCAAGGAATCCGCAGGACCCCGGTCAGCGCGCACGCTCGGAAATTCCGAGATCCGCCCCTATTCCTGGCCTGCCTTGCTTGTGTTTGTCGATAAATGGATCATGCCCGGAGATTTCACAAATCCGGACGACTCGGTGCCGCCGGCGGTCTTCATGCCCGATGGGCAAAAGGTACCGATCTGCGTCATCCTGGCCGAGATGAACGATATCCGCCCGGAGCAGGACGCCAACTTCAATTATCCGGCCAGCCTGATCGGCGGCGGCTACCCCGTCATCTGCGAAGTGCAGGACCGCGAGCATGTCGCGTCGGTCGGTTGCCTTGTCACCGATGGCAACAAGACCTACGCGCTCACCAATCGTCACGTCGCCGGTGAGCCCGGTACGGTCATCAGTTCGATCATCGGGCGCAACAAGGTGCCGATCGGCACCAGTGCCAAGGGCCAGATCACGCGCAAGCTGTTCACCGAACTGTATCCGGAATGGCCGGGAAAAAATCTGTATGTCGATCTCGACGTCGGCTTGATCGACATCGACGATCTGAACGACTGGACCACGCAGGTGTATGGCATCGGCGCGATCGGTCCGCTGGCCGATCTGGATTCCTCCAATATGACCCTGCGCCTGATCGGTACGCCGGTGCGCGCGCATGGCGCGGCTTCGGGCAGCATGCAGGGTGAACTCTGCGCGCTGTTTTATCGGTTCCGTTCGATCGGCGGTTTTGAGTACGTCGCCGACGCCCTGATCGGGCCACGACAGGGTCAGCCGCTCGGAACGCGTCATGGCGACTCCGGAACCCTGTGGCTGGCCGATCAGGAGAGCGATAAAACCAACCCAAGGCCGCTCGCATTGCAGTGGGGCGGCCAGGTCTTTCTCGACGACCACGGCAAGGTGTCGTCTTACGCCCTGGTCACCTTTCTCAGCACGGTATGCGATCAGCTGGACGTTACGCTGCTGCGCGACTGGAACATCGGACTGCCCGAGTACTGGGGCGCGGTCGGCCATTACAGCATTGCCACCCGGGCATTGAGTGCGATTCGGAACGACAAGCTCAAGAGCCTCATGAACGCCAATCTGGATAATATCTCGTTTGACATCGACGCCATCAACAAGAAGGCGATGCAGGGGCTGAGCCTTCGGGACTTCGTGCCGCTGGCGGACGTTCCGGACATGGTCTGGAAAGTCGGGCCCCACAAGCGCGGCGGCATGAAAGCGCCTGAGCATGCCAATCACTTCGCGGACATGGATCGCACGCTCAACCCGAAAATTCCGGAAGGTGCGACCTTGATCGAGATATGCGACGGCAAGCCGCAAAACGTCGCCGTAGCGGTATGGCAGCGGTATTACGACGCCGTGAAGAAGCAGTTTCCGGCGCAGGAAGAAAGTCGCGGCCTGCTTCCGTTCCGGGTCTGGCAGATTTACGATGCTATGGTTTCGTCTGTCCGCGCAGGGCAGGTCGACCGGTTCGTCTGCGCGGCTGGAATTCTATCGCATTATGTGGGCGATTCCTGTCAGCCGCTGCATATCTCCTACATGTTCAACGGCGATCCGGATCATCCGGTGCCGGGTACCGTGCGCGACCCCGATACGAAGAAGAAAGTGAAGGGCAAGGTGCCGAGAGGCACTGGCGTTCACTCCGCCTACGAAGACGACATGGTCGATCGCCATGTGCCGGAAATCGTTGCAGGCGTTGCCTCCGTGGTCGCCTCCGCCGCCAAGCCGCCGCTGGTGACGGGTGGACACAGCGCGGCGGTAGCCGTCGTCGAGCTGATGCAGAAGACGTTTGCAGCGGTAGCGCCGGCGGACCTGATCGATCAATATGTCAAGTCGGAGGCAAGCAAGCCTGCAGCGCGCGCCGATGCGCTCTGGAAGAAATTCGGCGCCGGCACGATCAACGTGATGGCGGATGGATGTCTGTGCCTTGCCTCGCTATGGGATAGCGCATGGCAGGAGGGCGGCGGCGATGCAACGATGCCGGCCGCGGCCGCGATCCCGCAGACGCAGCTCGAAGAGCTGTACCAGAACCCGGACTTCCTGCCCTCGCACACGCTCAACACCATCGGCCCGCTGCTTGCCGGGACCCCGGCGCCTGCGGCTCCCGCCACGCGCAGGCCGCGGCCCAAACCGGCCGGCCGCGCCACGGCAAGGCGCGCCACAAGGAAAATCGCAAAAAAGAAGAAAACCGCAAAAAAGAAATCGTGATTTCAGTTGGCGGTCCGATTGGCTGGGGAACTAGGATTTGAACCTAGACAAACAGAGTCAGAGTCTCCCAATTTAAGTTTGAAATTATTAGATAATTCGGCCGCGTATTGCGCTTATGTTGCGCCTGGAGTATAAGGCAATTGCGAGGAAACGCGGGGAATTTCAAATGTCGGTTCGAACGCACACCTGGACGACAAAGGGCGGCGAGGAACGCAAAGCGTATTTGGTTCAGTACTCGGTGGCCGAACTGGACAGCCGCGGTAAGCGCAAGCGGCACGTCAAATTCTTTGATCGCAAAAAGGACGCGGACACTTTCCATGCGCAGGTCCGCGTTGATGTCGGCAAGGGCGTGCACGTACCGGCGTCGAAATCTGTCACGGTCGAAGCGGCTGGCCGCGGTTGGATTGATAGCTGCGGCGATCTGGAACGCACCACAGTTGACGGGTATCAGCAGCACCTAAATCTGCACATTGTGCCCTATCTCGGTGGCGTGAAGCTATCGGCGCTCACGGTTGCGATCGTGCGAGACTGGCAAGACAAACTCCGCAAAGGCGTGCCGGCGCCGGGGCAGACGGAGGCCGAACCACGCGCCGCCGACATGGTTAAACGGGTCACGACGTCGCTAGGCTCAGTCATTGCCGATGCGGTCGAGCGTGGTCACGCCGGGACGAACGCTGTTCGCAATCTCCGCGCCAGCCGCAAGCGCGGCAAGGAACGCAAGGCCGAGCGGCGCGCCAAGGGGCGGTTAAAAGTCGGAGTGGACATTCCGACGCCAAACGAAATTGACGCAATCCTAGCGGCTGCCAAAGGCAGATGGCGTCCGTTCCTGCTAGTCGGCGATACGCTGCGGTTTGCGCGCGTCCGAACTGCGCGGCCTCCCATGGTCGGATGTAGACTTCAAAAAGGCCGCGCTTCACGTTCGCCAGCGCGCCGACGCCTATGGCAAGATTGGTGCGCCCAAGTCGGAAGCTGGCGAGCGCACCGTCCCGATTCCGCCAGCTACGCTCCAAGCGCTCGAGGAATGGAAACTGATCTGCCCGCGGAACGCGCGCAGCGAACTGCACTATGTTTTCCCGAACGGCGATGGAAATATCGAGAGTCACGCGAACATCGTGACGCGCGGCTTGGCGCCGACGCTGATTGATGCTGGCGTGACGAAACCGGCCGGCGAGACAAAGTATAGCGGCTTGCACGCGCTCCGGCATTACTTTGCCAGTTGGTGCATCAACCGGAAGGTTGATGGCGGATTGGAATTGCCGCTCAAGATCGTTTCGGAACGCCTTGGACACAGCAACATCGCGATCACGGCCGATCTTTACTCGCATCTCTTTCCGCGTGGCGACGATGCGGCGGAGTTGGCGGCAGCCGAGGGAAAATTTGGGTAAGGGAAATTTTAAGGAATAGGGCGCAATTCTTGTCGAGCATCCAGGGTTAGTAAGCTGATGGGGGCGGCAGGATCGCCCCGCGAAACCCCGAACGGCATTGAACCGGCTTCATGTCGAGAGCGAATGGCACATCTTTGTGCTCGCCCTCGGCTTCCATGCCCTGCGAGCACTCCAAAATTGGAGTCTTCGCACCATGTCTATCCAAACAACTGAAACCACGGCCGACGTCGTTTGGGGCGCTCAAGCCATTGCGCCTCACATCGGAAGAACCGTGAAAGGTGCCTTCGGAGCGCTGGAAAGCGGCAAAGTGCCTGGTGCGAAGAAGATCGCCGGCCGCTGGGCGCTTAATCTGCGCGTATTTCACGCCGCGTTTGAAGCAGCCTGATGTCCGGCGGTTTCGTCTCACCCGCGGAAGCTTGCAAGCTGCTTGGCGGGACAACGCATTCGACACTTTACCAGTGGGTTGCGGAGCGGCGAATTGCGGCGCCGTGCAGCGGGCATGGTCGCGTCCAGTTTTACCGGGCCTCAATTCTTGCCGCGCGCAAATCGCTGACCCCCGCCGAGCGCACAAAAGAAAAGGGTCGCCCTTGCCAGGCGGCCCTTTGAATTCCGGATCGCGCGATATGCAGTCGCCGACCGTTTGAATACCAACGCTAGATCAGAATGACCCAATGACCCAACATGTACTATTACGATTATCATATAACGATACTGCCGCCCCGTCAAGCCTTTCCGCAAACGTTGACAATTCGTTTTTAACATTTGCCGAGCGCCATGGGCTGGCGCTGCTTGAGGTGCACGCTGGCCAAAAGTCGCCGGTTGGTAACGACTGGCAAAACCGGTCGAGCAAGGACCCCGCTGAATGGCGCAAGTGGCGTGCGGCCGGAGCAATCGTCGGCGTTCATGCCGGCGCCTCGAACGCGGCGACGGTTGATATTGAGGCCGGCCGGTGGGATATGGCCGCCGAATGGTTCCGCAGCGAGCTGGGAATTGAAATTCCAGATCCTCACGTCTGCAGCGCGCGGGACGGCTATCATATATTTTTCCAGCTTCCCGACAGCTTCAAGCTCACAAAGCTGAAATTCCCATGGGGAGACCTTCTCGTCGGCAACAGCCAGACAGTCGCGCCGCCCTCTTGTTTCGACGGTAAGCCATATCGGTTCTTTTCGAAAACGACCGAGCTTTACGACGGGACGCCATTGCTCAAACTCTGGCCTGCCAAGGCCGAGCGCGCCGCTGTCCCAGTCAATCGCGAATTAGGCAAATGGGACCGCTCCGACGCGATCGAACTTTACAAGCGATGCCGGGCATATAGCGACGCGCACCCCGATGACGAGGGGTCGCTTGATCGCTATCACGTTTGGAAAGAGCTGTTCGCGTTCGCCGCCGGCTGGGAGTTTGGTGAAGTCGACGGCCGCGAGGTAATCGACGCGGCATCGTCCGACCCCGCCGAAATGACCAATAACGGATGGGCCTCATGCTGCCGCGACTATCCCGGCAACCCCGTGAAAATGGAATCCATATTCAAATGGGCGCACGACCGCGGCATTGCTTGCCGTGTCGGCAAGTCCAGCGCGTTTATGTTCCGGGACGTCGGCTGGCGCAGATAGCGGCCAACGCGGGCGCGTCGCTGCCGCCGCTTCCTTATGGGACGCTTCCACCGGGCGCGTCGCTGCCGGGGCCCAGCGAGGAATACGGCTGGGGAGATGAGGAAGCCACGGAGTTACGCGAGCGTCGTATCAATGCCGCATCGCTTGAGGGCTTGCCCGTGCCGCAGCGCGAATGGCTTGTCACGTGCCTGATCCCGGCGAAGAACGTCACGCTGCTCTATGGCGACGGTGGTACTGGCAAAAGTCTGTTGGCGCTCCAGCTTGCCGTGGCTGTTATGACGGGAAAGCATTTCTTTGGCCATGCGGTCAAGCAAGGGCCCGTCGAATTCATCACGGCGGAAGATAGCCTTGACGAGATGCACCGCCGGCTTTTGACGTGTCGCGGGCCTACCGGCGTGCCGCTGGGCGCGTTATCCGGGCTGCACCTGACCAGCCTGGCCGAGACGGATGCCATGCTCGCTGTCGCTCCGGATAGTCGCGGCGGGGCGTTGACTGTCACGGCGCTCTATAACGAGCTGGAAAGCGTGATCGCCGAGACGCGCCCCGCGCTCGTGGCACTTGATACTCTGGCAGACGTGTTCGGCGGCAATGAGATCATTCGAGCCCAGGCCCGGCAATTCATCGGCATGCTGCGACGGCTTTGCCTTTCCTATGATTGCACCATTGTTGTCCTGGCGCATCCGAGCCTTGCGGGCATGGAAAAGGGAACGTCCGGTTCAACCGGTGGGGCAATTCGGTCCGTTCGCGGCTCTATTTCAAGCGCGTTCACGAAAAGGACGGCCGAGCGGAAATGATGAAGATGCGCGGGTATTGAGGGTCGGCAAATCGAACTATGGCCGCGTCGGACTGGAAGTCCCGATGCAGTGGCGGGCGGGTGTGTTTGCTCGAGCGGGAGGCCGTGGCGGTGACCCGGTGGTATCGGGCGCAAAGGCCGAGCGGGTGTTTCTCGACCTGCTGGGAAAGTACGCGGCCGCAGAATACGATTTGTGAGTCTGAGCGAAGGCAAGAGTTACGCGCCATTCATATTCCGGAGCGACGCGGCCAAGGAGGGCGTCGACAGGCGCGCGCTCAAAGATGCCATGGAGCGGCTGATAAACCGCAAGAGGATAGAGAATTCATCCTATGGGGCACCATCGAAAAAGATGTTTCGTCTATATGCGATCGACCTGCCAACGCCTGCTAACGGCTCTAACGCCTGCCAACGCACCCTAAAAACGGGGTGCCAACGCCTGCTAACGTCGCATACTGCCAACGGGTGCCAACGGGCTGTGTGTTCTACCCCCCATACCCCCTAAGGCGCAAACGCGCGCCCTTGAGGGTCGCGCAGCGCTTACCAGTGAAGCAAGAAAGGAAAGCACCAATGGCAAAAGCCAAACCACGTTTCATCCTTCGGCGGGTGATCTTCGACCAGTACCGGCCCCCTAACCCGGATAGTGCTCGAAGTGGAACCCAAGCCCGCCCTGTCGAAATGACCCCGGCCGAGGCACTTCAGCGTGTGTTGCTGGAAACCCTATCCGCCCAGGCCGCTGACGTCCCAGCGGAAGGCAGTGCCTACTCGCCGTTGCAGCTCGCCGTTTTTCGTCTGCGCTTCGTCGCGGAGGCGCTGCACGATCGCGGCGGCGTGGCGCTGATGCAACGCCTTGACGCCGCCATAGAGGGCCACGCGGCGCGGCCCTGGTGCAGGGCGCTTGCTACCTAGCATTGGACAGGCATCGGCCGTTGGGGCGCCCGGCGAAGTCGTCGTGCCTTGCGCGGCGAGCTGGGGCGGCGTCCGTAAGGGTGTTTTTAAGGCCCATGCCGCATGATTGTGTTTCGGCGCAATTCAAGGAATTCAAAAAAGATGGCGCGCGGTGGAAAAAGACCCGGGGCGGGAGTCCGCGAGGCTCGCTGACCAAAAAGTCGCAGGCGATCGCTATCGCCGCGGCGGAGGCCGGCGATACGCCGCTTGAGTACATGTTGCGGATCATGCGCGACGAACGGTCGACGCACTGGTTCGCATCGATATGGCCAAGGCGGCGGCGCCTTACGTTCATGCCAGGTTGGCCAGCACAACACTCACCGCAAGCGATGGCGAAGGCGGCCCGGAATAGTCGTGCAGATCCTGCGCTACGCCGATTCGGCGGGTCTGATAACCGCCGGCCCGAGGGCCGCAATGAAGACGATCGAACACGAGGGATAGCCCCGGCGGCGCAACACGGGCGCAACACGCAAATATAACTAGTTGAAATCATTTAGAATAATGGTTGAGACGCGGATATATAATCCGCTATTCGGCACTGGCGCGCTGGGCTTTATGTGGCGGCTCGCCGCCGTCTGACGGGCGCGCACCCCTCCGCCGCGCCGCGGGCTTCTTGCTTGCCCCTGGAAAACGCACCTGGTAGCGCCGCCGGTTGCATCAATGCGCCTCATCACGCCTGCATGTCGCTGCTTACGCTGTGCGGTTCTTTAGGGATTGGTTCGGTATTTGCGTGTACGATGGTCTGTGGAATGGTTTGCGACTGATCATCGCCTTCGCAGCGCCTGCAGCGCCTCGTCGAGACAAACCGGACCGCCCGGCGGCTCATACCCGCAAAAATAGGCTCAGACCCTGACCGCTGCGGCGGGATAAAGCGCACCTCCACTGCTTCTATTGGCGTCGCGGCGGTTCATCCCGCTGCGCGCCGCCCCTTCGAAAGGCTGTCACATGTCCCCGTCAACCACGCTCGTCCGCTTTCCCGAGGTTCGCGCAGCGCTTGGCGTGCGTTCGAACAGGCCGATCGAGCGGGCGTGTAAGAAATTCAACATTCCGATCGTCGCGCTATCGGCAAAGATGCGCTCGTTGCGCGCTTCTGACCTGGAACGCCTGATCTCTTGCGCCGAGCAGGTGGCGAAGTGAGCGACGCAGCCGCCCACGCCAAAGCCCTGGCCGACCACGCCGCAGGTCCCGCCGGCGTTCCCGCGCCCGTTGCGCCCGGCGCCGAACACCTGGTCAAACGCGTGCCCCGCGGCGATCCGCTGCCGGACGCTTTTGTCGCGATTGAGGCCGCGTAAATGATAACCAGCGATCCCGCCACCTGGCCAACGGAAAGTAAATTCGGCGTCACCAGACCCGCAATGCTCGCGCCGGGTATGGGCGTCACCGTCAGCCCTAACGTTTTGTACAACAATTCGACGGTGCACGCGATGCTCGTAAGCGGTGTCCCAAACGTCGATACGATCCGGCGTGCGGGATTTACCAATGAGGACGCACTCGTGCTCGCCGCCGCAATCACGTCAGGATTGTATCAGCCATGACCTTCGATCCCTCAAAGCTAATCGCTGTCAGCTACCCGTCCGCCACGGTTTTGGCCGCAGCGATCAACGGCACGAACAGTGCAAACACGCTGTGCGAGGCTGGTTTCAGCTATCCCGTCGCGATTGCGATTTCGGCCATGATGACTGCCGGGGTCGGCAACAGCGAAGCGCTGCACCGCATGGGATTCGCTTCGTCGGACGCGATCGCACTGGCGGCCGGGCTTCACCACGGCGGGGGCGCACTGATGGCCAGGTCACGCACAAGGCGACCGCTTTCCACGCCGCCGAACCCACCCTCGGTTCACATCTTACCTGCCCTCCACGCTGCTGATTTGGTCATTGCCGCGCTAAATTCTTGGGACGCCGATCGCATCGAACACCTTTCGAGTAAGCTGTATCAAAGGGTCCGCCAGAACCCGATGGCGCTCGAAGCCGTACTTGCGGAACTGACCCGCCTCGAAGCCGAAAACGACGAGGCGCTACGCCAATTGCGTCTGCCTCCGCAGGACTCAACGCCGATCGGCGAACTCGGTCCGGCAGACCGTGGACAAAGCCGCCGCCAAAGCCACCAAAGCGGGTGCGCGATGACTGCAGCCGTGACGCGCAAAGCCAACGAGGCCCGACAGCCGCCAGCACAACGAGCCGCTAGAATTCGAAGCGCGCCGAGCCAAACGCGCCGCTCTCGCCGCGGATCGCGCTGCCGCCAGGGTGGAAAGGGTCGCGGAACGCGCGGCCTGCAATGAAAGGTGGTTAGAGCTCTCAGATCGGTTCACTCGAATTCAAAGAACGAGCAGGCCACCGGGGCCCTTTTTGGCAGCCCTGGTCCTGCATCATAGCGCGGAGGACGTCGTCAATGTTGACGCCTGAAGCCTTCGCCGCGCTCAATCGACAAATAGAGGAGTTGGCGCCATCAAGCGCTATCCTGGAGTCGGTCGGCGTCCAGTGGCAAACCGCCGCCGAACTGGCAAACCAAATCCGAAACGGTCCTGATCTCGGCGCGCTGCGCGATTGCGGCATCAGCCAGGAAATGCGGTCGGCATCTGTACGAGCATTTCCAACCGGCACGCTCGCAAGGCATTGGCAATTGCCGCAGTACCCGCGCCAGCACCCAAGCCCGCGCCGGTGCCAGCCAAGCCTGAACCCGCCGCAATCGACGGCTGGACGGCTGTCAGCCAGATGCACACTTTGCATGAGGAACTAGAGCACTCCAGTCCCTGCGTAACTCATTTGACTCGCGACGGGTGGAGCGTGTCTACGGCCAAAGAGATTTCTCGCGTTGCCACCGAGGCGCGCAAAGCAACCAGGAAAGTATTCTCAAGATGACCACCGATTACGCACCCGCACCGTTCACGATAGCGCCCGCGACGCTCGCGCCCTCTCGTCCGGCGGCGGCAGCGGCCCGAGCTATACCCGCGCTGTTTCGAGCGATTGGTCGGCGAAGCGCACGCTTACTGACGCCGAAGTGCGCGTAAAAAGACGCAAGGATATCGCCAAGGCGCGGGCTGCGGTGGAAAACCGCGACCCCAAAGTGCGGCCCGAAACGAAACAGGAGCGTTTGGCTCGCCCGTTAGTAAGGGGACCCGAGACACTGCCAGTTTGCAAGAAAGGCGAGCCGTACTCGGCACCGTCCAAAAAGCAATGGCTGCGGTCTCTGGCATCCCGAGCGACACGATGATTAGCGACGAAGAATTCCGCGACGTTCGGGCTCGGCTTCGGCACCTGTACCCCGCAGCGTCACTGCATGAAATTTTGGTGCAGACGGCTCAGTTGGAGCAAATGTTGATGCGCGATCCGGCCGCCGCTTTCCAAACCCTAATGGCGGCCTACAGTCGCGTTTTGCCCATGCCGGACTATGTTGCCGGCGCCGAGGTGAACGAAAAGGGGGTTAGGGCCTCGTTCCGCCGCGCTCGAATTGATCAGCAAGATGCGAGCGAGCTGCGGATGTGGATCGCGGCCTATGGCAAGCGGATTCCCGCCATACTCAAAGAAGTGCTCCAAATCGACACCGCGCTTCGCGGCGGCAACCTTTCGTTTGAGGCCGCAAAAGTGGCCGCACGATTTGGGGCGCCCGCAATTGAAAGCGAAATTCCTCAATATGAACGGCGCATGGCCGCGCAGGCGCGCCAGGAAGCGCTGCAAGCGCGCAATGACCATATCCTCGCGACCATCCTGGCGATGCAGAAAAGCGGCCACATGCCGAAAGCAGATGCCGAGCTCGATTTGATATCGGAAGTCTTAGAGGATCCGCGCTTTCAACACGATGCCGACCCGAGGAGCACGCTCCTCCGGGCTGCGGCAATAACTCGCCATCCGAACCACGTTCGCCGCACGACTGCCAGAAGCGCCCCGCGCGGCCCCGACAAGAGCATCCACGGCGCGGGCGGCGCCGACTCCGCCGGCAACCGATACGGCGGTACCAGCATTCGCGAATCGTGTCGACCGGGCGATGAACGCGTGATGGGAAAGGTCCTCCAAATGTTTCCAATTCCAAAGGTGCTACTCGGAAAAATTTCCCAGTCAATTTGGGACATTATGCACCCGACCTTGCGCGACGAATGCCAGCGGATGGCCGACGAGCTCACGAATGGAATGGCGAAATATGCCGAAGGTGCGGCTCGTGACGCCGAGCTTGCGGAGTTTCATTCGCTCGCCGAGTTGCAGGGAACGACGGTCGCCGAAGCCCTCAAACGCTATATTTCAATGGAAGACGCAATCAAAGCCGACCCGGTTGAAGGGCTGGTGTCTCCTCCTCCGAAACATGGGCCGCGATCCAAAGGCATGGGCCGCGCATATCCTTGAGGCGCACCTTCAGGAGGAAGTCGCGACCTTGCGCGACGCGGTGGCATAACTGTTTCGAGCCGCCTGGACGTACGGCGCTCGGAAATACCCGCCAGTCGCAATCCGCCGGGCGCGCGACTGGGGCTTTAATTCAAAAAGGAAAGTGGAAATGCCAAGTGGAATTGTGAAGTGGTTCAACGAAACCAAGGGATTTGGATTTATTATTCCTGACGATGGCGGCGAGAATATTTTCGTTCACAGCTCGGGCCTATCGGATTCGCTACCAGACGACTCGACGGTCTCGCTGTCACCTTCGAATTAGTTCCGTCAAAGAAAGCTGGCCAAGTGTGCGCCTCAAATGTGACGCGGGCCAAATGAGAACCAAGGTACCTCAGATGTTGGAAGCCGGCCGTGATCGATCCGGCAAGTGGGCGACCACGCCCGAATGGGGCCTCTCGGGAGTTTTCCGCATCCAGGGCCCAAACGGCGCCGAACTCGCCATTGCTGCGCATACCGGCGATGGCGCGATGGTGGCCGTGGATCATCCCAGTGGCGAGCGACATGTGATTTCCGCGTCGACAGGACGGGAGACGCGACGCGTTCATACCGCCGGCCGCACGCCGACTTGGGAAGAGAGTGCTCTGTCAAAAATTTCTTTTTGGATGAGGAGGAGTGCGTGGTCGAATGCACCTGTAAGCAATTGGTGGTGGTATTGTGGCCCACTGGTCCGTTGCCCGTATTGCTGACCGAAGGCGACCTCAAGGGGATTTCAACGGCACGACGTGAAGCACGCGATGGGCTCGCTCAGCCAGACCATGGCGCTGTTGCAAGACGTGAAGAGCAATCACGAGGGCATCGCCACGGCGACCCAGGCGTTGGCGCAGGTGATGTCGAAGTTGTATCCGCTCGCGCAAGTGCCGACGTTGCGGCCGAGCGCCGCGGGTGGGCTCGGAAACGCCAAGACGGTGCAAGCCGGGCAAGGCTCGGCCGCGCACGCGGCAGCGGCGGCCGCGGTGGCGGCGGCCAAGGCGCCGCCACCGGCGGCGCAGCCAGCGCATCCAGATCGCGCAGCGCGTCCCGTCAAGGTCGCGAGCGGTCCGCGAGAGAAGCTCGAGGCCAACGTCGGCGCCACCACCGAGTCCAACTTCTTCGTCGGTTTTTCGGGCGAGATCGCCGAGGGCGGCGTGTTCATCGCCACGTACGCGACGTTCCGCTTGGCGCGTTGGTCGAAGTGCTCGTCACCCTGCCCGGCAACTATCAGTTCACCGTGCCCGGCGAAGTGCGCTTCGTACGCGACCCGATGGACATGGATTCCGAGCCTGGCATCGGCGTGCGCTTCGAGGCGCTGTCGAACGAGCATCGCGAGCTGATCTTGCGCTTCGTCCGCAAGCGGCCGCCGCTGTTCTACGACGAGTGAATGCGCGGATGCTTACGGCGCGACCGCGTGCGTCAGCGCGAGCACCGCGACGAGCAAGCTCACGTAGACGGATCGATCGCCTCCCACGCGACTTCCGGCTCGTCGCCCGCGGCACGGTCGATCTCCTCGCGCAGCACCTTCACGAGCGCCGGCTGTCCGACGGCGATGGCGTCTTCGCTGTACGTCACTCCAGACGCCCACTGCGCGCGCAGCTCGCTGTCGGTGATCAAGCGCGCCAGCATGCTACTAATGTCGCGCAGCTCGATCCGCGCGAGCCGCGCGCCGAACGCCTCTTCGAACGAGCGATATGCGAGCACCGCCAGGAAGTACGCGAGCCCCTGCACGCGCGGCGGTGGCAGCTGCGAAGTCTTCTCCCGCCATGTACTCGGCGAGCGCGGGCTGACGGCCCTGCATCGCGCGAAAACCCTGGTCCAGCGTGCGCTCGAGCTGCGCGGGCTGTTCCAGAAATCTCGCGACCACCGCGTCCACCGCGCGCAGCGAAATGCGCGCGTACTCGGGCACGACATCCAGGGCCATCTGCTCGACGAACATCGCTCCACGCTACCGGTGAACGACTGCTGTGTCGTATTTCTGCGTTAGGCCTACTGCGTCGCGCCGCAGAAGCCGAACTGCGTGCTGCCGCCGGGTGCGAGCGTGGCGTTGTGATCGACGCCGGTGAACGTGACCGAGCCGCTGTCGCCGCTGACGTTGCACTCCCAGTGCTGATTCATCTTGCCCTTCACCGTCCAGCAGTTCAGACCAGGTGATCGACGCCATGCCGTTGTTCGTCACTTGGTACGTGTAGCAATAGCCCGCGTTCCAGTCGTTGTTGACGGTCTGCTGTAAGTCCAAGCCAGGCGGTAAGCCGGTCGCCATCATGCTCGTGCCTCCCGCTGCCGGTTGACCGGCGGGTACCGCGGGCACATCGACGGCAGGTGGTGGCGGTGGCGGCGTCTGCGGCCCCGTGCGCGCGTAGAACCAATCGGACTGCGTGAGCACGGCGATGATGTCGGCGAGCGACCCGAGGTCTTCAACACCGCCGCTTCGAAGGCCTTGGCCTGACAGCTCGGATAGCCGGCACTGGCGGCTTCGGTCTTGCCTTCGCCGTACGCGAAGCGGAACCACTCCAGCGCGTAGCAGCTCTCTCGCGGCAGTTGCTGGCGTCGAGCTTGTCGCTCCAGGCCGATGGTGCCCGTTGAACGTGCCGTTGGCATCGGTCCGCGGATACAGCAGTCGGATCATTGGCGATGACTTCGCCGCTGACATGGAATCGGATGACCGTTGTCGATCGGCACGATAGCGACCGATGCCGTCGAAGTGCTCGAAAGAACGCGAAGCCGATCGGATCCATCAGCCGGTGACACGTGTTGCAGTAGGCGTTTAGGCCCGGAGTGCTCCGAATAGCGCTCGCGCGCGGTCTTGGTTGGGATCGAGACCGAGGCGGCTGCAGCACCAAGCCCAGCCGGCGGCGGCGGGGAGCGGCTGACACAACAGGCGCTCGCGCACCAACTTTGCCGCGGTGAATCGGCGACGAGTCGTTGGAGCGCGAGTGCGTGAGCAGCACGCCACCGAGCGTGAGGATGCCGCGGCGATCCTGATTCGATTGGTTGATCGCCAACTGGCTAGACAGGTCGCTGCCAGCCGTTGGCGGCGAGCGACACGCCGTAGAATCTTGGCCAGCGCGTCGTTCAAGTACGTGGTCGGCTCGTTCAGCGGCGCGGACAGTGATCCGTTTTGATCGGGCCGTGGCCGCCCGAACATCACGAGCGTCGACGAAGTGCTAGCGCCTCATTCACCATCGCCGCGCGAATGTCCGCGAGTCAACTCAGGGATAAGTCGCAGCCTGTCTTTGGGAACGGTCGGGATGGTAGGTGAGGTCGAGCCAGTCGAACACGAAACTGCCGCACCATCGGCTTCGCGCGATCCCCGACTTCAGCATGCGATCGACCTGCTGCAGCGACCTATCTTTGGGATCGTGCAGCTGCTTGGCCTCATGGCGGCGCCTGAACAGCGCGTCGTCCGGCATGGTCTGCCACAGCAGATACGAGAGCTCGGTGGCAATCTCGTAGTCGTCGAGCGCGTAGTGGCCCGGCTTGTCGGACGTGCCGACCTCGAAGCGATACAGGAAGTTCGGCGACTGCAGCATCGCGTTCACGACCAAGCGCGTGCCGCCGTCGAAGTCGCCCATGCTCTTGGCGAGGTTGACGTAGCAATCGCTCTCGGCATTCGTCAGCGGCCGGCGAAACGCGCGCTCGCCCAAGCGCGTGACGAAGTCGCGCAGGCACGTGTCGCTGGCGTGCATCGCGTCGCAGCTCAGGAAGCGCGACAGGTCGGCCTTGCCGGAGACCTCTTCGGCGGCGGCGCCAATCTTGTCGGCGAGCAGCGGTGTCATCAGCAAGCCGTCGGCGGCGTTGGCGAAGCCGACGCCTTCGTCGTCTGCCGGGAAGCCGCTGCCGTACGTGCTGTCGATGCCGAGCGAATCCTTCAACGTGTTGTCGTACTGCGTCGGCGTGAGGCGCCAGATGCGCCGCGGCGCGAGCGTGACTTGCACGCAATCAATCGGCGGACCCATCATGTCGGGTGCGCTTCCCGGTGTACCATTGCCGCTGACGGCGGCAGCGCCTCCGGCACCTGCCGCGCCCGGGCCAGCGCCCTTGTAGGGCGAGCCGATCGCCCCGCCGCCGCACGCCGCGACCAGCACCAACAGCCAGGGAAGCGCGTGCCTCATCACTTCAGCTCCTCGAGCGCGCCAGTGACGTCGGGCACGCCGAAGCTTTGGATCGCCACGCCCATGCT
>CAWHIO010000026.1:0-11039 GCA_963829315.1 uncultured Alphaproteobacteria bacterium | reverse complement strand
GCAGAGGTGTCGGCAGGCATCGCGCCGGGCGCGGCGCAGATCAGCAGTTTTGCGGCGATCGGCTCGAAATCGGCGCGGAAATGCACCGAACTCTTGTTGACCAGAATCGCCTGTTCGGTTGGTTCGATGCCGACATAGCGATACATCGACTGATCCGCCAGCTGCGCCTTGTGCGAGCTCACGACCACGCGCACGCCGCCGATCCGCAACGCCGCCGACGGTCCCATGTCCATGTCGCGGCCGCCGTAATAGGGACCGGGCGCCACGAATTGTCCGTCGGACAGTTTCTCCACCACGAACGTCTCCTGGTATGGCGCGTCGCCCGGAATGCCCGACTTGCCGCCGAGCGCCAGCGTGACGATGGCGCCAACGCCCGCGGCATGGGCGGCTCTGGCCGAGGCCGGATCATAGATCACGCCGATCGCGGCCTGCGTCGCCTTATTGCGGACCAGCGCCCGCAACATGCCCGTGGTATCGGAATCGCCGCCAGCGCCGGGGTTGTCCTGGGTGTCGGCGATGACGATCGGCTTGCCGGCGGTTTTCGCCAATTCCATGGCGTGGCGCACGCCCTCGTCGGGGCTGTAGACGCGGCCATCGAAATCATTCTCGTGGCTTTCGATCAGCGCGGCCAGCTTGTCCGCAGCCCTGTCGGCGTCGGCCTGCGATTGGCCATAGGCGAACACGCTCGGTCCGCAGTGAAAGAAGTCCGCCGCCGGAAATCCCGGACAGAACGACAGCGTCGGCACCGCGTCGTTCTGCATCGCCGCCAGTTTCCGGTAGATGCCCCTGGCGGGCTGATCGCTGCTGCATTGCCAGCTGATCGGGATCAGGAACGGCAACTGGCGGAACGCCTTTGCCAGCTTCTTCTTGGTCTTGAGCAGCTGCGCCAGGTGGCGCGCGGCGGCGCGGCCGGTGTCGGCCATGTCGATGTGGGGGTAGGTGCGGTAGGCAATCAGCGCATCGGCCCGCTCCACCATCCCGGGCGTGACGTTGGCGTGCAGGTCGAGGCTGACCACCAGCGGCAGGTCATCGCCGATCACGCCGCGCACGCGGGCCAGGATTTCGCCTTCGCCGTCGTCGAGATGCTCGGCCACCATGGCGCCGTGCAGATCCAGATAGACCGCATCGAGCGGCCCGGCATTTTTGATGCCGTCGACCATCACCTTGGCGATGCGCTCATAGGCGTCCTCGTTCACATGGGCCGAGGGGCTGGCAGCGGCAAAGATCGTCGGCACCAGTTCCCAGGCTTGGGCTTCCGCTGCTTCGACAAAGCCGGCCAGCCCGACATTGATGTCGCGCATGGTCTTGAGCACGTCGGCGCCTTGCGTCATCGCCGGCCAGCCGCCGCCATGCACGAAGTCGGCATAGCCGGCCCTGGTCGGCGCGAAGGTGTTGGTCTCGTGCAGGAAGCCGCCGACGGCGATCCGGGTCATCAAGTTCCCTCATCGGGTGTTCGCAGCCGACGTTAGACTCGCCATTGCAAGAAGCGCAAGCGACGAAGCAGTCCGCCGCCCGCATGGCTTTAAGCTGTTTCGAGATTGCTTGGTGATGCGGTGGCCGCTCCTCCGTCATTGCGAGGAGCAAAGCGACGAAGCAATCCAGCTTCGTGCGTTGCGCGGGCGGTATGGATTGCTTCGCTTCGCTCGCAATGACGGTGAGGACGGTTCACGACGCCACGACAGCTCGTTCGACCGGCCGGAAATTCGCAAAATCCCATCCCCGTCCTGGCGCGGCGTCAAGCAGCGCGCGGGTATAGGCCTGTTGAGGATTTGTCAGGATCAGCGCCGCCGGACCCTGTTCGACGATGCGGCCGTGCTGCATCACGGCGACGTCGTCGCAGATTTGGGCGGCGACCCGCAGGTCGTGGGTGATGAACAACAGCGCGATGCCGAGCCGGGTCTGGATTTCGTCGAGCAGCTCCAGCACCTGCGCCTGCACGGAGACGTCGAGCGCCGAGACCGCTTCGTCCGCCACCAGCACGTCGGGATCGAGCGCCAGCGCGCGGGCAATCGCAATGCGCTGGCGCTGGCCGCCGGAGAACTGGTGCGGATAGCGCGTGATCGCATCGACGGGCAGGCCGACCAGTTCGAGCAGCTCGCGCGCCTTGTCCAGCGCCCCGGCGCGCGGCATGCCGTAATTGATCGGCCCCTCGGCGATGGTCTCGCCGACCGTGATTCGCGGATTGAGCGATCGATAGGGGTCCTGGAAGATGATCTGGATCTTTTTGCGGTGCGGCTGCAACAGCCGGCGCGACAGTTCGGAGATTTCGCGGCCGCCCAGGCGAATGCCGCCGGAGGTCGGATCGATCAGGCGGGCGATGCAGCGCGCCACCGTCGATTTGCCGGAGCCGCTTTCGCCGACGATGCCGAGCGTGCGGCCCTTGCGCAGCGTCAGCGTGACGCCTTTCGCCGCCGCGACTTCGCGGGTTCGGCCGAAGAACGAGCGCTCGCGATAGACCTTGCCGAGTTCATTGGTTTCCAACGCCACGGGCTCCCGCGATTCCGGCCGCGGCGTGCGCGGCACGAGACTGGGCACCGCCGACAGCAGGTTGCGGGTATATTCCATCGCCGGTGTGCGCAGGATGGTGTCAAGCGTTCCGGTTTCGACCAACCGTCCCTGGCGCATCACCGCGACCCGGTCGGCGATCTCCGCGACCACGCCCATGTCGTGGGTGATGAACAACACCGCCGTACCGTGATCGCGCTGCAGGTCGCGGATCAGGGTGAGAATCTGCTTTCTGCGTGGTGACGTCGAGCGCCGTGGTCGGCTCGTCCGCGATCAGGAGTTTGGGCTCCAGTACCAGCGCCATCGCGATCATGATGCGCTGGCGCTGACCGCCCGACAGCCGGTGCGGATAGGAGGCAAAAATCCGTTCGACCTCGGGCAGCTGCACCTGCTCCATCATGGCGAGGATGCGCCGTCGCCGCGCATGGGCATCGAGTGAGGTGTGGACGCGCAGCACCTCGTCGATCTGGCGCCCGACCGGCACCACCGGATTGAGCGCGGTCATCGGCTCCTGGAAGATCATCGCCATGGTGGTGGCGCGCAATTGCCGCAGCCGGCGATCGCTGGCGGCGAGCAGTTCTTCGCCGACCAGTCTGACGCTGCCGCCCGAGGGGACCAGCGAGCCCTTTTGCAGCAGCCCCATCACGGACAGCGAGGTCACGGACTTGCCCGATCCGCTCTCGCCGACCAGGCACAGCGTCTCGCGCTCGCGCACCTGCAGCGAGATGCCGTCGATGACGCGCGGGGCTTTCGGATTCTTGCCGAGGCTGACGACGAGGTTTTGGATGTCGAGGATGGGGGTGGTCATTTCACCGCTCTCCACCGTCATTGCGGGCGAAGCGAAGCAATCCATCGCCGCCGCCGGAACTCTGGATTGCTTCGTCGCTTCGCTCCCTTGCGCAAACGCGTTGCGTTTGTCGCAGACAATGACGGTGTGTCATCACTTGCCGCCCTCCCGCTGCTTCATGCGCGGATCGAGCGCATCGCGCGCGGCGTCGCCGATCAGGTTGACGGAAAGGATCGCGACCGACAGCAGCAGGCCCGGCCAGAAGATCAGCGACGGCTTGATTTGAAAATAGGCGCGGCCCTCGGCCATGATGTTGCCCCAGGTCGGCGTCTCCGGGCTGATACCGGCGCCGAGAAACGACAGGATCGCCTCGGTGAGAATCGCGGACGCGCAAACGTAAGTGCCTTGCACGATCAGGGGCGCGATCGTGTTCGGCATCAGATGCCGCCACATGATTTTGGGCAGCGACGAGCCGACCGAAATCGCGGCTTCGACGTAAGGCTCCTCGCGCGCCGACAGCACCACCGACCGCACCAGCCGCGCCACCCGCGGAATTTCCGGGATGGTGATGGCGACCAGGACCGTGGTCAGGCTGGCGCCCGACAGCGAAACCACGGCAATGGCGAGCAGGATGCTCGGGATCGCCATCAGCCCGTCCATCACGCGCATCATGACCGCGTCGATCCACTTGAAGAAGCCGGAGACAAGCCCGATCGCGAGCCCGATGCCGATGCTGAAGACGGCGGCGCCAAGGCCGATCAGCAGCGAGATCCGTCCGCCGTAGAGAATCCGCGACAGCACGTCGCGGCCGTAGCCGTCGGTGCCGAGGACAAACTGCGCGCTGGCGGGTTTCAGCCGCTGGGCCGGCGCGAGCAGCAGGGGATCGTGCGGCGAAAGCCAGGGCGCCAGCACGGCCGAGGCGATCACCAGCGCGAGGCAGATCGTGGCCGCGGCGATGATCGGCGTCGCCGTCAGAAATCCGAGCGTGGGGCGCCACGGCGTGGTGATCGGGATCGTGGGTTCGGGGAGGGTTTCGACCGCCATCAATATCGAACCTCAGTAACGGATTCTGGGATCGAGCAAGGTGTAGGCGACGTCGATCAGGAGGTTGACGGCGACATAGATGCCCGAGGTCAAGAGGATCATCGCCTGGATCACCGGATAGTCGCGCGCCAGCACGGCATCGACGGTGAGGCGGCCGATGCCCGGCAGGTTGAATACGCTCTCGGTGACGACGACGCCGGAAATCAAGAGCGCAAAGCCGGTGCCGATCACGGTGATGACGGGCACGGCGGCGTTGCGCAAGCCGTGGCGCAGCAGCACGCCGGTCTCGCCGATGCCCTTGGCGCGGGCGGTGCGCACGTAATCCTCGCCGAGCACATCGAGCATCGCGGCGCGGGTCATGCGCGCGATCAGCGCGACATAGATGAACGACAGCGTGCAGGTCGGCAGAATGATGCGCTCGAGAAACGGCGATAGGCCTGTGGTGATGCTGCGAAATCCCTGCACCGGCAGCCAGTGCAGGTCGATCGCGAAGATCTGGATCAGCACGTACCCGATCACGAAAACGGGAACGGAAAATCCCACCACCGACAATCCCATCACGAAACGGTCGATCCAGGTGCCGTGCTTCCAGGCCGCGATCACGCCGAGCGGCACCGCGACCAGGATCGACAGGATGATGGTGGAGACCGCGATCGAGATCGACGGCTCGACCCGCTGGCCGATCATCTTCAGCACCGGCACGCTGGAGATCAGCGACACGCCGAGATCGCCATGCAGCAGCTTGCCGATCCAGGTGAAGAATTGCGTGTAGAGCGGCTGGTTGAGGCCGAGCGAGGCGCGGATGCGCTCAAGCTGTTCCGGAGTAGCATTGTCGCCGGCCAAAATCGCGGCGGGATCCCCCGGTGTCAGCCGCAGCAGCAGAAACACGAACAGCGCCACCACGCCCATCACCGGAATGGCGGCCAGCACGCGGCGGAGCAGATATCCGAGCATCAGCCCCACCCATCGCGTCGTCCCTGCGAAAGCAGGAATCCATATGCCGCGGCTGCACGCTTGCGAGACGCTGTTCGACGACTTTGGCGCAACAATTGAAGGCTGTGGTGACGGGTTCCTGCTTTCGCAGGGACGACGGATCGAGTTTGCGGAACGCTGCAGAATTCCATCATGATGTTTACTTTCGCACTCCGCCGCCCAATGCAGGGTTTAGCAAATCCTGTGCCATCGAGTGTGCATCTTGCGTGTCCGGTTCCGGTCGCCGCGAGGCTCATGCGGTGCCTATTCCAGCGTGGCCAGCAATCCGGCCATCAGGCGGCCGCGCTCGGCGAGGCTGTCGACCTCGATGTGTTCGTTGAGCGTATGCGCATCGGCGCCGCGGACGCCGAGCCCGTCAAGCGTCGGGATTCCCATCGCGCCGGTAAAATTGCCGTCGGAGCCGCCGCCCACGCTGCCATGCGGAAGCTCGAAACCCATCGCCTTGGCGACGCCGCGCGCCTTTTCATAGAGCGCCATGGTGCCTGCGTCGGGTTCCCACACCGGCCGCGTCACACCGCGCTTGACGTTGAAGGTAACATCGTTGGCGGTGCCCGACAGCGCCAGCATGCGCTCGACGCCGCGATCGAGGTCGGCCTGGCGTTTGGCCATGCTCAACGCCTCGCCGGTGCAGGTGGTGGCGACGCAGTTGACCCATTGGCCGCCATGCACGATGCCGACGCTGAAGGTGCAGTCTTCCGATGTCATGCCGTCGATGACGAGGATCTGCCGCGCCATCTCGCGGATCGCCGAACGGCCCGAGGACAGCGTGGCGCCGGCATGGCTCGGCTTGCCGATGGCTTCCAGATTGAACCGCGCGATCGCGTAGCGCCCGGTGACCACGCCGTTGTTGGGCCGGCCCGGTTCCGGCACCAGCACATATTTGTTGCGCGCGGCCTCGGCCTCGACGATGTCGCGGGCCGAAGGCGTGCCGACTTCCTCGTCCGGCGTGAACAGCACCGTGACCGGCAGCGGCGTCGTGAACGACGCCCGTGCCAGCTGCCGGATCGCTTCCAGCGCCAGGTAGTTGCCGCCCTTCATGTCGAAGATCCCGGGGCCGAAACATTTATTGCCCTCGCGCCGCCACTTCAGTTTTTCCAGCGTGCCGAGGGGATGAACGGTGTCGAGATGGCCCGCGATCAGAATGCCGGGCTCGCCCTGCTTCGGATGCGGAAAGCGGGCGCGGACGCAGCCGCCGAACCCCTGGCGCCCGGCGATGCGCTCGATCGACGCGCCCATGATCGCCATCTCGCGCGCGGCGAGATCCAGCATGCGGTCCACCGCGCCGGCATCCCAGGTCGGGCTTTCGCATTCCACCCAGCCGCGCAAGCCGGCCAGCATCGCCTCGGAATCAAAGGGAAGGTTGGCGGGGTTCATCGGGATGCTCTCGAAATTGAAGGGATGTCGTTGGCGAGGCGCCTGAAGTGTCGAGGCTTACGAGAATGACCGGCGAGGAATTTGTAAAGTGAAACATCCGAAAAGCGGCAGGCCGCATTCGCGCTTCCACAACCCGATTGACGCGCAAGGCGCCCGGTGCAAGTCTCAAATATTCAGGAGTTACAGCGTGTTAGTGCGCCCAAATAACGCGCCGCATGCACAACGAATGACCGGCCTTTGACCGCTTTCACGTCAGGAGACAAGCGAATGTTCCAGATCTTGCGTTGGCAGCGTCCCGCGACGGCATCTTGTATCGCGGTGGCGGCCCTTTCAATGGCGCTGGCGGCAGCCTCGCCGGCCGAGGCCAAGACGATCACCGCTGTGATGCATTCCGACCTGCGGGTGATCGATCCCGGTTTCACCACCGCCTACATCACGCGTGACCATGGCTACATGGTCTATGACACGCTGCTGGCGGAAGATTCCAGTTTCAAGATCCAGCCGCAGATGGCCGACTGGAAGGTCTCCGACGACAAGCTCACCTACACCTTTATGCTGCGCGACGGCCTGAAGTGGCATGACGGCGCGCCGGTGACGGCGGAGGATTGCGTGGCCTCGCTGAAGCGCTGGGGCCGCAACGACGGCATGGGCCAGAAGCTGATGGATTTCACCGCCAGCATCGAGGCCACCGACGCCAAGACCATTACCCTGAAACTGAAAGAGCCGTACGGCCTGGTGCTGGAATCAATCGGCAAGCCGTCGTCGCTGGTGCCGTTCATGATGCCGAAGCGTTTGGCGGAAACGCCGCCCGGCCAGCAGATCAAGGAGCAGATCGGATCCGGACCCTTCAAATTCGTGCAGGCCGAATTCCAGCCCGGCGTGAAGGCGGTCTACGTCAAAAACACCGACTATGTGCCGCGCAAGGAGCCGCCGAGCTGGACCTCCGGCGGCAAGGTGGTGAAGGTAGACCGCGTCGAATGGATCACGATGGCGGATGCGCAGACCGCGATGAATGCGCTGCAATCCGGCGATATCGATTTCTTCGAGAATCCGTCGTTCGACGTGATTCCGATACTCGCCGCCGACAAGGAGCTGAAGGTCGAAACCCTCAACAAGCTCGGATTCCAGACCCTTGGCCGCATGAACTTCCTCTATCCGCCGTTCGACAACGTGAAAGTTCGCCGCGCCGCCTTCATGGCGATGAACCAGAAGGACGTGCTGGACGCGCTGGTCGGCAATCCCAAATATTACCAGGTATGCGGCGCGGTGTTCGTCTGCGGCACGCCGCTGGCGACCGACGTCGGTTCGGAATCGCTGGTCAAGGGCAACGGCATGGCGGAAGCGAAAAAACTGCTGGCCGAATCCGGCTATGACGGGACGCCGGTTGTGCTGATGGCGCCCGGCGATGTCGTGACACTGAAGGCGCAGCCGATCGTCGCGGCGCAATTGCTGCGCGATGCCGGCTTCAAGGTCGATGTACAGGCCACCGACTGGCAGACTGTCGTCACCCGCCGCGCCAGCCAGAAGCCGCCGAAGGAGGGCGGCTGGAACATCTTCTTCACCAACTGGGTCGGCGCCGATGTCGTCAACCCGGTCGCCAACGTGTCGGTCGGCGGCAGGGGCAAGAATGGCGGCTGGTTCGGCTGGGCGGAGGACGCCAAGATCGAGGCGATGCGCGATGCCTTTGCGCGCTCGACCTCGCCCGAGGAGCAGAAAAAGATCGCGGCCGACATCCAGAAGGAAAACTACGACCAGGTGATCTATATCCCGCTTGGCCAGTACGTCATCCCGAGCGCCTGGCGCAAATCGCTCACCGGCGTGCTCGACGGTCCGGCCACCCCGATCTTCTGGAACATCGACAAGTCGGAGTAGGGAAGGGCGGCGCGATGTCGCGCTGCAACCTGTTCCCCTGATTTGCTGCCCGAGAGACGGCCGCAACGGCGGCGCCTGGACGAGCGACCGGCGGGCCGCAAAATCGCCTTCATATTTGCTGACTGAAGCAGGCCAATTCAGCTATCCTCCAGGCCGGCCCCGCTGGCAGGGCCTTAGTCCGGTTCCCTTCTGGAAGGTTGCCAAGATGCTTCTCGCAAGCCGGTTTGCTGCTGCCGCGACGGCCCTGTTGTTTTTCGCAATTGTGGACTCGCCCGCCGAAGCGGCGTCCGGCGTCTGCGCCGACGCGGCCGAGCTTTCGGTCTTGCCTTCGCCGATCGCGCCGTGGAAGGGCGCGCCGCTGCGCGTCATGGTCGTCACCGACAAGCCGCTCGAGGGCGCGCTCTCGCTGATCGCGCCCGATGGCAGCGTCGCGGCCAAATCGCCGGACCGGCACGGCGGCGGGCCATATTCCTGGTTCGCCGAGGTCGCCGCGCCGGCCGCCGGCGCCTGGCACGCCACGCTGGCGCTCGACCACGCGACGGCGGATTGCAGTTCGATCACCCGCGACATCACCGTGAGCGCCGGCAAGCCGGCGCCGCCGCCGACGCCATCGGGCGCCTTCTGGCAGGTGCGCAACAGCTGGAACGCGACGACGGAGTCGCTGTATTCGGCCTGGATCGAAAAGCTGTTCGACGCGCCGGCCGACCAGAGTCTGTCCTGGAAGGCGTGGCATGAAGTGCTGCGCGATCGATCGCGCAATTTCCTGTTCAACTATCTCGGCCGCGGTGAAGACGATCCGAAGTCGGGCCTTCGTCCCGACTGTGCCGACTTCGCCTACTTCCTGCGCGCCTATTTCGCCTACAAGATGGGGCTGCCGTTCGGCTATTCGAATTGCTCGCGCGGCACCGGCGGCTCGCCGCCCAGGTGCTACCAGTGGTTCGACATGGAGCATCCGGAGGTCACCCGTCCGCCGCCGCCGCCCGAGCAGGAAGCCGCATCGGCAACCCCGGCTGCCGCCGCGCCGCCAACGCCGACGCCGACGCTTCTGGACCTGTTTTCCCGGCAGCAGACGGCCGATCCGCCGGTGCCGCCGCCCGCCGCTGCGCCGGCGCCCAAGCCAAAGCCGAAGCGCCCGACGACGTTCGCCGAATATCTGCGCGACGTCGGCGACGTCGTGCATAGCGGCGCGGTGCGCGTGGTGGGAGCCGACGACAGCACCGATTTCTACACGGTCGCGCTGAGCCAACAGTCGCTGCGCCCGGGCACGGTCTACGCCGACCCCTATGGCCACGTGCTGATGCTGGTGCATCGTGTGCCGGAGTTGAACGGCACGCCCGGCGTATTCCTCGCCGTCGACGCCGAGCCCGACGGATCGATCACGCGAAAGCGTTTCTGGCGGGGCAATTTCCTGTTCGTGCACGATCCGACGCTCGGCAGCCCCGGCTTCAAACGCTTCCGGCCGATCGTGCGCGACAAGAACGGCGGGTTGCGGCGGCTCGCCAATGCCGAAATCGCCAAAAATCCGGGTTACGGCGATTTTTCGCTCGAGCAGTCGCAGATGAGCGCCGAGGATTTTTACGATCGCATGGATGACGTGATGTCGCCCGAGCCGCTCGATCCCGTGAAGGCGATGACCGACGCCATCGCGAGCCTCGACGAGCAGGTCAAGACCCGCGTCACCTCGGTTGAAAACGGACGAAAATATCAGCAGAAGCAACCCGGCGAGGTGGCGATGCCGAATGGCGCCTCGATCTTCGAGACGTCAGGTCCCTGGGAGGATTATTCGACCCCGGCGCGCGATTTCCGTCTGCTGATCGCGATCGACGTGGTGCGGGGATTTCCCGATCGCGTCGGGCGGCGGGCGGCGCGCTATGCGATGCCGAACGGCAGGAGCGTCGAGGACGTGAAGAACGAGCTGCGCGGCGTGCTCGCCTCCGAACTTGCCTCGCGCAAGATCTCGTATACCCGCAGCGATGGCTCGCAGTGGACGCTGTCGCTGAAGGACGTCATCGACCGGACGCCGGATTTCGAGATGGCCTACAATCCGAACGACTGCGCCGAATTGCGCTGGGCCGCCCCCGAAGGCAGCGAGGAGGCCTCGACCTGCAAGCGGCGTGCGCCGCAGGCGCAGCGCGCGAAGATGTCGTCGGATTACCGGATCTGGTTCCGCGAGCGGCACTGGCCGACGCACTCGTAGCGGGCCGTAACGGCAATACGCATACCGCTTACACGCCTGCCTTCAGCGCGAGCGGCTGGTCGCGGAGCATCGCCTTGACGACGACCTCGCGCGCCTTGCCGGGGTCGAGCGCGTGCTGCGAAGAGAGCCTAACTGACGTCGGTTAGAGCTAAACCGAAATTGCCATCTTGCGGCGACGCCACGCACCGGCGCCGCCGGCTCTTGCCTATCTCCCCATCAGAAAAGCCGCCTTGACAAGATGGTAAGCCACAGCTTACCGTTAGCCAT
>CAWHIO010000025.1:0-43431 GCA_963829315.1 uncultured Alphaproteobacteria bacterium | reverse complement strand
GCGGGAGACGCTCGATGCCGTTGCAGGCGCTGGGATATGTCGGGTTCGGCTCGGCCGCGCTGGACGATTGGCGGCAGTTCGGCACCGGACTGGTCGGCCTGCAGGCGGTGGAGCGCAGCCCGTCCTTGCTGGCATTCCGGATGGACGACCGCAAGCAGCGCATCGTCGTCGACAAATCGTTGCCGGACGGCGAGCGTTTTTTCGGCTGGGAAGTGGCCGATGCGGACGCGCTCGACGCACTCGCGGCCCGGCTGGAACAGGCGCAGATCGATGTGGTGGCCGAGCCGCAGACACTGGCCGACAACAGGCGCGTGCGCGGCCTGATTTCGTTCCGCGATCCCGCCGGCAATCGGCTGGAGGCGTTTTACGGCGCCGAGATCGCCGAGCAGCCGTTCAGTCCGGGCCGTTCGATCTCCGGTTTCCGCACCGGTCCGCTCGGCCTCGGCCACGCCGTGCTGACGGTGAAGGACATCCATGCGGTGATGCCGTTCTACGTCGAGGTGCTCGGCTTCGGGCTTTCCGACTACATCGAGAAGCCGTTTCGCGCCTACTTCTTTCACATCAATGCGCGGCATCACTCGCTTGCCCTGATCGAGACCGGCAACAACGGCATGCATCATCTGATGGTGGAGCTGTTCTCGCTCGACGACGTCGGCCAGTCCTACGACATCGCCTTGAACGAGCCCGAGCGCGTCAGCGTCACGCTCGGCCGTCACACCAACGACCTCATGACGTCGTTTTACGCAAAGACCCCCTCCTCGTTCATGATCGAATGCGGCTGGGGCGGCCGCGAGATCGATCCCGCGACCTGGCAACCGCGTCGAGATGCACGACGGCCCGAGCCTGTGGGGACATGAACGGGTCTGGCTGCCGCCGGCCGACCGCGAAGTGGCGCGCGAGATGCGGATGCGCGCGGCCGCCGCCGGGCTGCGGGCGCCGGTTCAGGTCATGGAGGGCAACTACAGGCTGATGTCGGGCACCTGCGCATGGTGGGACGGGATGAAGGGGTAAGTGAAGGGGTTGCCGTGGTCCTACTTCCCATCCACCGAAACCGCCAACAGCACGTTGCCCGGCATCGTGCCGAAGTTGGTGTAGCCTGAATTGACGTAGAGCATGCCACCGGCAACAACGGCTCCGGGGCCGTCGAGCGAGCCACCATGCGCCGGCGCACCGTTGACAGTCTGATAGTCCTGTATCGTGTCGACGTCCCAGATGGCCTCGCCGGTCTTCGCAGCATAGGCGCGCAGATGGCCGTCGAGCCCGCCGGAGAACACGACGCCCGGGATCGCCGTGACCGCCGCCGACTGCGCCGGGCTACAGCCCGGCCGGTCGTTGCAACCGGGATGCGGCGTGTGCCAGACGATCTCGCCGGTGGCGAGTTTCAAGGCGAAAATTCCACCACCGGCGCTCGGGTCCATCTTCAACTCGCCTGGCCCTGAGTATCGATTTCTACCGCCGGGCGTTCCCGCCGCCACTCTTTGCAAGCCGATATCCGAGACGGCGACATAGATTTTCTCGTCGTCGGGCAGCCATGCCCCATTGCACGCCGCCAAGCGTGCTGCCTTCGGCCGACGCGCCGTTGCCACAGCACGGCGCCGTCATGGTCGGGATCGAGCGCGTGCACCATGCCGGATTTCTGCCCCGCGATCAGCGCGCGCTTGCCCTCGGGCAGATCGACGAGGATCGCGGACGAGCCGAAGTCGAAATCGGGACCTTGGGCATCCGGACAGTTGCTGCGATACTGCGTGCTGCACGCAACATTGTAGGCGTCACGCTCGGTCAGCTGTCGCGACCATTTGAGCTTTCCACCCGTGGTGTCGAACGCGATGAAGGCGTCGGAAGTGTCCTGGGCTGGATTTGAATAGCTGTCGCCCGTAGTCGCGTAGACCGTGTTCGCCTTGAGATCGACCGTCGGCGCCGACCAGATCGCGCCGCCCGAGGGTCCGAACAGCTGGACGCCGATTGAACTGATGCCCTGCGCTTCGCGGGCGGTGAGACGTAAGCGCGCCACCTGACCTCGCCTGTGCCCGCATCGAGTGCGGCGATGAGCCCGCGGAAGGTGCAGCAGGAGTAGCGCGGATCGGCTGCCAGCGCTTCCTCCAGGGAGGAGACCGGCACGTACAGAACGCCATCGGCCAATGCCGGCGCGCCCGTGATCATGGCCGCCTGATGCTCCTCGACGCGCCGCTTCCACAGGAGTTTTCCGGTATCGGCGTCGAGCGCATAGGCGTAGCCACGCTGATCGCCGAAATAGGCCGTTGTGCCACGTGCGTCCTCGCCGATGGTAATCGCGGTGCGCACGCCGAATCCTGCATCGAACATCCAGCGTTGGCAGCCGGTTTTTGCATCGAGCGCATAGACCTTGCCGCCGGCACTGCCGACGAACACCCGGCCGCCAAAAACGGTCGGCTGCGCGTAGGCCCTGACGTCGCCCGGAAATCCGAACGACCATTTCAACTTCAGGCGCGGAACATCGTCCGGCGCAAGTTGGGCCTGGTCTGCAGGCTGAAAGCGATGCTGGCGGATATCGACACCCCAGCCGTTCCAGCGCGGCAGGGACGTTTCGCCCAGCACAGGCGCCGGCTCGCGGCAGCTCGAATCCGGTAGCACCGGAGGCGGCGCCGCCGGACCTCCCGCCAGGAACCGCACGACGTCGCCGATCTGGCCTCGACTCAAATCCCGACCCTGCTAACTCATCATCCCATAGGCCAGAGCGAAGCCGATCCGCTCCGGCGAGAGCCGACCCAGAGCATTCCTGTCCGGCGCGCGCGCTACCCCACCCTCATGGCATGTGGCGCAACGCTCGCGATAGAGCGCCTCGCCCGGCGACGTAACCGTCTCCTCGGCATGGGATGGCATGGCGGCGGTAGCGAGCATGAGTTCGATCGAAAACGACAGGGACGAAAACACCGCACTCCGGATACGGGACCAGGATGACATCGTCGTTCCTTGTTGGCGAGGTTTCACGAGTACCTGTCGATCAACATGATCGAACCGCGCGCGATCCGGATTAGCAGACCACGGAAACGTCGTCACGCCGATTCAATCTGAGCGTGCAAGTTGACGGCCCTCGGCAACCAGGTCAAGCGATCTGCTGCTGCCATAACACCCCTGTTCGATCTCTTCGATCAGGCTCCGCGCCTTCGGCTGCCAGCCGAGCTGCCGCGCCCGGACCGCTCGCACCCGGCTGTTCGAAGCCATCGTGTCCTCGGCGAGGCCCTCGCCCCATTCGGAGGCCGCCTCCGCCATCGACATCGCCGAGGGTGCTTCCTCGTAACCCAGCATGCGATTGATGGCTTCGCAAACCTCGCGCATCGAATTTTCGCCGTTCTCGGCAAAGAAGAACGCTCCGGCGGCCGCTTTCTCGATCGCAAGTGCGTAGAGCGTCACCAGATCGTCGATATGGACGTTCGACCAGATGTTCTCGCCGGGTCCGGCGTGGGCCGCGCAACCTCGTTTTCTGGCAAGGTCGATGAGCAGCGGCACCTGCATGCTGTGCGGCTCGATGCCGTGGCCGAGCCCGTAGATCAGGCTCGGGCAGATGATGAGCGGACGACACCCCTTGTCGCGGTACGAGACAATGAGATCGTTCAACGCAACCCGGGCGGCGCGGGCGGGCGAAGGGGTGATCGGCGAGGTTTCGTCAAAGATCGCTTCGGATCGCTGGCCCTTGGCGCGGGTGCCGACGATGCTCGATCCCGAGGTGTGCGCGAACAGCTTGCCGCTGCCGGCCAGCGCGCCAAGCAGGGCAGCGACCGCGCCGTTGTGATCGGCGCTCGCCGCATTGATGACGATGTCGGCGGCTTCTGCCGCTTGCGCCAGAAGTTGCCCATCGTCCAGCGTTCCCAGCAACGGCTGGATGCCCCGGGCCCGAACCGCATCGGCCTTCTCCGGCGAGCGAACCAGGCCGGTCACCTGGTGTCCGGCGGCTACGAGATGCGCGGCAACCGATCCGCCGATATAGCCGGACGCGCCTGTGCAGAAGACCTTCATCGCAGCCCTTCAAGCCGGCATCGCCGGACCCGGGGTGACGGATGCCGGCGGCAGCCGTCCCCCATAGCGTCGTCTACGACAGCCACCTCACCCCAGATGCTTTTTGAAAAAGTCGGTGGCGCGGCCCCAGGCGAGTTCCGCCGCCTTGCGATCGTGCACCGACATGCGCTGCTCGTTGACGAAGGCGTGGTCTGCCTCATAACGGAAAAGTTCGAGCGACTTGCCAGCGGCCTTCATGGCCTTCTCGAACGCATCGACCACCTGCGGCGTGCACCAGTCGTCCTTGCTGGCGAAATGCGCCTGCAGCGGAATTTTCACATCGGCCGGCTTCGCCGCCGCTTCCGGCGGAATGCCGTAGAACACGACGCCCGCGGTCAGTTCGGGGATTTTGGTGGCGCCGATGATGGTGACCGCGCCACCGAGACAGAAGCCGGTCAAGCCGACCTTGGCGCCGTTGCGGGCGAGATATTGCGCAGCGCCGCGCACCGTCTGCGTGGTGGCGTCCATGAAGTCGAGCGAGTTCATTTCCTTGCCGGCGGCGTCGGTGTCGTGATACGGCACCACCTTGCCGTTATAGAGATCGGGCGCCAGCGCGTCGAAGCCGGCCACCGCGAAGCGGTCGCACAGCCCCTTGATCTGCTCCTGAAGCCCCCACCATTCCTGGATCACGACGACGCCCGGCGCGTTGCCGCGCGCGGCGTTGGCGAGATAGCCGTTGGCGTCCTTGCCGTCCGGACGTTTGAACGAGATGCTGGTGCCCATGGATTCCTCCGATGATGTTCTTGGGAGCGATCGGCCGGCATTCTGTCCGCTGCGCGAGCGAGAAGCAATCGTGGAGGGAATCACAATCGCAAAACAAAAAAGCCCCCGAAGGGGCTTTTCGAAGTCGCAACCATCGCCGACGTCAGTGCGCGTCGGCCCAGACCTTCTTCTTGGTGAAGTACATCAGGCCGGCAAAAATGATCAGGAACACGAAGACTACAAATCCCAGCCGCTTGCGGGCCTCCATATGCGGCTCCGCCGCCCACATCAGGAACGTGGTGACGTCCTTGGCGTATTGCGCCACCGTTGCCGGCGAACCGTCGTCGAACGTGACCTGACCGTCGCTCAGCGGCTTCGGCATCTTGATGGAGTGGCCGGGGAAATACTTGTTGTAGTAGGAGCCCTCCGGGATGGTCACCCCGGCCGGCGGCTTGTCCTCGAAGCCCTGCAGGATGGCATCGACATAGTTCGGGCCCTGCTCCTGGAACGTGCTGAAGAAGTCGAACACGAATTTCGGGAAGCCGCGCTCGTAGGAGCGCGCCTTGGTGATCAGCGACAGGTCCGGCGGCAACGCGCCGCCATTGGCCGCGCGCGCGGCCTGCTCGTTGGGGAATGGCGAGGGGAAGTAGTCGGCCGGCCGGCCCGGCCGCTCGAACATTTCGCCCTGATCGTTGGGGCCGTCCTTGATCTTGTATTCGGCCGCGAAGGCCGCCGCCTGCGCGGCGGTATAGCCGGGACCGCCGGGATCGGCGAGATTGCGGAACGCGATATAGGACAGCGCGTGGCAGGCGGAACAGACTTCCTTGTAGACCTTCAGCCCGCGCTGCATCGCTCCGCGATCGAAGGTGCCGAACGGACCGGCAAACGACCATTTCTGCGATGGCGGCGTGGCCTCCTCCTCGGCCCGGGCATTCTGTGCGCTGCCGGCGAACAGCGCGCCTGCGAGCGCCAGCACGATCACCGTCGACACCGTCGACTTGCTTCCGTACTTGGCGAGCACATCGTCGGCGATCGAGTTGGGGATCGGCCTCGGCTTTTCGATCCGGCTCAGCAGCGGCAGCAGGATCAGGAAATAGGCGAAGTAGCAGAACGTCAAAATACGCCCGGCGATGACATAGATGCCTTCCGGCGGCTGCGCGCCGAGATAGCCCAGAAGCACGCAGACCACGACGAAGATCCAGAAGAACTGCTTGGCCAGCGGGCGATATTTTGACGAGCGCGTCCTGGCGGAATCGAGCCAGGGCAGGAACGCCAGCACGATGATCGCCGAGAACATCGCCGTCACGCCGGCGAGCTTGTTGGGGATCGAGCGCAGGATCGCGTAGAACGGCAGGTAATACCACTCCGGCACGATATGCGCCGGCGTCACGCCGGGATTGGCGGGAATGTAGTTGTCGGCGTCGCCGAGATAGTTCGGCATGTAGAAGATGAACCAGGCGAAGAACAGCAGGAAACAGGACAGGCCGAACGCATCCTTGATGGTCGCGTAGGGCGTGAACGGCACGGTATCCTTTTCGGTCTTGGCCTCGACGCCGGCCGGATTGTTCTGCCCCACGACATGCAGCGCCCAGACATGCAGCACGACCACGCCGGCGATCACGAACGGCAACAGGTAATGCAGCGAGAAGAAGCGGTTCAGCGTCGGATTGCCGACCGAGTAGCCGCCCCACAGCAGCGTCACGATGCTGTCACCGACATAAGGCACGGCCGAGAAAAGGTTGGTGATGACGGTGGCGCCCCAGAAGCTCATCTGGCCCCACGGCAGCACGTAGCCCATGAAGCCCGTCGCCATCATCAAGAGGTAGATGATGACGCCGAGAATCCACAGCACCTCGCGCGGCTCCTTGTACGACCCGTAATACAGGCCGCGGAACATGTGGACGTAGACCGCGAGAAAGAACATCGACGCGCCGCTGGCATGCATGTTGCGGAGTAGCCAGCCGTAGTTGACGTCGCGCACGATGCTTTCGACCGACCTGAAGGCCACCGAGGCCTCCGGCGTATAGTGCATCGCCAGGATCACGCCGGTCACGATCTGCACCCCGAGCATCATCGAAAGGATGGCCCCGAAGGTCCACCAGTAGTTCAGGTTGCGCGGCGTCGGATAGGCCACGAACGAGGAGTGCATGAGACCGAAAATCGGGAGACGCCGTTCAATCCATTTCACGGCAGGATTGGTCGGCTGGTAGTCGGATGGTCCGCTCATGATGCGATCCCTGGGGAAATAGGACGACGCGACGGGCTCAAGTCTCGGATACGGGATCCGAAGACTTAGCCAATCTGGATTTTGCTGTCGGAAACGAACTGATAGGGCGGCACCGCCAGGTTGGCAGGCGCGGGTCCCTGGCGAATGCGACCGGAGGAGTCGTATTGCGAGCCGTGGCAGGGGCAGAAGAAGCCGTCGTAATTGCCCTCATGGGCGATCGGGATGCAGCCAAGATGCGTGCAGATGCCGATCACGACCAGCCACTGATCGTGGCCTTCCTTGACCCGGGATTGGTCGGTGGCAGGATCGGGCAGGCTTGCAACCGGCACGGCGCGGGCCTCGTCAACCTGCTTCTTGGTACGGTTCATGATGTAGATCGGCTTGCCCCGCCAGAACACCTTGATGTCCTGCCCCGAGGCAATCGGCGCCAGATCGACTTCGATCGGCGCGCCGGCCGCAATCGTCGAGGCGTCCGGATTTATCTGGGAAATGAACGGCCAGAGCGTGGCCACTCCGCCGACGGCGGCGGCAGCTCCCGTTGCAACAAAGAGGAAATCACGGCGTGTCGGTTCCGCCGAAGACGCTGTCGTCACGATTCCATACCCTTTCTCGGCTGCAGCCGGTGGAACCGCCCCAGGCAGCGCATAAACGACACCCAAGGGAGGCTGCCGGCGCCCGCGACCCCCGCGGCGGCAGAAAGACCACTTTTTCTCACCCAATCGGGCGGAACAAGCAGTCCAGAATTGTTCTATTGGCACCCTTGCCGGACGAGCGCAAGCCCGCTATCGGCTGGCCGGCGTGCAATGCACTAATTGATGATTTATCCGGACATTTCGCGGGAGACCCGAAGGGCCGTCACCACATGCAGATTGCGCTTTTCCAGCCCGACATTCCCCAGAACACGGGCACGATTCTTCGGCTTTGCGCATGCCTGGAAGTGGCGGCCCACATCATCGAGCCCGCGGGGTTTCCGGTGTCGGACCGGCATTTTCGCCGCGCCGGCATGGATTATCTCGACCAGGTGACCCTGACGCGCCACGACTCGTGGCCAAAATTCGAGCAATGGCGTAACGAAAAAGCCTACCGGCTGATCCTGTTCACAACCAAGGGGGCCACCTCCTATCTTGATTATGAATATGGCTTGAGCGACGTCCTATTGTTCGGGCGGGAATCCGCCGGCGTCCCGGACGAGGTCGCCGCCGCGGCCGACGCCCGGCTCGTGATCCCGATCAAGCCAGGGCTGCGATCGCTCAATATTGCGATGGCCGCCGCGATGGCTTTGGGTGAGGCGCTGCGGCAAACCAGTCCCGGGATCGGCCCGCGGGGTCAGGCATTGTAAATGGATATTTCCGTGATCGAACAACGCAAGACAAGTGCCAGGGCCTGGTTCGAGCGCTTGCGCGACGACATTTGCCTCGCCTTCGAGCGGCTGGAAGACGAGGCGCCGGCATCGCTCTATCCGGGCGACGCCGGGCGCTTCGTCCGCACGCCATGGCAGCGCACCGACCATACCGGCCAGCCCGGCGGCGGCGGCGTGATGAGCGTGATGCGTGGACGGCTGTTCGAAAAAGTCGGCGTGCATTGCTCGACGGTCCATGGCGAATTCGCACCCGAATTCCGCGCCCAGATTCCCGGCGCCGCCGACGATCCCGCGTTCTGGGCGTCGGGCATTTCGCTGATCGCGCATCTGCGCAATCCGCATATCCCGGCGGTGCACATGAACACCCGCTTCGTCGTCACCACCAAGGCGTGGTTCGGCGGCGGCGCGGATCTGACACCGGTGCTGGAGGCGCGGCGGACCCAAGAGGATCCCGACACGATCGCCTTTCACGCCGCGATGCGGGCCGCCTGCGACGCGCACGCAACCGTTGCGAGCTACGAGAAGTACAGGAAGTGGTGCGACGAATACTTCTATCTGCCGCACCGCAAGGAGCCGCGCGGCATCGGCGGCATCTTCTATGACTGGCACGATTCCGGCGACTGGGACGCCGACCTCGCCTTTACCCAAGACGTCGGACGCGCCTTCCTGAACATCTACCCCGAGCTGGTCAGGCGCAATTTCGACACGCCGTGGACGGAGGCCGACCGCGAAGAACAGCTGATCCGGCGCGGGCGTTATGTCGAATTCAACCTGCTCTACGATCGCGGCACCATTTTCGGCCTCAAGACCGGCGGCAATGTGGAATTGATCCTGTCGTCGATGCCGCCGGAAGTGAAGTGGCCGTAGGCCTCCTATCACACCAACTGCCGCACCGCTGCCGATATCATCACCACGCCGCCGGCGATCACGGCGGCGTCGAGGATGGCGGTGTGGACATGCACCGGCATGCGCTCGACGAAGGCTCGGGCGAAAAATGCCCCGGGCAGCGCGATCGCGCCGATCAGTAGCGCAAAGGCGAGCACCTGCGCGGTGACGGCGCCGGCCAGTCCGAACACGGAAATCTTGATGGCGCTGGTCGCAACCGAGATCACGGCGTCGGTCGCGATCACCGCCGCGCCCTCGAGGCCCGCGGCCATCAACAGCGACAGCAGGATCACGCCCGAGCCCGAAGTGCCGCCAACCACGATGCCGTATCCGACCGCGCCAAAGCCGAGCCCGGTGTCACCGATCCTGAAGTCGCGGCGTCTGGCCAGACGGCGCAGCGGCACGCTTGAAATCAGCATGGCGCCGATCACCAGCGCCGCGCCGGCGTTGGTCAGCCGCGTATAGCCGTAAGCGCCGAGCGCGGTCGTCAATGCGGCGGCCGAGATCACGATCAGCGCACGGCGGCCATCGGCGTAACGGCGATAGGCCGTGACCCGGCTGAGATTGGTGAACACGGCCGATATCGCGATGATCGGGACCACCGGTTCGGCGCCGATCAGCGGCACCAGAACCAGCGGCATCAGCGCCCCGGTGCCGTAGCCAGCGAGGCCCCCGACCACCGAGGCGAACAACGCAACGCCTGCGACCAGCAGCAGTTGCGCCAGCGAAATATCGGCAAAGCCGGCAACCAGGTTCACGGCCGGCCGTCGCGGCTGAAACGCGTGACGGTCTGATCCACGATGGCCTTGAGCGCCGGCTCGTCGAGCGGGAACTCCGCCGCCAGCCAGGCGTCCTCGGCCAGCGCCAGCACCTGTCCGAGCCCGGGACCCTGGGCAATTCCGCGCGCGATGAAATCGGCGGCCTTGAGGGGAAATTTCGGCGCGCTCCAGCGCGCCGGCAAAGTGGCAAGCTCCCGCCACGACGCCGCACCGGCATCGCCTCCCGAGCGCGCCCATGCGAGCAGCAGCCGATCGCGGTAGCGATCTTCGCCAAGCCGATAAAGCCGCCGGCGCGCGGTTGCCTCGTCCATGCCGGCGAGCCGCCACCAGCGATGGCCCATGGAATCCAGCGCCTTCGTCTCGGCATTGGTCAGTCGCAGGCGGGTCGCGAGCCGCCGCGCATCCTCGGTGACGGCGACCGCCAGCGCCCCGAGACGGCGAACCGGGTCCGGCGCAAACCCCAGCTCACGCTCCGCCGCAATCATCGTCGCCAGCGGGCCGGTATAGGCGACGCCGCCGAAAATCGGCAGCAGCAATCCGCCGTCGACCATCGCAGCGATGGCGCCGGCCGCGCCTTCCGCGATCATCAGCTTCAGGATTTCCTGGCGCACGCGCTCGGCCGAGAGCGTCGCAAGACCGGCCCGCCCGGCGATGCATGCGAGGTATCCGGCGCGGTCGGGCTGGCCTTCGCCATAGGCGGCGTGAATCCGGAAAAACCGGAGGATGCGCAGATAATCCTCGGCTATCCGCTGGTTCGGATCTCCGATGAAGCGCACGCGCCTTGCCACGATATCGCCCAAGCCCGCCGACGTGGTCGTGCACCACGCCATTGGCGTCAACCGACAGCCCGTTGATGGTGAAGTCGCGCCGTTCGGCATCGCGCACCCAATCGCGTCCGAACGCGACCTTCGCCTTGCGGCCGAATGTCTCGGTGTCCTCGCGCAAGCGTCGTGACCTCGAACGGATCGCCATCGACGACGAGCGTCACCGTGCCATGTTCAATACCTGTCGGCACACTCTTGATGCCGGCTGCCTTGGCGCGGCGGATCACTTCGGCGGGCAAGGCGGTGGTCGCAATATCGATTTCGCCGACCGCAATCTTCAACAGCGCATTGCGGACCGCGCCGCCGACCACGCGCGCTTCCTCGCCGTTGCCGTTGAGCAGCTTCAGCACGCGGGCGGTTGGACCGGAATTGAGCCAGGGCGCGTTGTCGAGCACCCGCGCGTCACTCATTTTTCAACTCCGGGAACCAGCCTGCCGTTCTCCACATGCGCGGGGATGTAGGTGGAGTTCGGCGGCGCGCCGGAGAAATGCGCAAGGAGGATGAAGCTGGCCACGACGAGCAGCAGCGAACCGAGCAACAGTTTGGCGATGACGCTTAGCGGCCAGGACGACTGCACCAGCAATCCGGAGCGCGTCGCGATCAAAAACAGCACGTAGACCCCGAAAGGGATCAGAAAAATTCCGATCTCGGTGAAGGCCGGTCGGATCATGGCAAGCAAATCCGTTCATAGAGCACGCGCAGGATTCCGGCCGTGGCACCCCAGATGTAGCGTTCCTCGTAGGGCATGGCGTAATAGGCACGCTCGATGCCGCGGAATTCCTTGCTGTGCAGCTGATGGTTCTCCGGATTCATCAGGAACGCCAGCGGGACCTCGAACGCATCGTCGACTTCGGTTTGGTTGATGCGCAGTCTGAAGCCCGGCCGCACCCGCGCCACCGTCGGCAGGATGCGGAATCCGAAGCTGGTTCCGTACAGATCGAGATAACCGACCGGATCGACGAATTCGCGGCTCAGGCCGATCTCTTCCTCGGCCTCGCGCAACGCCGTATCGAGCGGCGAGGCGTCGGTCGCATCGATCTTGCCGCCGGGAAAGGAAATCTGGCCGGCGTGATCGTTGAGATGGGCCGCGCGCTGCGTCAGCAGCACGGTCGGTTGCGGGTGGTCGACCACCGGGATCAACACCGCGGCGGGACGGATCGGCTGCTCGCGCGCGATGATCTGCAGCATGCGGTCGGTGCCCTGGTCGCCGCTGAGAGGAACCAGGTCGGGATCGCTTAGACCTGCGGGAACGTCGAAGCGCAGCCGCGCGCGGGCCCGATCGAAAAATTCCGCCGAGCTGATCGCAGCGGGATCACCCTTCAACATCGGCCCGTTCAAAGTGCGCCCCTCACCTGCTCCGCATCCGCCATCGCAAAAAATTCTCCGGCCGATGCGACCCCGAACATCGGATGACCATCGACCATCCGCTCCTCGCCCATGTCAACCAGATCGTAGTAGAGCGCGCGGGTGACCTTGGCCCACAGATCGGCGCGGACGTGAAGATAGGGCGTGAGGCCGCCGTCGGCGGCAGCCTCGAACCGCAACCGGTGCGCCTGGTCGCAAACGACCCAGTCGTCGACATTGGTGCGGAAGCGCAAAAGCCGGCCCCTTCCATCGTGCTCCCTGAGCATCTCGACAGCAAGAAACGGCGCGTCGTCGACGCGGATTCCGACCTTCTCCACCGGAGTCACGAGAAAGTGCTTGCCGTCTTCACGCTTGAGGATCGTCGAAAACAGCCGGACCAGCGCGGGCCGTCCGATGGGCGTCCCCATATAGTACCAGGTACCATCCTTGGCGATTCGCATGTCGAGATCGCCGCAGAATGGCGGATTCCACAAATGCACGGGCGGCAATCCCTTCCCGCCGGAACCCGCGTCCGCAGCGTTCCTGGCGGCGGCGGCGATTCCCTCAAGGTTTTGATTGCCTTCGAGGCCCTGATCGGTGGTCCGCCCTCGCTTCGCCATTGTTTGCCCTGAGTTCTGGTCGCCTCGGTTTGGCACGATTGGTGCAAGTCTTGCGGCACACGCCCTGGACCGGTTTCACCCGTAATGTCCCGGATCAAGTCGCTACATCGTGATGCCGTTCATACCCCGAAACGCCGATAATGTGGGGATAGTTTAATTCAACGAATACATGACCTTCCCATGAGTTTAGCATGGGGTTCATGGCATGACGACGCGATCGGCGGCGTTTCGGGCAGAGGATTAAAGGAGAACGAAATGGCTGGCGCGGACAGTGTCGAAAAACTCGAGGACGTCATCGTCCGCTCGGCCGAACAGGTCTCCGGTCAAATCCGCGCGGTCAAAGACGCCATCTCCACCGTCATCTTCGGCCAGGACCGTGTGATCGAAAACACCCTGGTGACGATCCTGTCGGGCGGTCACGCGCTGCTGATCGGCGTGCCCGGCCTCGCCAAGACCAAACTGGTCGAAACCCTGGGCATTACGCTCGGGCTCGATGCCAAGCGCATCCAGTTCACGCCGGACCTGATGCCGTCGGATATCCTGGGCGCCGAAGTGCTGGACGAGAGCAGTTCCGGCAAGCGGTCGTTCCGCTTCATCGCAGGCCCGGTGTTCGCCCAGCTCTTGATGGCCGACGAGATCAACCGCGCCAGCCCGCGCACCCAATCGGCGCTGCTGCAGGCCATGCAGGAACAGCACATCACGGTGGCAGGCGCGCGCCACGATCTGCCGAAGCCGTTTCATGTACTGGCGACGCAAAACCCGCTGGAGCAGGAAGGCACCTATCCATTGCCGGAGGCGCAGCTCGACCGCTTTCTGATGGAAATCGACGTCGACTATCCGGATCGCGACGCCGAGCGGCGGATCCTGTTCGAAACCACCGGCGCCGAAGAGACGCTGGCGAAGGCGGCGATGAACGCCGAAATTCTGATCACCGCACAGCGGCTGGTGCGGCGGCTGCCGGTCGGCAATTCCGTCGTCGAAGCCATCCTCTCGCTGGTGCGCTCGGCGCGCCCGGGTCCGGAAGGCGGCGATGCCGGCAAGCTGATCGCCTGGGGACCGGGCCCGCGCGCCAGCCAGTCGCTGATGCTTGCCGTTCGCGCCCGCGCCCTGCTCGACGGCCGGCTGGCGCCCTCGATCGACGACGTGCTCGATCTGGCGGAGCCGGTTCTCAAGCACCGCATGGCGCTGACATTCTCCGCCCGCGCCGAAGGCCGCACCATTCCCGACGTAATCAAACAATTGAAGACGCGGATCGGTTGATGGCCGCAGCCAGCGAGCACGCAGCCAAGGAGATCTTAGCAATCCGACGTGCCGATGGCGAAAGCCGAACGCTCGCCGCATCGCTGCCCCGCCTTGTGCTCGAAGCTCGCCGCATCGCGGCCAATGTGATTCACGGCCTGCACGGACGGCGGCGCGCCGGCTCGGGAGAAAGTTTCTGGCAGTACCGCCGCTTCGTTTCCGGCGAGCCGTCGCAGAGCGTCGACTGGCGCCGCTCGGCGCGCGACGATCATCTCTATGTCCGCGAGCAGGAATGGGAAGCCGCGCACACGGTATGGCTGTGGCCCGACCGTTCGCCATCGATGGCGTTCGCATCCCAACAGGCGCGCGACAGCAAGCTCGAGCGCGCCCTGATCGTGACCTTTGCGCTGGCCGAGCTCCTGGTCGCGGGCGGCGAGCGGGTCGGCATTCCGGGCCTGATAAACCCTACCGCCAGCCGCAGCGTGATCGACAAGATGGCGCAGGCGATGCTGCACGACGACGCGGCGCGTCCGAGTCTGCCGCCGTCCTTTGTGCCGTCGGCGCTCGCCGAAATCGTGGTGTTGTCGGATTTCTGGTCGCCGATCGAGGAAATCCGAACCATGCTCGCCGGATTGTCGGCATCTGGCGCGCACGGCGCGCTGGTCCAGATCGTCGATCCCGCGGAAGAAAGCTTCCCCTATTCCGGCCGTGTCGAGTTTGTCGAGCCGGAAGGCGGCAGCGTCATCGTCGCGGGACGTGCGGAAAAATGGGCCGGCGACTACGTTGCGCGCGTGGCGCTGCATCGCGAGCAAATTCGCCATGAGACCGGCAAGCTCGACTGGTTGTTCTCGACCCACACCACCAGCCGCTCGGCCGCCGAACTGCTGTTGTTCTTGCACTCGGGCATGATGGTCAACAAGGGCAGCACGCGCGCCGCGACGGTCAAAGCGGGGCGCAGCGCATGATCGCAGGCCTGCCGCTCTCGTTCGCCGAACCGGTCTTGCTGCTGGGCCTGCTCAGCCTGCCGCTGCTGTGGTGGCTGTTGCGGGTGATGCCGCCGCGGCCGCGGCGGATCGAGTTTCCGCCGACGCGGCTCTTGTTCGACATCGCGCCGAAGGAAGAAACCCCGTCGCGCACGCCGTGGTGGCTGACGGCGCTTCGCCTGCTCGCCGCCGCGCTGATCATTCATGGCGGCCGCCGGACCGATCTGGAATCCGCAAACCGGTGCCGCCGGCTCGAGCGCACCGCTGGCCATCCTGCTCGACGACGGCTGGAGCGCGGCCTCGAGCTGGGAAGCGAGGGTCAAGGCCGCGGACGAATTGATCGCCAATGCCGACAGCAACCGGCGCGGCATTGCTCTGGTTCCGCTGTCCGAGCCCGCCCGCGACATCACGATCATGACGGGGGGCACGGCGCGGGTGGCGTTGCGCCAGCTCGCGCCAAAACCCTATTCGATCGAGCGGGTCGACACCTTGCCCGCCATCGAGCGCTTTCTCAAGGCGACCGGCGACTGCGAGATCGCCTGGCTGTCGGATGGCGTCGATACCGGCCGCGGCGCGGATTTCCTGCAGGGCCTGGGCAAGACCGTGGGCGATCGCAGCTTGACGATTTTTGAAGGCGGGACCCCACCCGCGCTGGCGCTGGCCGCCGCCGAAAATGCGGCGGCGAAGATGACGGTGAAGGTGCTGCGCGCCGATGGTGGCGCCGCCGCGGGCATCGTTCGCGCGCTCGACCAGAAAGGCTCGCCGATCGGCGAGGCCCATTTCGGCTTTGCGCCGGGAGACCGCGAGACCGACGCGGCGTTCGACTTGCCGGTCGAATTGCGCAACGATATCGGGCGGCTTGAAATATCGGGCGAACGTTCTGCCGGCGCCGTGCAACTGCTCGACAAGCGGTGGCGCCGGCGCGCGATCGGCGTGGTCAGCGGTTCGAGCAGCGATACCGCGCAGCCTTTGCTGGCGTCGACCTTCTATCTCACCCGCGCCTTGGCGCCGTTTGCCGATGTGCGGCTGGGGGAGCGCGGCGCGCCGCAGCAGGCGATCACGCAATTTCTCGACCAGAGGCTGCCGATGATCGTGCTCGCCGATATCGGCACGCTGTCGCCGGAAATCCGCGAACGCCTCAACGCGTGGATCGAGCAAGGCGGGGTACTGGTGCGCTTTGCCGGGCCGCGCCTGGCGCAAGCCGATGACGATCTGGTGCCGGTGAAGCTGCGCCGCGGCGGACGCAGCCTCGGCGGCAGTCTCACCTGGGAAAAGCCGCAGCATCTCACCTCATTCGCCGCCGACGGGCCGTTCGCCGGGCTTGCGGTGCCCAAGGACATCACCATCAGCCGGCAGGTGCTCGCCGAGCCGGATGCGGTGCTGGCGACGAAAAGCTGGGCCTCGCTGGAGGATGGAACGCCGCTGGTTACCGGCGAGCGCCGCGGCAAGGGCGTGGTGAGCCTGTTTCACGTCAGCGCCGACATGCGCTGGTCCGATCTGCCGATGTCCGGCAGCTTCGTCGAAATGCTGCGGCGGATCGTCGATATGTCCGGCTACACCGCCAATCCGGGCGCAGGCGTCGCCGGCGAAGCCAATGCCGAAACGGTGGCGCCGTTGCGCACGCTCGATGGTTTTGGCGCGTTCGGGCCGCCGCCCTCGACGGCCAAGCCGCTGGCCGCCGACTTCCGGGATCGGGCGACGCTGGATCATCCGCCCGGATTCTATGGCCCGGCCGACGGCCCTCTGGCGGTCAATACGCTGGCGGCGGCGGACCGCGTCGCGCCGCTCGATACCTCCGCCCTGCGCGCCCGGCATGCCACCTACACCAATTCGGAACCGCGCGACCTGCGCGGTATCCTGCTGTCATCGTCGCTGGCGCTGTTTCTGATCGACGCCGTGATCGTCGCCCTGCTCGGCGGCGGCATCGCGGCCCTGCTGCGGCGGCGCGCGGCGCCGGCGGCGCTGGGATTGGCCCTGCTGTTGTCGGCGGTGCTGGTGCTGCCGTCGCCGACCCAGGCCGCCAGCGACGACGATTTCGCCATCAAGGCGACCTCGCAAACCCGCCTCGCCTATGTCCGGACCGGCAACGCCGACGTCGACTCCATCGTCCAGGCGGGAATGGCCGGACTGACCCTGTTTCTGGCGCAACGCACCGCGCTGGAGGCCGGCGACCCGATCGGCGTGGATCCGGCGCGTGACGAACTGGCGTTCTTCCCGCTGATCTACTGGCCGGTCGTGCCCGGCGCGCCGAAGCCGCCGCAGGACGCGATCAACCGCATCGACGCCTACATGAAACAGGGCGGCACCGTGCTGTTCGATACCCGCGATGCCATCGAGGCGCCGCCGGGAGAAGGCGGCGCATCGCAGACGCCAGGCATGCTGGCGCTGCGCGATATCCTTTCATCGCTCGATGTTCCCGAACTCGAGCCGGTGCCGCGGGAACACGTCCTGACCAAGACGTTCTATCTGTTGCGCGACTTCCCCGGCCGCTTCGACACCGGCCAGACCTGGGTCGAGACCCTGCCGCGCGAGGACGACGACGATACGGCGTCGCATCCCGCCCGCGGCGGCGACGGCGTCTCGCCGATCATCATCACCTCAAACGATCTGGCCGGCGCCTGGGCGATACGCCCCGACGGCCAGCCGATGCTGCCGCTGACGCCAGGCGAACCCCGGCAGCGCGAATTCGCTTTCCGCGCCGGCGTCAACATCGTGATGTATACGCTGACCGGAAACTACAAGGCCGATCAGGTCCATGCGCCGGCGCTGATCGAACGGCTCGGGCAGTAGGAGCGCGACATGCAGTACGGCATCGCATTCGCCCCGCTTGTCCCCACGCTCGTGCTTTGGATGGCACTCGCCGCCATCGTCGTGATCGCGGTATTGCTGCTGCTGGGGCGGCCACGCGGCGCGGCGGTGCGCATCGCGGCGCTGGCGCTGATCCTGCTGGCGCTGGCCAACCCGTCATTCACGCGCGAGGACCGCGAGCCGCTGTCGTCGGTGGCCGCGGTCGTGATCGACAAGAGCCCGAGCCAGAATTTCGGCGAGCGCACCGCCGAAACCGCCAAAGCCCAGGAGGCGCTGGTCGACAGCCTCAAGAAGATCAGGGGCCTCGAAGTGCGGGTGGTCGAGGCCGGCCAGGCCGACGGCGAAACCGATGGCACCCGGTTGTTCGGCGCGCTGTCGTCGGCGCTATCGGACGTTCCGGTCGATCGCGTCGCCGGCGCTTTCCTGATCACCGACGGGCGGGTGCATGACATTCCGGCGAACGCCGCAGCTCTCGGATTCCAGGCCCCGGTGCATGCCCTGATCACAGGGCGCAAGGATGAGCGCGACCGCCGCATTGCGATTGCCGCCGCGCCGCGTTTCGGCATCGTCGGACAGGTCCAGACCATTACCTACCGGCTGGACGACCAGGGCGTCAGCGGCCAGCGCGCCAAGGTCGCGGTGCGGGTCGACGGCGAGACCATCAACGAGCGCACTTTGCAGAGCGGCCAGACCGTCAGCGTCGACATCGATATCAAGCACGCCGGGCCTAACATCGTCGAGATCGAGGCTTCTCCGCTCGAAAACGAACTGACGCTGGTCAACAACCGCGCGGTGGTCGCGATCGACGGGGTGCGCGACAAATTGCGCGTGCTGCTGGTCTCGGGCGAGCCGCATTCTGGAGAGCGCACCTGGCGCAACCTGCTGAAATCCGACGCCAGCGTCGATCTCGTGCATTTCACGATTCTGCGCCCGCCCGAGAAGCAGGACGGCACGCCGATCAATGAATTGTCGCTGATCGCGTTTCCGACCCGCGAGCTGTTTCAGCAGAAGATCAACGAATTCCAGCTGATCATCTTCGACCGCTACGCGCGCCAGGGCGTGCTGCCGATCGCCTATTTCGACAATATCGCGCGCTATGTACGCGGCGGCGGCGCCGTGCTGGTGTCCGCCGGTCCCGACTACGCTTCATCGACAAGCATCTGGCGTACGCCGCTGGATTCAGTGCTGCCGGCAGAACCGGTCGGCGTCACCGAGAAGCCGTTCTACGCGCAGCTCAGCGACGTCGGCAAACGCCACCCCGTCACGCGCGGTCTGGAAGGCTCAGGCAGCGAGCCGCCGCACTGGAGCCGGTTCTTCCGCACGGTGGATACCCGCAACGCCACCAGCCCGCCGGTCATGACGGGCGCCGACGGCAAACCGCTGCTGCTGCTGTCGCGATTTGGCGAGGGACGCGTCGCCCTGCTGTTGTCCGATCAGATCTGGCTATGGGCGCGCGGCTATGAAGGCGGCGGTCCGCATCTCGACCTGCTGCGGCGGATGTCGCACTGGTTGATGAAGCAGCCCGACCTCGACGAAGAGGCGTTGCATCTGCAAGTGCGCGGCCATGACCTCGTGGTGCAGCGCCAGACCATGGCCGACAGCGTCGCGCCGGTGACGGTGACGTCGCCTTCGGGAACAACGCGTGAGCTGACGCTAAGCGCCAGCGAGCCGGGAACGTGGACCGCGACGCTCCCCGCCAACGAACTCGGCCTGTGGCAGGCGACCGACGGCACGCTCAAGGCGCTGATCAATGTCGGCCCGACCAACCCGAAGGAATTCTCGGAAGTCACCTCCACGACCGGGATGCTGATGCCGCTGGCGCAGGCGACCGGCGGCGACGCGCGGCGCGTCGTGGACGGATCGAGCGTCGAACTGCCGCGCATCGTACCGGTGCGCGCATCCAGCGTGTTCCGCGGCGATGGCTGGATGGGCGTGAAGATGCGCGACGCCAGCGTCGTCAAAGGCGTCGGCGTATTGCCTGTTTTCGCCGGCCTGATCGGCCTGCTGCTGCTGCTCGGCGCGTTCGCCGCCACCTGGCTGCGCGAAGGACGCTGACAAACTCACATCATGTTGATGCCCCGGCGCTTGCGCAGATCACGCGGCGCTTGCACGGCGGCTACGGTTGACAGTCGCGGACAAACCTTGCGATGTTATATTGTAACGTCGGCTCTGCCGGGATGTCCCGGCTGTCCGGCGCGGGGCGTTTGTCGGCATGAAGTGGTTCCGATCGAACATCAGACTTGGCGCGCGCGCGGCGCTGTTCGCGTTCGCGATTCAGTTTGTGCTGTCGTTCGGGCATTTTCACGGGATCCTGGCGCAGGCCGCGTCCTCGATCCAGTCCGCGCAGCAGCAACTACCGGCATCCAGTCCCGATCCGGAGCAGCAACCAGCCGAGCCTTGCGCGATCTGTGCCGTTGTCGCCCTGGCGAATACGGCATTGGTTGCAACGCCACCCGCGCTGCCGCTGCCGCTGGCCGCCGACTTCCAGCAGCTGCCCCCGGATGCCGGGTTTGTCCCATCGAACTCCGCGCGCCTCGCGTTTCAGCCGCGCGCGCCACCGCTCTCCTGACATCGATTGTTTGATGATCCCCGAGGTGCGGCCACGAGATAGGTGGCTGGTCCTCGAGGAATGAATCGAAATCGGTCCGTCACCCTCGACGGCAAGCGCGCTCTCCAAATTCGTCGACGATCACGAGTTTCGGCCGCGCTTTCTCAGGACCAGGATAATGGCATTCCCGGCAAGAACCACTCTTCTGCTCTCAAGTTCGGCGTCCCTGCTGTTCGGCTTCTGCGGCACCGCCGCCTTGTCTCAGACTTCGGCGCCCGCCGAAACCGGCACGACGGCGCTACCCAGCATCGAGGTGGTGGCGCCGCGGCGCTCGCAGCCGCCGCGGCGTCCCCGCACCGCCGTGACCAGCGGACAGCGCCGCGAGACACCTGCCGCGCCGCCGCAAACCGAGGCGCAGCTGATCGCAGGCAAGAACGACAAATTCGACGAGGCCCGCCGCAACATCCTGGCACCGGTCGGCGCCACCTCCTACGAGATGAGCCATCAGGCCATTGAAGCGCTGCCTCAGGGAAACAATACGCAACTGGACAAAGTGCTGTTGCAACTCCCCGGCGTGACACAGGATTCGGCCGCAAGCGGCGAACTGCATGTGCGCAACGAGCACGCCAATATTCAGTATCGCATCAACGGCATCATGCTCCCGGACGGCGTCGGCGCTTTCGGTCAAATTCTCGACACCGGGATCGTCGGCAGCCTTGCCCTGCTGACCGGCGCCTTGCCGGCGCAGTACGGCTTGCGCACGGCCGGCGTCCTCGACATCCAGACCAAGGCGGATGCTTTCAACAACAGCGTCAGCGTCAGCGTCTATGGCGGCAGCCACGGCACGATCACATCGAGCCTGGAATATGGCGGCACAGTCGGGCAAACCCAGTACTTCGCGTCCGGGCGCTTTCTTCAGAATAATCTGGGAATAGAGAACCCGACGCCGTCGAACGAAGCGATTCACGACCGCACGTCGCAGGAAAAGGGATTTCTCTATCTTTCGACGGTACTCGACCCCACCAGCCGCCTGACCTTCATGAGCGGCGTATCGAACAGTTCCTTCCAGATTCCCAACAATCCAGGGCAGCCGTCGAATTTCACGGCATTCGGCGTGTCCAAATTCGATTCGGCGCTGCTCAACGAACACCAGAACGAGTTCAACCAGTTCAACGTGCTTGCCTATCAGAAATCGATCGACGGCATCGACTTGCAGGTTTCCTATTTCAACCGCTATAGCCAGTTGCACTTCTTCCCTGACCCGATTGGAGACCTGGTCTTCAATGGCGTGTCGTCGGACATCTACCGCCAGAGCGTGGTCAACGGCATTCAGGAGGATACCGCCTGGCGCGTCGGCTTCGCCCATACGCTGCGGTTTGGATTTTCGCTGAGCGCGGAACGATCGCTGGTCAACAATGCATCCACCCTATTGCCGCTCGACGGCATGGGTAATCCGGTCGATGCGCCATTGCCAATTTTTGATTCCAGCGCCAAGACCGGCTGGTTGATCGGCAGCTATCTTCAGGACGAATGGAAGATCACCAACCAACTGACCTTGAACGCAGGCCTGCGTTTCGACCAGATGGTTCAATACGTCGACGCCAACCAGCTCAGCCCGCGCCTCAGCCTGACCTGGAAACCGTCCGATGACACCACGTTCCACGCCGGCTATGCGCGAAACTTCACACCGCCGCAGCAGGTGCTGGCGGCGCCTACCAATCTGGCATTGGTGCAGAACACATCGGCGCAGGCCAGCCCTGGAACGGCCAACGATCCGGTGCTGCCGGAGCGGTCAAACGTCTTCGATGTCGGCGTGGTTCAGAAAATCCATGCGATACCCGGCCTCGAGGTCGGCATCGACGGCTATTACAAAATCGCCCGCGACCTGCTCGACGATGGCCAGTTCGGCGCTGCCTATGTGCTCAACGGCTTCAACTACGATCGGGGAATCAACGAGGGCGTTGAACTCAAGGCGACCTACACCAACGGAAATTTCCGCGTCTATGGCAACCTTGCCTGGGCGACCCAGCTCGGCACCAATATCGTATCGAACCAGTTTCTGTTCGGTCCTGACGAACTGGCCTTCATCGCCAACCACCACATCTTCACCGATCATGCCCAGCAGCTGACCGCATCAGCCGGCGCCTCCTATCTGTGGGACGGCACGCGCTTTAGCGCCTCGATGATCTACGGCAGCGGGCTTCGCTCCGGCTTTGCCAATACCGATCACCTGCCGTCCTACACCCAGGTCAATCTGGGCGTATCGCACGATTTCAAAATCGTGGCTTCGAACAAGCCGACAACGCTGCGCTTCGACATCGTCAACCTGTTCGACACCATCTATGAAATCAGGGACGGCTCGGGCATCGGCGTCTTCGCCCCGCAATTCGGGCCGCGCCGCGGCTTCTTTGTCGGCATTTCGCAAAAGCTGTGAAGCTATCGCACCATGCTCCAGTCCGGGCGGATCGGTCCGGAAACGCCGTCGAACGCGCCATCGACCAGTTCCGCGACCAGCAAGCGGCTGTAGTCGACCGGTCCGGGCATGGTCGCGCGGCCCTTCGGCACGGCCTTGAAACCGACGCGGCTGTAATAGGCCTCGTCGCCGACCAGGAGCACCAGGCGATGGCCTTTTTCCCTGGCGTCCTTCAGCGCGCGCTCCAGCAGCGCGCGACCGACGCCGCGGCCGCGAAACGGCGGCTCGACCGTCAGCGGTCCCAGCAGCAGAGCCTTGGTGTCGCCGATCGTCACCGGCAACTGGCGCACGGAGCCCACCAGCAGCGTGCCGATCCACGCGGTGAACGACAGTTCGAGCACGTGGTCGACATGCTCGCGCAGCCGGTAGGCGCTCAGCACGAATCGGCCGGGGCCGAATGTGCGCTCGTGCAGGCGTTCGATGGCCTGGGCGTCGTTGGCGGTTTCGGCCAGTATGGTCAGAGAGAGGTCGCTCATGGCCGCGAGATAGCATCTGGCGGCCGCGCGGTCCATCGTTCCCGACGTCACGCCGGATTGTCGAGTCCCGTCAATTGTCGCCGGCGGGGGCTTGAGCCAGATAGGCCAACAGCTTCATCTCGCGGCGCCCGCGCGTCACGGTATCGAGCACCAGCCCTGATGAAACCGAAAGCATCGCCAGAATAATCAGACCCATCGACAGCACCGCGGTCGGCAGTCGGGGAACGATGCCCTCCTCGAGATAGGTAATGACGATCGGGACCGCGAGGCTGACCGAGACCACGGTCAGAAAAACTCCGATCGCCGTGAAAAACCGCAACGGCTTTTCCGAACGGTAGAGTTTCAGGATGGTACCGAGAATCCGCAAACCGTCACGCCAGGTGTTGAGCTTGCTGACCGAGCCCTCCGGGCGGGCATAATACGGCGTCTCGATCTCCGCGACCGGCAACGCCAGTTCCAGCGCATGGACGCTCAACTCGGTCTCGATCTCGAAGCCATCCGACAGCACCGGAAAGGACTTGACGAACCGCCGCGAGAATACCCGGTACCCTGAAAGAATATCCTTGAAGGCTTGGCCGAAAACCGCCGACAGAAAACCCGTCAGCATCCGGTTGCCGGTACGGTGACCCGGCCGATAGGCGGCCGCGGCCTGATCGACCCGAAGGCCGACCACCATGTCGAGACGATCCGACAACAGCGCCTCGATCATGCGGGGCGCGCTGGCGGCATCATAGGTCGCGTCGCCGTCGACCAGCACATAGATGTCGGCATCGACGTCGGCAAACATGCGGCGCACCACATGCCCCTTGCCCTGACGGCGCTCGCCGCGCACCGTGGCGCCCGCATCGCGCGCCACCGCGACCGTGCGATCCGACGAATTGTTGTCGTAGACGAAGATACCGGCCGTGGGCAGCGCCTTGCGAAAATCGGCAATCACGGTGGCGACCGCCGCTTCCTCGTTGAAGCACGGCACCAAAACAGCAATCCGCACCGACGATGGTATCATTGCTGAAACGCCCGCCCCATAAAGCCTGCCGACCGAGCTTCCCATAACACGATCATGCGCTGGCTGCCCGCCCGATAACAGCGCCGTCCACCATTTCCGCAGGCTTCATCAGGGACGCAAACAGCAGGCTCCACAACGAAAGCATGGCGACCGGAACCGTATAGTAGGGCGTGAAGACGGGATGGCTCATGAAGAAGGCAAGATTCACCAGGAGATTTCCAGCCGTGACAGCAGCAACCTGTCTCGCGCCGCCCCCGGCCACCGAACGCCACATGACCGCCGTCCACAGACCCGCGAGCAGCAGCAACACGAACTGCAAATCCGCCAGGTACTGCCGGATAACGCCGAAGCTGAAATCCGGGGGCGTCACATCGACCCCTCCGTAGGTCGTAGAAAACGGACTACCAGCGTTGATCGCATTCGCAACCAGCGTCGGTGCCGTCCCGACCAGGAACGCCGTCGCAAACAGCACGCCCTGCAACGCCACCTCGAGTTTTCGGGATATCAGCAGCGAAACGCCGAAAAACAGAAAGTATCCCGACGAAAGCAACAGATTCGGCAATCTGAAATTCACCGACAGGCCAATGACGAGACCGGTCAGCCCTAGCAAGGCAAGGCGATGCCGGCTTTGCCCGGCAGAGAAAAAACGGGCGGTCAGAAGTCCAGCGAGCGCACAGGCCACCATGGTAGGCGCCACCGAATAGCTCGCCTTTGCGGGATTGATCATCAGGTAGACCGCGAGGCAGCCGAAGCCAGCCGCGAGCAAGATGGACGATCTGGAACGCGCGTAAAATATTGCGAGCAGCGCCAGCGCAAAAACCACCAGCGTCGCCAGAACATACAGCGGGATCACCTGAAACCCCTGCGGAAACAGCCCCAGTACAAAGCCCGTGCCCGGCGGATACTGCATCACCCGCTTTCCGGTGGCCGGCATCAATGTGTGGCAGGGAGCCTCTGCCGCATCGTTCCAGGACCTGAAGCCCATCTCCCGCAATTTTGACGACAGATAATGATCGTCATCCCGGGAGATATCCGTGTTCAGGCCGTTCAGCCCAAATCTCTGGAACAGATGGGCCTGCCGCAAATAGCAGACGTCGTCGTAGACGCCGCGGCTTTCGCGCCAGTGCGACATCGACCACACATTGCTGGCGAGGACGGCGAACAGCGCGAAAGCGCAAACGGCCTTCAGATATTTCATCGCTTGCATCGAACCGCGCGAAAACAGACCATCGAAAACGACCGTTTTTTCATTCTGTCGGAAATCGGGGATATCCAAGCGTAATTAACCAGCCACGGCAAGCCGCACCCGGTTTATCTCAGTTTTCAAGAAACCGCCGGAATACATCCGCACTCCGGCTCACCATGTAGGTCGATCCGGCAAGCGTCAGGTGAATGCGATTGGAATAAAACCAAATCCCGTCTTTGACGACCGGGCACTCGGTGTCGCAAAAGTAATCTATCGGCCGCAGCAATTCGACCTTGTCGGGCCATTTGGCCTGGACCCTGGAAAGCATCTGATCAATTCTCGCCGTAGACCTTTCGGCTTGCTCCCGGGTTTTCGCTGGACAGGGCGGTTGAGGCGCATGCGGAAGCGGTCCCTGCAACAGCCGGGGACGATTGATGGCGCAACCGGGATCCAGTTGCTCGCCGATAATCAGGATGCGCCTGCCATCGGCGACAAGCTTCCCGATCGTTCGCTCCAGGCCCTGCTGCAATTTGGTGAACGAATTGCCGTCGGACGTCGAACTCCCGGCCGGTTCCAGGTCGTCGTTGATGGCTGCGTCGCTATAGAGACTCCACTTCTCCACGAAGATGATCGGCAAATTCGTTTGACGGACACGCTCCAGCGTCTGGTCACGCGCCAGTCTGCACTCTTCCTGTCGCGGTGACTTCAGCGTCGCTCCATAGAGAATGGGGCAGCCGGCGCCTCCCATCACATGAACGTTCACGTTCAACTGCTCCATGATCGGCCCAAGGCCGAAAGCATATTCGGCGATCAGGGAATCGCCGATCAGTTCAAAGCCTACCGGGCCCTGAAAGTGCCGAATGTCGCGCCCGGTGGGAAAATCCTCCAAATGCTCCAGATCGGCTTGGGCTGTGGGCATCCGCCACGCGAGGCCCTTCGATATGAAAGTGAAGTGGGTAACCGCGGTCAGCGCGAGAACCACCGACCAAAAACCCACAGCATTTCTTAAGACGTTGGCCGATCGTAACTCTGAAGATTGAATGAACCTGCGTTCGATGAACACGTTCATTGCCGTTGCGACAGCGACCATCAGGACCACCATCGTCAAAATCCCTGCCCAACCATTGGCTGCGTCGTCGCCGAAAATAAACCGTCCGAAGAAAATGATGGGCCAGTGGCAAAGATAGAGCGAATAGGAAATGGCGCCGATTGAAACCATCGTGGCATTGGTGAGGATCGTGGATACCCGGCTGTGACCGCCGGCCCAGATTGTCGCGGCCGCACCCAGGCAAGGCACGAGAATGGCTGCCTCCAGATGCGGCATATCCGACCTGAACAATAGCACGCTCGCCGCGATGCAAAGCAGGCCGGCCGCCGAGAGGCATTCAGCGGCGGCTTCACCGAGGCGAAATCGGCTCTCGCAGAGGAGAACCAGTGCGCCACAGGCGAACTCGGCAATTCGAAACGGCATCAGAAAAAATACCGCGAGCGGATCCACTTTGGCCACAACGGTTGAAGCGAGGATGGATGCAAGCGCCGCGACGGCGATGCCTTCAAACGTCCGGCCCAGCCTCCATGCCAGGACAATGAAGACCGGCCAGAGCAGATAAAACTGCTCCTCGAGCGACAGCGACCAGCAATGCAGCAGAGCCAGTTCGTCCGAATTCGGGGCGAAATACTGATGGGATTCCCGCCAGTACTGAATATTGGAAATCGACAGAAGGGCGTGCGTGCCCTCCTTGGCCACGTCCAGAAACATGAGTGGCGAGCACCACAGGGCTCCCGCGAGATAGGTGGCGACGACGGTGAAAATCAGCGCAGGATAAATTCGCCGCGTCCTGCGCACATAGAACTGGCCAAATGAAAAGCGATTGCCTTGCAGATCGGCCAGAATATTGCGGGTGATGAGATAGCCGGAAATGACAAAGAAAATATCGACGCCGACGAAGCCTCCCTGAAAGCCATCGACCTTCAGATGAAACAGCACGACGGCAATGACCGCGACGGCGCGCAGTCCGGCGATCTCTGCGCGAAAATGGTTAGTCATGGGTGCTGGTCGGGGCGCCCCTGCGGGCTCGGACGGCGCACGCGTCGACCGGGCGGCTGCCGGTCGGATTGGCGAAGCGACGTTCGGCCGTGACGGCCGAAGCCACTGACAGCCGCGATGCCGCGCCGGGATGCAATACGCCGCAGAAAGTCCAGTCTCTTCACCAAATGGGCACCGCTGTTCTGGCGCGCCGCTTCTACCACCATGGGCCGTTCGCGAACAAGCGCGTTCGCGCCATGCTTCAGGCCGGCTTTCGGCGCGCGTATCCCGGCAACGACCGAACGACGCTGGCGGAGAGCGCTGCTGCGCGGATCGCCGAGAGAACTCCCTAGCGCCAGGTTGCAACCGGCTCACGGCCTTCGATCACTTCCGATATCCGCAACCGTGTTCCCGTGGTCGTCTCCGCCGGCAGCGCTCCCACGTCGAAAAACCCGCACCCGACAATCTCGCGGTTCGGCTCCGGCAGGCGATCCTGCCTGAAATGCCTGACCAGATAGACCGCGACATGATCGCGGCGAGAGATGTGGCTGTTGAAGAAAAGGCCGTGCAGCGCGGGCTTGCCGGTCAATTCAATTCGTCCTTCTTCCTGCAATTCGCGTTGCAACGCATCGCGGAAGGTTTCGCCGGTTTCGACGCCGCCGCCCGGCAGGTGCCAGCCGGCGACATAGCTGTGCTTGACCAGAAATACGCGATTTTCACCGTCAAGTACGACTGCGCGAACCCCGAGCGTCATGCCGCGGGCGAACCGCCAATAAAAATGAAATATCCGCCGCAGCGCCGGCTCCAGGCTCCGTCGCAAGTTCTGCAGGTTCATCGTCACGGAAACCCCTGGATATGCGGACGGCGCGTTTGATCCTTGCATCGCGACAGCCAGCTTGCCAATACATTCCCGGATATTGCAGGATATCATGAGGCGATCGTGTGGCGGCTCGCTCGCGTAACCAACAGAAGCGGATACAGATGATGGCGGCCTTCACCCTTGCCCATCTGTCCGATCCGCATCTTCCGCCGCTGCCAAGCCTGCGGCTCTCCGAACTCGTCGGCAAGCGCGCGTTCGGCTATCTCAACTGGACGCGCAACCGGCATAAATTCCACAGCCGCGAGGTGCTCGATGCGCTGGTATCGGACATGCGGGCACAGACGCCGGATCACATCGCGGTCACAGGCGATCTCGTCAATCTGGCGCTGGAAGCCGAGTTCGCGCCGTCGCGGGCATGGCTGGAAAGCGTCGGTCCGCCGGACCTGGTCACGGTCATCCCGGGCAATCACGACGCCTATGTTCGCGCCACCCGGCATCGTTTTGCGGAGGCCTGGACCAACTATCTCATCGGCGACGATGCGCCCGATCGCGGCGTGGAATTTCCCGCCGTGCGCCGCCGCGGCCCGCTGGCGCTGATCAGCGTGTCCTCGGCGGTGCCGACGGCGCCGCTGATGGCGACGGGGTGGCTTGGTCGGAGCCAGCTGGAAGCGCTCGATCGCGTCCTGGCCGGGCTTTCCGCCGAACAGGTATTCCGCGTGCTGCTGATCCACCACCCGCTGCGCTCGGACGCGCGCGCCAAGCGGCTGACCGATGCGCCCCAATTGCTTGCGCTTCTCAAGCGGCATGGCGTGGAGCTGGTCCTGCACGGGCACGATCACGTTCATTCCACGATCTGGATCGACGGGCCGAACGGTCCGATTCCGGCGATCGGCGTGCCATCGGCCTCCGCGCTCGCGCATGGCCGCTATCCCGATGCGGCCTATAATCTGTTTTCAATCGAGCGCGATGGCGCGGCGTGGCGATGTGAGCAGAGGGTACGGGGTTTCGGACAGCGAGCCGGCGTCCGCGAGTTCAGGCGGGTGAGGTTGTCGTAGCGGCGCCGAGTATCAATCGCCGCCTCCTCCGCCACAGCCTCCACCGCCGCACCCGCCGCCTCCGTCGCCGCCGCCACCATCTCCGCCGTGGCCTCCGCCGGCATCGCCATGACCGCCGTGCCCGCCCCCGTCGTTGCCGGAATCGCCGAAGCCGGCGGAGCTGCCATCGATCGAGCTATCGGCGAAATCGCCACCGCAATAGGCGACGCCGCTGCCGTTTTTCCGCAGCTGCTCGCATTGCGGGTGATAGACGATGCCATCCGGAACATTCAGCTTGCTGTCCAGGGCAAACAGCAGCGGCAGCCGTGTCGGGTTGACCGGGTCGATGCTCTCATACTTGCAGCAGTACCACCACACGCGGCGGAGGCCCTCGTTGCTCCTGCGATGCTCGCCGAGCACCACCGCCGGCGTATGATGCAAGAAGCCGCCGAACGCACGCCGGCAAAATGCATCATATTCGCGCGTATAGAGGATGAATTCATGCCACAGGTCGTCGGCGACCTGCGATGGCATCGAGACGTAGCGCTTGCCGCTCATCAGATAGGCGATGAAGAACTGGCGCAGGCCGCGCGAAACCAGCGCGCTGTCCTTGCGCTCAAGCCCGGCGCGATGTTTCTCAAGCCGATCGAGCAGGCCCGGCGGCCAGCGATAGGTGTGGATGAACTCGGCCCGTCGCAGATGCTGCCACTTGCGAAATAATGAGACCGCGACAATCGTTGCAAGAAGCGCGAGCGCGATCGGAACGCCTGAAGTCACGACCGCTCCTCCGGTCCTCAACCTAGAGGCTGCGCAGTGCGGTAAACAGCGCCAGGCCGAACAGCGCGACCGCGCCGAGGATGAAGCCGAGCGCGAACGGCCAGAAAGCGCTGCGGCGCGGCTTTTCGACCACGGCAGGTGCGGCCATCGGGGTCGCGACCAGCGCGTGTTCGCGCTCGATCATGCGGCGCGCGACATAATCGGTGACGGCGTCGACGATGGCGGCGATGTCATGGGATTCGGCAATCACGATGCGGCCGAAACGGGTATCCTGCACGAAACGATAGATGCGCTTGTCGCGCCCCATCAGGACGTGGGCCACCACGTCGATCCAAAGCCGCGGCGTCTCGCCCTGGCTGATGCCGCGATCGAACAGATCGATGGTATTGGGAATTTGCGCAAACAAGGGATCGAGCGCCTCGTTCAGAATTTCCAGCCGGGCAACTTCCGCATCGCGCAGGTCGACGACGACGCCGGTGCGATCGGCAGCCTCGATCCGCGCCTGCCGGAGCGCATCGCGCAACCGCATCGGACGCGCATCACCGACGGCTTCGCTCCCGGTATTTTGTGCCTCTGACATCAGCTGGCGGCCTTGTCCTGATGGGTTGCCAATGCCGTTAACCTATCAGTAACCAGGCCGTCCGCAAAGGCCGTTTGTTCCCAAAGACTTAGGCCTTTGGCGAGCGGCAAAACGCGAGCGGCCCCGCCCGGCATGACCGGAGGAGGCCGCTGTTGTCCTTGGACGTCTTCTTATTCGGCAGATCAGGCCGGAACGCGCGAGGGCTCTTCCACGATGGAGAAGCGCACGCCGGCCTTGTGGCGATTCTCTTCCGAGACCACGCGCCAGGCATCCTCGGCTTCCTTGCGGGTCTTGAACGGGCCCTGAACCTGGGCCGAACCTTCCACGAGCTTGTGGAAGTTCATCGAACCGAACTCGCCGCCAATCACCCAGAAATTACTGCCGTTGTTCATGATAGCCTCCTTTTATTCAGCCGCCTGAACGTGGATTTCCGAACCGTGCGCCTTGAACTGCGCGGCCTCGGTCGAAGTCGTGAAGTGCCGTGGTCGACGAGGTGCCGCCGGTGATGGTGGTGGACACCAGATCGAAATAGCCGGTGCCGACCTCGCGCTGGTGGCGCGTCGCCGAATAGCCGAACTTCTCCGAGGCGAACTCGGCCTGCTGCAGGCGGGAGTAAGCCGCCATGCCTTCGGCCTTGTAGCCGCGCGCCAGTTCGAACATGCCGTGGTTGAGCGAGTGGAAGCCCGCCAGCGTCACGAACTGGAACTTGTAGCCCATCGCGCCGATCTCGCGCTGGAATTTGGCGATCGTCGCCTTGTCGATGTTGGCTTCCCAGTTGAACGACGGCGAGCAATTGTAGGCCAGCATCTTGCCGGGATAGACCTTGTGCACGGCCTCGGCGAATTGCTTTGCCTCCTCGAGGTTCGGGGTCGAGGTTTCCCACCACAACAGATCGGCATATTTCGCAAACGCGATGCCGCGCTTGATGCAGTGCGCAAGGCCACTGCCGGGCTTGAGCCGGAAGAAGCCCTCCGCGGTGCGCTCGCCGGTGATGAACTCGCGGTCGCGCTCGTCGACATCGGCGGTGATCAGCTTGGCGCTCTCCGCATCGGTGCGCGCCAGCACAAAGGTCGGCGTGCCGCAGACGTCGGCGGCAAGTCTTGCGGCGACCAGGTTGCGCTCATGCGCGGCGGTCGGGATCAGCACCTTGCCGCCCATGTGGCCGCACTTCTTTTCAGACGCCAGCTGGTCCTCGAAGTGAACGCCGGCCGCGCCCGCCTCGATATAGGCTTTCATGATCTCGAACGAGTTCAACGGACCGCCAAAGCCCGCTTCCGCGTCGGCCACGATCGGCACGAACCAGTCGATCTTGGCGCCGCCTTCGGAGTGCTCGATCTGGTCGGCACGCTGGAAGGTGCGGTTGATGCGGCGGCACAGCTCCGGGCCGGCGTTGGCCGGATAGAGGCTCTGGTCCGGATACATCGCGCCCGCGGTGTTGGCGTCGGCCGCCACCTGCCAGCCCGACAGGTAGATCGCCGGCAGCCCGGCGCGTGCCTGCTGCATCGCCTGGTTGCCGGTGACGGCGCCGAGCGAATTGACGTAAGGCTCCTTCTTCAGCGATTCCCAAAGCCGGTTGGCGCCCTTCTCGGCCAGGGTGTAGGCGATCGGCACGGAACCGCGCAGCCTTTCGACCTCGGCCGGGCTATAGGGACGGCTGATGCCGTCAAACCGCCCTGCGGGCGCGGGAACCAGCTGTTCAAAGGTCTTCGCCATCTTAGGTCTCCAATCGACATTCGTGACAGTGCATTGCGAAATGCGTGAGAAGAGCTAAACGCGAAACTAGCTAATTCGTATAGATGGCTTGATTTTGAATGGTGATGTCATGTAACATAACTACTTGTCATAATTGTTATCTTGTAAATATTTGTCACAAAACGCAATTCGCAGTGTCATTCCGGGATGGTCCGAAGGACCAGACCCGGAATCTCAGATTCTCCGATGTGCGATTGCACATCGTAGTTCGATGCTGCGCATCGCCCCGGAATAACGACAAGGGAAGCGAGGCTGCCAAATGGCGGGTGATTCCGGAAAGAAACTGTTTGTCGGCCCCCGTTTCCGGCGCATCCGCCAGCAATTGGGCCTGTCCCAGACCCAAATCGCCGTGGGCCTCGGCATCTCGCCCTCCTACGTCAACCTGATCGAGCGCAACCAGCGCCCGGTGACGGCGCAGATCCTGCTGCGGCTGGCGGAGGCCTATGACCTCGATCTGCGCGATCTCGCCACCGCCGACGAGGACCGCTTCTTCGCCGAACTGAACGAGATCTTCTCCGATCCGCTGTTCCGGCAGATCGACCTGCCGAAACAGGAATTGCGAGATCTCTCCGAACTCTGCCCCGGCGTCACCCATTCGCTGCAGCGGCTCTACGCCGCCTATACCGAAGCCCGCCGCGGCGAGACCATGGTCGCCGCTCAAATGGCCGACCGCGACGAGGGCACGCGGTTCGAGACCAATCCGATCGAACGCGTCCGCGATCTGATCGAGGCCAACCGCAACTATTTCGGCGAACTCGAAACCGCGGCGGAAAACCTGCGCGACGAGTTGAACGTGCCGGCGGAAGCATTGTTTGCCGCCCTCTCGGCGCGGCTGCGGGAAAAACATTCGATCCAGACCCGCATCATGCCGGTCGATGTGATGCGCGAGACGCTGCGGCGGTTCGATCGCCATCGCCGCCAGCTCCTGATCTCGGAGCTGGTCGATGGCCCCGGCCGGGCGTTTCAACTCGCCTTTCAGATCGGGCTTGCCGAATGCTCCGGCGCGATCGAAACCATCATCGGCCGCGCCGGCTCGCTCGACGACACCCCGCACCGGCTCTACCGGATCACGCTTGCGAATTATTTCGCCGCCGCCGCCATGATGCCCTATCAGCCGTTCCACGCGGCCGCGGAACAGCTCGGCTACGACGTCCACGTACTGGCGCAGCGTTTCAATGCCGGCTTCGAGCAGGTCTGTCACCGCCTGACCACGTTGCAGCGGCCCAATGCGCGCGGCGTGCCGTTCTTCATGCTGCGGGTCGACAATGCCGGCAATGTCTCCAAGCGGTTTTCCTCCGGCACGTTCCCGTTTTCGAAGTTCGGCGGCACCTGTCCCTTGTGGAACGTGCATTCGACCTTCGACACGCCGGACCGCCTGCTCAAGCAGATCATCGAACTGCCCGATGGCGCGAGGTATTTCTCGATCGCGCAGATGGTGCGCCGGCCGGTGGCGCCGCACCCGCAACCGCAACCGCGGTTTGCGATCGGGCTCGGCTGCGAGATCCGCCATGCCGCCAAGCTGGTCTATGCGAGCGGGATGGATCTGGAGAAAACCGAGGGCACGCCGATCGGCGTCAACTGCCGGCTCTGCGAACGCGAAAACTGCAGCCAGCGCGCCGAGCCGCCGATCACCCGCACCCTGATCCTCGACGAGAACACCAGGCGGGTGTCGTCGTTCGCGTTCTCCAACGCGCGTGAGCTGTGAAGGGCGGCTTCACGTCCCTCGCCCCTCAATAGGCCTGGGGGACGAAACGCTGGCTCGACTTCCGGGGCCGCTTGTAGCCGGTATCCGGCTGGCGCAGCGGAAGCTCGACCTCGACCGGTCTCATGTCCTGATAGGGAATTTGATTCAGCAGATGCCGGATGCAGTTGAGCCGGGCGCGTTTCTTGTCATCGGCGTTGACGACGTACCACGGCGTCTTCTTGCGGTCGGTGTGCGCGAACATCACGTCTTTCGCCCTCGAATATTCCACCCAGCGCTTGCGCGATTCAACGTCCATCGGGCTGAGCTTCCAGCGTTTGATCGGGTTTCGGATGCGCTCCTGAAAGCGCCGCTCCTGCTCCTCGTCATTGACCGAGAACCAGTATTTGATCAGACAGATTCCCGAGCGCACCAGCATCTCCTCGAAAATCGGACAGGAGCGCAGGAACTCCCGATATTCGTCCTCGCTGCAGAACTCCATGACGCGCTCGACCCCGGCGCGGTTGTACCAGCTGCGATCGAACAGCACGATTTCACCCCGTCGCGGCAGCTCGGCGACGTAGCGTTGAAAATACCACTGGCCGCGCTCGCGCTCCGTCGGCGTGCCAAGCGCCACGACGCGGCAAATGCGCGGATTCAGGCTCTCGGTGATGCGCTTGATGACCCCGCCTTTGCCGGCCGCGTCGCGGCCCTCGAAGATCACGGCGACCTTGAGGCCCTGCAACCGGACCCATTCCTGCAGCTTGATAAGTTCGAATTGCAGATGGGCGAGTTCGTCGACGTACTTGTAGTTCTTCGGAGGTTTGCGCGGCTTCGGCTGTCCGGCCGCATGCCAGTACTGCTCGACGGCTGCGATTTCCCTGGCGTCGCGCAGGACGGATCGCTCAGCCCCGGCAGATTTGCTGTTCTTTGCCATTGGCCCTCCAGGGATCGCGCATCGATCGCAACGGTGACGAATCATCCTGCAGCCAATGCTGGAAACCATCGTCAAATATGACGGCATGGAGGCACTGGACCATGATCTGGCGCAAGGATGACCACCAAAGCGCCGCCGAGGGTCAAACGAGAGCCCCATTGGCGATGTCCCGGCTGGTCTACCCCGGCACGCGGATGGTTTCGGAGCCGGTTGTCATTCGAGCAGCAGGATACAGCTACCCTGCCAGCTCAAAATTTCGCTCTTTCCAGATTCCCATCAGGGTCAGGGAAATTGAGACAACGAGAGGGCCAAGGACGACGCCCGGTGCGCCCAGCAGGATCACGCCGCCGACGATGGCGATGAACGATGGGATTGTATGCATCATCAGCTTCCTGCCGACCAGGATCGGGTAGACCACGTTGTCGACCAGGCCGACCACGATAGTGCCCCAGAAAGTGAGTATGGCGGCAGAAGCAATATCTCCCGACAACGCAAGGAACAGCGCCGCCGGCACCCAGATGACGAAGGCGCCGAGAAACGGCACCACCGCGACCAGGCCCATCAGAACTCCCCAAAACACCGGGGCCGGCAACCCCAGCCACCAGAACATGCTCCCGCCGAGCGCGCCCTGCAGCGCCGACACCGCAGCAGTGCCAACGACCGTCGCAAATATGGTGTCGGTAAATCGGTCGGATAGCCGGGAAAATTCGGAAGCCGACAGCGGCAGCGTCTCTTTCGCCAGCGCAACGGCTTTGTCCCGGTCCCGGAGAATGAAAAATAGGAAATAGAAGGTCAGAAGCAGGGTTATCGCGCCGGAGAACGAAGCGCGGACAATCGAACCGCTCCATCCGGCAACCCAGGAAACAGAAGCCTTGATGAGGTCAGGCAGGTCGAGGCGCTCGTTAAGCCAGCGCAGCGCCGGTGCGAGTCGAGGGTGATTATCGAGCAATTGAGTCCAACGATCCGCGTCCAGCATCGGACCAATGACCGTGACACTTCGGGCGGCTTCGTTGAGAAGAGAGCCGATCACCAGAATACCGGGGACGACGACGATGAACGCCACGATGGCGACCGTCGCGGCAGCGGAAGCATTCGCGGAACGTATCGACCTTCGGATCCTCGTATCCAGAGAAGCGAAGAGTACGCCCAAGGTACCAGACCAGACGATCGCAGGCAGAAAGGGTATCGCAAGAAAGTAACAGAAGACCAGTCCGACGACGATCGCCAGCGTCAATACAACGTTCGAAGTTGTCATGCGGTGGGGGACGCTACTTCCAGTCATGGAGCATTCCGGAAAGACGCCGCCGCAATCACCAAAAAGCTCATTCCTGCCGCGCCCTTTCATTCAATATGAGAAAACCATAGCCTGAAGCGGAAACCCACTCTATCTATCGTTGCCCGCCAGATCTTGCGTTAGCGCAACGAATCCCGGCCGGGGCGGGGTATCATCCCAACAATTCAACAATCGGCCGATCAGGGAATGACTGAAACCGCGTCCGGCGATTTGATCGAGTTGCGTGTCGATAATATCGCGCAGCTATTTCATACCTTGGATCCGTTTCCGTTCCGGGAACGTGATCTGGACAAGGAGGCGGAGGAATTCATCGTCGGTTGGGCCCGCGAACTCGGCGCTGACCGCGCGATAAGAATCCTGGTTCACTTTCCCGGCACCGAGGCGGAAACCAAGGCGGCACGCGAGTTGAAGGAGGCGTTCCGCCGATATTTTTCCGATCACGCCGGTGCTACGCAACGCGAGATCAAAGAGCTGTTTCGGATCGGTCGCCGCTCGCTCGGGATCGGCGTCACGATCCTGATTATATGTCTTTTATCGGCACACCTCGTGGGTGGTTACCTGATTGATACCCCGTTCCGGCGCCTGGTCGAGGAGAGTTTTCTGATACTCGGCTGGGTGGCGAACTGGCGGCCTCTCGAAATATTCTTGTATGATTGGCTGCCGCTTGCCCGGAAACGGGATTTGTATCGCCGTCTTGCAACGGCAACCGTCGAGCTAAAATCGTACGCTGCTCCGAAACCTTCGGAGCCCTGACCGGCGTTCGACTATAGCAGAACGGCTCTCATATAAGGTGCCATCTATGAATGGGCTGACCAGCACCGAAGCGGCCAGGCGTCTTGTGGCCGACGGTGCAAATGAGCTTGCGCAGGACGGCCGGCGCAGGGTTTGGCAGATCGCATTCGAAGTTCTCCGTGAACCGATGCTCTTGATGCTGCTCGTCGCCGGGGCGATTTACATCAGCCTCGGCGATCTCCAGGAAGCACTGCTGATCGTCGTGCTGGCTTCCGCTTCCATTGTCGTCACGATCGTGCAGGAGGCTCGCAGCGAGCGCGTGCTCGATGCGCTGCGCGATCTCACGAGCCCGCGCGCGCTGGTGCTGAGGGACGGCGAGCAAAGGCGTATTCCAGGCCGTGAAGTCGTTCGCGGCGATCTTGTTCTGTTGAACGAGGGCGACCGCGTGCCTGCGGATGGGACTTTGATCTCGTGCCAGACGCTCGAGGCCGATAAATCACTGCTGACCGGCGAAGCGGTTCCAGTGCGAAAGGCGCTGGCCGCCGGACTGCCGTCAGATATACGGCCGGGCGGCGACGATCTCCCATTCGTCTATTCGGGTTCGCTGATCGTGCGCGGACAGGGGCTTGCCGAGGTGACCGCGACCGGCACGCGGAGCGAAATCGGCAAGATCGGAAAATCTCTTTCAGGCATCGAGAACGAACCGCCACCGATCCAGAATGAAACACGCCGCCTTGTCCGCCTGTTCGCGATTGGCGGCGTTTCCATCAGCGTTCTGTTCACTGTCCTCTATGGCTGGCTTCAATCTAATTGGCTCAATGCCTTTCTCGGCGGAATCGCGCTTAGCATGTCGTTGCTGCCGGAAGAATTTCCGGTCATTCTGACCGTATTCATGGTGATGGGCGCCTGGCGGATCTCGCAAGCCGGCGTGCTCACACGGCGCTCCGCTGCCATAGAAACCCTCGGTGCGGCCACGGTGCTGTGCACGGACAAGACCGGTACCCTGACCGAAAACCGGATGACGATTGCGGATGTGCGGCCGGCCGATGCGGTCCTTCGCAGCATAAGCGCCTTCAGCGGCGAAGCGGGCGCTGATCAGGTCGTTGCGTTTGGGCGCCTGGCAAGTCAGGTCAAGCCATTCGATCCCATGGAGCTGGCCTTTCATCTGCGGGCGGAGCAACTCGCGCTGCAGGCGGCGATGCCGCAAAACCTTGTTCATCAGTATCCGCTCAGTTCCGGTCTGCTCGCCATGACCAACGTCTGGCGCCAGGCGGACGGCTCCCTGCTGGCCGCCGCCAAGGGAGCACCGGAAGCCATCGCCGAACTCTGCCGGTTCTCATCCGGCAGCCTGGCCATGATCGCAGGTAATGCCGAGCAGATGGCGGCTCAAGGCATGCGGGTCCTCGGGGTGGCGAAGGCGGTGCTGACGGGTGACCCGCCGCGCGCCCAGCAAGACATTGCTTTCGAGTTTCTGGGTCTGGTTGGGCTTGCCGATCCGGTGCGGGCGAGCGTGCCTTCGGCGATGCGCGAGTGCCGCTCGGCGGGTATCCGTGTCATCATGATTACCGGCGATTATCCGCCCACCGCGCGGGCGATCGCAGAGCAGTCCGGCATCGACGTCGGCGATCTCGTGAGCGGTCAGGATATCGCCCGGCTTGACGATGCGGCACTGGCCGACCACGTCAGGGCTGCGACGGTTTTCGCGCGCATTCAGCCCGAGCAAAAAATGCGGATCGTCCAGGCGCTGAAAGCCAACGGTGAAATCGTCGCCATGACTGGTGACGGCGTGAATGATGCGCCGTCACTCAAGGCCGCCCATATCGGCATCGCCATGGGCGGCCGCGGGACGGACGTTGCGCGCGAAGCCAGCGCGATCGTTCTGCTTGAGGACGATTTCAGTTCCATCGTCCATACCATCCGGCTGGGCCGCCGGATCTACGACAACATTCGAAAGGCGATGGGCTTTGTGATGGCGGCCCATCTGCCGATCGCCGGTCTTGCCCTGCTGCCGCTTGCTTTTGGAATTCCGTTGGTTCTGTATCCAGTTCACATCGCGTTTCTGGAAATGGTGGTCGATCCGGTTTGTTCGATCGCTTTCGAGGCCGAGCCGGAGGAAGGCGACGTCATGAGCCGCCCGCCGCGCGATCCGAAGAGCCCGCTTTTTTCGTTCCCGCTCATCCTCTGGAGCCTGCTGCAGGGCACGACCGTGCTGGTCGCGACGGCGGCCATTTTCCTGATCGCGTGGATGCGAGGAATGCCCGAAGTCGAGGTTCGGTCGCTGGCCTTTGTCGCACTGGTCGTGGGAAATATTGCCATGATCCTCGCGGGCCGCTCATTCAGCACGTCCGTCGTGCGCGCACTTTCAAGGCCAAATCCCGTGCTTTGGACGGTGCTCGGTGTTGATGCAGCTTTGCTGACCGCCATTCTGAGCTGGCCGACCCTGCGGGAACTCTTTCGCTTTGGTCCGCTTCACCCGGACGATCTCCTGCTGTGCATAGGGGTGGGCTTTGCCACACTCCTTGTCCTCGAACTTCTGAAGCGGCCGTTCCGCCGTGCGCTGCGAGCGTGAGAACCAGCGCCCATGGTTTCAGCCGGACGTTGTTCGATCGTGAAAAAAGCAAACGGCTCGAAACTCTCATCAGGCACCGATCAGGGAGAAAAGCGCGCCCACCCACGCCGCCAACCCGACCAATATCAATCCGGGGACTACACGGATGGCAAACGAGCGGCCTCCGCTGGTGCCGGCAAGAACCAGCTTGCTGATCGTATTGGTGGAAAGTCCCGCGAGAATCGGCAGCACGGCGTCGGCCGCGGTCATCTTCTCCGATGCGACGAGCGAAGCCACCGAGATCGCCGCCGAATGCGTGTCGACGAATCCGGCAAGTGCTGCGGCCAGAATAATCCCATTCTCGCCAAACCATTCCCGGAGCGCGGCGGAGGCGACCATGATGCATGAAAGGGTCAAGGCAAACACGAGAGCCGTCGTGAAATTGAACGCGCGTCCGCTTTTTGCCTCTTCCCCGGCTTTCTGACGTAGCGCCAGAACCGTAAAAATTGTCCCGTAGACGACCGCAGTCAAGCCCGCGCTTGCGAGCGAAATAGAAAGCGTTCGAAGGGTCGGCAAGCTTGTGGCACCAAGAATAATCGCCAGTTGCGCGATCGTCGCGACCGTCGAAAGCACCGCGCCCGCCACGGCGGCCGCCATAACGTCGCTACCGGCTTTCACCCGTGTGCCCATCGCCGCGATTGTGGCGGTGCTTGAGACGAATCCCGACGCGAGCCCCGCCACAGGTAGTCCAAATCTGGTACCGAGCATGCGAACCGCGATGTGGCCGGCGCCGCCAATCGCCATCACGAGAACTACCAGAATCCAGATTGAATGCGGGTTGAGGGCGCCGTACGGCCCCATCGAACGATCCGGAATGAGCGGCAGAACGACAAAGGTCGCACCAGCGAAGATCAGAATGTCGTTGAGTTCATCTTCTGTAAGCACCGAGCGAATAAAGCGGTGAAGCCGGGTTCGCGAGGCAAGCAGAACGGCCACGACGACGGCGAGGCCGCCTGCAAGCGCGGGCTGTTGCATTGAAAGTCCGCCCAGCAGAACAGTCAGGATCAGCGCGATTTCAGTCGTCAGGCCGGGGTCATCACCGTGACCGCGCCAATAGGCGATCACGGTCAATGCGATGACCCCCACAGTCACAATCGCAAGTAATAACTCGTCTCCAACAATGAAACCAATCGCACCGGCAAGCGACGCAACAGCGAACGTTCGTATCCCCGCAGGAGAACGCGCCGGACCCTCGCCTTTACGCCGCTCGCGCTCGGCGCCGATCAGTAGGCCAATCCCGATTGCCACTATGAGGTTGATGAGCACCGGTGTGGTTATGGCGATATCCTCGCTTCGGGACAGCACGGAGGGCGTCAAGCCAGGCCGTGACAGCCTAGTGAGACATCAGGCAACAAAGCGGACACGACGCGAGGATGCTCCGCGTCATGCCGCCGAAGACCCATTCCCCTACCCGGCTATGGCCATAGGCTCCGGCCACCAGCAGGTCGGCGCCCTCGTTCAGGGCAAACTGGACCAGATGATCCGCGTCAGACCTGTCGCGGTGAACAATTGGCCGAGCACCCGCGGGGATTCCGTGCCGCCCCAGATAGCGGACGACGTCTTCGGTCCGGGCTAACGCATTTCGTTCATCGTCCCGGGTGCAGACTTCGACCACCGAAACCCGTTTGGCGGCGCGTAAGAACGGAATCGCATCCAGCGCGGCCCGACGGGCCTCACGAGTATCCTTCCAGCCCAAGACGACATGTTCGGCCCGCAGCGAGGCGATGCCAGGCGCGACGAGTAGCGCAGGCCGGCCCAGTTTCAGAAGCACCTCGCTCGGATATAAGCTTCGGTAATTGTCATAACGGCCCTGGGCCTGCTGCCCGAGGATGACAAGATCGGCGGCAGCGGGATTCACGCGTCAGCGCCTCGGCCGGAAAATCAAGCGCGGTTCGCCATTCGACGCCCGGACGATCCATGCCGACAACACCGCGGAACCAATCCCCTTTTTTGACCAACCCTGCCTGCATCTGCTTGATGTCGCCCTCCGTTGCTTCTTCGATGATCACGCCTTCCGCAACGAACGGCGGGGGAACGGCGCGGGCCGAGATCCCAATCAGGGCCGCATTGAACTTTGCTGCAAGATCTGCGGCTATTCGAACCCTTTGTTCCGGAATGCCGTCGGCATCGACATAGACCATCAGGGCTGCATAAGACATGAGGGCGCTCCTTCTCAAAGGCAAAAACTGAAAATGCCCTGCCTGGCGGATGCCGTTATTGATGCATCGCAAATCCGCTTCAGTAAGCGGTGCTAGTTGGGCTGGCCGCCTTCAACTATCCCGTTTACGCCATCTGCGACGAGGTGCTCCAGAATGCCTACAGTTCCGCATATCGAAAAGCATTTCACTGCCACCGAAACCGTGCGCGATGTCGTGATCGGGATGGCCGACGGCCTGACCGTTCCTTTCGCATTGGCGGCGGGGCTGGCCGCCGCCGTCTCCTCGACCAAGGTGATCGTGACCGCGGGGCTCGCCGAAATCGTCGCGGGTGCGATCGCGATGGGTCACGCCCCAGAATGAGCAAGACGGGCTAAATGGCGTGACCAATGAGGCGACCAATACCAGCCGTCGCGCCCATGGCGATGGCCCCCCAGAAGGTAACACGTAGCATTGGCTTCAAGACACCCGCTCCGCCCGTATGGGCTCCGGCAGCCCCAAGAATCGCGAGCGCAATAAGTGAACCTCCTGACACCATCCAAGGGAGACTTGCCGACGGCGAAAGGACTGCGATCAACACTGGCAAGGCAGCGCCCACGGAGAAAGTAGCCGCCGACGTCAGAGCGGCCTGAACCGGACGAGCGACCATATGTGCGGACAGGCCCAGCTCGTCCCGGGCATGTGCCGCGAATGCGTCCTTCGCTGTCAGTTGTTCCGCTACTTGGCGGGCCAGCCCGGGTTCGACCCCGCGTGAAATATAGATGTTCGTTAGCTCATTGAGTTCTGCAGCCGGCTGTTCCGCAAGCTCGCGCCGTTCCCGCGCGAGATCGGCTGCCTCCGTATCGGCCTGAGAGCTGACCGAGACGTACTCTCCGGCGGCCATCGCGGTAGCACCGGCAACCAGACCGGCAACGCCTGCGACTAACACCTCGGTCGACGAGTTTGACGCAGCGGCAACGCCAACAACGAGGCTTGCTGTGGAGATAATCCCATCATTCGCGCCGAGAACTGCTGCGCGAAGCCAGCCGATACGCTCAACCAGGTGCGATTCACGATGAAGTGGATGCATTCTTCTTATCTTCCAACGTCTTGAGGTGAACGGTTGAGAATTTTGCGGCCGGTAAACATGGCCGACGTAATACTTCCACCCTCGTGTATCTCGGTCACGATCACCGCGGCAACGTGGGTCAGAATGACACCTGCGAGCGCATAAAAAGCATATAGATGGATCGTCACGACGGGACTGCGGAAGGCGCGCATAGCCTTGTATGCAGCCTGATCGATTGTATTCGAGGCCAAGGGCGAAACCGCCGCCGGATCGACACCGGTAGCCGCAACCCAACCGGCGAACCATCCGCCGAAAGGCGGCCAGAACAGGTCCGTTCCAGCGAGGATCAGTCCAGTCGCGGTCTGAACAAAGAGCAGAAATAGTAGAAGTGCGATGCCGATACGCGCCACCGGATTGTGCCCGACATATTGTTGCGGTTCGCCGGCAAGGAAGGCAGTGGCGTAGCTCCGGAGTGCGCCCCAGTAGCCAGACCC
>CAWHIO010000024.1:0-37697 GCA_963829315.1 uncultured Alphaproteobacteria bacterium | reverse complement strand
ATGATGCGGTGAACCGCCTCGACGTCATCACCGGGCGTGAGCCGATCTCGGTCGATTACGCGCCGGGTACGGTGCAGGTCGTCGAGCAGCACGATGGCAGCAAGATCGCGCTGCGCAAGATCGATGCGGATTATGATGCGCATGATCGGGTCGGCGCGATGTCATTCCTGCAAAAGCACGCCGCCAAGGGCCAGATCGTCACCGGCCTGCTCTATGTCGATCCCGACGCGGACGATCTGCACACCCATCTCAACACCGTGGAAACGCCGCTCAACACGCTCGAGGCCAAGGATCTCTGCCCCGGCACCCCTGCGCTGGACAAGATCAACGCCAGCCTGCGCTAGCTGTCCTCCGGCCGTTTGCTGCGATCAAGACCGCGCCGCATCCGCTTCTTCTGCGTGGAAGGCGGCCCGCTGGGGCAAAAACACCACACAGGCAAGGATGACCACGGCGAGAATGGCGGTTGCATAGAGCCTGCTGATGGCAAAACCGCCACCCTCGAGCGGCTTGTCGAGAAGGTCGCCGAGCGTGGCGCCCAGCGGCCGCGTCAGGATGAAAGCGCCCCAGAACAGCAGCGTTCTGGACATCCCGGTCCAGAAATAGGCCGCCGCGATCACGGCCAGCCCCGCCGTGAAAACCAGCGCGCCGCCTTCGTAGCCGAGCCCGTTGGTGTCCGCCATCCAGTCGCCGAGCGCGGTGCCGAGCGTCTGCGAAAACAGGATCGTCACCCAATAGAACGTTTCGATTTTGGGCGAGACGATGGTGCTGACCGAAATCGATCCGGCCGACCAGTACCACACCGCGAGCGAAGCCATCAGAAGCGCGAAAAGAGCCGACGCGCCGCCGGGATAACCGATGCCGAGCGAGCGGTCCGCGAAGTCGGCTATCGTCGTGCCCGCGGTCGTGGTGGCGATGACAACGAGCCAGTAGAGCAGCGGATGAAAGGCTTTGGTGGAGATCTGCGCGATGACGGCGACCACAAAAATGCCGATAAAGATCAAGCTGCTTAGCGCATAGCCGAGGTCCATCGACATCGACACAGCATCGCCGCCGGTCTCCCCGAGGGTCGTCGCAAGTATCTTGATGAACCAGAACACCAGCGTGACTTCCGGAACCTTGATTGGCTGCAAGTCCTGATTCATTTGGGGATTCCCTGCCTTAAGCGTCGGCGGCGACCGCAGCGACACGCCACGGCTCCGGAATCGATCGCCGGCCAATCCAACTTGAGGCGGACAGTTGCCAGACATTGCTGGCGGCACGATGAACGGCGCAACCGCCATCCGGTTCCAGGTCGTTCAAAACGCGATGGCTAACCGGCGCGGCGCACGAAGCTCGCATTGAGTTCCTTCACCGAGCGCGCGCCGCATTGCTGCATGGCCGCGCGGGTTTCGGTGCGGACGATCTCGAGCACCCGCTCCACGCCCTCCTGACCGAAGGCCCCCAGCCCCCACAGATAAGGCCGGCCGACGCCGACCGCCTGCGCGCCCATCGCCAGCGCCTTGACGGCGTCGGTGCCGCGGCGGAATCCGCTGTCGACGATGACGGGCACGCGCCCCTTCACCGCCGCGATGATCTCCGGCAGCGCGTCGATGGTGGAGCGGCCATTGTCTTCGCCGCGGCCGCCATGATTGGACACGAGAATGCCGTCGATGCCGTTCTGCGCGGCCAGTTCGGCGTCTTCGGCCGTGATGATGCCCTTGAGCATGATCTTCATGCGGGTGACGTCGCGCATGCGCTTGACGGTATCCCAGTTCAGATTGGAGGACTCGCCGCCGCCCTTGATACCGGTGAGGTCGATCCCGTCATAATTGTGCCGGCGGGCCGCCCGCGCGGCAAAACTGCTGCGGTCATGACATGAGGAACATTCGCGCGTGTCGGTCCGCATCAGGCGGAACAGGGTTTCCTGATTGCGGCCCGCGATACGATCGACCGTCACCATCAGGACCGGACAGCCGGCGCCGTCGGCGCGCTTGATCAGCGCCTGCGCGACCTCCCAGCTCGGCGATGCATAGAGCTGGAACCAGACCGGCGCCCCGCGCGACTTGGTGACGTCCTCCACGGAAAAGTTCGAGGATGTCGACAGCATTTGCAGATGATTGCCGGTGCGCGCGGCTCTGGCCACGGCAAGCTCGCCGTCGGGGTGAAAGAACTGGTTGGCGCCGGTCGGACATACGAAGATCGGCGAATCATATTTCGTGCCGAAAAGCTCGATGCTGGTGTCGACCTTGGAGACGTCATTGAGACGACGGGGCATCAGCTGGAATTTGAGAAAATCCTCGCGATTGGCGCGCAGCGTGACCTCGTCGTCGATGCCGGACGCCATGTAGCCGAAATGCGCCGGCGGTACGTTCTTGCGGGCCACCGGTTCGAAGTCGAACACGTTGATGGCGTCCTTTGGACGACCGATCAAATCGCCGCTACCCGGTGGCGCCCATATCATCGGATCGGGCAGTTTGGACGGGGCTTCCATGCCGTAGGCTGCCAGCGCGCCGGATGCCAGCAGCGGGCTTCCGGCGAGATATTGCAGAAAACGGCGGCGGCTGGTGGCGCGAACGATTGGCGACGTCATCGAAGTATCCTCCCCTGCGATTATTCTTTTTGTAGGTGGACGATAGCAGCCGGTCGGGCCGCTCGGAAGGCGTTCGCCATGCCCGGCAGCCCAGGCATGCACATTCTCGATCCCCGCGTGAGGAGGCGGGGCCTCGAGCCCTGCCCTTCACATCGCCGGGAGGCCGCCGGACTGACGTATTCCGAGGGGATCGATATGTCGGCGGTGGCGTTATCCTATTTGGATACGCATATTCCCGCCATCAGAACCGTCTATTTGTTGACAATCCGGCGTCACGGCAGAGAAGGTTGCGGCTAAGCCGACAACCGACCCGCTTGAACAGAAACAGGACATCATGAATCCCGTCAAAGCACTCGAAAACCACGGCCAGGCGGTCTGGCTGGATTTCCTGGCCCGCGGCTTCGTCGCCAAGGGCAACCTGAAGAAGCTGATCGATACCGACGGCGTCAAGGGCGTGACGTCGAATCCGTCGATCTTCGAGAAGGCAATCGGCAGTTCGGACGAATATGACGGCGCGATCGGCCATGCCTTGAAAAAAGGCGACCGTCCGGTAGCCGAGCTGTTCGAGCATCTGGCGGTCGAAGATATCCAGCACGCCGCCGACGTGCTGCGCCCGGTTTACGATCATTTGAAGGGCGAAGACGGATTCGTCAGTCTCGAAGTATCGCCGTATCTGGCGATGGATACCAAAGGCACCATCGCCGAGGCCGAACGGCTCTGGAAGGCCGTTGATCGCGGCAACCTGATGGTCAAGGTGCCGGCGACGCCGGAGGGCCTGCCCGCGATCGAACACCTGATCGGCGAAGGCATCAGTATCAACATTACGTTATTGTTCTCGCGAGAGGTCTACGTCGAAGTGGCCGAGGCCTATCTCGCCGGCCTGGAGCACTATGTCGCCGGCGGCGGCGATCCCTCCCATGTCGCCAGCGTCGCCAGCTTCTTCGTCAGCCGTATCGACAGCGCGGTCGACAAGCAGCTCGATGAAAGAATCGCGCGAGCCAACGACCCCAGCGAGAAGGAACGGCTGGCCGCGCTGAAGGGCAAGGTCGCGATCGCGAATGCAAAACTCGCCTATCAGGAATACAAGCGCCTGTTCTCCGGCGCGAGGTGGGACCGGCTTGCGGCCAAAGGGGCAAAACCGCAGCGATTGCTGTGGGCTTCGACCGGCACCAAGAACAAGGACTACAGCGACGTGCTCTATGTCGAGGAGCTGATCGGCCCCAACACGGTCAACACCGTGCCACCGGCGACGCTCGACGCCTTCCGCGATCACGGCACGCCGCGCGACAGCCTTGAGGAAAATGTCGAGGCTGCCAAAAACGTCCTCGCCGAGCTCGAAAAGTCCGGCATCTCGCTCGATGCGATCACGGCCGAGCTGGTCAAGGACGGCGTCAAACTGTTCGCGGACGCCGCCGACAAGCTGTACGGCGCGGTCGCCAACAAGCGCGCGGCGGTGCTCGGCGGCGGGATCGACCGGCAGCAACTGGCGCTGGGCGCAAGCATCGGGAAAGCCGTCGAAAAAAGCACCGAGGAATGGCGCGCATCGGCAAAGATCCGGCGGCTCTGGCAGAAGGACAATTCGGTCTGGACCGGCGAGGACGAGCACAAATGGCTGGGCTGGCTGAACAGTCCGGCTGCCGCCGATGTCGCCGACTACGAGGATTACGCGCATCGCGTGAAGGGGCAGAACTTCGGCGATGCGGTGGTGCTCGGCATGGGCGGATCGAGCCTCGGGCCTGAAGTGCTGGCCGAAACCTATGCCAGGCAACCGGGCTTTCCCAAGCTGCATGTGCTGGACTCGACCGATCCGGCGCAGGTCCGCAGCCTTCAGGCGAAGATCAATCTCGCCAATACCGTCTTCATCGTCTCCAGCAAATCCGGCGGTACCACCGAGCCGAACGTGATGAAGGATTATTTCTTCGCCCGTGTCTCCGAAACGATCGGCGCCGACAAGGCCGGCCATCGTTTCATCGCGGTGACCGACCCTGGCTCCTCGCTGGAGAAGGTTGCGGCCAAGCAAGGCTTCGCGCGCATCTTCCACGGCGATCCCTCGATCGGTGGCCGCTATTCGGTGCTGTCGCCGTTCGGGCTGGTGCCGGCCGCGACCGCCGGCATCGATGTGCGCACCTTGATCAAGAACACGCTCTCGATGGTGCGCTCCTGCGGACCCGACGTGCCGCCGCATGAAAACCCGGGTGTGCAGCTTGGGCTCGCGATGGGGCTGGCCGGTCTCGAGGGCCGCGACAAGGTGACGATCCTGTCGTCCCGGAAAATCGCCGACTTCGGCGCCTGGGCCGAGCAACTGATCGCCGAATCCACCGGCAAGGACGGCAAGGGATTGATCCCGATCGAAGGCGAACCATTGGGCGATACGGCGCTCTACGGCAACGACCGGTTCTTCATCGATCTGCGCACCGAAAGTGAAGGCGACGCCGCGCATGATGACAAGCTCACCGCGCTGGAAAAGGCCGGGCATCCGGTGGTGCGCATCGTCATGAAATCGATCGAGCATATCGGCCAGGAATTCTTCCGCTTCGAAATGGCGACCGCGGTTGCCGGTTCGATCCTCGGCATCAACCCGTTCAACCAGCCGGACGTCGAGGCCGCCAAGATCAAGACCCGGGAGTTGACTGCGGCGTTCGAGAAATCCGGCGCGCTTCCCGCGGAAGCGCCGGTGATGTCGTCAGAGCGAGGTCGATCTCTATACCGACGAAAAAAATGCCGCCGACTTGCGCAGGGCCGGTGCCGACGGCGACCTCGGTTCATGGTTAAAGGCTCACCTCGCGCGCGCAGGTACCGCGGATTATATGGCGCTGCTTGCCTATATCGAACGCGATGCCACGCATATCGCCGCACTGCAGACCATGCGGCTTGCGGTGCGCGACAAGCGCCATGTCGCGACCTGCGCGGAATTCGGTCCGCGTTTCCTGCATTCCACCGGACAGGCCTATAAGGGCGGCCCCGATAGCGGCGTCTTCCTGCAGATCACATCCGATGAGACCAGGGATTTGGCCGTGCCCGGCCAAAAAGCCAGCTTCGGCGTGATCAAGGCGGCGCAGGCGCGTGGCGATTTCGACGTGCTGACCGAGCGCGGCCGGCGCGCGCTGCGGGTGCATCTCAAGGGTGATCTCGAAACCGGCCTGAAGGCGCTCGATAGCGCGATCAGACATGCATTGAACTAGAATTGAATTGATGACGATAGACGCAGGGTGTTGGGGTTCGGTCAGCTCTCCCATGGGGAGAGGCCAGACTGCCTTTGGCGATCCGGGTGAGGGGTTACGGTCCCTTGCTGGATCGTACCCTCACACCGACCCTCGCCCCATGGGAGAGCGAGTTCACCGCCGCCGCCGTGATGTCGACGCAAAATCCCCAGTTCAATTGAACCAACTTCCAAGGATTTACAAAAATGCAGCTCGGCATGATCGGTTTGGGGCGGATGGGCGGCAATATCGTCCGCCGATTGATGAAGCATGGACATGCGACCGTCGTTTACGACAAGGACCCCAAAGCGGTCGCTGCGATCGCGGCTGACGGCGCGGTCAGCTCGGGCGCGCTGGAGGACTTCGTCAAGAAGCTCGAGAAGCCCCGCACCGCCTGGGTGATGCTCCCCGCCGGCAAGATCACCGAGGCGACGATCGACGCACTGGCAAAACTGATGGAGAGCGGCGATGTCATCATCGATGGCGGCAACACGTTCTGGCAGGACGACGTGCGCCGCGGCAAAGTCCTGAAGGAGCGCGGCATCCATTATATCGACGTCGGCACGTCGGGCGGCGTCTGGGGCATCGACCGCGGTTATTGCATGATGATCGGCGGCGACAAGGCGGTGGTCGATCGCCTGGATCCGATCTTCGCGGCGCTGGCGCCGGGCATCGGCGATATCCCGCGCACCGCTGGACGCGAGGGACGCGATCCGCGCATCGAGCAGGGTTATATCCACGCCGGTCCGGTTGGCGCCGGCCACTTCGTCAAGATGGTTCATAACGGCATCGAATATGGCCTGATGCAGGCCTATGCCGAGGGTTTTGATATTTTGAAGAATGCCAATATCGAAGCGTTGCCGGCGGAGCGCCGCTTCGATCTCGACATCGCCGATATCGCCGAGGTGTGGCGGCGCGGCAGCGTGATCCCCTCATGGCTGCTCGACCTCACGGCGTCCGCGCTGGCGGATAATCACACGCTGGATAATTATTCGGGATTTGTGGAAGATTCCGGCGAAGGCCGCTGGACCGTCAACGCCGCGATCGACGAAGCGGTCCCTGCCGAGGTGCTGACCGCGGCGCTGTTTGCGCGGTTTCGCTCGCGCAAGGAACACACCTTCGCGGAAAAAATTCTCTCCGCGATGCGCGCCGGTTTCGGCGGCCACCGGGAGCCGAAAAAACCCGGTCCGAAGGCCTGAGACAGATGACGGTTACCCAAGCCAAACAAAAAAAGCCCGATTCCTGCAGCATCGTGATCTTCGGCGTCACCGGCGATCTCGCACACCGGCTGGTGATCCCCGCGCTCTACAACCTCGCCGCAAACGACTTGCTGCCGGATGATTTCTGCATCGTCGGCATCGCCCGCAAGGGCATGTCGAGCGAGGAATTGACCGCACAGCCTGAAGCAGGGCCTGCACCAATTCGCCACCCGCAAGGTTGACGAGGCCATCGCCGAACGCCTGCTCGGATGCATCACCTGCATCGAGGCCGATCCGAAAGACCCGGCGTCGTTCGATACGATGCGTGAACGGCTCGACAAACTGGAGGCGGCACGAAAGACCGGCGGCAACCGGCTGTTCTATCTGGCGACCCCGCCCAACGCCTTCCTCCCGATCAGCCAGGAACTTGGTCGCACCGGCATGCTGAGCGAGAACGGCGCGTGGCGGAGGCTGGTGGTGGAAAAGCCATTCGGGACCGATCTCGCGTCGGCCAAAGCGCTGAACAGCGAATTGTTGAAGCTCGTCGAAGAGCACCAGATTTACCGGATCGATCATTACCTCGGCAAGGAAACCGTCCAGAATATCCTGGTGCTGCGCTTCGCCAACGGCATGTTCGAGCCGATCTGGAATCGCAATCACATCGACCATATCCAGATTACCGTCGACGAGAAGCTCGGCGTCGGCCACCGCGGCAGCTTCTACGACGCCACCGGCGCGCTGCGCGACATGGTGCCGAATCATTTGTTTCAGCTGCTGTCGCTGGTCGCGATGGAGCCGCCGGCGAAATTCGATGCCCATTCGGTGCGGTCGGAGAAAGCCGAGGTGCTGTCGGCGATCCAGACCCAGAGCGAGGAAGAGGCCCTGCGCAATTCGGTGCGCGGGCAATATCGCGCCGGCAAGGTCGGCGACACCGAGATCGAGGACTATCGCAAGACCGAGGATGTCAACCCCGGCAGCACCACGGAGACCTACGCCGCGCTGAAGCTGACGATCGACAACTGGCGCTGGGCCGGGGTCCCGTTTTATCTCCGTACCGGCAAGGCGCTCGGCGTCAAACGAACGGAGATCGCGATCAAGTTCAAGCAGGCGCCGTTTGCCATGTTCCGCGACACGCCCGTGGACCGGCTGTCGCAGAATTTTCTGATTATCAGCACCGAGCCGACCGAAGGCATCGCGCTGCAGTTCAATACCAAAGTGCCCGGACCCGCCATCGAGATCGACGGCGTCGAGATGAAATTTCGCTACAAGGATTATTTCCGGGCCGAACCCTCAACCGGTTACGAGACGCTGATCTACGACTGCATGATCGGCGACAACATCCTGTTTCAGCGCGCCGACAGCGTGGAGGCCGGGTGGCAGGCGGTGCAGCCGTTCCTCGATGCCTGGAAGAAGGCCGGCGCCAAGGGGCTGAAGATCTATGATCCCGGCAGCGAAGGGCCCGAAGAGGCCAACGATCTGGTCGAGCGTGATGGCCGAAACTGGCGGAATCTGACCTGACGATGGCCGATGACAATCAACGCAAGGTTATCAGGGTTGCCGATCCGGCTGCGCTTGCGGCGGCCGCCGCGGAGCGGCTGCTGGCAAGGATCGACGCGAACCATGGCCGGGCGGCGATCTGCCTGACCGGCGGGTCGAGCCCGAAACAGCTCTACCGGTTGCTCGCGACCGATCGCTATCGCAGCCGGATCCCCTGGGACCGTGTCCATTGGTTCATCGGCGACGAGCGGTTTGTCGCCCCGAACGATCCCCTCAACAACATGGGCATGGCGCGGGAGATCTTTCTCGATTCCCATGCGCCGGCGGCCAACATTCACCCGATCCCGACCGACACCGTTGACCCCGAGGAATCCGCGCGCCGCTACGAGCGCGAGCTGCAATCCTTCTACGGCGCTCGCGAGCTTGAACCCGCCCGGCCGTTGTTCGACGTGGTGCTGATGGGCGTCGGGCCCGATGGCCATACCGCATCGCTGTTTCCGGATTATCCGGCCGTCGAAGAGACCACGCGCTGGGTGGTCGGCGTGCCCAAGGCGCATGTCGAGCCGTTCGTGCCCAGGGTCACGCTGACCTTGCCGGCGCTCGGCTCCTGCCGCGAAATGCTGTTCGAAGTCGCAGGCTCCGAGAAGCGCGCGATCTTGACGCGTCTGTTCGCGGACGAGAACCTGCCGGCGAACCGGGCGCGTTCCACGGGCGAGACGGTCTTGCTGGTGGATCAAGCCGCGCTTGGCGGAGAACTTTCGTGAACGACGAAGCTTGCGAGCCGCCATGCGCATTGATCGTGATGGGGGTGTCCGGGTCAGGCAAGAGCACCATCGCGGCCAGGCTCGCCGAACGGCTGGACTGGGCGTACGAGGACGGCGACCGGTTTCACCCCGCCAGCAATGTCGCCAAGATGAGCGCCGGCCAACCCCTCACCGACGAAGACCGCTGGCCCTGGCTGCAGGCGATCGCCGATGAGATCGACAGGGTCTGCCGCAGCGGCGGCCATGCCGTGATCGCCTGCTCCGCGCTCAAGCGCGCCTATCGCGACGTATTGGTGCATGGCCGCAGCGACGTCCGCATTGTCTTCCTCGACGGTACGCAAGCCCTGATCGCGGACCGGCTCGCCCGGCGCAAGGGCCATTTCATGCCGCCGGGGCTGTTGGACAGCCAGTTCAAGACGCTGGAACCGCCGGCCGGGGACGAAAACCCCGTCACCGTGTCGATCGATGCTCCGGTCGAGAGCATCGTCGAAGACGTCGTTCGCCAACTGAAAACCAGCCGCGCCGATCGCGGTAGACCCGCCAGGAACCGCATATGACCCGCATTGCCCTTGTTGTCTCCGACGTCGACGGCACGCTCCTGACAAAGGACAAGACGCTGACCGACGGCGCCAAGGGCGCGGTACGGCGGCTGCACGAGGCCGGCATCGGCTTCACCATCACCTCGAGCCGGCCGACCATCGGCATGCGGTTTCTGATCGAGCCGTTGCAAATCACGCTGCCGGTCGGGGCTTTCAACGGCAGTTGCATCGTCGATCCGCAGCTAAAGCCGATCGAGCAGCACCTGATCCCGGCGCCGGCAACGCGGCGCGCGCTGGACCTGCTCAACGAATACGGCGTCGATATCTGGCTGTTCACCAGCGACCTCTGGCTCACCCGCAACGGCGACGGCGAATACGTTCCGAATGAGCAGCGCGCCATTCGCGCCGATCCGACCATCGTCACGGATTTTGCGCCCTATCTGGCATCGGCCTGCAAGATCGTCGGTGCCAGCGCCGATGCGGCGCTGCTGCAACGCTGCGAAATCGCGATGCAGCAGGCCCTGGGCGCGCAGGCGACCGCGGTCCGGTCGCAAAGTTACTATCTCGACGTCACGCCGCCGGGCTGCAACAAGGGCACCTTCGTGCAAACGATGGCCGGACGCCTGGGCATCCCGCTGGATGCGGTCGCCACCATCGGCGACATGCAGAACGACCTGGCGATGTTCCGCACCAGCGGCGTCTCCTTTGCCATGGGCAACGCCACCGACGACGTCAAGAAGCTGGCAACCCATGTCACGGCCTCGAACGAGGACGAAGGTTTTGCACGAGCGATTGAGATGATCCTGAACAACGAGCCGTAGGCCATCATCTTCTTCCAACTCGATTGGCCCCGCGCCTGACAGTTTCGTGTTCCGCACGAAGGATTCGTGATTGATCCATGTCAACGATCGACCGCGCTAACGATGGTTGAAATTAACCGCGGCTGAACCACTCAGCCATCTCATCGGGCTGCATTTTCCCGACGGCCAGCAATTCGAGACGCAGATATCAGCGTTCTCTCCCTGCACGACATTGGCAGGTCGCCGCAAGCTTCCAGCAGCGCGAGTGCCCCGCCGATGGGATTCAACTCATGATGCCGTTCGAAAGGAACATGCCATGACCATCGGAGACAGAAAGGCATACCTCGTGGGTGGCGGCATCGGCTCCCTGGCGGCGGCGGCTTTCATGATCCGGGATGGCGGCCTGCCGGGCGGCAACATCACGATTTACGAAGCCTTGCCTGTGCTGGGCGGAAGCCTCGATGGCGGCGGAAACCCCGACGATGGCTACACCCTGCGCGGTGGGCGTATGCTGACAACGGACAATTATGAATGCACCTGGGGATTGTTCAAATCGATCCCCTCCCTGGTCAATCCGGGCAACACCGTGTTCGACGAGACGGTCGAGTTCAACCAGAAGATGAGGTCGCATTCCCAGGCGCGCCTGGTCGACCGCAACCGCGCCATCGTCGACGTGACCTCGATGGGTTTCTCGATGGCCGACCGGATGGAGCTCCTCAAGCTCATGATGGCGAGCGAGCCGGAACTGGGTACGGACCCGATCACCGACTGGCTCTCGCCGGATTTCTTCACGACCAGATTCTGGTATATGTGGTCAACGACCTTTGCCTTTCAGCCCTGGCACAGCGCGGTCGAGTTCAAGCGCTATCTGCACAGGTTCATCAAGGAATTTTCCCGCATTGAAACGCTCGCGGGAGTCAAGCGCACGGTCTTCAATCAATATGATTCGCTGGTTCGACCGCTTCAGGCATGGCTTTCCGAAAGGGGCGTGAATTTCCTGAAAGGCTGTGTTGTTACCGACTTCGATCTTGCGTCCGAGGCTGGCAAGGTTGTCGTCCGAGCGATCAAGATCAGGCGGGCCGGCAAGAGCGAGACCGAGTCCGTTGCGGTCAGCGCCGATGACCTGGTTTTCTTCCAGAACGGCTCCATGACCGACGCATCGAGCTTCGGATCAATGACGCGGGCTCCCGCGCAGCTGACCAAGCAGGAGAGCGGCGGCTGGACCCTGTGGGAAAAACTGGCCGAAGGCCGTCCGGAGTTCGGCAATCCCGCCGCTTTCAACAGCAGCATTCCCGAATCCTGGTGGGAATCGTTTACCGTGACGCTCAGGGATACCGCCTTTTTCGACCGGATGGAGGCATTCTCCGGCAACAAGGCCGGCACCGGCGGCCTGGTTACCTTCAAGGATTCCAGATGGCTGATGTCGGTGGTGCTGGCACATCAGCCGCATTTCGCCAATCAGCCCGCCGACGTTCGGGTGTTCTGGGGATACGCCCTGCACCCGGACCGGATCGGCGATTTCGTGGCCAAGCCGATGTCGGAATGCACCGGCGCCGAGATTCTCCACGAGCTTTGCGGTCACCTCAATTTCGATCGCAGGATTTTCGCCAAGGCGATCTGCATTCCGTGCCGCATGCCCTACATCACCAGTATGTTCATGCCCCGTGCGCTGACCGACCGGCCGTTGCCGGTTCCCAAATCGTCGAAGAATCTGGCCTTCGTCAGCCAGTTTGTTGAAATTCCCGAGGACGTCGTGTTCACGGTCGAGTATTCGGTTCGGGTCGCGCAGATGGCGGTCTACGAATTGCTCAAGATCGATCGCGAGATTCCGCCGATCCTGCATTACGACAAATCGCTGAAGGTCAATTTCGAGGCGGCGATCAAGGCCTTCAAATGAAGCCCGCCCGTCGCTGGCCGCCTCGCGCTCACTCCGACCGCTGCACCGCCGGCTTTTCCCGTGGCTTCTTGGCGCCGCTGAGATTATGCGAGGTATTGATCAGCGCGATGTGGGTCAGCGCCTGCGGGAAATTGCCGGTCTGACGGCCCGCGCCGGAATCGAATTCCTCCGCCAGCAAACCCAGATCGTTGGCCACGGCGACGACGCGGTCGAACAGCGCCTGCGCCTTGTCGATCTCGCCGGCCAGCACGAAGGCGTCGGCGAGCCAGAAGGTGCAGGCGAGAAACGCGCCTTCGATCGGCTGCCGCTCCGCGGAAATTTCCCGGGGGTCGTGCCGCAGCACGAAGCCGTCCCGCATCATGTGCCGCTCGATCGCGGCGAGCGTGCCGGCAACCCGCGGGTCTGAGGCCGGAAGGAAGCCCACCGATGGCAGCAGCAGGATGCTGGCATCGAGCAATTGCGAACCATAGGATTCGACGAAGCTGTTCTGCGCGGTGTCGAAGCCCTTCTCGCAGACCTCGCGATGAATGGTGTCGCGCAACGAGCGCCATTTTTCCAGCGGCGCCTTGAAGCCGAACCTCTCGGCGCTCTTGATGCCGCGATCGAACGCGACCCATGTCATCACCTTAGACGAGACATAATGCTTGACGGCGCCACGACGCTCCCAGATGCCGCTGTCCGGCTGGTTCCAGACTTCCGCCAAATGGTCGAGCACGATGCATTCCAGATCCCAGGTCCCGTCATCGAGTTTCAACTTGGTCATGCGCGACTGGTGGAACGCATCGATCAATTCGCCGAATACATCGAGCTGCAGCTGGGCATGGGCCGCGTTGCCGACCCGAACAGGCCGCGCGCCTTCGTAGCCCGGCAGCCAGCCCACCTCCCATTCCAGCAGGCGGCGCTGGCCCATGATGCCGTACATGATCTGCATGTTGGCCGGCCCGCCCGCCACCGCGCGCATCAGCCAATTGTGCCAGGCCGAGGCTTCCTCGGTATAGCCGGAGTTCATCAGCGCCAGCAATGTGAAGGTAGCGTCGCGCAGCCAGCAGAACCGGTAGTCCCAGTTCCTGGCACCACCGAGCTTCTCCGGCAGCGAAGTCGTGGGTGCTGCGACGATGCCGCCGGTCGGCGCATAGGTGAGCGCCTTCAGCGTGATCAGCGAGCGCATGACGAGGTCGCGGCTTTCGCCCTCATAGGTGCAGCGGCTGCACCAGTCGATCCAGAAGGCCTCGGTATCCTGCAACGCCTGCGCGGGGTTGATCGGCTTCGGCAGCGGCAGATGCGAGGGTCCGTAGGTGAGCACGAAGGGAACGACCTCGCCTTCGCCGACGTCGAACTCCGCTACCGTGGTCATGTCCTGGCCGCGCGTCTCGATCGGTGTTCGCAGCACCGTCATGTCCTGCCCGCAAATCGCCAGCAGCGCGCCATCCTCGGTGCGCTTGACCCAGGGAATATCCGCGCCAAACCCGAAGCGCATGACGAGTTCCATCCGGAGCTTCACCCTGCCCGCGACACCGCGCACCAGACGGACGATATCGGAGGCGTCGCCGCGCGGCGGCATGAAATCGATCATGGCGACAGTGCCGCTTGCGGTCTCAAAGCGGGTCTCCAGGATCAGCGTATTGTCCCAATAGCGGCGCGAGGACTGCGTGACATCTTCCGCGGGCGCGATCAGCCATCGGCCGTTCTCGCGCGTGCCGAGCAGGGCTGCGAAACACGCATCGGAATCGAACGCGGGCCAGCACAGCCAGTCGATCGAACCGTCGCGGCCGACCAGTGCCGCGGTTTCGCAATCGCCGATCAGTCCGTAGTCTTCTATTCTGCTGGGCAAATTCTTCACCGGCCAAAATGCCGCGCGTCACGCCGTTGCGCGCGTCCGTTCGCGGGTTGCGACCTTGAGCGCGGCAACGTCGATCACAGCACCAATCCCATCGATTGCTATCGGCAGCCGCTGCCGCCAGTTCGGGTGCTCGTTCACGGTACCGGGAATATTGGGCTGGTCGATCACGCCCAACAGATCCTCGAGCGAGATCGCCAGCAGGCGGGACCTGGTTTTCGCCAGAAAGCCCGCGACCGCGTACAGATCATGACGGTCGATGGCGTGGTGACGCAGCAAATCGCCCAACATCGCCAGCGCATGCCAGCGGGCGTCATCGCTCTCGCCGGGATCGATCCCGAGCGACCGCTTCAGCTTGAGGTCGCTGAACGAGCGCCAGCCCGAATAGGTCGACAGATCGTGGGTATTGAAGGTGACGAGCGCATTCGGCGTGTAATGGTCGACGCCTCGAAACGCGCCGCGATCGTCACGCTCGAACATCATCACCTGATAAGACCAGATTCCCCACTCCGCCATTTTGTCGCGAAAGCCTTCCGGCACCGTGCCAAGATCCTCGCCGATGACGACGCATCGATGCGCCACGCTTTCCTGCGCGGTCGCCGCCAGCAGCGCCTCGAACGGCATTTGCACATAAGCGCCGTCGCTGGCGGCAAAGCCGTGCGGCACCAGATAGAGCCGCTTCAGGCCCAGCACATGATCGAGCCTGATCGCGCCGGCGTAACGCATCGAAGCCCGCAGCATTTCCCGATAGGGCTCGAACGATTGCAGTTCGAGGCCGGCGGCGTTGAAGCCGGCAAGACCCCAGTTCTGGCCCGCCAGATTCAGCGGATCCGGCGGCGCGCCGACGGCGAGATGGCGGGAAATGGCCGTCTGCTCGTTCCAGGCATCGAACCCGTCGGATTGCACGCCGACCGCGACATCGAGATAGAGACCGACCTTCATGCCGAGTTTGCGGGCGAGATCCCGGCAGGACCGCAATTGCCGGTCCGCAGCCCATTGCACGAATTCGACGAATTCAACTTCGGCGGCGTCCGGTCCCTGACGCAATTCGGCACACTGGGCCTCATTGGGCTGCCGCCATTGTTCCGGCCATTCCCACCAGGGCTTGTTGAATTTGTGCCGCAGCACCTCAAAGCAGGCGAAGCGCGACAACAGCGGCGCGCGTTCGGCACGAAACGCGTCGAAATCCCGGCCCTGGCCGGCCGCACCATGCGCCCTGAACGTCTCGAAGGCAGCCCGCAGCGCACGCCATTTCAATTCGGCGACGCCCTTGTAGTCGACCATAGCGCCGGCCCTCAGCCGGTGGACGGCGCCGGCGCTCGCGGTCAGTTCGCCGGGCTGAAATCCGGGAATTTTTTCGACATCGATATAGAGCGCATTGAGGAATAGCCGGCTGTTCGGCGAATAGGGACTGCAATCGGCGGGCCGGTCATCGAACAAAGCGTGCAGGGGATTGAGCCCGACGCCGTCGGCTCCCAGATCGCCCGCCAATTCGATCAGCGCTTCAAGGTCGGTAAAGTCGCCGATTCCCCAGTTGCGCGACGAGCGGACACCATAGAGCTGCACCGCCAGCAGCCAGCCCCGCTCGAAATCGCCGCGATAGGCTCTGGGCGGCGCGACGATCAGGGGGGCCTCCTCGGTGAACGAGGAAGCGTCGGTCAGATGCAGCCGGTACGACCCCTCCGGCAGATCGGCTGGCCAGACGATGGTACGATCGCCAGTCTCTCCCGCTGCGATAACCTTAAGATCTGTAACAATTTTCCAGTGCAGCGGGAACGTGGCAGCCTGATTGAGCTCGGTTCGCGACGGCAGACCCGACCGGATCACCACCGCCTCGTGGAGAAACCGGTAGGCTGGCCGCTGCGGCAAGGCATCGAGGATAATCCTCAATGCCACGGCGTCCGTCACATGACGGTGACCCTGACCGTCCACAAATTCGGTCTGGATACCCAGGTCTTTGGCTCGGGTGAGAAGGTCCATTCGGCATGCCATTTGCAGACAACGGCAGGGAACCGTCGTAAATTCCATAGATACGGGAAGAGGATAGCCGTGCTTAACTCTCTGGCGTCCCCGGCGTTCCCCGGGAACCAATGCCCGGCCAACGGCTTTCTATATATGTCCCCAGCGTCTCCTTTCGCGCAATCGAAATGGGGCGTCATTTCCATGGCAACGGCATCACCGTGAACAAAACAGCTCAAACTGTCGAGAGCGTCGCATCCGGCGCTACCATCCGGCTTGAAGAACGCCATAATCCCGCCCTGCTCTTTCGCTGTCAGGCACACGCTGCCCCATGATGAATTTGATGTCGTCCATCGATACCAAGGAACAGCCGGCGGCCGCGCTGGACGGTGATGAGCTTTGGTACAAGGACGCCATTATCTATCAGCTTCACGTCAAGGCCTTCGCCGACAGCAACAATGATGGCATCGGCGATTTCGCCGGACTGACCGAGAAGCTCGACTATCTGCAAGACCTCGGGGTGACGGCGCTGTGGCTGCTGCCGTTCTATCCCTCGCCCGGCCGGGACGACGGCTACGACATCGCCGACTACGGCGCCATCAATACCGATTTCGGGACCATGAAGGACTTCCGCCGCTTCATCGTCGAAGCCAAGCGGCGGGGTTTGCGGGTCATCACCGAACTCGTCATCAATCACACCTCCGACCAGCATGACTGGTTCAAGCGCGCCCGCCGCAGTGACCCGAATTCGAGCGCGCGCAACTGGTATGTCTGGAGCGATACCGACCAGAAATATGCGGGCACGCGGATCATCTTCACCGACACCGAGAAATCCAACTGGACCTGGGACTCCGAAGCCGGGCAATTCTACTGGCATCGCTTCTTCTCGCACCAGCCGGACCTGAACTTCGACAATCCGCGCGTGGTCAGCGCGATCGTCCAGGTGATGAAGCGCTGGCTCGATACCGGCGTCGACGGCTTCCGTCTCGACGCCATCCCCTATCTGTGCGAGCGCGACGGCACCAACAACGAGAATCTGCCGGAGACTCACACCATCATCAAGCGGCTGCGCGCCGAGCTTGACGCCTACGCCAAGGGCAAGGTGCTGCTGGCAGAAGCCAATCAATGGCCCGAGGATGTGCAGGAATATTTCGGCAGCGGCGATGAATGCCAAATGGCCTACCATTTCCCGTTGATGCCGCGGATCTACATGGCGATCGCCCAGGAGGACCGCTTTCCCATCACCGACATCCTGCGCCAGACGCCTGACATCCCGAGCAATTGCCAGTGGGCGCTGTTCTTGCGCAACCATGACGAACTGACGCTCGAGATGGTCACGGACGTCGAGCGCGACTATCTCTGGTCGACCTACGCCAACGATCCGCGCGCGCGCATCAATCTCGGCATTCGGCGGCGTCTGGCGCCGCTGATGGACAATGACCGGCGCAAGATCGAACTGATGAACTCGCTGCTCTTGTCCTTCCCGGGCACGCCGATCATCTATTACGGCGACGAAATCGGCATGGGCGACAATATCTATCTCGGCGACCGCAACGGCGTACGCACGCCGATGCAATGGACGCCGGACCGCAATGGCGGGTTCTCGCGCGCCGATCCGGCCCGGCTATATGCCCCCATCATCATGGATTCGGTCTACGGCTATGAGTTGGTCAATGTCGAGGCGCAGTCACGCAGCCTGTCGTCATTATTGAGCGCAACCAAGCGGCTGATTTCGGTGCGCAAGTCGACATTGGCGTTCGGCCGCGGCAGCATGACGTTCATCCGCCCGGTCAACCGCGCGGTGCTCGCTTATGTCAGGCAGCTTGGCGATGAGGTCATCCTCTGTGTCGCCAACCTGTCTCGATCGGCGCAGGCCACCGAACTCGATCTTTCGGCCTGGAAGGACCGTGTGCCGCTGGAAATGCTCGGCCGCACCCGTTTCCCGGCGATCGGCGATCTGCCTTATATGATCACGCTGGCGCCCTATGGCTTCTACTGGTTTCAGCTCCGCGAACGCGACAAGTCCGAGCACGTCGCGCCGAGCATCGCGCCCGAATTCGAAACCCTGGTCGTACCGCTCGGCGCGACCTGGGTTTCGCTGGCGCGCACCCGAACCGTATTCGAACGCGATGTATTGCCCGGGCATCTGGCCCGCACCCGCTGGTATCCGGAGCGTTCTGCGGCGGCCATCCAACCGACGCTGACCTCCGCCATTCCGTTTTGCGACATTGGCGACAATCGGCCATGGCTTGCCTTTTTCGAGGCGACCCAGTGTGGCGTGACGGCGCGGTACCTCTTGCCGATGCAGATCGAGTGGGTGCGCTTCGATCGCGAGCGTTACAATCCCAACGCGCTTGCGGCGGTGCGTCAGGGCGCGCGGGAAGGAACCTTGCTGGATGTCGCGACCGATCCCATCTTCATCGCACTTCTGCTGCGCAATCTTCGCCAGGCCCTGAACATTGAAGACAACGGCATGCGTCTTGAATTCAAGCCGACCAGCAAGTTCTCGGACCGGCTGATCAAACAGCCCGAACAAATCCGCTCCATCGAAGCCGACCAGTTCAACAGCGCCGCGCTCGTGGATAATGACTACGTCGTAAAGATCTACCGGAAGCTCGAGTCCGGCCCCAATCCGGAGATCGAGACCGGGCGGTTTCTGACCGAGGTTGCAGACTTTGCCAATACCCCCGCAATGCTCGGCAGCGTCGAACTGGTCGATGGCAACAGCAGAAGTGCGATCGCAGTCGTTCACGCCCTCGTTCAAAATCAGGGCGATGCCTGGGCCGTGACGTCGGCCTATCTCGATCGCTTTGTCGACGAGCAGCGCGTGCTGGCGGCTAGCGAACATTCCGGCGAGAGCGAGGAGCAGGTCCCCTATCTCCGCTACATGTCGCAAATGGGAAAACGCGCCGCCGAGATGCACCTCGCGCTCGCCGCGAGTTCCGCATTTGAAGATTTTGCGCCTCAACCGATCCGGTCCGCGGATGTGCAGCGCTGGATCGAGGAGACCGCCGCGCGTGTGGAACGCCTCTTCGATACCCTGAAGCAGCAGCGAGATAAAATAAGCGAAGCCGATCGCCCGCTTGTCGATCAGACGCTGGCACAACGCGCGGCGTTACTTGATCGGCTGAAGACGCTGCTTCCGCTGGATACAAGTGGCCTGAATATCCGGCATCACGGCGACTTCAATCTCGGCCGCATGCTGATCGTCAAGGACGATATCTTCATCACTGGATTCGAGGGCGACCCCCGCCGAGCGCTTGACGAACGGCGGCGCAAGGCGCCCGCGGCGCGAGACGTCGCCGGCCTGATCCGGTCGATCGACTATTCGGTGACGGCGGCGCTGGGGCGCGCGCTCAATCTCGCACCGGATGAGCACGGCCGGCTTGCCGCGGCGCTGACGGAATGGGTCGACCGCTCGACCACGGCTTTTCTTGCCGCCTATCATGAAGTCTTGACAAATTCGCCGCTCTGGCCGGCGGATCCGCAGGTCGCACGCCGGCTGCTCGAATTCTTTATGCTTGAACAAATACTCAACGAACTCGAATACGAATTGGCCCAAAGGCCCGAATGGCTGCGGGTTCCGCTGACCGGCGTGCTTCGCATTTTGTCTCATTGTCAAAACGAGGCCTCATGACCAAGCTTTCCGCCGAGGCCTATGCGATCGTGGAGGGCCGCCATTCTGATCCCTTTCAGTACCTCGGCCCTCATGCCGAGGGCGACAGGACCGTGGTGCGCGCGTTCCTGCCGGAGGCCTCCAGGGTCGACGCCGTCGACGAACTTGGCGAAGCGGCGGCGCTGACGCGCATTCACGATGATGGGCTGTTCGCCGGCGCGCTTCCCAACGGATCCAGGCGCTACCAGTTTCGCGCCCGCTTCGGCGAGACCGTGGTCGACATCGACGATCCCTATCGTTTTCCGCCGGTGCTGACGGATTTTGACCTGTATCTGCTCGGCGAAGGCACCCATCAGCGGCTCTACGATAAGCTCGGTGCTCATCCGATGACGCTCGAAGGCGTCGGTGGAATTGCATTCGTCGTGCTCGCGCCCAACGCGCAACGGGTCAGCGTTGTCGGTGATTTCAATTTCTGGAATGCAAAACGGCATCCGATGCGCGTGCGCGGCCTTGGTTATTGGGAGCTGTTCGTGCCCCATGCCATCCCGGGCGACCGCTATAAATTCGATATCATCGGCGGGCACGGCCAGCATTTGCCGCTGAAGTCGGATCCGCTGGCCTTTGCCGCTGAAATGCGCCCGAACACCGCCTCCATCGTTTCCGACGAGGCAGAGCTGCCGCGGCCACGGCCGGCCCCTTCCAACGTCAATGCGCTGAGCGCGCCGATGTCGATCTATGAGGTGCACCTGGGCTCCTGGCGGCGCAAGGGCAACAACGAGTGGCTGAGCTATCGCGACCTCGCCGAGCAGCTCCCGCGTTATGTCAGGGATCTTGGCTTCACCCACGTCGAATTTCTGCCGGTCAGTGAACATCCATTCGACGGCTCATGGGGATACCAGCCGACTGGCCTGTACGCGCCCACCAGCCGGTTCGGCGGCCCGGAGGATTTTTCCGCGCTGGTCGACGCCTGCCATCGTGAAGGTCTGGGCGTGATGCTGGACTGGGTGCCCGGACATTTTCCCGACGACCCGCACGGCCTCGGTAATTTCGACGGCACCGCGCTCTACGAACACGCCAGCCCGCTGCAGGGCCGGCACCTCGACTGGGGCACGCTGGTCTACAATTACGGCCGCACCGAAGTGGTCAATTTCCTGGTGTCGAACGCGTTGTTCTGGCTGGAGCGTTACGGCATTGACGGATTGCGCGTCGATGCCGTCGCCTCAATGCTCTATCTCGACTACAGCCGGCCCGCCGGCGGCTGGGTCCCGAACAAATATGGTGGCCGGGAAAATCTCGATGCCATCGATTTCCTGCGTCGATTCAACACCGAGGTTTTCGCCCGCTTCCCGCAGGCGACGACGGCGGCGGAAGAGTCGACCTCGTGGCCGCACGTATCGCGCCCGGTCGAATTCGGCGGGCTGGGTTTTGGTTACAAATGGAATATGGGCTGGATGCACGACACGCTGAATTACATCGGCAAGGATCCGATCCACCGCAAATATCATCACGGCGACATCCTGTTCGGCCTGCACTACGCGTTTTCCGAGAATTTCATCCTGCCGCTGTCGCATGATGAGGTCGTTCACGGCAAGCGCTCGATTCTGGGACGGATGCCCGGCGATGACTGGCAACGCTTTGCAAACCTGCGTGTCTATTACGCCTTCATGTTCGGCCATCCCGGCAAGAAGCTGATGTTCATGGGCTGCGAGTTCGGCCAGGAGCGTGAATGGAATCACGACCACTCGCTCGACTGGCATCTGCTCGAACAGGACAGGCACGCCGGCGTCCAGTCCCTGATCCGCGATCTGAACAAACTCTATCGCGAGCTGCCGTCGCTGCACGAGCTCGATTGCGATCCATCCGGATTCGAATGGGTCGTGACCGACGACGCCAACGGCAACGTTTTCGCCTGGATCCGCAAAGGCAGGGATGCACGGGCGAGCTGTCTCGTCGTGGCCAATTTTTCGCCGAATGTATATTACAACTATCGCGTCCGGGTGCCCTTCGCCGGCGTGTGGCGCGAGGTTCTCAATTCAGATTCCGCCCACTACGGCGGCAGCAATGTCGGGAACGTCGGCGAAGTCCGGACGTTGGATGGCTTGGTGCCTGAGCTCAACCTCACCATCCCGCCTTTGGCCGCCATTTTTCTCGTACCGGAAGGCTAAGCATGCGACTGTCCGCCGGATCGTCCTCACGCCTCGGTGCAAGCTGGGACGGCCGGGGCACTAATTTCGCGCTGTTCTCCGCCAATGCGCAAAAAGTAGAACTCTGTCTGTTCGACAGCCAGGGCCGCCGCGAACTCGAGCGAATCGAATTACCCGAACGCAGCGAGGACGTCTGGCACGGCTATCTGAACGACGTTTCGCCCGGGCAGTTCTATGGCTATCGCGTTCACGGACCCTACGAACCCGAGCATGGCCACCGCTTCAACGCCAACAAGCTTTTGCTGGATCCCTACGCGCGGCGGCTTGCCGGGCGGCTGGTATGGAGCGACGCCCATTTCGCCTACCGTACCGGCAGCGCGCGCGAGGACCTTTCGTTCGACCGGCGCGACAACGCCCGCGGCATGCCGAAAGCCGTCGTGGTCGACGAGACCTTCAATTGGGGACGTCGCGAAATGCGCCCCAACATTCCCTGGGAAGACACCATCATCTATGAGGCCCATGTCAAGGGCCTGACGCAGAAACGCGAGGACGTGCCGCCGAACCTGCGCGGCACCTATGGCGGCCTGTCCTCGCCGGCGATGATCGGGCATCTCAAGCGCCTTGGCGTCACCACCATCGAACTGTTGCCGATCCACGGCCTGGTCGACGACCGCACGCTGGTCGAGAAGAAGCTATCGAACTACTGGGGTTACAATACGCTGTCGTTCTTCGCCCCCGAGCCGCGCTATTCGCAGGACAATCCGCTCGACGCCTTTCGCACCACCGTGGCTCGGTTGCATGATGCCGGCATCGAGGTGATGCTCGACGTCGTCTACAACCACACCGCCGAGGGCAACCATATGGGCCCGACGCTGTCGTTCCGCGGCATCGACAACGCCTCCTATTACTGGCTGAAGCCGGACAATCCGCGCTTCTATGACGATTTCACCGGCTGCGGCAGCTCGGTCAATCTCACCCACCCGCGCGTGCTACAGATGGCGATGGATTCACTGCGCTACTGGGTCGATGTCTGTCACGTCGATGGCTTCCGGTTCGATCTGGCGACGACGCTGGCGCGTGGGCCCAATGGCTTTGACCGCAACAGCGCCTTTCTCACCGCCGTCCGGCAGGACCCGGTGCTCGCCTCCGTCAAGCTGGTCGCCGAACCCTGGGACCTCGGCATGGGCGGTTATCAGGTCGGCGCCTTTCCCTCGCAATGGTCGGAGTGGAATGACCGCTACCGCAGCGCGATGCGCCGTTACTGGAGTGGCGAAGGCAGCCTGATTGGCGAGGTCTCAAGCCGCATGACCGGCTCGTCCGACCTGTTCAATCGTGACGGCCGCAGCCCCCGCGCCGGCGTCAACCACATTACGGTGCACGACGGCTTCACGCTGCAGGATTTGTTCAGCTACAACGCGAAGCACAATGAGGCCAATGGCGAAGACAACCGCGACGGCGCCAACGACAACCACAGCAACAATTGCGGCCATGAAGGCCCGACCGACGACCCGGCGATTACGTCGCTGCGCTGCCAGCTGCGGAAAAACCAGCTCGCCTGTCTGCTGCTCGCGCAGGGTCTGCCGCTGATTCTGGCCGGCGATGAGGTCGGCAACACGCAGAATGGCAACAACAACGCCTATTGCCAGGATAACGAAATCGGCTGGGTCGGCTGGGAGGGCCTCAAGCGCGAGGGTGACGATCTCACCGACTTCGTCGGTCACATGACCGAGATACGCAGGCGCTTTCCGCAAATCCGTGCCCGCCGCTGGCTCGACGGACGGCGCGCCGACGGATCCTACGGCGTGTTATGGCTGACGCCGGCCGCCGAGGAGATGAAGGAGCAGGATTGGAAATTTCCGGAGGGTCGGTTTCTCGCCTATGTGCTGGGGCCGATCGAGCATGGACAGCCCCCGCTGTTCATCGTTCTCAACGCGGCGCCCGAGGAGATAACGTTCACATTGCCGAAGATGCCGGAATACAAGAGCTGGCAGCAACTATTGAACACCGCCGACGTTAGACAAACGGCCGCGGATTTCGCATCGGGAAGCGAGGCCAAAGCGCCCCCACGTTCGGTGCTTGCCTTTTCGGGTTCGACATGAATGAGCGGCAATTCGGTGCAAGGCTCACGGCAGATGGCGCATCATTTCGCTTATGGGCGCCGGCGGCCAAGCGCGTCGATCTGCTGCTGGATAGGCCTCATCTGCTGAGACGCGACGGGGACGGCTGGTTCGCCGCCGACATATCCGGCATAAAGGCCGGCGCCTGCTACAAATTCCGGATCGACGACGAGATCGACGTACCCGATCCGGCTTCGGCGTTCCAGCCTGACGACGTCTTCGGTCCGAGCGAGGTGATCGACCATTCGAGCTTCCGGTGGCGCGCCTCGGACTGGCGCGGCCGACCTTGGCACGAAACCGTCCTGCTAGAGGCCCATGTCGGCACCTTCACGCCGGAAGGCACATACCGCGCCATGATCGACAAGCTCGATCATCTGGCAGCGGCCGGCATCACCGCGCTGGAGCTGCTGCCGCTCGCGGATTTCGCCGGCTCACGCAATTGGGGCTATGACGGCGTGCTGTGGTACGCGCCCGACAGCGCCTATGGACGGCCTGAGGATCTCAAAGCCCTGATCGACGAAGCCCATCTGCGCGGGCTGATGGTGTTTCTCGACGTGGTCTACAATCATTTCGGCCCCGAGGGTAACTACCTCGCTCGCTATGCCCCCAGCTTCTTCACGGAAGCGCAGACCCCCTGGGGCAACGCGATCGACTACCGTATCCCGCAGGTGCGCGCCTTCGCCATCGAGAATGCGCTGTACTGGCTGCGCGAATTCCGCTTCGACGGGCTGCGGCTCGATGCCGTGCACAGCATCGCCGAACTCGGTGAAATCTCCATGCTGCACGATCTCAGCGTCGCCGCAGGGACCCTCGCCGCGGAGTCCGGGCGCCATATCCATCTGGTGCTTGAAAACGACGACAATCGCGCCAGCGTTCTGGATCCTGTTCAAGACCCGCCGCGCGGCAAATACCGCGCGCAGTGGAACGATGATTATCATCACGCCTGGCACGTCGCGCTGACCGGCGAGACGCAAGGCTACTACAGCGACTATCGGCGCTCGCCGCTGCGCGACGTCGCCCGCGCATTGGGCTCCGGCTTTGTCTATCAGGGCGAGGCCTCCGCGCATCGCGGCGGCCAATCGCGCGGCGAACCGAGCGGCAGGCTGGCGCCCACCGCCTTCGTCAACTTTCTGCAGAACCACGACCAGATCGGAAACCGCGCTCTCGGCGACCGGCTTGAGAGCCATGCGAGTCCTGAGGCGATCGAGGCGGCACTGACGATTACCTTGCTCGCCCCCAATATCCCGATGCTGTTCATGGGCGAAGAGTGGGGTTCGAAAGCACCGTTTCCGTTCTTTTGCGATTTCAAGGGCGATCTCGCCGAGGCCGTCCGCAAGGGGCGGCGCAGGGAATACGCCTGGGCCTATGCGGAATTTGGCGATGAGGTTCCTGACCCGCTGGAGAAGTCGACCTTTCAATCCGCGGTGCTGGATTGGCAATCACGCAACCAGCCGGCGCAACGCCAACGGCTCGCACTGGTGCGGGAACTTCTCGCGCTACGCCGGCAGGAGATCGTTCCGCGGCTTGCGAATGCCGCCTTTGGCGAGGCGCACGCGGCTGATAACGGCATGCTGACGGCGAGTTGGCGCCTGGGCGATGGCGCAAGGCTTGAGCTAACCGCTAACCTGTCGAACCGCGAGATCACGGGCCAGCCCGGTAAAACAGGGGGCATCACGATCTGGGGGCGCACGCCCGGTGAGGTCATGACGCCCTGGTCGGTGTTCTGGCGGGTGGAGACGCGCTGATGCGTGCCGTCGTTCCGGTCGCCACCTATCGCCTGCAGCTCACCGCGGATTTCGATTTCGATGCCGCCGCGGCCATCGTACCCTATCTGAAAGCACTCGGCATCACGCATCTCTATGCGTCGCCCTTCACGGAGGCGCGCAAGGGCTCGAGCCACGGCTACGACGTCGTCAACCACACCGTCATCAACCCGGAGCTCGGCGGCGACGCCGGCTTCGAGCGGCTGAGCGAAGCCCTGCGGCAGCATGGCCTCGGTCTCATTCTTGACTTCGTCCCCAATCACGTCGGCGTGCATTTCGCCGACAATCCATGGTGGCTCGACGTGCTGGAATGGGGCGAGGCCTCGCCGCATGCGGTGTCCTTTGACATTGACTGGGATCTGTTGCCCTACCGGGCGCGCGGCGGCGTACTGTTGCCGATACTCGGTTCCTCCTATGGCCAGGCACTTGAAAAAGGCGAGATTGAACTGCGTTACGACGCAAGCGAAGGCAGCTTGTCGGCCTGGTATTTCGAGCACCGCCTGCCGATCGCGCCCGAACGGTACGGCGAGATCCTGCACACGACCGTCAAGGAAGCGGCCGCGGACACGAGCACGGCCGGAAAACACATTCTCGACCTCGCCTCGCGCTACAAGGGATTGCGCCATCCCAATCGAAAGGAAGCGCCCGCCTTCAAGGCGGCTTTGAAGGACATCGCCGGAAGCGCCGAATTGATAGCCCGCGGGCTCGCCGCCTATCGGGCCGGGCCGGATCGCCCGGCGCAGACCCTTGTGCTGCATCATCTTCTCGAACGCCAGCATTACAAGCTCGGTCACTGGCGGCTCGCTTCCAGCGACATCAACTATCGTCGGTTTTTCGACGTCAATTCGCTCGCCGGCTTGCGGGTGGAAGACGTTGGCACCTTCAACGCCGCTCACCGCCTGGTCAGAAAACTGATCGCGGAGGGAAAGCTTCAGGGCCTGCGGCTCGACCACATCGACGGCCTGAGCGATCCCGCCCAGTATTTTCAGCGGCTGCACCGGCTGGTCCGGGCGGCGCAGGGCAAGACCGCCGGGACGTTCTATGTCGTGGTGGAGAAGATCCTCGGTGAGCACGAAACCTTGCGTCCCTTCGCGGGAGTCCAGGGCACCACGGGTTACGAGGCGCTCAATACCATCACGCGGGTGCTGATCGACGGCGCGGGCCTCGACCCGCTCGACGAGACCTGGCGGCAGATCAGCAACATGGCCCCGGGGCTGGGGCCTGTCCTGAAGGACGCCAAACGCCGGGTTCTCGAGACGTTGCTGACCAGCGAGTTCACGGTTCTCGCCCGGCTGCTCGCGCGGATCGCCGCGGGTCACTACTCCACGCGCGATTTCTCCGCCGACAGCCTGCGGCAGGCGCTGGAACTTTATGTGCTGCATTTTCCAATCTATCGAACCTATCTCACGCCACGCGGCGCATCGGGCGATGACCGTGCATTGATTTCGGAAACGATCGAGAAGTCGCGCGCCGACTGGTTCGCCGCCGACGACGGCCTGTTCGATTTTCTGCGCGATGCCCTGACCATGGATCTGATCATGCCGGGCCGCGCGCCACACAGCACGCCGCGCGTGCGCCGCTTTGCCCTGAAGGTGCAGCAGTTTACCGGCCCTCTGATGGCAAAATCGCTGGAGGACACGGCGTTCTATCGCGTCCACCGCCTGCTTGCGCTCAACGAGGTCGGCGGCGAGCCATCGGCGTCGGCGCTTTCGATCGAAGCCTTTCACCGGATCATGAAGATTCGCGCCCGGGATTGGCCGCATGGCATGACGGCAACCGCGACGCACGATACCAAGCGCGGCGAAGACGCCCGCGCCCGGCTGATGACGCTGACCGAGCTGCCGGGCGAATGGACCAGCACGGTTGCCCGCTGGAAGCTGCTCAACGCGCCGCACCTCGTCACCGAGGGCACGATGCGCGCGCCCTCCGCGACATTCGAGTATATGCTGTATCAGGCGCTGCTCGGCGCTTGGCCATTGGGCCCGCGCAAGGAGGCGCTGGTGGAGCGGATGCAGGCCTATGCGGTGAAGGCCGCGCGCGAGGCCAAGCAGGAAACCAGCTGGCTCAACCCCAACGAGGCTTACGAGGCGGGCGTACAAACTTTCATCGCGCAAATCCTGGATCGGTCGGTTGCCGCTGAATTCCTCGGGTCTTTGGAAAATCTGGCGCAGCGAGTAGCGTTGCTGGGAGCGCTGAATTCGCTCAGTCAGATCACCCTGAAGGCCACGATGCCCGGCATACCCGACTTCTATCAGGGCACCGAATTCTGGGAGTTGTCGTTGGTCGATCCCGATAACCGGCGGCCGGTGGATTTTGCCGAACGCGCCTCCGTGCTGGCTTCGACCGAGAGGCCCGACTGGCAAGCCCTCGCTCAGCACTGGCCGGACGGCCATATCAAGCTGGCCTGGACCCGGCACTTGCTGAAACTGCGGACCGAGCATGCCGAAATGTTCGCGCTTGGCGACTACGAGCCGCTCGAGATCAGCGGACCGCACCGCGATCATGTGATCGCCTTTGCACGCCGCCACGGCCGTCACGCCGTGATATCCGCCGTGGCCAGAAAATTCGGCCCGCTTTCGGATGGCGGCCGGGTCTGGCCCCGCGCGGAGATTTTCCACGGCACGCTTCATACCGAGGGCTATTCCGTGGAAGGCATCGGCGGCACAGTCGGGGCTGCGGAAGTGCCTCTCGCCGCGCTGTTCCAGCAGCTTCCTGTCGCGGTGCTGAAGGCGAGATATGCCGGCGCCGCAGGGCGGGCGCGGCAACGCAAGCAATTGGCCTGATCGCGATTGTCCAGTCTCGTTTGGCCAAGCCACGCCCGGAAAATGAAAGGCCGCCCGGGATCGACTGCCGAGCGGCCTGGCGGATGTCGTGCCGACTCGATGCCGGTTCCCTTCCTCCGCGCAGACGTCAATGCTCGCCCGATTTGGTTAACGACAGACTGACGCGGGCATTGCGGCCTCTCTTTTCTTCTTCACCGGCTTTTATGCTGCGACGCGGGATATCGCGTCAGCTTGGTTTGCCCAGCAGCAGATGACCCCGGTTTCTGATCGCGACCTGGGCTGCTTGCGCAAATCGCTGCAACAGCCAGGGCAACGTCACTTCCAGCCGGACATGGTCGTCCGCCACATCGAGGTGGCCCGATGCCGCCTGCCCGAGCGCACGAACTCGGAAAATCATCCGGCTTTTTTCCCATCGTTCCTCATCGACCCTCAGCACCGGAATGCTGGCGGCAGCGCGGGACAGCCCTGCCTTGAGACGGCGGGTTGCCTCTTCGCGGCCAAGGCTGTGCGGAATCGAAACGACGAGAGGTGCGGACATGCTGGGATAACTCCTTCCACGTCAGTGCATTTAGTTCCGCATTTTCGAAAAAACAGGGCACGGGATGTCAATCCGGAACACGGGAACTTTCCGAGTTCCGATGTGTTTCCCCGGCTGAAGGCAGAGCAACTGGTGCCGGCTGCCGGGCTGGAGGAGAGCTGTATGTCACTCGGAACGATCATTCTCATTATTCTTGTTATCGCATTGCTGGGCGGCTTTAGCGGCATCGGCGGCGGACCGTTTTACGGCACCGGATATTATGGCGGCGGCGGCCTTGGACTCGTCATCGTGATCTTGCTGATCCTGCTGTTGCTCGGAAGGATCTGAGCCGCAGGCATCAAATTGGCGCGGACCCGGAATCCATACTCACGACCCGTGATCATGGCTCCGGGTTCGCTTGCTTCTGTCGAGTTGGGAATTACGACAGCGCGGCGCAAAAATCATAATTTCCCCACCAACTTTTTCATCGCTCCCTTTATCGACGATGCCGCGTCATCATAGCCTTGCCACGCCCTGGTCCTGGCGAGCAGCGCCGGCACGGTACGGATGGTAAAGCGTTTCGGGTCGAGATCGCCGCGCGCCTGCGCCCAGGTCAGCGGCATCGAAACCGTCGCGCCGTCGCGCGCCCGGGGCGACAGCACCGCGACCGCGGTCGCCATGCGATCGTTGCGGAGATAATCCAGGAATATCTTTCCCTTGCGCAGCTTCTTCGACATGTTGAGCAGATATTGTTCGGGATTTTCACTGGCCATCCACTGGCAGACTCCTTGCGCAAATGCCTTGGCTTCTTTCCAGCTCACCTTGTCTCTTGCGCCATACGCCAGCGGCACGACGACGTGCAGCCCCTTGCCGCCGGTGGTCTTGCAGAAGCTCTCCATACCGAGATCGGTGAGATGCAGCCGCATATCCTTGACGGCCTCGATCACCTCGGCAAAGGCGACGTCGGGAGCGGGATCGAGATCGAACACCAGCCGGCCCGGTATATCGGGCGCATCCGGTGCGCAATTCCAGGGATGCAGTTCAAGACCGCCCGACTGCGCCACCGCCGCCAGCCCCTCGACCCGGTCGATCTGCAGATAGGGCTTGCGGTCACCGGAGACCTTGACCAGTTCGAGCAGGTCCGATGTGCCGGGCATGGCGTGGCGCTGGAAGAATGTCTGGCCGCCGATGCCGTCGGGCGCGCGCACGACCGAACAAGGCCGGCCCTTCAGATGACCGATCATCCAGCCGCCGACCGCCTCGAAATAGCGGGCGAGATCGAGTTTGGTCACGCCCTTGCCGTCGCCGCCGTCGGGCCACAGCTCCTTGTCGGGCTTTGAGATGACGACGCCCATCACCTCGGCGGATTTGTTCGCCGAAGACCTGGCGTGCACTTTGCTCAGATTGGTCCCAGCCATCGCGGCGGGTTGGGCAATTTTGCGCATGGTCGGCGTCTCCGCCTTCACCTCGTCGGCCGGCTTGTCCTGCCGCAACCCCTTGAACGCAGCCTGCCGTATATTGCCGCCGTCGGTAAAGCCCGCGAATTCGATTTCAGCGACGAGATCCGGCTTCAGCCAGTGCACGTCGCGAGTTTTGCGCGGCGCGTCCTTGCCGCCGAACGGGCTCTGATCCGAAGCCTTGGCCTTCAGCGCCGGCATGATGCGCCTGACCGTATCCTGCCCGAAGCCGGTGCCGACCATCCCGACAAAGGCCAGATGATCGCCGCGATAGACGCCGGCCATCAGCGAGCGGAACTTGCCGTTGGTGGTCTTCCAGCCACCCAGCACCACCTCGTGCCCGGCGCGGCATTTGGCCTTGGTCCAGTTCTCGGAGCGGCCGGAACGGTAGGGTGCATTGAGCCTCTTGGAGACGATGCCTTCCAGCGACAGCTGGCGCGCCGATTCCATCATCGTCTCGCCGTCGGCTTCGAAATGCTCGACATAGCGGATCAATCCGGCTTTGCCCTTGGGCCGCCCTTCCAGCAATGCCTTCAATTGCGCCTTGCGCTCAGAAAGCGGCAGCGCGCGAAGATCGATTCCCTCGGCGAACAGCAGGTCGAATGCAAAGAACGCCAGCTTGTCGGTCTTGGCGTCGGATATCGCCGCCTGCAGCGTGGAAAAATCCGGCGCGCCACGTTGGTCGAGCGCAACGATCTCGCCATCGATGAGCACGTCGGGCAGCGCGCTCGCCGCTTTCGCGATTGCCGCGAACTTGTCGGTCCAGTCCAGGCCCTTGCGGGTCTTGAGGCGGGCTTCGCCGCCCTCGACCCGCAATTGCACGCGGTAGCCGTCGAACTTGATCTCGTGGCACCAGCCCTCCCCACTCGGCGGATGGTCGAGCAAGGTGCAGAGCTGGGGCGCGACGAAATCCGGCATCGCCGCGACTTTCCTGCCCTTTTGCGCGCTCGCGGGCGCGGCGGGCCGTGTGACGACATCGCTGCGGTTCGAGTGCCACACCGCATCGGCGGCGGCGCGTTTGGACTTCGCCGTCATGAACGGCTTCGGCGCCTTGCCTTTGCCGGCGGCGATCTGATCCATGGTGCGCCCGGAGGCAACGGAGCGATCGGCGTCCAGGATATCGTTGGCCTTGCCTTCCCTGGCATATTCGTCGCGATGCTTGATCAGCAGCCAATTGGTGCGCTTGCCCCCATTGCGGTCGTGGCGCATGCGCACCAGCACCCAGCTGCCGTGCAGCTTGTCGCCATGCAGGGTGAATTTCAGGTCGCCCTTCTTGAATCCCTTCTCGGGATCGTCGGATTCCCAATAGCCGCGGTCCCAGAGCTGCACGGTGCCGCCGCCATACTGGCCCTTCGGAATGGTGCCTTCGAAATCGCCGTAGTCGAGCGGATGGTCCTCCACTTCCACCGCCAGCCGTTTGTCGTGCGGATCGAGCGAGGGCCCCCTGGTGACCGCCCAGGATTTGAAGACGCCGCCGAACTCGAGCCGGAGATCGTAATGCAGGTGCGACGCATCATGCTTCTGGATCACGAACCGGCGCTGCTTCGCAGGCTTCACCGGCCTGTCGCCGCTCGGCTCCGCGGTCTTTTCGAAATCCCGCTTCTTGCGGTAGGTGGAGAGGTCTCTCAAGGACACGATAAAACCCACACAAATGAGAAACGGCGCCGCCGCGAGACAACAGGCATCCGGAACCGAAACCTGCGACGGCCGTTGAAGTTCCGAAGATTCCCCGACGCAAACAAGGCGAGGAGATTGTAATGGCGACGCGCGCCTATTGGAAAGGGTCGTTGAAGCTTTCCCTGGTATCCTGCCCGGTGGCGCTCTATCCGGCTTCGACCTCCGCCGACAAGACCCGTTTCCACATGATCAACAGGGAGACCGGCAACCGGCTGAAGCAGCAGATGGTCGACGCCGAGACCGGCGATCTCGTCGAAGACGATCAGAAGGCCCGCGGCTACGAGTTGAAAAAGGGCGAGTATGTCGAGATCGAAAAGCAGGAACTGGAAGCGGTCCAGATCGAAAGCAACCATGTCATCGATATCGACAGTTTCGTGCCCAGCGCTGAAATCGACAAGCGCTATTTCAACCACCCTTATTATATCGTGCCCGACGGCAAGGCCGGCATCGACGCTTTCGCGGTGATCCGCGACGCCATGAAGGACCAGGACCGGGTGGCGCTGGCCAGGATCGTACTGACCAATCGCGAGCACGTCATCGCGATCGAGCCGCTCGGCAAGGGTCTGCTCGGCACCACGTTGCGCTACCCCTACGAATTGCGCGACGAGGACGCCTATTTTGCCGACATCCGCAATCCGAAGATATCGAAGGACATGGTCGAACTCGCCGGCCACATTCTCAAGACCAAGGCTGCCCATTTCGATCCCACAAAATTCAAGGACGAATACGAGAACGCGCTGAAGACGCTGGTCAGGCGCAAGGCCGCCGGCAAACCGGTCAAGCCGGCTCCCGCGGAGCAAAAGCCCGGCAACGTCATCAGCCTGATGGATGCGCTTCAGCAGAGTTTGAAAAGCCGGGCCTCGCCGAAGCGCCCGAGTGCCGCCCATGCCCGGCGCCCGGCACCGCGACGTACGGCCAAGCGGCCGCAGCGATCGGCAGGACGGCGTCGCAAGGCGAGTTAGGCCCCCCGCTCGCACGACACGGGAGATCTCGGGCATCGATGCCCCGTTGTTGCCGGCCCAAGACGGATGGCCGGCCAAGGCTGGTCAAACGCGGCCATGGCGAAGCGGACGTATTGTCTACCGCTTCGCCGTCCGTTTCCTGGTGGTCTTGCTGGCTGTCTTGCCTCGCTTCGAGGTCTTCTTCGGGACTTTGGCTCCCGCCGCCCTCGCCTCCGAAAGGCCGATCGCGATCGCCTGCTTGCGGCTTGTGACCTTCTGCCCCGAGCGGCCGCTCTTCAAGGTGCCGGCGTTGCGTTCCTTCATCGCGCGTTCGACCTTGGTGGATGCCTTCTTCGAATATTTTCGTGCCATGATTGTTCTCCGGTTGCAGCAAAATAATCGTCGCAGGCGGCGATGGTTCCCGCTGTCGGATTTGCCGGACGCCACACATCCGAGATCCCGCGGCGCCGGTTGCTGGCCATCGGCGTCGTCCCGGCCTTGATCCGGGATCCATACGCCGTGCCGCCTGTTTTGAAAAATGCTGTTCGACGGCATTCGTGCAATCACGACGGCCTGTGGTCAGGCCACCGCCGCCAACAATTCGGACGTATCCTTCGCAGCCCGCAAGCGGGCGAGTTTCTCCGGCGATCTCAAGGTCCGGGCCACCAGCGCGAGCGCGGCGAGCGCTTCATTCTCGACCGCCGCAGGCAACAGCAGAGCGAACACGATATCCACCGGTTTCCCGTCGATGGCGTCGAATTCGACCGGCTGTTTCAGTTTTGCCAATAGCCCGAAAGGCCGTTGCAGGTCCGGCAGCCGGGCATGCGGAATGGCGACCCCGCGGCCGATCCCCGTCGACCCCAGCTCTTCGCGCCTGAGAAGCGAGGACGCGATCGTCTCGACCGGCAGGCCAAGACCGGCGGCGGCTTTGGCCGCCAATTCCAGCAGCAACGGCCGCTTGTTCGCGGCCGGAACGTCGATCATGACGTCCGTTGGCGAAAGCAGATCGGAAATTATCATGGCCGCTCCAGAAGGCGCATCATTCATGGCTCCGATTGGTTCTCGTCCCCTTCCGCACGGGGGATGGCATCAAACCGGCCGCCGCGCATCAGTCCGGCGCGCGCAGCCTATAGCCGATGCCGGTTTCGGTCAGGACGAATTGCGGGCGTTCCGGATCGACCTCGATCTTCTGCCTGAGTTGCCGCACATAGACCCGCAGATACTGCGCGTCGGTCAGTTCGTCCCAGAGTTCATTGAGCAGAAACCTGTGGGTCAGCACCTTGCCGGCGTGCTGCACCAGCACGCGCAGCAACTCGTATTCCTTGGGCGAGAGCTTGACGTCCCGCTCGCCGACCTTGACGATGCGGCGCACCAGATCGACCGTGAGATCGCCGGATTTGAACACCGGCCGCTCGCCATGGACCTGCAACTGATGCCGCAGCGCCGCGCGCATGCGGGCGAGCAGTTCGTCCATTCCGAACGGCTTTGTCAGATAATCGTCGGCGCCCAGATCGAGCGCCTTTACCTTTCCCGCCTCATCGCCGCGGCTCGACAGCACCACGATCGGAACGCTGTCGTTGCGGCCGCGGATCATGCGCAGCAATTCGTGGCCCTGGATGTCCGGCAGGCCGAGGTCAAGAATGATCAAGGCGGGATCCTGCGCCAGCAGTTCGAGACCGATCTTGCCGTTACTGGCTTCGAGGATTTCGTAACCCTGCGTGCTCAACCCCATCCGCAGCAATTTTCGGATCGGCGGCTCATCGTCGATGACAAGCACCTTGATCGGCGTCGCGGTCATGCGGCGGTGTCCAGTGCTTCTGATGCCGCAGGGATCGGCAGGCGGATGGTCAAAACCGCACCCTTGCGGTCGGTGCGGTTGGCGGCGGAAATCGTGCCGTGCATCGCCTCGACAAAACCGCGGGCAATCGCAAGTCCGAGGCCGGTGCCGGGGCGGACATGATCGCCCTTTTGCGCGCGATAGAACTTGTCGAACACGCTCTCCAGCTCGGAATGCGGAATGCCCTCGCCTTCGTCGATGATCTGCAGGGTGACCCAATCCTTGTCCCGCCAACCCCTGATAAAGATCGTGGTGTCCGCCGGCGCGTATTTGGCCGCGTTGTCCAGCAGATTGAACAGCGCCTGTTCGAACAGCACGGCGTCGAGCTCCAGCATCGGCAGTTCGGCATCGAGCTCGAGCGAGACGTTGTGATGCGCGAGAATCTTGCTGGCGCGGCGCAACGCACTGCCGACGATCTCTCCGATATCGTGCCGTGCGGTATTCGGCTTGACGGCGCCGGATTCCAGCCTGGTCATGTCCAAAAGATTGGCGATGAAGCGGTTGAGCCGCTCCGACTCGTCGATCACGGTGGCGAGCAGATCGCGTTTTTCGGCGTCGGTCAGACCGCTGGAGAGATCGCGCATCGTCGAAGCGGCGCCCAGCACCGAGGCCAGCGGCGTTTTGAGATCGTGCGAGATCGACGTCAGCAGCGCCGAGCGCAATCGGTCGGATTCCGCAGTCCGCTTGACGCGATCCATGTCTTCCACCAGCAGCACGCGTTCGATCGCCAGCGCGCCCTGATCCACCAGCGCATCCAGCAATCGGCGCTGGTCCGGCGTCAGCAGCGGCCCGGTCTTGTCGTCGTCGATACCGATGACGCCGATCGTCCCGCGTCCGGTTCGCATCGGCAGGAACAGGCGCCTGGCGCCGGGCAGCGTATCGGAGCCGCGCCCGGCCGCGCGATCGTTGTCCCATGCCCAGTTCGCGGCGGCGAGATCGGCCTTGTCCAGCTCGTCTTCAGGCGGGTAGCCCGTCTTCACGGTCAGGACGCCATCCTCCGGCAACAGCAGCACCACCCGCACCTTCAGCATCAGCGCGATTTGATAGGCGGTCGCCCACAAGACGTCGTCCAGCGTCGCGGTGCCCGCGAGCTTGCGGCTGAAGGCGTAGAGCGATTCCGTGGTCCGCACCCTGCCGATTGCGGAGTCGGCCTGTGTGCGCACCCGCGCGGCGACATTGGAAACCAAGAGCGCGATCAGCATGAAGAAAAAGAACGCCGCGACGTTGGTCGGGTCGGTGATCGTGAAAGTGTAAACCGGCGGCAAAAAGAAGAAATTGTAGCACAACGACGCCGCGACGCTGGCCAATAGCGATGGCCACAGGCCGTAGCGAACCGCTACCCCCACCACCGCCGTGAGAAACACCAGATCGACGTTCTCAATGCCGAACAGCGGCTGGATCAGTTCGCCGGCACCCAGGCCGATTACCACGATCAAGAGCGCCATCAGGTATGGCCTGGGATCGAGCGGTTCGGGCCGTTCCGCCGCGCGCACGGTCTTTTTCGGAACCGGGTCGGTCGCGAGTTCCTCGCCGGCGATGACGTTGACGCTGATATGGCCGGCACGCCGCACCAGGTCGTGCACCACCGAGCCGCGCATCAGCTCGAACCACCAGCTGCGCGTCGACTTGCCGATGATGATCTGGGTGACATTGTTGGCTTGCGCGAAACTCATAAGGTCGTCGGCGATGCGGCGTCCGACGCCGGGAATGGTGATCGCCTCGCCGCCCAGCGCTTCGGCCAGCCGCAACGTATCGGCAAGCCGGTCGCGCTGCTCATCGGTCAATTGCAGGCTGCGCCGCGTCTCGATGCTGATGGCGGTCCATGGCGCGTGCAGCCGGTCCGCCAGCCGCTTGGTGTAGCGCACAAGCCCCGCCGACCGCGGATCCTCGCTGAGACAAACCAGCATGCGCTCGCCGGCGGCCCAGGGCCCGGCGATGGCATTGGCCTGCATGTGGGTGAGCAGTTGCTCGTCGACGCGCTCGGCGGTCCGCCGCAACGCCAGCTCGCGCAGCGCGGTCAGATTTCCCGGCGAGAAATAATGCTCGAGCGCGCGCTCGGCCTGTTTGGGGACGTAGACCTTGCCTTCCTTGAGCCGCTGAATCAGATCGTCCGGCGTCAGATCGATCAGTTCAATCGCGTCCGCCCGGTCGAACACGGAATCCGGCACGGTCTCGCGGACCCGAACATGCGTGATCTGGGCGACCACGTCGTTGAGGCTCTCGATATGCTGGATATTGACCGCGGTATAGACGTCGATGCCGCGATCGAGCAGTTCCTCGACGTCGAGATAGCGCTTCGGATGACGGCTGCCCGGCGCATTGGTATGGGCGAGTTCATCGACCAGTGCGATCTGCGGACGGCGCGCGATCAGCGCATCGAGATCCATCTCCTCGATGGTCTGATCCTTGTACAGGATGCGCTTGCGCGGGAGCACCTCGAGGCCCTCCAGCAACGCCTGCGTTTCGATCCGCCCGTGGGTCTCCACCACGCCGACCACGACATCGGTGCCGGACTTCAGTTTGGCGCGCGCGCTCTGCAGCATCTCATAGGTCTTGCCGACGCCGGGAGCGGCGCCGACGAAGA
>CAWHIO010000023.1:0-4690 GCA_963829315.1 uncultured Alphaproteobacteria bacterium | reverse complement strand
CTTGTTGGCGTCCATGTGCGCGAACGCCTTGCCGATATCGTCGAAGGTAAACACCTGTCGATCGGCAGCTGCAGCTTGCGCGATTCGACCGCCGGCCAGATATCCCTGCGGACCTCGTCGAAGATCTCGCGGATCTCCTCGATCGTGCGGGTGCGGAAGGTGACGCCGATATAGTCGATGCGGCGCGCGGCGTGGAGGTCGAAGTCGAAATCGGCATGGGTGCCGCCGAGCTTGCCGACATTGACGATGCGGCCCTTGATTTTGGTGGCCGCGAGATTCTGGCTCGCGACCTTGCCCGAGACCTGATCGACGATCAGGTCGACGCCTTCGCCGCCGTTCGCCTTCAGCACCTGATCGACCCAGCCGGGATCGCTGGAATCGACGGCGAGGTCGGCGCCGAGCTCCTTCAGCCGTCCGCGCCGCATCGCATCGGTCGAAGAGCCGATCACGAGCCTGGCGCCCTTGAGCTTTGCGATCTGCAGCGCCATCAGGCCGACGCCGGACCTGCGCCCTGAATCAGGATGGTCTGGCCGGCCTGGAATCGCGCCGTCGGTTACGACGGCATTGTGCATGGTGGTGAGCGCGACGGGCAGGGTGGCCGGCCTCCTCGAAATTCATGTTGGAGGCGTGCGAAACAGCCGGCCGTGATCGGCCAGCCTATACTCCGCGAAGGCGGCGCTGCCCGAACCCATCACCTTGTCTCCGACCTTGACTCCCTTGGCCTCGGGGCCGACTTCGGCGATCTCGCCGGCCCATTCCATCCCCACACGGTGCCGACGCCGCCGGCACCGCCATGCGACGTGCCCCTTGGTCATGCCGAGGTCGGCGCGATTGAGGCCACAGGCGCGGACGCGGACCAACACCTGCGTGCCTGTCGGTGTGGCTTGGCACTTCGGTGATTGCGGCGCCGTTGGCGCCGTAGACATAGGCCTTCATGCGATCATTCCTGTCTGGTGGTGACGTGGAGCCGCTTATTCGGCGGCTTGACGGCGGTTGCCGGATATCATGCCTTCGAGCCGGCCCTGGATGATGGCTTCCGCCTCGCGCATGATGCGGGATACCAGTTCCGCGCAGCTCGGGATGTCGTGGATCAATCCCTGAACCTGTCCGGCGGACCAGATGCCTTCGTCGGCATCGCCCGTCGCATAGACCATTTTGCCGCGCGCGCCGGCGACGAGATCGCGAACCTGCTCGAAGGTCGCGCCTTCCTTCTCCATGGCGACCACCTTCGTGCTGACCGCGTTTTTGGCGACACGGGAGGTGTTGCGCATGGTGCGCAAGATCAGCTCGGTCTCGCGCTCGTCATTGGCGACGATTTTCTCCTTGATCCGTTGATGGATCGGGCTCTCTTTGGTGCACATGAAGCGGGTGCCCATGTTGATGCCTTCGGCGCCCAGCGCGAGGGCCGCGACCAGGCCGCGGCCATCGCCGAAGCCGCCGGATGCGATCATCGGAATCTTCACCTTGTCGGCTGCCGCCGGAATGAGGATGAGCCCGGGCGTATCGTCCTCGCCGGGATGGCCGGCGCACTCGAAACCGTCGATCGAAATCGCATCGACCCCCATGCGCTCCGCCGACAGCGCGTGGCGGACGCTGGTGCATTTGTGCACGACCACGATGCCATGCTTCTTGAATTCGGTGACGTGCTCCTGGGGCTTGTTGCCGGCGGTCTCGACGATCCTGACGCCGCTCTCGATAATCGCCTGGCGATATTCCGCGTATGGTGGCGGCTTGATCGAGGGGAGAATGGTCAGGTTGACGCCGAACGGCTTGTCGGTCAGGCCACGGCAGCGCGCGATTTCCTTTGTCAGATCTTCCGGCGTCGGCTGGGTCAGCGCGGTGATGAAGCCGAGCGCGCCGGCATTGGCGACGGCCGCGACCAGCTCGGCCCGGCCGACCCATTGCATCCCGCCCTGGACGATCGGGTGTTCGACGCCGACGAGCTCGGTGAATCGTGTCTTGATCATCAACTGCCCCTGAACCGCTTCCTCAGGCGCGTGATAAACGCGCCCTGATTTGTCTTGGTTTTCAGGAGGGCAGGATGCCGCCGCGACCGGCAAATGTCCACGGGGGGCGCTGCGCGCCGCCGGTCAGGGCAGCATGATCAAGCAAACGCCGGGGAGGGCGCCCCGGAGATCTTCATGAAGCTTCCCTGGCGACCAGTGGTGGAGTGTCGGCACGAGTTATCTGCGGCTCGGAAACGCGTTTCAAAGCCAGAGTGATCGTCGCCGAAAGGAAAAGTGCTCGTCAGGCGGGAACGGCTCGCGCCGCAGCCATCGCCTCATCGTCGAACGCGGTTGAAATATCGCGGATGCTGATCACGCCACACAGACTATAGTCGTCGATGACCGGCAGATGCCGGATGTGGTGCCTGTTCATGAGATGACGAACGTCTTCGAGCGAATCGGTCGAAGCTGCAGGAAACCAGTTGCTGCACTGAAATCAGCTGCGAGATCTTCATGTTGATGGCGGCCGCGCCGTGCTCGGCGATGGCGCGGACGACGTCGCGCTCGGTGAACATGCCGGCGGCGGTATTGCCTTCGGTCCGGACAACGTCCTTGACCACAAGCGCGCTGACATTGCTCGCGCGCATCAATTGGGCCGCAATGGCCACGGTTTCATTCATTCGAATTGTTGCAATACGCGCGGTCTTTTTGCGCAGGATGTCTCCGACTTTCATCGCAAGCTCCTTTTGTTCAGCCGCAGGGATAAATCCACGTTGTAAATTTGGTATACATAATGCCAATTGTCAATTTGATTTCTTTGAGAAGTCAACCGCAGAAAGTGGCAGCAATGTTGACGTTTCTCCGTCCAACTTACGCCGGCCCACCTTAGGCCGCGGAGCCCACAAATCTACATGTATTTTGTATACCATAACCCAGGTCAAAAAAGAGGCGCGCCCGAGCGCGCCTCTTTGTCGACTGGATTCGACAGCGTCAGGCCGTCCGCACGTCGCGCGCCGCGGCCTGCGCGGGTGCTTCACCGCCGAGGATGAAGGCGCGCCGCATCGGTTTGATCACGAACAAGGCCAACAGCGCCGCAGTGGCGTTGAGCGCGACGGCGATGACAAAGACGGCTTGCCAGCCGTATTTGGCGGCAACAATGCTCGCCAGCGGCACAAGCAGCGACGCGGTCCCCTTGGCCGTGTACAACATGCCATTGTTGGTGGTGGCGAACTTGACCCCGAAGGTGTCGCCGCTGGTCGCCGGGAACAGGCTGTAGATCTCGCCGAACACGCCGAAATACACCGCCGTCGCCAGCACGAAGACAATCGGGTTGTGCCCATACACCGACAGCGTCAGCAGCATGGCGGCGGCCGTTCCAAACGCGATGAACATCGTGTGTTCTCGCCCGATGTTGTCGGAGACCCATCCGAAGAACGGCCGGCCGAAGCCGTCGAAGATCCGGTCGAGCGAAATCGCAAAGGTCAGCGCGGCCATCTGGAAGCCGAATAGGCTCACCGGCACCTTGGCGATGTTGAAGTCGTTGGCGATCGGCGCAATCTGCGCCGCCGTCATCAGGCCACCGGCCGCGACCATCACGAAGACCAGATACATTACCCAGAAGATCGGGCTGCGCAGCACCTGCGGCGGCGTGTAGTCGATCTTGGTCTGCGGCAGATTGAGCTGCTTCTTTTTCAGCGGCATGGCCTGCGATGGCTTGCGGAGGAAAAAGGCAAGGACGAAAACGATCACGCCCTGTCCGATGCCGAAAGTGAAGAATGCGTCTTGATAGCCGCTGGTGGCGATCATTTTCGCGATCGGCACCACGGTGATCGCGGCACCGGCGCCGAATCCGGCGGCGGTTGCGCCCGCGGCGAGGCCGCGGCGGTCAGGAAACCATTTCAGCGCGTTGCCGACGCATGTTCCGTACACCGCGCCGGCGCCGATTCCGGCGATGATTGCGGAGGCATAGAGCAGCACCAGCGAGTCCGCATAGGAGTTCATCACCCATGCGATGGCGATCGTTATCCCGCCAAACATGACGACGGCGCGCGGGCCGTATTTGTCGACGAACCATGCCTCGACCGGAACCAGCCAGGTCTCCGTCACCACGAAGAGTGTAAAGGCCAGCTGGATCGCGGCCCGGCCCCAATGATATTTGGCGTCGATCGGATCGACGAACAGCGTCCAGCCATATTGCAGGTTCGCGATCATCGCCATGCAGACGATGCCCATCGCAAGTTGCAGCCAGCGGAAGTACTTGCCTTCGGCAGTTGGCGCGGCGGATGTTTGTGTTGTGGCGGTCATGAATCCTCCCCAGGCACGCTTTGTTTTGGTATCGGGCGCTACCGGCGCGCCATATTGGTATGTGATATGCCAGAGCGCAAGCAATTATTCAGGCGACCGTCGATATACCGCGCTGCCATGCGCTTTGCTCATCGCAAATAAAAAAAGACCCCGGAAAACCGGGGTCTAGGCTGGGAGGAGTGTGCTAGCGGGCCTGTCCCGCAAAGATGATCGGCTTCGCCTTATTTTCAGAGGCCGAAATAGGGGAGATCGCCATTGCGGATGGCGATGCGGGCGTTGGCCATCAGCAGGCCGTCGATGGCCGACAGCAAGCGGCCGAAAAAGGTGGCGGAAGGCGCGAAGCCGAGAGAAGCAGTCTTGGACATGGTGTTGTCCCCTTTGTTCCAGTGAAGTGCGTTGTCCAGAACATAGGCATGCCAGATACCAGGAACAATCCATTT
>CAWHIO010000022.1:0-34966 GCA_963829315.1 uncultured Alphaproteobacteria bacterium | reverse complement strand
CAACAATGTGGCTGGCTGGAGCGAACGCCTTTCGCGCGGCAGCCACGTCGCCAACAGCGACCGAAACATCGGCGCGCAAGGCGGCCTCCTCCTCGCCCTCCTTTTTCTTGGTCTTGTAGCGGTCGAATTTGTAGGTGCGCAGCCGCAGGCCCGATGCGACCGCGGCTGCCTGGTCGGGCTTCATCGGGCCCGTGGGCAAGTCCGCAACGATCGTCACGGCGTCGTTCCCGGCCCGCAGCTTGCCGGCCGCCGTGCCGCCAAGACCGAGAAAATCGTTGTCCTTGAGCCCCGCAAGCTTGCCGACGCCTATCACGATCAGGCGTTTGGTCTTAAGACCCTCCGGCGCGAGAATATCGAGCGCTGCCCCGCTTTTTCCCTTGAATCGGTTGGTTTCGGCAGCCCGCCCGACCAAACCGACCGCGGCGCCCAGCATCTTGCGGGTCGCCGCACCGAATTGCATCGCATCGTCACAAAAAACCACGAGGATTCGGCGCGGGGCTGCGGAAAACGGGACGAAGCCGACCTTGACGGCGTCGGTCATAGGAAAATCCTCCAAAATCAGGGCTATCGCTGGGTCGGGGACCCGCCGGGCGGCTGCGAATGTTCTCTTCTCGGCTGCGATAGACATCCGTCAAGAGCGAGCTCGGCGCACTATGGCCCGTCCGCCGTCGCGCTGCCAAGCATCCCCGTGGCCGGACGGGAGCATTATAACCTTGACAAAGCATAGCGAATAACCCCATGGTTTCAGCCACATCGAAACCCGTTGATTCTGGCGACGATGTTGGCGCGCCCGGATTATTGACAATTAGTCGTGTAGCCTTGGCCGAAGCTATGGCCGCTGAGATTAGCGACTATTTTTTTGACGGAGTTTCTCCAACTCTTGGGAAATATGCGATCGACCACATAGTAGGCGGTACAATTCAGCGCGTTTTTCGGGCTTAGTTCGCTCGCCGTAATAAACAACGAAATCACGCCAGTACTGGCCCAACCACGCGAAATCAGAAACTATTTGGCCTAAGTCGATGTCGCGGTAGACGAAAAGCGTCTTGATAAGTCTTTGATGCTTTTCCTCATTATAAACCGCAGCAGATGGCCCTAGCACCATGCTTGCTTGGAAATGAATATAGTCGTTGGCGCCCTGCCATATCACGCTATCGGGCAATTCTTCGATGATTCCGAAATGGCCGTGAGCAAGGGCGGTACGTTCGGCCTCTATGGATTTGTGAACATTTAGTAGGGCGTCGATAAGTTCCAGTTCTTCTGTCTCTAGCGATGAGGCTCTAGCCGCTTCTGCGATCGCATCGCGCTGGCCACTTGATCTGCGTAGCGAATTGAAAAGTGCAAAAGCAACGTCGTTATTAACCCCAAGAAGCGCGCCAAGTGTTAATGTCATCTCGGCCTCTATGTAGGGCCAAGACATGATACATTTGGAAATAAGCGCTTCTAGTTTTGGGCGCTTCCCGTGACTTGATTGGCCCATCTCAAGATTGGTCCATTTTAAGTCGGGAATAACGCGCGAGAGTGGTTGTCTGGCCATGGGTAAAAAACCTTCGAACGAAATCGAACTGCTCCCCAATCCCTGGGAGACGTTTGAGCGCGCCATTGACGTAGTGGCTAAAAGCCCTCCGCAGCATCGCGTGAAGGCTACGGAAAAGCCAAAGCCGCACAAGAGTGGAAAAGCGCCGTTACCGCCGAAGCGTCAAAGTAAACCATAGAATAAGCGGGGCTGATTTCAGTGTGCCGCCCTAGCGGAGAAATCATGTTTGTCGGTCTCGCATCTAAACAAATCAGTACTGCCGGCGCCTCCCCCGACAGACCTGATTTTCGACTTGCGACCACCTTCGATCCAGCAGCGCGGACATTGGAGATGTCCCCCGATCTCAAGCTGAAAGCTCGCAAGGCGATTTCTCGCGAGCTTCGCAACATCAAGCTTCGCCTCTATCTCTCGCTTCTTTTCCTCCAAATCGAGAAGTTCTCGTTGGAGGTTCGATGCGGCTCCCTGCGCATTTTGCGCAACATCGCGCGCAATCTGCCGAAGCTCATCTTGTATCGCCATTAGCGTTTTACCTTTGCGCGCCAACGCAGGAAGCGCAGCGCCTTAAGCTTGAACGTCTTTTTGGTTAGGCCGTCGATAGGTCAAACGCTTTCTAATGATGCCCTTAGCCAATTCGTTAGCGCGGTCGGTATCGTTGACGCCCAATGCAATACGGTTGTTGTAACGGAAGTCAAATTCCGCGAGATAGCGGTGCAGATGCTTCTCGCTGCAATGTTGGTAAGTACCCTTCATGCCGCGCTTGAAAACTGAATAATAGCTTTCAATCGTATTTGTCGTAATCACGCGGTCGCCTTCGCGGCGCACGTATTCTTCCGCGCGATGGTCAACTGTTTCGTGCTTGGCAAACTCGCTACCGAATTTCTTGTACCAAGAGGCTTGGTCGGTCATCAGGTTTGCTTCCTTGGAGAGATTGGCGCGGACAATCGGCGCGATCTCACCTGAGGTTGCGGTGGCGATATGGAAGCTGCGCACTTGGCCGCTGTTGCGGTCAAGAAGCGAAAGAACCGCATTCTTGTGACGCGAACCGCCCATCTTGACCTTAACGCCCTTGACGCGACCAACGTAGGTTTCGTCAATTTCTACTATGCCGCCGCCCTCGCCCATCGGGGGAAGCAAGCCCCCAGTGCGCATCGCCTCACGCAAGCGATGCATTAGAAACCACGTAGATTTGTAGCTGATGTCCAACATGCGATGGACCTGATGGGCGCTAATGCCTTTCTTGGATGCGGTCATCAGGAAAAGTGCGGCAAGCCACTTGGTTAGCGGGATTTTAGAGCGCTCGAACACGGTCCCGACCGTGACGGTGAACTGTTCACGGCAAGCCGATTCGTTGCACTGGTACACGCCAGCGCGGTGGGCTTTGCCCTCAAGTTTCGTGATCTTGTCCTGATCGGCATTGCCGCAATGCGGGCAAACCCGGCCGTTGGCCCAGACGCGGGATTCAAGCCAGTCGCGGGCCTTGGTTTCGTCTAGGAAGATCGGGTTTTTGAGAAGGTCGGTCATGGCGGAATGCTCTTGCATTATCTGTTCTGGAAAATGGGAAAACAGCCAGTTTACTGATGCCGAAAAGGTGGCTGTTTTGCTTTCAATTCTTCAACGATGTCACGTCCCAGGTCCGCCAGAACGGACCGGGAAAGCAGCACGTAATGCACGTCTTGACCGCCCTCAAAAAAGGCAAGCTGCGCAACTTCGCCGCGCAAGCTAACAACAGCGGCGGAATGAGCTTCAATCGTATGCGGGATCATGTACTTGGTCATGGCTTTGCTCCAATGACCGTAAGCTACCTGCCATGATCTGCTTTGTCAAGGTTATAATGGTGCCGGACGGCCACATAAGGCGAATTATTAACCATATCGCAAGGGTGCCATGGCCCAGCCATTTTGTTGACGGATCAAAGGGATGGTAGTGAGAGACTAAGCCAGCCGGAACCACGGCGGCCCGACCAAAGGGGATCCCGATTTCGGGATTGGTCGTGAGCCGCTATTCCAGCGCGCAAGGTGGGGATCGTGCGGTAGCGATGGGGTCGATCGACAAGTATATCTTTCGCACGACGCTTGCGTCGTTTGCGCTGGTTCTGGTCAGCCTGACAGGCGTGATCTGGATTACGCAGGCGTTGCGCGGCATCGACCTGATGACCAGCCAGGGTCAAACCATCCTGACCTTCCTTGGCGTTACCAGCCTGGTGATTCCGGCGCTGGTCCTGATCATCTCCCCGATCGCCTTGATGATCGCGATCTCCCACACGCTGAACAAGCTCGCGACCGATTCGGAGATCATCGTAATGAACGCGGCCGGCTTTTCGCCGCTGCGGCTGTTTCGCCCATTTATCTACGCCACCGTGGTGGTGGCGGTCATGGTGGCGTTTATCGCCTCCTATCTCGCCCCCGATGGCATGCGCCGGCTCAAGCAATGGGACGCCGAAATCACCGCGGATGTACTGGCCAACATTCTGCAGCCCGGCCGCTTCGCCCAGCTCGACCAGAACCTGACCATCCGAATTCGGGAGCGGCAACCTGGCGGCCTGCTGGTCGGCATCTTCATCGATGATCGCCGCGATCCGAAGGAACGCGTCAGCATCGTCGCCGACCATGGAACGGTCGTGAAGAACGAAGGTGGCTCGTTTCTGATCCTTGAGGACGGCAATCTCGAACGTTTCGAGGCCGGCAAGCGTGATCCGGCGCTCGTCGCATTTGGCCGCTATGGTTTCGACATGTCGAAATTCTCGAATCAGGGCCACGACGTCGCGCTGGGCATTCGCGAACGCTATCTTTGGGAGCTGCTCTCGCCGGCGCCGGACGATCCGGTCTACGAACAATTGTCCGGACAATTTCGCGCCGAGTTGCACGACCGATTCATGGCGCCGATCTATCCGTTCGCATTTGCGGCCCTCACCTTTGCCTTTCTCGGCGCACCGCGCACGACGCGCCAAAGCCGAAATTTCTCGATCGGCGGTTCAATTCTCGCCGTATTCGGGCTGCGCATGGCGGGATTCGCCTGCTCGGTCATGGCGGTGAAGACACCACTCGCTCCGGTCGTCCAGTATCTGATGCTGGCCGCAGCGATCGGCGCTAGCCTTTGGATCATCATCGGGGGTATCGTCATAGAGCCGCCGGCTGCGTTGATGGAAGCCATCAACAGATCGAACGCGCAACTGCTGCGGCTGTTCGGGCGGCACGCCACCGCATGAGCATGATCACCAACACACTTGGGCGCTATTTTGCCGGCCGTTTTGTGGTTTCGGCACTCGGCGTGTTTGCCAGCATCTTCGTGCTTCTGGTGCTGGTCGATTACATCGAAATGGTCAGGAAGACGTCGGGGCTGGTTGATGCTTCGGCCATCACGGTCGCGGAAACCTCGCTGTTCCGCGTGCCCCAACTGCTCGAAAAGATGATGCCTTTCTGCATCCTGATCGGTGCGATGACCTGCTATCTGGCGCTTTCGCGGCGACTGGAACTGGTGGTCGCGCGCGCCGCCGGCGTTTCCGCGTGGCAGTTCATCGCGCCGGCGCTGGCGAGCGCGATCGTGCTCGGGGTCCTGGCCACGACGGCATACAATCCGATGTCGGCAAATCTGCGCGAAATCTCCAAACGGATGGAGGCGGAGTTGTTCGGATCCGCGCCCGGCGGCGGCGTACAGGATGCGTCTGGTTTCTGGATCAATCAGGTCAACAATGACGGCCAGGCCATCATCAACGCCGCCCGCAGCGAGCAGCAGGGCGTTCGGCTGACCGGGCTAACCGTGTTCCGATTCGACAACGACTACCAGTTCAAGGAGCGGATCGAAGCCCAGGAGGCCATCCTTGAAGAAGGACATTGGCTGTTCAAGTCCGCCCGGCGCTATACCCTCGACGGACCACCGGTTGACCAGGACAGTTTCTTGCTGGGAACCAGCCTGACGCCGGCTCAGGTCCGGAACAGCTTCTCCACCCCCGAAACTGTGTCATTTTGGCAACTACCGGGCTACATCCGGTCGTCTGAAAGTTCGGGATTCGCGACCGCCGGTTACCGATTGCAATACCACAAGCTGCTCGCACAGCCGTTTTTACTGGCTGCGATGGTCATGCTAGCCGCGGCCGTCAGTTTGCGGTTCTTCCGATTCGGCGGCGTGCAAAAGATGGTTTTGAGTGGCGTGGGAGCAGGCTTTCTGCTCTACGTTTTGTCGAAAGTAACTGAGGATTTGAGCAAGGCTGAGTTGATGCATCCGATCGCTTCGGCGTGGCTGCCCGTTTGTGTGGGCGGCCTCACCGGCTTTTTGGCCTTGTTGTACCAGGAGGACGGGTAGTGGCCGGTGTCGCCGCCCGCCAAGTTAGGTCGCTTGCGTCCCGGCGGCGCGCCGCTGTGCGCCGCTATCGTGCTCGCTTGACCGCCGTCAGCGGACCGGTTGTCGCCGTTCTCTGCGGCTTCCTGCTCGCCGGCGCGCTGGGACTGGCGACGGCGCTTCCCGCTTCGGCGCAAGGCTTTACCTACAATCCGAGGCCTCCCAAGCCCCCCGTGACAGCGCGGCCCGCCAATGACGGGCAGATGCTGGTCCAGGCGGTCGAGGTCGATTACGACTACAACAATTCGCGGGTGTCGGCGGTCGGCAACGTGCAGATGTTCTACAACGGAACCAGCGTCGAGGCGGACAAGGTCATCTACGATCAGAAGACCAAGCGGCTGCATGCCGAAGGCAACATCCGTATGACCGATGCGGAGGGCAAGATCACCTACGCCAACGTCCTGGATCTGAGCGACGACTATCGCGATGGTTTCGTCAATTCGCTGCGTGTCGATACCGCCGACGCGACCCGCATGGCCGCGACCCGCGCGGACCGCACCAGCGGCAATTACACCGTGTTCGAAAACGGCGTCTACACCGCCTGCGCGCCCTGTAAGGACGATCCGAAGAAGCCGCCATTGTGGCAGGTCAAGGGTATGCGCATCATTCACGACCAGATCGACAAGATGCTCTACTTCGAGAACGCCCAGATCGAATTCTTCGGCGTTCCCTTGGCCTATGTTCCGTATTTTTCAACGCCCGATCCGACCGTGAAGCGCAAGACCGGATTCCTGATGCCGGGCGTGTACACGGGTATCGGCTATGGGGTTGGCATCGAGACCCCGTTCTACTGGGCGATCGCTCCCGACATGGATGCGACCTTCAACCCACGCTTCACGACTCAGCAGGGCGTGCTCATGCAGGCCGAATTCCGTCAGCGCCTGATGGACGGCTCCTATCAGATCCGGGCCTACGGCATCGACCAGCTCGACCCCGGCGCCTATGCCGGTCAGTCGGGAGACCGTCAGTTCCGCGGCGGCGTCGAATCGAAGGGCGAGTTCGCGCTGAACCAGCAATGGGTCTGGGGCTGGGAAGGCATCGTGCTCACCGACCCCAATGTGTTGTTCGACTACAGCCTGTCCGTCTACAAGGATCCGCTGCAGTCGTTCCTGACCTTGCCGACGGAAGCCATTTCGCAACTTTTCCTGACCGGCGTCGGCAACCGCAGCTACTTCGATGCACGCACGATCTATTATCTCAGTCTTTCGGGCAATCAATCGCAGGTGCCCGTCGTCGCGCCGGTAATCGACTATTCGAACGTGATCAACCACGCGGTGCTGGGCGGCGAGTTCAGTTACAAGACGAATTTCACCAACCTGACCCGCGAAAGCGCGGTGTTCGATCCAATCAATTCGTCAGCCGCCGCCAATGGCTCCTGCGTGGCAACCATTTCAGCCGATCCGGGCAAGGCTATCGTGCCGGCGAACTGCCTGCTGCGCGGCATGCCCGGCACCTACACGCGATTGACGGCTGAAGCGGACTGGCGCCGATCCTTCACCGATTCGGCGGGTGAAATCTGGACGCCGTTTGCCAGCATCCGCGCCGATGCGGTCAACGCCTCGATCTCGAACCAGCCGGGCGTTTCCAACTTCCTGCCCGTCGGCGACGCCCAGGCGCTGCGGGTGATGCCCACGGTCGGCCTCGAATACCGCTACCCCTTCATCAACGTTCAGCCGTGGGGCACCACCACCATCGAACCGATCGCGCAGGTCATTATCCGTCCCAACGAAACCTATGCCGGCAAGCTGCCCAACGAGGACGCGCAAAGCACGACCTTCGACACCAGCAATCTGTTCAGCGTCGACAAGTTCTCAGGCTATGACCGCGTCGAAGGCGGCGGCCGCGCCAATGCCGGCGTGCAGGCGACGACCCAATTCGACCGCGGCGGCGCGGTGACGGCGGCGTTCGGCCAATCCTACCAGCTGTTCGGTTTGAACTCCTTCGCCGTGCAGGACGTGACCAATACCGCGGTTGATTCCGGTCTGCAGACCCCGAAGTCGGATTACGTCGCCAGCCTCAGCTATTCGCCGAACAGGACTTACACGTTCTCGACCCGCGCGCGGTTCGACCAGGCCACCGGAAGCGTCCAGCGCTTCGAGGCCGAAGGCCGCGCCAACTTCGACCGCTGGTCGATCAGCATGATGTACGGCGACTACGGCGCTCAGCCGGATATCGGATATCTGACCCGTCGCGAAGGCATTCTCGTCAGCGGATCGGTCAAGATTGCCTCGAACTGGGTGGCAACGGGAGCTGCCCGTTGGGATCTTGTCGCAAACGAGATCAATCAATACGTCGTCGGCGCCGGATACGTGGACGACTGCTTCGTGCTGGCGGCCAACTACGTCACTTCCTTCTCCTATGCGACCGCGACATCCCCGCCAATACTTGGCCACGCTTTCATGCTGCAGCTCGGCCTGCGGACCCTTGCCAATACCAATTCGTCGACGCAATAAGACCGGCATCGGGCATGCTCCCGGAGGACGAATACCCGGCGCAGCGTTGCCTCAACCAGGATCGGCTAACGTAGCGAATATGACCATGACCACCACATTCTTCCGCCGGCTTTCGGCTGTCATCCTGGGTTGCGCGGCGACCCTGGCCCTGATCGGATGCGGGTCGCCGGCGCATGCCCAAGTCGCCGTTATGGTCAACGGTGAGCCCATCACCAACTACGATATCGAGCAGCGCGGCAAGCTGAACACGCTAAGCACGCACAAGCCTGCGGACCGCCAGCAGGTGATCGACGAACTGATCGACGAAAAGGTGAAGATCAGGGAGGGGAAGAAATTCGGCATCGACCCTACGGCCGCCGATGTCGATCAGTCCTACGGCACCATGGCCGCGCGAATGCGAATCACGGCCGACCAGTTGACGAAATCACTGGAAAGCGCGGGCATTCGTCCTGACACGCTGAAGTCGCGCGTGAGAGCCGATATGGTTTGGACCAACCTGGTCCGCGGCCGGTACAAGGAGAGCCTCCAGGTCAGCGAAAAGGACGTTGCCGCCGCCGTCCAGGAAAAGGGCGGCGACGAGAAACCGGATACCCAGAGCTACGAATACAAGATGCAGCCGATCGTGCTGATCGTCCCGCGAGGATCCGCACCCGACGCCGTCGAAACAAGAAAAAAGGAGGCCGAGGCCCTGCGCGGACGCATACAGACCTGCGTCGAGGCGAACGCGTTCTTCAAGTCGATGCAGAACGCGGCGATACGCGAAGCCGTGGTCAAGACGTCGGCCGACATCCCCCCTTCGCTTCGTGAAGTGCTCGACAGCACTCCGGTCGGCCATTTGACTCCCCCCGAGGTAACCAAACAGGGCGTGGAGATGGTTGCGTTGTGCGCCAAGGACCCGACCACTGTCGACACGCCGAAAAAGAAAGAGATCCGGGAAAAGATGTTTGCCGAAAAATACGAGGCAAAACAGAAATCGTACCTGCGGGATGTCCGCGGAGCCGCAATGATCGAATATCGTTGACGTATGGCACCGCTCGCGCTGACATCCGGCGAACCCGCGGGTATCGGGCCTGATATCACCATCAAGGCGTGGCTCCGCCGCAACGAGCTGAAGCTTCCGGCATTCTACCTGCTCGGCGATCCCGACTTGCTCCGGCATCGGGCAAAGGCGATTGGACTTGAGCTCACGCTCGCCGAGGTGCGCGCGGAAGAGGCGTGCGATGCGTTCGCCGACGCTCTGCCGGTGGTCGTCACCGGCGATCCGGCGACGGCACGGCCGGGTGTCCCGGACGGCAGCAGCGCCGGAGCCGCCATGGCCTCGATTCGCCAGGCGGTCGGCGATGTCATCGCCGGACGGGCCAGCGCGGTGGTGACCAATCCGATTGCCAAGAGCGTTCTTTATCGGGCTGGGTTCCGGCATCCCGGTCATACCGAGTACCTTGCCGAGCTCGCGGCGACCGACGGCCATTCGCCGCAACCGGTCATGATGCTGTGGTCCCCTGCCCTCGTCGTGGTGCCGGTGACGATCCATGTTTCGCTGCGCGAGGCGATCGCGCAGCTTTCCAGTGAGCTGATCGTCACGACGGCCCGGATCGTGGTCGCGGCGTTGAAAGCGCGTTTCGGCCTCGCCAATCCGCGACTCGCAGTATCCGGTCTCAATCCGCATGCCGGCGAGGAAGGCTCGCTCGGGGCCGAGGAAAAAACCATCGTGGCGCCCGCCATCGATATCCTGCGCGGCGAAGGCATCGCAATCAAGGGTCCGTTGCCGGCGGACACCATGTTCCACGAGGCGGCGCGCAAGACCTATGATTGCGCGATCTGCATGTATCACGATCAAGCGCTGATCCCGATCAAGACGGTCGCATTCGAGGACGCCGTCAACGTGACGCTGGGGTTGCCGTTCATTCGGACATCGCCCGATCATGGCACGGCCTTTGACATCGCCGGAACCGGCAAGGCGAATCCGGCGAGTTTGATCGCAGCGCTGCGGCTGGCCAACCGCATGGCGACTGCGCAGCCGGCATGAGCGCGATCGATGACCTTCCGCCGCTTCGCGAGGTCATTCGCCAGCACGGCCTGACAGCTCGCAAATCGCTCGGCCAGAATTTTCTGCTGGACCTCAATCTCACCGCGCGGATCGCGCGCGCCGCGGGGCCGCTTGAAGATGCAACCGTCGTCGAGATAGGCCCCGGCCCGGGCGGGCTGACCCGCGCCTTGCTGGCGTTGGGTGCGCGGCACGTGATCGCGGTGGAGCGCGACCAGCGCGCCGTTCCGGCTCTCGAAGAGATTTCAAGGCGCTATCCGGGGCGCCTGGAGATCGTCTGCGCCAACGCGCAGCATTTCGATCCGCGGCCACTGCTGGGGGCTACCCGCGCGAAAATCGTCGCCAACCTGCCCTACAACATCGCGACCGCGCTGTTGATCGACTGGCTGTCGATCGAGCCGTGGCCGCCCTGGTACGACATGATGGTGCTGATGTTCCAGCGCGAAGTAGCCGAACGCATCGTCGCGCGCGAGAACGACGAAGCCTATGGACGGCTGGGCGTGCTGGCGAACTGGCGCGCCGAGACCAAGATCCTGTTCGATATTTCTCCGGCCGCTTTCGTGCCGCAACCCAAGGTCACCTCGTCGGTGGTGCGATTGGTGCCGCGCCCCGCCCCGGAGGCGTGCGACCGCCGCGCGCTGGAGCAGGTGGCGGCGGCGGCATTCGGCCAGCGGCGGAAAATGTTGCGGCAGAGCCTCAAATCATTGGCGGTCGATCCGGCCCGGCTGGCCGCGGCGGCGCAGGTCGATTTGACGCGGCGCGCCGAAACCATTCCGGTCAGCGGCTTTGTTGCCATGGCCCGGGAATTGACCAATATACGCAGCACGAACTGAACGTTCCCAAGGAGAAAACGCCATGGCGCTGATGCGTCGTCAATCGCTTGTCAAATTCGATGCGCCGCTGTGCGAAACCATCGTCGAGACGCCGAAGCCGACGGCCAGGGAAGTCCTGGTCCGGATCGAGCGCTGCGGACTGTGCCATTCCGACCTTCACATCCAGGACGGCTATGCCGATCTCGGCGGCGGCAAGAAGCTCGATACCACGCGCGGCATGACGCTGCCGTTCACGCTGGGGCACGAGATTGCCGGTGTAGTCGAGGAAGTCGGCCCCGACGCATCCAGGGACCTGATCGGCGCCAAGCGAGCGGTATTCCCGTGGATCGGCTGCGGCCAATGCCGCGACTGTCTCCTGGGTGACGAAAATCTCTGCGCCAAGCAGCGCTTTCTCGGCGTCGCCATCGACGGCGGCTTCGCCAGCCATGTGCTGGTGCCCGATGCGAAATACCTGCTGGAGTACGATCCGCTGCCGGTCAATCAGGCGGCCACCTTGATGTGCTCCGGCGTGACCGCCTATGGCGCGCTGAAGCGCCTGGTCGATCGGCCGCGGCAGCGCAACCTGCTGCTGATCGGCCTCGGCGGCGTCGGCATGATGGGGCTGGCATTTGCACATGCCATGTTCAAGCAGATGGTCTCGGTGGCGGATTTGAGTCCTGCCGCGCGCGAAACGGCGCTGCAGAACGGCGCCGGCGTCGCCTACGATCCCTCGGAAGCAGACGTGGCAAAGCGCATCCTCAGGGAAACCGAAGGCGGCTTCGACGAAATCGTCGATTTCGCCGGCAACGAGAAATCGATGGCATTTGCGGTTTCGGTGCTCGCGCGCGGCGGCAAGATCGTGGTTTCCGGACTGATGGGCGGCAATTTCAGCCTGCCGATGGTGCAGTGGATCTACAAGCGCATGACCATCGAAGGCTTCATGGTGGGAACGCTGGCCGAGGCGCAGGAGTTGATGGCCCTGGCACGCGCCGGGAAAATCAAACCGACGCCGATGAAGGAGGAGCCGATGGCCGATGTCCAGAAATGGATCGATGCCTTGCGGGCTGGAAAGGTCGTCGGGCGCATCGTGCTGAAAAACTAAGGGCGGAGGGTTTCCTCGCCTCGCGATGTGCTCGCGAGCGAGTGACGCCGACGTAACACAAAGACGCCCTTTTTAGGCCGCTGCCAGGCCCCCGGGACATGACGGGAGGCCCGAATTAAGCCCCATGCCGTCCGGATTTGTGGCGCATTGCGACCCAAGTTTTTGAGGAGATTTGGCATGCCAAGTATTGCGTAGGAGACGCACATGCCAAACCGAAGTGCGAGATTTGTGTCAGCCATCTTCGCCAGTATTCTGGCCGGCGCCCCGCTCACAACGACATCGCACAGCGAGACGGTCGCGGCCGATGATTGTCTTGCCGGTCCGAAAGGCCCGACGCCCGCGGGCAGCCATTGGTATTACCGCATCGAACATCCCACCAAACGCCATTGCTGGTATCTCCGCGAGGAGGGCGACAAACTTTCGCAGACTGCACCTCAGACCACTTCGCCATCGGCGAGGCTGCCTCCGCCGGAAGCGGAACCGGCGATGCAACAATCGGTGGCCAACGCCCACGCCGAGCTGCCCGCACAGTCCTACCGCAACGGGACGCCGAACCCGGCTTTGCCGACGAATGTAGCGGGATTGAATGATGCCCTGCGCGCGAATGCTTCGGATGCGAACGGGCCGCTATCCGTGGTGGCTTCGCGCTGGCCCGAACCGTCGGGCGAGACCCCGGCATCCGTTCCGCGGCCGCCGACCGGCAATGTGGCGGCAAACACGCCCGCAAATGTAGTAGCCGCACCGCCGCCGGTGGTTGCCCCGGTTACTCTCGCCGTCGCGGATACCTCGCAAAGCCCGTCCGGCTCGATCCCGATGTTGTTGGCCGCTGTCGTCGGTGCCCTGGCGCTCGCCGGCATCTCCGCAAGCCTCTTCTTCAAACTCGGCCGCGCGCGACGGGCTCGGGTTCGGGCACGCCGGGGCCCGATCCGGTATTCGACGGACGACGACCGCATTACGCTGTCGGACCGGCGAGGCGCGGATGTTCTTCCGCAACGGAGCCGATTTTCCCGTGGATTTGGCGAAGCCCGCGACCCGAACGACCGGACCGCGGAATTTTTCTCGCGGATATCGGAGCGGGCGCCAAGGTGACGCCGGGCTATTTCTCCAGTTGCCGCTGCAGCTCCCGCACGAACGTCGTCAAACCGGTACGGCGTTCGCGCTTAAGCCGCTCGGCCTTCAGGATTGACTGCACCTCGGCGAACGCTTCGTCGATGTCGTGATTGATGACGATATAGTCGTACTCCGCCCAATGGCTCAATTCATGCGTCGCGCGGCTCATGCGCCCGCGTATCACCGCATCGCTATCCTGGGCGCGGGTATGAAGCCGCTTTTCAAGATCGGCCGCCGACGGTGGCAGGATAAACACGCTGACCACATCCGCCCGGGCCTTTTCGCGCAGCTGCTGGGTGCCCTGCCAGTCGATGTCGAACAGCACGTCCTGTCCGGCCGACAAGGCTGCTTCGACCGGCGCTCGCGGGGTGCCGTAGCGATTGTCGAACACCGTGGCCCATTCGAGCAGTTCGTCTCGCGTTGCCATCTGTTCGAAGCTGGATTTGTCGACAAACAGGTAGTCGCGACCCTCGACCTCGCCGGGCCGCTTCGGCCGCGTCGTCGCCGACACCGACATCTTCAGCCCGGGCATTCGCTCGATCAACAGCCGCGACAGCGTGGTCTTTCCCGCGCCCGATGGCGACGACAGCACGAACATCAATCCGCGCCGTTCCACCCTGTCAAAGCCGTGACCAGCCGCCGCCATGCCTCACTCCAAATTCTGGACCTGCTCGCGGAACTGCTCCACCACGTTCTTCATTTCGAGGCCGGTCTTGGTCAGCTCGAGATCGTTGGATTTGGAGCAGCAGGTATTGACCTCGCGATTGAATTCCTGCGCCAGGAAATCCAGCCGTCGTCCGACCGGCCCGCCTTTGCCGATCATCTCGCGGGCCTGCGCGATGTGCGAGGCAATTCGATCGAGTTCTTCGCGAATGTCGGCCTTGGCAGCGATCAGAAGCGCCTCCTGATTGAGCCGATCAGGATCGAACCGGTCGGATGAGTCAAGCAACGCGGCAATTTGCTCGGCCAGCCGCGCCCTGATGGCGTCGGGCTTGCGGCCCGGCGCGGTCTCGGCCTGCTTCGCCAGCCGCTCGATCTCATCCATGCGCTGCGACAGGATCTGCCCGAGCGCGACGCCCTCGCGCTGGCGCATTGCAACGAGATTGGCGAGCGCCTGCTCGAACGTCGCCGCCGCGGCAGCCTTCGCCGCGCTGTCTTCCGCCTCGTCGCTTTCCGGCTCGACAACTTCGATGACGCCCTTGATGGCCAGCAGTCCATCGATGCTCGGCGCCACCGCGTCGATCTTGCCGGCGAGCACCCCTGCAACCTTCACGATCGAGGCCAGAACCTCTTCGTTGATTCGAATACCCGACGCCGCGTTGGCACGCTTGACGTTCAGATTGGCGTACACCGTGCCCCGCGACAGCACTTCACCGGCCCGCTTTTTTGCCAATGCCTCGAGGTCGTCCCATCCGGGCGGCAGCCGCATGCGAAGGTCGAAGCCCTTGGCGTTAACCGACTTTAGTTCCCATTCGAACGCGTACGGTCCGCTGGCGCCGTGGCTTCGGGCAAAGCCGGTCATGCTCGACAGGGCCATCGCGTGAAATTCTCCGATAAAGCTTGGCGCTTGAGATTCGCAAGCGCGAACTGTGCGAGCTTAGCGCGTATTCGGTAAAAGTGGATACCGCTTTTGCGACCGGGACAAGCGCCGGTCAAACGGTTTACGGGCCAAGTGGATTTCGCTGCCGGCGTGCGGCCTGTATCGCTATTGTTGAACCACCGGGGGCGACACCGTCGGGGGCAACCCCGTCGATTGTGCCGCGCCCTGCCGGGCCGGCGAAGAACTACGCGCCGGCTTTTTTGCCGGGACCGGCTTTGCCGTCGTTGCCGTTGGAGCGGCGTCACCCGGTATGCCCGCCGCGGCCGGCGCGGGATCGTCGGCCGGTTCGACCGTATCGTTCTGGATCTGCTTTTCCATCGTCCGAAGCTTGGCGACGTTTTTCTGGTGCAGATCGTACGTGTCGCTAAAGGCATGGCCGCCGCTACCATCGGCGACGAAGAACAGATCGCGCGTTCGCGCGGGATTGGCAGCCGCTTCCAGTGAGGCGCGCCCCGGATTGGCGATCGGTCCGGGCGGCAGCCCGTCGACCACATAGGTATTGTAGGGGGACGGCTGCTGGATTTCGCTGCGCTTGATCGGACGACCCAGCGTTCCCTTGCCACCGACCAGCCCATAGATGATGGTCGGATCCGATTGCAGCTTTATTTTCTGGCGCAGCCGATTGACGAAGACCGCGGCAACCCGGCTGCGCTCATCCGCCTTTCCGGTTTCCTTCTCAACGATCGAGGCCAGCGTCACCAGTTGCTCCGGCGTCTTGATCGGGATGTCCGGATTGCGGCGCTCCCAGATTTCCGCCAACACGCGTTTCTGCGTCTGTTGCATGCGCGCGATCACCTGATCACGCGGAGTGCCGCGCGGGAACTTGTAGGTTTCCGGCAACAACGTGCCCTCGCGCGGCACCTCGCGCACCGAACCGGTGAAGATATCGTTGTCGGAGAGCCGGGCCACGATCTGTTCGGAGGTCAGGCCTTCTGGAATCGTGACGGCGTGCTGAACCACCTTGCCTTCCACCATGGTCCCGATGACATCGCGCAGACTGGCGTTCTTCTGAAACGAATATTCGCCGGGCTTGAGCTCGGAGCGCGCCTTCAGCGCAAACACGCTGCCGATGAACGCCCAGCGGTTGTTGTCGATCACGCCTTCACGCTGCAGAATATCGGCAATGTCGGTCATTCCCGCCCGGGCCGGAATGTTGACGACCTTGTCCTCTTGCAAGGGGCCGGGAGCCTCGATCTTCTGCTTGCCGTAGATGTAGGTGCCACCGGCGCCGATCATCAACACCAGCACGATGGTGATAATCGCGTTGCCGACGACGACGAATGGATTGCGGGCACGCTCGGACCGCTTCGGCGGCGGTGGAACCTGTTCTGGCTCCAGCGCGGCGCGCGGACTCCGTGGCGAAATGGGCGGCCTCTCACTCATCGATGCAACCTGAATCCTGTCGGTTCAATCGTGGCCTCGCAAAATTCCTGCATCGGCCGGTAGTTTACGCCCGCATCTAGGAATTATCACCGAATGCGGCGAAACGGTGGACTTCTACTTTGAACGCGTCAGTTGGCCACGCGCTGCACGATCACGGACGCGTTGGTGCCCCCGAAACCGAATGAATTCGATAGCGCGACGTTGATTTCGCGCTTGCGCGGCGTTTGCGGCACGAGATCAATCGCCGTTTGTACCGACGGATTCTCAAGATTGATCGTCGGTGGCGCGATATTATCGCGAATCGCCAGGATACTGAAAATGGTTTCGATCGCCCCGGCGGCGCCCAGCAAATGTCCCGTGGACGACTTGGTCGACGACATCGATACCCGCGAGGCGGCGTTGCCGAGCAGCCGCTCCACGGCACCCAGTTCGATTTCGTCACCGACCTGCGTCGATGTTCCGTGCGCGTTGATATAGTCGATATCGGACGAAGTAATTCCAGCGCGCTTCATGGCGGCGCTCATGCTGCGGAATGCACCGTCGCCATCCGGCGACGGCGAGGTGATATGATAGGCATCCCCGGACAGCCCGTAGCCGATCACCTCCGCGTAGATCTTTGCTCCGCGATTTTTCGCGTGCTCGTATTCTTCAAGCACCACGATGCCGGCGCCTTCGCCCATCACGAAGCCGTCGCGGTCCCTGTCATAGGGGCGCGATGCCTTCTCCGGCGTTTCGTTGAATGCGGTGGATAACGCGCGCGACGCGCAAAAACCCGCCATCGACAGCCGGCAAATCGGCGATTCGGTTCCGCCAGCCACCATCACCTCGGCATCCCCAAGCGCAATCAGCCGGCTTGCATCGCCGATCGCGTGCGCTCCGGTCGAACAAGCCGTCACCACGGCATGGTTGGGACCCTTGAGACCGTGCTCGATCGACACATAACCCGAGGCGAGATTGATCAGGCGCCCGGGAATGAAGAATGGCGATACCTTGCGCGGTCCGCGCTCCTTCAGAAGCAGCGCGGTATCGGCGATGCCTGACAAGCCGCCGATCCCGGAGCCGATCATGGTCCCGGTGGCGCAGCGATCGTCTTCGGTGACCGGATGCCAATTGGCATCGTCGAGCGCCTGGCGCGCGGCACACATCGCAAAGATGATGAAATCGTCGACCTTGCGCTGATCCTTCGGCTCCATCCACTGGTTGGGATTGAATGTGCCGTTCGTGCCATCACCACGCGGGATCACGCAGGCGATCTGGCTGGTCAGATCGGAGACGTCAAACGTGTCGATCTTCTTCGCGCCACTCTCGCTGTTGAGGATACGTTTCCAGGTCGGCTCGACGCCACAGCCAAGTGGCGACACCATGCCGAGGCCCGTGACGACAACCCGCCTCATATCGACAACTCCAGCTCACGATTCGCGGCCCCCGACAACAAGCCGTTGGACCGCATAACTGCGGCCCATCCGGTTTCGTCAGCACCGCGCGGGGGCGTCAGCTTTTCGCGTTCTTTTCGAGAAATTTTGTCGCGTCGCCGACGGTCAAGATCGTCTCCGCGGCATCGTCGGGAATTTCACAACCGAACTCTTCCTCAAACGCCATCACAAGCTCGACGGTATCGAGGCTGTCGGCGCCGAGGTCGTCAATGAAGCTCGCGTTGTCGACCACTTTTTCGGGTTCAACACCAAGGTGTTCGACCACGATCTTCTTAACCCGCTCGCCAATCTCACTCATCGTTCAACCTCGTGCTTGTTCCATTGGACCCGACCCCAAGACGTACGAGCCATCGTGGTCGTTAGATTTCCTTCGCAATCGCGCATAGTCTTGATTTGGCCCCGTCACGGCCGACACGGACCCAGCGAACGACGGCAGGCTCCGCACCGCCAATATACAGGGTTTCGATATCCTGCAATGGTGTTCTTTGCCCATCCGCCGGTGGTTCGGTTATCATACTTCCCATGCCTTGACTATAAGCCTAGATCGGCTGCCACCAGGGGCGTTTCGCCTCGCCGAGGGGACCGGCGACCGCCTCAGATCATGGCCATTCCGCCGTTGACGTGAATGGTCTGCCCGGTGACGTACGCCGCTTCGTTCGAACTGAGATAGACCGCCGCCGCAGCGATTTCCTGCGGCGTCCCGAGTTGCCCGGCCGGAACCTTGGAAAGGATCGTTTCGCGCTGCTTTTCGTTGAGCGCATCCGTCATGGGGGTCGCGATGAATCCGGGGGCGATGCAGTTGGCGGTGACATTGCGCTTGGCATATTCCGCGCCCAGCGTCTTGATCATCCCGATCAGTCCGGCCTTCGATGCGGTGTAGTTGCCCTGGCCGGGGTTGCCGGTGACGCCGACGACGGACGTGATCGCGATAATGCGTCCGAAACGCTTGCGCATCATCAGCCTGGTCGCGGCGCGGGCCAGGCGGAAGGTCGCGGTCAGATTCACCTTGATGACCTCGTCCCAGTCTTCATCACGCAGTTGCACAAACAGATTGTCCCGCGTGATACCGGCATTGGCGACGAGAATATCGACCTGGCGCATGGCTTGTTCTGCCGACGGTACCAGCGCCTCGACCTCCGCGGCATCGGAGAGATTGCAAGGCAGCACATGAACCCGCTCGCCCAGGCTGGCGGCAAGCGTGTCCAGCGCCTCGCGCCGCGTCCCGGAAATGGCCACCGTCGCGCCTTGCGCGTGCAGCGCCTGCGCGATCGCACCTCCGATGCCCCCGGTTGCACCCGTGACGAGCGCCGTCCTGCCAGTGAGATCAAACATCATGTCTCTGCCCCCCGCTCAGGCCGTCCGCGCGGCAACGAGCGCGTCTTTCGCCGACGCAATATCGCTAGGCCCGCCGACCGGAATGCCGACAGCGCCGTCCGCGATGCGTTTGACCAGCCCGCTAAGCACCTTGCCCGCGCCGATTTCGAAAAACCGGGTGACCCCGTGGCTCGCCATGTAAGCGACCGACTCGCGCCAGCGCACCGTTCCGGTGACCTGCTCGATCAGCCGGCGGCGGATCTCTTCCGGCTCCGTGATCGGCGCGGCCAACACATTCGACACCAGCGGCGACGCCGGCCGCCTGATGGTGACGCCGGCAAGCGCTTCCGCCATCGCGTCGGCGGCGGGCTGCATCAGCCGACAATGAAACGGCGCTGACACCGGCAGCAGCATGGCGCGCTTGGCGCCCCTGGTCTTGGCGATCTCGAGCGCGCGCTCGACAGCCGCCTTGTCGCCGGAGACTACGACCTGTCCGCCGCCATTGTCGTTGGCGGCCTGGCAGACCTGCCCCTGCGCGGCCTCGTTCGCCACCGCAACCGCGGCTTCGTAATCGAGGCCGAGCAACGCTGCCATGGCGCCGACGCCGACCGGCACCGCTTTCTGCATGGCAAGGCCGCGGGTGCGCAACAGCCGCGCAGTGTCGGTGATGCTAAGGCTGCCTGCCGCAGCGAGGGCGGAATATTCCCCCAGCGAATGTCCGGCAACGAAGGCTGCGTCCGCCGCAACCGAAAAGCCGGCTTCGCTCTCCAGCACGCGAAGGGCGGCGAGCGAGACCGCCATCAATGCCGGCTGGGCATTTTCAGTGAGTTGCAAGGTCTCGGCCGGGCCGTCCCAAATGATGGCCGTCAGCTTTTCACCGAGCGCGGCATCGACCTCGTCGAACACCGCGCGGGCGGTCGGAAAGGCCTCCGCCAGCGCCTTGCCCATACCGATCGCCTGGGAGCCCTGCCCTGGAAATGTGAATGCTGCCGTCATTAATGCCCCTGGGCACCCGAATCCCCGCCTTGATCCGCGGACGTTCGCGGACAGGTAAGAAGATCATGTGCTGTTTCAATAGTTTAGAGCGCAATCGGTCGCAAAGCCGAACTTCCCCTCGCCGATCACGTTCCAGAGTTGGGCCGAAAGACACCGCTGGAGCCGCTTGTGTCAAGCCGCCGCCGGTTCCCGGCTTCGGCCCACCGTCGACCGATCCGGTGCCTTTCCCTTGCCATCACGCTCAAAATCCGTATAAACCGCGCTATCCGCAGATCCCGGCCGGGAGCTGAACGGACGGTCTCACCAATTTCACCTTATCGGCGACGTTGATGTGGCAGGGCCAGTTGGCCCGTCGTCCCGTGCTTCCGCCTTCTGAGCATATCGAGTCCTTTCCGAAGGGTTCGAAGGGCTTGCCGCCGGGAACTGCGCCAACACTAGGAAAGGACACCCATGCCTCTTTATGAGCATGTTTTTCTCGCGCGTCAGGATGCGAGTACCCAGCAGGTCGAAGAACTGACCACCCAGATGACCGGCATCGTCGAGCAGCTCGGCGGCAAGGTCGTGAAGATGGAAAACTGGGGCGTACGCTCCCTCACCTATCGGATGAACAAGAATCGCAAGGCGCATTTCGTGCTGCTGAACATCGACGGCCCTTCGGCCGTGGTTGCGGAGATCGAGCGGCAGGAGCGAATCAGCGAAGACGTGATCCGCTATCTCACCGTCCGCGTCGAGGAGCACGAGGAAGGTCCCTCGGCGATGATGCGCAAGGCCGACCGCGACCGCGACCGGGACGATCGCGGAGGTGGTTTCCGCGGCGATCGTGAGGGTGGATTCCGTGGCGACCGTGACGGCGGCGGCTATCGCGGCGACCGGCCGCGCCGGCCGCGTGACGATGCCGACGCAGTGGTTGAGGAGTAATAATCATGGCCGAAGCTGGTGCACGCCGTCCGTTTTTCCGCCGTCGCAAGACCTGCCCCTTCACGGGTCCGAACGCGCCGAAGATCGATTACAAGGATTCCAAGCTGTTGATGCGTTACGTGTCCGAGCGCGGCAAGATCGTGCCGAGCCGTATCACCGCCGTGTCTGCCAAGAAGCAGCGTGAGCTCGCGCGCGCCATCAAGCGTTCGCGTTTTCTCGGTCTGCTGCCTTACGTCATTCGCTAAGACCAATCGACGATCCGCGGCCCCGGCGCCGCGGATCGAAAATCCTCATAAGGCTTCCGGGTCGTCCGGTTGCCGATGGTTGGGGTTCTCAAGAACCTCTAACCGCTCGGAAGGAGCGGGACAGCTGATGATCGCGATCGTTCTCATTGCCATGGCTGCCGGCTGCGCGTCGGCCCTGATGTTCGCCTCGATTGTCTCGGGCGCGCTGATTTCATTGCTGCTGTTTTATCTGGCGCCGCTGCCGCTCATGGTGGCCGCGCTCGGATGGGGTCCGCTCAGCGCCACCATCGGCGGCATCGCCGCGGCGACGGTTCTCGGCGCGATCTTCGGCCTTCCCTATTGCATCGCCTTCGTGGTTGCCACCGCGCTGCCTGCCTGGTGGCTCGGTCACCTTGCGCTGCTCGGACGACCGCTCGCGACGGGCGGCCAGACTGCCAACGATGCAGCGGCGCTCGAATGGTATCCCGTCGGTCGAATCCTGCTCTGGATCGTGATTTTTGCAACGGCAATGATAACCGCCACGCTGCTCACGATGGGCTTCGACGGCCCCTCCATCACCGGGACGATGCGCTCCGCCTGGACGCATCTTCTCGAAACGGTGGGTGTTACACCGACCGATCGCACGCTCAATGCACTGGTGGCGATAGCGCCGGCGGCAGCGGCGATCTTCGTCACGATGACGCTGACGCTCAACCTCTGGCTCGCCGCAAAAATCACCGCGACGTCTGGACGGTTGCATCGCCCGTGGCCTGACCTCAGGAGCGCGGCGTTGCCCCCGCTGACGCTCGCAGCGCTGTGTGTCGCAATCGCATTTTGTTTTTCCGGCGGACTGCTTGCGATGCTGGCGCAGATCGTCACCTCAGCCTTGCTGATCGCCTTCGCCCTGACCGGTTTCGCGGTGCTGCACACACTGACGCTCGCGCTGAAAAATCGCGCGCTCTGGCTTACCTGCACCTACGCCATCGTGGTGATATTCAGCTGGCCGGTTCTCGCCATGGTGATTTTCGGGGTTGCCGACGCCCTGTTGGGAATCCGTCAGCGCTATCTGCAGGGGAGACCGCCGCCGCTCCCTGCGTCCTGAACCCTGCCTTTCAACGCAACCACTTTATTCCAGATCACATCAAAAGGAGAACGAATATGGAAGTCATCTTGCTGGAACGCGTCGCCAAGCTCGGCCATATGGGCGAAGTCGTCCGCGTCAGGGACGGGTTTGCCCGCAATTTTCTGCTGAAGCGCGGCAAGGCGTTGCGCGCCACCGCTGACAACCGCGCCAAGTTTGATGGCATGAAAGTCGAGCTCGAAGCCCGCAACCTGCAGGCCAAAGGCGAGGCAACCAAGGTCGCGGAGAAGATCGACGGCCGCAACGTCGTCGTATTGCGTCAGGCATCCGAAACCGGCCAGCTGTTCGGTTCGGTGAGCGTTCGCGACATCATCGCCTCGTTCCAGAGCGATGGCGTCACCATCAGCCGCAGCCAGATCATGCTGGACGCGCCGATCAAGACCATCGGCAAGCACACGATCGCCATCGCCGTGCATCCGGAAGTCGAAGTCGGCGTAACCGTCACCGTCGCCCGAAGTGCGGATGAGGCCGAGCGCATCAACCGCGGCGAGGACATCTCCACGCGTCAGGAAGATCAGGATGCGGCCGCCGAGGCCATCGCTGCCGCCGGCGAATTCTTCGATCCCGAGGCCCGGCGCGACGACGTCGAGCCGCAGGAAACCGCCGCTTCCGACAAGTGACGCGGCCCTAAATCAGGTTGTTTGACCAAAGCCCGGCCCGGTCAGGCCGGGCTTTGCTTTGCCCGATGACGGGCGGCTGCTATTCGATCCCGCCGCGCCGTTTGGCCGGCCGGGCCCTTAGCAGGCGCTATTGCGAGATAGGCGGTGCGGGCGGACCCGCGGCGGCAACGGGCGGTGGCGGCGGCGGTGCCGAAGTCGTCACCGTGGTTGGCGTGTCAGGCGGCGCCGGCGACCGTACGGCGGCCGGCTCAGGCGCTCCGACGTGCGCAGCCGCGGACACCGCAGCTGAAGCCGTCGGCGGCGCCGGTGTGACGGGGGGCACGGGATCGGCCCGCAGCACGGGGGTCTCGCTGCCGCTCTCCTTCGGCGCCTCGATCCTCGCGGCCTCAGGCTTGGCTTCGCCCGCCGGTTTGGTTCCTTCGGGTTTGCCGCTGTCTTCCTTGGCGGTTTCGGGCTTGGCCTTGTCGTCTGCCGACGGTTCGGCCTTTGGCGGCTCGTCCTTGGCGGCGTCGGTCTTGGGCGATTCTTCGCCGCCAGGCCTGGCTGGCCTGCTCAGCCTCTGCTTGGCCGTCAACCTGCGGCCGTCGGGGCCGCGCTCGATCGCCGCCTGGGCCGGTGCCTGTCCTTCGACGGCGGGTCTCGCCGCGTCGGGCACCTCCGCCGGGCGGGCCAGCCGCCTGCCATTGCGGCCCTGACGCCCGGCCTCGCCTTGCCCCGGAGGTTCCACGGAATCGGGCCTGACAGCCTCCTGCGAGGGCGCCGGCCGCAATCTGCGGCCCTGCCGGTCAAGCTGTTCGGTTGCACCGGCGGGTTTCGCATCGCCCCCCTGCTTTGCCTGATAGCGGGTATCGCTCGCGCCGTTGGAGATCAGGAAGCTGCTGAGCAGCGAGGCCATATCGCCGCTGGTCGTGTAATGTTGTCGCAGAAAACCCGGCAGCGACCCGGCCGACACCGTCTTCAGCAGCCCCCGAGGACTCTTGTGACAGGCGTTGCAGGTGCCGGCAAAAATCTGCGAAGGACTCTTGCCGGCCTCAAGATTTTGCGCCTGCGCCCACGCCGGGAACACCGCCCAACAATTGATCAGAAGCGTCACCGCCGCTAAACTGAGCGCTCGGCTCAACATTCCCTATTCTCCAGATGCGGAATTCGCTCCCAGCGCCCCAAAATCGGGCACCGGCGGCGGTCAACCTTTTAGCCGATTATCGCGCGAATGGAAGCGCGCTTGTGACGCAACTGCGTGAACGCGGCGTTCCGGAATATCCGCTTTGTGAACAATGCACTAGCGCGCAGGTTCCATGACCCCTATGATTACACCTGAAGCACACGCGGGACAATTCTGTTTCCCGTGCGTCGGGTGTGACGGCCGGGACGTTAGCTTCTACGGGATCGCTTATTCGGTGGTTTCGATGGACCGATTGTTGCGTTATTTCCTGCAGCAGTTCATTCGCCGCGGCGCGATGACATTTACCACCGCGAGCGGGGCCAAATTTAGCTGCGGCGATGGGACCGGCGAGCCGGTTTGCGTGCGATTCCTGACCACCGATGCCGAACGCCGGGTTCTGCTCAACCCCGAACTCGCGCTCGGCGAAGTTTACATGGAAGGCACCTTCGTCGTCGAGCGTGGCTCGATCGCGGACGCGCTGGCGATCCTGATGGACCAGCCGGAAATATTGCCGCGCTTTGCCAAGCTGCAATGGTGGCTGCGATATCTGGTCAGGCATATCAGGCAGTTCAATCCGCGCAGTCGCTCGAAAGACAATGTCGCCCACCACTACGACCTCGACGGGCGGCTCTATTCGCTTTTCCTGGATTCCGACAAGCAATACAGCTGCGGCTATTTTGAGAAGCCGGAGGCGACACTGGACGATGCTCAGCTCGCCAAGGAACGGCATATCGCCGCCAAGCTCCTGATCCGGCGCGGCGACAAGGTACTCGACATCGGCTCGGGGTGGGGCGGCCTTGGTCTGTATCTGGCCGAAATGACCGGCGCCAACGTGACCGGCGTCACCCTGTCGACCGAACAACTGCAGGCCTCGAACGCCCGGGCCGCCGAAAAAGATCTGACGCAATCGGCGAAGTTTTTCCTCGAAGATTATCGCGACATCCCGGGCCCATACGACCGTATCGTGTCGGTGGGCATGTTCGAGCATGTCGGTGTCGACTTCTACGATACCTTTTTCAAGCGGTGCGCCGAACTTCTCACCGATGACGGTGTCATGCTGCTGCATTCGATCGGCCGTTCGGACGGCCCCGACGTCACCAATCCATGGATCGCGAAATACATTTTCCCCGGCGGCTACATTCCCGCGCTTTCCGAAGTAATGCCCGCGATCGAACGCGCCGGACTGCTGGTGTGCGATATCGAAATCCTGCGACTGCATTATGCCGAGACGCTGAAGGCGTGGCGTGAGCGCTTCATGGCCCGGCGCGAGGAGGCGGTGCGGCTCTATGACGAGCGCTTTGCGTTGATGTGGGAATTCTATCTCGCCTGCTCCGAGATGTCGTTCCGCAAGCAGAACCTGATGAATTTCCAGATCCAGCTCACCAAACGCCAGGGCGTGGTGCCGATGACACGCGACTACCTCGTGCGCGAAGAGGCAAATCTGCGCGGGGCGGAGCGCGGCAAGCGGCCGCGACTGCAGATTGCGGGCGAGTAGCCGAGCGTAGCCGGTCCGAGTGCTAGTTTCGCAGGCTGAAACGAGAGCCGTAGGCCGGGTAAGCCGCAGCGGGTCGGGCAAGCTGAGCGCGCACCGCAGCCAATTCCAGCCGATCACAGGGAATCGCGCGCCATTCCGGACGAGAAACCCGCTCCATGGTGTCGACCAGCGTCGACAGCCATAAATTCTGGCCCCTTCCCGATCGCCATGACTGAAGTTGCTGGCCCATCGCCTGTCCTTGCCTAAACCGGCATCCGCCAACTGACCCGTTGTCAATTCCGGCGCCACCAACGGGTTCCCGGCGACCATGCTTCAGAGAAAATCAGCCGGATGTGACCTGCTTCACAAAGGGCCTGGTCGAATTGGCCTAAATCTCCAACATGGCCCAGAAAACGCACCAGCCGCCGTACGACCCGAAAGCGGACCTGCGCACCGACTGCGCCCTGATCGCTACCGCCGTCGGAGCGACCCTGTTCACGCTGATCTATCTCATCCTGGTCTGATCGACACCGAGACAACTCACCCGACTGGCTCGAAGTGAGTACCTCCCACACAGGATTAGGTTCACCCCCAAGACCGAAATTTTCTCGATTTTCCTATTGCGAACCAGCCCAACCGGCCCAAGGTCCGGCAAAACCCGTCAAGCGCCGCGCGTTCTGTGGCTGCGAATCATCCACTTGTTTATTGAACGGTGCATAAGCTGCGGGCTGTCGCTTCCGCTTTCAGCGGGATAGGCGCTTTATCCCTGCCCCTCATCCGACAAAGTTCCAAGAACACTCAATCCTCATGGCCGCATTTGATTCGAACGTTCTGAAGCTCGCCCCCGACGCGGGAACTCCGGCCTATCGGAGCGCACCGCACAATATCGAGGCGGAACAGAGTCTGCTGGGTGCGATCCTGGTCAACAACGACGCGTTCTACCGGGTGTCGGATTTTCTCGAGCCCAGGCATTTCTTCGAACCGATCCATCAGACCATCTACGAGACGTCGGGCAGCCTGATTCGGATGGGCAAGGTCGCAACCCCGGTCACGCTGAAAACCTTTGTTCCGGCCGATACCGACATCGGCGGCATGACGGTCGGCCAATACCTCGCCCGTCTCGCCGCCGAAGCGACCACCATCATCAACGCCCACGACTATGGCCGCACGATCTACGAACTGGCGCTGCGCCGCGATCTGATCCGGATCGGCGAGGACATGGTCAATGTCGCCTTTGACGCGCCGGTCGATTTTGCCCCGCGCGCGCAGATCGAGGATGCCGAGCGAAGGTTGTACGAACTGGCAGAATCCGGCCGCTACGACGGCGGCTTCCAGCGCTTTGCCCAGGCCCTCACCGTCGCCGTCGACATGGCGGCCAAGGCGTTCCAACGCGACGGCAAATTGTCGGGTATCGCAACCGGCCTGCGCGATCTTGACATCAAGATGGGTGGCCTGCAGCCATCCGACCTGATCATCGTGGCGGGACGTCCCGGCATGGGCAAGACCGCGCTCGCCACCAACATCGCCTACAATGTGGCAAAGGCGCACCGCGCGGAAGTTCAGGCCGACGGCACCATGAAGTCGGTCAATGGCGGCATCGTAGGCTTCTTCTCCTGCGAAATGTCCGCCGAACAGCTCGCCACGCGTATTCTGGCCGAACAGACCAGCATTGCCTCCAGCACCATCCGCCGCGGCGGCATCAGCGAGACCGATTTCGAGAAAATCCGTGACTACTCGATCGAATTGCAGTCGCTGCCGCTTTACGTCGACGAAACCGGCGGCCTTTCGATTTCCCAATTGACCGCGCGCGCGCGCCGGTTGAAACGACAGAAAGGCCTCGACCTGATCGTGGTCGACTATATTCAGCTGTTGCAGGGGTCCGGCAAGCGCGGCAACGACAACCGCGTGCAGGAGGTCACCGAGATCACCACCAGCCTGAAGGCGCTCGCCAAGGAACTTAACGTGCCCATCATCGCGCTGTCGCAGCTGTCGCGTCAGGTCGAGAGCCGCGATGACAAGCGCCCGCAACTCTCCGACTTGCGTGAATCCGGCTCCATCGAGCAGGACGCCGACGTGGTGATGTTCGTGTTCCGCGAGGAATATTATCTTGCCAACAAGGAACCGCGGGTCGGCACGCCGGAATACGAAAAGTGGCAACTCGACATGTCGCTGGTGCACGGCAAGGCCGAAGTGATCATCGGCAAGCAGCGCCACGGCCCCACCGGCACGGTCGAACTGCAGTTCGAGGGTCAATTTACCCGGTTCGGCGACCTGGCGCACGACGGCCACCTGCCCGATCGGTCTTGAACCGAGGCGTCCCCCGGTTGAACCGGCGAGGCGCCGCGCGTAAAACCGGCGCCATGAACATCGTCTCCGAACCGAAATCGATCCCGGCCGGCTCCGTACTCTCGCCGGAAGCCAATCAGGCGGCTGCGCTCGCCACCGCCACCGGCGTGCTGTCAGTCGATCTCGATGCCGTCATCGCCAACTGGCGCAAGCTTGAAAAGACCGCGGTGCCGGCCGAATGCGCCGGCGTGATCAAGGCCGACGCCTATGGCTGCGGTCTCGAGCCGGTCGCGCGCGCGCTGGCCAACGCCGGATGCAAGACATTCTTCGTCGCGACACTCGATGAAGCGCGCGCCGCGCGCGCCGCCATACCCTCGGCCGCGCTTTATGTGCTCGATGGCTTCATCCAGAACAGCGGCGAGGCCTACGCCAGGCTCGACGCCAGACCCGTGATCGGCGATCTCAACGAGCTTGCCGAATGGGATGTGTTTTGCCGCCGCACCGGCTGGGCCGGAGGTGCAGCCATTCATATCGACACCGGCATGAACCGGCTCGGCCTTACGCTTGCGGAGGCCCAAGGTATCATTCCCAGGATCAACGCCGGCGATCACGGCATTACTTTGGTCATGAGCCACCTCGCCTGCGCCGAAAGCCTCAACCATCCGCTCAACGCCAGGCAGCTTGCAAGCTTCCGCCAGATCGCCAGCGTGTTTTCCGGCGTCCCGGCGTCGCTGGCCAATTCCTCGGGCATTTTCTTGGGAAGCCCCTTCCAGTTCGACCTGGTGCGGCCGGGGGCAGCGCTCTACGGCGTCAATCCGACGCCGGAGTCCGACAATCCGATGCAGCCGGTCGTCGAACTGAAAGCGCGGGTGCTACAGATCCGCGACGTCGAGCGCGGCGAAAGCGTGGGATATGGCGCGACCTGGACAACGCGACGGCCGTCCAGGCTGGCGATCGTCTCGGCCGGCTATGCCGACGGTTATTTCCGCGCCGGCGGCAGCAATGACGGCACGCGCGGCGCCGAGGTGGTGGCCGCCGGCAAACGGTGCCCGATCGCCGGCCGCATCTCGATGGACCTGATGGCGATCGACATCACCGATCTCGAGAAGAACGCGGTGCGCCGTGGTCACCTGGTGACGCTGATCGGCGACGGCATCACCGTCGACGAACTCGCGCATCATTTCGGCACCATTGGCTATGAGGTGCTGACGAGTCTCGGTTCACGCTACGCGCGGGTCTACAAGGGCGGCGCGGCCGACGGCGCCGTCGATGGCGCCGCCGGCTAGCTTCACCCTACTTCTTCTGCGCATCGAGGACCTTCTTGCAGGCATCGCTGAGCGCGTCGTGTTGCTTATTGAGACACGCAACGATCCGGCCACCGCCAGGAATGGTGCCTGTGCAGTATTTGTCAAAATCCGGCTTGCAGGCCGCACGCTGTTCGGCGGTCAAGCTCTGCGCAAAGGCCGTGGCGGAAAATCCAGTGGCCAACACGGCAACGGCGATCGATAGCCTCTTCATGAAACCTCCTGTTTTGTTTGCTCGAACATATTCGATCTACCGATGAAAATCGCGACCTTCAATATCAACAATATCAACCGGCGCCTGCCGAACCTATTGCTGTGGCTGCATCAGGCCAAACCCGACATCGTCGCTCTGCAGGAGCTCAAATCGACCGACGCCGACTTTCCGCTTTCCGCGATCGAAAGGGCCGGCTATGGCGCGGTATGGCGCGGACAAAAGACCTGGAACGGCGTTGCGATCCTGGCGCGGAACGCCGATCCGGTGCTGATCAGGACGGCGCTGCCGGGCGATCCCGCCGACAGCGAGGCGCGCTACATCGAGGCCGCCGTCAAGGGCATCATTGTCACCAGTATCTACTTGCCGAACGGCAATCCGCAGCCCGGGCCGAAATTCGACTACAAGCTCGAATGGTTCAGGCGGCTCAGATCGCACGCCGCGAAATTCGTCAAGCAGGAAATCCCCGTGGTGCTGGCCGGCGACTACAACGTCGCGCCGGCGGAGCTCGATATCTATCCAACCAAATCATGGGACAAGGACGCGCTGATCCAGCCGAAAAGCCGCGCCGCGTTCAAGTCGCTGGTGGCGCAAGGCTGGACGGATGCGATCCGCCACCTTCATCCGACCAGGCCGATGTTCACGTTCTGGGATTACAAGCGCAACCGCTGGCCGCGCGACGCCGGCCTGCGGCTCGATCATCTGCTCGTGAGCCCGGTGCTCGCACCTCGGCTGAAGAAGGCCGGCGTCGACCGTACCGTGCGCGGCGAGGAAGGCGCCAGCGACCACGCGCCGGCCTGGATCGTCATCAAATAGCCAATAGACGCCTGGCGTTCGCCGCGACATGTTCGCGATAGCGGTCGATGATATCGGCGGTCGACGCGCCCGCCATCAGGCTGGCGGTGGCCTCAAACATCGCATCGACCTTTTCGCTGACCATCAGCTGCGCCTCGCGATCGGAATCCTCGCCGGCAACGGCGAGTTTTGCGAGGCGAAGGGAGATGACCTCACAGGCTTCGAAGGCCAGCATGGCACCGGCAAGCCACGGGAAGCCGTCGACGGAGCGTGCAGAGAAATTCATCGCGATACCCAACTTTCTGAAATTCGTAATGACTGCAATACACGTCAAATTTTAAGGACCCGGGCGCGAGACCTCCGACATTTGGGGCTTTGCGGTGACGGCTGATTAACCAAATGGCCGGCGGGGGCTGCCGTCGTTGCAGCAGGCCCGACGCGGACCGGTCCAGCGTTCGCAGGAAAGGTGGCGCTGCGCTGGCACGGGACGAATGATGCGTATTCAAATTTCAAACTGCCAGCCCGACCGTCATTGCGAGCGTTGGCGAAGCTGTCCGATGAGCAACAAGAAAGCGTTGGTGCTTCGTCGCGACCTCCGCACAACGACGTCGGGATGGAGTTCTCCGGCGTCGCCCGCTGCCACGCCGGCAAGGTTGCGGTGCGCCATCGCCGATCACCGGCGACTTCCACTAGTGGGTTCGAGTACCGCCCGCTTAGTCAATGGTTAGGAAAGTTGCCGTACCATGGGCGATTATCACTGGTCTTGATTTGAAATTAAGCGGCCACAACTTTTCCAATGGCCTGAGATGCTCGTTCATTTCGTTACCGACGAACCTGGGAAGATTCCGGCCATCCGCACGATGCTGGAGCCGCGCTATGACGTGGCGCCCCAGCTCCTGGGGTGTGGCGAAATGCAAGTCACCTCAAACGGCGTGCTGATGGTTGACGCCGACCTGCGCAAAGCGGTTCGTGTCGAGCAGATCAGGCTTGTCTTACGCGGGCTGCGCTGCGTCACCGAGAAGCTGTTTATCGTCCAAAGCCACCTTCAACAGATGGTCGCGCAGGCCTACGCACTTGGCGCGACCGCGGTGCTTCGCAGTTCCAGGGAAATGGTATTCAAGCTTGCGGAGATCGAAGTCGCGGAGAAGGCGGCAAAATCCGATTTTGCCGTTGCCTTACCTGGTATCGCAGATGCCGCGGCGGCCTTCGCAACGATGTTCACGGCGATCCGCAACGGCAAATCCATCAACCTTTCAGATGCCGAAACCGCCACATCCCAGATCATCACCGGCATCGAGAAAAACGGGCTTGGCGCATGGCTGAACGACGTTCGCCGATACCATGAGGGAACGTTCCAGCATTGCCTGCTGGTAACGGGCGTGGCGGTCGGTTTCGCTCTGGATCTTGGCTTCACCTATCCGGACTTGAAGCGGCTCGGAATGGCGGCAACCCTGCATGACATCGGGAAGGCCAGAACTCCCCTGTCGATACTTGACAAGCCGGGGCGCCTCGACCCGGTTGAAGAGGAAATCATGCGACGCCACCCGGTGATCGGACATGATTTGCTGAAGGATATCCAGGGCATTCACCCGGACGTTCTTGACGGGGTGAGGCACCACCACGAATACCTCGACGGCTCCGGTTATCCCGATGGACTGACGGCGCCGAAGATTTCGGACCTGGTGCGATTGCTGACCATCTCCGACATCTTCGCAGCACTGATTGAGCAGAGACCGTACCGACCGCCAATGCCGCGTGCAAAGGCTTACGAGATTCTGTGCGGGATGGATGGAAAGCTGGAAGAATCGCTCGTCAGGGCTTTCCGGAACGTCGCGCTTGTGGCGTGAGGCAGGTTCTTTTGATGTTTTAGGATTGGCGTCGGGTTCGTTGGCCGGATGCCCCTGACTTTATTCGTCAGCGTGCCATTTACTTCTGCCTCGACCATCCCCACATAACATTTATGGCGAACTGGCAAAAAAGCTTTACCAAAGAACCGGCGAAGACCAAGGCTGAGCTGCGCCAGATGCTGACCGACGCCGTCCGCAACACCCCCTCCGGCGCGGACCATGCCCCTCAGCCGAAGGCCAAAGCGATCGCCGCTGGCGCAGCCAGCGCCGATTAGATCTGCCGGGCCCCGGTCACCACCCCATTTATCCCGCGGCCAATTCCGCCCGAGATGCGGCCGATTTCATTCGCGATCAGCGCGAAAGCTCATAAAGGAAAACTGTATGCGGAAGCTACCCGAGCCCACTGAACAAGAGATCAACGAGGGACCCAAACGGTGTCTTTTCAGATTGCCAATGGGAACACGCGGCAGGGCTGCATTCTGCAAACCAGGTTCCCGACGAAGCTGCAGGCGCAGAAGTACCTTCTCACAAACTGGCCGATCATCGAGAGGATGGCTCGCAACGCTCTTGCTGCGGGAACCTTCGAAGGCGGCCAGATCAAACTCGAGATGGTCTGATCGGTCGATGTGGACATCCGCCAGAGCCCGCCGACGCAAGCCTGCGATTTGGCAGAGGCGTCGCCGAATGCACGACCCTAGAGCCTCGCTTCCGATTGAATCGGAAGCGAGGCTCTGGCTTTTTGTTTTGACGCGTCTTCTTTACGCGAACCGGGATCCACTTCGCTGGAAAACGCTCTAAATGCGATCCGGAAACCGGATGATGAAATTGTCGTGGTTGGGCATCTTCACCTTCGGCAAGGTTTGTGCATTCACCTCGTCGCTCGGGCCGATCAGCTTGTTCTCGGCGAGAATATAAGCCGTCAGCGCATAGACTTCGTCGTCACTGAGCGAACGCGGCGCCTGGAACGGCATGGCGCGGCGAATGAAGTCGAAGATCGTCGTTGAATCCCCAATGAAGTTCTTGATGGTTTTCTGCGCCGCGGAGATGCCCTCGATCTTCTTGTCGCTCACCAGCGCGGCGGCGGCGCCACCCTTGCCGTTGTCGCCATGGCAGGCCGAGCACTTTTCGGCATAAATCACCGCACCTTTCGCCGGCGTGCCACTGCCCTTCGGCAGTCCCGTGCCGTCGGGCAGGATGCTGATGTCCCAGTTGGCGATGGCCGCCTCGTCGATCGGCTTGCCGAGATTGGGCGTCTCGGCGAATGACGCGGAGACTGTGATCGCCAGCAGCATGGCGGCGGTGAAGATCGCGCGCTTAGGCGTAAACATGCTTGACCTCCCCGCCGCTCGCGACGCCCCAGCTCGTGATCGAATTGTAGTGCTGGTTGGGAAAGGCCAGCACCGGCGCCGGTTTGTCCAGCTGGCCGCGCGCGGCGACGAATTCGGCGCGGGTCGGTTGCACATTGCCGGATTCGTCCCACGCCCGGCTCTGCAGCGTCGCCGGGCCGCCGTCCCAGCGCCATGGCAGGCGGAAACGGGTGAAGGCCTTGCTCAGCACCGGTTCCTGAAGGGCTGCTTGCGCCCAGCTCTTGCCGCCGTCGGCGGAGACCATGACTTTCTCGATCCGGCCGGTGCCGGAATAGGCGATGCCCGAAATCTCGTAGAGACCGGGTCCCTTCAACGTCGCGCCAAACGACGGGCTGGTGATGAAGGATTTCACCTCCTGCAGGAAATAGAACCGGTAGGCCTTGCCGCTCGGCAGGATCGGCGAATAGGTCCGCGCCTCATAGTAGCTCATGCCGGGCTGTTCCACGAGCTTGAGCCGGCGCAGGAACTTGACGTTCATGTTGCCCTCGTAGCCGGGCAGCAATAGCCGCATCGGATAGCCGTTACCGGGCATGATGCGCTCGCCGTTCTGGTAGAGCGCGATCATGGCGTCATCCAGCGCCTTCTGCATCGGCACGCTGCGGCTCAGACGCGGCGAGTCCGCGCCCTCCGCGATCAGCCATTTCGCGCGTGGATCGATGCCGGTTTCCTCGAGCAGGGTGGAAAGCTTGACCCCGGTCCACTCCGCGCAGGACGCAAGCCCGTGCAGCGCCTGCACGGTCTCCTGCATCGGCTCGGGCGCAAACATCGGAGCGCTGTTGCCGCCGCATTCGACGAACGACACCCGCGACGTCATCGGATAGCGCGACAGCGTTTCGAGCGTGAACTCCAGCGGCTGCTTTACCAGGCCATGGATCACCAGCCGGTGCTTGTCCGGATCGATGGTGGGAATGCCGCCATGATTGATGGTGAAATGCAGCCCGTTCGGCGTGGTGGTTCCCTCAAGAAACTGGTGTGGCGTGCGGGAATGTGAATTGCGCGGCTCGTGATTGGGATTGCTCAGCGTCCGCACCACCTTGGCCTCGAACTTCGACGGCACCTGGTAGAGCGGCGTCGGGTCGCCGACTTCAAGGCTCCACGGACCGTCGGTGAGCGGTTCGGCGCCCGCGGCCGCCGAGGGGCCAATGCCTGCCCCCATCGCGCCGGCGATCACCATGCCGCGCCCCAACAGCGTGCGGCGGTTGAGCAACCCGTTTCCCGCAGCGGCTTCCAAAGTCTGACCGCGCACGTCGCGGTCGCCAGACCTCGCCATCCAAGCCTCCCCTGGTTCGAAGGACGTTATCGATCGCCATCGACCGTCCCTTTTTGCTGATCCGCCACGGTATCCCGTTCCGATATGGCCGTCTACATCCCGCGAACCCGTCGCTATTCTTGACGCCGTGCGGAGAAACGCCACCGGTCAGGCTGAACATCGCAGCCGATTCGCAGGAGACGCCACTCTTGAACTTCCTGTTTGTGCTGGCCGTCGGGCTCGTCGCGG
>CAWHIO010000021.1:0-15559 GCA_963829315.1 uncultured Alphaproteobacteria bacterium | reverse complement strand
TCTGCAACCGCACGCCCAGCATCACCACGGTCGAGGCCGAACTCGCCAGCGGCACGTTGGAGTTGAGGATGTCGCGCCGCAGCGTGCCCTTGATCCAGAGGTTGCGGGTCATCTTGTAGATCAGGTCGCCCTCGAGCGAATAGGTCTGGTCGGTGCGTCCGTCACCCTGATAGTCGTAGGTGCCGTAGGTGAACTTGCCGATCGCGGTGAGCCAGCGGCGGAAATCGTGGTCGACCTCGAAGGTGTAGGTGTGGGTCAGCACGCCGGAAACGCCGGGCACGATGGTCTCGTCGATCGAGGTGGTGGAATAGAATTTCGCGGTGGTCAGTGGCGTCGCGGTCCAGGTCAGCGAGGACGCGGTGAGCAGCCCGCTCAGCCGGTCGAGCCGCGGATCGGCATAATTGCGTTCGGCGAAACCGACCGAAATCTCGCCGGTCAACAGCCGCGAGAACTCGAATGAAGTGCCGGCCTTGGCATAGCCGCCGCTGGAATTGCGCGCAAAGCCGAAATTGTCGACCTGCTGATCGTGGAAGCGGCTGTCGCCCTCGACCTCGACGAATGGTTTCAGCCCCGGCGTCACTTCATAGCTGAGCCGGCCGACGCCGCCATACTGGTTGAAGGCGCGGTCGTCGTTGCTGGAGGTGGTGCCGTCGGTCAGCGTGGAGTTCTGATAGACGGTGCGGTCGACGGTGCCGCCGGCGGAAAACTGCAGGCGGTTGAACCTCTGATCGAATCCGAGGGTGCCGCCGAACGTCGCGTAGACGGGATAGCTGGCCAAGCCGGCCTGGATGTTCGGGCTGCCCGGATTGTCGGTGGCGACGCGCAGGCGTACTTGCGAGGTGACGTCGGTATCCTGGGTGACGTCGAGACGGCCATCGATGTGACCGAGGAAGTCCGGCCGGTTGATGTTGGTCGGCGCCGGCGAAATGCCGCCGTCGAAGGTGGACGGAAGACTGTTGCCGTAGCCGGTGAACGATCCCCGCAGGTCCGCGACCAGCGCGTGGCGCTCCCAGTCGGAGACCGCGAGGAATTCCGGCGCCACCACCCAGAACGGCGCAGCCACCGGCGTCGGCAGCCGGCCCGGATTGGTGTCGTAGCCGCCGCGCAGCTCGACCGCCGACTTGACGAGAAAGGCGCCGGCATAGTCGCCGACCGCGCCGAACGGATCGTCGTCGATCTTGAGGCGCTTGCGCGGCGGCTGGCCGTCGACGGTGCCGGCCATCGCCGGCGGAAGCGGGGTCTTGTGGGCGCTCTCGGACGGCGGAATCGACAGCCGCACCCGTCCGTTCGAAATCGCCGGCGCGTTGGTTACCGGCGCCGGATTGCCCGGCCCTGGCGGCTTCGGCCTGGCCTGGCCGGGATAGAATTTCGGCTTCCTGCGCGTGCGGTTGAGCGAGTCGTAGCCGGAGTCCGACGCCCCGTTGGCGGCCGGAAGGCCGTAAGTGGGAATCTGGCCGATTCGCGACGGCGCCGGCCTGTCCTTGTCGCGGAGCCGCTCGTCGGTGGCGTCGTCGGAAGTCTTGTCGGTGTTTTGGCTGGTCTTTCGCAGCGGCGAATCTTGCGGCGCGACGAAGCCGTCACGGACCGGGCGCAAGAGATCGGGGGTCAGGGTTTGGGCCTGCGCCGACGGCAGGTCCAGGGCGATCAGCGCAAGGCACGGCAACAACGCACGCAAAGCATCTGCGCGCCTGCGGCGGCCCGTTGCTGGACCCGACATCACGATGGAAATACCTCAACAAATTCATACGCTTGGCGATCGGGTTCCCGAGCCGCCGAGCCGCGCTTCCGGAAAACGTCGTTAACGGAGTTAAAACAATTATGGTTAATGAGCGGTTGAGAACCGGAGCCCGCGTCGCCTCGCCGGTTTGGCCATGCTAAGGAGAGGGCCCGACGCGCCAGCGCCCTCGGAATCAGACATGCCCAAATCAAAACCGCTGATGGCCAAATCATCCGGGACCGACGCTGTGAGCGCCGCCGTTCAATCAGCCCTGCGCACGCTGGACGCGGAGGGCAGCGGGATCGCCGCGCTATCGGCAGCGCTGCAATCCGACCTCGGCGGTGCATTCGCGCGCGCGGCCGATCTGATCCGCACCGCCAGGGGCCGGTTGATCGTCACGGGGCTCGGCAAATCGGGGCATATCGGCCGCAAGATCGCCGCGACCTTCGCCTCCACCGGCACGCCGGCGTTCTTCGTGCATGCCGCGGAAGCCGGCCATGGCGATCTCGGCATGATCACCACCGACGACGTCATCCTGGCGCTGTCATGGTCCGGCGAGCAGCCGGAGATGAAAACCCTGATCACCTACGCCAAGCGCTTCCGGATCGCGCTGATCGCGATGACGGCGGAGCGCGACTCCACGCTGAGCCAGGCTGCCGATATCGCGCTGACGCTGCCGAAGGCCCGCGAAGCCTGCCCGCACAACCTCGCGCCCACCACCTCCTCGCTGATGATGCTCGCGCTGGGCGATGCGCTGGCGATCGCGCTGCTGGAGGGCCGCGGCTTCACCTCGGTGGATTTCAGCGTGCTGCATCCCGGCGGCAAGCTCGGCGCGATGCTGAAATATACCCGCGACCTCATGCACAGCGGCGACGCGGTGCCGCTGAAGCCGCTTGGAACCCGAATGTCGGACGCGCTGGTCGAAATGTCGTCGAAGGGTTTTGGCTGCGTCGGAATCACCGACCCGCGCGGCGCCATCGCCGGCATCGTCACCGATGGCGATTTGCGCCGACACATGCGCCCGGATCTGATGACCGCGCTGGTCGACGAGGTGATGACGAAGAACCCCAAGACGATCCGCGGCGACCTGCTCGCCAGCGAGGCGCTGGAAATCCTCAACTCCTCGAAGATCACCGCGCTGATCGTGACCGAGGCCGGCAAGCCGGTCGGCATCGTCCACCTGCACGACATCCTGCGGGCGGGGGTGGTGTAGATGCGGACCCTCGACGTCGTCCCGGCCAAGCGAAGCGCGAGCCGGGACCCATACGCCGTGTCGCTTGTTTTGACAGACGCTGTCCGCCGGCCTTCGCACAACAACACGAGCCGGTGGTGATGGGTCCCTGCTTTCGCAGGGATGACGGGGAGTTTGTCAGGCGGCTTTCGGAAACCTCGCCGCCTTTTCCTCCAGCGGCAGATCGAGCGCGTTGGCCAGATACGACACGGTCCGGTAGAAGCCGCAGAGCAGGATGATCTCGAAGATCTTTGCATCGTCGTAATGGGCTGCCAGCGCCTTGAATTCACTGTCGCTGAGGGTCGCTCTCATATGCAGTGCGTCAACCGCGCCGAGCAGCGCCTGTTCGGCCGGCGACCAGCATGGCGCGTCGGCGCCGTCGAGCACCGTGGCGCGGACCTGCGCCTCGTTGAGCCGCGCGGCTTGCGCGAAGATCGCGACATGCACGCCCCATTCGTACTCGCATCCTGTCAGCGCGCAGGTGCGGTCGATGACGATCTCGCGTTCCCGCAACGTCAAGGGTCCGCCGTCCAGCAGGCTTCCGGCGCGGAATTTTTCCCAGCCGCGCGCGTGGGAAGCCATGACGCGAAACAGCATCAGCGGCGGGGCGCCGCGCATGATGCGGTCGAACTGGCCCTGGATTTCCGGTTCATAAGGCGGTTCAAGCGGGGCAATTCGTGACATGGCCGGCTCCTGTGCTACATTAAACGTAGCAACATGCTACATTATTTGTAGCAAGCCGCAAGCCGTTGGATATGGAAAGCCCGATGCCGAAACAGCCTTCATCCCAGAAACGCCGCCGCGTGCGCGGCTCGCGGTCGGGCCGGCCGATCATGGTGCTGCTCGACCTGCTGGGGCGGCGCTGGAGTTTGCGGATCTTGTGGGAGCTCCATGCGCAATCGCTGACCTCGCGCGCCCTGCGCGCCGCTTGCGACGAAGCCTCCCCCACCGTGCTGCAGGCGCGCCTGTCGGAGCTGCGCGAGGCCGGCTTCGTCGAGCTTGATCCGGCCGGCGGCTACGGCCTCACGGCACTGGGCAGGGAGCTCGAGGAAACCTTCCTGCCGCTGCATCGTTTTGCCGAGCGCTGGAGCAAGCGGCAAGCAAGCTAACAGCGAGAGCCGCATACTCAGACGCAGCTCTCCCCTTGTGGGAGAGGGAGTCCAGTTGCATTCGCGGTTGGATTCCCTGCTTCATCAGGCATTGCGCCTCAGATCAGGCCACCGCCACCGTCAGGCTGGCGCCGTCGGCCTGCACGATCCGGACCCGGCTGCCGGCCGGCGTGTCGGGCCCGGCGACCCGCCAGACCGTATCGTCGATCCGCACCGTGCCGGCACCGTCGATGATCGGCTTTTCCAGCGTAAACACCCGGCCGACCAGCGCGTCGGCGCGCTTGTTGAGAAAGGGATTGCTGACACTGACCGCGGCATTGCTGCGCGCGATGCGCCGCCACAGCGGCACCGCGGCGGCGGCGAAGGCGGCAAACATCAGGATCTGAAACTGCCAGGACGGATCGAACGCGAACGACAATAGTCCCACCAGCAAGGCTGCGAGCCCCAGCCAGAACAGGAAGACCCCGGGCGCCAGCAGCTCCAGCGCCATCAGGATGACGCCGAAGATCAGCCAGTTCCAGGTACCCAAAGTGGCGAACATCTCGGTCATGGTGTAAACCCTTAACCCGGCGGCGGCACCGGTGGAACGGTGCCGACGCTCGGCACCGAGGATCGCCGCGCCGCGGCCTGGGCGGAAACAGCACTCTCGCCAAACGTCGCCTTGGCGATCTCGCCGATGCCGGCAAGCGATGCCAGAATGCTCACCGCCTCGATCGGCAACATGATGATCTTCTGGTTCGGCGAATCCGCCAATTGCCCGAACGCCTTGATGTATTTGTCAGCGATAAAATAATTCAGCGCGGCGACATCGCCTTTGGCAATCGCTTCCGAGACCATCTGCGTTGCCTTGGCTTCGGCTTCGGCGGAGCGCTCGCGCGCCTCGGCATCGCGGAATGCGGCTTCGCGACGGCCTTCGGCCTGCAGGATCTGGCCCTGCTTGGCGCCCTCGGCGCGAAGAATCTCGGACTGCCGCTGGCCCTCGGCCTGCAGGATGTCGGCGCGCTTGACGCGCTCGGCCTTCATCTGGCGGCCCATCGCCTCGACGAGGTCGGCGGGCGGCACGATGTCCTTGATCTCGATGCGGTTGACCTTCAGCCCCCATGGCGAGACCGCCGCATCGACCACGCGCAGCAGGCGCTCGTTGATCTCGTCGCGATGCGACAGCACCTGGTCGAGGTCCATCGCGCCCATCACCGAGCGGATATTGGTCATCGTCAGCACGATGATTGCCTGGTTGAGATTGGACACCTCGTAGCTGGCTTTCGCCGCGTCAAACACCTGAAAGAACGCCACGCCGTCTACCGTCACGGTGGCGTTGTCCTTGGTGATCACCTCCTGCTCCGGAATGCTGATCACCTGCTCCATCATGTTCATCTTGCGGCCGACCCGGTCGAAATAGGGGATGATGATGTTCAGCCCCGGCGCCAGCGTGCGGGTGTATTTGCCGAACCGCTCGATGGTCCAGTCGTAGCCCTGCGGCACGGTCTTGACGCCGGCGAACAGCGTAACGATAACCAGCAGAACGAGTGCAATGGCGAAAATATCGAAACCGGTCATAAATCCTCCAAAGCGGGACAGCGGGCGCCCGCGCCTGTTTCCCGCCAGAGCTGTTACCGGCGCCGTTAGCGTTGGTCGGCGCAGCCGCGGCGGCGGTTCAGCCGGCCGATGTTGCCGTCATAGCTATGTATTCGGTTGCCGGGTTCCAGATGGCCGCGGTCTGGACGCGGCAAGTGGCTCGCCGGCCTGAGGAAAACGTCCGGCTTCGCAAGAGAAGTGAATATTATTCGATCACCTCGTCGGCGGTCGCCAGCAGCGCCGGCGAGATCGTGATGCCGAGCGCCTTCGCGGTCTTGAGGTTGATCGCAAGTTCGAACTGGGTCGGGTTCTGCACCGGAAGATCGGCCGGCTTTTCGCCCATCAGAATACGATCGATGTAAGCCGCCGCATGACGGATGATATCGCTGTTATCGGTGCCGTAGGACATCAGCCCGCCATCGGTCACGAACGCGCGGTTCCAATAGATCGCCGGCAAGTTGGCGTGTGCCGCGGACGCAATTATGGCCGCGCGATTGGCAATGGTGAAGAAATCGGGCAGCACGAGCAGCGCCGTCGCCTTTTCCGCCGACAGCGCCGCGATGGTCGGCGCGATCCCGGCCGCGTCGCGCAACGGCACCGCGCGCACGGTCACGGCGAGCGTTGGAGCCGCCTCCTGCAGGGCGCGCATCATGATCTCGGCGAAGGGCGCGGTCGAGGGATTGTAGAGCACGGCCACATGGGCGGCGGGCGGCGTGATCTGGGTCAGCATCTCGAGCCACTTGCCGGCCATAGGCAAGTCGTAATCGGTGAATCCGGTGATGTTGCCGCCGGGGTGCGACAGGCTCGCGACAAAACCCTGGTCGATCGGATCGGTGACGACCGCAAACACGATGGGGATCGTGCTGGTTCGCCGCCGCAATTCCTCGACGCACGGCGTACCGATCGCGAGCAGGACGTCGGGAGCCGACGCGATGAGTTCCTCCGCCGAGCGTTCGATCAGCGCACGGTCGCTATTGCCGTCGCGCCAGTCGATGCGCAGATTGCCGCCCTCCTTCCAATCGAGCGCCGCCAGGCTCTCCTTCAGGACCCTGCCACGCGCCCCTGAGACGGGATCATCGGACGCGGTGACCGAAAGCGCACCGAGCCGGCGCATGCCCTCGCGCGGCGCCTCGGCCCGCGCCGCGAGCGGCACGGTTGCGCCGATGACCAGGCCGATAAACTCCCGCCGTCGCATGGCGATCCCCGATAGGCGCGACCGCGCCGTCAAATCCAGCCCTGAAGCTCACGCAGCACGAGCTGGCGGATCACGTCCATGCCGGGCTCGCTGTCGTTCAGGCACGGGACGAAGGCGAATTGCTCGCCGCCATTGTGCTTGAAGATTTCAGCGTTTTCCTGCGCGATTTCTTCCAGCGTTTCCAGGCAATCGGCCGAGAATCCCGGCGTGACGACGGCAATCCGCCGCACGCCCTCCTTGGCCAGCTTCTCCATGGTCTTGTCGGTGTAGGGCTGAAGCCACGCATCGAAGCCGAAGCGCGACTGGAATGTCAGCATCAGCTTCGAGGCATCGAGCCCCATGCGCTTGCGCAGGCTTTCGGTCGTCGCGATGCAGTGGGTCTGATAGGGATCGCCCTTGTCGACATATTTCTGCGGCATGCCGTGGAACGAGGCCACGATGATTTCGGGCTGAAACGGCAAACTCGCCAGATGCGCGTTGATCGAGGCCGCCAGCGCCTCGATGTAGTCGGGATCGTCGTAGTAGGGCGGCGTCACCCGCAGCGTCGGTTGCGCGCGCATCTGGCCCAGTACCCGAAACACTTCGTCGCACACGGTGGCGGAGGTCGCCGCCGAATATTGCGGATACAGCGGCACTACCAACAAGCGGTCGCAGCCCTGCGCCATCAGGGCGTCGATCCGCGAGGCGATCGACGGATTGCCGTAGCGCATCGCCCAGTCGACCACGACATGGTCGTGGTCCGATATCGCCGCCGCAAGCTTTTCAGCTTGCGCGCGCGTGATGGTCTTGAGCGGAGATTCGTTGTTCGCGGTGTTCCATATCTTCAGGTAGTCGCGGGCCTTGCGCGCCGGGCGGACGCGCAGAATGATGCCGTTCAGCACCAGCTTCCACAGCAGGCCCTGATCCTCGATCACGCGGGGATCGGACAGGAACTCCTTGAGATAGACGCGCACGCCGCGCGCATCCGCGGTGTCGGGGGTGCCGAGATTGACCAGGAGAACGCCGACGCGTTCCGGTCGGACGTCCGCGGCAGGCTTTGCCTTCTCGATGGGAATGACGGCTGTCATGATAGCGATGGCTTGGCGCGTCGGGCCATCCTTGTCAAGATAACGGCAGTTTCGATACTGTCGCTTTTTTGCGCGGCGATGCCAAGCATCGTCGGCGGCCGCGAGGCGGGGGAACCATGACAATCGCCGAATGGTGCGTCTTTGGAGCGGTGATGCTCTATTTGCTGAGCATCGCGCCGGTAAAGTGGATCAGGTTTCGCCGTTTCGACAACTCCAAACCGCGCGACCCCGCCTTCTACGAGGATCCAATTGCCGCGCGCGCGCTGGGCGCGCACCAGAACGGCATCGAGGCCTTTCCCTTTTTCGCCGCGGCCGTGCTGCTGGCGGAATTCCGCCTCGGTCCGCAACGCCTGATCGACGAACTGGCGGTGCTGTTTCTGATCGTGCGGATCGCCTACGTCTTCACCTATCTCGGCAATCGGCCGACGCTGCGGTCGATCCTCTGGAACATCGGCTTTGCGATCAACGTGGCCATCTTCTTCCTGCCGGTGCTCCGCCGTTTCTTGCCGATCTAGAACAGGCGAGACCGCCCGCGATTGTTGGCATTGGCGCGTGCGGCACCTATAGTTTGCCCGATCGAGAGCATCGGGGAACAAGGATCCATGCGCGTTTCAATCATCACCGGAGGCGGGTCCGGGATCGGCGCCGCGGTCGCGCGCCGGTTGGCAGCGCCGGACCAGTGCCTGATGTTGCATGGACAAGGCGCCGACGCGGCGGGGCAGACGCGATTGAAAGCGGTCGTCACCGAGTGTGAGCATGCTGGCGCCAAGGTCGCGTGGTGCACCGGCGACCTGGCCAATGCCGGGACGGCATCCGAGCTGGTCGGCGCGGCGCGCAACGCGTTCGGAAGCATCGACGCGATCGTCCATGCCGCCGGATTTGCCGATCGACGCGATTTCATCAATTTGCCGCGCGCGGCGCTGGAACGGTCATTCGCGGTGATGGCATTGGCATTTCACGAATTAGCGGCCTCGGCGTTGCCGGATCTGACGCGCGGACCACAGGGACGCGCCGTCGCCGTCTCCAGTTTCGCCGCCCACAGGTTCACGCGTGATGCGACCTATCCGGGCTCCGCGGCGGCCAAGGCCGCGCTCGAGGTGCTGGTCCGGTGTCTTGCGATCGAGCTTGCAAGCTCCGGCGCAACGGCCAATGTCGTCATCCCCGGCTACACGCGCAAGGATGCCGGACTGATGGGGGCACTGGATCAACAGAGCTGGCAATTGGCCGCCAGCGCCAATCCACAGGCGCGATTGGCCGAACCCGACGAGGTGGCCGCAGTGGTCGCCTTCCTGTTGTCGCCGGAAGCGGGACATGTGACGGGAGCGCTGTTGCCGGTCGATGGCGGCCTGACACTCATCTAGCGGCGCTTGAAAGCAGGACCGATGCCGGACAATTTCACGGACAAGCCAACGGATGTCATCGTGCTGGGCGCCGGCATCGTCGGGGTGTCTGCGGCCATCGCCGCGCGGCAGCGGGGCCTGTCGGTCATGCTCGTCGATCGGCGCGAGCCCGGCAACGAGACCTCCTACGGCAATGCCGGCATTCTCTCCAGCGGCTCGATATCGCCGCTCAACAAGCCGTCGCTCTGGCGCGCGCTGCCGACTTACCTGACCAACCGGAACGCGGCGCTGCGCTGGGATCCGATCTGGGCTATCCGGAATATCGACTGGATCGTCCGCTTCCTCGCCAATGCGATACCCTCTCGCACCAGGCCGCGGGCGACGGCCCTGCACGGGCTGATCGGCGCATCGCTGAAGCTGCATCGGGAATGGATCGTGAAAGCCGACGCCGCCGCAGCGCATCCGCGAAACCGGCTGGCTGAAGGCGTGGCGCAGCGACGCCGTTGGTGCGGCGAAGGCAGAGCAGGCCTTTCTCGCCGAATATGGCATCGCCAGCCAGCTGCTCGACCGTCAAGCCATTTCCGCGATCGAGCCGAACATCGTGCCCGTCTACAAGGTCGGCCTCCTGCACACCCAGACCGCCTCGGTCAACTCGCCGGGCGCCGTGGTCAAGGCCTATGCGCGGATGTTCGTTGGATCAGGGTGGCGAGATCCGCCAGTCGGACATCAGGGCGATCGTGCCCGACGGCGAAGGCTGGCGCGTGGTGCTCGCCGACGGCGGAATTTCGGCGCGCCATGTCGTGGTCGCGCTGGGACCGTGGTCGGCGGACCTGTTGCGGCCGCTTGGCTATCGTGTTCCCCTCGCCTTCGAACGCGGCTACCATCGCGAATTCGAGCCGAACCCGGCACGTTCATTGCAACGTCCGATCCATGACGCCGAAGGCAGTTTCCTGATGACGCCGATGGAACAGGGCATCCGAGTCACCTCCGGGGTCGAGCTGACCGCCCGCGACGCACCCTCATCGTTCGCCCAGCTTGATCAGGTGGTGCCCGCTCGCGCGCGGCGTGGTCGAATTCGGCGCGGCGGTCGGCGAACCCTGGCGCGGGTCGCGGCCGACGCTGCCCGACAGCCTGCCGATGATCGGGCCCGCGCCACGGCATGCCGGCCTGTGGCTCGCTTTCGGCAACCAGCACATCGGCTTCACGACCGGCCCGGCGACGGGAGCGGCGATCGCAGCGATGATCGCGGGCACGCAGCCGAGCTTCGACGCGGCGCCGTTTTCGCCCGGCCGTTACCTCTGATGGCCGACCTCCGGCACACAAGAGGGTAAGCGAGACCGGACATGCCCTACGTTTGGGATTTCGCGATCCTCGGCAAATACAGTCACCTGTTCTGGCTCGGACTCGGCTGGACCATCGCCTACACGATCGGCACCATCTTTCTCGGCACCGTGCTCGGTCTCGTGGTCGGCATCCTGCGGCTGAGACGCTGGCCCGTGATCGACTGGCTTCTGCTCGCCTATATCGAACTGTTCCGCTGCACGCCGCTATTGGTCCAGATCATCTGGTTCTACTACGCCTTTCCGGTCGTCATTGGCGTCAATATCCCGGCGCATGTCGCCGCGGTTACCGTGCTGTCGCTCTATGGCGGGGCGTTCTACGCCGAGATCGTCCGCGGCAGCATCGAAAGCATCCATCGCGGACAATGGGACGCGGCGCGGGCCCTGGGGCTTGGGCCATGGCGCGTGCTCAGATTGGTGATCCTGCCGCAGGCGCTGAAACCGATGCTGGCGCCCTACGTCAACCAGTCGGTGACGCAGCTGAAGAACACCTCGCTGGTGTCCATTATCGCCGTGCCGGATCTCGTCTACAACGCGACGCTGATCAACGCCGACACCTATCGGCCGCTGGAAGTGTATACGATCGTCGCTTTGATCTACTTCGCGATCCTGTTCCCGGCCACGCTGGTGGGACGCAGGCTCGAGCGCGGCCTGACCTACGACAAGGCGTGAGCGGGGGCGTCAGATGTTGAGTTCGACCGGCACGTCTTCCGGCTTCACGCCGGCAAGCGTCAGTCCCTTGACGAACCATTCGCGCATCTGCCCGATGCCGCGGTTGTAGTCGACCCACACCGACAGGAAATCGCGCCAGCGCTTGTCGGGCTCGCGCCGCACCGCCATGCTGGAGGGAATCGCAACCGAGGGCGATTGCAATATCTTGTAGGTGCCGAGGTTCGGGTTCTTGGCGATCGCCGTCAGCCCAAGCACCAGCGCGTTGACCACGCAGTCGACCCGTCCCGCCGACATCTCGAGCATCACCTCGTCGCGCGACTTCATCGACTTGATCGTAGCATTCGGCGCAAAGCGGCGGGCCACCGTCTCGTTGGCGGAGCCGACGTCGACCGCAATCCTCACCTCGGGCTTGCTGACGTCCGCCCAGGTTTTGGCTTCCAGTCCCTTCCTGAGCATGGCGCCGAACGGATGCGGAAATACGGTTGCGGTGAAATCAACCACCAGCGCCCGCTGCGGGGTCGGATTGAGGGCAAAGCCGAGATCGATCTTGTTGGATTGCAGGTCGAGGATCGAGTTTCCGTAGGTCGATTCGGTGTATTCGAGCTTGACGTCGAGAAGCTTGGCGATGTCGTTGGCCATCTCGATCGAAAAGCCGGACCAAGTCCCGGTGGCGAGATCCTTGTTGAAATAGGGCAGCTCGCCCGGCAGCACCGCGATGCGCAGCACCTTGCTGGCGCGGATGCGGTCGAGCGTGTTGTCCGAAGCTGCCTGCGCCGATGCCGGGCTCACCAGGGCGGAGGCCAGCGCCGCGCCACTGCCAACCGCCAGGGCGTAGCGCAGCGCCTCGCGGCGATCCCCGGAAATCTTGCTGTCGTCCGATGTGGTCACGCGGTCCTCCTGCACCCATTCGGCCAAGCCTAGCGCGCGTGTCGCGACGCAGCAATAGCATCAGGGTCTCCCGGCCACGGATGCGCGCGCGGAGCTTTTTTTCGATCCCGCGGTAACAACCGCGATCCCGGATCGTCCCTACCAATTGAGAGAGCCGGGGATACAAGAGGGAAGACCATCCATGAACGTCAGCACCCGCATCGGGCTTGGTATTTCGGCTGCCGCACTTTGGCTCAGCCTGGCGATCGCTCCGCCCGCCCGCGCCCAGGATCCCATGTCGCAGGACATCGACTTTCGGAACGGTCTGTCCAGGGACATTGGCGTGAAGAGGGACACCGCATCCAGGGCCACGGTTTCCAAGGACCCTGCGAAGAAAGACGACGGGACAGGGAATTACGGTGTGCCGAAGTAGCGCGGCGCCGGTATTGGACGGAGCATCAAGCCGGCCGTGTCAGGTCAGTCGGCCCGGCTCGCGGACCTGCTTGTCTCTTCGGCAAGCCAGCTTTCAATTTCCAACGGCCCGACAATTCGTTTAGGCGCATGGGGATTTAGTGTTCCCGCACTGACTTCAGCGCCTGCCGCGATCCTGGCTGCCGCAAACTGTTTGGCCTCGGCTTCGCTGGCAAAGGTCCGGGAGCGGCGAGCGTAATGGCCGGTCTTCTTTTGCTGCGGAATATGGATTGAAACGAACCATGTATGCGGATTTTTTTTGATCACGACGGGCTGGGCGCCTTTGCCAATATTGGTCGTGAGGTTTGTCGCGGTGGCCCGGCTCCCGGTTCATATTCATGTCGAGGGTCACGCGATCGGTCAGCAGCAACAGCGGCGCGAGTTGCATGCAGCCGGCGTTGAACGCGGAGAAGACGCGGCCAGACTAGAAGCAGGTCACCCGCTCGGCGGCGAGATAGCCGAACAGCAGGCCGACACCGAACAGCAGCACCAGTCCCGCCGCGCCGAACTCCACGCCGCGCATGAACAGCGCGCCGCCGCCCTCCTTTGCGCCGCTCAGGCGGCGGGCGAGATCCTTCGCCGACACCGCGATGACGGCAATGGCCGCCACCGTGATCGCGGTTCCGAGCCCCATCACAAAGGTTGCGGCAACACCGGCCCAGAACAGCCCCTGCGCCAGCGCGAATACCAGCACCAGGATGGCGCCCGAACAGGGCCGCAAACCCACCGCGAAAATCGCGCCAAACCCTCGCCGCCAGCCGCCGGGGCCGACCAACTCGCCGGGAACCGGGCCGTGGGAGTGGCCGCAATGCTCGTCATGGTCATGGGCGTGATGCGCGACCTCGGCGTGAGCATGGGCATGTTCGTGGTGATGATGGTGGTGTCCGTGGCCGGCATGGTCATGGGGCGCAGCCGCCGCCATCGCGAGCGGCGGCCGCTGCACCTGCAGCGCCCGCATAAAACCGCCGCCCTTGATCCAGACCAGCCGGGCCCCGAACGCCGCGATCAGGGCGTAACTGGCAATCTCGATGGTCCGTTCGGCTCCGCACATGGTCCTGGCGGTGGCGTTGAGCAGCCAAGCGCAAACCCCGACCACCATCACGGCGACCAGCGACTGCAGCAAGGCGGAAGCGAACGACAGCACGACGCCGCGCCGCGCGGTTTCCTGGTTGGCGACCAGATAGGACGAGATCACCGCCTTGCCGTGACCGGGGCCGGCGGCGTGAAAAATGCCGTAGGCAAAGGAAATCCCGAGCAGCGTCCAGACCGCATGGCCGTCGGACTTGGCGGCGCGAATTGTCGCCGACATCTCGCGGTAGAATTCCGATTGTTTTGACAGCAGCCATCCGACGATGCCGCCCACCTGCGGCTCGGCGCCGCTCGTGCGCGAACCGCCGAACGGCGTCTGCGCCATCAGGACATGGACGGCAGCGTCGAGCATCCAAATGGCCGCCACGGCCAAAACGCAGATCGCCAGTCCCTGCGCGACGTCACGCCGGGATTTTTGGCGAGACTTCACGGGCAGGTCACCGTGATCTTGTTGGCGAACATCGCCCCGAAGTTTGAATTGTCGCCGTTGGTGAAGGTCTGCTCACCCAGCGCCTGGGCGTTGACAGTGCCGTCGTTCGGCCGCTGGAAGCTCATCTGACAGGTGGCGGGAGCCCCGACCAGCCTGACCGGGTCCTTGTCGGCGAATTTGAAGTCGACAAAGAACGAGGGATCGAACACCTCCAGCACCAGCTCCTTCGGCTTGACCGGCGTCTTCAGCGGCAGCGTGAAATGCAGAACGAGCAAACCATCCTTGACCTCGAGGAAGTAATCGACCGGCTCCTGGAATTTCTCCTTCTTGCCGTCGGCCCTGGCGAAGGTGAAGAAGCCGAATTCCTTCAGCGATTCGACATTGGTCTGCGCCAGCGGACCGAGCTCCTCGCGACTGTAGACGCCCTGGGTCTTGGTCTCGATGCCCTGCAACGCATAGGTCGAGAACATGTCGTCGAAGGTCCAGGCGTGACGCACGCCGGATATCGAGCCGTCCGGGACATAGATCAGCTCGCTCGCTGACGTGATCCAGACATGCGGATGCGCCTCCGCCACCCCTGCCGCCGAGCGCCAGCGCGCCGGCCGAAAGCAGCAAACCCAGCACGCGGCGCATCGCCTTGCCCACGTCAGGCGGCCTCCGGTGTATCGAGGAGGCCGCGGCGGCGCAGCAAGGCGTCCGGCTCCGGCTCGCGGCCGCGGAACGCGACATAGGCGTCTTCCGGATCGCGCGAGCCGCCCGACGCATAGATGTCGTCGTGCAGGCGCTTGGCGGTCGCCGGATCGAAGATGTTGCCGGCCTCCTCAAAGGCGCCGAACGCGTCGGCATCCATCACCTCCGACCACATGTAGCTGTAGTAGCCCGAAGCATAATGATCGCCGGCGAAGATATGGCCGAATTGCTGCGGCCGGTGCCGCAGCGAGATCTCCGCGGGCATCCCGATTTTCTCGAGCTCCTGGCGCTCGAACGCCCGCACATCCCGGCTCGCCGAAGCCGGCTGGGTGTGGAATTCGAGGTCGATCAGCGCCGAGGCGACGAATTCCACCGTGGCAAAGCCCTGGTTGAATTTGCGCGCGGCGAGGAAGCGCTTCAACAGGTCGTCCGGCAGCGGCTCGCCGGTCTGGTAATGCCGGGCGAATTGCCGCAGCACCTGCGGCTGTTCCTGCCAGTGCTCGTAAAGCTGCGAGGGCAGCTCGACGAAATCGGTGAACACGCTGGTGCCCGACAGCGACGGGTAGGTCACGTCCGACAGCATCCCGTGCAGGCCGTGGCCGAATTCGTGGAACAAAGTGCGCGCGTCATCCGGCGACAGCAGCGAAGGCTCGCCGTCGGCACCCTTCGAGAAGTTGCAGACATTGATGATCTGGGGGGCGATGTCGCCATCGAGTTTTTGCTGATCGCGCAGCGATGTCATCCAGGCGCCGGAGCGCTTCGACGG
>CAWHIO010000020.1:0-10504 GCA_963829315.1 uncultured Alphaproteobacteria bacterium | reverse complement strand
ACAGCGCGAGATGACCTTTCGTTGAATTGTTATCCCGCTCTATCTTTTTGTTTGAGCATGATCTTTTCGGAAAACCGGGGTCCGCTTTGCGCTTAACGCGGCCCTGCGGGTCCGGATCGCGCGCTAGCGGTCCTGCCGGCCGGCGGGCTCGCGCATCACGGCGATTTCGGCGTCGCGGGCCGCGATCACGCCGAACAGCAGCGCGCCGCCGAGCCCGCCGATCCCAGCGCCGAGCGGCATGAAGGTGAAAAACACCAGCATACCGCTATAGCCCTCGAAGCTGGTGGTCTTGAAGATTTCGACCCAGGCTAGACCGGCCCCGATGCCAAGCGCGGCGCCGCCGAGCGCGCCCAACATCAGACCGAGCAAGGCAAGCAACGCGATTTTCATGGATGCGGTGTCGTCCGTGGATCAATGCAGCCCGTGTTTGGTCGCCCAAACTTGCCCCGAGGTTCAACGCCGCGGCATTGAAATGTCATTCCGGGTTCGCGCCTTCGACGCGCCCCGGCATGACGACATCGATAGCGGCTAGATATTTTCGGACATGCTCCCGGTCAGAACCGCGGCGACATCCCGCTCGAGCACCTGCTGGACCAGATCGAAGGTATCGATGATCTCGCGGATCCTGGCGATCTGGCCGTCGCGAAGGGTGTAGAAGGCGGCCATGTCGAACTGCACGATCCGGTTGTTGCTGCTCTTGCGGAAGAACACCCGAAGATTGGCCGCGACCTTGTCGCCTTCCGCGACCATGATCGGTATCTCGTAGCGCATGCTGGAATAGCGGGCGTGGAGCGTCGTCCACATTTGCCGGAGCTCGGCCTTGCCATGGTGGTGGCCCATATGCGGCAGGATATCGATCGGCGTATTGGCGAAAAACTCGACGTCGTCGCTGCAGTGGGCCAGGGCGGCCTCGATATCGCCGGAAGAGATCAGCTTGAGAAAATTCAGCACCCGCTGCCGGTGAAGATTCTCGACCATCTTTTTCTCCGCCGGCGTTGCACCCGACTCGATCGTCAATCGCAGATCATTCTGAACCGAATGGCGCCGGGATCAATCGACAAAAAATTCCGAGCCCCGCGAAGCTGTCGGACGCCGCGGCAGCGCAAACTATTTGCAATCGTGGGATGTATTTTTAGCGCCGGTTCGCGCGAATGTCGGCAGCGCCTTTGACTGCTTCCGGCCGTCGCGGTGCGCGACCGCTGCGATGGCACTGCAGCAAGGCAGGGCGGTTCGCGTTGTCGCGGCCGGCGCCGCGGCGACGCAATGCTTCACCCGCTTTGTCGCGACCGCCCGGATCGACCGGCGCGGCGGTCGATCGCGCCGCGCGCCGCGAGCAAAGCCCGGCGTCAGTTCTTCTTGCTGTTGGGGCTTTGGCCGGCCGGCGTCTTGCCGGTGGCGAACGGATTGACCGGCGCCGCGCCGCCCTTCTTGAGGTTCTTGTCGGCCTTCGGTTTCTTCTTTTCCTTGTTGCTGCGCATCTGACCCTTGGCCATGACGATCTCCCTTTGCGCCCGGCTGAAAGAACTCGGCGCGCGCCAGCCATAGCAAGTCCGCGAGCCTTTGTATGCAGGCCGCCAGAAGAAGCGGCCTGATTTCGCCGCCGCGCCGCCGGCCGATCGTCGCGGCAAGGCTCGCGGACGCTTCACAGCGCCCGCCCATGGCCCTATCGTTGCGGCCTTCGCGGAGGGCGGCCGATCAAGGACCCTCCGGTCATGATGGGGAGAAACACCGCGTGAAACGCATTGCACATTTCGTTGCCGTGAGCCTGGCGCTGGCGCTGCCGGCCGCGGCCCATACGCCGCAGCAGCCGCCGCACCAGTCCTATGCCGAAGGCGACCTCAAGCTCGAAAGCGGGGAGGTCATCAAGGACTTCTCGATTTCCTATGTCACCCATGGCAAGCTGAACGAGAAGAAGTCCAACGCCATCCTGATGGTGACGGCGCTGGGCGGCAATCACCACCGCATCGACTTCATGATCGGCCCCGGCAAGGCGCTCGACCCCGACAAATATTTCATCATCTGCACCGATGCGATCAGCAATGGGCTGACCACGTCACCAAGCAACTCGAAGGCGCAAGCCCGCATGGCATTCCCCAGGTTCACCATGCGCGACATGGTGGAATTGCAATACCGCCTGCTGAAGGAAAAATTCGGCATCGACCATGTCGTCGCCGTGATCGGCCCGTCGATGGGCGGCATGCAGGCGCTGCAATGGGGTGTCAGCCATCCCGACGCCATGGATGCGCTGGTGGCGATGGTGCCGCTGGCGAAGACCCCGGCCTGGAGCGTCGCGGTGGTCGAAGCCACGCGCAAGGCAATCATGAACGATCCGGCCTGGAAGGACGGCAATTACGACGCGCCGCCGGAGAAGGGCATCCGGCTGTTTCGCGACATCCTCAATCTGCTGTCGGCGCGCACGCCGGACATGTATGCGGCGCAGTTCAAGAACGGCATGGACGCGCTGCCGTGGATGGAGGCGCAGGAGACCGCGGCTTTGAAGGCGATGGACGCCAACGACTATATCTACCAGACCTGGGCCTATGAGCGGCACGACGTCGGCACCACGCCGGGCTTTGGCGGCGACACCGCGAAAGCGCTGGCCTCGATCAAGGCGAAGACGCTGATCCTCACCGGCACCAAGGACCTGCTCAATCCGGAATTCGAGCCGATCGAGGCCGGCAAGAACATCGTTGGCGTCAAGATGATGACCATCAGCCCGGGCACCGTCACCGGCCACGCCTCGGCCGGTGGGTTTTTCCCGGCCGATGTCGAGTTTCTCAACCGCGAGGCGGGCGCGTTTCTCGATGCGGTGGCGGCCGGCGGCAAGAAGCTGAATTAGCGGGGCGATGGAACGAGGCGCGCTGTTGTCAACGTCGTCCCCGCGCACGCGGGGACCCATAACCACTAAGGCCTGTTGGTGATCGAGCTGCGGCGCCAGCGCCGCGCAACATGTGCATTCGTGGTTATGGGTCCCGGCTCGCGCTCGCTTCACTCGCTTGGCCGGGACGACGGCGATCGTTGATTTAGATTTCAAACAACCAGGCCGCAAGCGCCCTTGAAGCCCCGCGCGCAGCCCTAGCTGTCAGCGGCGCGATGGAACCGGATCGCCCGATCGCGATTGACTGGAAGCCAGCTCAAAGAGGATCGCCGCCATGAAACCGATTGCCACCCTGCTTGCCGTCGTCGCCTTCGCGCTGGCGGCGAATTCAGCCGACGCCAAGGGCTGCCTGAAGGGCGCGTTCGTCGGCGGCGTCGCCGGCCACTATGCCGGACATCACGGCGTGCTCGGCGCCGCCGCCGGCTGCCTCTACGGCCGCCACCACGCCAAGGAGCAGGAGCGGCTGAAAGACCAGCAGCAACAGCCGCCGGCCGGGCAGGAGAAGCTGTGAGGCGGTTTGCCCGGTCGTTGCGAGCCTCATAAGCACCGAAAGTTGCCATCCCTGCAGATGTCGTCCCTGCCTTGTGCGCAATTGCGCACGTGGAGCAGGGACCCGTAACCCCGAATGCCTGGCATGGATCGAGTTGGGGCCACAGCGTCACGCAGCACTGACACCGGTGGTTATGGGTCCCGGCTCGCGCTCGCTTCGCTCGCTTGGCCGGGACGACGGAAACAGTCGATTCGAATTTCAAACAGCCAAAATCATCCCCGCGGCGCGATTCGCCCGGGTGGTGCGTGAATTCTCCGCCCCGAAATGAGGGCGTGGGGAATGCCGAGTGCCCGATGCACCCGCAGCCTCGTGTGCGCATAATAGTGGTAAAATGCACACGAGTATTCACAGCGAGTTCACCGGAATCGCCCGGCATTCCCGCACGCAATGGTTTTAACGGCTTATAGCGCGCTCTCCCTGGTGACCGGGCTTTCTTGCCACCATCATTAGCGTGATGCGAAGCATCATCGCCAACTTGACACCAGCGTCGGGGTGTCAGGACCACACGACTTCGCCGTCCGCGCCCGTCTCCGCGCAAGCTCATCGACAGTCCTGGTACCGGTCCGCCGCAGCTTTGCGCGAAGGCGGTTCAGCGTCATTCGTCTTTTGACACCGCCGCGTCCACCGCATCCCGTTCCAACGTCCGTGACGATCGCGATACGCCCCTCAAGCGGGACGGGATGGCGGCGAATATGCATTTGATTTGGGGGGTCGCACAACTTCGCAAGACTGCGGCACGTTGGCACGACGGGCAAATCACGCGCGGGGCGAGGGAGTGCGCGTCAAGGGCTTGTCAAGTAAGTAGCCCGTATGAGCGCAGCGACATGCGGGTCTAGGGCGCAATTTTTTATATGTCCGTCATTCCGGGGCATCGCGCAGCGATGAACCACGATGTGCAATTGCACATCGGAGAATCCATAACCACGACTGGGAGTATGGATTCCGGGCCCGCGCCAAGAAGGCGCGTCCCGGAATGACGATTAATGTTGGTCAACCGAAACCAAGGGCAATTAAATTGCCGCCGTGAGAAGATGGAGCGGGCGATGGACTCACTTCCGACCGCGAACCCGGACCTGACAAAATTCTTCCGCCAGTGGCTGGAAACCTTCGCGGGTTACGTCCGCGAGGTTGACTACGCCTCGGCGAGGCCGCTGTTCCATCCCGAGGTGCTCGCCTTCGGCACCCACAACGATGTCATCCCCGGCCTCGATCAATGGGTCGCGACGCAATGGGACAATGTCTGGCCGAAGACCAGCGACTTCCGTTTCGTCATCGAGCGGATTTCGGTTCTGGCGTCGCCCGATGGCTGGATGGCGATCGTGATAGCGCCGTGGACCAGCACCGGCTATCACCCCGACGGCCAGCCGTTCCCGCGGCCCGGCCGCGCCACCCTGGTGTTTTCAAGAAATGGCGATGGCTGGCTCTGTACGCATTCCCACATGTCGCTGAATCGCGGCGTGCCGCAGGCGAGCCACGCCAACCGGCCGGTGAAGGCCTGGTAGTTCGAAACTGACCCGGGCCATCGGAGGCCGGACTAACCTTGCGCCGTCATTCCGGGGCGGGCGACGCGCGAGCCCTTGATGCGCAAAATTGCGCAATAATCCCTCGAAATCGGCACGCTTGAATTCGCAGGACTTGCAACCAGAGAGAGTAGGGGTTCTTATGGTTTGAATTCAAAAGAGGCGTACCATGACCACCAATGATTGGACAGAAACTACACTCTGGGAGCTTTTACGAGACCGCGGTGAGTCTGTGGAACTTACCAGACACTACGTGCGGTCGTGGTTAAATGACGTTCAAATGCTGCTCGCAAAGGGAGGTACTTCACCTCTTGATTTTTCTCTTCACGACGACGACCACAGCTTCCGTGTCGCGCAACGGATGGTAGAACTCATACCGGCCGCGACTTTACCGCTTCTTCCACCCGCCGCGATGCCCCGGCGCGCCGCCGCTGGAGCGCGGCGCGGGGCCGAACTCGGGGCCGGATTGGCGGGAGTCGGTGGGCTGGAAGATCTTGCTGCCGCCGCCGGGGCCGAGGTCGCCGGGCGAAGGTTTTCGAAGGTTAGCGCGGTTGGGGCGGAAGGGCAGGGATTCCGGGCCGTGCATTTCGTCGAGATGGGGTTTGTGGACGCGGGAGGGGGAGGCACTGTCGTTGCGGACAGATTTCGCCCCACCCCCCGCCGCGCGCGACCCCGAGAGCGAGCTTTGCTCGCCTCGTACCCCTCCACGGGAGGGTGAAGAAGAGCCGCCGCGCTTTTTCATCGCGCTGGCGGGCAGGTTGGCGGCTTCGCCGTATTTCTTGGTGCCGGCATAGGCGCCGGCCTTGCCTTGCACGGTGCGCTGCTTGGCTGTGGGGTCGTCGACCACGGCCAGTTCGGTGGCGCGCAGGCGTTTGACTTCGTCGCGCAGGCGCGCGGCTTCCTCGAAATTCAGGTCGGCGGCGGCTTCGCGCATCCGGGTTTCGAGATCGCCGAGCACCGCCTCGAAATTGTGCCCGATCGAGATGATGTCGTCGGTCATGTCGTGGCCGCCGATTTCCACCAGCACATGGTCGCGCTCGTAGACGCTGTTCATGATGTCGCCGATGGATTTCTTGATGCTCTCCGGCGTGATGCCGTTGGCGGTGTTGTATTCGACCTGCTTTTCGCGGCGGCGGTCGGTCTCGGCGATGGCGCGCTGCATCGAGCCGGTGATCTGGTCGGCATAGAGGATCACCCGGCCGTCGACGTTGCGCGCGGCGCGGCCGATGGTCTGGATCAGCGAAGTCTCGCTGCGCAGGAAACCTTCCTTGTCGGCGTCGAGGATCGCCACCAGCGCGCATTCGGGAATGTCGAGGCCCTCGCGCAACAGGTTGATGCCGACCAGCGCGTCGAAGGCGCCGAGCCGCAAATCCCGGATGATCTCGATGCGCTCGATGGTGTCGATGTCCGAGTGCATGTAGCGCACGCGAATGCCCTGCTCGTGCATGTATTCGGTGAGGTCTTCCGCCATCCGTTTTGTCAGGACGGTGACGAGGCTGCGGTAGCCGGCCTGCGCGGTGGCGCGGACCTCGCCGACGAGATCGTCGACCTGGGTGCGCGCCGGGCGGATGTCGACCGGCGGGTCGATCAGTCCGGTGGGGCGGATCACCTGCTCGACGAATACGCCGCCGCTCTCGTTCAACTCCCATGCGCTGGGGGTCGCCGACACCGCGACCGATTGCGGGCGCATCATGTCCCATTCCTCGAAGCGCAGCGGCCGGTTGTCCATGCAGGAGGGCAGGCGGAAGCCGTATTCGGCCAGCGTCGCCTTGCGGCGGAAGTCGCCTTTGAACATGCCGCCGATCTGCGGAATGGTGACGTGGCTTTCGTCGGCGAACACCAGCGCGTTGTCGGGGACATATTCGAACAAAGTCGGCGGCGGCTCGCCGGGTCGGCGTCCCGTGAGATAGCGCGAATAGTTTTCGATGCCGGCGCAGCTTCCGGTCGCTTCCATCATTTCCAGATCGAAGGTGGTGCGCTGCTCCAGCCGCTGCGCTTCCAGCAGGCGGCCCTGGTTGTTGAGCTGGTCGAGGCGAAGTTTGAGCTCAGACTTGATCGACTTGATCGCCTGCACCAGCGTCGGCCGCGGCGTCACGTAATGCGAGTTGGCGTAGATCTTGATGAATTCGAGCTCGTCCTGCTTGTGGCCGGTGAGCGGATCGAACTCCTCGATATTTTCCACGGTGTCGCCGAACAGGTTCACGCGCCAGGCGCGGTCTTCGTAATGCGCCGGGAAGATGTCGATGACGTCGCCGCGCACCCGGAAGGTGCCGCGGGTGAAATCGGCCTGGGTGCGCTTGTACTGCAGCGCCACCAGATCGGCGATCAGCTGGCGCTGGTCGATGCGCTCGCCCTTCTTCAGCGCGAAGGTCATCGCGGTGTAGGTCTCGACCGAGCCGATACCGTAGATGCACGACACGGACGCGACGATGATGACGTCGTCGCGCTCCAGCAGCGCCCGCGTCGCCGAATGGCGCATGCGGTCGATCTGCTCGTTGATCGAGGAATCCTTCTCGATATAGGTGTCGGTGCGCGGCACGTAGGCCTCGGGCTGGTAGTAGTCGTAATAGCTGACGAAATATTCGACGGCGTTGTCCGGGAAAAAGCTCTTGAACTCGCCATAGAGCTGCGCCGCCAGCGTCTTGTTGGGCGCGAGGATGATGGCGGGTCTTTGCGTGGCCTCGATCACCTTGGCCATGGTGTAGGTCTTGCCCGAGCCGGTGACGCCGAGCAGCACCTGGGTGCGGTCGTTGCGTTGGATGCCCTCGACCAATTCCCTGATCGCGGTCGGCTGGTCGCCTTTCGGCTCGTATTCGGACTTGATCACGAACGGCTGGCCGCCTTCGGATTTCTCCGGGCGCGGCGGCCGGTGCGGGGTCCAGATCTTGATCTGGCCGTCCTCGCCCTTGAATTCGGGACGGCCCTCGCGGATCAGCGCATCCAGCGCGTCCGCGGTGGCGGCGACGCCGAGCGCCTCCATCTTGTTGCGCGGCGGCCGCGCCATCGCGGCGGCGTCTTCTTCTTCCGTGGTGAAGCCGAGTTGCGTTGCCAGTTCCGGATCGAGCGTCGGAATCGTCGCTTGCGTGCCGTAATTGGCCGGCGCGAATTCCCGCTGCGGGGATTCGGCGAGGCCCTTTCGTTCTTCTCCCTCCGCGCTTGCTCGCTCTGCTCCCCTCCCCCCGCGAAGCGGCGGGGAGGGGTTGGGGGTGGGGGGCGTCTCCGCAAGACCCGCTGGTAGTGAGTTTGCCGCGCGCCCCCCCACCCCCGACCCCTCCCCGCCACGCGCTTCGCGCGCGGGAGGAGGGGAGGAAGAGGGATCGTCCTCCCCGCCAAAGTGCGCGGGAGGAGGGGAGGAAGAGGCGTCGTCGCGCTTGGCGTGACTCGAATCCCGCTTCGCCACATCGCCGCTCGCGCCCCGGGTCGAAGCGCGGGCGCGGTGGGCGGCGGCTTCGCCGCCGGCGCGGCGGTCCCAGGAATTATCCGGCGGCGGCTGCAAGCCGGTCGAGGAACCGATACCGCTTTCACCGCGATTGATCGCGGGATTGAGCAATTCGGCCAGCGCCGGGCCGATCGGCTGCACATCGGGCCGCGACGCCTTGGCGTTCGCCCGGGAACCTGGCGCCTTCGGCTTGGATGTCGTGGGGGATTTCTTGGGGGGGACCGGATGCTTCGCCATCAGCCGAATATGGGACCGCACCGGGCGCGTGGCTAGGGTGCCCGGACCGTGGTCCCCAGCAACACTTTTAGATTGTAAGTTTGGGCGCGGTTGTAGTTAAATGACCGCATTGCCGGTCCCGATCCGATTGCAGTCGTCGCTGCGTACCAAGCGGTGTTCAAATGCCAAATTTCGTGAGGGCAAATGCGGCCCCGCCCCGGTTTCGCGGCGATTTCGTCCTGGCGCCGGCACCGGGCTATGCGCCGAACGCCGCCGAGCAGGCCTATCTCAACACGGTCAAAGCCACCCTCGACGAGTGGGCCGCCGACGACGCCGCCGACGTCGCGGCGAATTATCCGGACCGGCTGCTGTCGGACCGCCAGGCGGCCCGCGCCGCGGCCGCGGCGGCGCTCGATGCCGATGCCGGCAAATTCATCCGCGGCCAGAACCCGAAAGCCGAGCAGGCGCGGCTGAACGAGATCCGCATGGATTATGCGGCCGCGATCCCGAAATTCGGCACCCGGGACCGGACGCCGCCGCGGTTCGAGGGCGACTTCGACCTGGTGGTGGTTTCCGGCTACGTGCCTGGCAGCGACGACCAGGCCTTCCTCGACTGCGTCGAGACCGCGAAGAGCGAATTCGCCGCCGACAAGGGCAACGACGTTGCCGGCGGGTTTTCGCCGGCGGTGATCAAGTCCCGCGAAGCCCAGCGCAAGAAAGCGGTGGAAGAGCTGCGGGCGCTGATCGAGGATGCCGCGAAGATCGCCAAATCGCCGAAAGCCGCGGTCGAGCAGGTGTTTCTGCGGCGCGGGCGGTATCACGCGCTGCGCGACCGGCTGACCCGGCGGCTGTTCAACGTCTCGCTGAAAACCGAGCCGAAGAAGCCCGCCGATGACGACGACAACGATCTGATTCTCGATATCAACCTGCTGGGCGGATTGCCGCCGCCGCAGGACATGCCGTCCGCCGACAAGCTCGAGCTCTACGTCCAGATCAACAAGGCGCTGACGGTGGTCCGCACGGTCTGCGAGCGGATCGACGACAGCTCGGAGCGCGGGTTCCGCGTCTGGATGTTCGGCACCAACCGCGATCTGCAGAAGCGCGCGCGGCTGCTGCAGGCCGAGTTCCTGGAAAAACTGCACGGCGTCGCCTGGATCGGGCTCGAACTGGAATTCACCGCGATGGCCAAGCTGACCCTCGCGGAAGTCCGCAACGAGTTCTTCGTGCGCGAGGCCGGCCGCATCAAGAACATGTATGTCCGCCGCCTCGGCCTCTGGGCCGGCCTCACCGCCTTGCTGCTGATCCTGAGCTACGTCGCGCTTTTCGTGGGCAGCCTGCCCTGGGCGTGGGGCTACGACCACAAGAGCTTCCTGCTGGCGGCCGGGGGCGCCGCAATCGGCGCCTGGGCGTCGTTTTCGGTCAGGCAGGTGCAGTTTTCGTTCGACGATCTCGTGATGGTGGAGGAAGCCTCGCTCGACCCGCCGATGCGGGTGCTGTTCGTGATCGTGCTGACGATGGCGGCCTGCCTGTTGTTCTGGAACGGCGCGGTCAATATCGAAATCGGCAATCTCAAGACCCAGGCGGAATCGTTCCGGCAATCGGGTTCCATCGCGCTGCTGATCGGTCTGTTCTGCGGCCTCTCGGAGCGCGCGCTCGCGACCGCGATCGCCGGACGCGCGTCGGCCTTCATCAAGGGCGTCGCCGGCGCCGCGTGAGCCCGGCGCCGCGCGCGGGCGGTCGACTTATCCCGGCGCAGCTGACATAAATGCGCAAGCCCGGCAGCATGAGGCGATGCGTTGCCCTGCCGGGGGCATCGCGTTCGACGGCCGCCTTCGCCGCCGCGGCGCTGCAACGAGGAAGACCATGGCCGCCACTATCCATCCGCTCGCCGGCAAGATCGC
>CAWHIO010000019.1:0-11213 GCA_963829315.1 uncultured Alphaproteobacteria bacterium | reverse complement strand
GGCACGGCGCGGGCCGGATCGAGAAGATCGTGCTGATCGCACCGGCGGCGCTGCCCTTCGTGACGAAGACACCGGACAACCCGAACGGCATCCCGGCCGAAGCGCTGGAGTTCTTCCGCAGCCATGTGCTGCAGGCGGACTTTCCGAAATGGCTGGAGGACGGCAGGCCGGCCTTCTTTGTCGCCGACACCTCGCCGAGCCTGCAGGAGTGGGTCAAGCAGCTGATGCTGAGTACGCCGCTGCCGGTGGCGATCGAAACCAACCGGCGCATCACCTCGACCGACTTTCGCCAGGAGCTGCCCGGGATCACCGTGCCGACGCTGATCATTCACGGCGACAAGGATGTCTCCGCGCCGATCGATCTGACCGGGCGGCCCGCCGCCGCCCTGATCCCGAAGGCCCAGCTCCGGGTCTATGAGGGCGCGCCGCACGGGATCTTTCTGACCCACAAGGACCGCCTCAATGCCGACCTGCTCGGCTTCATCCGGGGGTAGGTTGGAACGGCGGCCCGCCCTTGGCGTTGCCCGGAGGGACGTCATCTGCGGGCGCCCCGCGGGGCCGTGCCTTGATCTCGCGCAATGCGGCTTTCGCCGCGGGCCCTAGGCTTGCGCGCAGTGTTCGGCTTTCGGCCGAAAGCCTTGTATCCGATGAATTTTTGCCTGTTTCCCGAGGGGAAGTCTGCGATGAAAAAAGTCCCGAACCTGTCGATCTCGCCGGAGAAGGTGTTCTTCATCATCGCGAAATCACGTCAGTCCGAAAGCAGCGCAGCCGGGCTGAATCTGAAATCCGATTCCGACGACGATGACATGCCCGAGAATCACAGCCAGAGCTCCGATCGCTCCGAGCTTTCCGGCTTCATCCGGGGATTGAACGAAGACGAGCAGATCGATCTCGTCGCGCTGATGTGGCTCGGCCGTGGTGACGGCACTCTCGATAACTGGCGCGATCTGCGCGGCGAGGCGTCCCGCGCCCACAACAACCGCACCGCCTCCTATCTGATCGGGACGCCAATGCTTGCCGACTATCTGGAGGAGGCGCTGTCGGCGTTCGGCATGTCGTCGGAGGATTTCGAGGAGCATCTCTGATCGGTCAACGACTGCCGCGGTTTCGGCCAGTCGCGGCGCCGCCCGCTAACGAGATCGTGCCGCGAAACAGGGCCTCGATCGTCCCCAGCGTCATGACGACCACGATAGCCACCAACACGACGCCGCGCGATAAATCCGTCGGCTCGGGCTTGCGTTCGATGATGGCTGGCGGCGCCGCCTGATCGATATCGATCCAGCGTGCGTCATCCGGCAGCAACTCCGGGATCGCGTCATCCGGCCTGGGCTGTTCCACGGCGCGCTGAACATTGTGGATATGGTGATTTCCAAGCCTCGGCACCGCGTCCCAGCATTGATCCCGGCCATGCCGGTAGAGGTGAACCGAACCAGAATGCAGACGCGCGTCGGTCCTGCTCACGCAGGGCTGTGAGGCTTCGGATGGTCCCGTCAACACCAAACCGACCAGCATCGACGCAGTAATCACCACCACAGGCATTGGGCACGCTCCGCCTTGATACAGACGCTGCCTCCGCCGAGGTGGGCTTTCCGTAATGTCCACAAGTTGACGATTTGCAAATGATCGCGAATTTAAAAAGACAGCATGCTTGCCCCAATTAACGATACTCATATCACGCCGGGATTTCCGGCGCCATGGCGGCGTCAATGCGGCAGGTTTCCTATTTCGGTCCAAGATTGGCCCTCAACTCACATCACTCTTGCCGTGAACAGGAAACTGGGGGCGCGTACGGCGACCTGAATGGGGGGTGGCGATGGGAAAGGTATCTCCGCAGGATAGCAACCAAGAGCGTGTCGACGGATCGCCACTCGAATGTGACGAAACTACCTGTGACGAACACCCGGACGACGTTGCGTCGCTGCTTGAAGACAATGCCCGGCTGCGGGAGCTTGTTTTCAAGCTATCGGAGATCATCCTCAGAAACGTCGTTGATGGGGAGTGGCAGCCCGTCGCCGACCCGTGATCCAACGGTGCCGCAAAACAATTCATTGAAACGTGGCCGACGCAAATCCTCTTTCTGGCCATGAATTTTTCGCAGCCGCCGTCGGCCGTCGCGACAACGACGTTATCGAAGTCGGGATTCCGGCCTGATCGGAGCGTGGCTTCTTCGCCATCGTTGGCATGGATTTGGGTTGGCTTTCCGTTTCGATCCGCTTGGTCGGCGCGATGTCGGCGAAAGCGCGGTCGAATTTTGGCAGGCGATAAAACACGATGCTGGGGTCGATGTAGGAAGCTGAAAAGACGGGATCAAGCTGGATTGCCTGATTCAGATCGGCAATTGCCCCGTTCGGGTTGCCGTTGCGGTAGGCGAAAACTCCCCGTGCGTGAAAAAATTGGGCATCGTTCGGGACGAGGTCGGGTGCCGCGCCGAAATCGAGCGCCGGCAGGCTTTCGAAATTGGTCGGAGACGGTGCGGCGCTTCGCACCATGGCGTCGGCGGGAATGCTTGTAGCCTCGCGCTTCGCGATGACCGAATTCTGGTCGGTCGGATACGGCGGATCAGTTCGGCCGGCCGGCGCGATATCAGGCGATACGCGCATCGCCACGCCAACGTTGTTTGCCGGAGCAACCGATGCGGTCGATATCTGCATGAACAGCAAATAGCCGCCGACAGTCATGATGGAGATTCCGGCAAGCGCCATCACGCCGGAGGCAAGACTGTAAATCCTGGCGGCGAGGGGGCGCGCAAACGCCCAGCGCTGCTCCGCGCGCGCGAGCGCCAGCAGATGGTCGTAAGCCTCGCGTTGTTCGGGGTCTACAAGGATTTCGTTGGCGCGGACGATCTGCCTGAATTTCAGCGCAGCGTCCGGATCGCCAGGTCTAAGGTCGGGGTGAGCGCCCTTGACGGCTCTGCGAAACGCGGCCCTCAGACCCTCGGCGTCATCGCGCGGAAGAGCGCCAAGCAAATCATAAAGCGTGTCCATTACCGCACTCGCTGCCGGATCCTTGTCTCCGCACGAAATTCCAGCTGCGAATTTTCCGCGGAGTACGCATACAACTAATCATCACCGCCCCCGCAGGATGTTGATCCAGTGCGGCAAAAAAATGGCTATGGAACGCGCCGGAGCCGTTCTGGATGACGTTCGGGTTTTCGTCCAGGCGTTGTTATCGAGCAGTTATCGAGCCCGGGGGCCTTCGCAACTCGATAGTGCGCTGCCGGACGAACAGCTCCCGCTCTGCGATCTGTCAGTACACGCCCTGGTTCATTGCGACGACGCCGGCGTTGATGGTGGTCGCATAGGCGACCCACAAAAGATATGGCGCCAGCAGCCATGCGGCGAGGCGATCGGCGGGAAATGCCGCGATGATGGTGGCGGCGATCGCGACCAGCAATGCGATGATGATGGCGAGCGCCGTCCGGGTGCCGTGCCAGCCGAAGAACACCGGCGACCATAGCGCGTTGAGCGCCAGCTGGACGAGAAAGAGCGCTATCGCTCTGGCGCGGGCGGGGGAGTGTGCTTCCAGATCCCAGAGCCGCCAGAAGCTGACGGCCATCAGCGTGTAGAGCAACGTCCATGCGATCGGAAACGCCAGCGGCGGCGGCGTCCATGACGGCTTTGCCAGGCCGGCATACCAGGTCGGAATCTCCGGCCTTGTCACCAGCCCTTCGAGAATCCCCACGCCAAGACACAGCGTCAGACTGAGCGTCAGCCGGGTGATCGATTTCAGTCTCATGCCTTTTGCCCTGGGTTTGCGCGATAACGAGCGATCTCGGCGTTTTCAATCAGAGCCGATCAGGCTCCGGACTTACAGCCTTTGGGCCGGATCAGCCAACAGGTCGCACGGATGCGTCGACGATGATAGGCTCTGCGCTCTCCGCCGCGCCGCCCCGTCGAGGGGTGGTGGTTTGCGTTCCCAGGGTCCCAGATGAAGAATTTACCGGTTCGTTTCGTGCTTCCGGGAAATCGCGTCACCGCCCATGCGCTCAATGTGGGGGATCGGATCAATACGGCGGGTTTCGAAGGCGAGGCGCTCTCGGCGATTCCGCTGGCGCTGCGGGTTGGCAAGGACGGCGTCGCGGTTCTGTTTCGCTATGGCGCGGTGGTATTTGTTGGCATGTCCGCGGAAGACGAGGCGGCCTTCCTGGAAAGGCTGTCGCCGCGCATCGGCGGCAGGTTGACGCCGCCCGAGGAGGAAACCGCGACGTTCGAACTTGAGACCGAGGGGCGAGGATCAGGTCGCCGCCGGAGGACCGATCCAGGTTCGCGACCTCTCGCTCGAACGGCTTCTCATCATTTCCGACGCTCTCGCCAAGAGCGTCGTGCTGGCGCATGACGAACGCGAGGTGGCGAAAGTGTTCGAAATCATCGAACCCTTTGTGCGCGAATTGGCCAGCTCCGGGAAAACCCAGCGAAGCCGGCGGGGCATCTTGAAGCTGATCGGGGACGCGCTTTTGGTGCAGCACCATGTATCGGGCCGGGTCGCCATTACGGAAAAGCCCGATGCGTTGTGGGATCGTCCGGATCTGGAGCGGCTCTATGCGCGCCTGGAGGATGAATATGAACTCAAGGAGCGGGTCGACGCGCTCAACCGCAAGCTGGCCGTGGTCGCCGAAACCGCCAACACCCTGGCCGACATCATCGATACAAGGCGCTCGCTTCGCCTCGAACTCATCGTCGTGCTCTTGATCGCCTTCGAGATCCTGATCACCTTCTATCAGATCTATGCCGCGCGCGGAGGGCATTGACGTGATCGCGATGCGCCACGGCCGCCACGCGCAATTCCTTGCCGGGAGCAGGAGACCGAGATGAACCGGCGACTGGTTTTCAGCGTGGCGCTGGTGGCGGTTCTGCTGGGCTTTTGGCTGGTCATGTCCAGGCCGACGTGACGGGATGGCTTTGCCGCTTGGCGCGCGCCCGGGCTGGACCTGCGTCGGCGACGCCCCATGACGCGGCCGGGCGCCCTTGCGCGCCCCGGCCATGATTGTTTCGCGGCTTGGTCCTGAAAATGCGCCAAGCTCTGACATTTTCGGCCACAATCGGAAGCGACGCTAATCCCATGAGAACGATGGCGGTCATCATGATTCTGGCACTGCTCACGATATCCGGGGCGGTGATCTCGGACCAGATTCTGACCCGCGACGAGCGGGCGGCGCAGACCACGAATTGAAATCGTTTGGGGGACGACAATCATGCTTTCGGTGGATCAATTCCTGAGACTCATCAGCGTGCCGGCGGTCGTTGCGGCCTTTCTGATCGCCTCCCAGGTCTCGGGGGCCGGGATCTTCCACTCCACGCCCACGCAGCTGGCGAGCGAGTGACGTCTTGATAGCCGGCCGTTTGCGGGCCGGCTCGACGATGCGCTTTGCAAAATCTCCCTTCGCATAAATTCAGTCGCGTCGCGGCGATGGTTGTTGTTGCCGGATTGCGGCAGCGGCGGTGGCGACCCCCTTGGGATCGGCCGGCAACCCCGGCAAGCGGGCGCTGATGTCCGCCGAGGCAACCGCCGGTCACCGGCAACCCCCAGCATGACAATCGTGTGACAGGGACCGGGCCGGGTCGCCCAAAGAACCCCAAGCGAAGGCCGTCGCGGACTGGCAGCCGGTGATTAGATTAGAATTGAGCGGCGCGCGTTTACTCAACCTTAGATGATTGCCGGTAGTTCTACGGGGGTTGTCGGCATCATCACAACCCCCCAAAAGGAGGCACTTTTGCAGCGTATTTTCCGGAATTTTTTGACCGATCAATCGGGTGCGACCGCGATCGAATACGGCCTGATCGCGGCGGGTATCGCGCTTGCGATCATCGCGGTGGTGAACGGTCTGGGTTCGAACCTCAATGACAAGTTCACGTCGATCAATACTTCGCTGAAATGACCTTTGTCCCCTTCTCAGGGGGTTACTCGAGCGACACATGGCCTGGCCCCGCCGGATCTGATCTGGCGGGGCCTTTGTCTGTCAACAAGCGCCGGACCCGAGGTGGCCGCGGGGCCTTTTGGCGCTAACTTTTTGTTTTGACGCGTTTTCTTTAAACGAACCGGGGCCCACCCCCGGATCAAGTCCGCGGGCCCGCTTCGCTGGAAAACGCTCTAGCCGCCGAAGCCGACCATGACGAACACCGCGAGCATCACCCCGCCGAACACGGCACAAATGGCCGCGGCGATCAGCGGCGCCAGCGATCCCTGCCGGCTGTCCGGCTCCAGCACCGCGTTGCCCGGCTGCTCCGGATCGTAATAGACCGTGACGGGCTGCCCCTGCGGGTACTGGCCCGCCACCTTTTCCGCGAGTTCGCGCAGGCCATAGATCGCGGTCGCTCCCCAATTGGCGGCGGTGCCGACAAAGTCGCGCTTGCCGACCTGATAGGCGTAACGCAAGTCGACCTGATAGCGATAAATCCTGCGAATGCGGGATTTGTCGTCGTTGTCCTTCTCCTCGATCGCTTCCTCGATCACGTCCGACATGGTGATGGTGCCGGCGGCCGTCGGCCATCGCGCGCTGGCGCTGGCGAGCTGCCGCCCGCGCACGAAGGCAACAACGCCGAAGACCGCGCCAAGCAGCGCGAGAATCGGCAGCGGAAAGACGAACAGCGGAACGCCCTTGCTGGTGTAGAGCACGTGGCCCGCGATCGAATGCGCGACCAGAACGGCGGCGATCAGGCCGAACGCGATCGCAAAAGCGATCAGCGCTGCGAGATTTCCCTGATTGTTCGGCTCCAGCAGCGCGTTTTTGGGATCGTTCGGGTCGACATGAACGTCGACGCGGGCGCCGACCGGATATCTTGCCACCGTCCGCAGGGCACGCACGCGCGTCGTGAGCGGCGTTCCGCCGACGCCGATCTGGTCGCCCTCGATGTCCTGGCCGCCGACGCGATAGCGATAGTGGATGACGGGGGTGGCATCGTTGAGATCGTCCGATACGTGGCTGGGCGGCTGATCTACTTTTGATACGGTGATGACGCCCTCAACCGCGTCCCAGCTGCCGGCGGCCTGCATCCAGCTTCGCATGCGAGACATGTTGAACAGGAGGCCGGCGAAAATCAGCGTGCAGATGGCGGCGGCAATCTGGGTCCAGAGCAATTGGTGGGCATCCAGCATGGGCTTTCCTCAAAAAGGGCTGTTGAAAATGACGCGAAGTATTCGGCCTACTCGTCATTCCGGGTTCGATGCGGAGCTTGTCATCGGGCCGCGCTTCGCGCGGACCCGTTGGCATCGCCCCGGAATGGCGGATGGATTAATTCACCGCGCTCACTGATGCGGCAAAATCGCATACGGCGTGGTGTAGGGTTCGACCCGCAGCGACGAATTGGCGATCAGCCCGATCTTCGCGGTCGGCGCCTGCTGCAATTCGCCGTTGGGGCCGCGATGCACATTGTATTGCCACACCGCCATGTCGCCCTTCTGCACCAGCGCATGCGCGACCGCGCTCGCATCCGTCCCGCCGAGCCCCTTGAGTTCGTCGGGGGAAAGCCCGATGACGATTTCGTCCTTGACGGTGATGACCTTGAACAGCTCCGTCTTGATCTCCTCCGCAAGCGCGCCTTGCGAAGGCGCAACGCTGAGCGCCAGAGCGCCGCTTTTGACAAGATCGCGCCGAGATAACATGCACCGCCTCTTTCTGTTCGGATGACATGCCGCGGCGTTGACGTGCAGCCGCCGGCACGGTCGATCTCGGGCATCGCCTCGATCGCACCGGCATTGGTCGCGGCAGGGCGCGTTTGAGTTCACATGCCCCTGGCGCGGGCGCCGCATGGCGGGCGCCGGCCACGGGTCTTTCGGGCTGTCCGTACCAGTGTTTCGGCTTAACGCCGGTCTTGCGTGGAGGTCGGCGGCGGCTCGGGCTGGGTCGCCTCATAGGCCAGCCACAACTCGAGCGCGGCCAGGAATGCCACGGCCGCGCCGACGGCAATGCTGAAATGCATCGCGCGGGTGTGGGTGAAGCCGAGCACCCACGGCGAAGCGACCAGCCAGATGCCGAGCAGCAGGTTGGCCCATTCCTCCCAGGTGGCAAACGCAACCATCGCCGCCAGCGAGAGCAAGGCGATCGCCGCGCTGCTGGCCCGCAGATCGATCGCCGCCGTTCCATTGGCGCCCGCGAAAAGCCAGGGCGACAGGCACAGAAAGATCGCAAGCCCGAGGGTGTACAGATCGAGGACCGATTCAGCGCGCCATTTTCGCATGTGGCTTCTCCCATGATTGGGCCGAGAGGCGGCGTTCGCTGCGGCAACTCGCGGGTTTTGCGGCAGTTCCGACCGATGCCGGGAATCGGGGACAGACTTTAGGCGAATGAACCTGATCGGCGGTTGCGCCGTCATAAGGAGGTAGCCGCTCCGGGGAACCGCCATGAAACACGCGCTTGCGATTTGCTGTTTGATTTGCGTTGGCGTCGCCGCCGTTGTCCCGGCCAAAGCCGCCGACGCGTTCTACATCGGGACCTGGAGGCTCGCCGGCGCCGTGGTGGCGCCATGGGCCGGTCCCGGGCAAAAGCCCGATGGCGCCGAGCCGGCGCGGCTGATCGGCAAGACCGTCGTGCTGCGGCCTGGGGAAATCGCCGGGCCGCGTCCGTTCGCCTGCGCGGCTCCGCACTACAAGGTCAGCGCTTTCACCGCCGACATGGCTTTCCAGGGCGCCTTTGAAGAAATGCGATCGAACAACAAGTCGGTCGATCCGGACAAGCTCGCCGCCTCGCTTGGCCTTACCGGGCTAAGCATCAGGACGCTGGAGACCGGCTGCGAGATCGACTTTCATTTCATCGACGACTCGACCGCGGAAATCGGCCTCAACGACCGCGTCTATACGCTGAAGAAGCAGTAGCGGCACGGGCCGCCCGGCACGCTCTGCCGTTGCGCCTTGTGGATCGGTCGATCGCGTGCCTGAACCGATCGCCGGTTGGCCGCGGCCAATTGCGAGGAAGGGTGCAGATGGCCAGTTTTTTGCAGTGGATGGGTTTTGCCTTCGGCTTCGGCGTCATCGTGCTCGGCCTGTCAGCCTTCTTTCGCGGCCTTTCGCTGCCGCCGAATTCCCCCGGGCATCGCGCCAATGGCAAGGACGAGACCTGGCGCCTCTGATCCCCGGCGCGCATTCAGTCGCAGGTCAGAACGATCTTCCCTTCCACCGTGCCTGTGGCCAGCAGCTCGAGCGCCTGCTTCGCTTCGGCAAGCGGAAATGTCGCGGCAATGACGGGCTCGATTTGCCGGCGCGCGACCAGCGCGAAGATCTTCGGCAGGTCTTCGAGAAAAGGCTGCTTGTCCTTTCGGTACCACAATGAGATGCCGTAGAACGTGCCGCGGCGCCCGCGCAGGCGGCTACCGGCAAAGACGTCGAAGAACATGCGCGCCTGCGCAAGCCGGCCATCGACCGCCATGAAGCCGTAGCCGACGACCGTGCCGCCACGCCGCACCGCGCGAACGCATTTGAGGATATTCGCACCACCAATCGCATCGAAGGCGACATCGACGCCATCAGGCTCGCGCGCGCGGATGAGACGGTCGATGGGGCCGGCCCGATAGTCGACCGGCGTTGCCCCGAGTTGGGCAACTATTCCGTGCTTTCTCACCGAGGCGGCGCCGTAGGTCTTGACGCCGGCCAGCCGCAGGAGCTGCAGGATCGCCGTTCCGACGCCGCCGCCCGCGCCGGTGACGAGCGCGCTCTCGCCGGCTCGCACCTTCGCCGCACGGTGGATCATTTGCCACGCGCTGACGTAGTTCAGAATGACGGCTGCGGCTTCCGTGTCGGAGACCTCATCGGGGATCGGCACGAAATGCTCGGCGCCGCGAACCAGCCGCTCGGCAAAGCCGCCATGGACCGTCAGCGCGGCAACGCGCTGTCCAACGTGAAAACCCGTCACACCGCCGCCGAGCGCCTCGACGATGCCAGCGATCTCGTAACCGCCGACAAAGGGGATTTTGGGGGCGAAGGCGTAGTCTCCCGCCAGCATCGTCAGGTCCGTCGCGCCGACGCCGCAGGCGCGGACGCGGACCCGCAATTCGCCCGCACCGGGCTCGGCCACCGGCAAATCCGCGGGCTGCAGCACCTCGGGCCCGCCCGGCCTCGTAATCATCATCGCGCGATAGGTTGTCGTCATGGCGCATCTCCTTCAGGCGTATCGATGCGCTGGAGTATGGCGACGGCGTCGATAAAGGAAATTGCGCTAACTCGTATCCATGATATACATTTTTGTATGATGCAGGGCGAACCCGGCTGGGAGCTGTTCCGTACGTTTCTGGAAGTCGTTCGCGACGGCAGCCTGTCGGGCGCGGCAAGAAAGCTTTCTCTGACGCAGCCGACCGTCGGACGTCATATCGACGCGCTGGAAGCCTCGCTCGGTCTGTCGCTGTTCTCCCGCTCGCCGCAGGGGTTGAAGGCAACGCCTGCCGCGCTTGAACTCGTGAGCTATGCCGAGACCATGGCGGCCGCCTCGGCCGCGCTGCGCCGGACGGCCTCCGGCGGCGCCACGGCCGATCGCGGCACGGTTCGCGTCACCGCCAGCGAGATGATCGGATGTGAGGTGCTGCCGCCACTCCTGGCGAGCTTTCGCGACAGCCATCCCGGCATCACGCTGGAGTTGGCGCTCAATAACCGCAACGAAGACCTGTTGCGGCGGGATGCGGACATCGCCGTCCGCATGGTCCGTCCAAGGCAGAAGTCGCTCGTCGCCCGCCGTATCGGCAACAGCGCGATCGGATTCTATGCGCATCGGAATTACGCGGAAAAATACGGCCTGCCGAAACAGATCGCGGACCTCGGGAAACATTGCCTGATCGGCTTTGACCGGGACGATCTGGCGCTTCGCAGCCTCGGCAAGCTGCCGCGGCTGGTGACGCGGGACAATTTCGGTTTCCGCTGCGACAGCGATCTGGCCCAGTTCTCGGCCTTGAAGGCAGGCGTCGGGATCGGTGGTTGCCAGCACAACATCGCCCGGCGCTTTCCGGAACTGGTGCCGGTACTTGCAAAGGCGATCCGCTTTGAACTGGAAGTATGGGTCGCGATGCACGAGGATATGCGATCCACAGGTCGTGTCCGGCTGTTGTTCGATCACCTGGCGGCGGGACTTTCGGCCTTTGTCCGGGGCGTGGGCGCCGGTGGCTGATCCCCTTTAGACGGCGAAACACGACAGCCGCGCGCTTGCTCCGCGTCAGCCAATTCCCCGCCGATCCCTGCTGCAGAGCCGAGCTAAAACTGGCTGCGATCCACGACCGGAGCTTTGGCCGCTGGCTCGA
>CAWHIO010000018.1:0-23195 GCA_963829315.1 uncultured Alphaproteobacteria bacterium | reverse complement strand
CAACTTGAACGCGGCCAAACTTGAAGGGGCCCAACACTAAAAATACAGTGGCAACGACCTTCTGCTTCGACTACATCGACCGGAACGCTAAGGCGATTGCCCATCTCAGCGACAATATTTTCTATTTCGCCGAACTCGGCATGCAGGAGTTCGAGACGTCGAAGATGATGACGGCGTTGCTTGAGCAGGCCGGCTTCACTATGGAGCGCGGCATCTCGGGCTTCCCGACCGGCTTTTGCGCTACCTTCGGCTCAGGTTATCCCGTCATTGCCATCCACACCGAATACGACGCCAATCCCGACAATTCACAGGCGTCCGGGATCATCGAGCAAAAGGCGATCGTCGATGGCGCGCCGGGCCATTGCGAAGGCCACAACGTCAACGGTGCGGTGCTGGTCGCAAGTGCATTGGCCGCGAAAGCCGCTATGGCAAAATTCGGGCTGAAGGGCACACTGAAGGTATTTGGCGCCCCGGCGGAAGAGCAGCTTGTCAGCCGTCCCTATTACGTGCGTGATGGCTGGTTCGACGACGTCGATGCCGCCTTACATAATCACATCGCCGCAAATTTCGGCGTCGGTTATGGCCTCATCCAGGCTGCGCTCGTGTCGGCGACTTTCACATTCCACGGTGAGACGGCGCATGCCGGCGTTGCGCCGTGGCGCGGGCGCGACGCGCTCGACGGCGTCGTGCTGATGGATATGGGGCTCGCGCAGTATCGCGAGCATATGACGCCGACCATGCGCATGCACCGCGTGATCACCGATGGCGGCAACCAGCCGAACGTGGTGCCTCGCCGAGCGGCCGTATGGTGGTACTTCCGCGACTCCACCGCCGAAGGCGCCGGCAAGCTGTTCGAGCAGGCCAAAAAAGTTGCCGAAGGCGCCGCGCTGATGTCCAACACGACCGTCGAGGTCCACGTGCTGAGCGCGGTGTGGCCGGTGCGTGGCAACCGCCCATTGGCCGAACTGGTGCAGCGCGAGATCGAGCTGGTCGGCCTGCCTAGCTGGAGCGAGGAGGAGGAAGCGCTCGCGCGTTCCCTGCAAGCCAAGGCGAATGTGCAGGTTGATGGCTTGGCGCGCAAATACGTACCGATGAACGGACCGGCCGTGCAAAAGGCGGCGGCCAACGACGCCGGGGACGTGTCATGGAAAGTGCCGATGGTGAAGTTGTATTTTCCGGCGACAATCCCGAATATCAGTTTTCACCATTGGGCAGCGGGCGTGCCGCTCGCTACGTCGATCGCGCACAAGGGCGCGGTGGCCGGAGCGAAGGTCATGTCAGCGTCGCTGATGGAATGCTTCAGCAATCCAGCCGTCATCGAAGAAGCGAAACGCATTTTCAAGGAGGAGCTTGACGGAGTTCAATACGCCTCATTGCTGCCTCGCGATCAGAAGCCGCCGGTTGATCTCAATCGGGTCGCGATGGAGAAGTTCCGTCCACTGCTTGAGCGGCATTACCTGAATGAACGGCCGCACTTTGTCCCGTGAACTCCTCGCTTACACGCTCCTAATCCGAACCGATAGAGTCCTTCAGCACCTGCTTGACCTCGGGTGAGACGTCGCGGATGCGTTGAAAGATGCGCTCGACCTCCTGCGCGCTGACGAGGTCGGGAGCCTCGCCGGTGATTCTGCGATAATCCGCGATAAAGTCCGGATCGGCCGCCACCGCGGTGAAAGCCTGCCGCAAGGCCGCAATGGCCTCGGGCGGTGAGCCCTTGGGCAGGAACATGGCGCGCTGCATTTTCGTGGCGATGTCGTTGGTCAGAAGGAGCGCGTCGGATTTCGGACCTGACGGCGGTTTGCCGAAGGTTTCCTCATAAAACTTGTGGAAGGTCGGGATGCCGAGCTTCTCAAGCGCAGGGTTGCCCGTTGGTTTCCCGTCCGGTCCGATGATCGAGTATTGGAATAGCGTCACGCCGACGCCGGTATTGATGATCTGCGGAATCACCGTTGTCTGGTAGCCGGGCAGGGAACTGCCGGTAAAGTTCACCTCGTTCTGCAACATGGCCTTGTTGAGTTGCGCGGTGCCAGGAAACCCAGTGACCATCTTATAGGGCAGCTTCATGGTCTCGAGTGCGAGGCGCAGCCGCGTGTCCTGCGAGGAGGCCCGGCTATAGCCGCCCGCATAGATGTTTTGCGCGCGCCGAAAGTCCTTCGGCTTGGTATAGCCGCCCGGTACGATATCCTTCCGCGCGTAGACTACATTCCAGCCGCGGGCAGCGGCGATCGGCGCAAGATCACCCATCTTTATTTTGAGTACCGGATCGTCCGTGATCAAAACCGTCGCGCTCATGGTGAAGTAGCCGGCCGTAAGCCCATCCGGCTGCGAGCCAATATTAAGCCCGAGCTGGTTCATGGCTGTCACACCACCGGCGCCCGGCATGTTGCGAATAATGATGGTCGGATGGCCGGGAATGTACTGGGAGAGATGCTGCTGATAGACCCGCGCCTCGGTGTCGGCATTGCCGCCCACGCCATAATTGATAAGGAGTGTGAGCGTCTTGTCCTTATAGAATTGGGCATGTGCCGGTGCGGCGAGCAACGTCGAGGTGGCGATGAGGGGTGTGCAAAGCAATATCGTACGTCGGTCGAGTTTGAGCATTCGTGCTTCCTCCCTGTTCGACACACCTTTTGTTCATTAAAATTCACATTGCCGCCCGGTGCCGGTGCCGAACGCACGGCATAGAACGCGCCAGCCCAAAAATACCAGCAATCAGGGTGGGCTGAACCTACGGTTTAACGCCCCCGCTCGATCCCGGCACGCCGCGACAGACTTCGCCATAGAACCAGAAAAAACACCAGTGCAACAGTCAGCCATAAGCCGCCTGCGGCCGTCCGATTCGGCTCTCCACCCGACCAATAGTCCCAAAGAAGTGTCGGGATGACCTTGTTGTCCCGGCCCTGAAGGAGAAGGGCGGAGGAGAGTTCGCGCAGCGCGTGGGCAAGTACCCAGATCCACACCGCCGCGATCGCCGGCCAGACCAGCGGCAGCGTGATGCTCCTGAAAATGCGCAAACGGCCGGCGCCGGAAGTCGAGCCGGCTTCCTCGAGCTCCGGATGAAGCTGCATCATGACGCCGCTGGTGACGCGCGCTCCAAACGGTAGATATTGAGTGATGTAGGCGAGGGCGATGATCCAGATCGTCCCGTAGATCGGCAACACCGCGCCGACGGCAATGTAGACATAGACCAGCGCGACACCGATCATAACGCCGGGGATGGCGATCGGGATGAAAGCGAGTATGTCGAGCGCCTGCCGTCCCGGCACGCGCAGTCGCGCGGTAAGCCATGACAGCAGCACCGACAATAGCGCAACGCAGGTCGCCGCCACGACCGCGATGACGATCGAATTGCGCGTCGCGGTCAGAACTCGTGTGTTGTCGATGAAATCGCGATGGTTCTCAAGCGTAAGGAGAGCGAATGCCGCCCATGAGATGCCAGTCTGGTACGGCATTAAGCTCATCCACAACAAGATGAGCAACGGCGCAATGACGCTCAGCAGAAAATAAAGGACGAGCGCGGCGACGGCGAGCGGCTTCCCGCGGCCGAGCGGAAAGACTCGCGACCGGAATCCCTTGCCGGTCAAAGTGCGATAACGCTGCGCATGGTGCGTCAGGCGGTGATAAGCGAAGCCGAGGCCCAGCAGGATGCCGAGGAACAACATCGCCAGCGCGCTGACCTGACCATAGAGCGGAATGCCAGCCGGACTGTTGGCGACGAGGTAATAGATTTGCGAGCTCAGCACGAAGATGCGCGCTGGAATGCCGAGCGCCCCCGGCACGTCGAAGACGACCAGCGAGACAATGAGGAGAAAGATCGCCGCCGATAGAATTGAGGGCCACAGGATCGGCACCATGACCCGCCGGATCAGTGTCCACGTGCCGGCGCCCGAGGCCATCGCCGCTTCTTCGAGGCTCGGATCCATGTTGCCGAAAGCCGGCGCAAGGAAAAGATAGGCTGTCGGCACCAGCGCGAGCCCTTGCACGAACACCATGCCGGGTAGGGAGTAAATGTCGAACGGCGCCTTGCCGAGCGCGAAAGCATTGCTCAGGAATTGATTGAGCACGCCATTGCGTGGGCTGAGCAGCATCGCCCAGGCGATCGCGAGAAGAATTGGCGGAGTCGCCATCGGCAGGAGAACGAGGCCGCGGAGCGCCTCGCGTCCCGGCAGATCCGAACGCTCGACCAGCCATGCGAGGCCCAGTCCTAGCAACAGTGCCACCGAGGAGGAGCCGAGTGCGAAGAGTAGCGTCGTCCGCAGCAAAGCCGGAAAACCGGGGTCGCCAAAGGCCGTCGCATAGTTGGCAAGCGTAAAGCCGGGATCGAGAGGAAATCCGCCGGGACGAAAGCTGCTGAGGATGACAAGCGCCAGCGGCACCAGCACCAAATAGGTGAGGAGCAGTCCCATGCCGAGCGGCGGCAGAAAACGCAGCCATTCGTGCGATCGACGTTCGCGCCTCGGTGCCCCGTCCGACACAAAGCCGACGCTGTTTGCCGTGACGTCACTCAGTCTCACGGCTTTCGATCATCTTATTGACGCGCTGGACCGCAGCCGCCTCCCGGTCGGCTTGGTCGGCCGGGAATTGGGAAATCGTGTGCCCGCGCAACAGGGCGTAGGTTTTTGTCTCCTGGATGAACGGATTGCCGCGATCGGTCGCGTCCTCATAAACTTTGGCGCCTTCAGCCGTGGCGAGCCACAACGCCAGCAAAGCTCCGCCGCTCGGGTTCTTCGCCTTTGCTGGAACGGAACTGTAAAGCGTGCTGATGGGAGCCGGTTCAGCCACGACGACCTTGATCGGCGCGCCGCGCCGGATCGGGACTTGGGCGGAGTGATTGAGCCCGAAACCGACCAGGATTTCCCCTGCGGCGACCTGCTGCGCCAGCGGGAACGTGCTGGGTAGCAACACCGGATGGAGCCGGTTCATCTTCCTGACGTAATCAACGACTTTGTCGATGCCCCATACGGCCGCAAGCGCACCTTGTCCCTCGCCGCGGACCCAGATGCCGATCTTGCCTTCCCATCGCGGATTGAGCAGGTCATCCCAGTTTTTGGGCGCATCAGCCTCCTTCACAAGCGAAGTATTGTAGATAATGACGTAGACCACAGACGTGGTAACGACGCCGAACGGCGTCGGCGCCAATTGGTCGCTGAGGCCGTAGCCACGCCAGTCTACCGACTTGATCAAATTTCGTTCTCGCAGCGGGATCAAGATCGCGGCGCCGGTGGTCACGACATCAGCCGTGCGCGTATCGCCCTGGCTCTCCTGCACGACGCGACCGCCAATGGAATTTCCACCGGTATCGCGGATGTGTTCGAGCTTGAGTTTGGGAAAGCGCTTCTGGAACGCAGCCACGATTTTGTCGGCTTGGTCGTCCGGCGAGCTTTCGTACCAGATGATATTGCCGACACCGGCAGCTTCGGCGGCGAGCTTGTCCATGGAGTCGTCGATCCCGGCTGCCCGAGCCGGCAACGCGACCGCCACCAGCATGGTCACTGCGCAAAGCGCCGATCGAATGGCGGACATTGTTCCCTCCCGTTTTGTTCTCAAGTCTGGCGCAGCGCCGGCAGCACGTCGCTGACGAAAAGCTCAAGCGACCGCACCGACTCCGCCAGCGAAAGATCGCCGAATGCAAAGCGGTTGATGCAGTAATTGGCGCCGGCCTTTTTCAATCGCGTTCTCAGGAATTCAAGCACCTTGCGGGGCGTACCAGCGACACCTTTCCCAGCTGCGTGAAGCGAATCGAAATCGGATTCCCCACCGCTGATTTTTGCCGTCCGGCCATGCCGGCGGAACAGATAATGGAAGCTTTGGTGCCAGACCAGATAGGCGCGGCGAGCGATCGCCGGCGCCGCCGCATCGCTTTCCGCCACCACGACAAATTGGGTGACACCAGCTTTTGGCGTCGTCGCTTGGCCGCCATGCGCTTCTCGCCAGGCCGACCAATAGCGCGCGATATACGCCGCCGAAGCATCGGCCGGTTCGTTGCAAGCGATGTTAAAACCGAGGCGCGCCGCACGCTCTGCACTCTCGGTCGAGTGCACGCCGTACCAAAGGGGCGGGTGGGGGCGCTGCAGCGGCGTGAACTCCATCGGCACATCGCGGAAACGGCGAGATCGTGTCTCGCCGTTGAGGACCTTCTCCTTGAGCCCGCGCAAGACGATGTCGAGAGCTTCGGCAAAGGCGCGGGGCGCATCTTCCGGGTCCTGGCCGTAGTACTCCAGTTCAATCGGCGAAGAACCGCGGCCAAAGCCCATGTCAAATCTTCCACCGCTGAGATGATCGAGCATGCAGATTTCCTCGATCATCCGCAGCGGATGGTGCAGCGGCAGGGCATAGACCAGGGTGCCGAGCCGCAGTGTTTTGGTCCGTTGCATCGCAGCGGCAAGAAACACGCTCGGCGAGGGCGCCATGCCGAGCGGCGTCGAGTGGTGCTCGGCGACGTGATACGCGTGGAAACCTGCACGATCATAGCCCTCGATCAGCTTGAGGCGCGCCTCGTAGAACTCGTGCAAGGGCAAATCGCTGCGATCGAGATGGTCGAAGACGCCGAATTCCATCTGCGAGGTCGCCGCGCTATGCCAGCTCAATCGTCAACCCGAGACCGGTCATCTTCCCTCAGACCGGGAAGTTCTCCAGGAGATCGACCGGATCGCCGTAACGCTCCGCCAACGCGACGACCTGCGGATCCCGTAACGCCATCAGGAAGCCCTTGTCGATGACGGTGCGGTTTCCGGCGGTGACGGTCGTATCGAAGGCGACCATGTCGCAATGGACGTGCGGCTCTTCCCAATAGGGCATCACGCGCCTGAAATATTCGGATTCCTTAAGCCCATTGACGCCGAAATGCAGCGCGCCCGGCGAATTTGGGCCGGCCGGATAGATGTCGAAGCGCGGCGCCTTCGGATTGTGGCCGCAGCCCAGCTCTTCCAGAGCGCCACCGACGATGAAACGAAGAACTTCGGCTTGCTCGCTGTTGCCGTGAATTTTGCGCACGCGGCCATTCTCGAACTCTACGCCGATCTTGTCCTCGAACGGCTTCTCAAAACCGACCGCCCATTGCGGATAGAGGATGCCGTTCACCGGCATGTGCGCGGCGTGGTCGCCGCCGACCATCTTGAGTTCGTAGAGGTTCGGCCCGTGGGTCGGCAGATAATGGATGTAGCAGCCATCCTCGTCTGCGATGTTGTGACCGCGCCATCGGTTATCCTTCTTCATGGTGGCGCGCATCGCTTCCGTGAAGTTCACCACAATGTCGGTGCCGCGCTCGTCAGTGAAGCGAAGATCGAAATTGCCGGTGTCCGGATAGGCGCGCGACGATGCCCGGATGATTTCGCCGAGCAGATCGATTGGAAATCGAGCCTGCGGCGTGTGCAGGAGATCGATGTTGCGGAAGAACGTAATCTTGACCCAGCGCTGCCCCTTCTTGCGCCGCAGGTTGATACAGAACGGATCGATCACCGAAGCAAACCACGTCGACACGACGAAGGTCGCGTTTTCGATCAACGTTTTGGCTTCCTCCGGAACAGCCATGAGGCGCGTCGAGGGTCCCATGTAAGAGGCGAAGGTCGCGCCGCGAGCCTTAGCGACGCCATAGACCGATTGCAGCACGCGAGGGTCGATCAGGGGGTCTGTCAGCATGACAACGTGGTCGCCCGGCTTGATCGCCATGACCTTATGGAAGTTGTCGGCTCCCTTCACATAATCGCTCTGCTCGGCCTTCGGATATTCGACCGGGCGCGGCAGGCCGCGCATCGTCTTCGACTTCAGGATTTCGGGGATCGAGTTCGGAATAAGGGGCATGACACTTTCCTCCGCCATTTTTCTTCGCCATCGGCGCGACCGGATTATCTTTGGCATTGTCGCTCGCCCGGTCGCTGTTGTCTTCGACTACTTTAACCGACATTGCCCCCATGACTAGACCGCATAAGGAATCCTTGCGCGCTGGCGGGTGAAGGGCTCCACCGCCAGCCTTCGCCTTCCTGATCTGATCAGACGATTCGCGCCGAATATCGCGCCAAAGCTATCGGGGCGAAGGCGAGCGCGATGCGCTTGCTGGGCCCGGCAACCCGTTTCGTCGCGCGATCAAGCTTCGCTGCAGCATCGTATCGACGACATGCGGCCGCAAACATCCCGGCCGGTTCGAGCGAACCGAACAAAAAAACCGCCCGCCTGCCTGCGGCTCAACGAACGTTGCAGGTAAGCGGGCGGTCGATGGTGCAGCGAGCCGTTTTGTTAGATCGTGCCCGGCTGCATCGGCAGCAAAAATCAGATCGCTTCCTTGAGCTCTTTCGAAGCGCGGAACGCGACCTTCTTGCTGGCCTTGATCTGAATGGCTTCGCCCGTGGCCGGATTGCGGCCCATGCGTGCGGCGCGCTTGCGGACCTGCAGAATGCCGAGGCCGCCAATGCGGATGCGCTCGCCCTTCTTGAGGTGTTTGACGATCTGACCTACCAGGCCGGCGAGGATGGCTTCCGATTGCTTTTTCGAAAGTTCATTGTCCTCCGCAAGGCTCGCCGCAAGATGCTTCAATGTCACGGTAGTGGCTGGTTTGGCTGCCATTAGGCCCTCCTCGATGAAGCGGCGGCGTGCAAAAAAATGCCGCTCACCGCGATGCAGTTAGACGATTCGGCTTCGGCTGACCACGCTTGTTTTGCCGATTCCAACGATGTTTTCGCGCTTCCTGAGGTTTTCTGAAAGCAGTCTATGGCGTGTGTAAGGCAGGCCATGATGGATGATTTAGGCCTTCAATCCTTGACTTGTCCGAACGTGGGCCTTAACTCCGCACCGCGCCCGCGGGGGCGTAGCTCAGTTGGTTAGAGCGTCGGCCTGTCACGCCGAAGGTCGCGGGTTCGAGCCCCGTCGCTCCCGCCATCTAAATCACTGACAAACCTATCATTTCTACGGCACGATCCGGTGCCGCCTTTGAGCATTCCAACTCGGAGGACCGTCGCATTCCAACTTTTGCACACCTTCCGTTCAGTCATCGCAGTAGGCTCCGGCCCCTGCGGCGAGCGGCCATCACCGAGCGGAGCGACGTGATATTCACAGGCACGTAGGTCGCGAAAAGCGCATTGCTGGCGCTGAGGGTATTGCCCATAGCGTGCGCCAATGCCGCAGGAGTGGCATCGCCAGCGATGGCCTCGACGGCCCCAGAGCGGCGAAAGTCGGCCAGGGTCCGATTCTCCACCTCGCCGAATTCAAGCGCCCGGACCGCCCGGAAGTCCTTGGAGAGAACATCGCTCGTGTAGGGCCGCGGCTGCCAGGGGCGGCCGTCGCCGGCCGAGTGCCCGCGCGTCCGGAAGATCGGGGAGTTGCCGAGCAGCTCGCAGCCGAGCTGTTCGAGGTAGGCTTCCAAGGCGAAGAGCGCGCGATGGCTGAGAGCTCCTCCGACCGGGGTGCCGGTCTTACCGCGCTCGGCAAAGAAGACCGATCCTGCCCCGTCCTTGCGAAGCTGCGATGCCCTTAAAGTGCGAGCGTCACCAGGCGAAAGCTGGGTATCCCAAGCAACGGCGATAATCGCGGCCAACCCGAAGTAGCTCTCGCGCCAGGCGCGTTTGAACAGACGGGCGGCCTCGCCCTCGGTCCAGGTGAGGGAGCGGCCCGGAGCAGCTGTGTTGCGAACGCCGAGCGAGGGATCAGCGTCGCGCACGCAATATCCGAGCGCCGCGCTTACTTTCCACATCGCGCGCCAGATTTTCATCGCGCGATGCGCCTCGCGAAGAGAGACCGTGTCTTCGATCATCTTCCGCCAGGAGCTCAAGTCCTCGAGCGTCACGGTGCGCGGGTCGCAATCGCCGAAGATCGGTTTGATGCGTCGCCAGGCGCGCCACCAATCCTCACGCGTGCGCGGCGCCTTGCGCTGCCACTCCTCCGTTCGCCGGTACCGCCGGAAAGCGTCCCCGAGCGACCGAGGAGGATAGACGGTCATTTCCTCCGATTGATCAGGTGAAAGATTGTTGGCCGCGACCATCGCAGGAGAGGGCGCCTCGCCCCTGCGAGCCTTGTCCCAGCGGATATTCCACTGTTCGGCCACAGCCCAAGCATCGGGGCCGTCCGCACCACAGGGAACGGACGAGAACCCAAGCTCCTTCATTTTCTTCGTCGGCTGCCAAAAGCCCTTGTCCCGCTTCACGACGTAGTGCCGCAGCTTGATCCTGGTCACGAGTGCCCCCCGCGCATCGCCGCAATTCGGCTAGCGGCGACCGTGCTTGCGTCACGCGCCTGCATCGCGGCGCTGCCCCCGAAAAGATGAGGATTGCGAGAATTGCACCATCGATCGATGGCGTGCAAGTCAAAATTCCCCGTATCGCGATCAGGTTGCGGAAAGCCGCGCGCGATTAAACCGGGCAACTTTTCCTTGAAAAGGTCGAGCGCGATCCCGAGGCGACGAGCTGCTGCCTCAGCTGGAATATCGCGCGGTTCGACCCGAAAGCGCATCGCGTTTCAGATCCCCCGCTTTCCCAAACCGCCGGTCGCCGGCGGACGAGCGGTTTCTCGGGACTGTCCAGGACGGCCAATACGACCAGGAAAAAGTGCCGATCTGGAACTTTCTTTGTCTCGCCCGACGTTAGCCGACGCTGGCGTCGACCTCCCGTCGGCCGACGATATCTGCGAAGCCTCGCCGAGCTGCCGCGCCCTTCGTGCGATGGCCTCATCGCGCGAACGATCTTGCTGCTCGAGATATTCCGCACATGAGCGGATCGCGTCCTCGGCGGAAACCGAGATCGAGCGCACCGCACGCGCAACAAACAAATCTTCAGCGTGACCGAAATTTTCGACAGCGTCACCGCCTTCGTCGCGCCAATGGCCATCCTCTGCCACCTGGTCGCCGGCCCAAATGCGGTGGGCGAGCTCCTTAGGGCGGGGCGCAGTAAGGAAATTATTGGGCCCTGGCCGCAAGACGGAGGCCGTGTACGCGAAGCAGGGCACTCCCGCCTCGATAGGCCAGCCCGATCTGGAACGCTATTCCGGGGCTCATGTGGGGTCCGCGAAACGGTGAAATTTCGGCGATGACGGCGGCCGAGCTCCGAATGGCTTCGCGGGTGGCGACGAAAATCATCAGCGAGTTGACAGCGTGTCCCGATCGTCACCGGCCCACAGCGGCCTCAGATTGAATTTCTCGCAGATCCGCTTCAGCCCGGCCCCGACGAGGATTTCATCGCGTCCGTAGACCTCGAGCGCCGTCAGATAAACAGTCTTCGTTCGCAAAAGTCGCATGGCGTCACACTCTCCGATTCAATTCCGCCAGCCGCGTCCAAAAGTCATCCGTGACACTGCTTCGGGCGGTCATCTTCAACCTCTTCGTCCGCCAGCGTCGTGTCGGACGAAATGCCTTCCGCCGCCGGCGAGGTTGCTGGAAATGGTCCCTCGCTGGAACCATCTGCGCAGCCACGACGCGCGACAGCGGGTTGAACAAATCCGGCGTTCGAAGGTCAGGCGGCACATTGCGTTCTGCGGCCCGCGCGGCCCAATCCGCAGGACTGAGGCTCACGAAGTAGGCGTTGGCGAGCGCCATGCCGCCAATCCTACAATCGAGGAAATGGTTCTCGCGCGTGTTGCGCAGCTTCCAAACCTTGCGCGACCTGCCGCGGTAGATTTCGTCCTCGAGATATTCCGACGTGATTTGTCTGAAGTAGCCCTCGTCGAGAAAACGCCCGAAGTGGCAATAGCCCGGCGGATAGATCAGCGCCGAACCGTGCACGATCGGCTGCAGCGCAACGAACGTGTAGAATTTCGATTTCAGTGGCCAGGTGCCGATCGCGCGGAGCTTGGCGCCGCCTCTCATCTTGCGGCCGCGGTAATCGACGTCTTGATCGGTCGCGGTGCCAAGCGGCACCTTCGCCCAGCCGTCGACGCCCTTTGTTGCCCATGCCCCCGGATGCCGCCGCGTCCACTCGTACACGACGTCAGTTCGATAGCCGGAATCGATGCCGATATGGTCGAGTGGCCAGGCGCTGCCGTAGGCGTCCGGCCAGCGGCGCTGGTAGAGCTCGGTTAAGCGAGCGAACGCGCCGTCGTCCACCTCGGTCGTCGAGCCGTCAAGGTAGTCAGCGAAGATCGTCCAGCTCTGCTGATCCGGCGCCCAGGCGACGACCTCGACATAGATGCCGCGCATCTGCACGTCGGCAAATGCTGTGAGGAGAAGCGCGCCTGGCGGCATCGTCTCGGCTTTGTAGTCCTCACGCCGCTGCATCAGCAGCTCGTGATCAGGCGCATCGCCGGTCACATCGAACGGCAGGCCGAGCGTCAGGTTCCAAAATGCCTTGAGCTTCGTCGGGTCGTCGCCGGCGGCGACGTAATCTTTTGCGATCGCGTCCCAGGACGAGAACGGCGCTGAGATTTCGTCGAAGTGATACGACGGATATTTCCCCGGACCCGGCGTGGTCGCCTGCCAGCGGCCGGTCCGATAGACGGTGAGCTTCTGCCATCCCTCGATGATGCCGCCGCAGCATTGCGCGACGTAGTAGGCACGGTGCGGGAATTCCTTGTTGAACTTCAGCCCCCACGTCGAGCGATCGTAAGGCGCATTCCAGCCCAGCACGATCCGGCCGCTGCAATGCGGGCATTCGACGTGCCAACGACGCTGATCGCCCGCCTGAAATTTCTCGTCGATCTTGGAAGCGCCTTCGACGGTCGGCGTTGAGATATAGGCCCGCTTCCAGGTGCCGGATGCGACGAATGACTTTTGGCCGCGCGCGACGAGCGTGAGCGGGTCGCCTTGACCTTCCAGGTCGTCTTCGTATTCGTCGACCTCGTCGCAGAAAACCTTCTTGACCGTGAGCATGCGTAACTGCGAAGGCGAGGACGCCAGCAAAAGATTGAACGCGCCGCGCGGAAAGCGCTTCTCGTTGGTGGTCGATCCGCGCGATGAGCGCGAGGTCTGCGGATAGACCTTGCCGCCGCGACCGTTTCTGCCGCCGAGCGGCTCTGTCATCTCGATCAGGCGATTGAGTTTGGTTGAATTGAATTTGATCAGCGCAGCTTCGGTCGGCTGCACCACAGCCATGTCGCACGGGTCACGATCGATCGAATGACCGATCGCGCAGAGCAGCATCGTGGTGAAGGCTGTCTGCCCGATTTCATGACTGCCAGCTCGTTGACCGGCGAATCCGGTCCGAGCATGTCGAGCGGCTCGACGATGTGCGGCGTGCGCGCCAGGTCAATTTTCTGGCCGGCATATTCGCCATCTGGCAACACCACATGATCGGCGGCCCATTGCGAGGGCGCGATCGGCGGCGCCGGCTGCAGCAGCGTGGCAAGCGTGCCGGCGACGATGGTGAGCAGCGAATGGGGAAGCGCGATTTTCATGATCGCTGCTCATCGGGCATTTCGAGATCGATCTCGACGCCGGCGCCGTCTTGCGCCCTGCTCTCCGTCTCGAGCATGCGCAGCGCCTGCACGATCGCGGTGAGAAGCTTAAACCCTGCGTCCTTCAGGGCGATGCGGACGCCGGCGGTGCCATCCTTTGCGCCGGCGGCAGCGATCTCGTCGGCTTGCAGCATCAGGGCTTCGATGCCGCCGCGACACACTTCGGAGATCTGTTCGACGACGCGCTTGACGTCGGCGACGGCGACGAGCTGCCGAGAGCGCTCGCCGTATTCCAGCTGTTTTAATCCCGCCTCGTACTGCATCTTGCGCCGCTGAGCATCAGTGAAGCGCATGTCGCCGGCGGGCAGGGGAGCGTCGGCGCCGGCTGATTCCAGAGCTCGAGTCTCGGCGCTTTGCTGTCGAGCAAAGTCCGTCGTCTCTCCCACCAGGCGATCGTATTCCGCGACGGGCACAAGCTTTGTGCCGTGAGGACCTGGCCGGGTCGCCAACAGTCCGTCTTGCTCAAGCCGCGTCACCTTTTCCCAGATCGTCTGCCGCGTCACGCCCTTCATTTCGGCGAGCTCTGTCTGCGACAGCCAGAGCTCCGTATCCGGCGACGGTGCGTTGTTGCTTATCTTGTTGCTGTCGTCGGTCATGGGCTTTGTCAGGTCAGTTTTTAGTTTCAAATCAGGTTTGTTAGGTCAGTTTTAGGAAGGTTCAACTAGCGCTTTTTGGGGCGCGGCGCGGCCGCTCGAGGCCGGGCGCCAGGAAGGACCCGCTGCCCGTGCCAGGGCAACGGCCGGTCGGTGCGAGGTTCCACTACTGCAGGAGCTCGAGCGCATCGCTTGTTGCTTTCTCGTTAGCTTGGAGCCACGCCGCTCAGGATCGCGCCGATCTCCTGCTCGATGCGTTGCTGCAGATCGGTCGCAACGACGGACTTCGAACGCGGCGCGCGCCTTGTCCTTCACCATTTCTTTGGGGATCGCTGGTCCCCAAAGTTTGCGGATGGGATAGCGAGAAGAGCCCGTGCGCTCGAAGACATGGCCGCCGAGCGAGGGGACGATGAAAGTGTGAGGAAACACCCGGCGCTTGCCCCACGGCGCAGCGCGAACACCTTCCGGCCTTTGTCGAGCGTCAAATTCCTTCAGCGACATGTAACCGCCGGTGCTGACGATTCGATAAATCAGCGTCGTGCCGCCCGCGGGAATGGTGCGCAGAGCCTTCCGCACCGTGCTGTAGCTTGCGCCGGTCTGTTCGGCGAGTGCGCGCGTGACTTGTGTGCGAGCCTTGTCGCCCGTGTGATTGATCGCCCGCGCCAGCGCCGGCCGGATATTCTTGCCGACTGCAGCAAACGCCTTTGCCTGGCGTTCGAATTCGCGCGTGTCGACGGTTATCGTCAGTTCGCTCATTTCGTCACCTTCATTGTTTCGGTTTCCGCAAACGCTTCGTAATCCGTGGAGAATTGCGCCGAACCGAAGAGCGCTTCGCGGTGCAAGCGTCCAATGCCGCCGCGAGCACACGCTCGCCGAACTCCGTGCCGATCGTTGGCTCCGTCTCATTAGGCGTGAGGTGCATGTAAGCGTGCGCCGGAGCCGTTGAGGTCAACCAATCATGAACCTCGGCCACCGGGAAATGATCGAGCTGCTGCAGCCTGCGTCGCATGGTTTCACGATCGAGCTGTTCGGCGATCGCAACTGCTTGCTCCGCGAGCCGAAGCGTCCGCAGCGCTGTCCCAAGGCAGCCCGCGAGAAAGTGTGCCGTATTCAAGCCCGGCCCCCTTGGGCCTCCGCATCCGCGTCCCGGCGCCGTCCCGGTTGAAGCCTGGCGCCGACTGTGCCTCGATCTTCACAAGAGGACGAAGCGCTCGAGCGACCGAAACCCGCTGTGTGATCGAGAACGATGCCGAACGTCTCGAAATGTGCTCGCGCAACGCCGTGAGGCCGCATCGAGCGATCAACGCTTCGTAATCCTGCGGCAAGTTGCGGAACGCTTCGGCTTGTCGCTTCATCGCGTTACTCCGGAACCGACAGCGGCCGACATCAACTCGGCAATGAGCTTTTCTCCAAACTCTTCAGTTCGCCGGCGGCGAGGCTTCCTTGGTCGCGAACCGCTCTGGAATTCTTTCAGAGAGCGAAAGGCAGGGCCGACGCGATGCGTCGCGTCCATCTCCCGGACCACAGCGCGCAGCGAGGAGCTCCGCGGGTTGCATTCGGCCGCTTCGATAACCGCTTCGGCCTGCGCCAGTGTACGCGGCGCCAGACCGCTGCAGCGGGCCACAAATTCACGCACCTTGAGGCCCGGTCTTATGCCGTGCTGGCGACTTTTTGATAAGCCGCCTTGAACCTGGCGCCGCAAGCATTCCCTTTCGACGTGAGGCCGGATCGCCCGTGCGATCGATACCGACTGCGAGATCGTAAAGGCGCGGGGCGTGAAGCCGATCAAAAAAATCCGCAATCGCAGCAAAGCCGCGCCCGACGGCGAGCGTCAGCTACGATCGCCGGCTCTTGCTTTATTCGAATTGCTCTTTTTGCGTTCATTGCAGTATTTCCGGGCATTTGTCCTACCTGCCCTACCTATCAATCAAAAAATAAGAAGGTAGGACGCACAGTCCGGCCCTGATTTGATTGGCTTTGTCCTACCTGTCCCACCTGTCCTACCTCTTCGGTCCTAGAAAATTTTGATATGGAGCGGTCGCCTCGCGCGCGCATGCGGGCGCGCGCGTGCGCGCGAGGGCAAAAAGGTAGGACAGGTGGGACAGGTAGGACGACCATTTGATTTTATTGCTCCGTTTGCGTGTCCTACCTCTCGCGGCAGGTAGGACAGGTGGGACTTTTTGCCCCCGATAAGGGGCGATTTTTACAGATCGAACTTCATCATTGCCCCCGGTGTGTCGCTCCGAACCGTCCGGGTTGTCGTCAATCGGCCACGTCACGGACTGCCCGACCGCGATTTCAAATATCTCTCTCGCCGCGCCAAGGGACGGCAGCTGGTAGCACCACGCTCGACGTATCGCGATGCCGTGCGCATCATGGATTTCGACGTTTCGTCTCACGCGTGGCAGCCCTGGCATGAGCTTAGCGAGCGTCATGCCGAAGACGGTTTCCTCTTGCTTCCGGCGCACACCAATTTTCTCAGCGCCGGCAACGTAATCGTCAAACAACGCCTCAATCGCCGCGAGCTCCCGCCATTCAGTGTCATGCCGTGTCGTTGTTCCCGCGATCAATCGGCCAAACCACCAGCTCTCGACCGAATTCAATGACCTGATTTTCTGCTCGAGCAGTGCATCAGTGCGTGGCGCAGTACCGAGGTCGACGCTATCGAGATCGAATGCGAGCAAGTCGCCGAGCAGATGCTCGAGGCCGCCATTCGCCATTTCAGTGTCTATCTCGCGGAAATAGGTGCGGTTCTGCAAACAACCATCACCGACATCGAGGACCGCGAAGCGGCGTTCGTCCTTGCCCGCCGGAACGACCCAATTTTCATTGGAGGTCATGATGAGGCGAATGTTATTGTCGAGCCGGATCGCATCGATGCCCTTGGCCTCGATAAGCTGCGTTGGCGACGTGATCAGACCTTTGAGCCGACCCTCCGCCGCCTTATCGCCCGCCCAGACCGCTTCGTCGGCCTGCAGCAAAAGGCAACTCGCCATGTGGGCGTTAAACTGGCCGGTGACATAGCGCGCACTGTCAACCAAAAACCAATGTCGGGGAAAAAGTGCCCCGATGACTTCACCAACTTTGGTTTTACCGCTGCCCATTTTGCCGCGCAGCACAAGCGCAATTCCGAGCCGCTCCCGCGGCCGCTGCACTATATGGGCAAAAAAGCCGAACACCCATTGGTATAGCTTATCGTCGCCGCGGCAGACGTTGACGAGCAAGTGATCGCGAAAGGTCTTATATCGCTTCGGATCAGGCATTGGCGCCGGCGCAACGTCGAACCCGGACCACAAGTTCAGATAGCCTGGCGTGCCTGGCGCATTATTCGGGTCGGGAAAGAACTCGATCGCCCTGGTATTGGCGACGGCCCCCCGCATCGAGCCACGCGTTGGCCCAGGTAACACGCTTGATCTTGCCGTCACGGCCGCGGAATTCCGTGAAGCGATTGCGGAACCAGGTCTTAAAGCCGGCAAGGCCGACCATTCGAAGCCGATGCTCTACCTGCCGCGCCTGCGGCTGCTCGTGAAAAACGATGGTATCGCCACCAACCATCACGACCGCATATTCCTTGTTGAGCTTCTCGACGCTGTACCCGAGTGATCGAGGGCCATCCGGCGGATCGCCATCATCGCCGCCGTTTGGATCATCCTGTCGTTGGCCGACGACAGGAGCGGTGGAGTGCCCCGCCGGCGCCATTGCCTTCAGAGGAAGGCGCGGCCGGCGTAGGAACGCTCTGGATGCGCTCGGCGCCGCTGCCTGGCGCTTCGGCGCCGGCGGCAGACTTCTCACGCCTGTGCTTGCGTGGCGCCCGGTACACGGCCGGTTCAGTGAGCGCCTTTGCTTCGTCCCTGAGCGGCCAATCGCGCGCTGACATCATCCGGCGACGGCGCCGGCGGGGCGCGGGCGATGATGTCGGGCATCCTTGCAGCTCCATCGGACACCTTTCCCGCCTCACGCCGCTGCCAGCAGGAGGTCGTTGAAATCCGATCCCGGAGGCGCCCAGGCGAGACGCACCGTGCGCGACGGCTTCGCCCACCTTGCGGCGCCGCGCACCAGGGCGCATTCCGTCGTGACAGGGTCGCTGTCGCTGTCGCCGAGCAGCACCATGTCGGTCACCGACTCGGGAATGACGATCGCGCTCGAGGCCAGATCGGGATAGGGCCCCGGAACGCGTTGTGCCCGACCGCCCGAGGTCTCCGGCTTCGGAAGCGAAACGGTCGCGGTCGGCGCGGCCGCCGAGATTGCCAAGGTCGACCGCAGACCAGAACGCCGTGTCCCCCAGGCTGCCGCCCTCTTTCAGAAGGCCGCACCAAACTGAGAGCACGGTCTCGATGCCTTCGCCCATGATGAGCTGCGTAGCCTCCTTACGGGGCACGACCTCGATACGGTTGCCGGCTTTCGAGCCGCGCACCTTTTTCGCTGGCAGATGGTCGCCGGTTTCAGGATCCTTGATCTGCACCTTGCCGTCCGGCTGCGTCAGATCGAACCATGTCATGTGCAGCGCGCGGAATTTTCCAGCGGCGTTGACGATCGGCGCCAGCATGCAGGGGCCGCGGTGGATGACCTCGGCGTCCTTTGCACCCGAAGCGTAATACGGCATATCCTCGATGCAGCGCAGCTTCAGGCCGTCCGGCAATGGATCGATGCCGCGCGCTTTCAGATAAAGCTCGGCCGGCGAGCAGCAAATGTTCTTCAACGTATAACTGGTTCGGTTCAGTATTGCTCATCGAGCACGGCACCCGCCGGGTTCATCTGGCTGGCATCACCGCGAATCCGGACGGCGCGTGGACGACACAGGCAGCCCGCAACTTCCTGATGGACCTCGGCCAGCGCGTGACTTCATTCAAGTTCGTGATCAGGGATCGTGCAGGCCAGTTCACGCACTCCTTCGACGCGGTGTTCACCGCGGACAGCATCAGGATTCTCGCCAGCCCACCGCAGGCGCCGAGAGCCAACGCGATCTGCGAACGGATCATAGGTACCCTGCGCCGGGAGCTCTCCGGCCGGCTGCTGATCGTCAACGAGCATCACCTGCGCCGGGTACTGACCGAATACCTGCTGCACTACAACGCAGCCAGGCCGCACCGAGCCCTTGGCCAGCTCGCACCGGCTCAAGCTGGCACCCGGCCACCGGAGATCAACCTCGCCGAGCACCGGATCCGCCGGAAACAAGTCCTCGGCAGTCTCACGCACGAATACCAGATCGCCGGCTGACAGGCCCACGCGTCTGCAGCAAGAGAGCAGGTCACCGCCACGATCGTGTATTCGAGCCCAACAGGTCCAGACGTTCCGCGAGCAGGTCCCCGGCGTGCTGGACCGCTACCAGCGGCGCACCACGCGGCTGACCAGCCTGGCGGGCGAGGCCGCCCGCCGGTTAGCGGGCCGTGCCGGGGCGGGGCTGCTGACGAGCCTGGGAGTCCCGCTCTCGCGGCGCACCGCGCTGCGGGTATTGCTGCGGCTTGCCTGCCCGAGGTCAGCGTGCCGCCGGTGCTCGGCGTCGATGACTTCGCCTTGCGCCGCGGTCACGCGTACGCGACCGGACTGATCGACGCCGAGACCGGGGAGCGGGTCGATGTCCTGGCGGGCCATACGGCGGAGATGCTGGAGGCGTGGCTGCGCGAGCACCCGGGCACCCGGGTCGTGTGCCGGGACGGGTCAGGCGCCTGCGCCGAGGCGATCCGCCGGGCGCTGCCCGGCGCGGTCCAGGCCAGTGACCGCTGGCACCTGTCGCACGGCCTGGCCGAAGCTGCCCTGAAGGAGGTCGCCGCGCACAGCTCCTGCTGGGCGGCCGCCGGCCCGCCGCGCAGGGACGGCAAGCAGGCCCACCCGACAGCCGGGCGGTGGCGGCAGGTCCACGACCTGCTGGACAGGGGCACCGGGCTGCTGGAATGCTCACGGCGGCCCGGCCTGTCACCGAACACGGTCAAGCAGTACGCCCGCGCCGCCGAACCTGAGCGGATCATCCGCGCCCAAGTACCGGGCGGCGCTGGCGGGCCCCTACCGCGATCACCTGCGCGCCCGCCGCGCCGAGGACCCGGCCGTGCCCGTCCAGCGCCTGCTCTCCGAGATCCGCGAACTCGGCTACGCCGGCAGCATCAACCTGCTCTACCGCTACATCACCCAGGGCCGCGTCGAGGCTGGCCGGCCGCACCTGTCGCCCAGGCGCGTCACCCGGCTCCTGCTCACCCGGCCGGACGCCCTCAGCGACGGCCAGCGGCCGCCGCTCGCCGGGCTGACCGCCGCCTGCCCCGAGATGACCAGCCTCGCCGCCCTCGTCCGCTCCTTCGCCGCCCTGCTCAGGCCAGACCCCGCGAACGAGGCCAAGCTCAGGGACTGGGCCGAGACCGCACGCGCCAGCGACCTCCCGAACATGCACGCCCTCACACGCGGCCTGGAACTTGACACGCTGGCCGTCACCACGGCCCTCACCCTGCCGTTTCACAACGGCCGGACCGAGGGCGTGAACAACACCAAGACGAAGATGATCAAGCTGCAAATGTACGGGCGGGCCGGGTTCGCTCTCCTACACCGCATCCTGCTCAACTAGACGAGTGATTCCTTACTGATCGTGGTGTGTCGTTACGTTGACGGAACAGGTGAGGGTGCCCAAGATCGGCGTTGCTACCCAAACGTCGAGCCTGGAGGCCCTCGTGGACGCTGATCTGGACACCCTCGTGACGGCACTGTACGTGAAGATCGACGACGGGCTGGTGAAAGACCGCCGGCCAGGCCACCCGGTTCGCCTCAGCCAGTCCGAGCTGGTGTGCCTGGCGGTCGCGCAGGCGCTGCTGGGCTTCCACAGCGAGCACCGGTGGATCCGCTTCGCCATCTGCCACCTGCGCGGCGCCTTCCCCTACCTGCCGCACCAGCCTGGCTACAACAAGCGGCTGCGCGCCTCGCTGCCCCTGGTCAAGCAGGTAATCCGGGACCTGGCCGCGGACAGCGACTTCTGGTTCGACAACGTGTGGATCGCCGATTCCACCCCCGTGGAGTGCGCCCGGTCGCGGCCTGCGGTCCAGCGCTCCGAGATGGCCGGGTGGGCGAACTACGGCTACTGCGCCTCCCATTCCCGCTGGTTCTGGGGGCTGCGGCTGTACCTGATCTGCACCCCGGCCGGGATGCCCATCTTGTGGGCGCTGGCCGACCCGAAGACCGGTGAACGCGAAGTGCTGACCGCGATGCTCGACGTCGAGCCCGGCCTCGCCGCCGCCCGTCCCGGCCTGATCCTCATCACCGACAAGGGCTTCGCTGGCCGCGTCACCGAGGCTGACCTGGCCGCCAGCGGCGTCACGCTGCTGCGGCCCTCGCGCAAGGACGAGACAGCCCGGTGCGGCGAGCCGCTGCTCAAGACCATCCGCCAGCTCATCGAGTCGGTCAACGACACCCTCAAGGGCCAGCTCGGCCTCGAAGCCCACGGCGGGCGGACCTTCGAAGGCACCGCCATCCGCGTCGCCCAGCGCATCCTGGCCATGGCCGCGGCGATCTGGCACAACAACAAGATCGGAGCCCCAGTCACCCGGTCGCTGATCGCTTATGACCACTGACATCGTTGGGAATCACTCGTCTAGCATCACGCATCGTCACCACCGAAAGTGAGACAGAGCCGCCGGTAGGGCACGCCCGCCGGCGTCTTTCTGCGCAGAACGGCAGGGAGCCGGACCGGGCTGGGTTGGTGCCGCGATCCGCCGGGGGACGTTGGCCCGCCTGGGCGAGACCATCGGCCCTGCCGGCGGTGAGGCTTGTTCCGGCATGGTGGGTTAGATAGTTGCCGTTAAGCAAATGATGGGGGGCCGGCTGGATGAGAGGTGCTGGCATCCGCCATCGGTGGGTGATGCTGCAGGGGTCGCGGCCGCGTTGGCGTTCGCCCATGGTGGCGGTCGTGCGGGGCGTGCCGTGGTGGGGTGTGATCTCATCGGCCGCAGCTCCGGTGCTGCTGGTCGCCGCGTGGACGGTCGCTGCCGCACTGCAACCGCGCTCCTACGACGCGGTGGGCGGCACCGTCAGCGCCCTCGCGGCCCGAGGGCGCTGCTGCCCGGTGGGTGATGACGCTCGCGTTCGCGGTGGCGGGGGCCTGCGAGGTCATGACGGGGCTGGCGCTAAGGCCGGCCGCCTCACCTGGGCGGCTGATCCTGATGGCAGGCGGTGCCGCCGGCGTGCTGGTCGCAGCGAATCCTCAGCATGCCGGGGGCTCGCTGACGCATGCGGTCTGGGCGGTGCTCGGCTTTACGGCCCTGGCGACCTGGCCGGGCGGGGCCTGGCGGCGGGGGCCTTCGGTGCCGTGGGCGCTCCGGCCGGCTGTTTCGGCCAGCGCCGCCGCAATACTGCTCGGCCTGCTTGCATGGTTCGGCCTGGAACTGGTCACAGGGGCCGGGCACGTGGGCCTGGCAGAGCGGGTCATGGGCCTGGCGCAGGCGACCTGGCCGCTAGCGGTGGTCCTGTCCGCCGCCTGAGCCAGCACCACGCCCAGACGCCACCCGCGGGCCCCGCCAGCACTGGCACTCGGCGCGCTCAGGCCGCCACGCCACGACCTTTCGCTCCCGGGCACCCGGGAACCGCGATTACCTGTCGGGTGCCAGAAGCCGACCTTACCTGTGAGCTGCAGCAATAGGCCGAAGGCCAGTCGGGGGACATGATGACCAGCCGTGTCTCTGCGTCTGCGCATCGTCGCCCGCATCCACCCACGCCGGATCACCTGCGACGCGATCCACCGGTAAACCCGCCCCACCGCGCCCATCGGCCGGAGCGCCGGGCACGCGCGGACCCAGAACGTCCAGATCTGGACAGCCCTTGCCCTGATCGGCGTCGAGCTAACGTCCGCGCATAACGGCCTGGACGGTCCGCAACATGATCGATCTTGAGCCAACAGCCCCGCAGGCGGGACTGCGCGCGCCATCCCGATGAATGGGCCACGCTTCGTGGCCACATCGTGATCTGCGGCGGTATCGTTCGGCAGGGTCGTCTCGGGCTCGCGGGCGGCTGCGCGGCGGCCAGTTGAGGATGGCTGCCGCTGTGTTTACGGCTGTCGTCAACCCCTCCGGCGAGTGCGTGAACTCGCTTTCGCTGTGGGGACTATTGACTCTTCCCTGGGCCGGGGCGGTAGGCGAACGTTGGCAGTGGAAGAGGCGATCCCGGTGAGGAAGGGTCGCCTGCCCAGGGTTTCGTCGGAGGGCACCGTGCCAATCTCTGAGCATGAGCGGCGCCAGCGCATGAATCTCAATTCCGGGTGAAAAC
>CAWHIO010000017.1:0-71300 GCA_963829315.1 uncultured Alphaproteobacteria bacterium | reverse complement strand
GCGCGAACCGAGCTCAGGAATTTGCCGACTTCCACCTTGAGCCGATTGCTGTCTCCCGACAGCAGCCGCGCCGCGGAGAGCACGACCGATGAGGCCGAGCCGGTTTCGCTGGCCCCGCGCTGTACGTCGCTGATGTTGGATGACACCTGCTGGGCGGCCCGCGAAACGTGCTGCACGTTGCGGGATATTTCATTGGTCGCCGAACCCTGCTGTTCCACGGCAGATGCGATCGACGACGCAATCTCCGACATCCGTTCGATGGTGCGGCCGATCTCCTTGATCGCAGCGACCGAGTCCTGCGTTGCCGTCTGAATCCCTGTGACCTGCAGGCCGATCTCGCTGGTCGCCTTCGCCGTCTGTTCCGCCAACGCCTTGACCTCGGCCGCCACGACGGCAAAGCCGCGGCCGGCTTCGCCGGCGCGCGCCGCCTCGATGGTGGCGTTCAAAGCCAGAAGGTTGGTCTGCCCGGCGATCATGTTGATCAGTTCGACCACGTCACCGATCCGGGCCGCGGCCTTCGCCAGTTCGCCGACCCGATCGTTGGTCTCTTGCGCCTGCCCGACGGCCTTGGTGGCAATGCCGGCGGATGCCTGCACCTGACGCCCAATCTCGTTGACCGACGAAGCCATCTCTTCGGTGGCCGAGGCCACCGACTGCACGTTGGTGGAGGTTTCTCCGGACGCGGCCGCCACGATCGTGGTCAGTTCAAGCGAACGGTCGGCATTGGCCGCCAGCGCGACCGCAGACTCTTCCAGCCCGGTCGAAGCGGACGACACCGTGTTGACGATCTCACCGATCGCATTTTCGAAATCATCGGCCAGCCGCGTCATGTCGGCCTTGCGCTTTGCGAGCTGCCGCTGTTCGGCGCCCGACTGTTCTTCGCGAAGCCGCGCGGCTTCGACCAACGCGTCCTTGAATACGCCCAGGCTGCGCGAAATGCGGCCGATCTCGTTGCGGAGATCGCGATACGGGACCTCCGTTGCGATATTGCCGGCTGCGAGCCCGTCCATCGCGCCGCAAATCCTGTCGAGCGGGCGGACAAGGCCGCGGCCGAGAAACAGCGCGGTGAAGGTTGCGATCAGCAGGCCGGCCAATCCGCCGGCCGCAATCCATACCGCGCGGCTGAAGATGACCTCATCGATGTCGTCGGTATAAACGCCCGCCTGGATTGCCAGCGCCTTGTCGCCGGAGCCGTATTCGCTGACATAGGAAAGCTTGGCCTGTTCCTTGCCGCCGACGACCCTCGGAACATTATATCCCACGTATCCACCGCCGGCCCGCGCCTTTTCAACGACATCCCGAATCAGCAGGCGCCCGTGGCTGTCCTTGAAGTCCCATCGATTGACGTTGATGTATTTGGGGTTGGCATGCACATAGGTGACGCCCGCATTGTCCTTGGCGGCGCCGTAGACGCCGATGTAGTCGCCGTACGGCCCCCAGCGCATGGCACCGATCGCGTCGAAAGCAAGTTGCTGCGCTTCGGCCGGTTGAAGCTTCCCGGCCCTGGCCTTTTCATCATAAAACGCAAGGATCTTCTTGGCGGACTCGACGATGTCGAGCACCTTTACCTCGCGTTCCTCAATGACCGTGCTGCGCACGACCCAGATTTGGTAGGCCATCACGGCGACAAAGACGGCGGAAAGCACCGCAATGATCGTGATGAAGCGGGCGTATACGGTGAGATGTCGCATGAATCGGTTCCCCCGGCCATAAGGGGGAACTTTGGATTAAAAGAGAATTAAGTTGCGGCTTCAATGCCTTGGAATTTTGACCAACGGGCCAGGATTCGTCTGGCATAGCGAACTGGCGCGGACCGACAAGGTTGCAGCGACCGGTGGCATGATCGACATCGACGCAGCGACAGCGGGTTTGACGGCCCGCGCCAAGACTTGGCTTGCAAAAAGCAGCGGGGCTTTTGACGTCACCTCGGATCCGCTTGCCTCACGATCGGTTTCGAAAACCTCGATCGGGGATCACGAAGCTGTCAGCCAGCCGTGAACAATTTTCCGACGATACATTTTCCGTGGGAACGCGCTATTGCCGAAACTCTTCCCGCGCATTGACCGACCATCGAAAATCGCCGTTTTGAGTTCCCGCTGTTGCAGCGACGCCATAGCCGAGGGGCAAAAATTAAGGCTTCTTTTAGGTTTGATTAAGGCCCCATTAAGCACAGAAAATCGTTGTTCCCCCAATGGGTTGGGTTGTCCCTGAGTGTGGCCAATGGGTGACAGCTTTTTAGTCAAAAGCTGTCTAAGTCCGCGCCATAGACGACGCGCTGAAAAGCGGCCGGTCTGAAAAACTCAAAAAGCACTCTGGAGAACAAACTAATGAAGAAGTTTCTACTCGGTACTGTGGCTCTCGTCGCCCTCGGCGCGACCGTGCCAACACTTGCAGCCGACCTTCCCGCCCGCACCTACACCAAGGCGCCGGCTTACGCCGCTCCGATCTACAACTGGACCGGTTTCTACATCGGCGGTCACATCGGCGGCGCGTTCAACGGCGACAGCAATTTCGGTGGACTGTCCACCGGCAACAACAATGACGGCCGCTTCCTCGGCGGTCTGCAGGCTGGCTACGACTACCAGTTCGCCCCGAGCTGGGTGCTCGGTATCGAAGGTCAGTACAGCTGGCTTGGCAGCAACAACAACGGCATCGTCTTCCCGGGCGGGTTCGCCTACACCAACAACCAGCGCGCGCTCGCCTCTGTGACCGGCCGCGTCGGTTATACCTGGGGTCCGGGCCTGCTCTACGTGAAGGGCGGCTATGCCTACTCCGACAACAACGAATCGGTGACGCTCGCTGGCGTTCCGACCGCATTCGCGTTCTCCGGCGGCCATCGCGATGGCTACACGGTTGGCGCCGGCCTGGAATACATGTTCACCCAGAACTGGTCGGGCAAGATCGAGTATCAGTACTACAACTTCGGCAACAGCTCGTTCGTGACCCCGGTCGCGCTCGCGCCGTTCGGCAACTTCCGCACCGACGACCATGTTGTGAAGGCTGGTATCAACTATCGCTTCAACTGGGGTGGCCCGGTGGTCGCCAAGTACTGATCGACGTCCGATCCAAAGCGTCTGAAAAGGCCGGCCTTGCGCCGGCCTTTTTGCTTTGTCCCCACGCAAAAATCAGGGATCTCGCTCAGAGCATTTTACCGCTCGTGCAAGCACCGCCCCGTGCTCTCTAAAGCGTTTTCAAGCGAAGTGGAGACCGGTTCGCGCCAAGAAAACGCGTCAAATCAAAAATCCAGAGCCTCGTTTCGATTCAATCGAAACGGGGCTCTGGGAAATCGCGATTGTGTTCGGCTGGCGACCCGCCGATAGTGGGCCAAGCCGATAACAGGCCATTTGCGAAGCCAAACGATGCACTCAAAAGCAGACTCCGCCCAGTCCTCGGTCGAGGCACTGCGTTACCCCTGGGAAAATCATCCGGGTCCGGATCAGGTCGTCGAGGTGATGCCTGGCGTGCTGTGGGTCCGGCTCAAGCTGCCGTTTCGTCTCAATCACGTAAATATCTATCTGCTCGCCGACGGCGACGGCTGGGCGATGGTGGATTCCGGGTTCGGCAACGAGGAGTCGATCGCGGCCTGGACCGCCTTGTTCGAGGGGCCGCTGGCGCATGTGAAGATCACGCGGCTGATCGTGACCCATTCGCATCCCGATCACGTCGGCCTGGCAGGCTGGGTGGTCGATCGCTTCAACTGCCCGCTGCAGATGTCGCAGGTCGAATACCTGCAATCGGTCTATCATCAGAACCGCGGCACCGAAGAACGCAAGATGGCGCAGCGCCTGTTCTTCCGCCGCCACGGCATGGACGAGAACCTGACCGACAAACTGCTCGGCCGCGGCCAGGATTACCTGAAGCGGGTTTCGGTGCTGCCGCCGTCCTATTCCCGCATCTCGCACGGCGACGAGATTTCGATCGGCAGCAGGCGTTTCAAGGTCATTACCGGCGGCGGCCACGCGCTCGACCAGGTGATGCTCTATTGCGCCGCCGACAAACTGTTCCTGTCGGCCGATCAGGTGCTGAGCAAGATCTCACCCAATGTCAGCGTCTGGGCGGTCGAACCCGACCAGAACTCGCTGGGCGAATATCTTGCCTCGCTGGCAAGCCTCACCACCACTTTGCCTTACGACCTGATGGTGCTGCCCGGCCACGGCGTCCCATTCTACGGATTGAAGACGCGAATCAAGCAACTGGCCGATCACCACGAGGAACGTTGCAGGCTGATCGCGGACGCCTGCCGCGAAACCTCGAAGACCTCCAAGGAACTGGTGCCGGTGGTGTTCCACAAGCACGTGCTCGACGCCCACCAGATGGGGTTTGCCGCCGGCGAACTGATCGCGCATGTCAACTACATGCTGGTCGAAGGCCGCCTCACGGCCGAGGAGAGCGACGGCGTGCTGCACTTCAGGACGACGTGACGCGGCAGGCGGGCCCCGCGGCCGATCAGCGCCGCGCCGGAGCCGGGTCGCCGAACCAATGTTCGGTCCAACTCTGGCGCTTCACCGGCTGAAACTCAGTGAAAGTGAAGGTGGCGAGCCCTTCTTTGTTCAACGGCTCTTCCTCGAACATGGTCTTTATGATTTCGACCAACTCGGCGCGTGCAACCAAATAGCCGCCGGTGGGCGGTACCTTCGGGCCGGAGCAGAGGAAAAGGCCCAAATCGTATCCCTTCTGAAGCCAGGCGCGATGCCGTGGATAGGCTTCCCGCACCACTTCAAAGGACGCAGCATAGGTTGCCTCGACGACGAAATGTTTCATGCATCAATTCTCCATGTAACCGACCGGTTCGTAACAACTTGACGGTTACGGACCGGTCGGTTACATGTCAAGCTGATTCTGGAGGCGAGCACGATGCAGCGAAGTTCAACAAAAGCAGTTGGGGGCAAGACGGGGGGACCACTCGCCCGCGACAAGGTCTTCGCGGTGGCAGCCGATCTCTTCTACCGCAAAGGGATCCATACGGTCGGCGTCGAGGAAATCGTCAAGGAAGCTGGCGTCGCAAAGATCAGCCTATACCGCAATTTCGCGTCAAAGGATGATTTGGTCCTCGCCTACCTCGAGGACCGAAGCCGCAGGTTCTTGCGTGAATGGGACGAGAGCTTCGACCAATACCGCGATGATCCGCGGTCGCAATTGCGCGCCATCATGGCCTATATCGCCAAGCGAACGAGTCAAAACGGATACCGTGGTTGCCCCTTTATCAATTTCTCTGCGGAGTTTCCCGACCGGACACATCCTGGACGTGCCATTGCGCGAGCAACCAAACAAGCCTTGCGCGAACGCTTTCTTCGACTGGCTGAAGCGTTGCGGGTGCCGGAGCCCGTGCAACTGGCAGATGGCTTCCTGCTTCTCGCGGAGGGAGCGTATGCGCTGAGTCAGACGCTGGGCGGTGGGCCGGACGCCGCGGGACGTCAGGTGGTTTGGGCTAGCGAGATGCTGGTGGAAGCACAGTTGGCAAAATTCAAAGCTGCCAAACGTCGCGAGCGATCCTGAAGGCGTGACTCGGTTCTGCCGTAAACGAAAATAATGCAGCCCTCAACCGTGCTTTTGAGGGCGAGGCTCGGCCGCACGCCCGCGCCGCTTCGCAGCCGCCCTACATCTCCAAATTGAACAGCTTCGCGGCGGTACGGCCGAGGATATCGGCCTTCTGTTCATCGTCGAGCGATGTCGAGGCGAAGATGTGGTCCACCGGATGGAGCTGCCAGGGATAGGGATAGTCGCTGCCGAGCACGATCTGGCCGGCGCCGACCTGCGCCGCCAGATGACGGATCGCTTCAGGCGAAAAGACCAGAGAGTCGAAATAGATCTGCTTGAGATATTCGCTCGGCGCCTTTTTAAGCTTGATGTCGGCGTTGCAGCCCTTGGGCCCGACCATGCAGGCGTGGTCGGAACGATCCGCATAGGACGCGAGGTAGCCGCCGCCATGGGCGGCGATCACTTTCAGCCCGGGAAATCGATCGAGCGTGCCTTCGAAGATGAGGTGGGAGAGCGCTATCGTGGTGTCCAGCGGATTGCCGATGGTATTGCCGAGCCAGCCATTGCCCGACAGCCGCTTGTTGAGCTCACGCATGCCTTGCGGATGAATGAACAGAGGCACGCCGAGCTCCTCGGCTTTGGCCCAGACCGGATGGAATTTGGGATCGGAGAAATCGACGCCGTTGACCGAGCCGCCGATGGCGGCGCCCTTCAGCCCCTGCTTCTTGATCGCGGTTTCGAGTTCCTGCACGGCGAGATCGGGCGCCTGCAAGGTGAGCGAGGCAAAGGCTGCGAAGCGATCCGGCTTTGAGGCGCAAAGCTCGGCGAGCTTTTCGTTCTGCATCTTGACGACCTCTCCGGCAAGATCGCGCTCGCGATGGTACCAGAACGGATTGATCGAGAGCACCTCCATGTCGACGGCCTGCGCGTCCATGGCGGCGAGCCGCTGGGTCAGATCGAGAAAGGTCTCTTCCGCGCCCCTGACCGGTCCGATTTGAAGCTTGATGCCTTCCTCGCCCAGCAGCGCGCCGGCTTCGCGGAAGTGACAGTGGGAATGCACGTCGATGGTCTTGACGCGTTTGCCGTTGACCATCACGGGCGATTTCTGACCCGCCGGCTGCTGGGCGTGGGCGCTGTGCAACAGACCGCAGCCGCAAAACACGAGGCCAGTTGCGACACCAGCGGTGCCGGCCTTCAGAAAATCACGGCGTGTGGTCATGCGAATGTCCTCCATGGCTGTTGTTGGCCGGCGCGGTCTGCCACCGCCACGCCGTGCTTGGTTCTGGACGGAGGTCGGCCGCAATCGGCGGACGACCAGATGCCCGATCGAGGGGATGGTAGGACAGGCCACGGGCCGCCATCAAGACGAGCCGCGCCGGCAGACGCTTAATGCTTCAGAATCCTGGCAAGGAAGGCCTTCGCACGCTCGGACCGGGGCGCATCGAAGAATGCCGCCGCCACCGCGGTCTCGACGATCTCGCCGCCGTCCATGAAAAGCACCCGGTTCGCCACGCTCCTGGCAAAGCCCATCTCATGGGTGACGCACACCATGGTCATGCCCTGGCGGGCCAGTCCGGTCATGACGTCGAGGACCTCGTTGACCATTTCCGGATCGAGCGCGGAGGTAGGCTCGTCAAACAGCATGACCTCCGGGTCGAGCGCCAATGCGCGCGCGATCGCCACCCGCTGTTGCTGGCCGCCGGACAATTGCGCGGGGTGCTTGGCAATGTGGGCTGACAGTCCGACCCGCGCCAGCAACGACCGCGCCTTCTCCTCGGCCGCGGCTTTGGATCGCTTCAGCACCTTGGTTTGGGCGATCGTGACGTTGTTCAGGACCGTCAAATGCGGAAACAGCTCGAAACTCTGAAACACCATGCCGACAGAGCGGCGCAAGGCCGCGACGTTGGTCACCTCAGGCGCCAGCCGAAAGCCGCCAACATTGATCTCGCCGGAGTCGATGGACTCAAGCCCGTTCACCGTCTTGATCAAGGTGCTTTTTCCGGAACCCGACGGTCCGCAAATCACCACCACCTCGCCGCGGGCAATGCTGGCGGAGCAATTCTTCAGGACCTGGAACGAACCGTAGGACTTCGAAACGCTGTTGATCTCGATCATCACCGGGCCCCGTAAGCGAGACGACCTTGCAGCTGTTTGACGAATTGGGAGGCGGCGTAGCAGACCACGAAATAGATCACGCCGACGGTCAGATACATTTCCACCAGCCGGCCATCGCGCTGGGCGATCTTGGTCGCCGCACCCAGGAGGTCGGTTGCCGAAATGACGTAGACCAGCGAGGTATCCTGGAACAGCACGATGGTCTGGGTCAGCAGGATCGGCAGCACGTTGCGGATCGCCTGCGGAAACAGAATGTAGATATAAGCGTGGAACTTGGAGAGTCCGAGCGCATCGCATGCCGAATACTGTCCGGGCGAGATCGAACGGAAGCCGGCGCGCACGATCTCGGCGTAATAGGCGGCCTCGAACAGGACGAAGGTCACGAAAATCGTCAGCGACGCCCCCACCGCCACCGGGCGGCCGCTGCGGGTCATCCATCCGATCGCCCAGGGAACGAGAAAGAAAACCCAGAAGATCACGAGGATGAGCGGGATCGACCGCATCAGGTTCACGTAAGCGGTCGCCAGCGTCGAGACGAGCCGGTTGCGCGACAACCGCGCCACCGCAAGCAGGCTTCCGAACACAATGCCGCCGGTGACGCCGACCACGGTAATCTGCACCGTGAACCAAAGGCCGCTCAGCAGATACGGCGTTGCGGACGCGATGGCGGAAAGGTCGACCATCATGGCCGCGCGCCTCCGCCGGCCAGGGCGGGCAATTGCATGGCCCGTTCGATCCGGTGCATGATTTGCCAGGCCGTGAGTGCGATCACGAGATAGACGATCGTCACCACGCCGAACGCTTCGAAGGTGCGGAACGTGTTTTCGTTGATCTCGCGGGCGGTCGCCGTCAGCTCGACAAGCCCGATCGTGAGCGCCACCGAGGTGTTCTTGAAAATCGTCATGAACTCGTTGGTCAGCGTCGGCAGGATGATCCGGAACGCCTGCGGCAACAGTACCAGGCGGTACATGTTGCCCCGGCCGAAGCCGAGCGCGGACGCGGCCTGCATCTGCCCCGATGGCAAGGCCTGGATCCCGGCGCGGACCTGCTCGGCAATCCGCGCGGCGGTGAAGAGGCCAAGGCAGATCAGCGCCGGAACGAAACTGCCCCACGGCGGATCCATCTGCTTGATCGCCATGCCGACGCGAACCGGCAGCAGCTCGGGCAGAACGAAGTACCAGAAGAACATCTGCACCAGCAGCGGGATATTGCGAAAGGTCTCGACATAGACGCGGCCGAGCCTGGGGAGAATTCCCTTCGGCAAGGTGCGCGCAACGCCGACAAGCGTGCCGACGATCAGCGCGATGGTCCAGGCGCCGAGCGCGAGCGAGAGGGTCCAGCCGAGGCCGTTCACGATCCAGTCGAGATATCGTCCTGCGCCGTCGGGGGTCTGTTCGAACAGCAGGGACATTGGCGGCCCTTCCGGCTAACCCGCAGCCGCTGGATGATCCGACAGGCCACGGATACGCGGCGCGGATGGTCGATCAGCGCTCGGGATGTGGCCGGTCACTGGCCGTTGGCCTTGTCGCTCGGGGTCTTGATCAATTCCCTGAGCTTCTCCGATTGCGGGAAATTCAGGTTGATGTTCTTGGGAGGGATCGGGCTCTCGAACCATTTGGTGTAAAGTCTGTCGTACAGCCCCGACTTCATCGCCTCCTTCAGCGCGTCATCGACCAGCTGCTTGAACTCGCCATCGCCCTTCGACATCATGACACCGTAGGGATCGCTCGGGAACGCGTCGGCCAGGAACGCGAAATTATCCGGCGATCCTGCCGTCGCCTTGAGGCCGGCGAGCAGAATATCATCCTCCATGAAGGCGGAGGCACGGCCGGTCTCGACCAGCAGGAAGGATTCGGCGTGATCCTTGCCCTGCAGGATCTTCATGCCAAGGCCTTTTTCGGCATCGAGCTTGGCAACGAACTGCGAGGTGTTGGTGCCTTGCGTCACCGCGACAGTTTTGCCTTTCAGATCATCGGTCGTCTTCAAGCCCGATGACTTCAGCGAAATCCATTTGAACTGCGGCGCATAGAAAATCACCGAGTAGGCGACTTCCTGCTGACGGGCGATGGTATTGGCGGTCGAGCCGCATTCGATATCGACCGTGCCGTTCTTGACCAGGGGAATCCGGTTCGAGGAGTTGACCGCCTGATAGGTGACCTTGAGATCGGGCTGGCCGAGCCTGGCCTTGATTTTCGCAACGACAAGGTTGCACAGATCGAGCGAAAAGCCGATCGGCTTCTGGCCGTCATCCAGGTAGGAGAACGGCACCGAGGAGTCGCGGTTGCCGATCGTGATGGCGCCGGAATCCTTGATTTTCTGCAGCGTGGGGCCGAGGCTTTGCGCGGACGCGGCCGACGGCGCGAACGCAAGCCCGAGACACAAGGTGGCGAGGCCAAAGGCGAGTTTCGTCATGGTGTACTTCCCCTCTTCCTGTATCCGCCGCTCGGACAATGCGCTCGGCGGCAACCTCACCTGACCGACGCGACCGCCGCATCGACGGCATCGCCGAGGCGTTCGACGATCACATCCACCTGCCCCTTGTTCACGATGAACGGCGGAGCCAGCAGAACATGGTCTCCCCTGACGCCGTCGATCGTGCCCCCCATCGGGTAGACGATCAGGCCGCGCGCCATGGCTTCGCGCTTGATCAGCGCGTTCAGCTTCAACTCGGGAGCAAAGGGCTGTTTGGAGTCGCAATCGGACACCAGCTCGATGCCCCGAAAAAGACCGCGGCCGCGGATATCGCCGACGTGATGATGGTTGGCAAACCGCTCCTCCAGCCGGCGCTGCAGGTAGTCGCCCATGGCGACGACATTGGCCAGCAGCCCGTCGCGACGAATGACGTCCTGCACGGCGAGCCCGGCGGCGGCGGCCATCGGATGGCCCATATAGGTGTGGCCGTGCTGGAAGAAGCCCGACCCTTGCGAGAAGGCGTCGAAAATCTGTTTGCTGAGCAGCACGGCGCCAACGGGTTGATAGCCGCCGCCGAGGCCCTTGGCGATCGCCATCAAATCCGGCGCAATGCCATCCTGTTCGCAGGCATGCAGCGTCCCGGTACGGCCCATGCCGCACATCACTTCATCGAGAATGAGCAGTATGCCATGGCGGTCGCAGATCGCGCGTATCCGCTTGAAGTAATCGGCAACCGGCGGCACCGCGCCCGAGGTCGCGCCGACCACCGTCTCGGCCACGAACGCCATGACCTGATCGGATCCGAGCTCGAGGATCTTGTCCTCGAGCGCATTTGCGGCGCGGGCGGCGTAGGCAGCGTCGCTCTCGCCGGAATCCTGCAGCCGATAGGCGTAGCAGGGATCGATATGGTGGGTTTCGATCAGCAGCGGGCGGAACTGGGCGCGGCGCCATTCGTTGCCGCCGGTTGCGAGCGCGCCCAGCGTATTGCCGTGATAGCTCTGGCGCCGCGCGATAATGTGCCGGCGCTGGGGTTCGCCCTTCTCCACGAAATACTGCCGCGCCATTTTCAGTGCCGCCTCGATCGCTTCCGATCCTCCGCTCACCAGGTAAACGTGGTCGATTCCCTTGGGCGCGGTCTCGATCAGCCGGCCCGCCAGCCTCTCGGCGACATCGGTCGTGAAAAACGCGGTATGGGCATAGGCGATCGTATCGAGCTGCTTGTGCAGGGCTGCCAGCACGTCCGGGTGGCCGTGGCCAAGACAGGAGACCGCGGCGCCGCCGGATGCATCGATGTAACTCTTGCCGTTGCTGTCGAACAGCTCGATGCCTCTGCCTCCCACGGCGACGGGCATCTCGGCATTGGCGGCGCGGTGGAGAATGTGGGTCATGACGATTTTTTGCTGCCCCTTGGCTTCAGGTGCGTGTTCAAGGCCGCCAGGTGCTCGTCGGAATGCTGAAGCGAAGCGAGCGCGTCGTCGCCGCCGCGTCCGGCGATGATGGCGCCCAGGACTTCGGCGACGGCGAAGGCCGGCGACATGGCGTGGAAAAATGACGGGCTCTCGGTCGGGACGATGACGGCGTGCTGCGCAATCTGCGCAAGCGGCGCGACCTCGCTGTCCGTGATCGCGACCACCGCTACGCCCTGCTCTACGGCATATTCCGCCAGTTCCACCGTCAGGCGCGTGTACGGCATCACGCTTGCGACGAGAAGGACATCCCGGCTCGTCGCCCTCGACAAGACGTCCGCGCCGGTGGCGGCAATACCGTCGATATGGATCGAACGGTCGCCGACGAGCGTGAGGATATAGTGCAGATGCCATGCGACCGAATGGCTCGAACGCAATCCCAGGCAGTAGATCCGGCGCGCCGACGCCAATGCCCTGGCGGCAGCCACAAGACGTTCGAGGCTGGCCGGTGTTGCGAGCTGGTCAATCTGCCTGCCGATCGAATTCAGCATGTCGGCGGCCAGTGCCTTGTCGCCCTTCAGCTTCTGGCTGACCACCTGGACGCCAGCCTTGCCGGCGAAACCGATGTCGCCGTCGCGCACGGCGGCGGCGTACAGCTCGCGCACATCGTCATAGCCGTCCATGCCGAGACGTTTCGCGAGCCGGGTCATCGTCGCCGGTTGAACCCCTGCCTGACGCGCCTGCTCGCGCATCGACAGCAGCGCCACATCGCGCGGCCGGTCGAGCACGTATCTGGCCCCGGCCTGCAACTGCACCGGCATGGTGTCGAACGCCTTGATGATCTGCTCGGTGAGGGGGCCGTGCGCCATGCCTCATCCTAACCCCGCGTGTTCCGCCTTTGCAACAAATGTTTCATTCTATTTAAAACTAATCCAATTGGATCGTTGAAGGTTTCAGGCGCCCTCGGTTGGCGCCGCTGGACGGATCGCCCCGACTGCATCTGACCGAAGGAAAATTCGCGGCTGAACCACCCGAACTCGTACTGCGTTTGGGGATCATCTGCCGCCCGGAAAATGCAGAGGACGGCAAAATGCTTTCGACCGCCCCCTCAGGACCGGATTACCCGAGGCGCTACCCGGCTTGATCCGGATCAACGCACCAATTCGCGCTCGACATTAATCGTAGAAACGCTCTAAAAAGGCCAAAGCCGCTCCGGCCCATGCTCCCGTTTCAGGTCCTTTGCGATGGATTACAGTCAGTTCTTCAGTGCCGCCCTCAATCGCCTGCATGACGAGCGGCGTTACCGGGTTTTCGCCGATCTCGAGCGTATCGCCGGCCGGTTCCCGCACGCGGTGTGGCATTCCCCGAAGGGGCCGCGCAATGTCGTGATCTGGTGCTCCAACGATTATCTCGGCATGGGCCAGCACCCGAAAGTGATTGGCGCCATGGTCGAGACCGCCACCAGAGTGGGCACCGGCGCCGGCGGCACCCGCAACATCGCGGGCACCCATCACCCGCTGGTGCAGCTCGAGCAGGAACTGGCCGATCTGCATGGCAAGGAAGCAGCATTGCTGTTCACCTCGGGCTATGTTTCCAACCAGACCGGCATCGCGACCATCGCCAAGCTGATCCCGAACTGCCTGATCCTGTCGGATGAGCTCAACCACAATTCGATGATCGAAGGCATCCGTCAGTCCGGCTGCGAGCGCCAGGTGTTCCGCCACAACGACATGGCGCATCTCGAGGAATTGCTGCGCGCCGCGGGGCCGGACCAGCCGAAGCTGATCGTCTGCGAGAGTCTTTATTCCATGGACGGCGATATCGCGCCGCTTTCGAAGGTCTGCGATCTCGCCGAACGCTACGGCGCCATGACCTATGTCGACGAGGTTCATGCCGTGGGCATGTATGGTTCGCGCGGCGGCGGCATTGCCGAGCGTGACGGGGTCATGCATCGCATCGATATTCTGGAGGGCACGCTCGGCAAGGCGTTCGGCTGTCTCGGCGGCTATATCGCCGGAACCTCCGAGCTGATCGACGCCGTGCGGTCCTATGCGCCCGGCTTTATCTTCACCACCGCGCTGCCGCCCGCGATCTGTTCGGCCGCGACGGCTGCGATCCGGCACCTCAAGACCTCGAGCTGGGAGCGCGAACGCCACCAGGATCGCGCTGCCCGCGTCAAGGCGATCCTGACCGCCGCAGGCTTGCCGGTGATGTCGAGCGACACCCACATCGTGCCGCTGTTCGTAGGCGACCCCGAAAAGTGCAAACGGGCCTGCGATATCCTGCTGGAAGAGCACGGCATCTACATCCAGCCGATCAACTATCCGACCGTCGCCAAAGGCTCCGAGCGGCTGCGGATCACGCCCTCGCCCTATCACGACGACGGGTTGATCGATCTGCTCGCCGAAGCGCTGGTGCAGGTCTGGGATCGTCTCGGCCTGCCGCTTCGGGAAAAATCGCTGGCGGCGGAATAGCGTTAACTCAGCCGCCCGCGGCATTAACCCGGATTCAGGCCGGCGACGCACCGTGCTTTGTCGGTCCGATCCGGCTATACTCTCCCTTGCGACGATGGTCGTTTGCGGCAGCGCCGGACCGATCGCGCGCCGAATATGAAGGGAGCAAGCCGCGATGCTGCACGACTGGGGCGTGATCGCAGCCGCCTTCGGCTACATCGGGTTCCTGTTTTTCGTTGCCAGCTATGGCGACCGGCTGTCGCCGACGCAGCGCGGCCGCGCCAGCGCGCTGATCTATCCACTATCGCTGGCGATCTATTGCACCTCCTGGACATTCTTCGGCTCGGTCGGGTTCGCTACCCGCACCAGCGTCGACTTTCTTGCGATCTATATCGGCCCGGTCCTGATGATCGCGCTCTGCACGCCGCTGCTGCGCCGCGTGATCCAGCTGGCAAAATCGCAAAACATCACCTCGATCGCCGATTTCATCGCCGCGCGCTACGGCAAGAGCCAGGCGGTCGCCGCCACGGTCGCCCTGATCGCGATCATCGGATCGGTTCCCTACATCGCCCTCCAGCTCAAGGCCGTGGCGTCGTCGCTTGAAACAATCCTGAGCGAAGACCAGGCGTTCTCAGCGATTCCGATCATCGGCGACATCGCGCTGGTCGCGACGCTGGCGATGGCGGCGTTCGCGGTGCTCTTCGGAACCCGCCAGGCCGACGCGACCGAACACCAGCATGGCCTGATGCTGGCGGTCGCCACCGAATCCATCGTCAAACTGGTCGCCTTTATCGCCGCCGGCGCATTCGTCACCTTCTGGATGTTCACGCCCGTCGAGCTGGTCGAGCGCGCGATGAAGACCCCCGAAGCGGTACGCGCTATCGACTACACGCCGTCGATCGGCAATTTTCTTACCATGGTGCTGTTGTCGTTTTGCGCGATCATGCTGCTGCCGCGCCAGTTTCACGTCAGCGTGGTCGAAAATTCCAGCGACGCCGAAGTAGGCCGGGCACGCTGGCTGTTCCCGCTGTATCTGGTGGCGATAAACCTGTTCGTGATTCCGATCGCGCTCGCCGGCCTCGTGACCTTTCCATTCGGCGCCGTTGACAGCGACATGTACGTGCTGGCGCTGCCGATGGAGGGCAATGCGCCGTTGCTGAGCGTCGGCGTCTTTATCGGAGGGCTGTCGGCCGCCACCGCGATGGTCATCGTGGAGTGCGTCGCACTTTCGGTCATGGTTTCGAACGATATCGTCATGCCGCTGGTGCTCCAGCGCGGTCGCGAGTCCCGCGCCGGCCAGAAGGATTTCGGCGGCTTCCTGCTCGGGGTTCGCCGCTTCGCGATCCTGGCGATCATGGCGATGGCCTATTCCTACTATCACGTGCTGGGCAACACCCAGTTGGCGGCGATCGGCCTGCTGTCCTTCGCGGCCATCGCCCAGTTGGCGCCGGCGTTCTTCGGCGGCCTGTTCTGGCAGCGTGCGACCGCGCGGGGCGCCATGGGGGGCATGTTGGTCGGCGTCGCCATGTGGATCTACACACTGTTTCTGCCGAGTTTCCTGGAGGGCAATACCGCCGGCGTGCTGTTGCTGCAGCACGGTCCATTCGGTATCGAGGCGCTACGTCCGCAGGCGCTGTTCGGCGCCGACTTGCCGCCACTGCTGCATGGCGTGCTGTGGTCGCTTTCGCTCAACCTGCTGGCCTACGTCGTGCTTTCGCTTGCACGACAACCGTCCTCTATCGAGCGATTGCAGGCGGACCTGTTTGTCTCCACCGGGCTGGCGCCGATGACGCCGACGTTCCGGCGCTGGCGCACCACGGTTACGGTGCAGGATATTGAGAGCACGGTAGCGCAATATCTGGGCCCCGACCGCGCCCGCCATTCGTTCGAAGCCTTTGCCGTCACCCATAACACCCGTCTCGACCCGGCGGCGCCGGCCGATTTTGAATTGCTGCAGCACGCCGAGCATCTGATCGCATCCTCGATCGGGGCGGCGTCTTCGCGCCTGGTGATGTCGTTGTTGCTGCGCAAGCGCACCGTCTCGGCCAAGGCCGCCCTCAAATTGCTCGACGACTCCCACGCCGCGCTTCATTTCAACCGCGAGATATTGCAGACCGCGCTGAACCATGTGCGGCAAGGCATCGCCGTGTTCGACGCGGATCTGCAGCTGATCTGTTCCAACCGGCAGTTTGGCGAAATCCTCGGGTTACCGCCGCACCTCGTCCAGATCGGGATCCCGTTGCGGGAAATTCTGGAATTCATGGCGGCCATCAGCCCCACCGGCTTCGGCGACGGTGAGGCCCTGACGGAAAGGCGGCTGGCCGCTTACACCACCGAAGGCGAGCCATACCTGGAACGCCTGCCGGATCGGCATATGGTGATCGAGGTGCGCTCCAACCGGATGCCCGGCGGCGGACTCGTCATCACCTTTTCCGACGTCACCCCCTCCTTCGAGGCCGCCGAAGCGCTGGAGCGCGCCAACGCCACGCTGGAAAAGCGCGTGCGGGACCGGACCGAGGAACTGACCCGCCTGAATTCGGAACTGGCGCTGGCCAAGAGCACCGCCGAGGATGCCAGCATCTCGAAGACCCGGTTCCTGGCGGCGGCAAGCCACGACATCCTTCAGCCCTTGAATGCGGCGCGGCTCTACGTGACCAGCCTCGTGGAGCGCCAGAACGGCGGCGAGGATTCGCGGCTGGTTGAAAACATCGACGATTCCCTGGAAGCGATCGAAGAGATCCTCGGGGCGCTGCTGGATATTTCCAGGCTCGACGCCGGCGCCATGACGACATCGATCACGAGTTTCAAGATCGGCGATCTGATGCGTTCGCTGGAGATCGAATTCGCGCCGATCGCGAGGGCCAAGGGGTTGAAGCTGACCTTCGTGCCGAGTTCGCTGCCGGTGGCGTCCGATCGTCTGCTGCTGCGGCGGCTGTTGCAGAACCTGATCTCCAACGCCATCAAATATACCCCGCGCGGGCGGGTGCTGGTCGGCTGCCGGCGCCACGGCCAAAGCTTGCAGATCGGAATCTACGACACCGGCGTCGGCATTCCGATTCTTAAACGCGGCGAGATCTTCAAGGAATTTCACCGGCTGGAGCAGGGCGCGCGGATCGCGCGGGGCCTCGGACTGGGACTGTCGATCGTCGAACGGCTCGCCCGCGTCCTCAACCACGGCATTGCGCTCGACGCCAATGTCGGCGGCGGCTCGTTCTTTTCGGTAACGGTGCCGACCGCGAAGGCCATCAATCACACCACGGCCGTCACCAGCGCAACGCCGCTTTCCAGGACGCCGATGAGCGGCTCCCTGATCGTCTGCATTGAAAACGATGCCGCGATCCTCGACGGCATGAAGACGCTGCTGACCGCCTGGGACGCCGAGGTGATCGCGGTGGCCGATCCCGACGCCGCCACCGAGGCGATCGAGGCCGCGGGCAAGCGGGTGACCGGTCTCCTGGTCGATTATCATCTCGATCGCGGCAATGGCATCGCCGCGATCCGGGACATTCGCCGCCGGTTCGGCGACGGCATTCCGGCCATCCTGATCACCGCGGATCGCAGTCCGCATGTGCGGGCCGCGGCGCGTGAGGAAAACATCGCGGTGCTCAACAAGCCGGTCAAGCCGGCGTCACTGCGAGCCTTGCTCGGCCAGTGGCGCGCGCAGCAGATGCTGGCGGCGGAATAGCCTTATCTCGCCCCCCGCTGTTGCGCGGCGAGGTGCATTGGGCGCGCGAATTCGCCGAATGGCAGCGGGCCTTATTGCGGTGACGGCGTGCCTTGCCGCCACTGGCCGCCGGCGATTTTCGCCGCCGCGATCACGGCCTGGGTGCGGCTCTCGACGCCGAGCTTTTGCAGGATCGCCGACACATGCGCCTTGATCGTTGCCTCCGACACGCCAAGCTCGTAGGCGATCTGCTTGTTGAGCAGGCCTTCCGACAACATCATCAGCACCCGCACCTGCTGTGGGGTCAGAGTCACCAGCCGGTCGCGCAGGCGCGTCATCTCCGGATCGACCGCGGATGACAGGTCGGTGTCGGGCGGTATCCAGACGTCGCCATCCATCACTTTCATGATCGCATCGCGCAGCGTGTCGACGCCGAAACGCTTCGGAATGAACCCGGAAGCGCCGAAATCCAGCGATCGTCGGATGGTGCCCCCGTCGTCGCTGGCGGACACGATCACCACCGGAATGGCTGGATATTGCGCGCGCAGGTAAATCAGGCCGGAGAAGCCGGAAATGCCGGGCATCGTCAGATCGAGCAGAACCAGATCGACATCGGAATCCTGCTCGAGCAGCGCGGTCAGTTCCTCAAACGATCCCGCCTCGTCGATCCTGGCAGACGTCACGACGCTCGCGACCGCCTGCCGCAAGGCATCGCGGAACAGCGGATGGTCATCGGCGATAACGAGGTGGGTGCTGGCAGCGGCAGTCATCTATTTCTTGGCAAGAGGGTTGAGGCCGAACCCGTGAGCGCCTCCCGGAGGCTTGCAGAGCCGTTTCTCGAAAAGAATTGTCCCCCGGCGGACGACCGCATGCAAGCTTACAATGTCACCATGCGAAATACCGGTTAATTCGCATCCTCTTTGTGCGCCGCAATAGGGCAAAAGCGCGCAGGTGGCCCGCTACCCCGGACGCCGAGACCGCAACCTCGGGATGTGGGAAGCGTCGGGACCTTTTCGGTGTGACGGGCCAAAAGTCTTATTGGGAGAGGTTTCACGGCGATGTTACCGTGAACGCAACCTCGTGGCCCATCTGGCCAGGTCCGGCTCATGGGGACGAGCTTTGCATCAACGATTTCGGGGAGTGAACAATGACAATGGCTGCGGCAGTGAGCGGCGACGTCCGTACCGGGGGAATGACGGCGGAAGAGCGAAAGGTCATTTTCGCCTCCTCGTTGGGTACCGTTTTCGAATGGTATGACTTCTACATCTACGGAACGCTCGGCGCGTTTCTAGCCAAATACTTCTTCTCCAACGTGCCGCCAAATGTGGGCTTCATCTTCGCCCTTCTGGCGTTTGCGGCCGGCTTTGCGGTCCGCCCGTTCGGCGCGCTGATCTTTGGCCGTCTCGGCGATATGATTGGTCGCAAATACACCTTCCTGATCACGATGACCCTGATGGGCATCGGAACCTTCTTCATCGGCGTGATCCCGGGCTACGCAACCTGGGGCATCGCTGCTCCCATCGTGCTGATTGGCCTTCGTCTGGTGCAGGGCCTTGCGCTCGGTGGCGAGTACGGGGGCGCCGCGATTTATGTCGCCGAGCATGCGCCGGCGAACAAGCGCGGCTATTACACCTCATGGATTCAGACCACCGCGACGCTAGGACTGTTCATGGCGCTACTGCTCATTCTGGGCATTCGTACCTGGATGGGCGAAGCGTCCTTCGGCGATTGGGGCTGGCGTATTCCGTTCCTGTTGTCAGGCATCCTGCTCGCGGTCTCGATCTGGATTCGATTGAGCCTGAACGAGTCGCCGATTTTCAAGAAAATGAAAGAGGAGGGCAAGACCTCGAAGCGGCCGCTGGGCGAAGCATTCGGCGAATGGCAGAATGCCAAAATCGCGATCTTGGCCTTGCTTGGCGCGACCGCCGGCGAAGCCGTGGTGTGGTATGGCGGGCAATTCTACGCCCTCTTCTTTCTTACCCAGACGCTCAAGGTTCCGGGGGTGACGGCGCAGATCATGATCGTGGTCGCGCTCGCGCTGGGCACTCCCGGCTTCGTCATCTTCGGCTGGCTGTCGGACAAGATCGGCCGCAAGCCGATCATTCTTGCCGGATTCCTGCTGGCGGCGTTGACGTATTTTCCGATCTTCAAGGGAATTACCCACTTCGCCAATCCGAAACTTGAAACGGCGCTCTCCTCATCGCCGGTCACGGTAATTTCCGACCCCAGCGAATGCTCGTTCCAGTTCAAGGCAACCGGCACCGAGAAATTCACCACCGGTTGCGATATCGCGAAGTCCGCGCTGGTCAACCTGTCGGTGAACTACAATAACCAGGAAGCCCCGAAGGGCACGCCGGCGCAGGTGAAGATCGGCGAGCAGACCTTGACGTCGACTTCGCCGGATTTCGCCAAGGCGTTGCCCGCGGCGATCAAGGCCCATGGCTATCCGGCTGCGGCCGATCCAGCGGACATCAACCATGTCATGACGGTGCTGTTGCTCTGGGTGCTGGTGATCTACGTGACGCTGGTCTATGCCCCGATCGCGGCATGGCTGGTTGAACTGTTCCCGAGCCGGATCCGCTACAGCGGAATGTCGTTGCCTTATCATATCGGCAATGGCTGGTTCGGTGGCTTCCTGCCGGCCACGGTATTTGCGATCGTTGCCGCGACCGGCAATATCTACTCCGGTCTCTGGTATCCGATCATTATTGCGACCATGAGCTTGGTCGTCGGATTCCTGTTTCTGCCGGAGACTAAGGACGTGGACATCAGAACGAACTGATCGCCCGCCGGTCCGCTACGAGCCGACATTGCTCGTAGACCTCACAGAAGATGCCGGCCGCGGGCTTCCGCGGCCGGCATCTTGCTTTTCAGGGGCGCCACATCGTCTACGCCCCGCGTAGCCGATGGCGCAACCTGGGCTCTCAGCCAACGCCCCCGATGAACTGCAGCACGATCTCGCGGCGATGCGCGCGCTGACGGTGTTCGATCAGGTAGATCGCCTGCCACGTCCCCAGCGAGAGTTCACCCTCCATGACCGGGATTTGCAGCGAAGTCGTCGTCAGCATGGTCTTGACATGCGCGGGCATGTCATCGGGCCCTTCGGTGTCGTGGCGCCATCCGGCGTCCTCCGGCGCCAACCGATCGAGCGCGGTGGTCAAATCCGCCAGCACCGTCGGATCGGCGTTTTCCTGGATGGTCAGCGACGCGGAAGTATGGCGGATGAACAGCGTCACCAGGCCCTCGATGGCGCCGGCGTCCCGCGCAAAACCGGCTATCTCGGCGGTCAGGTCGACGAAGCCGCGTCCGGAAGTCTGAACCGCGAGCAGCGAAGTTACGATCGCGTTGGCGCCGACGGTGGACAACGGAGAACGCGAGAGCGATTTTGGTGACGTCATGAATTCGGTCTCTCCGTCGTCCCGGTGAAAACAGGGACGACACGCGGAAGGAATATGGCGGCCTCAGATCTTGCCGCTAAAGTCCTTCTGCATCCGGTTGGCCATCTCGACCAGCCGCCGCCATGCCTGCTCCAGAAACGACATCACACGATCCATGTCGCGGTCGCTCGGCAACGGAATTTCGATTTTGCGCTCACCCTCGGCCACCTTCGGCTCGGGCTTCTTGAGCGAGTCCGTTTTCGGCAGCGGTTCATCGATCTTGCCGCTGACGGTGGGCTCACGCGTCGCCAGTTCGGCCTTGAGTTTTTCCAGCTCTGTCCTGGATGCTTCATTCTCCGCCTGCAGCCGGCCGATTTCAGCATCGAGCGCCGCGCGTTCGTCGGGCACGGCATAGCAGGCCCAGCCCGCGCCGGCCTTGCTGCAGGTCGAAACGGCGCCGGTGCGGGTATCCAGCCGGATCACGCCATCGGCCACCGGCGACAGCGTGTAGCGGCCGTTCTCGTCGTCGGCCAGCGATTGTGCGGCAGCATTGCCGATTCCGCCAAGGCAAAGGCCCGACCAGGGAAACAACGCTGCGACGGCAATGATGGCGAATTTCGAGGGCAATGTCGCTGTGCTCATGGGGTACTCCGCCTCAAGGCCGTTGGGTCTTCCTCGCTCGGATCCTGCCCCTCATCCTAAACTTGCGAACGATAGGGCGCGCGACCGGATTTCAACGCGTCGACGAGCAATTCGATCCGGTCCTGTCCCCAGAATACCTCGCCATCCAGCACATAGGCCGGCGAACCGAAGACGTCGGCGGCGAGCGCGTCCTGGCGGTTCTGCTCGTAAATCGTACCGATCTCATCGGTCGCTGAACGCTCCACCAACTGCTTGCCGGGAAGGCCGGAATCGTCGGCCAGTTTGACCAGGGTCGCGGCGTCCGCCAGATTGAGCTGGTCCTCCCACACTGCGGCATAGGCCCGGCGCAGGAACGGATCGGGATCGTGGCCGGCCTCGATCGCCGCGACCACGACGCCGTCGGCAAGCCGCGCGTTGAAGGGCCAGTTGGCCGGCTGAAGATGAAATGTCAGGCCGCGCCTGTCGCGCCAGCGCTGCAACTCGACCATGCGATAGCGCTGCCGCACCGGATGCCGCTTCAGCAAGGGAAGCCCGCCGGTTTCCGAAAACAAGTCCACCAGTACCACGGGCTTGTGATTGACCTTGAGGTCGTAGGTACTGACGACTTCCCGGAACAATTTGTGCCCGATATAGGCCCACGGCGATTGAAGCGAGAAATAATAATCGATCTGACGCGACATGCGGTCTCCCGGGAATATCTGGCAATCCAACGGCCATCCCAACAGACCCGCCAGCGCGATGCAAGATCGATCGCCGGCAGGTGGTGCGATCGAAGCGGGGGAATTATTTCATCGGGACCGGGGAATCCGGCGCGGTTGCCGAACCACACTCAGGATCGCGAGACGACGTCCGCCAGCCTTCCGAGAATGCGCGGCCAGCCTCCGCCCATGCCGCGATAGCCAGCTTCGTCCTGCGGCCGGAAGCCGGACTGTTCCATCCGGACATGCGTTCCGCCGTCGCGCGGCGTCAGCGTCCAGGCCACGATCGTCTTCAGGCCATCCAGCGCCTGATCTCCGGAAGCGTTCCAGCTGTAGACCAGGCGCCGGTGCGGCTTCACCTCCAGGACCTCACAATCGGTGACCCCATTCCAGCCATGGATGGGCGCAGCGCGAAAATTGAACCTGTGGCCGACGATCGGCTGGAAGTCGTTCTTCATCAACCAGGCCTCGATCAGCGGCGCTTGGGTCAGCGCGCGCCAGACCTTTTCCGGCGGATGCGACATTTCGCGTTCGACGATGATGGTCCGCGCGGCAGGGGCAAGTTCAGCCATTGATCCGTCCTGTTCACCATGTCTTCGAAGGCATCGAATCGGTCCCGCCAGTCCCCGAAAACGGCGCGGCGGGCGGGATCGACGGACGCATCCGACGGCCCGGTCCGCCCGGTTGTGCATATAATCCCATAACTTCACAGTTATGTATTTGTCAAGCCGGCCGCCGCGGGCAGCCATATTTTGCCAATCCTGCTTCCAGCTGTTGCAGTGCGGCGATCGCCCCGCAGCGATCAGCCCGGAATTCCAATAAGCCTAGTTAAATCAATCAACTAGATGGTTGTGACGCAATCTTGACTTGAATAGATGCGGTCAGTATGGTCCGCGCGGCTTTTGAGGGTGACGGGGCGTCGTTTCCATCCACCGCAGCATCGTTTCGGGTCTCCGCAGCATGGCGCAAGGCACGAAAGACGGCGAAGACGGAAACGGCAACAAATCGTCCTCCGATGAGGCTGCGCTTTCCGCAAGGCTCGGAAGTCTGGATCACCGGTTGTCCGAAATTCGGGGCAGCCGAGAAGTCGGGACTGACCAACCCGAGGCTGGAAGTGGAGACGGCGCCGCCAGAAGCTCGGCAATGGCACGCGGTTTCCAGCTTTCTTCGGAGTTGATCGCCGGCGTTGTCGTCGGGGCGCTGATGGGCTGGGGTTTCGACCGTTTGCTGTCGACATCACCTTTCGGGCTGATCGTGTTCGTCCTGCTCGGTTTCGTGGCCGGCGTGATGAACGTAATCAGATCGGCAGGTGTTGCTCCGGACAGAACCGGCCGCTAATAAACGCCGGATGATGTGATTGCAGAGCGCCGGCGTGGCCGGCGGTACCGAAGAGATGCCGCGCGGATGATCGATCCGATCGAACAGTTCCACATCGAAAAGCTCTTCACGATTGGCCACATCGGCAATCAGGAGATCGCCTTCACCAATTCCTCGGCCTACATGTTCGGGTCGGTGGCGCTGATTTCGCTGCTGATGATCGGCGGCGTCGCCGGACGGCAGCTGGTGCCCGGGCGCATCCAGTCGATCGCGGAAATCTGCTACGAATTCGTCGCCAGCACCGTTCGAAGCAATGCCGGCAAGGAAGGAATGAAGTTCTTTCCGCTGGTGTTCTCGTTGTTCATGTTCGTCGCTATATCGAACATGATCGGGGTGATTCCCTACAATTTCACGATCGCCAGCCACCTCATCGTGACGTTCGCGCTCGCGATGATGGTGTTTCTGACGGTGCTGATCTACGGCTTCTACAAGAATGGCCTGAAGTTCTTCAAATTGTTCGTCCCGTCCGGCATTCCGATCTTCATCCTGCCGCTGGTGGTGTTCATCGAGGTATTCTCGTTCTTCCTGCGGCCGATTTCGCACTCCGTGCGTCTGTTCGCCAACATGCTCGCGGGCCACATCGCACTGGCGGTGTTCGCAAGTTTCATTCCGCTGCTGGCGGGGCTTGGCATTGCCGGCTACTTCGGCGCCGTGTTGCCGCTCGGCATGGTGATCGCGCTGACCGCGCTTGAGCTGCTGGTCGCCTTCCTGCAGGCCTACGTCTTCACCATCCTCACCGTCATCTACATCAACGATGCTATCCATCCGGGCCACTGATCCGGCCTCACTACCAAACCTCAAGAAGGAGTTCGTTTCATGGATCCGATTGCCGCGAAATACATTGGCGCTGGTATTGCCTGCATTGGCATGGGTGGCGCAGGCGCAGGCGTGGGCATCATCTTCGGCAATTATCTCGCCGCTGCGGTGCGTAATCCTTCGGCCGCGCAGGGCCAGTTCGGCAACCTGATTTTCGGTTTCGCCGTGACCGAAGCGCTCGGCATCTTCTCGCTGCTGATCGCGCTCCTGCTGCTGTTTGCGCTCTGATCCATCACCGATCTGGCCGGTGAGATTCCGGGGTAGAATCTCAATCGGCCGAACAGGAGAAGCCCGTGGCTGAAAGTCATGGCGGCGCCAAGGGCGCGGCAGCCCATACCGAGGCGGAAGGCGGCCACAAAGCCCCCTTCCCGCCGTTCCAGAAGGACACCTTTGCTTCCCAGCTGGTGTCGCTGGTGATCGCGTTTGTCGCGCTGTATCTGATCGTCTCGCGAATTGCGCTGCCGCGCGTCGGCAGCCTGCTCGACGAGCGCCAGAACAAGATCGAGGGCGACCTGGCCGAAGCGCAAAAGCTGAAGGACGCCTCCGACAGCGCGCTGAAAGCCTATGAAAACGAGCTGGCGGCGGCGCGTTCGCGCGCGCAGGCGATCAGCGCCGAAACCCGCGAAAAACTGAACGCGACATCGGAAGCCGAGCGCAAGAAGCTGGAACAGCGGCTGTCGGTCAAACTTGCCGACGCTGAAAAAACCATCGCGTCGACGCGCGAGACGGCGATGAGCAACGTCCGCGGCATCGCCGCGGATGCGGCCGCCGCCATCGTGCAGCGGCTCACCGGCGTTTTGCCCGACGGCACGTCGGTGAACCGCGCCGTTGACGCGTCCTTGAAGGGATAAGCTTGATGTTCGCCGAACCGGAATTCTGGGTCGCCGTTGCCTTCGTCATCCTGATGGGTGTGTTCGTCTATTTCGGCATCCACCGCACGGTGCTGACGACGCTCGATCACCGCAGCAACCGCATCAAGGCCGAACTCGACGACGCCCGCCGTCTCAAGGACGAAGCCGCCAAATTGCTCGCCGAATATAAAGCGCGCCACGCCACCGCCGAGCGCGAGGCCGAGGACATCATCGCGTCGGCGAAAGCCGAGGCCGAGCGCATCGCTTCCGAGGCCAAGACCAAGATGGAAGATTTTGTCGCGCGCCGCACCAAGACCGCCGAGAGCAAGATCGCGCTGGCCGAGGCACAGGCGCTGGCCGACGTGCGTGCCGCCGCGGCCAACGCGGCCGTGATGGCGGCGTCCACCATCCTGTCACAGACCGTAAAGGGTCCGATCGCCGAAGATCTGCTGGCCAAAGGCATTACGGAAGTTCGCGAAAAGCTGAACTGACCAACGCCGGTTCGAAAAACACCCCAAAGCCGGTGCGATTCATGCGCGCCGGCTTTTTTGATGCACCGCGCGACGACAACGCCGCCTACTTCCTCTTCCTTGCCGGTGCCGGCTCCGGCGTCAGCGCCTGCGGATCGAAGCCGATATAGAATACGTAGGATTCGCTGGTTGCATTGGGTGGCATCGAATAGGCCAGATCCTCGCCCACCAGGCTGAACGGCGTGCTGCTGTCTTCCGTCATCGACACCGTGGTCCGGTAGACCTTGGTGGCGATCATCTTCTCCTGGACGCCGGCCTGCACCACGGCGACGCGAAGCGGGATTTCAACGGTCGCCGGACTGCCGGCGGGGCCGGCGATGACGCGGCCCTGAATGCCGATCCGGGCGATGATCTGGCCGCTGGATCTCCTGCAGTCCCGCGCCGTCCGCGTGATGGTCGCCTGATAGCGCAGATCGCTGCCGACCGGCTGCTTGCCGGGCGCCGCCACCGCGTAGGTGGAGGCGCCGGCGCGAATCTTGACGACCGGACAGTCCAGTTCGGCGCCATCGGCCGCCGGCGCGATCTCGCCGACAGCCTGCGACTTCCTGCCGAACAACTGGTTGAACCTGTCGCCGATCGTGGGCAGAGGCTCCGCCTCGGGCGGCGGGGTGCCAGCTCCGCTGCACCCGGACAGCAGCACCCCGGTAACCGCAAGCGCCATCGCGGCACGCCAGGGGTCCGCCCGACCGGCACCGGTCGCCTGCCTGATCAGCCTGTGACGCATGGTCCAGATGTCCCCGAGAAGTCGTCCGCTCATTGGCCCGCCGTTGAAGGGCGCGCGCGCCGATGCGTTATACCAGCGCAATGGCGGCAAACCCAAGGCGCCTGTCATATTCTTGAAACCGAGGGTTAACCGCGAAAATCCTCGTGCAACAGGCCGAACAGCAGGTGGTCTTGCCAGACCCCGTTGATGCAGAGATAGCGCCGCGCCAGGCCCTCGCGGCTGAAGCCGCACTTTTCCAGCACCCGGATCGACGGCGCATTGGAGGGAATGCAGGCGGCTTCAATGCGATGCAGATTGAGCTCGCCGAACAGCGAAGGCAACAGCACGCGCAACGCCGTCGTCATATAGCCGCGATGGGCGTGCGGCTGGCCGACCCAGTATCCGATCGTGCCGGCCTGAACGATGCCGCGGCGCACATTCGCCAGCGTGACGCCGCCGATCATCGCACCATCGGATTCCCGGAACACGATGAACGGGTATGACCTGTCGGCGGCAATATCCTCGCCATAGCGGCGCAATCGCCGGCGGAAACCCGAACGCGTCAGATCGTCGGACGGCCAGATCGGCTCCCATGGAGTCAGATAGTTCCGGCTGGTCTCGCGCAAGTGCGACCATTGCAGGAAATCGGACATCTGCGGGGCGCGCAGCAGCAGGCCCTGGCCACGCGGAGCCAGCGCAGCCGGTCCGCTCGACGGCAAACGAAACAGGGCCATGGGTGAAACTCCCCCGATGCTTCAACCTGGAGCATGATCCGGAAAACTGGCAACCGGCCTTCCGAAAAGATCATGTCCAAGGATATGAAATCGCGTAACGACCTTCAATGAAGGCTCGCCTTGGCCTTCGATTTGGTCAATCCTTCCGCAAAAGCAACCGCCGTGTCCAGCCCTCTTCCGCTACCAAGCGCCACGACCGCCGGACGGCTGCGCGACAACAGGCCGCGCGCGGCATTCCGTGTCGATTCTACGCTCACGGCATCGATCCTGGCCACCAGCTCTTCCACCGTCAGCGGGCGCCCGTAGGCCAGCACGTGGCGCGCCAGCTGTTCGGCGCGGGAGCTGCAGCTCTCGAGCGCCATCAGCAGCCCGGCTTTCATCTGTGCCTTGGCGCGCGCGATCTCGGCCTCGGTCAATGTCTCGACGGCATCGTTGATGACGTCGACGATCACTTCCATCATCTCCGGCGCATCGCCCGGGTCGGTGCCGGTGTAGAGCCCGAAAAAACCGGTGTCGGTATAGGGCGCGTGGAAGGTGTAGATCGAGTAGCACAGCCCGCGCTTTTCGCGCACTTCCTGGAACAGGCGCGACGACATCCCGCCGCCGAGCGTGTTGGCAAACACCTGCAAGGAGAACAGCGACAGGTCGGTCTGCGGCACCCCCTCGAGCGCCAGCGTCAGATGCGCCTGCTCGAGGTCGCGATGCACCACGCGGGAGCCGCCCTTGCCGAACATCGCGGTTTGCGGCTTTGGCGCGGCGACGCCGTCGAAGCTCGCGAACCGCTCCGCCACTTCCTCGACCACCCGCTTGTGATCGACCGCACCGGCGGCGGCAACCACCATATCGGGGCCGCGATAATGCGTCGAAAGGTAGTCCCGCAACGTATCGCGGCTGAAGCCTTTCAGGGTCTTTGCCGTTCCAAGCAACGAACGTCCCATCGGCTGGTCCGGGTAGCACAGCTCGTTGAGATGCTCGAACACGACGTCGTCAGGCGTATCCTGCGCGGCGCCGATCTCCTGCACGATCACGCTTTTTTCGCGCTCCAGTTCATCCGGCACGAAGGACGGGTTGGTGAGAATGTCCGAGAGCACGTCGAGCGCCAGCGGAACGTCGGCCTTCATGACGCGGGCATAATACGCCGTGGTCTCGGTCGAGGTACCGGCATTGAGATCACCGCCGACCGCCTCGATTTCCTCGACGATTTCGCGCGACGAGCGCCGCGTGGTGCCTTTGAAGGCCATGTGTTCGAGCAGGTGCGAGATGCCGTGCTCGTTGGGCTTTTCGTCGCGGCCACCGACGCCGGCCCACACCCCGAGCGCCGCGGTCTCGAGATGCGGCATGGTATCGGTGATGACGGTCAGGCCGGAGGGAAGCTTGGTGACATCGACGCTCATCCGGCAACTCCTTGCTTCGCGGCACGGCTGACCGACAGCACAAACTGCGCGACTTCGACCTGATCGTTCTTCATGACTTTGATGTGCTCGGACCTGGTCATCAAACCCTCGAGCCAGGGCGGCAGTTCCGGCCGTACCCCGCAGGCGGCTTCCACCGCGTCGGGAAATTTCGCGGCATGGGCGGTCGACAGCACGATGTTGGGAATCTTCGAAATCCGGGGTGTCGCGGTCCGCCACCGCCAGCGCCACCGCGGTATGCGGATCGACCAGATCGCCGGCCTCGCGCCAGGTGGCGCGGATGGCCGCGCTGGTTTCGGTCTCATCGGCGCGTCCGGCGTCGAATTCCTCGCGGATGGCGGCCAGCACCGCGTCGGGCAGCACGAAACGGCCGGATTGCTTCAGCGACGCCATCAGCCTGCGGACGGTGGCCGCATCGCGGCCACTCGCCTCGAACAACAGCCGCTCGAAATTCGAGGAGACCTGAATGTCCATCGATGGTGAGCTCGACGCATGAACCTCACGCACTTCGTAGATGCCGGTCTTGAGGGTGCGCGGCAGGATATCGTTGACGTTGGCGGCGATCCGCAGCCACCTGACCGGCAGGCCCATGCGCTTGGCGACGAGCCCTGCGAAGATGTCGCCGAAATTTCCGGTCGGCACGGTAAAATCCACCGCGCGCGCCGGCGCCCCGAGCGCCACCGCCGAGGTGAAATAATACACCACCTGCGCCACGATCCGCGCCCAGTTGATGGAATTGACCCCGGACAGCGCCACCGCATCGCGAAACTGGTGATCGTTGAACAGCCCCTTCACGATCGCCTGGCAATCGTCGAAGTTGCCCTCGACGGCGAGCGCGTGAACATTGCCGGCGCCGCTTGTGGTCATCATCCTGCGCTGCACGTCGGAGATCCGGCCATGCGGGAACAGCACGATCAGGTCGACATTGTCGAGACCGGCAAACGCGTCGACCGCGGCACCGCCGGTATCGCCGGAGGTTGCGACCACGATGGTGGTGCGCTGCGCCCGCTTCGCCAGCACGTGATCCATCAGCCGCGAGATCAGCTGCATCGCGACGTCCTTGAACGCGAGCGTCGGGCCGTGAAACAGCTCCAGCAGGAATTGATTGGGACCGATCTGATCGAGCGGAACCACGGCGGGGTGACGGAACGTGGCATAGGCCTCGTTGGCCATGCGCCCGAGATCGGCGTCGGAAATCTCGTTGCCGACAAACGGGCGGATCACGTCGACCGCGACTTCCCAATAGGGCCGGCCGGAAAATCCCGCGATGGTCTGGGGCGAAAGCTGCGGCCAGGCTTCCGGCACGTAAAGACCGCCGTCCCGGGCGAGCCCGGTCAGCATGACGTCGCAGAAACCCAGCTCGGGGGCTTCCCCCCGGGTCGAAATGTATCGCGTCAAACCGCCCTCCAAAGGTCCCGACTTTTCGCCAAGCCTTTGATAATCATTGATAATATGACTTTGCCGGCGACAAAGTCGCGCGGCACCATAAAGCGTTTTCAGGACAATGGGAAATGCCACAATGGCTGAAAGATCCAAACGTCTTGCGTCCAACTAACCCTCCCCGCCATGGGGGGTCCAGTACGCTGCGGCTTCTCGATTCATCGCTGGCGTCTCTGGGATATCGCATCCGCGGGGATGACGACGGAATGTGTGGCGCGTGTTGTTGTTTCGTCGAGACATGACTTCGCGATCTCGCGGCTTGATTCACCCGAGCCTTGCCAGAAATTTCCTGACCCTCCGATCGGAGGGCGCAGGGAGGCCGGGCGCCCGATGCGCCCGATAGCCGCGTGTGCAAATGGCAGTGGTAGAACGCACACGCGCTGGTCAGGTCACACCGGAATCACCCGGCACTCCCCGCGCAGTGGTTTACGGCTTATACGTGATCTCCCCGGCGACCGGGCTCTCTTGCCACCGTCATCGGCAGAGAAGCTCACGCTTCTCAAGAACTTGACACCAGCGTCGGGGTGCCAGGACCACACGATTTCGCCGTCCGCTTGATGCGCTTTCGTCAAAGGCGCCATCGGCGTCCACCGCAGCCCGCCCCGCGTTGATGACGTTGCGCAACGCCCCTCTTTCGGGATGGGATGGCAAATCACATAGCCTGATTTTCATTTCGGAAAAACAGAAATATTTTCGTCAACGGGGCTGGAAAAGCTCAAAATCGAAGGCGACGTGATTTGCCCGGCGGGCAACAGCGCGATGTCTGCTCTTCGCTCAACCGCGGACTCTCATGAGGAGAACGGTTATGTCCGCTTCGTGCCAGAACTGCGGTTTACATGACCCCCACAAATCTAGTCGGGTTGCTTCCGCAAATCATCGTAAGACAGCAGCTCCACCGGCGGCAAATTCGTCCGACGACCAGGAGTTCGTTGTATGAGACGGCGTGTGTGAAAATTTTGCTTAAGCCAAGGCAGAATGTTCTCGATTCCGTATGTGACCGGGGCATCCGTAATTTCGATCCATGCCGACTAACCTCACACCGCGGGAACTCGCTGCAAGTAGCATCAAGCTTGTCCTTCAAGCCGCTTAACGGTCGCCCGATTGTCGTGGTGCCGGGATCGCACCAGAGCCATCGGCTGAGCATTCGTCTGTAGGTCAGCCAAAGGTTTCTGTCTGTTGGTTCAAAAGCAGATAGGCGAATATTCGTCAAGGCTGATGGAGCATAACGATTGATCCGACCGGAGAATTTTTCGCGCGGGAAAGCTAATTCACATCCCGCGCCTGACATATCCCCACTTGCCACTAACAAGCCGCCGCTCAAGCGCCAGAGTCGCGAACTGTAATCCCCGCTCACCGAGATCGACAACTGTGGCTTCTCCTTGCCCTCCAAGCGAGACGGCGTAGCCCTGAGCCAGTATCAAACTCATGCTACCGGGAAAATTAGCCGTCAGGCGTACTACGTTCGTCCCCATGCGCGGACCTTCCAGCGTGTCGACGGTTATGGTACGGCGGCAGTTGAGGCTGCGCGGCCAAGTCGAAGTCAGCAAGTTGAGAAGATAGAGCGCGGGAATCGCGCCGACGATCACAACAAGCAGCCACAAGCAGCCCTTCTCTCTCGCATTCATTATTGTCCGCCTTTGCCTCAGAAGCAGGCCAAGTTAGGTACACGGCGACCCGAGGGAAATCGCGAGCCTCATCGGCCTACTACGCTTCAATTAATGAGAGCTGAAACACATCCGTCAGCGCGGGTCACATCTGTCACGGTCAGACGCCTCCCCGTTGTTGCTTTAGCCATTGCGGCCAAACTTCCGGCAGTGGCGTTATTGGATCATTGGTCAACTGAAGGATCACAACGTCTGAGTTTGACGCCCGGCCCGAATGTCGCGATAAGATCGTGAGGCGCGACGCTTGTCCGCATGTGCCAGTCTTCGATGTCGCGAAAGCGAACAAGCTCGGGCAAATCAGTAAATGGAACCTCGCGCGGCCCACCTTGGCGAAGCAAGGCCTGCAAGGGGACCTTTCTGTCGTAATTATGCGCGGAAATAGTCGCTACCGGGCTTGCCGTAGGCCTCAAAAGGCAGGCAATACATGTCGTCCGCCGGCAGATCACGTGCTGGTTACGTTCGACAATTCCGCTGGTTCTTCAGTGCATTCGAGTGAGCGAAGAGCATGCCTTTTCGCCATGCTCACCGGTCGGTTCAAATCAGCAACACGGCCATAGGGTTCGGCCCGCTCCCGGACCAACTGGCTTCTATGTTGTAACTATCCTCGTCAACGTTGACCCAGTTTTTGGTTGCTCTCTGTCCTGGACCTCTACCGTCAGACGATAGCGAACGTGAACATCGTAAAATTCAAACCAAAAGAGTGCGATCACCCAGAGCACGAGGGCCACGGGTATACCAAGCAGCTATCAGGCAGCCTTTTTCAAAATTTCCCTTCTTACCGAAGCACAGAGTTGGCCCTTGAAGCTAAGGTCGTAGAAAATTCGCCATGTCAACCGTACACGAGACGAGTGCTCAATTTTTGATTAATGTGACTTCCGGTCTACCCCACCAAGCAGACATTCTCACAGGCAGTCGGCATGTCTCAAATGTGCTAGAAGCGAACATCCGGCAAGCTTCTCAATCGCTCGAAAGTGCGGTCATATGCCGTCCGGGGACACTTAGCGTTTTGCGGCGAGGGTCTCCGCTTGCACGAGGGAGGATGCGCGTGAAGGAACTCGCTGGAAAAACCGCGTTCGTGACCGGTGCAGCGTCAGGCATTGGACTGGGGATCGCGACCGCCTTCGCCCAGGCGGGGCGAAAGTCATGCTTTGCGACATTGAAGAAGCGGCTCTGTCCGCAGCGCTCAAGCAACTGAGGCTCACCAACGTCGATGTCGACTGCGTGAAAGCGGACGTTTCACTCAAAGCCGAACTCGTGGCTGCCGCCGAAGCCACTACTGCCCGCTACGGCAAGGTGCATATCCTCGTCAACAACGCGGGCGTCGGCGGCGGTGGGCCTTATGGCACCTGGACCGACGCGTCGTGGGATTGGACCATGGCGTCAACCTGATGGCGACCATTTGGGGGATCGAGATTTTCGGCCCGTTGATCGAGGAGCATGGCGAGGGTGGACACATCGTCTCCACAGCCTCGATCGCTGGCCTTATTTCAGGGGAGAGCAATGCATACAACGTTTCCAAGTATGGCGTTGTCGCGCTGTCCGAGGGCCTGCGGCGCGAACTCGCGCCCCGCGGTATTGGCGTATCGGTGCTGTGTCCAGGGTTCATCCGCACTCAAATCATGAACTCAAGACGCAATCTCCCCAAGCGCTTCGAGGGGGCGGTCCCTGCTTTGCCGACTTCGGGAGCCCACTTGCGCTGCAGATCAATATGGTCCGGGCACGCGTCTCTCAGGGCATAGATCCCATCTATGCCGGTGAACTCGTCCGCGAAGGCATCGAAAAGGACTGGCCATATATCTTCACCGACCTCGAATTTGAGCCGATGATCGAAGCGCGCTTCGTCGCAATCAAGCAGGTATTTGCCCCCATGAGCGGGGAAACGTTGAGCCCAGTCCGGCCAAGCATGTCGGCTTTACGTGCCCCAGAAGATTTTGTCAGTTATCTCGCATTCCCGTTTGGGTCAAACTGAGACCTCGGGCCGCCTCCAAGCTAGGTCCGTTCGTCCCTCGGCAGCGGACATGCGGCGACCGCATCGCCATGTCGGTTTCGTGGCAACAACGGCCATGACGGGGTTCGAAATCGGTCTAAGTTTTCCACCGACATCTCGATTGAGCTTGCCATATGCACCCAGCCAAGCAGCCCCGCAATCGATTGAAGTCGATATGGGCCGAGGAAAGAACGGCGCTCGGAGTGATTGCAACAATACCGTCGGTGCAAACGATCCAGATCATGGCGCGTTCAGGATTGGACTTTGTGATTATCGATATGGAGCACGGCGCAATTGATGCCGGGACCGCCCATAACATGATCGCGGCCACCTCTGGAACGCCTTTGGTCCCACTCGTTCGGGTTGCATCCAAGTCCGCATGGCATGCAAAGGTACCGCTGGACCTTGGTGCCCTCGGCGTCTGTTTTCCAAACACAAACACGCGAGAGGACGCGCAAGCTGCGGTACGAGCTATTCGTTATCCCCCAAAAGGTGATCGTATGTGGGGACCTTTTTATGCGCCACCACGGTGGGACGTTTCGATGCGGGAGTATCTGGATCGGGCTGACGATGAGGTGATGGCAGTTGGCGTCATTGAACATATCGACGCGGCAAAAACCATCCACGAATGGTGGCGACGCCGGGGATTGATCTTCTCGTCATTGGCCCGGGCATTTGGCGACGAGCATGGGGTTGAAGGGTCGTGCAGATCACTCGGACGTCCAAGCGGCGATGAAGGTGCTGGAAGAAGTTATCCGGCCGAGCCCTGTCCCGCTTGGCGGAGTTGCCACATCTCCGGAACAAATTGCGGCTATGACCGCTAGGGGATACCGGGCACTCGTCGTTGGCTTCGACTGGTCGCTATTACAGCGGGGCATCCAATCCGTGACCGGAAACCCGCGCTGAAAAACGCGACAACGGCGACACCGCCCGATGTCTCAGTTGGGTCAAACTGAGACCTCGGGGCGGATCTGAGCCATTTCCGTCGTTACCCCAGCAACAGACATGAGGCGACTGCCCTGGCATGTCGGAAGAGTGGCAGACAGTTGCCCTCGGCGCGATTTGATTCGAACCACTCTCAGCGCTCGCGCTCCCAATTGAGGGTACCTACGAACTCTCTTACCGGGAAAAACGGAGCTTGCTTGTTCGGCCGTTCGGATGATCAGCTTGTCGTCATGAGCTTGAGAATCCACTGGTCTGCCCGGTAAGCAGTTCGTTCCCCGATATGTCCACTTTGGTTGTAAACTTATCTCCTTCAATCATAAATTTCCCGGTGTAAGCAAGGAGTGACTTCAGAAGGGCTGCCGACTCCTCATTGCTTGTTGCCGGTTTACGATTTGCCGCCACGATAACGAACGTCACGTATCCGTCCGCCGTGAAGACCGCCCTGCCTTTGGGATTGGGACCGAAAGGCTCTGTAGCCTCTCCACCGATAATCTGAATTGTCCATGATCTTAGCTTCCAACTACCTGCGAGTTGTCCGGCAGTGTCCTCCGCAAGGGCAAATCCAGCTTGAAAACAGAAGCATGCAACCGCAGCAAGCACGCTGAAACGTACCATAACGTCCTCCCTCTCAGCAGATAACCGGGTGCATTCAGGCAATGTCCAGACTAGCTCTGAGCGACGAAATTCGCGAGAGCGAAGGGTTCGGGCATGTCCGCTTCGGGGTCAAACACGTCACTTTTGCCAACAGCTGACTTGACGGGCGCGATCACTTCGACCGCTTCCAAATCACATCGACCACGTCTCCACCTGGAGGACGAACAGTCAGCGTGAGCTGGTCTCCCGTTATCGCGACAAAGCGCTTCTGAACTGTGCCATTCCAGTTTGGGAAGGAGCTGCCTTCGACGTAAACTGCAATGCTGCTATCTGCCTCGCTTATCGAATAAGTTCCGAAGTAAGTTATCGTGCCGTCGGCCGTTTCTTTGTTTTCCTCAGGACTACCCTGCCATAGGTTGTTGCTTGCGTATTTGGCGCGATCTGATCGCATCACAGTAATGATGTATCGCCCGCCCGTATCGAAGAAGGCGATACCCTTCGGGTCAGTCCCATAACGCTCGAGCTTGGTGCCATCACTTTTCTTCTGCACCCATGAGAGCAGCGTCCAAGTACCAACCAGTTGCTCTTTCAACGATTGTTTCTGGCCGAGCGCATCGAATGTCATCATGGATGATCCAAAAGCCGCGATAGTGCATGCGGCAAAAATCACTCGCAAATTCATTGGCCTCTCCCGAAGAGAAGATTGACTGCGTTGGTCGAGCTCCCCGCAATCCCAGACGTTACCACGCGCGTGCGAAAGGCGTAAGTTTGGGGGGCGCCATGTCCGGTGTGGGTCATTTTCAGACCTCGGGCCGTGTTCGAACTAGGTCTGTTCATCCCCCAACAGCGGACATGCGGCGACCGCACCGGCATGTCGGTTTCGTGCCAACAGCGGATATCGCAGCCACATTTATTGGCAATTATAGCTTTTGCTCTTTTGCAAACAGAGGGAACCGATCACATACATCTCAATAGCGTAAACAAGATGCATCCAAGCGAGGGTCAACCACAAAAGCAGGTGGGGCTTGCATTCGATTGCAGGCTGGCAGTGAACGCGAGTGGGGTCAGCGGAGTAAACAAGATAGAAAATGAAGATGTCCAGCAAGAACAATCCGATGTTAAGGCGCACTAATCTCTGAGGAGGCGACAAGTCGCGCGCGCGAAATCGAAAATAGAAGGCTATGCCAAAGCCAGAAAAGACAATGGAGAGCACGCATGACACCAACAAAAACCGGATATTGCCGTCCAACGGCATCTCAAAGTTACGCGCGTACCAAAATGGAAGCCATGGCGGCAACATAAGTAGCATGAGGCCTGCCAGCCCACGAAGCTGCTTCATCTGGTAGGTCGCTTTTGTGCCAACGTCCTAACGCCCACGCAGAGAGTTGGAGCAGCATGACTACCGTTACCTCGCTGCTTTGATAGCGCGACGATCCACCAGTAAATTATTCCCGGCGTGAGGTAGAAAACCCAAGACAGAAACGAAGTTGCCTGTTGCTCCGCGAGGACCGGAAACACGTTAGCCTTGAAAAATGATACATAAGCCGGGCTATTTTCGATGGAAAACACTCCGATAGAACGCCTTGACGCTTGAAAACTCCGGGACAGGCATCGTGAGCGCGGTCAAGCTCACGATCCACAACCCCATTTGCGGAGGAAGACCGAGCCCATTGTAAGTAGATGATCCACTTTCAAGCCACCAAAACACTAGAGCAAGCAATAGAGGCACGGCAATTATTCGCGACTTGTAAGTCGGGAATACAAACGCGAGCGCGAGAACCGGCACCGCAAATATCGTCGCCATAAAGCTGGCGCCGATAGCCATCCAAGTGAATTTATCCGCGTGTGCGAGGCCCATGATGAACACGACGGCCGGCCAAGCCAGACCGAGCAGAAGAATGCCCATCCGCACTTTGGCGACCCAAGGATCAAGACAAGTAACGCTCATCGGTCCATCCACACCTGACGCAACGCTTTCTCACGGTCGCGAACCGCCGAAGCGAACACGTCTCATTATGAGGCGACCGGCGGTTACCGACCGGCGTATCCGAATAGCACTCCGCGCCTGCATTCAGGGCGATACCAGGTCTCCAAAGAGTTAGGTTGTAAGGCCAGCTTACGTCAACCGAAACCACGCCCAGTGCTCAATTTTGAATTAACCAAGCGACTTCCGCTCCGGATCAAACACGCTGGTTTGACCCGCTGGCGATTGCTTCCGCTCTATCCCGATCAACGGATATCCTCGGTCTGCCCATGCGGTAGTGGGTATCGCGGACGTCTTTATCGGGCGCGGGTTCGCGGCCCGTTGGCCACGCTACGCCTTTCCCGCATCGCGCCACCGGCCGCCCTTGGTCAGTGGCCGCCAACATCCACATCGATATTGGCCGCCTGCAACGCGGCAATCACCGCAGCCAGATGAGACCGGTCCCTGGTCTCGATCACCACTTCGAGCAGCACCGCCTTGGCCGGCAGATCGGTGAAGATGCGCTGATGGGATACCTCGACGATGTTGGCGCCGCTCTTGCTCAGGGCGGTCAGCACCGTGGCGAGCTGGCCGGGCCGGTCCACGATATCGAACCGCAGCCGCGACAGGCGGCCCTCCCTCGCGAGCTGACGGGTCAGCACGCTGGATAGCAGCCGGGTGTCGATATTGCCGCCGCTCAGCACCAGGCCGAGAGAGCGCCCCTCGAAGCGGCCCTCGTCGGCGAGCACGGCCGCCAGCGCGGCGGCGCCGGCGCCTTCCGTGACGGTCTTCTCGATCTTGATGAGAAGGCTCAGCGCCTGCTCGATCTCTGTTTCGGTGACGAGCACGATGTCATCGACCAGCGCGCGCACGATCCCGGAAGTGATCGCGCCGGGCGCCTTGACCGCGATGCCTTCGGCCAGCGTGTCACCCCGCATCGGAAGCTGCTGCCCCTTGATGAGGTTATACATGGACGGATAGAGCGCCGCCTGCACGCCGATGATCTCGATATCGGGTTTCAGCGTCTTGGCGGCGACGGCGATGCCGGAAATGAGGCCGCCTCCGCCGATCGGCACCAGCAGAACCTCAAGGTCAGGCACGGCGGCGAGCATCTCGAGCGCGATGGTGCCCTGGCCGGCGATGATCAGGGGATCGTCGTAGGGATGGATGAATGTCAGCCGCTCCCTGCGGCCATGCTCCACGGCGAGGCTAGCGGCTTCCTCCAGCGTTGCTCCGGCTTCGATCACGGTCGCGCCATGCCGGCGCGAGTTCTCGATCTTCACGGTCGGCGTCCCCACCGGCACGAAAATCGTCGCCGGGATCGAGAGCCGGGCCGCGTGATGGGCCACGCCCTGCGCGTGGTTGCCGGCCGACGCCGCGATCACGCCTTGCCGCCGTTCATCGGCGGACAGGGCTGACAGCCGGTTGAGCGCCCCGCGCTCCTTGAAACTCGCCGTGAATTGCAGGTTTTCGAATTTGAGCCATACGCTTGCGCCGGTGATGTCGGACAGCGTGCGGCTGCACTCGAAGCTCGTCCGCTTCACGAAGCCGGCCAGCACAGTGGCCGCCGCCTCGACGTCGCCGAGACTGACCGGCAAGCGCGCAAGAGAGGCCATCAGCGTGTCACTCATCGTCGTAAATCCCTGCTGGCTGTTGCTGGCGCGGGAGGCGTTCAACATGGTTGCCGCAAGCGGGCTTCGTTTGGTGGCGTGAAAGCCAATTGTATCAGTCGTACCCGGTAACGCGCGCCGATCAAGTGCCCGTTCACCGCCCGGGACCGGGCCGGCAGCGGCGGCCTGACGGCCATCCCAGGCCGAGACCCGGGGCCCGCTTCCGCCAATGCACTAAACCAACCGGCCGCCCCATCTTTAATTGACGCAAGCGCGCGGAGGTTGCAATCTTCCATGCGGGGCCTTGGGGAAGGTGGATGGCGAACGTTGCCCAGCAATGGGGAAGGCGAGCGCTCGATTTTGCCGATGCGGTCGAGCGGCTGAGCGCGCCCGGCGTCATTCAACTGTCTGAAGCCGAAATCAAGGCTTGCGGATTTCACGCCTGCATCATCGCCGGCCCGCCGTTCGCGATCCATTCACCGGACGCCATCCAGCGGCGGCTCGCGCGTGCGTTTTTCAGGCGCCCGACGGAAGCCGCCAACACCGTGAACCACGGGAGTTTCCATGTTGCGGGAAAACAGGACGAGAATACTCGTCGAAGCAATCGACGACGCGATTGAGCAGGCGGAAGATCTTGGATTGCCTTTTGTTGCCGGCATCCTGATGATGGCGCGCCTGGAGGCCGTGCAAACGGAAGTCGCCACGGTTGCCATGCGCAGAAGCGACCAGCATCACTGACGGCCAAGACCGGTAGCTCCGAACAGGACCGGTCGGCCCCTCGGATCGCCAGCTCGGAACGAGCTCATTTGCGCTGCTTCCGAGACGAGATTCACGCCGCTAACGCGCAGCCAAACTCCGAGGGTATGAAGGCCCAGGTGCCGGGGCTCGCGGACTACTCCAGATACCGGACTGGACGGCGAGCGCGGCCAAAGCCTGTAAGGTGACCGGCGGGTCCGCAGCTACCAGGCGACGCGGACGCCGCCCCTGCCGGCATAGATTTTCGTCGCGTCGTTGGTGAAGGTCGCCTCGCCCGCCGCGAACAGCGTGACGCGCCCGATCTGCCAGTCGAGGCCGGCGCTGCCATAGCCGCCCGCAATGCTGCCGCGGTCCGGTGTGGCGGCGAGGAAGCTTTGGTCGAGAAGCGCGATGTTGACCTGACCGCCGGTTGAGCGCTGCTCGCCCAGAATGCCGCCGGTGACGCGCGCGGTGACGCGGCTGGCGCCGATCATGCGGGTGTTGGCGAAGGTGATCTCGGCGCGTTCTTCCCATGCCTGGAAATCGCGGCCATCGATGGTGAGATTGGCGGCCGAGCCCGCCTCCGTATAGCCGTCGAAATGCGCGGCCACGTAACGCACCCTTAGCGCCGGCGTGATGGTGAAACCGCGCTGATCGATGTCGATGCGATGGCCGAGCATCATCGCGGGATCGACGAACCAGCCGCCATAGGAAGCGGTCGCGGTCTGTGGTGCGAGGCCGCCGGCGATGGGGCGCGCGCTGCTGTTGGCGAGATTGCCGCCGATCAGGGCGAGATCGAGGAACGTGCTCCCCCGCATGAGCCGGCCATAGGCGCCGCCGAACACCGTGTCGGTGCCGATGCTGCCGGCGTTCTGATTCAGATTGGTCTTGTTGGTGCTGGCGCCGAGCAGCGCGCCGATCTTCAGATCGGGATTGAGCACGCGCTCATAGCCGGCCGCCCCGCCATAACCTGTGGTGGTGCTGCCGGCGAAAATGCCGGAGGTGTCCTGCTGGCGCTGGCCGCCGAAACCCTTGGTCCAGACCGCATTGCCGTCGGCATAAGTGACGCTCGCGGTCTTCAACACCGGCGCATTGGTCGCGGCATTGCCGGGCGCATCCGCCGGGAAGCTGGCAAAGGCGTCGAACGGCGAAGCGGCGGCATCGACGGCGGCGAATGCGTTGGCGCCGCCGCCCGCAGCCGGCGCGAACACCGGCGCATCCGGCAACACCGAGTTGATCCACCACGTGATATCCATGATGGCGCGGTTCTGCGCGCCGAAGCCGGAGACATCCGCGACGACGATCTGGTTCGATGTCACGAGAAAGGGCGTGCCCGGCGTGGTGACGGTCGAAAGCGTCTTGTTGAAATTGGCGGTGTTGAGGATCCAGCTTCCCGACGCGAAATTGATCGTGTCGGCGCCGCCGCCGAAATTGACCTTCCCGCCGAAGCGCGCGCCGGGCAGCACCGTCAGGATGTCGGAACCCGGTGTGCCGTTGGCGTTGAACTGGATCGCAGTGCCGCCAGCGCCGATAATGGTGCCGGAATTGGCGACGTTGCTGCCGGTGGTGCCGGCGACGATGCCGATGCCGGTCGCGCCGGTCCCCGCGATCGTGCCCGAATTGGCGATGGTGGCGATGGTACCGGCCTTGATGCCGGCAGCGCCGCCCGTGATGAGGCCGGAATTGACGACGTTAGCGGTGGTGTTGGCGTAGACGGCATAGCTGCCCGTGCCGCTCGCCGCGATCGTGCCGGAATTGGTCACGGTCGCCGCGCCGTTGCTGGCGTAGACGCCCGCAGCATCGCCCGTCATGAGGCCGGAATTGATCACCGTGGCGTCGGTGCTGGCGTAGACGGCATAGCTGCCCGCGCCGGTCGCCGCGATCGTGGCGGAATTGGTCACGGTCGCCGCACCGTTGCTGGCGTAGACGCCCGCAGCGTCGCCTGTAATCAGGCCGGAATTGGACACCGTGGCATCGGTGCTGGCGAAGACGGCATAGTTGCCCGTACCGGTTGCCGTGATCGTGCCGGAATTGGTCACCGTCGCGGCGCCGGTGCTTGCGTAGATGCCGCTGTAGCCCGCGCCATCGATCGTGCCGGAATTAGTCACTATGGCATCGGTGTTGGCGTTGATGCCGCCCGTGATGCTGCCGGCATTGGTCACCGTGGCGCTGGTGCCCGCCGTTATGATGCCGTTCGTGATACTGCCGAGAATTGGTCACGTGGCACTGGTGCCCGCAATTCGATGCCGCCCGACACCGTGCCCGTGCTGCTGTTGGTCAGGGTCACTGCGCCATCAAAGCTGTTGATGCCCCAGGCGGCGTCCCCGTGATGGTTCCGGAATTCGTCACCGCGACGTCGGTAAAGGTATTGATGCCGTAGTTGCCCCCCGTGATGCTCCCGGAATTGTTCACATTGATGGTGCCCGTGCCGGCAGGGGTTTTGGCGAATATGCCGGAGGCGAGCGTGCCCGTGACGGCGCCGGCATTGGTCACCGATCCCGTATAGAAGTTGATTCCATTGTCTGTCCCCGTCACCGTCGCGCCCTGGACGACCGTCGTATTGAGGTTGGTTTGGATTTTCTGGCCGTAGCCGGCGACGATACCGGCGTAGGTGTCCTGGTTGATGGTCGTCCCGGTGCAGGTGGCGGTGACGTTACTGCCCGAGGCTGGTGCGCAAATCGCGTGGGCCGGCGCGGCCGATACCATGATCGCGGCGAAAGTGCTCGCCGCTATGGCGGCCGCGCGCGAAAACAATCTGAAGCTATCGATCGGGCCGCATTTCGCTTTCACGTAATTGCCTCTGGACGACCGACAAAAACGCCGAATCAAATGCCGGGGCTGGATTCGATCTCCGCATGAAAAGACGAAACGCCTCTATTTATGGTTAACGCTGGGTTCCAGGCGAAGGACGACGGTTTTATAATACCTTGTCGCCGCGCAACCGCGCGGCGATTTGCGACTATCACAGCTCCGCCGCTGGTCCGCTCCAACGACCGCCTACCAGCCCAACGATCCCCGCCCTTGCCGCGGAATGGCTGACATCACGCGGCCCGCCTTTGCCCCCGCAGCCAGACCCCGAACGCAATGACCACGGCGCCCGCCAGCGCGAACCAGGTAAGCGCATATTGCAGGTGATCGTCCTTGAGATGCACCTCGAGCGGCCCCGGCTTCGGAATGCCGCTGGCAGGCACCGGCTGCTCCAGATCGAGATAGAACGGCGCGACCTGGCTGCCCCCTTGGCCCCAGCCGAGGGTTCGCGCCATCGCGAGATGATCCCGGGTGAACCACAGACGCTTGGCGATGTTTTCGGCCGGGGTCAGCGCGCCCGCCGTCTCGGGAAAGCGGATGTAGCCGGTCAGCGTGACCGGCTCGCCGATGACGAGCCGCGCCACCGCGCGATCCTGCTGGCTGCGATCCTGCATCGTGTTCTGCACGAAGCCGGCGTTGATCACGACGGTCTCGCCGGTCGGCAGCCGCGCCGGCACGAAGGCCCAGGTGCCGGGGCCTGAAATATCCTCGCGCACGGCCGAACCGGAACTGTAGACCATTGCGTCCGGCGCGGGCTGATAGGTCGCGGCAAAGCGCACGCGGCGAAATTCATCCCCTTGCGGCGAGAGCGTGCTCCACTGCGCGGGCAACGGCAGCGATCCGGGTGCGGCGGCAAGCCGCTCGGTCAGGGCCGCGATCAAGGCATGCTTCTCGACCCGGCGCTGCAACTGCCACACCCCGAGGCCTGTCAACAGCGTCACCATCGCAAGCGTGAATACACCAAAGCCAAAGCCACGGCGTCGCCGTCCCGCCGCCGCGATCATTTCGGCTCGCGGTCGATCAACCGGCCGGGTGCTGCCTTGTGGTGGTACTGGAGTGCAATCAGAAGCGCCTTCATCGCGCGCAGCGGCAACAGCGTGGTGGCAAGAATCAGCGGCAGCCAAAGTACCGCGTGCAGCCAGAATGGCGGCTGATACTTGACCTCCACGATCAGCGCGCAGCCGACGACGATGGCGCCGGCAATCATGATGATGAAGATCGCAGGCCCGTCGCCGGTATCGATAAAGGCGAAGTCGAGCCCACAGGATTCACATCTCGGCCGCAGATTGAGAAAGCCCGCGTAGAGCTTTCCCTTGCCGCAGCGCGGACATTTGCAGGCGAGCCCGCGCAGCGCGCTCTGGGTCACCGTAGGTAGCGTCTGGTCCGGCATGCGATGGCCTTTTCGCGTATCGCGAAACAAAAGGGCGGCCTGGCGGCCGCCCCCTTGTAGCACAGTGGAGAGCGCGATCAGCAAAAGTGCAAGCCGGTCTTTCGTCCGATCGCGTTCAAAGAACAGGGAGGATCAGTGCGCGCCGTGGGCCATGGTTTCCGCGCCATGCCCCCAGACATAGATGCAGATGAAGAGGAACAGCCACACCACGTCGACGAAATGCCAGTACCAGGCGGCGAATTCGAAGCCGAGATGCTGCTTCGGGGTGAAATGCCCGGCATAGGCGCGCGCCAGGCACACGATCAGGAAGATGGTGCCGACCAGCACGTGAAAGCCGTGGAAGCCCGTCGCCATGAAGAAGGTTGCGCCGTAGACATTGCCGGCGAACGAGAACGCGGCATGGGCGTATTCATAGGCCTGCACGCAGGTGAAGGTCGCGCCGAGCAGGATCGTCAGGATCAGACCGTATTTCAGCCCCTGACGGTCGTTTCCCAGCAGTGCGTGATGCGCCCAGGTCACCGTGGTGCCCGAGGTCAGCAACAACAGCGTATTCAACAGCGGCAGATGCCAGGGGTCGAAGGTCTCGATGCCCTTGGGCGGCCAGACGCCGCCGAACAGCGCCTCGCGCGTGGCGTGAACCGGATCGCCGGGAAACAGCGACGAGTTGAAGAAGGCCCAGAACCAGGCGACGAAGAACATCACTTCGGAGGCGATGAACAGGATCATGCCGTAGCGATGGCTGATCTGCACCACCCGGGTATGATCGCCCTTGTACTGGGCCTCGCGGATCACGTCCGCCCACCAGCTCGCCATGGTGTAGAGCACGCCGATGGTGCCGATGCCGAAAACGATCGGCGCCGCCGAAAACAGATGATGCATCCAGGCGATCGCGCCGACCGCCATGATGAAGGCCGAAATGGAGCCGACGATCGGCCACGGGCTCGGATCGACGAGGTGATAGTCGTGGTGCTTGACTTGCGCCGTAGCCATTTGCGGTCTCTCCGTTAGCAGTGCCTGGTCGGCACTTTTTCGTCTCAAAAATCAAAATACCCGGATCGCGGTGATCAGAGGCTTCCCTTTAAAGGCTTCCCTTCAAAGACTTCCCTTTGGGTTTATCCGGCTCGCTTGCCGCCAGCGGCTTGGGAGCCGGATCGCGCACCGGATAGAAGGTATAGGACAAGGTGATGGTGTTCAGCCCGTCATTGTCGCTGTCGCTGACAATCGACGGGTCGACGTAGAACACCACCGGCATTTCACGTTTTTCACCGGGCGCCATGGTCTGTTCGGTGAAGCAGAAACAGTTGATCTTCTGGAAATACGCCCCGACCGTCAGCGGCGCCACATTGTAGGCGGCCTGCGCGGTCGTGGTCCGCGCCGACTGGTTGGTCACGGTGTAGAACACGGTGACCACTTCACCGATCTTGACCTCGATCTCGGTCTGCTCGGGCTCGAACTTCCACGGCAGCCCCGGCGCGACATTGGAATCGAAACGCACCGCGATCTTCCGCGCCAGCGGCGCGTTTGATGGCGCGGAGGTCGCGACCTGCGTCGTGCCGTTAAAGCCGGTGGCCCGGCAGAACCAGTTGTAGAACGGCACCGCCGCATAGGAGGCGCCGACCATCAGCACCACCACAAAGCCGCAGATCGCAGCGACCAGCGCATCGCGGGTCAGGCCACGGCGCGAAGCCATTTTCTGGCTTGCGGCAGGCGGTTCGCGTTTGGTCGGTTGGTTCGCCATGTCCACTACATCGGCCGCACTAGGACGGCCGGCCCCTTGACCATGGTGACCGCGAAAAACAGAACGACGAGAACGCCAAGCGCGAGCGCAATGGCGATCGAGCGCTGACGGCGGCTTTTCTTCTGTGCCTCGGTGAGGACAATTCCATTTCGCTGCTGCTTGTCGGCCATTGCCTTTGCCACGCGCCCCTCTACCAGACCAAAGGTGCGACGGCGCGGGCGACAACCTCGATCAGCAAGGTCGCGAACAGCGCAAACAGATAGAGGATGGAGAACGCGAACAGTTTTCGCGTTGCGCGCAACGCTTCGCTGCCCTGGCGACGGCGGTAGACGTTGACCGCGAGTGCCAGCATGCCGCCGCCGAGAACCAGCGAGGCCACGCCATAGACTGCATCGAAATAGCCGAGCGGCCACGGCGCCACGGCGATCGCGACCAGCACGACCGTATAAAGCAGGATCTGCAGCCGCGTCGCATCGGGACCGGCGACGACCGGCAGCATCGGCACGCCGGCGCGGGCATAGTCGTCGCTGCGGAACAGCGCCAGCGCCCAGAAATGCGGCGGAGTCCAGAAGAAGATGATCAAGAACAACAGCAGCGGCTCGACCGACAGCGAACCGGTCGCGGCCGCCCACGCCACCACCGGCGGCAAGGCGCCGGCGGCGCCGCCGATCACGATGTTCTGCGCGGTCCAGCGCTTCAGCGCCATGGTGTAGATCACGACGTAGAAGAACATCGTAAACGCCAGCAGCGCTCCGGCGAGCCAGTTGACCAGGATGCCGAGCGTCATCACCGAGAAGAAGGCCAGCGTCATGCCGAAGGCCAGCGCTTCGGGCGGCGTCACCCGTCCGCGCGGGATCGGCCGGTTGGCGGTGCGCGACATCAGAGCGTCGATGTCGCGTTCGTACCACATGTTCAGCGCGCCCGACGCGCCGGCCCCGACCGCGATGCAGAGTATCGAGGTGAACGCCAGCACCGGATGGACGTGACCGGGCGCGATCATCAATCCCACCAGCGCGGTAAAGACCACCAGCGACATCACCCGCGGCTTTAGCAGCGCGACGTAGTCGGCAACTTCGGCCTCCGAAATCCGGGGCGACAGCTCGATGGCGTTATGATCGACAACCGACAAGACAGGTCTCTTCCCTTGAATCATGATCCGATCCAATGGACCGGATCATGCTGTTACTGCACGCGCGGCAGCACCTCGAACTGATGGAACGGCGGCGGCGACGACAGCGTCCATTCCAGCGTGGTGGCGCCGGCCCCCCACGGATTGTCGGCGGCCTGTTGCTTGCGCACGAACGCGTCGATCACGCCCCAGAGGAAGATCAGCACGCCGAACCCCGAAATATAGGAGCCGATCGAGGAGACCAGGTTCCAGCCGGCAAACGCGTCGGGATAATCGACATAGCGGCGCGGCATGCCGGAAAGGCCGAGGAAATGCTGCGGGAAGAACACCAGGTTGACGCCGATGAAGGTGATCCAGAAGTGCGCCTTGCCGATGGTCTCGCTGTACATGTAGCCCGACATTTTCGGGAACCAGTAGTACCAGCCGGCAAAGATGCCAAACACCGCGCCGAGCGACAGCACATAATGGAAATGCGCGACCACGTAGTAGGTGTCCTGCAGCACGCGGTCGACGCCGGCGTTCGCCAGCACCACGCCGGTGACGCCGCCCACCGTAAACAGGAAGATGAACCCGATCGCCCACAGCATCGGCGTCTTGAACTCGATCGAGCCGCCCCACATCGTGGCGATCCACGAGAATATCTTCACCCCGGTCGGCACCGCGATCACCATGGTCGCGGCGACGAAATAGGCCTGCGTCGCCGACGACATGCCGACCGTGTACATGTGATGCGCCCACACCACGAAGCCGATGCCGCCGATCGCCACCATCGCATAGGCCATGCCGAGATAGCCGAACACCGGCTTCTTCGAGAAGGTCGAAACGATCTGGCTGACCATGCCGAACGCCGGCAGGATCAGGATGTAGACTTCGGGATGACCGAAGAACCAGAACAGATGCTGGAACAGCACCGGGTCGCCGCCGCCTTCGGCGGAGAAGAAAGTGGTGCCGAAGTTGCGGTCGGTCAGCAGCATGGTGATGGCGCCGGCGAGCACCGGCAGCGACAACAGCAGCAGGAACACCGTCACCAGGATCGACCACACGAACAGCGGCATCTTGTGCAGGGTCATGCCCGGCGCGCGCATGTTGAAGATGGTGGTGATGAAGTTGATGGCGCCGAGGATCGACGAGGCGCCGGCCAGATGGATCGACAGAATGGCGAAATCGACCGCCGGCCCCGGATGGCCCGAGGTCGACAGCGGCGCGTAGAGGGTCCAGCCCGCGCCGACACCGTTGGCGCCCGGTTCACCCTCGACGAAAGTCGAGATCAGCAGCAGCGCGAACGACGCCGGCAGCAGCCAGAACGAGATGTTGTTCATGCGCGGGAACGCCATGTCTGGCGCGCCGATCATCAGCGGCACGAACCAGTTGCCGAAGCCGCCGATCATCGCCGGCATCACCATGAAGAAGATCATGATCAGGCCGTGCGAGGTCACGAAGACGTTGTAGGTATGGGTCTCGTGGAAGATCTGCACGCCCGGATACATCAGCTCGGCGCGGATCGCGATCGACATCGCCGCGCCGATGATCCCGGCGATGACGGCAAACACCAGGTACATCGTGCCGATGTCCTTGTGGTTGGTCGAATAGACGTAGCGCCGCCATCCGGTCGGATGGTCGTGCGCATGATCGTCATGGGCGTGATCGTCGTGTGTCGCTGCGGAAGTTGCCATTTTCAAATCCTGCCTTGCAGTACTTTTTTGGACCTTGCGGTCGCGTCGCCCTTGTCCCGTCGGATTGCGCCCTAAGCCTTCAGGCTTATTGCGCCGCTGCGCCCGCCGAAGCGAACGAGTTCGCCGGGTTGGCCGCAAATTTCTTCTTCGCCGTCTCGACCCAGGCCGCGAACTCCTGATCGTTCACGACCCGCACCGCGATCGGCATGAAGGCGTGATCCTTGCCGCACAGCTCGGAGCACTGGCCATAGAACATGCCCAGCTTGGTGGCCTTGAACCAGGTTTCGTTGAGTCGGCCGGGAATGGCGTCGATCTTGATGCCGAACGCCGGCACCGCGAAGGAATGGATCACGTCGGCACCGGTGGTCTGGACCCGGATCACCTTGTTGACCGGCACCACCATCTCGTTGTCGACGCCGAGCAGCCGGGGCTGCTTGTCCTGGGCCATCAGCGAATTGAACTCGAACTTGCCGTTATCGGGATAGGCGTAGCTCCAGTACCACTGCTTGCCGGTGGCCTTGATGGTCAGGTCGGCCTTGGGAATGTCGAGTTCCTCGAACAACAGCCGGAACGACGGCACCGCGATGCCGACCAGGATCAGCACGGGAATGAGGGTCCATGCCACTTCGATCAGGGTGTTATGGGTGGTCCTGGAGGGAACCGGGTTGGACTTGGCGTTGAATTTCACAACGACGATAACCAGCAACGCCAGCACGAACAGGGTGATGACGGTGATCAGCACAAACAGGAAATCGTGAAACCAGGTGATGTTGTCCATCACCGGAGAGGCCGATTCCTGCAGCTTGTATTCCCACGGCGCCGGCTGCCCCAACTCGGCTGACGCCGTCCCGCAGGCGGCCCACGCAACGCCGGCCACCATCAATCCCAGCAACCGCCGGCCCATTTGGCCCTTCGACATCTTCATGCCGTTCGCGCTCCCTTGCATAAAACCCCAAAGCATTCCGCCGGACGGCGAAGCATGCTGCACGATCCGCCCCCTGACAAACGGCCTTGGGCTGTACTTTATGAAGTACACCTTAGAATTCGTTGGGCCAGATCGCTAGAACGCGTCGAAATCCAGCCTCTCAAACCATAATTCTCGAGCTCTCGCAATGCGGTATTACGACTCGGAGACGAACCGTCACCGGCTATTCTGCCGATGTCGCATTTTCCCGTGAAATGGGCAATAGCGCCGGCTTTGCTCGCGGGACGGCGCTTGACAGGCGGATTGCCCGATGTAGGCACAGACGGAGCCGCTCCACAGGGACCTGATTCGCGAGGCCAGCGGAGCGGCCATTCTGGCGCAGGTCTTGAAGATCGCCTTCAAGGCGCCGTCATTGCCGTGTCAGTCCCCGGTTCGGACTGACTCTCAAGGAAATATCAAGGGATCGACCCGGATGGGGCCTTCGAAACACACGGCGAGGACCGCCGCGATCCGTCGCAATCCATTTGCCGGCAAACGGCTGGGTGGCAGTCTGGTCATCCTTTTCTGGCTCGGCCTGACGGTGGCGGCGGGCGCTCAAGGCGCGGTGCGGTCCGTCCATGGTGACTGGCAAATCCGCTGCGACACCCCGCCGGGCGCGCAAGGCGAGCAATGCGCCCTGATCCAGAGCGTGGTAGCGGAAGACCGCTCCAACGCCGGTCTCACCGTCATCGTGCTCAAGACCGCCGACCAGAAGAGCAAGCTGATGCGGGTGGTGGCGCCGCTCGGCGTACTGCTGCCCTCGGGGCTGGGCCTGAAACTCGACAATGTCGACGTCGGCCGCGCCGGCTTCGTCAGATGCCTGCCTAATGGCTGCGTGGCGGAGGTGGTGATGGACGACAAGCTGCTGGGTCAGTTGCGTACCGCCAAGACCGCGACCTTTATCATCTTCGAGACCCCCGAAGAGGGCATCGGCTTCCCGCTCAGCTTGAACGGGCTCGCTGAAGGATACGACAAGTTGCCGTGAGGCAATGTGCCTCGCTGCGCGAGGCTTGGCAGACCCTCCCTTTTGTCGCGATTGTGACTATCTGGCATCTTGTCGTCCCCGCGAAAGCGGGGACCCATAACCACAGGTTACCGTGTTGTAAGATGAGCTCCCGGCGAGTTTTTGGTTAGCTCACTAAATCCTGCGGCTATGGGTCCCCGCTTTCGCGGGGACGACCAGAGAAATTTTGGAGCCTTCATGACGAATCCCCCCACCACCTCGCTGCTCGATCGCGCCAACCTCGACCGTGATGCCGTGCGTCATCAGATCGCGAGGGGACTTGCGGGCGCCGATGACGGCGAGCTGTTCCTGGAATACGGCCAGACCGAAGCGCTGATGTTCGACAATGGCCGGCTGAAACAGGCAACCTATGACACCTCGCAGGGCTTCGGCCTGCGCGCGGTGAAGGATGACGCGGTCGGCTATGCGCATTCCTCCGACGTCTCGCTGCCGGCGTTGATTTGCGCCGCCGACGCGGTCGCAGCGGTGCGCGGCGGCTACCGCGGAACCCTTGCGGCAGCACCGGCCCACACCAATGTGCGGCTCTATGGCGACGACAATCCGCTCGATGCTCCCGGTTTCGAGGCCAAGGTAAAACTGCTGGCCGAAATCGACGCCTATGTCCGCGACAAGGACCCGAGGGTGCGCCAGGTCACGGTCAGCCTGGGCGCCACCTGGCAGGTGGTGGAGATCCTGCGCCCGGACGGCGAGAGCTACCGCGACATCCGCCCCCTGGTGCGGGTCAATATTTCCGTGGTCGCAGGCCAGGGCGACCGCCAGGAGAGCGGCAGCAAGGGTTATGGCGGCCGCGAGGGCTATGCCCGTTTCATCGACAGCAAGGCGTGGCGCGAGGCCGCCGACGGCGCGATCCGCGAGGCGCTGGTCAACCTCGAATCGGTGCCGGCGCCGGCCGGCGAAATGGACGTCGTGCTGGGCGCCGGCTGGCCCGGCGTGATGCTGCATGAGGCGGTCGGTCATGGGCTCGAGGGCGATTTCAACCGCAAGCAGACCTCCGCTTTCGCCGGCCTGATGGGCCAGCAGGTTGCGGCCAAGGGCGTCACGGTCGTCGATGACGGCACCATGGCGTCGCGGCGCGGCTCGCTGTCGATCGACGACGAGGGCACGCCAACCAACCGCACGGTGCTGATCGAGGACGGCATTCTCGTCGGCTACATGCAGGACCGCCAGAATGCCCGGCTGATGAACATGAAGCCGACCGGCAACGGCCGCCGCCAGGGCTATGCGCATGTGCCGATGCCGCGAATGACCAACACCTACATGCTGGCCGGCAGCCGCGATCCCGCGGAAATCCTCGCCTCGGTCAAGAACGGCATCTACGCGGCCAATTTCGGCGGTGGCCAGGTCGACATCACCTCGGGCAAATACGTCTTCCAGTGCACCGAGGCCTACAAAATTGAAAACGGCAAGATCGGCGCGCCCTTGAAGGGCGCGATGCTGATCGGCAACGGCCCGACCGACCTGCATCGCATCACCATGGTCGGCAACGATCTCGCGCTCGATACCGGCATCGGCACCTGCGGCAAGAATGGCCAGGGCGTGCCGGTCGGCGTCGGCCAGCCGACGCTGCGGATGGAACGCATTACGGTCGGAGGAACCGGCTCATGACGATCGAGCGGGAGTTTGTCGCCGCGAGGGCGCGCGGCTGGGGTGCTCAAGCTCTCCAGTTCGCCGCGGCATTGCTGATCGTTTTCCTCGCCAAGGGAGCGCTCGCCGAGCCGTTCTACGTGCCGTCAGGCTCGATGGAGCCGACGCTGATGATCGGCGATGCCTTGCTGGCGTCGAAATTTCCTTACGGCTACGGCACCGCCTCGCTGCCGATCCAGATCAGCCTGCCCGAGACCGGGCGGGTGTTCGGCGGGACGCCGAAGCGCGGCGATGTCGTGGTGTTCCGCTGGCCGGGCGACCGGTCGCAGGCCTGGGTCAAGCGCGTCGTTGGGCTGCCCGGCGATCGTATCCAGATGCGGCAGGGCCAGCTCTTCATCAACGACCGCGCCGCCACGCTGAAGCCCGATGGCATCGGCGAAGCGGAAGACGACAGTGGCGGATCGGAATCCGCGTATCGTTACATCGAGACTTTGCCGGGCGGCGTCAGCCACGCGATTTTCAAGCTTCGCGACAATGGCCGGCTCGACAACACGCCTGAAGTGACGGTGCCGCCGAACCGCCTGTTCGTGATGGGCGACAACCGCGACAATTCCGCCGACAGCCGCGTCTCGGTCCGCGACGGCGGGGTCGGATTGTTGCCGATGGACAATCTGGTCGGCCGCGCCGACGCCGTGGTCGGATCCTGGGATCTCGGCATCCGCAGCCAGCCGGTGTGGACATGGCTGTCCGGCTTTCGTCTGGCGCGGTTCTTCACCGCGGTGCGTTGAAGCCGCGCGGCACGCTTAGGCTAGTCGCAGCACGCGCCCCTGCCATTCTGCTGGACGGCGGGCAAGGCACCGAACCATAGGAACAGAACACGCAACAATCGCCCGGCAGGGCCTTGAGTTTCTCACCGCAGCCCTTGCAGACGTAAAAATACTGGCAAGCATCCGTCGGCATTTTTTCGGTCGCCTGGAAGCTGCACCTTGGGCAGGTCAGGGTCGATTCAAGCTGCATGCTTCTACCCTGCCCGGTCAGCTAAAAAGACGTCGTCAGATCGGTAAGCCATTGCGGCGAGGCATTGACGAGCGCGGCCTCTAGGCGTTTGTCGGCACCGCTGACGATCAAGAAGCCTATCACAATGAAGGACGCGCCGAGCAGAGCTTTGCCAAATTTTCCCGCCGACATCAGGCTGGTCCGAACGCGCATCAGCGTCGCCCGCGACAGCAATCCAAGCAGAACCAGCGGCAGCGCCGCACCGACGCCGAACACCGCCATCGTCAGCGTGACCCGCGGCAGATCATGTCCTTGCGAGGCCAGCAGCGATGCCGCGCCAAGCGTCGGGCCGACGCAGGGCGACCATACCGCGCCGAGCAGAAGGCCGATCGCGAACTGACCCGGGAGTCCGGACGAGACGAAGCTGCTGCTGAAATGACGGTCCGCCCAACCGGAAACAGGCCCTCCCGCCGCCGCGAACTGCGCCTGCCATGACGGAACCAGCAGGACCGCACCAAGCGCGACCATGATCGCCGCAGCCGCCAGGCGAAGCATGCCGGCATCGATGCCAAGGGAGAAGCCCACCAGCGCCAGCAACAGGCCAAGCCCGGTGAACGACAGCGCCAGGCCAGCCGCCAAGGCAAGCGCCCCAAGCGGATGGGCGGTGACCGCGGCACCCAGCACGATCGGGACCAGCGGCAGCACGCAAGGCGACAGGATGGACAATAACCCTGCAGCAAACGCCAGTGTGAGAGCGGTCACTGGAGATCAGAGGCTCTTGTCGAGCAGCGCCGCGATCGATGCCTCCTTGGTGTCGCCGACGGAGCGGCCCTGTTCGGCGGCGCCCTTGAAGACGATCAGCGTCGACTGCATCTGAGCGCCGAACTGCCTGACCTCCGGCTTCATGGCATCGAAATCGACGCGAAAAATTTTCAGATCCTTGAATTTCGGATCCGCGGTCAATTTGTCGAGAATGGGTTTCTGCGCCTTGCAGGTTGGGCACCAGTCGGCGTGGATTTCAACCAGGATCGGGCTGCCTGACGCCTGAGCCGCCTTGAATGCCTCCGCCGAAAACGGCACGACGGTGTTGTTGGCCCATGCGGAACCGAGCTGAGCGGCCGCAACCAAGCGCGCCTGCGACGATGGCCCCGTTAAAAACCCTGCGCGATAAGATCATCGTGAACTCCGTGTTCGACCCGCGCGGCCGAACCCCGGTCAATCAAGCATGACCGATTTCCGCGCGCACCTGCATTACGGTACAGACGCCACCGATGTTACCTGACCACGCCCGAAATGAAGCCGGGCTTGCGCCGCGGTGGCTTGATTTCCTTCTTCAAAAAGCAGTGAGCCTCTTTTCCGGCATATCCCGGCCGGGCATAGGTCCAGGCCCGGCATTTATTGTCACCGGCGCAGGCCGCCTTGCAGGCTTCGTCGCGCTCGCCCCGCTTGAGTTCGAAACTGCGGTAATCGCCACCGTAGCGGTCAATCGAGGTCTCGATCGCTCCATTGCGCGGTTCGACCACGCCGGCGCCGCGCACGCCCGAGACGCAGCAATCATCCGGGGTGCGTGCCGGCACGCTGTTCTTCAGCCAGCAGACCGCGCTGCCCGCGGTATCGCTCGGATAGTTGAAACTCCATGCCCGGCAACGGCGGTCGCGCTCACACACCAGCGCACAATCCGCCGGATCGCCCGAGGGCACCAATGAACTCAGATAATCGCCGCCCGGACGATCGAAGTTGGTCTGGGCCAATGCCGGTCGCATGGCCGTGGCGGCCGCAAAAAAAGCGAGCGTCACCAAACACGCCCCGAGCAGGCGGCCTCCCCACATTCGCGATGCTTTCAACCGATTGGACTTCCCCGCATTTTGCGGGTTGTCATTTGATCGCCACGAACCTGTACGGCGGATGAACGGTACAAAAACCCTTCCATCCGGGGATCCGCCGGACCGCCCTGACCCCGAGAAAAGCACCAAGAAAAGCACCAAGGCTCAACAGCTTGCGCGGAAAAACCGGCTCCCACTTTGGGCTCACGCGGCGCTGCGGTCCCGATTGTGCGTCAGCTAGAATGCGTATTCGTCATAGGCCGGTTCTACCGAACCCTGCCAGGGGCCATGGAATTTCTCCAGCATCTCCTCGGCGGGGCTTTGCCCGGAATTGATGATCCGGTCCAGCGGTTCGAGATGGCGGTTCTCGTCGCGTCCGAAGTGATCGACGTGGCCGCGCCGGCGCAGCCCCGCATGCGACAACGCCAGGCATTCCTTGGCGATCTCGAACAGGTAGTGATGCCGGATCCTGGCCTTGAAGCCGAGGCGCGGCACGTCGTCACGCAGCGACTGGCGTTCGAAGGCATTCCAGGATTTGACGATGTCCCATGCAGCGTCGAGGCTGGTGTCGTCGTAGAGCAGTCCGACCCAAAACGCCGGCAATGCCGGCAGCCGTCCCCAGGGCACGCCGTCGGCGCCGCGCATTTCCAGATAGCGCTTCAACCGCACTTCGGGAAAAATCGTCGAGAGATGGTTGGCCCAGTCCGACAACGTCGGGCGCTCGCCGGGCAATGCGGGATTTTTGCCGTCGAAGAAATCGCGGAACGACGACCCTGCCACGTCGATATAGGCATCGCCGCGCTTGACGAAGTACATCGGCACATCCAGCGCATAATCGACCCAGCGCTCGAACCCCATGCCGTCCTCGAACGCCCACGGGACCATCCCGGCGCGCGCATTGTCGGTGTCGCGCCATATCTCGGAGCGGAACGACAGGAAGCCGTTGGGCTTGCCTTCGGTGAACGGCGAATTGGCGAACAGCGCGGTCGCCACCGGCTGCAGCGCCACCGATACCCGGAGCTTCTTGACCATGTCGGCCTCCGAGGAGAAGTCGAGATTGGTCTGCACCGTGCAGGTCCGGTACATCATGTCGATGCCGTATTTGCCGACCTTCGGCATATAGCCGGTCATGATCTTGTAGCGTCCCTTGGGCATCATCGGAATCTGCGCCCGAGACCATGACGGCGTCATGCCGAGCCCGAGAAAACCTATCCCCAGGGGCGTTGCGATCTCGTTCACCTGCGCCAGATGCGCCATCAATTCGGACTGGGTTTGATGCACGGTCTCGACCGGCGCGCCCGACAATTCGAATTGGCCGCCGGGCTCCAGCGAAATCGCGCCGCCGCCGGTGACGTCATATAGCCCGATGATGTTGCCCCGCTCCATGATCGGCTCCCAGCCGAGCAGGAGCTGCATGCCTTCCAGCAGCACACCGATGCCGCGGGCGCCTTCGTAAGGCACCGGCTGATGGCCGTTCAGCGTAAAGGGCGTCTTTTCATGCTCGGTGCCGATCCGGAATTCGGAACGCGGCTTCACGCCCGCTTCCAGCCACGCGACCAATTCCTCGCGCGATTGCAGGGGCGTCATATCGATCTGGTCACGCGCCATGCGGATTCCGGAGGTGGGGCGTTTCGACCAAACGCGCGCGGTGTCGGGAGTATCCGCGAACCAGGCAGTCCGCGGATGCGAAAGGCAAAAACAATATCATCGGGCGGGAGCGCCGTCTCTCGCGGCGAGCGATGGAGCCTCGCCGCAGGAGCAGCCCAACCGGTCAAGCAGACCACAGAGTTTTACGGCATCGGTGTCGGAAAGCTTCGAACCAACGTGTTTTTCGATCGCGGCCGAATACGCGCTCCACATCTTCCTCTGCAGCTCGCGCCCGGCCTCGGTGATCTCGACGAACTGGCCGCGCTTGTCGATCTTGCATTCGCGGCGCGCCGCCAGCCCTTCGTCGACCAGCCGGTCGATCAGCCGCGAAGTCGAGTATTGCGGGATCAGCATCTGCTTTTCCAGTTCCACCGGGCGCATCTCGCCGGACGGCGCGCGCGACAATTCGAGCAATGCATCGTACCAGGCCAGCGGCGGAAACCCGGCCTTCTTCAACTCCTGCTCGACGGCGTCAAGCACTCGGCTCTGGACTCGCATCAGGCGAATCCAGGCGGCGGTCGCCTCGGTCGATGGTTTGCGCTTCATGGTCCGGTCCATAGCTGACGAGAGAGTGTAGCGCACTAAATGCAGCTGCATCAATCTTGACTATTTCATGCAGATGCATTTAGTCATCTGTGGGCCGTTTGCCAATCATCCGAGGGAAGGAAATTCCGATGAAGCTTTATTATTCGCCCGGAGCCTGTTCACTTTCACCCCATATCGCGCTTCTGGAGGCGGGTCTGCCATACGACCTGGTCAAGGTCGACCTGCGGGCCAAGAAGCTTGAGAATGGCGACGACTACCTCAAGGTCAATCCCAAGGGCCAGGTGCCGGCGCTTGCGCTGGACAATGGCGAGCTCGTGACCGAGGGCCCGGTCATCGTCCAGATGATCGCCGACAAGGCTTCAGCCAAGAATCTCGCGCCCGCGCGCGACAGCGCCGAGCGTTACAAGCTGCTGGAGTGGCTCAACTTCACTACCGGCGAACTGCACAAGAATTTCAGCCCGCTGTTCAATCCGACGATCCCGGACGAGGTGAAGAACTTCTTCAAGGACCGCATCATGGGCAAGTTCAAATATGTCGACAGCCAGCTTGCCGGCCATGACTATCTGATGGGCAAGCAGTTCACCGTCGCCGACGGTTATCTCTACACCATGCTGCGCTGGGCCGACGGCAACAAACTGGACCTCTCCGGCCTGAAGAACCTGATGGCCTACAAGGACCGCGTCGCGGCGCGGCCGAAGGTGCAGGAAGCCCTCACCAAGGAAGGCCTGCTGAAGGCGGCGTGAGTTCTCAGAGAATTAAAGAGCAAAGGGCCGGATCGATGATCCGGCCTTTTTTGGAGCAGGAGCAGAGGCCGCGAAAAGACCAACCGGAGGGACGCGCGGCCCGAAGATCGCCGGAAGCCCAATCCGGCCGGGACAAGAAATAAGGCCGGAAGAAGATCATGAAATTGGACGTCGGAGGCCAGACTTACTTTTGGTTGCCATCAATATAGGCTGCCCAGGCAACAGAGGCCAAAATCTGTGATGGGTTGCCTCTGCAAGCCGCCTCAACAGCCGCGACCATCGCTGTGCCACTCGTTTTCGGCTGGTCTTGCTGGCTCGACGCAGCCACATAATTCAAGCCGCTCCAAAAGCCATAAATCCAGACCGTACCCTCCAGTCGATGGTCCGGGGTGGAGAGCCAATAAGAGCATTTCCGACTGCCGATACCGGACAAATTGATCGAAGCCTCCTCCGCATCTGCGGTGCCCGTAGCAGCGAAAGCAAGTAACAGAACGATTGCCCGGATCATTGCATCGTCTTCATTGGCTTATCTCCAAGCTCCTCAGCGGCAACGGTTCCGCGCCGAGCCCGCCGCTGCGCGCCGGATAGCGGGACGCGTTTGGCCGGGCCCCGGCGGAAGGGGCCGCCCGGTGCTTTTGCCCGGCCATGACGGCGAGAGTTAGGAGTTACGCCGCCGCGGGCTGCTTTTTCGGCGGGAACCGGCCGTAGAAGGTCTCGCCCTTGGCCGCCATGTCGATCAGGAGTTTCGGCGGGGTGAAGCGCGAGCCGTATTTGGCCTCGAGCTTGTGGCACAACGCGACGAAATTTTTCGTGCCCATGAAGTCGATATAGGACAGCGTGCCGCCGGTGAACGGCGCGAATCCGAAACCGAGGATCGAGCCGACGTCGGCTTCGCGCATGTCGGTGATGACATGGTCTTCCACGGTGCGCGCCGCTTCCACCGCCTGCACCACGAGAAAGCGCTGCTTCAGCTCCTCGACGTCGAGGGTATCGGGATCGAGATGCTTCGGCTGCAACCCGCTCAACGCCGACCACAGGCTCTTCTGGCCCTTGCCCTTCTCGGGATAGTCGTAAAAACCCTTGCCGTTCTTGCGGCCGAAGCGGCCCTGCTTCTCGACCATCTCGACCAAGAGCTTCTTCTGGGCCTGGTCGATGGCGTTGGCGCCGAGGTCGGCCTCGGTCGCCTTCATGATCTTGAGCACGAGATCGAGCGCCACTTCGTCGGACAATGACAGCGGCCCGACCGGCATGCCCGCCATCTTCGCGGTGTTCTCGATCATCGCCGGCGGCACGCCTTCCATCAGCATTTCCAGGCCTTCGGCGGTGAAGCGCAGCACGCAGCGGTTGGCGAAGAAGCCGCGGGAATCGTTGACCACGATCGGGGTCTTGCCGATCACGCGCACGTAATCCAGCGCGGTGGCGAGCGCGACATCGCCGGTGTTCTTGCCGACGATGATTTCCACCAGCATCATCTTCTCGACCGGCGAGAAGAAGTGAATGCCGATGAACTTGCTCTGGTCCTTGAACTCTTCCGCCAGCGAATTGATCGGCAGCGTCGAGGTGTTGGAGGCAAAGATCGCATCACCCTTCAGCAGCGGCTGCGCCTTGGCGTAGGTCTCCGCCTTTACCTTTCGATCCTCGAACACCGCCTCGATGATCAGATCGCAGTCCTTCAAGACGTTGTAGTCGGCGGTCGCGGTGATGCGCGACAGGATGGCGTCGCGATCGCCTTCCTTGGCACGGCCCTTCTTGATCAGATCATCGATCATGGCCTGCGCATGGCCCTTGCCCTTGTCGGCGCTTTCCTGGTCGCGGTCGATCAGCACCACCTCGATGCCGGCGCGTGCCGAGACGTAGCCGACGCTGGCGCCCATGAAGCCTGCGCCGATCACGGCAAGCTTCTTGACCTTGGTCGGCGGCACGTTTGGCGGACGCCGCGCGCCCTTGTTCAGTTCCTGCATCGACAGGAACAGGCTGCGGATCATTGCCGCGGCTTCCTTGCTGCGCAGGATCTGCGTGAAGTAGCGTGATTCGACGCGCAAGCCGGCATCGATCGGCAACTGCAGGCCTTCGTAGACGCAGCTCATGATCGCGCGCGCCGCCGGATAATTGTCGTAGGTCTCGCGGCGATAGATGGCGTTGCCGGCCGGGAACATCATCATGCCGGCCTTGGAGAAGACCGGGCCTCCAGGCAGCTTGAAACCCTTCTCGTCCCATGGCGCGACCGCCTTGCCGCCGCCCTTGATCCAGTCCTTGGCCGCCTTGATGAGGTCGGCGGCTGGAACGACGGCGTGAATCAGATTCAGCGCCTTGGCCCGGTCAAGATTGATCGCCTCACCCTTGAGCAGGAGCTGCATGGCATCCTGCGGCGAGACGATGCGCGGCACGCGCTGGGTGCCGCCGGCGCCCGGGAAAAGCCCGACCTTGATTTCCGGCAGGCCCAGCCGGGTCTTCGGATTCTGCGCGGCGACGCGGTAATGACAGGACAGCGTGAGTTCGAAACCGCCGCCGAGCGCCAGACCGTTGATCGCGGCGACCCAGGGCTTGCCCGAGGTTTCGATATTGCGGAACACCTGCGAGAAGCGGCGGCTCTGGTCGAACAGCATCTGGTTGGCCGCGATCTCGCCCTTGGCCTTCAGCAACTCGCCATATTGGCGGCTCATGCCCTCCAGCATCGACAGATCGGCGCCGGCGCACAGCGCTTCCTTGCCCGAGGTGATGACCACGCCCTTCACCGCCGCGTCGGCGGAGGTCTGCTTGACGATCTCCTCGAGTTCGGTGACCGAGGTCTCGTCGAGCACGTTCATCGAACGACCCGGGGTGTCCCAGGTCACCAGCACGATGCCGTCGGCGTCGGTTTCAACCTTGAAATTCTTGAAGGCCATTTGTCGCTCCCTCGATGCCGGCAGCCCGCAGGCGCGGCGGTTGTATCTGATCGTAGGGTGGGCAAAGCGAAGCGTGCCCACCATGATAAACCGAATTCAAGTGGTGGGCACGGCGCGAAGTGCGCCTTTGCCCACCCTACGCCCTCACACCCGCTCGATGATGGTCGCCGTCCCCATGCCGCCGCCGATGCACAACGTGACCAGCGCGGTCGACTTGTTGGTGCGCTCGAGTTCATCGAGCACGGTACCGAGAATCATCGCGCCGGTCGCCCCCAGCGGATGGCCGAGCGCGATCGCGCCGCCATTGACGTTGATCTTGGCGCTATCGATGTCGAAGGCCTGCATGTAGCGCAGCACCACCGAGGCGAACGCCTCGTTCAACTCGAACAGGTCGATGTCGGATTTCTTCATGCCCGAGCGCGCGAACAGCTTCTCGGTCACATCGACCGGGCCGGTCAGCATCATCGCCGGCTCCGAGCCGATATTGACGAAGGCGCGGATTTTTGCACGCGGCTTCAGGCCGTACTTGACGCCGGCGTCCTTGCTGCCGAGCAAAACCGCGCCGGCACCGTCGACGATGCCGGACGAATTGCCGGCATGATGCACGTAGTTGATGCGCTCGATTTCCGGATGCGACTGGATCGCCACCGCGTCGAAGCCGCCCATCTGTCCCATCTCCACAAACGATGGCTTCAGAGACGCCAGCGACTGCATCGTCGTCGTCGGCCGCATGTGCTCGTCCTTGGCGAGAATGGTGAGGCCGTTGATGTCCTTCACCGGGATCACCGAATTCTTGAAGCGGCCCTCGTCCCAGGCCTTCGCGGCGCGCTGCTGGCTCTGCACCGCATAGGCATCGACGTCGTCGCGCGAGAAACCGTATTTGGTCGCGATCAGGTCGGCGGAGATCCCCTGCGGCATGAAATAGGCCGGCACCGCGATCGACGGGTCCATCGGCCAGGCCCCGCCGGAGGCGCCGATGCCGACGCGACTCATCGATTCGGCGCCGCCGCCGATGGTGAGTTCGTGCTGGCCGCTCATGATCTGGGCGGCGGCGAAATTCACCGCATCGAGGCCGGAGGCGCAGAACCGGCTGATCTGGATGCCGGGAACGGACTCGCCGAGACCGGCATGCATGGCCGCGAAGCGCGCGATGTCGGAGCCGGCCTCGCCGACCGGGTCGACCACGCCGAGGATGACGTCGTCGACCACATCCTCGGGCAGATTGTTGCGCTGCTTGAGCGCCTTCAGCGGCGCGGTCGCCAGCGCCACCGCGGTCACCTCGTGCAGCGCGCCGTCGGCCTTGCCGCGGCCGCGCGGCGTGCGAACGTGATCGTAGATATATGCCTCAGGCATGAAGCCCTCCTGGTATGAGGATCATAATATTTAGGCGATTGGGAAGATACCGCGGCGGATCGTCGGGCGGCCGCGGCAAGGTTTTTCCGGTCAGAAGGCTTCAGCCGCCAATTCCATGATAGTCGCGCTTCCGGTCTGGATGCGCGCAAGATGCACCGATGTTTCCGGCAGCATTCGTTCCATGAAGAAGCGGCCGGTCACCAGCTTGGTCGACAGATAGGGCGTCGCGCCGCTGCCTGCAATCTTGTCGTGCGCGACTTTCGCCATCCGCGTCCACATATAGGCGAAGGTGACGAGGCCGAACAGCTGCATGTAATCGGTGGCGGCGGCGCCGGCATTGTCCGGCTTCATCATCGCGTTCTGCATCAGCCAGGTGGTGGCCTGCTGCAGATGACCGAGCGCCGTGCTCAGCGGTGCGACGAACGGCTTCATCGTCTCGTCCGCGCCATGATCCCTGGCGAAAGCGGCGACCTCGCCAAAGAAGGACATCACGGCGCGGCCGCCGTCGCGCGGCAGTTTGCGTCCGACAAGGTCGAGTGCCTGAATACCGTTGGCGCCTTCATAGATCATGGCAATGCGCGCATCGCGCACGAACTGCTCCATGCCGTTCTCGGCAATATAGCCGTGGCCGCCATACATCTGCTGCGCCAGCACCGCGTTGGAAAATCCGACATCGGTCAGAACGCCTTTCAAGACCGGCGTCATCAGCCCCATGTGATCGTCGGCCTCCTGCCTATCCTTGGGATCGCTGGAGCGGTGGGCGACGTCGCTCTTCAACGCGGTCCACACCACCATCGCACGCGCCGCCTCGTTGAAGGCGCGAATCGTGAGCAGCGTGCGGCGCACGTCGGGATGCACGATGATCGGATCGGCCGGCTTGTCCGGCGCCTTCGGCCCGGAAAGCGAGCGGCCCTGCAGCCGGTCGCGGGCATAGGCCACGGCGTTCTGATAGGCGACTTCCGACTGCGCCAGCCCCTGTACCGCCACTCCCAGCCGTGCCTCGTTCATCATCACGAACATGCCCTGCATGCCCTTGTTTTCCTCTCCGATCAGCCAGCCGGTGGCGTCGTCGTAATTCATCACACAGGTCGAATTGCCGTGAATGCCCATCTTGTGTTCGATCGAACCGCAGGTGACGCCGTTGCGCGCGCCGAGCGATCCGTCGGTGTTGACCAGGATCTTGGGTACCACGAACAGCGACACACCCTTGATGCCGCTGGGCGCGCCCTCGATCCTCGCCAGGACCAGATGGATGATGTTTTCGGCAAGGTCGTGCTCGCCGGCGGAGATGAAGATCTTGGTTCCGGTAATCTTGTAGCTGCCGTCGGCCTGCTTGACGGCCTTGGTGCGCAACAGACCGAGATCGGTGCCGCATTGCGGTTCGGTGAGATTCATGGTGCCGGTCCATTCACCGGCCACCATCTTCGGCACGAACATCTGCTTCTGCTCGGGTTTGCCATGCACGATCAGCGCTGCGGTCGCGCCCATGGTCAGGCCGCCATACATCGAGAACGCCATATTCGCCGAACATTGAAATTCGTTGACGGCCTGGCTCAGCGAGACCGGCAATCCCTGCCCGCCATATTCCGTCGGCGCCGAGAGGCCGAGCCAGCCGCCCTCGGCGACCTGCTTGTACGCTTCCTTGAATCCCTTCGGCGTGGTCACGCTGCCGTCGTCGTGGCGGATACAGCCTTCCAGGTCGCCCACGCGATTGAGCGGCTGCAGCACTTCTTCGCTCAGTTTGGCGGCTTCCGACAGTACCGCCTCCCGCACATCGGCGGAGGCATCGCTGAATCCGGGAAGATTGTCGTAGCGGTCGATCTGGAACACGTCGTTGAGCAGGAAATTGACGTCTTCCAAGGGGGCTTTGTAGATCGGCATGATGTTCTCCCGGCAGGGACAGGCTGAAATTGGCGGAGGCGTTGACGCGAGACTTTGCGGTATTCCGGAAAATCGACCTTATCCGGTTCGGAAGGTTCTGGGGAATGAGCAAGGCAGCAAATATCCGCCCCGCCGCTGGCGTGCGGCGCCGGACTTGGCGTCACGGCTTCGCCAGTTGTTCCCCCATCAAACGATGCAGCAGATTGATCGCCTTGAGCGGGCGCACCATGACCTTGAAACGCGCGATCCGGTCATCATCGCTGAAGCTGATGATATCGACGCCGTTGAGCTTGATCCCCTCGATCTCGTTTTCGAATTCGAGGACCGCGCCGTCGGCGCTGCGCCATTCGCCGATGTATCGGAAGCCCGGGCCGCCCAGCACCTTTTCCGCGCTCGACAGATATTTGAACGTGATGTCGCGCCCGCGTTGCGGCGTATGAACGACCGGGCTCTCGAATACCGCATCAGGGTGGAGCAGATCCCATAGCGCCGCGTGATCATGGGACTTCATGTAGTCGTACCACTTGTCGAGGGCGGTCATGGGCAAGAGGTCTCCGGTATGGGCATGAGGTCTCCGGTCCCGGGCGACGGCGAAGTCGGGTCCTGACAAGCGTGCCATTTCCTATTATGCACATTGACGCATATGCAACTTTATGCATAAAGTCAATCACAGTTCGGAAGCGACGGAGGGCTGGCGACTTGGCGCTTGGCGACGCAATCCTTGCATGCCTCACGGAACGTCCGATGACGGGTTATGAGCTCGCCAAGACGTTCGATGCGTCGATCGGGTTTTTCTGGAAAGCCGACCATCAGCAGATCTATCGCGAGCTGACGCGGCTTCGCGACCGCGGCCACATCCAGGGCCGCGAAGTCGTGCAGTCCGGCAAGCCCAACAAGCTGGTCTACACCCTCACGCAAGAGGGCCGGGCCGCATTGAGGCACTGGGCCGCCCGGCCGAGCGTCCCGGCATCGATCAAGGACGACCTGCTGGTACGGCTCTATGCGCTCGACAGCGTCGACATCGAACCTTTGCGCACCGATCTGATGGCGCGGCTGGAGCACCACCGCGACCGTTGTTCCCGCTACGAACGCATTCTCAACAAGCGCTTCCCGCAGGGCATCGCTTCGCCGGCGGACCTGGGCAAGCTCCTGAGCCTGCGCCTCGGCGTGCGTCACGAGCAGGCCGTGGTGGAGTGGTGCGAAGAGGCGCTCGAGGCGTTGTCGGCTCTGTCGATCGGCGCTGATCAACCCAATGTGGTTTCGATCAGAGACGCCGAATCCAGCGGTTAGGCCGTCGGCCGGTCGCGGTCGCGACGGCGCCGCCGTTCGCGCAGCCCTCGGAGAAGCGCTGGGATTTTGCTCCTGAGGCGAACTTTAAGGCAGCCCGGCGCAATTCCTTAACCGGTTATTTACCGTAACGCGAAAAAGTCGAAGTCAGAGGCAGACGACCTGCGCGGATTTCGATTGTCTCCTGATCGGGGACGCGCGGGGAGGCTGAAGGCGCAGATAGCGCGCCGGATTCGGAACCGGACGAGAGCATGAATTCGCGCGTATCGTGGAGTAATGAAGGCATCGATCCGTCCGTCCGGGAGAGGGCCGAGGCCGCCGCGCGCCGGGCCGGCATGTCGCTGAGCGACTGGCTCAATTCCACCCTCGGCGATACCGCCGCTCCCAGCTTTCGTCCGCCCTTTGATCAGCGCCCGGCGATGCCCAGCCCGGAGAACCGCGAGGTCACGGATATTCACCATCGGCTGGATTCGATCGCCCGGCAGATCGAGCAGATTTCTCAACCCCGACCGCGTAGCGATCCGCCGCGCGGTGAAACTCCCCGCGCCGAACCGGCCGTCGCGCGGCAGTTGAACGATGCCATCGCCCGCCTCGACGCACGCCTCTCGCAGATCTCAAACCCTGCCCCGGCGCGTCAGGCCCAGATCCAGGACAAGCAGCGCCAGACCGACATGGTCGAGCGCGCGGCAACCCAGGTCTATCGTCCCTCACCTCCGCTCAGCCCGGCCTCGCTCGATTTTGCGATCGCGGAAATCGCGGCGCGCCAGAACGAACTCGATAACGCCGCGCCCCGGCAGATGCCGCCGCGCAGCGCGCCGCCGGCGGCAGCCTACGCCCCACCGGCAGCGCCGGCGGGGCCGGATTTTTCGTCGCTGGAGCGCCATCTGGTCAAGATCACGAGCCAGATCGAGGCATTGCAGCGTCCTGATCACATCGAGCAATCGATCGCCGCTTTCCGCAGCGAACTTGCCGAAATCCGTCACGCCATTACCGAGGCGATGCCGCGCCGCGCCATCGAATTGATCGAGAACGAGATTCGCTCGCTGTCGCGCCGCATCGACGACACCCGCCAGAGCGGCACCGACGGCCAGGCGCTGGCCGGCATCGAACGCGCGCTGGGCGAAATCCGCGAAGCATTGCGCTCGCTGACCCCCGCCGAACAATTGACCGGCTATGACGAGGCGATCCGCAACCTCGGCGCCAAGCTCGATCTGATTTTGCGCGCCAACAACGACCCCTCCACGGTCCACCAGCTCGAAGGCGCCATCGCGGCACTCCGCGCCATCGTCTCCAATGTCGCATCCAACGATGCTTTGGCGCGGCTCAGCGACGACGTGCAGCTATTGTCATCCAAGGTCGATCAGCTTGCCCGCTCCGATAGCCATGCTGATTCATTCGCGCTGCTCGAACAGCGTATCGCCGCACTGACATCGTCGCTGGAGACCCGTGAGCCGCGGCCGGCGGTCTCCGAAAACTCCGAGCATATCGAGAACGCGCTGCGGGCATTGTCCGATCGCCTCGACCGCATGCCGGTCGGCAACGACAACGCCTCCGCATTCGCCCATCTCGAACAGCGCGTATCCTATTTGCTCGAACGGCTGGAGGCTTCCACCGATCCCCGCGCCGGCAATCTCGGGCCGGTCGAGGAAGGGCTGCAGGATATTCTGCGTCACCTCGAACGCCAGCAGGCGAGCATCGCGGCCTTCGCCGAGAGCAGCCGCAACGCGCCGGTCGCCGCGGACAGCGGGCTTGCCGACATCGTCAAGCGCGAATTGTCCGACATCCGTTTCAGCCAGGCCGAAACCGACCGCCATACCCAGGACTCGCTCGAAGCCGTTCACAACACGCTTGGCCATGTGGTCGATCGGCTGGCCATGATCGAAGGCGACCTGCGCACGGCTCGCGTCCAGCCGGCGACACCGGAGCCGGAAGTGCTGCCGGCTCCTTCCTATTCCGCGCCGCCGGTACCTTCCTTTGACGCGCCGCCAGCCCCGCCTCCGGTCGAACCCGCACGGGCCGCGATGGCGCCGCAAGCCAAACCGGAATTGCCGAATCCCGCCGCGGAGCAGGAGCACTTCGCCGCGGCTCCGCGCGAATTCCATTCCACATCGGCAGCGATGCCGCCCACCACCGTAGCGACGCCAAGGGCGATCAGCGAAATTCTGGAGCCGCACGCGGCGCAACCGCGCGTGGCGATCGAACCGGGCCTGCCGCCCGATCACCCGCTCGAGCCGGGAACACGGCCGGCGGGGCGATCCGCCTCGCCGTCGGAGCGCATCGCGGCTTCCGAGAGCGCCATTAGCGAAATTCCAGGGGCTGCAAAAGAGCCCGTCAGCACCTCAAGCTTCATCGCCGCCGCGCGCCGCGCGGCCCAGGCCGCCGCGGCCGCACCGCCGCCCGAAAAGGCTGGCCGCGGCCCGCTGAAGGCGGCTGCCGGTGCCATGGGCAAGCAAACCTCGACCATCACCTCCAAAATCCGCTCGTTGCTGGTGGGCGCAAGCGTGGTCGTGATCGTGCTTGGCACCTTCAAAATGGCGATGACGCTGCTCGACAGCGGCAGCGCGCCGCAACTGCCCGCGATGGAGAATTCGAGCGAGTCACAGTCTTTGGCCCCTCCGTCCGCCGATGACGGCGCCAAACCGGCGATGCCGGCTCCCGCAGGGCCTTCGATGACCTCGCCGACGCCGATCGGACGGCAATCGCTCAACAACTCCGCACCGAACGCCGCTGATGGCGCCGCCTCGGTTGCGATCCCGCAGCCGATGATCGGACGCTCCGCTTCACCCGCGAACGACGTTACCGGCACGATACCGGCGATGCAGGCGCCGTCAGGCAACGGCCGACTCGCCTTGATACCGATTCCGCCGACCGAAAGGCTGCCCGACGGGATCGGCGGACCAGTGCTGCGCGCCGCCGCCCTTAAAGGCGATCCGACCGCGGCGTACGAGATCGGCGTTCGCTTCGCCGAAGGCAAAGGCATTGCTGCGAATTTCGACGAAGCCGCGAAATGGTATGACCGCGCGGCCCAGGCCGGCGTGGTGCCGGCGGTCTTCAGGCTGGGGACCCTCTACGAAAAGGGCCTGAGCGTGAAGAAGGACGTCGACATCGCGCGGCGCTACTACGTGCAGGCTGCCGAGCGCGGCAACGCCAAGGCGATGCATAATCTCGCCGTGCTCGACGCCGATGGCGGCGGCAAGGGCGCCAACTACAAGAGCGCGGCACAATGGTTCCGCAAGGCCGCCGATCGCGGCGTCGCCGACAGCCAGTTCAACCTCGGTATCCTTTACGCCCGCGGCATCGGCGTCGAACAGAACCTCGCCGAATCCTTCAAGTGGTTCAGCCTCGCCGCGGCTCAGGGCGATGCCGACGCAGGCCACAAACGTGACGATATCGCCAAGCGGCTCGATGCCCAGTCGCTGGCTGCGGCAAAACTCGCCATCCAGACCTTCGCGGCGGAGCCCCAGCCCGACGACGCCATCAACGTAGCGAGCCCCGCGGGCGGATGGGATTCGGCACCGGCGCAGGCAAATTCCGCAAAACCCGCCGCCAAGCCGGTTTCGACCAAGCGCACCGCCGCCGCGCATTGATCCCTTGGAGCGTTTTCGAGCGAACGCTGCCCCGCACTTGATGCGCGGTGGATGCCGGCCTGGCGTCGCCGGCATGTACCTCCGCGATGAAGGCGTATAAACAAGAACAGCGGCGCATGGGCGGCTCTCACGTCCAGCAGATAGAGATACTTCCAAGAGGATCGCATTGCCGGTCGATGGTCGTCAGGACGATGGAAGTCATTTCCGCAAGTCGCCGACGGGACCTTGGGTGGCGCCGCCGCGCGTACCAACCAGCCCGCCTTCAGTGTCGCCGCATGGTGCCACCGGCCGCCGCCGGCGGCCGATTTGGTCGGTCGTCGTCTTTACCCTGCTGATTTCGGGCCTGGGGATTCGCGCCTACCGGGACCTTTCGCGGCCCGAGGCGTGGGCCTATTGGAAGGAATCCTACTTCGCGCCGACCATGACTTCCGCGTTGATCGCGAAGACCGACCCCGACGGCTTCGCGCGCGGCCGGCCTGTATTAGCGATCCGCGGGACCATCGGCGCTGCTACGGCGGGCTGGCTACGCGAGAAGCTCGACGAAGCCCATCTGGCGGCGGGCGACGCGGTATTGCTGTCCTCTCCGGGCGGCAACCTGGATCAGGCCATCATCATGGGTGAGATCATTCGATCGCGCGGGCTGGCAACCGCGGTTGGCGTCGCCGATAGTTCGGGCCAGATCAGGCGATCGTACTGCGCCAGCGCCTGCGTGCTCGTCTATGCCGGCGGCAAGCCGCGTTACGGCATCGACGGCTCGGTGCTGGGGGTACACCGGTTTGTGACATCCGCGCCCGGCCGCGACCCCGTCGCCGAAACCCAGCGGACCGCGGGGACGGTCCTGAGCTTTATGACGAAGATGGGGGTGTCTTCCTCCGTCGTGGAAGCCATGTCCGAAACCAGGGATGTCCGCTGGCTCGGCCCGAAGGAAGCCTCAGCGATGAATCTTGTCACCGATCCCATGGTCAGACCCTGACCCCATCCCCTGTTAATCTGAATCATTCACCACGTCGGAAAGTGCCGGGCTGGAAGCGGGAAAAAACCGGCCGCCGGCAGATTCTTTAGTCCCTCCGCTAGGCGATTTCGGCTATGCAGGGGCGCGGCATTTGATCCGCACTCCCAAAGAAACCATGCCATGAGCGGTTTCGGCCAGCCTCAGGGCCCATTCCGAAGCGACGCGCGTGCAGCTCTATCTTCCGATCGCCGACATTCCGGTCAATATTTTCCTCATCCTTGCGATGGGCGCGGCGGTCGGCTTCGTGTCGGGCATGTTCGGCATCGGCGGCGGCTTTCTGATGACGCCGCTATTGATCTTCATCGGCATCGCGCCCGCGGTCGCGGTCGCTTCCGTCGCCAGCCACATCGCGGCCTCGTCGTTTTCCGGCGCGATAGCCTATTGGCGCCGCCGTGCGATCGATCCGGCGCTGGCGCTGGTGCTGCTCTGCGGCGGGGTCGTCGGCACCGCGCTGGGCGTCTGGACCTTTACGCTGCTGCGCTCGCTCGGCCAGCTCGACCTCATGATCGCGCTGTCCTATGTCGTGCTGCTCACCACCGTGGGCGGACTGATGTTCTGGGAAGGGCTGCGGGCGATCCTGCGGGTACGGCGCGGCGTCGTCGTTCCGATGCGCCGCTCGGGCAGCCACGGCTGGATCCACGGCCTGCCGCTGAAGATGCGTTTCAAGCGCTCCAAGATCTATTTGTCGGTGATCCCGGTTGTCGTCGTCGGCCTGGTCATCGGCTTCATCGGCGCGGTGATGGGGATCGGCGGCGGCTTCATCCTGATCCCGATCATGATCTATCTGCTGCGGGTACCGACCTCGACCGTGATCGGCACCTCGATGGTGCTGACGCTGGTCACCATGGTGTTCGCCACCATGCTGCACGCGGTCACCAACCATCTGGTCGACGCGGTGCTGGCACTGATCCTGATGATCGGCGGCGTGACCGGCGCGCAGTTCGGTGCCCGTGCCGGTCAGAAGATCCGCGGCGAACACCTGCGGCTGCTGCTTGGGCTTTTGATTCTCGCGGTCGGAATCCGCTTCGCGGTCGAAATGGTGATCCGTCCCGACGATCTCTTCACCATCCGGGAAACCGGGGGCGCCGGATGATCGAACGCCGCTCTCTTGCCACCGCAGGTTTGGTGCTGCTGAGCACGGCTTTCGCTCTATCGCCGGCGCGCGCGGAGCGGCTGATCGTGTCGGTCTCGAACCATCGGGTAACCGTGACGCCCAACTATTCCGGCGAGGAACTGGTGCTGTTCGGCTCGGTCGAAAAGGACGCCACCACGCCCGTCTCCCGCACCAGCTACGACCTCGTCGTGACCGTCATCGGCCCCCGCGCCGACATGGTGACGCGCCGCAAGGAGCGCAAATTCGGCATCTGGATCAACACCGACTACCGCGAATTTCTCGGGGTGCCGACCTATCTCGCCCTGTTCTCCAACCGGCCGTTTGAAGCCATCGCATCCCCCGACGTCGAACGGCGGCAGCAGCTCGGTCTCACCAATGTGCTGCTGACCCAGCGGGTGGGAACCGATTACGCCGACGTGGTGCCGAACGATCCGTTCCGCAGCGCCTTCGTGCGGTTGCGCTCCGAACACGGGCTGTATCGCGAGGAAACCTCCGCGGTGACCTTCCTGA